>CP073276.1:2555512-3833268 GCA_038561985.1 Petrimonas sulfuriphila | reverse complement strand
GTAATCAGTAACTTCGCATGTACAATTTTCGGCAAGATTGAATGTACAGAAATTGGCAATATGCAATGTACATAAAAAGGGTTAAAGAAGAGTCTTCATATATTTGTAATTCACAAAAAATACAAACACTATGAAGACTCAGATACATGACCTTAGAAAGGTACGTATGTGGTACGAAGTTAAAGAACTTTCCAGTAATCCGGGCAATTCGGACAGTAAAATTGCAAAAAAGTTGGGTGTTGATCGCAGAACTGTTTCCAGGTACAAGAAGATGAGTGAAGAAGAGTTTCATGAGTTTTCAATGAAACAACGTGTATACGAACTTGTTCTGTCGCCATATTACCCGGACGTTCTTTCCTTATTGAGTATAGACAATGGTTTGCCGGCGGCAGTGATAGAAGACCGGCTGAAGGAGAAATACGCCGACTTGCCGAAGGTGAACAGCAAGACTGTATACAACTTTGTCCAGCACGTGCGGCGTCAGGAGAAGATCCCTGTACCGGAGAAGATCCGCCAGACGGAAGCCCTGGAAGAGTTTGCATATGGCAGCCAGGCGCAGGTTGACTTCGGTACAGCACAGATGCGACGTTTGGACGGCAGTAGGCGCAGGGTTTATTTTTTTTGCCCTTGTCCTGTCACGCAGTCGCTACAAATATGTGTTTTTCCAAACAACTCCCTTCACCGGGAAAACAGCCGTCCAGGCTCACGAGCAGGCCTTCAAGTATATAGAGGGTATCCCCGGGAAGCTTCTCTATGATCAGGACTCGGTGTTTCTGAAAAGTGAGAACCTTGGCGATTATCTCCTGGCTGATGATTTTCGTCGCTACAGGGATGAACGCGGTATCAGCGTTGAGTTCTGCCGCAAGGCCGATCCCCAGAGCAAAGGCCGGGTCGAGAACGTGGTAGGATACGTGAAAAACAACTTTCTTCGCGCGCGTACCTTTCACGATATAGATCGCCTCAACGAGGAAGCCCTGAGCTGGTTGGAGCGCAAGGCGAACGGCACCAAACATGCCACGACGAAGCGCCTGCCCCATGACGTGTGGTTGATTGAAAAGGAGCATCTCTCCTTTTTTTCGCCCCTCACCGGCAATCCCCCGGGATGAGATTCCCACCTACACGGTGAGAAAAGATAACACAATCAGTTACAAGGGGAACTTCTACAGGGTCCCATATGGCACCTATAACGGGAAGGGACCGGAGGTATTACTCAAGGTCAAGGATGGCACCCTTTCGCTTTCCAACCGGCAAGGCATCCTTCTGGCCGAGCACCCCGTCAGTCTTGAAAAAGGCAAGGTAATCGGCAGCACAACTTATCGACGGGATCGGAACTCCAGGCTCGAGGTCTTCAAGCAGGAAGTCCTATCGATCTGGAAGGGCAACAACACTTTGTACCTGTTCATAGAGGAGATACACAAGTATAAGCCCCGTTATCTGAGAGACAATCTGAAAATGATAAGGGAGGTGATGGGCGAATATGGTGAGGAGATCGTTGGCAGCGCACTTGATTACTGCCTCGACAATGGGCTCCACAACGCCCTTTACCTGAAAGAAGCCGCATCACATTACCGGGAGTTAAAACGCCGGGAGAAGAAGCCCTTGCCTGTTGTAAGCGTGTTGCATGACGGTGTTCAAACAAGTCAGTATGACACGGATGCATACATCCCCGAGAGAAGCAAGATAAACCGGTACGATCAAATCATGGAGCTATGAAGCAGATAGAAAACATGAAGCAATATGCCGGCATACTTCGTTTGGGATACCTGAGCAAAAACTTGCAGCCGATGCTTCACCAGGCGAGCATAGATACACCGGGATACGCGGACTTCCTGGAGAACATGCTTGTAAAAGAGCTGGAGCAGCGACAGCTGAATGATTACCGGCGCAGGACTAAACTGGCCCGTCTGCCACGTGCACACGAGCTTGACGAGTACGATTACAAGGCCTCGAGCAGCATCGGCATAAGGCAGATGACACAGCTCAGGGAGCTGCTCTGGGTCGATCAGCTATACAACCTGGTGCTGATGGGTCCAAGCGGTACGGGCAAAACATACCTGGCCGGGGGACTGGTCAATGATGCCATCAAGAAAGGTTATAGGGCCTATTTTACCACCATGGCTGACCTGATAGGCGTGCTCAACAGGAAAGAAATCATCTCATCGGCAATGAGCACCTACAAGCGATACACCAAGGCACACCTGATTGCCATAGATGACATCATGATGTTCCCGGTGCAAAAGAGTGAAGCGGTGGCTCTGTTCAATCTGATCAATCACCTGCATGAGCAGTGCTCGATCATCATCACCACTAACAAGTCACCCAGCCAGTGGGCGGAGACACTGGATGATGAAGTGTTAGCCACAGCCATCCTGGATCGACTGCTATATCGTTGCGAGGTGATCAGGTTCGAGGGAAACGGTTACCGTATGGACAACCGGAAAACTTTCCTTGAGAAAGAATAAAAAAACAGTTGAATACAATAAAAAAGAGATAGTTAATGTAATGTTAAACCTGTACATTGGATATTGCCAAAAGTTGTACACTCAACATTGCCATTTTTTGTACATTGTAAATTTGCTAATTACAAGCTGAAAATTCAGGCGATTTTTCGTAAATCTTTTGTCCGTCAACAATTGCCTTGCGAACAATCATTTTCTTGTCCTTCAGCACATCATCAACCAAAGTAACAATTGTATCATCGTCAAAACCTGATTTTTCTTTGAGTGTTTTAATGAGTTCTTGTTCTGTGAATGTTTCAGAAATCAAGAATGAGTTGCTTAAAATTTCATTTTGAATTGCCTCAACAAAGCCGTGTTCTTTGCTTGATACAACTACATCAAGGTTGTTGATTTTCCAAAATGTTTCTTGGTCGTCATTCAGATTTTTAAGTGTGTTCCGCTGTAAGTTTTGATTTACGCAAATGCGTAAACCTCTTCCAATCTGTTGCAATTTTGATATTTCGCTTCCCTGATTGGAAAGTTTGCAAATGGTGAACACGTTCGGATTGTCCCAACCTTCCTGCAATGCCCAAATGGAGAAAATGAAACGGGTAGGACTTTCAAACGAAAGCAATTTCTTTTTGTCTTTCAGAATTTCGTCAACTCCTGCTTTTACTTTTTCGTCTGCGTTTCCTTTGTCGCCTGAAAAATATCCTTTGTGAACTTGTAAAGTATTTTCGCTGTCAAAATCGTTTTGCAAGAATTTATAATAGTCGCTTGATTGGTCAAGTTTGCTTACAATTTCGGTGTATTGCTTTTTGTATTCTTCTTCAAAAAAGGTTTTGATTTTTGGATTGTCGCCACGAAATAAACTGGTGTCGGCTTCCATAAAAAACAAAGTGAGTGCTTTTACGCCTTGCTCAAACAAACCTTTTTCTTTCTCAAAATGAATTTTGATTGTTTCTTTAATCATTGCCCGCAATGATTCGTCCGACAAAGAATAATCAACTTTTTCAATGGTGTCGTCCGCTAAAACAATGGTGTCTTTGTTTATTTTCTTTATGCTTTTACCGTTGAAAACTGCCCCAACGCCTAATTCCCGTCTTGCAATAATTCCATTGGTTAAAGTGCTTACAAAGGCTTTATTAACTGTTCCAACTTTTTCAATGCCAATGAGTGTGTCTGTGTTCTCAACTACGTCTTGCGTATAAACCACAATTTTCTTTACCAAACTTTGTCGGAACGAAGAAATGCTGTCTAACACATACGCTACATTGGATAAAGGCAAACTATCTTTCTTTTTTGGGAATGTAGCACCAAAACGCAAAAAGTAATTTTCAAAACCTTCAAAATATGTTTTAAAAGCGTTTCCCTCAAAGCGGTGAGGTTCGTCCATTATCACGATTGGATTTAGTCGTTTCAAACATTCCAAATATGACTTTGGCGGTTCTTGATTGTTTACAAATAATTCAGGCGTGTTAATGTCTTTTTCTAATGGTCGGTTTAAGATATTGTCTTTGTGGCTGAATGAACTTGGTGTCATTACCAAAACCGATAAATGCGAAGTGCCAATAAATTGTCTAACGGCTGAAATATTTCCACCTTCGTAAACAAAGGTTTCAATTTCCTTTTCTTTTTCGTTGGCGTATAAGCTTTTAAAATAATCTTTGGTATCCTCTAGGTTTGTTTTTGTTCCCTCGCGAATAGGAACAGTAGGGATAAGAATGATAAATTTTTTGTAGCCAAAATTCTTACTCAGTTCAAAAATCGTTTTGATAAACGTGAACGTTTTCCCCGTTCCCGTTTCCATCATAATGTCAATATTTTTAGTGTCTTGAACCGGAAAGTTATATTTATTCTTTTTGTGGTGTGCTGTCAGCACCTCACCAAAATTCACTTTTTGGCGAAGGCTTTCAAAAAGACTGGTAATGTTTGTAACACAGTCCTCCTGATAGCTTTGTATTTCATATTGAAACTGTTTTGTTTCTGTTTTTGTCGTCATTTATTACTTCAATTTTCCAATTGTCAAAGTTAAAATTTAATATCGTTGTCTACCCGTTTTTCTCTTGAAATCCACTCGTATTGTGTCAGGGTGGTGGGTGGGCTTGGGTGCGTAGGCAAGAGCAAGCTCTTTTGCATTTTTGGGGTCGGCTTGTGCGTTGGCAAAAATGCAAATGTGCTTGCTGTGCGGTGGCTGTCCTTCAAAAATGGTTTTAAAAAATATGCGGTGGAAAAAAAATAAAAAACATTGGGTCGGCTTGAGTGTCGGCTCAAATGTCCTGTTGAAGTATGGTCTTTATGTTGTCTGTCACCTGTCAAAATGGTTTACTTTTTCTTCTCTGTTTAACGGTCATTTTCTGTTGTGTCGTGTCGTAATACGCTTGCAGCTAACGGTTACGTATATGAAACGTTTGGCATTTCGAAGCACTTATCTGTCAAGTTACAAGTACTTTTGATACGGGCTGAAACGCTCGATAACCCACTGACTGCCAAATGTTTTATATACGATGTTAGGCAAAGTTTTTTATTCAGTCACACATATAAAACTTAAATTTAAAGGTTCTTCTGTTTTCTCAATTATAAGTGAAGTCAAGTCTAATTCACTTGTATCCAAAGTATCAAAACATGTATAAATTTTGTCAGAATTCTCAAAATTGCTCTCGTAAGGATTGTTTCCTAATTCTTTCAGGAATTCATTAGAAAATCCTAAGTTTTTTAATAGAGTCTCTTTTGTTTCCATAATATTATTTTTTTACTCCATTGTTATCGTTACGCATAATACAATAATTCTCTGATATAAACACCTTTGTTAATGGTAAGTTTTCAAAAAGCCAATAATATAATGCCCACATTCTTCTCATTGCTTTATCTAATCCTGCAATATTCTCTGCGTGTGTAATTTTTAATTTACATACATCCCACGCAGCTTCTCTTGTTATTGCATGACCATGATTCTTCCACTTTCCATGGTCACAAAGCATTTTTGCAATCTCGGTAGCTCTTGCTTTTCTTTCTCCATCTGAAACTTGTGTTACACCATCTGAATGAACTGTCCAATTTTTAAATTTATAATTATACAAGTATTCTTCAACCATTTGTATAGAATAGTTACTTGCATTCATTGCATTCCCTATTTCCTTTGGGTCAATTCCATTTAATATTTGCAAATCAGTCCATGCTGGTTTCTGTCCTTTTTTTAAAAGTTCCTCACCTCGAACTTTTATTTCATCAATAAGAGTCAAAATTGATTGTGCTGGCACAAATTCACCATTTCTAGTTCTAACCTGCGGGTCAACGGGGCCAATTTGTGACTGATTAATCATTATAATTTCATCTCCAGATGTTATAAAGATAGTACCTGCACTCATTGATTTATTAAGCAATATAAATCCAACATTATCAAATCTTGGCCTAAGTTTATTAACAAACTTTGCAACTTGATGAGCAAAACCACCTGGAGTTACCAAAACAATATCAATGTCTTTAGCGTCTGGAGGTAACGATGCAATCATTTCGTTGAATGGCAAATCATCAGAATCATCTATTGATATTGAGGAACTTGTTGGTTTGACAACATTTGCAACATAGCAAACAACAGGTCTTTTTCTTATTGCTTTAATTTCTTGTATACTTTTCTGTAATTCTCCAATAACATTCAAGTTATGATATTGGTATTTCAATAGTCTTTCAAACTCTCTACCATCTACCATTTTATCAAGCATCGTCGATGAAATTGGTGGCATTTGGACAGGATGTGGTTGTGGTTTGTTCTGTGGAATCATGGGAATATGTCTCTTATTTGGTTTTTTGTTTTTACTCATCTTGCTTTGAATTATCTGTGTTATTAGGGTTTCTTAAATTTTGCCTAACGTGTTGTTTACGCAATAAATAAACAACTTTCGTAAATACTCGATTTATAACATTCGTATATCCCTTCATAATCGGGGATGTTTACGAAAGATATTAAAATTCGATTACAGCTGTGGAAACTTGCGTTACTCAACGGCATTAGTGTATTAGCGTGCATGAATTATTTGATATTCTACCACCAGGCTTTATTTTTCCTCATTGTCATGATTGGAAAAACCTGACTCTTAATTATTGATTAATCTATTTAAGTTAAAAAGTCAAAGTTAGCAAAATATTATCTTAAACAAACCAATTAGGATATTCTTTTTTCTTCAATAATTTAGTCAAAAAAAGACAATCAAAGTAACTTTACGAAATGAAGATATTAAGAGTTTTCATTTCAGAGAAAATTCAGGAAAAAGCTAAGGCTTAACAAAAAAACGTCCGACATTTAGTCCGACGTTTTCCTAATTAATTGATTATCAATAACTGTTGTACACCCGGCGAGATTCGAACTCGCATCGTCGGAACCGGAATCCGATATTCTATCCATTGAACTACGGGTGCAGAAATTACCTGAAAGAAATATTGTTCCAGTTCAGCGTGATTGTTTCACTTTTTATAAACGGCTTAACCTCTGCTAGTTGCTCATCAGAAAGGTATCCCTCCAGATCGAGTTTCAGTGTTAACGCGTTTGAGCCGTTTTCAAATTCAGCCGAAACGGGATAAATATCCGGCAAAGATAGTGCAAATTTATAATTTTCGGAATCTTTTTTTGATGAATCGAAAAAAGATGCTGCAGAAATATGCGATAAAAGCGTTTTTGCTTCCAATTCTTTCCAATCGGTAGAGTAAAACCGGATGTTGCTGTCGCATGCTTTTCCACAAACGGTTCTAATGACGCAAATAATCTGGGTGTCGTTGATCAGCGGTAATAGTTTCAGTTGCGTTGAGCCAATTCCGGAAGTTTTTATTTTTAAAAAATCCGGTGCATAAGCCAGTTTCTCTATTTCCCCAAGGGAGTAGGGGATGACCGTTTTTCCGGTATCCACCAGAAGCATGGTCCTGTTGCCGTCCGATAATCCCGGTAAGATGGAGTTGGGCATTGTTTTAAAAACATCGTCTATTTTCTGCGGAAATGCAGAGGCGGCGATAAAAATAAATAATACGGTAACTATTTTTTTCATTGGATGTTATTGAGTGAGAATACCTATTTGATCAATGGATACACCTGGTTTTCCACCTTCTGTCCCGATAATGGTTTCGAACCGGAAAAACCTTGCCTTCAGGTCATTATCGAACCTTACAAATTGTGGAATAGGATTGTTTTTGATGTTGCTGAACTCACCTTTTTTCAATCCGGTCCATGTCTTTCCATCGTCGCTCATGCTGAAAGCATAGTTGAAGACCGCTTCTTTTTCACTGATGGGTTTGTAGGTGAAGCCTTTAACGGAAACAACCTCGCCCATATCCACAATCAACGGGCTGTGGCTTTTGACGGTCCATTTTTCTTTGGACACGTCGCTCAGCTTCAATTCGCCGGATGTTTCTGAAATCTGAGGGGCGCGATAAGCACCTACGGCAAGGATATGAGCTTTTTCGCGGGTCTCGGTGACGGTTACCCGGATCCTGGAAGGAGCGCAATCATCAAATTTAAGCAATCGCTTGTATCCGATGGTAGTCCCTTCTGCCAGTTTTTTCCATTCATTGTGAATAAATCCTTCCACTTTAAACACCTCCACGCGTTGACCTTTTTTAATGTCTTCCTGCAACATCACGGTGTTGACGGTGTCGCCGGTTACGGTAAATTCCCTGAATTCTCCGTTGTTGGCGGTCCAGGCAGTGTTTCCGGTATTTATCCTGTTGTTTTCAAAAGTACTCCTGATGTATGCGCCAAATTCTTTCAGCCTAGCCACATCCGCTTCGTGCAGTAAGCCGCGTTTGTCGGGAGGAATATTCAGCAGGAGGACCGAATTCATCCCAACCGATTGATAATAGATATCGACCAGCTGCTGCAGCGTCTTCACCTGGTGGTCCTGCTCAGGATGATAAAACCATCCCGGACGAATGGAAACATCCACTTCCGAAGGGTACCAATAGAGTTTTTTAGCTTCGCCAATAAGGTTGCGGCTACCTAAATCCTTGGACATGGGGTTGATGTCCAGCCGGTTGTTTTCTGCGACAACGGCCTCGTTAATGTCCGGGTTCAGAGGGGTTACGCTCCACTCCGTTTCGCGTCCCAGCCCCGATTCATTTCCAACCCAACGGACATCGTTGCCCATAATGGCTTTCACTGCTTTGGGCTGAAGACTGTCTATCACCTGGTAAAAACGCGTCCAATCGTAAACCTGGCGTTTTCCGTTCGGGCCTTCGCCGTTAGCACCGTCGAACCAGACTTCGTGAACTTCACCATAATTGTTCAGTAATTCTTTCAACTGTTCCACAAACATCGCATTGTATCGTGGGGAATCACCGTAACTTTCGGCGTTTCTGTCCCACGGTGAGAGATAAACCCCGAACTTCATTCCGTACTTGTCACAGGCATTCTTTACTTCGCGGACAACATCGCCGTTCCCGTCTCTCCACAGCGATGACCGTACGGAGTGCCTGGTGGTTGCCGTGGGCCAGAGACAGAACCCGTCGTGATGTTTGGCCGTGAGAATAATCATCTTGAATCCGGCTTCCTGAAGGGAAACAACCCACTGTTCCGCGTTAAAATCTGTCGGGTTAAAAAGAACCGGATCTTCTTTTCCTTCACCCCATTCACGGCCAGTAAAAGTGTTCATCCCGAAGTGAATGAATGCTGTCAGTTCCAGCTGTTGCCACTCGTATTGCTGGTCGGTTGGAGTGAGGTGGGCCGCCAGTTTTATTTTCTGTTCGGGTGTAATATTTTCGGGGAAAGCCAGTTCTTTTACGAAGTACTTTTTGTCTTTAGAAACGCACGAGGAAAACACGGCGAAAATAAGTAAAGCGACAAAAACTGTTTTTTTCATATCTGTATAATCCGTTTTTTGAAATATCCACAAAGTTAAGCTGTTTTGAGAGAACTGCAAATAAAAAAGCCATCCCGCTCAGGATGGCTTCAGGTGATTTTTTCGAACTCCTTCTTACTTAACGGCAGCAGCGGCAGCTTCAACCAAAGTGTCGGCAGCAGCAGCGGCAGCGGCAGCAGCGATGCTGTCAGCTTTAGCTTGTTCTACAGCGGCGATGCTATCTAATCTAGCCACTTCAGCAAGGCTGTCTAATCTGGCTTTTTCAGCTTCAGCTTGTTTGTTTGTGCAAGAGGCAAATCCAAGGGTAGCTACCAAAGCTACAAATAATAATACTTTTTTCATTTTTTCAATAATTTTAAACGATCAATAATACTTGGTTTTAAAAAAACTGTGCAAAGTTATATTGTTTTTATGTTATATAACATGTTTATCGAAAAAAGTATAGTTAAATAATATTAAAAATCGTCGGTCGGTTTTGTTCAATGGTTATGAGGCTCCAGTCCTTTTTCCTGCGTGGCGTGAACAGTCCTTTCCAGATGCGGTTTTCACGTAACAGCAGGCTTTTTGGAAGCAACAGTTTCTCAGTTATATAAAAACCGTTTAATGCTTTTTTTCGGAGTTTTCTCAAACTCTTTTTCAACTATTATCAGAGAGCTGATCCTCTCGTAATTGGCCACCTGTTTGTTTAAAACACCTTTGTTATCATCCATGATCTGCGGCAGTTGACCGGCAGTAAGGCCGCTCGCTTCCAAGGCGGCAAAGTCGGGATAAACCAACGCCGCCAGTTTGTTTTCTCTTTCAACGACGAGGCTTTCTGCTACATACGGGAGGTTGTTTAACTTCGCCTCAATCTCTTCCGGATAGATGTTCTGTCCGCTTGGCCCGAGGATCATGGTTTTGATGCGCCCTTTAATAAAGAGCCTTCTGCCTCTCATAATGCCGGAATCGCCCGTTTTCAGCCATCCGTCTTTGGTGAATGCGGCTTTTGTGGCTTCCGGGTTTTTGTAGTAACCCTTCATCACATTTTCTCCACGAACCTGAATCTCTCCCGGTACATTTTCCGGATCGGGAGAATCAATTCTCGCTTCCATGATGCCCGCCAGAACAGAACCGCAGGAGGTGGGAACAAATTCATAGTGGTGGTCGTAAGAGATCAGTGGGGCACATTCTGTCATTCCGTAACCTACGGTAAAGGGAAATTTTATTTTGTAGAAAAACGCTTCAATATCCTTTCCCAAAGCTGCTCCGCCAATGATTACCTCCCTGAAATTTCCACCCAGGGAATCGATGAGCGATTTTCTTATTTTGCTGTAGATCATGTTGTTTATTCCCGGGATTTGGAGCAGTGTTTTCATGATGGGCTTGTCGACAATCGGAAGAATCCTCTTTTTGTATATTTTTTCGAAAATAAGTGGAACAGTAATAATGATGTTCGGCTTGATTTCCTGAAACGCCTTAATAAGATTTTGCGGCGAAGGAATAATATCAAGGAGCGTAACGTGAACACCTGTAGAAAGGGCATATAGAAAATCGAATGCGCACCCGTAAGCATGAGCCATTGGCAGGAACGCCAAATCCCTTTCACCTGGGAAAAGCAGCTCAAGGGTATGTGCATAGGTGATGTTCCCGGCAAAATTATTCGCAGTGAGCATGACCCCTTTGCTAAACCCGGTGGTTCCCGATGTGTAGTTCAGACAGATAACATCATCGTTGTCCACGTCAGCATAAACAACATCTTCCGGGTGAAACCCGGCGGGGTATTTTTTTGCAAAAAGAGCATCTATTTTGCCGGTAAGATTTCTTGTTTTTTTATTTTCGCTTTGAAGCAAGTTAAATGATGGAAGCGAAAAAACAGGAAGCTTAATATTGCCTTTGTCCAGGTTCTCCCAAATATTTTCGTTAATAAAGATACATTTCGATTCACTGTGAGCAATGATATGCTCCATGCTCTCGGGATTGAATTCGTGCAAAATAGGTACGATGACAGCTCCATAAGTGAAAGTAGCCAGAAAGATAACCGACCAGCTGGTGTGGTTCTTCCCGATCAACGCCACTTTATCCCCTTCTTCTATTCCAAGCTCTGTAAACAGGATATGTATCCGTGCAATTTTTTCAGCCAATTGGCCGTAGGATAAAGTCTCCTGGTCTTTGTAGTTGGACAGCGCAGGTAATTCCCAGTTCGTCTTAAAACTTTCTTCGTAAATCTTTATGAAGTTCTGTTGTATCATTATTTTTGCACAAATATTTAAGTTGTGTGCAAAAATAATACGAATTTATAGATTGACAAAGAAATACTACCGCTAAATTGAGGCAAATTTTGTATTTTTGCGGTTTGGAAACGAGGCTTTTTATATAAATATTCAATATTCGCGTGTGTTACGATAACAGATAAATCGTTTAAAGTTGTACATTGGCAATAAACACGAGCGAAACTTAAACATTTCTATTCATGATCGATCAAACTGTTTTTGAAAATAAAACGGCTGCATATTATACATTGGGTTGCAAACTGAATTTTGCGGAAACGTCTGCTATCGGCAAGCAATTGCTTCATGCCGGAGTATTGCGTGCCCGGAAAGGGCAGAAGGCTGATATTTGTGTCATAAATACCTGTTCCGTTACGGAACTGGCCGACAAGAAAGGGCGTCAGGCCATTCGGAGAATGATTCAAAGCCATCCCGGCGCATTTGTAGTGGTTACCGGTTGTTACGCCCAGCTCAAACCCGATGAAGTTGCCTCCATCGACGGTGTGGATTTGGTGTTGGGGTCGGAACAGAAGCTGGATGTTATCCGTTATCTGGATGATTTGAAGAAAAAAGACAAGGGAGAAGTTGTTACGTCTAAAACGCATAGAATCAGGACTTTTGTTCCCTCTTGCTCTGCCGACGACCGCACGCGGTATTTCCTGAAGGTACAGGACGGATGTGATTACTTCTGTTCATTTTGCACCATCCCTTACGCTAGGGGAAGGAGCCGCAACGGCTCCATTGCCGATCTGGTTAAACAGGCACAGGATGTGGTGGTACAGGGAGGAAAGGAGATCGTGCTTACCGGTGTTAATATCGGGGACTTCGGGCATACTACCGGCGAAACATTTTTCGATTTGATAAAAGCCTTGGATGAAGTGGAAGGCATCGAACGGTTTCGCATCTCATCCATCGAACCCAACCTGCTGACGGATGAGATCATCGATTTTGTGGCGGGCTCAAAACGGTTCGCACCCCATTTCCACACTCCGCTGCAAGCTGGCAGCGATGCCGTTTTGAAACTGATGAAGAGAAAATACGACACGGCATTGTTCCGTCGCAAGGTGGAAAGAATAAAATCTGCCATGCCGCACGCGTTCATCGGTGTGGATGTGATTGTGGGGCTTCGCGGTGAAACGGACGCGTATTTCGAGGAAGGCCGGGATTTTATTGAGTCGATCGACTTCTCACAGCTGCACGTCTTTACTTATTCCGAACGTTCCGGAACGCAGGCCCTGGAAATTGGGCACGTCGTAGACCCGCGCACCAAACACAACCGGAGCAAGGAACTGCACGACATCTCCGACCGTAAGTTGCGTAGTTTCTACGAATCACAAAAGGACGGTTTCAGAAAAGTGCTTTTCGAACACACGCGACACGGAAATAGGATGCACGGATTCACTGAGAATTACGTGAGGTTGTATGCGGATTATAACCCGTTGCTCGTAAATAAGATAACCGGTGTGAAAATAGGAGAGTATAACGAAGACGAAATGGCTATGGAGGCTGTTTTTGGAGAATAATTCGCAAAAGGATGACCGGGAAAAACAGAAAAGGAATCGGGTTTTACCCACTCTACGGCGCAACGTACCTTATGGCAATGCTTCCGTTCCGGGTATTGTATATCCTTTCCGATGTTCTCTATATAGTGGTGTATTATCTGGTCGGTTACCGGAGAAAGATTGTCCGAAAAAACCTTCTGCGTTCCTTTCCTCGAAAGAAAGAGGAAGAGATACTGCAGATCGAGAAGAAATTTTACCGACACCTGTGTGATTACTTTGTGGAAACTGTAAAAACCTTGCGTATCTCCGAAAAAGAAATTCGCAAGCGCATGGTTTTTAAGAACCCTGAGATTGTCAACCGGCTCACCAAAGACGGGAATACCTGCCTGTTAAGCTTGGGGCATTACGGAAATTGGGAGTGGGTGCCCTCAATAGCGTTGTATCTGTTGCCCGGAGTAGAGCCGGGACAGGTGTACAAGACCCTGAAGTCAAAAGCTTTTGATGAGCTTTTTCTGAAGATCCGCTCCCGGTTCAATCCTCTATCCATTGAGATGAAGACGGCCTACCGAACCATCATTCGCAAGAGAAATGAGGGTCAGGCGATGGTTATCGGATTTTTAACGGATCAACGGCCGCGAAAACACAACAACGAATACTGGGCTACATTTTTAAATCAGGATACGTTGTTGCAGACCGGTATGGAACGAATTGCCCGCCAACTAGGGTTGGCAGTGGTTTACCTCGACATCAAAAAGGTGGAACGAGGGCATTATGTGGGGAATTTTTCGGTAATCACGGCAGATGCAAGCGCCGAGGAAGAATTTACTGTAACGGAGAAATATACCCGGAAACTGGAAGAAACGATATTGAACGATCCGGCATATTATTTATGGTCGCATAATAAATGGTCCCGGTCGAAAAAGCAAGAAGCATGAAGACATCGGTAGTGATATTGAACTGGAACGGACGCAAATTACTGGAGCGGTTCCTGCCGGTGGTGTTGCAACACACGTTGGATCACCAAACCGAAGTGGTGGTTGCCGACAATGGCTCTTCCGACGATTCGGTTGATTTTCTAAACACCCGTTTCCCGCAGGTGCCACTCATTGTCCTCGATAAGAATTACGGCTTTGCGGAAGGGTATAACAAGGCATTGCGGCAGGTTGACGCGGAATACGTGGTATTGCTGAATTCCGACGTAGAAACTACCGAAAACTGGCTTTCAACCATGATCAGCTACCTGGATGAGCACCCCGGTGTCTCTGCCCTCCAACCCAAGATCCTGGCACAAAGAAACAAGACCGGGTTTGAATATGCCGGCGCTTGCGGCGGTTTTCTGGACAGGTTCGGTTATCCTTTTTGCCGGGGAAGGATCCTCGACAACGTGGAGCAGGATAGGGGCCAGTACGATACGGTAATCCCGGTGTTTTGGGCCACCGGAGCCTGCCTGTGTATCCGCCGGAAAGATTATTTCGAAGCAGGTGGCCTCGATGCGCGGTTTTTCGCGCACATGGAAGAGATCGATCTTTGCTGGCGGCTGAATGCGCGTGGAAAAAGAATCGAATGCCTGCCGCAATCGGTGGTTTATCATGTGGGTGCTGCATCGCTGGAGAAAGAGAACCCGAGAAAAACCTACCTTAATTTCCGGAACAACTTGTTGATGTTGTACAAGAATGCCCGCATAAGGAGCCTGCTTGTTGTTTTTACCGTCCGGTTGATTTTAGATGCGTTGGCTTTTTTGCATTTATTATCTATGGGAAAGTTCGACAATGCTAAATCGGTTATTGAAGCACACAGGGACTTCTTCAGGATGATGCCCGGTTTCCGGCACGATCGCCGCGAAAATTTAAAACGAAGATTGGTTACCGATATTCCTACAAAGTTCAAAGGCAGTATCTTGTGGAATTATTACGTGAAGAGAAAAAAAACGTATAGCGACTTACCACTCACTCCTGTCACTCAAAATTAAAACTCAGTACGATCATCCGTTGCGTGGCTCTGGCCAGTGAAAGCGGATATTTTATCAATTCCTTGTCGGTCAGGTCGGATCGGTCCTTTTCGAGCATGTCGTTCAGTCCGAAACAGAATTTGAGCTCGGGGCAAAGGTTGAAGTAAGGCAAATAAAAATCGCAACCTATACCGATTTCAACTCCGTAATCGTAGGGTTTCAGTAAGATTGGTTGATTTTTTCGCGAGGCCAGCTCGATACTGCCGTAGGTTCCCGCCACAAGGTAAGGTCGGTAATTGTTAATGCGGGTGGACACCAGTTTCACCTGCAGGGGCAGGGTAACATAATTGTTCCTTAAGCCTGTTTTAAACGTTTCGCCCGAAGCCTGTTCCTTAAATACAAGATTCTTGCTTCCCAGATGCAATGTGGGGATTGCCCGCAGGTTCATAAAACGGTTCAGGTACAAATCGGTAATGATTCCCACGCTAAATCCCGGTGAATAGGACGGGATTTCTGAAAACCATACCTCGCCGTTTTCATCCGTGTGTCCCGATTGTGTCAGCATCAGGTCTTGCGTATGCACCCCTATCGTAAATCCCAGGTGAAAGATCTTATGGTCGGCGTATGGCCGGTTCTGCAGTTTCTGTTGTTGCCCGTATGTTGGGTCAGACAAGGCCGAAAGCACAATAACCAGAAGGAATATCTTTCTCATTACAATTTAAACGATTTTAAAGCAAGGTTATTATAAACGGAATGAAAAAAATCTCCCCGGGATTGTATCTTATTTAGAAATCGTAAAAATAGCACCTCGTTAGTAACGATAAAGATATAGATAATCAGCTAGATAGCTTGTTTTTCTGATTTGAACCATAAAAAGAACAAATATTTGTCCCAAACTAAGTGCAAAACAAAGTTTCTTGTTTTTAAAAAACTATGTATCTTTGTGCAGAGTTTTATGGAAATAAAATAATCACACAACATTAACTAACAAATTATTTATTATGGCTTACGTAATTAATGAAGATTGTATTGCTTGTGGAACCTGTATAGATGAATGCCCGGTTGAGGCAATCTCTGAAGGTGATATCTACGTGATTGATCCCGATGTTTGTACCGATTGCGGTACTTGTGCAGAAGTTTGCCCTACAGAAGCAATTCATCCGGCTTAACATATACCGGAAAAGAGGTAAAAAGGCTGATCGGAATACTCCGGCCGGCCTTTCTTTTTTTTGTGAAACGGCAACAAAAAAAGCACCACCTTTTCGGGTAGCGCTTTTTGCGTATGTGTTAATAAACGATTATCCGTTTACTTTTGCCATATGTGCAACCAGGTCGAGTACTTTGTTTGAGTAACCCCACTCGTTGTCATACCAGCTGATTACTTTAACGAAAGTCGGGCTTAGTTGGATACCTGCTTTTTCGTCAAAGATTGACGTGCGTGCATCACCGATAAAATCGGAAGAAACCACGTCGTCACTAGTGTAACCGAGGATGCCTTTTAATTCACCTTCTGAAGCTTCTTTCATAGCAGCGCAGATTTCTGCGTAAGATGTTTCTTTTGCCAGACGTACAGTCAGGTCAACTACAGAAACGTTCAGGGTAGGAACGCGCATGCTCATACCGGTCAGTTTTCCGTTCAGTTCGGGAATAACTTTTCCTACTGCTTTGGCTGCTCCTGTGGAAGATGGGATGATATTGCCCGATGCTGCGCGGCCGCCTCTCCAGTCTTTAGCGGATGGGCCGTCAACAGTCTTTTGAGTGGCTGTTGTAGAGTGAACGGTAGTCATCAAACCTTCGAGAACGCCGAATTTGTCGTTCAGTACTTTAGTGATAGGAGCCAGACAGTTGGTCGTACATGAAGCGTTTGACACAAACTGCTCACCTTTGGTGTAGGTGTTTTCGTTAACGCCACATACATACATGCGTGTGTCGTCTTTAGAAGGAGCCGACATAACCACATATTTTGCACCTGCATCAATATGGCCCTGAGCTTTGTCTTTAGAAAGGAATAAACCGGTAGATTCAACAACGTAATCCGCACCAACTTCTCCCCATTTCAAATCAGCCGGGTTTTTTTCAGCTGTTACGCGGATGGTTTTTCCGTTTACCACCAAATGGCCGTCTTTCACATCAATCGTTCCGGTGAACTGGCCGTGAATAGTATCGTATTTCAACATATATGCGATGTAATTTACATCAAGCAAATCGTTGATTCCTACCACCTGAATGTCATCTCTTGTTTGAGCTGCCCGGAAAACCAAACGTCCGATACGTCCGAATCCGTTGATACCTACTTTAATCATAATTTTTTGAATTTTTATTTGTTAAGAATGTTCCTAAATACTATCTTTCTAATCAAGTTGCAAAAATACGAAATGTTTTTATTTTAACGAAATTATTTGTATCAAAAAACTGTAATTTTTTGATTTTGAGACCGTCGAAATAAACTGATGCGTTACTTCCGGTGAGTAACCGTTGCTTGTAGTCAAGAAGCCTGATTACCGCGTTAACAGAAAAAGTGAGAAGGCTGCCGTTACCACCCATAATGTAACGCCCAACAGAAAACACCGGGTTCCCGACTGTTTGATTTGATGGAGGGTGATGTTGGAACCGATGAGAAACAGTGCGACAACCATTGCCCTTCTTCCCAGCCAGCTGAAATGGGCATAGCTGGACTCAAAAGCAGGAAAAATGTTAGCAAAGAATATGGCTGCCGCAAAGAGCAGGATAAACCAGGGGAATTTGATTGAACGCTTGTCGCCGTTTTTGCTGAAAAAAGCCAGCACGATGGAGAGCGGGATAATCCATAAGGCACGTATCAGTTTCACCGTAGTGGCCACCTGCAGTGCCTTCTCTCCGTAGATGGCTCCTGCTCCCACTACCGAGCTGGTATCGTGTATGGCGATGGCTGCCCAGTTGCCAAAAACTTCCTGGCTCAACCCGAGCCGTTGCCCGATAAGGGGAAAGAGCAGCAGGGCTACGGCGTTCAGAACAAACACCACGATCAGGGCAAACGAATTTTGATAATTCTCACTTTTGATGATGGGTGCCACAGCCGCAATGGCACTTCCTCCGCAAATTGCCGTCCCCGCGGCAATCAGCAGTGTTGTGTTTTTTTCAACCCTCAAGAGCCTGCCAAGGACAATCCCGCCGGTCATCACCAGGGATACTGAGATGAGCGTCTGTACGAAGCCACTTTTTGACGCAGTGATCACTTCTTCCAGTCCCATCCCGAAGCCCAGGAGAACAATCGATACCTGTAGAACCCTTGAGGTATACCGGTGAATGGAATCGTGCCTGATTCCCAAAAAAGAAAAAACAATGCCTATGCAGAGTGCAACCGCCGGTGAAACAAAAGGTAGAAAACAAAAACAGATAACCACCCAATAAAGCCAACTTTTATTATTCATTCCGATACTTTAAGGCGACAAAAGTAGTATCGTTGTATAATATAAGCAAATGCTTTATTCTTATAATGTATAACTATATGTTATAATTAAGGAGGAAATTTTCAAACAGTTCAACCTGGCGGCTTTTATGTCCCAGCTTGTAGGCTATGCGGAATTGGCGAGGAATGGAAAATCCGGAAACCTTTAATTTTACAAGGGTTTTCAGTTGCAGTTCGCCGGAGACCGCTTTTTCCGATACAATAGCCACGCCATCGAAATCGAGCAGGAAATTTTTTATGGATTCCGTGCTGCCCAGGTGGATGGGTGTATGGAAGTGTTCACTATCTATCCCGTGCCGGGAAAAGGCCTCTTTTATGACTTCCAGTGTGCCGGAACCCTGTTCCCTTAACACCATCGGGAGTCGCGACAGCTCGTCTTGGGTGATGGTTTCCCGTTTAGCATAAACACTTCCGGAGCCGGTGACCACGATCAGTTCATCGTCGAGAAACTTTTTATACCGGATATCCGATTGGGATGAGGTGTTTTCTACAAGCGCTATGTCCACGCTGTTCTCCATCAACTGTTTCTCCATTTCAAACGAATTTCCGTTCATTAAATGGATTTTAATCGTTGGATACCGCTTATGAAACGATGCGATCACTTTGGGTATCACATATTGTGCGATGGTCGAGCTCGCACCTATTCTGAACTCGCCGGCAACGGTGTTTTGCAGTTCCCCTACCTCAAAATCGAGCTCACGGTACTGCCGGTCGATCAGCTTAAACGTGTGGTATACTTTCTCTCCTGCCCGCGTCAGGTAAATCTTGTTGCCTTTACGTTCGAAAAGGTTGGTGTGATACCTCTCTTCCAACTCTTTGATGTGCCTTGTTACCGCAGGCTGACTGATGTTTAGCTCATCGGCTGCTTTCGAGAAACTGAGGTTTTCTACCACTGAAATAAAAACGGTGTCCCTGTAATCCATTCGTTCCATTCTGTTATTCCAACGCTTCCTGCAATCAGAATTTTAAACCGTGTAAAATTACAATTTTAAACGAACATACGGAAACGGCTTTTTTTAGTCATAGAAAAGACTGGTGACACTGATGATGTGAAACAAAGTCTCCATAAATGTCATCACTAATAAGTACACCCGGTGAATTCTTGCCCGATCCTATAGCTTTCATTAACCCATCATGTCGGTTTGTCGGTAGAGAGCTTATTTTTTTATGCATCTCTTCGTAAATTGTTTTACCTGTTCCGCCAGGCTGTATACGACGGGTAGCACGATCAACGAGAGCAGCATCGAGCTGGTCATGCCACCGATGATGACCCATCCCATGCCGCTTTTCCACTCGCTGCCCGTGCCATGCGACAGGGCGATGGGCAACATCCCCACCACAGTGGAAAGGGCTGTCATGGCGATCGGACGGAACCGGAGCCTGACAGCCAGCGTCAAGGCTGCATGGATATCCTTTCCCTCACCGCGCAGCTGGTTGGTGAAATCCACCACCAAGATGGCATTCTTCAATACCAGCCCTACCAGCATGATGATACCCAGCAGGCTGAACAGGCTGAGTGCCTGTCCCGTCAACGCCAGCGCCAGCAGGGCGCCGATGATGGAGAACGGTATGGAAAACAACACGACAAAAGGATGCAGATAGCTCTGATACAGGGCAACCATGATCAGGTATGCCAGCACGATCGCTATCAGTAACGCCTCACCCAGTGAGCCAAACGCCTCTGCCTGGTATTTGAGTTCACCCTCGGGGAGCCAGGTGACCCTGTCGGGTAGTTCCGTTTCCTCGAGAAGACGGAAAATGTCATTGCCCACTTCACCTACCGTCCGGCCCAGCACCTGCGATTCGAGTACGACGGAGGATATACGTCCATAGCGTTCTCTTTTCGATGTCCCCGCTTCTTCCGTGACCGTGGCAAACTGCCGCAGTTTGACTGCCTGACCGGTTTGACTGATAAAAGTCAGGTTTTCCACATCGCTCACTGACCGGCGGTTGAAGGCATCCAGACGCACATTGATAGCATATTCGAAATCACCGCTCCTGAACTTATGATCACTGTTGCCGCTGAAAGAGGTATAAAGTGTGGAACCTACCACGGAGGGGGTGAGTCCGAGATGCGCCATTTTCTCCTTGTCCGTCCTGATCACCACTTCGGGATGACCGCTCTCTACCGTCAGCCTGACATTGCTCGTGCCGGGGATCCCCGCTATCTGTCTTTTCATCTTTTCAGCAAAAGCCAGCAGCGTATCGGTGTCAGCCGACTGAAAGACCACCTGCAGCGGTGCATCGTCTACGCTGCCTACGAGGTTCATCACTGCCGATTCTACCTTCACGTCGGTGAAAGTCTCATTCAGTTCTCGTTCGAGCCTTTTTACAAATAAATTGGAGGAGATATCTCTCTTTGTTTTCTCTACCAGCTTGATATTGATCTCCGACTGATCATCGCCGCTCTGGACCGCCATAAATCCCGACCCACCTCCAACGGTAGAATAGATGGCGGTTACCTCCGGCTTACGGCTGATAAATTCTTCTATTTTTCTTGTCATCAGGTTGTTCTGTGCGAGGGTGTAGTTTTTCGGATACTCCACCCTGACGATACATTCACCCGTATCGCCTATGTTCAGGAATTCACTGCCGATAAACCCTCCTGACAACAACAGGAGGGATCCGATGAACAGGGTGGTTGCCAGAGCCATGGTTGTCCATTGATGCCGTAACGACCATTGCAACAGCGATTGAATAGCGTCGGACAATTGTGTGAGCACCCATTCGAAACCACGGATCAGGGTACCCCACCATCCTTTCCCGTCGAAGGATGCAAGTTTCGAAAAACGGGAGGTCAGCAGGGGTACAACAGTAAATGCCACCAGCAGACTGATCAGGACCGACAGGGTGATCACGATGGCAAAAGGGGCGATGATGGGTGAGATAACGCTGTCGGACATTGCGACCGGGAGGAAGACGACAACCAGTACCAGGGTGATGGAGACTACACTCAGGCCTATTTCGCGTATACCGTCCACCGTTGCCTGCATCCGGTTTTTGCCCATCTCCAGGTGTCGGTAAATGTTCTCAAGCACCACGATGGCATCGTCTACCAGCGTCCCGATCACCAGCGAGAGTGCCAGCAGTGTCATCAGGTTGAGGGAATAGCCGAAAAGGCTGATCCCCACAAAAGTGGAGACAATGGAGAGAGGTACGGCCACCATCACAATCACCGCATTGCGGGCACTATGCAGGAAGAAAAACATGATTACCGTCACCAGGATCACTGCCATCAACAAATCGAGACTCACCGAATCGGCCGCATCAATGATCATCTGTGACCCGTCATGAGGTACGGTGAACTGCATCTGCGACGAAGTATAGCTTTTTTCAATGGATGCGATCTCCTCTTTGATCGCATTACAGACCGCAACGGTGTTGGCCCCCTCCTGTTTGGTTATCTCAATCCCTACCGCCGGCTTCCCGTTCACGCGGTAAAGCGAAGCGGCATCCTTCTCCGTGTCGATGATTTCTGCGAGGTCCTCCAGCTTCACCAGTGATCCGTCGGGATGACGGGTGATGATAAGCGCTGCCATATCGGTGATATGCATGAAGGTGGAGGATAAGCGCAGCATGGTCTGGGTGTGATCATTGGAGATCCTGCCCACAGGATAATCGTGGTTGGACAACTGTATGGTATTGACCACCTGTAACACCGACAGGTTGTGGGCAGCCAGCTTGTCGTGATCAATATTGACCTGAATCTCCCGCTCCGTAGCTCCCAGAAAGTTCACCTCTGCTACCCCTTCTATCCTGGCAAAAGCCGGACTGATCCGATAGTTCAGCTCATCGTACAATGCCGTAGGCGACAAGTTGGCTTGCACACTCAACGTCATCACCGGTAACTCGTTTACCGAGAACTTCCTGATGACCGGATCCATTGCCTGTGGCGGCAACAGACCGCGGATAGCCTGGATTCTGCGTACGGCCTCATTGACAATAGGATCTATCCTGGCATCAATCTTCAGCGTGACAATGACCATGGAGGCTCCTTCCAGAGAAACGGACCGGATCACATCGATGTTGTTCAGGCCGGAGAGCGCTTCTTCGATCTGCCTGGAGACACTGTTTTCCACTTCCAGAGGACCTGCACCCGGGTAAACCGTCGTCACCGTGAAGACAGGAGAACTGAAATCGGGTATCAGCTCATATTTCAGCGACCGATAGCTCATGATACCCAGAAACGTGAGCATGGCAAAGACGACCACCACCAGGGTAGGGCGCCTGACCGATAATTCTGATAGGTTCATTTTCTTGTTTTTTTGGCGTTGATGATGCTCACCTTACTGCCCTCTTCCAGGTTGATCTGTCCGGAAACAACAATCCTGTCTGTTTCTCGGATCCCTGCTATGACGATGACCTCGTTTTCATTCAACGGTAGGGCGTTAACCCGCCGCTGCATCACTGTATCGCCGCTGACAATAAAAATTTTTCCTTCCTTGATGCTGCCATAAATACATTTGCGGGGAATCACGAGGGCCTCGTCCTCTGAGTCATACCTGAATGAGCCCCTGCCACTCATCCCCGCCAGTAGCCTGCCGTCGGTATTACGCAGCAACACCTCCGTTGCATATCGTCCCGCCAGGTCGGGAGTTTTGCTGATGCCCCGCACGATACCCGTGAAGACTTCCCCGGGCATAGCGTCAATAGAAATACGTGTTTCCTGGCCGGAGTGAAGCTTCATCACCTCCTGTTCGGGAATATGCATGAGGAAGATCAGCTGTTCCTGTTCCGACAGGGTAAACAGCGGTAGGGAGGGTATCAGGAAGGATCCTTTTTCGATCATCCGTTTTGAAATCACCCCGCTGACGGTCGCCCGGATCGTGGTGTTTTCCAGCTGTTTCTTCGCTACCGTAAATTGAGTCAATGCATCCTGGTACTTCAGCCTGGCCGCTTCCAGTTGCTGTGGGGTCACCGCCTCACCACCAGCCAGGTTGTTGTAGCGTGACAGGTCTTTTTCTGCATTTTCCAGATTCATCTTCGCCAGCCGCGACAGACTTTCGGAGACCTCCTTTTCCACCGTTACCAGGGTCTGGCCCCGTCGTACCCGTTCGCCAATATTTCCATGGACAGACAAAACCTTTCCCGATGTTTCGGAGAGAATGGTCACTTCAGCACCCGATTGTAGCACACCATTACCGACATATGTTCGTGATACCGCCTGCAACAAGGGGGAGATAACTTCAACCGGCACAACCGGATTGAACTGTTGGAAGGCGGCCAGTTCATCGTTCATTTTTTTTCTGTTGGCAACAAGGATGATTGCCGTGATGATTAACGCGAAAATCATTGTTGTGACTGTTGCGATTGATTTTAGTGTTTTCATATGATTCAGTTGTTTTTTTATCCCACTTGTCATGTTATCGGGGTGATTGATCTATCAGCAATAATTCGAGCGTTCCTTTCGCTTTCATTAATACCAGTTCCGCATTTTTCAGCTGCAACAGCGCGTTGTAATAGGAGAGACGTGCTTCCGTGAGACTGTTTTCCGACAGGAGCAGGTCGGACAACGGTACCAGCTGCTGACGATATCCCTGCACACTCACCGCATAGGTCTCCTCAGCCACCCTGATGTTCTCTCTTTGCCGGACAATGGCTTTGTAGCTGCTTTCGTAGAGCCGGGCAGCATCGGTAAATTCCTTCGAATAATAGGCCGCAGCCTGCTCCTGGCTGTTTTTCAGTTGTCTCAGCTCTAGGTCATATTGTTTGGTCTTCGCCTTTTTCTCCCAACCGTCAAATAGCGGTATATGAAGGCTGATGCCTACCACACCGACCTTGTAGAACTTATCGTCACCCCCCCGGAAAAAGTCGAACGTATTGCGTTGTCCCTGATAATAGAACTCGCCGAATCCCGAGAGCGTGGGCAAATAAGCCTGTCGGTTCATCTTTTGTGTCAGTTTGGTCATTTCGATCTTTTTGTCCAGTAACTGCAATTCCACCCTGCGTGTCCTATCCGCCGCACCAGGCAGCATGGGAGTGGGCGATAACGACAAGGTATCGGTGAGGATCAGTTTCGTATCGGCAGGTAAGCCTGTCAGGTATCTCAGCATGCCAAGCTGCTGCATGTAAAGCTGCTGCAGATGATCGGCCTCTGTCTGCAGGTTGTTCAGATTGACCGAAATTCTTGCTTGGTCTACCTTCCGGATGATCCCGTTCTCATACTGTTGTTTTGCTATTGCGCGTAGCTGTTCCATATTCTGAAGAGCCAGTTCCAGCTGCCCAATCTGCCGGTGGGTGGCCTGACACAGATAATAGAGCTGTGAGATCTGATAGATGACCTCTTCTTCTTTCTGCCGCTGGTTCAGCTCTTCCACCAATTCCATGCTTCGGGCCAACTGTAGCGATGTATGGTAGCTTTGGTTGTACAGCAGCTGTGTCGCCCTAAAACCACTCGTCCACTCGAAACGGGTACCTATCTCCACTGCCATCAACCCTGTCTGCCCGAAGATCTCACCGGGAATGATCAGCTTCGGTATCGCATAGTTATATCCAAATCGACTGTAACCCTCCAGTTGAGGATATCGTTTACTTTCCTTTCCCTGCACGATGTAACCGGCTTTCTGTTGTTGCAGGGTAGCATTCAAGACATCCGCATGCCGTTCTATCCCCAGCCGGCAGGATTGTTTTAGGGACAATGATATGACTTTTTCCTGCGCCGGCATCTGCTGAATCAACAAGCAGAGCAGTGCGGTAACGATGGCTGTTCTTGTTGTCATTTCTTTCCTTGGATGTAAAACCGACTGTTCGGTATGTTTATGCCCAAATTAAAACCGACCAGTCGGCATGTTTTGAATTAAAAAAAAATTATACTTTCAAATCGGCATATAAGCCGTCGTAAAGGGCAAGTACTTCATTTTGCGCCTCTTTAATTTTACCTTCCATCACCAGATGTGCCACCATGCCGTCGGAAGAGTAGATAAAAAGCTTCGCGATTTGCAGGGCGGTCATTTTGCTCGTTATTTCACCGCGGTTCAAGGCAGACTGGATAACCTGTTCCCAGGCACTCAACTCAATAGCATGCATTTTTTCGCTTTGTTCCTTGAATCCGGAAAAAAGCTTGACGGCATCGAGCACCAGAGTGAAGTAGGTGATGTCGTCTTCGTCGTTGGTGTCACTGAGGAACTCTTTCAGGTCCATGAACTTCATTACACTGTTACGGATTACGTCGTGATAGAATCCATGAAATGAATCTTTCCGGAAACTGTCGAAATCTATTTTCATCTGTGAGAAATAGAAGGTCTCCACAATCTCCCTGAACAGCTTCTCCTTGCTGGGGAAGTAGTGATAGAATGCTCCCTTGGAGAGGCCACTTTTCTCGACGATCTCCTTGAGTGTTACTTCCTTGAAGCTCTTCTGCAGAAAGAGCACAAAGGCTGTTTTTAAGATATGTTCCCTAGATTCATTCATAAACCGACCGTTTGGTCTGCAAATATACACACTATTTTTTATTGTACAAACAAATTGATACTTTTTTTTAAAATTGATGTTTTTTTTCTTCATTCATGCTTGTCTTCAGGTTTTGCCCTTTTTCCGTCATTTTTACTATCTTTGTGCTCCGTTACGAAAGGTCGGGTTGAAAAATGTTGATTCATATCGACTTAGAGGGACGGGACATTGATAAAATATTGAATAAACTGACTAAAAACAGATATGGCTGACGATAAAAAAATTATTTTTTCCATGGTGGGGGTAAGTAAAACGTTCCCTCCCCACAAACAGGTGTTGAAGGATATCTACCTCTCCTTCTTCTACGGTGCCAAGATTGGCATCATCGGGCTGAACGGTTCCGGTAAATCTACCCTGCTGAAGATTATTGCTGGGATTGAAAAGGAATACCAGGGCGAAGTAGTCTCCGATAAAAGTTTCTCGGTGGGATACCTGGAGCAGGACCCGAAACTGGATGAAGACAAATCGGTGATCGAAATCGTTCGTGAAGGAGTGCAGCCGGTGATGGACCTGCTGGCGGAATATGAAGAGATCAACCTGAAGTTCGGATTGCCCGAATATTACGAGGATGAGGAAAAGATGAACAAGCTGTTCGACCGCCAGGCAGAATTGCAGGACAAGCTGGATGCCGTCGACGCGTGGAACATCGATAATCGCCTGGAGCGTGCGATGGATGCCCTTCGCTGTCCGCCTGAAGAACAGCCGGTCCGTGAACTTTCAGGAGGTGAACGCCGCCGGGTGGCACTGTGCCGCCTGCTACTGCAGGAACCCGACGTGTTGCTTCTCGACGAGCCGACCAACCACCTCGATGCCGAGTCGATCGACTGGCTGGAGCAGCATTTGCAGCAGTACAAGGGAACGGTGATCTGTATCACGCACGACCGTTACTTCCTCGACCATGTGGCGGGCTGGATTCTCGAACTCGACCGCGGTGAGGGAATCCCCTGGAAAGGGAACTACACCTCGTGGCTGGAGCAGAAAACCAAACGGATGGAACAGGAAGAGAAGCAGGTGAGCAAGCGTCGCAAAACGCTGGAACGGGAGCTGGAATGGATCAACCTGGCGCCCAAGGCGCGCCAGGCCAAAGGAAAAGCACGTCTGAACTCGTACGAGCAACTCCTGAACCAGGATCAGAAAGAGCGTGAGGAGAAACTGGAGATTTTTATTCCCAACGGCCCCCGGTTAGGAAACAAGGTGATTGAAGCTAGAAACGTGAAGAAAGCCTTTGGTGACAAGCTGCTGTTCGACAACCTTAACTTCATGCTTCCACCCAACGGGATCGTTGGCGTTATCGGCCCCAACGGTGCTGGAAAAACCACCCTTTTCCGATTGATACAGGGAATGGAGACCCCGGACAATGGCTCGTTCGAGGTGGGAGAGACCGTTGTTACGGCTTATGTGGATCAGGCTCACGAAGCCATCGATCCCGGTAAGACCGTCTATCAGGTGGTGTCCGGTGGATTGGAGTTTGTACGCGTGGGGGGCAAAGAGGTGAACTCCCGGGCATACCTGTCGCGATTCAATTTCTCGGGAGCGGACCAGGAAAAACTGTGCGGTGTTCTTTCCGGCGGTGAACGAAACCGTCTACACCTGGCATTGACACTCAAAGCCGGGGCAAACGTACTGTTGCTCGACGAGCCGACCAACGATATCGACGTGAATACCCTCCGTGCACTGGAAGAAGGGTTGGAAAACTTTGCCGGATGTGCCGTGGTGATCTCGCACGACCGGTGGTTCCTGGACCGTATCTGTACCCATATCCTTGCGTTTGAAGGAAATTCAGAAGTATTTTATTTCGAGGGTTCCTATAGCGAGTATGAGGAGAACAAGAAAATGCGCCTAGGCAACGTAGAGCCGAAAAGGGTACGCTACCGGAAGCTGTAAACAGAAAATTAAGAATGAGGAAGTTTCTGATTCTGTTTTTCTTGCCGGTATTAAGCCTGCCAGTACTTGCTCAATACAAAGAGGTCAGTGGGGTAGTTATCGATGCGCAGTACAACACGCCGGTCCCCTACGCCGCGATCTTTGTGGAGCATACCAAGATCGGAGTAGTGGCCAGTAATGTGGGTGAATTCTCACTTCAGGTACCCGATTCATTGAAGAATAACCGCCTGGTGAGTGTGGGAGAAGGGTATAGCCTGACTTACCTCTTGCCGGAGGACTATGGGCATGCTCCGCTTCGCATCGCGCTGGTGCCCCAGGACCGTGAGACGGCACTGTTATCGCCGCCGGGCGGCGCTGTCGTGAAACCCGGGAAGGTCGTATCGTTGCTGAGCAAGGCGGCCCGGTTTGTGATGGACGACTGGATCCCGCTGGGAAACCCGGAGACCAACACGTTCGATTTTGGCAGGATCCAGACTCTTCCCACTTACAATCCCGTCGAAGGCGTCCGCCTGCGGGCGGGAGCAGCATCCAATTCGCGCCTGAGTCCCCATTTTTTTATGAAGGGATACTTGGCTTATGGTTTTAAAGACCAGCAGTTCAAGTACCGCGGAGAAGCCGTCTGGTCGTTCGATAAAAAAGCCTATCATGAGGACGAATTCCCCAAAAATAATATGCGCCTGGTGTATGAAAACGATCTGTTCTCCCCCGGCGAGATGCACCCGCGTTCTCTAAACGACCTGTTGCTGATTACCTACCGGAGGTCGGTTAATGAAGCGACGTACCGCAACTTTGCCGAGATAAACTACGAGAGGGAGTACAAAAACGGTCTTGCGCACACCTTCTGGTGGCGAAAATCGAGGTTGATCCCGCAGGGAGAACTGGAGTTCCGGAGGAGTTCCGACGCCGGGCTTACCGCATACGATGGGCTGGACACTTCCGAGGGTGGGGTGCTGCTGCGCTACTCTTTCGAAGAGGCCTATTTACAGCAAAAACGCAAACGAAAACCTGTCGATGTGACAAGTCCCGTCTTTTTTCTTTCACACTCCATCGGCTTCGTACATTTACCCGAAGGTGGTGCTGCATACCACAGAACGGAGTTCTCGGCACAAAAACGTTTCTACTTGGGTTACGCCGGACGACTGGATGCCGTGGGGGAATTTTCAAAAGTGTGGGACGCAGTGCCCTTTCCGCTACTAGTCTATCCCAACCAACGATATAAACATCATATCGAGAACAACGCGTTCTTCCTGAACCGGGCCCTGGAGTTTGTTGCCGATGAGCAGTATACGATTCGGACGACTTTTGTAGGCGATGATTTCCTGCTGGCCAAGATCCCACTGCTGGACGATCTGGGAGCAAAAGAGTTGATCTCGTTGCGCGCCTCTTACGGTAGGCTGAGCAGCAAAAACGACCCGTTGCTTTCCCCCTCTTCTCTCATCTACGATTTTCCGCCGGTATCCTACCGGTACGGCTCAGCCCCCTATGTGGAGGGAACCGTTGGAATCACGAATCTCCTGGGACTTTTGCGTGTGGAATACGTTCATCGGTTCACGTATCGCGATCATCCCGGCGCTTTACTGGGCAGGGTGCGGGTTGACGTGACATTGTAAGAACATTGCCCCTGAGTATTTTTCTTATCAAACGTTTTTTTGTGTTATCTTTGTCGTTTCAATATTACAACATCAGCTGAATTAAATTGATTACGATATTAGGTATAGAATCTTCCTGCGACGACACCTCGGCAGCGGTTATCCGCGACGGTGTCATTTTGTCGAACGTGATTGCCTCGCAGGCAGTACACGAGCGGTATGGCGGCGTGGTGCCCGAGCTGGCATCCCGCGCACATCAGCAGAACATCATTCCCGTGGTGCACGATGCCCTGAAACAAGCGGGCGTCACAAAACAGGAAATTTCGGCGGTGGCTTTCACGCGCGGGCCGGGATTGTTGGGCTCGTTGTTGGTAGGAACCTCCTTTGCGAAAGGGCTCTCCTCTGCTCTTAATATCCCGATGGTGGAGGTGAACCATTTGCAAGCACACGTGCAAGCCCATTTCATCAAAGAAACCCCGGACGATACGAACCGACCGGAGTTCCCGTTTTTGTGCTTGCTGGTTTCGGGCGGTAACTCACAGATTATTCTCGTGAAATCGCACCGGCAGATGGAGATTATCGGGCAAACCATCGACGATGCCGCCGGTGAAGCCTTCGACAAATGCGCCAAGGTGATGGGCCTGGGTTATCCCGGAGGGCCTGTCGTGGATAAATTAGCCAAACAGGGCGATCCCGGCAGGTTTATTTTCAGCAAGCCTCATATCGCGGGATACGATTATAGCTTCAGCGGCCTGAAAACATCGTTTCTCTATTTCCTGCGCGACGAACTGAAAACCGACTCCGGCTTTATCGGGAAAAACAAGGAAGATCTCTGCGCGTCCCTGCAAAAAACGATCGTCGATATATTGATGGACAAGTTGTACCGCGCGTCAAAAGAGTTAAAAATAAAGGAAGTGGCCGTGGCGGGCGGTGTGTCTGCCAATTCAGGCTTGCGCGCTGCTTTTGAAGATTATAGTCGCCGTTATGGATGGAAAATACATATCCCGAAATTTGCTTATACTACCGATAATGCGGCTATGGTAGCTATCTCAGGGTACTACAAGTATCTCGACGGTGAGTTTTGCGGAAAAGACGTGGCGCCTTACGCCAGGGTATCCATATAACAGTATTTTAAAAATTAACCAACCATATATTATGTCACAAAAAGAGATTCCTGCTGTGGAAGAAAATAAGAAAAGTCTCAACTTCATTGAACAGATTGTTGAAAACGATTTAAAAGAAGGTAAAAACGACGGCCGTGTGCAAACCCGCTTTCCGCCGGAACCCAACGGGTACCTGCATATCGGGCACGCCAAAGCCGTGTGTATCGACTTCGGTATTGCCGAAAGATACGGTGGCATTTGCAACCTTCGGTTCGATGATACCAATCCGGTCAAGGAAGACGTTGAATACGTGGATTCCATTATGGAAGATATTCAGTGGCTCGGATTTCAGTGGAAGAACGTGTTTTACGCCTCCGATTACTTCCAGCAGTTATGGGATTTCGCCGTCCAGCTTATCCGGGAAGGAAAAGCCTATATCGATGAGCAATCGGCCGAAGAGATTGCGCGCCAAAAAGGGACGCCAACCGTTCCCGGGACGCCCAGCCCTTACCGCGAACGTCCCGTCCAGGAATCGCTCGACCTGTTTCAAAAGATGAATAGCGGTGACGTTCCAGAAGGAAAAATGGTGCTGCGCGCCAAAATAGATATGGCGTCGTCAAATATGCACTTCCGTGACCCCATCCTATACCGGGTCCTCCATATCCCGCACCACCGTACGGGGACTGCCTGGAAAGCCTACCCCATGTATGATTTTGCGCACGGGCAATCCGACTATTTCGAAGGCGTGACCCATTCCATCTGCACCCTGGAATTTGTGGTACACCGCCCGCTTTACGATTGGTTTATCGACCAGCTGGCCACCGATGATTACCGTCCGCACCAGTACGAGTTCAACCGCCTGAACATGACTTACACCATGATGAGCAAGCGCAAGCTGCTTCAGCTCGTACAGGAGAAGCTGGTTTCGGGATGGGACGACCCGCGCATGCCCACGCTTTGCGGACTGCGCCGCCGCGGCTACACACCACAATCTATACGCAACTTTGTCGATAGTATCGGCTATACCAAATACGACGGGATGATCGACGTGTCGCTCCTTGAGTTTGCCGTGCGCGAGGACCTTAACAAAAAAGCCGTCCGCGTGTCGGGCGTTATCGACCCCGTAAAGCTTATCCTCACGAATTATCCCGAAGGACAAACGGAAGAGATGGAGGCGATCAACAACCCCGAGGACGAATCGATGGGAAGCCGCCGGGTTAAATTCTCGCGCGAACTCTGGATCGAACGCGACGATTTTATGGAAGACGCCCCCCGTAAATACTTTCGTCTTACGCCGGGAAACGAAGTACGCCTGAAAAATGCCTACATCGTGAAATGTGCCGGATGCAAAAAAGACGAAAACGGAAACGTTACGGAAGTATACGCCGAGTATGATCCGCAGACCCGGAGCGGGATGCCCGAGGCTAATCGCAAAGTGAAAGGAACCATCCACTGGGTGTCGGCACCGCATGCCCTCGACGCTGAAGTACGGCTTTACGACCGGCTGTTTATTGTGGAGGATCCGGCTGGAGAGAAAGAAAAGGACTTTCGCGAACTGCTGAATCCCGATTCACTTATCGTGAAGAAAAACTGCAAGGTGGAAGAATACCTGGCCGGAGCTGCGCCGCTAGACAGCTTTCAATTTCAGCGTATCGGGTATTTTAACGTAGATACCGATTCCACGGGCAAAAAACTTGTCTTCAACCGGACAGTAGCCTTGAAGGATTCGTGGAAGAAACAAAATAGTTAAAATGGACGAAGAACTGGACGACATATCTTCCTTGGTGGAAAAATACGAGCAAATGAGTATGTTCGGCAGGAAAATTTATTTCGATGCCGACGAGTTTGCCGTGCTTGCCGATCATTATAACAGCCTGGGAGACAATGAACAGGCCGAAGAGATTATTGAGGAGGGACTCAAGATGCATCCAGCCAGTCCGGAGTTGATGATCTTAAAGGCCAAGACATTGGTATACTCCGAGTTGTATGACGAGGCGTTGTCGTACCTGAACAACATCCCCGGGGAGGGAGATATCGAACTACCCCTGCTTCGGATTGAGAGCCTGCTGCATCTGGAAAAAACGGATGAAGCCAATGAGGTGATCAATGAAACGATGAACAGGGAACTATCGATTGATGATTTGTACGTTTTTATTACCGAGGTTGGTTATGTGATGAACGACGTGGAGCATTTCGACCGGGCCATTTCCTACCTTGAGGAGAGCCTGAAGATTGATGAATCCAATCCCGATGTGCTTATCGATCTGGCATATGCCAACGAGATGAAAGGCGATTTCGCGCGAGCCATAGAATACAACAACCGGTTGCTCGATCTGGATCCCTATTCGTTTGAAGGTTGGGTAAACATCGGCAAGCTCTACTCGATGAATGAACAGTATGAGAAAGCCATTGATTCCTTCGATTTTGCGCTGACCATAAACGAAAACGATATCTCGGCACTGAAGATGAAAGCGCTGTCGCTCTATCTGAACGATAATGCCTCAGAGGCCATCCGTATCTTCGAAGAATGTATCCGCATATCGCCCGATGACGAGTCGCTTTACGATTCGTTGCTCGAGGGGTATGAGGCGATGGAACAGTACGATCAAATGTTGCGTGTTATCGATATCAAGGAAAAGCGTTTCGGATCGAAAGGGATCGCTACGCGCCGGGCATTTGTTGAGCTGTTGAAAGACAACATGACTTCTGCCCGTGAACTGTACAACAACATTCCTGCCGATGAAAAAGAATCACTCGACTACTACATGCTCGAAGGAGAGCTGAGTTTTATCGACGGTGATTTGCGGGCGGCGGAAGCGGCATACATAAAGGCTGCACTGCTTTCGGAAGACAACGAGGAGATCATTGACCGCCTGGCCAACGTGAGTGTTGCCCAGGAGAAATACGAGCAGGCTGCGGAGTATCTGGAACAGCTGCTGGAGATCGATCCTGATTATCCGACGGCAAAATCGCGCCTGGCTTTTATCCGTTTCGAGATTGGAAACAAAGAACCTTTCGATGAAATTATGAAGCAATTTTCGGACGATGAACTCCGTGCCTTACTGAACATCATCTCCGGCTACGAAAGTGCCGACTTCTCTAACTACAATCGCCAGAAGATGCTGGTTCGCCTCAATGAAGCGCGCGAAAACAGGGTGTTGTTTAAGAACATTAAATACTGAACAATGAATACACATTCCATTCCGTCCAATCGCCTCGCATCTCTTGATATCCTGCGTGGCTTTGACCTTTTTATGCTGGTTTTCTTTCAGCCTGTCTTCGTAGCCTTTGCCCGGCACTGGAAAGACGTTCCGGTTTTTTCATTTCTGTTGCATCAGCTTGAACATGTTAAATGGGAGGGCTTTAGTGCCTGGGATTTGGTGATGCCGCTTTTCCTTTTTATGGTGGGTGCCGCCATGCCTTTCTCGTTTGAGAAATATCGCGCGAATCCTGACAAGAGAGCCATTTACAAAAAAATTACGAAGCGGTTTGTCATTCTGTTCATACTCGGTGCTGTGGTGCAGGGTGATCTGTTGAGCCTCGATCCGATGCAGATCCGCATTTATACCAATACATTGCAGGCAATTGCCGTAGGTTATGTTATTTCAGCCGTGCTACTGCTCCATCTGTCCCGGAAAGGCCAGGTGGTGGCCACTTTATTGCTGCTGACGGGTTATTGGGCATTACTTACTTTCCTGGGCGACTTCACCCCTGACGGTAACTTTGCGGAAGCTGTCGATAGGGCCGTACTGGGAAGAGTTCGCGACGGCGTAACGTATGCCGAAGACGGTTCGTGGAGTTTTTCGGATAACTACCGCTATACCTGGGTGCTGACCAGTATGGTGTTTGGGGTAACCACTATGCTGGGTGCTTTTGCCGGACAAATCATGCAAAACGGTAAAGATAAACGGAAGAACAGCCAATTGCTGTTCACTATTGGTGGGGTGTTACTCGTCTCAGCCTGGCTGTTGAGCTTCCAAACCCCCATTATCAAAAAGATCTGGTCGGCCAGCATGACGCTCTGGTCAGGAGGATTATGTTTTCTGTTGATGGCATTGTTCTATTACATCGTTGATTACAAAGGCTGGTCAAAAAGATTGAACTGGCTGAAAATTTACGGAATGAATTCAATCGTTGCTTACACGCTTGGAATGGTTATCAACTTCAGAAGTGCGGCACATTCCCTGCTTTGGGGGTTGGAAAAATATACGGGTGACTATTATTCCGCGGTACTCACTTTTGCCAATTTTCTTATCCTCTTTCTTATTTTGCAATTGATGTATAAGTTGAGGGTATTTGTTAAAATTTAGGCGTAACCCCTGAACGTAAATCAACTGAGTAACCAATTCTTCACCTTAAGGTATTTCCGGGGGGTTAATTTTTTATTGAAAATTTCAGTTGTTCAGTTTTTATTGCTATTTTTACGCCAATTATTCTATATCCATTTTTCCCAGGAAAAAAAGAGTAACTTATTAAATCAGAAAAGTTATAAAACAATATTTTTGAATTTCTAAATCTAAAACAAATTTTTATGTCATCAAAAATGTCAAGAAGGAAGTTTATCCAGGCAGGCGCAACAGCTGCAGTTGGATTAACTGTCGTACCTTCATCGGTACTCGGTAAAAGCATGGGGCACATGGCTCCGAGTGATAAACTCAACATCGTTGGTGTTGGAGTTGGAGGGATGGGTTTTGCTAACCTGAAAAACCTCGAGAGCCAGAACATAATTGGTCTGTGCGATGTGGACTGGAAGTACAGCCAGCGCGTTTTTGATTATTTCCCGAAAGCGAAAAAATACTACGACTATCGTAAGATGTACGACGAATTAGGAAAATCAATCGACGGTGTTGTTGTAGCTACTGCTGACCATACTCACGCTATTATTGCGGCTGAAGCCATGACCATGGGTAAACATGTGTACGTGCAGAAACCGTTGACACACAGTGTATATGAGTCGCGTCTTCTGACGAACCTGGCTAAGAAACACAAAGTGGCCACTCAGATGGGTAACCAGGGATCTTCGGGCACGGGGGTGCGCCAGGTGATTGATTGGATCCGGGACGGACAAATTGGTGAAGTCACCCGTGTGGATACTTTCACCGACAGGCCCATCTGGCCGCAAGGTCTGATGATACCGAAGCAAGTAGACAAAATTCCATCGACTTTAAAATGGGATTTGTTTATTGGCCCGGCCAACAAACGTCCGTTCAACAACATCTATCACCCCTGGAACTGGCGCGGATGGTGGGACTTCGGAACAGGCGCATTGGGAGATATGGCTTGCCATATTTTGCATCCCGTGTTTAAAGGATTAAACCTTGGTTATCCCACAAAAGTTCAGGGCTCATCCACCATGTTGTTAACAGACTGTGCACCCAATGCACAAATGGTGAAATATGTTTTCCCGGCTCGCGACAATATGCCGAAAGTAGCTATGCCTGAAGTGGAAGTTACCTGGTACGATGGCGGCCTGCAACCGTTCCGTCCCGAAGGAGTACCTGCCGGAAAGAACCTGAACGACCAGGGCGGTGGCGTTATTTTCCACGGAACAAAAGACACGTTGATCTGCGGCTGCTACGGCGTAAATCCGTGGTTGGTATCTGGAAGGACACCCAACTCCCCGAAAACCCAGCGTGAAGTTACCCTTTCTCACGAACTGGATTGGGTGCGTGCATGTAAGGAAAGTCCGGAAAATCGCGTTGAAACAGCCTCTCCTTTCTCGGAAGCAGGTCCTTTCAACGAAATGGTAGTCATGGGTGTTCTTGCTGTAAGGCTACAGGGTCTTAACCAGGAACTCCACTGGGATGGTGAAAACATGAAGTTTACCAACATTCCGGCCGATGCGAATATCCGGACAATTATTGAAGACGGTTTCAAAATTACAGACGGTCACCCCACGTTTAACAAAACATGGACGGAACCTGTAAATGCTAACGAGTATGCAGCTGAAATGATCAACCATACTTATCAAAACGGATGGAAATTACCGGCAATGCCGTAAATTTTAGATAACAGATGTCAGATGTCAGACTCCTAAGCTGTCTAGTAACATCGTTTTGAGTCTGATATCTGATGTCGTCATCTACAAGGAAAAGTTTAAATTTTAAAAAAGAACAAGTATGAAAAAAGTTTTTAATGTGCTCTTAAGCGTTGCGGTTGCCACAGCTTTTGTAGCTTGTACCGGAGGTGCAAAAAAAACAGCAGAAACAGAAGGTGTTGATTCTATGAAAACAGAAACTCCTCAATATTCAGTAGTTGACAAACCGCAAGTGGACTTGTCGAAGTTTGAAACGGATAAAGACGGTTACATCGTATTGTTCAACGGTAAGGACTTTACCGGCTGGCGCGGATACGGCAAGGATGCTGTACCCGGAAAATGGACCATCGAAGACGGTGCTATCAAGTTCAACGGTTCTGGAGGCGGTGAAGCCCAGGACGGTGACGGTGGCGATATTATTTTCGACCACAAGTTCAAAAACTTTGAACTGGTGCTGGAGTGGAAAGTCTCCAAAGGAGGTAACTCGGGTATCTTCTATCTGGCACAGGAAGTAACTACAACCGATAAAGACGGCAACGTAAAAACCGAACCTATCTATATTTCCTCTCCCGAATACCAGGTGCTGGATAATGCCAACCATCCCGATGCCAAACTGGGTAAGGACAATAACCGGCAATCCGCTTCGCTCTACGATATGATTCCTGCAGTTCCACAAAACCAGAAACCTTTTGGTGAATGGAACGCAGCAAAAATTATGGTGTATAAGGGAACCGTTGTTCACGGACAGAACAACGAAAATGTGGTTGAGTACCATTTGTGGACTCCCCAATGGACAGAAATGCTCCAGGCCAGCAAGTTCAGCCAGGAAAAATGGCCGTTGGCTTTTGAACTGCTGAATAACTGTGGCGGACCCAACCGCGAAGGATTCATCGGTCTCCAGGACCATGGGGATGATGTTTGGTTCCGTAACATTAAAGTTAAAATCTTAGATTAAGCGTATAATCCCAAAAAGAGTGTTTCTGTCGTGTTCAGGAATACTCTTTTTTTTAATAGAATCAAAGAATGAAGAAAAATTCAAATTTATTTGCATTAATTTTGTTGGGCAGCCTCTTCCTGTTATCGGGTTGTAACCAGGGACAGAAAAAAGAAGAAGCGGAAGCGAGTGTTAAAAAAAACATCTACTTACAGCTCTATTCACTTCGGGACGACATAAAGGCCGACTACGCAGCTACAATTGCTAAAGTGGCTGAAATAGGCTATACCGGGGTAGAGGCTGCCGGGTATAACGACGGTCAGTTTTACGGAATGGCTCCTGCCGACTTTAAAAAATCCATTGAAGATGCGGGGTTGGAAGTTCTTTCTTCCCACGCAGGGCGTCCGTTGGCTGAAAACACAAAAGATACCAACTGGGACGAAGTTTGGAAATGGTGGGATACCGCTATCCAGGCTCATAAGGATGCTGGTATGAAATACCTGGTGGTTGCCTGGATCCCCACACCCAAAACGTTGGTCGATCTTAAAGCTTATTGCGATTACTTTAACCAGGTTGGAGAAAAATGTAACGCAGCAGGAATCCGCTTCGGCTATCACAACCACAACTTCGAATTCACCGAAATAGAAGGAGAAGTGATGTACGACTATATGTTAAAAAATACCGATCCTGCCAAGGTGTTCTTCCAGATGGACGTGTACTGGGTAGGAGAAGGCGGTAAAGACCCAGTAGAGTATTTCAACAATTATCCGGGCAGGTTCGAAGTGCTTCATATCAAAGACGAAACCGAACTGGGTAAAAGTGGAAAAGTAAATTTTGAAAATATCTTCAACAATGTTGATAAATCAGGTGCAAAATACATGGTTGTAGAGGTAGAAAGATATACCGGCACACCGGTGGAAGGTGTAAAAGAAAGCTACGATTACCTAGCGAACGCTGCTTTTGTGAAAGACAGCTATAAATAATTCATAAAGAAACCCGGCACTCGCCGGGTTTCTTTATTCAACTATCCCTCTATATTCTCCGGGAGTTACTTTTTCTTTTTCCTTGAATACCCTGTAAAACGCACTCAGACTCGAGAATCCCGACATCTCGGCGATCTGTAACATCGACAAATTGTCGTACTCCGGATTCTTCATGATTCCCTTTACATACTCTATACGAAAACCGTTCACCCAATCGCAAAAGTTCGTCCGCATCTCTTCATTCACAATTCGGGATATGTAGGTCCGGTTGGTCCCTGCCATCAATGCAATGTCGGTTATTCGCAGTTCGGGATTCTTGTACAGCTCGTTCTTCCTCAGTAAATCCGAGAGCTGCTGCTTGGTTATTCTGTCGCTTAACGCCAGTTGCTTCCTCTCTGTGGCCCGGAGCCTTTTTTTGCGGTAATCATTCACGTCGTTCGTGAAATCGGCTACGGTAAAGTTTTGGTGATAACCAACGTATCCGATAAAAAACAAAAAAAGTGAATGCGTGAGAGCCGGAAAGGCTATTAAAGGGCCTTTATCTACAAAAAAATCCTTACCAATCACATTGGAGACAAGCGAGACAACGGAAGCAAACAGAAAGGCGAAAAGAATCCACTTTACCGAACTGAGGTCCTTACCTCCTGTGTTGGAGTAAAACTCTTTCACCTCCTTATTGTACCGGACTATAAGCCTGTATCCGAACCACACCGATAAGATTACCTGCACCAGAAAAAATGCCTTGAACAAGGTGGTGCGAAGAACCTGCAATCGTACTAACTGAGGATAGGACCCGGTGTAGCCCTGTTCGTGGTACATGACTCCGCGGACAAAAAGGTCCAACTCTTCGGGCGACATGGCGAAGTAGATGACGAACGAGAAGACCGACAACACCAGCGCAGGCAGTAAAATCCAGCTCCACCGCCAGTCGATCCGGATATCGCGCGTAAGAAGCCGGATATAATAGTAATAAAGCGGGTAGGAGGAGAGGGACGTGAACACCCAGATGTTGTCCGTAAAGGCGAACAGGTCGTATTGCCGGTTGAAAAAAGCGGCGTGCACAAAATAGTTGACAGCCGATAACGACAGGAAGAAAGCCAGGTAATTTTTCGGTAGATTCCGGTTATTGTCGCACAACAGAAGTACTACCCAAAACAGGCATACGAACATGGGCATGACCGACAGGATAAGTTGTATCAACATATGGGGGCAGTTTGTTTTTACAAAAATAAGTAATTTTTATGAATTAGGAATAAATTTTTACGAATCGGGAACACAAACATGTTTTTAAGCAAAAAAGGTAAAAAATATTGCGGTAATTTTACAAGCGAATAAATAAAAATCATTAACACTACCGCATTTTAATGCATTATTGATTCTTTAAAACTATTTTAATTATGAAAAATTTGAAAACGGTTTCTAAATTATTTATCTCTTTACTATGTGGATTTTATTTACTGTCTGCTTGCGAAAAAGAAGGAAGTAGCTCAAGTGCAGAATTGGGTGGAGATACAAACTTGACTAAAAATCAAGTGGGAAATACTTCAACCGGAACAATAAAGTTAGGCGGGACAGCTTCAAGCATCAATTCACAGGTGAAAGTTGTAGAAAACAACAATGGTTTAATCGCTGTTGAATTTTCATTCCCCATCTCCTCAAGTTTTAGCGGCACCGTTGATGACATAGGAAATGCTTTATACGGAGAAGATTTTAATAAATACAAATCGTCATTTATCGACTCCAACGGAAACTTCAAAGGGAAATTCAAATTTAAAAACAGTTCAGAAGGAGTAGCAATAGTAAATGCTTCAGGCAAACAGGCTGTTATCATGAAATATGACGTAAACGTGGGTGATAAATGGACATATACAAAAAAGAACGGGAAAATAGCCAATTATAAAGTCACGAAAAAATCAACCACTGATGATTACGATTACGGGTCCCTCAAAATTAAAACTGTACAGGTGGAACGAACCTCCAGCGAACCTGGTGTAACCAAAATTATCTATATCGGAAATCATAAATTCGGATTAATTGGTATAGAAATGTACCTTGAAGATGGAAGTGTAGTAAAATATACAATAAGCTAATATCAAAGAAGTGAATAACAAAAATAAATTTCTAACGGCAACGGGGCTGATTTTTATTGCTGTCGGCCTGCTGGGAATATACTTCTTTGTTTTTAAAGGCATAAAACCCGGATGGTTGCAGCTGAACGTTTTTACTGTTTATTCAAAATATTTAGAAACGAAAACGTTTACTGTTATTCAAAATAACCAAGGAGACGAGTTGGCTGTAACAAGCTACTGCATGGGGTGGCTCTTGATTATCCTCAGGTATAAGCCATCTTTTCCGAGCAGACAGTCATTGGTCATCCTTTTTTTTATTGCCGGATATTTATTTTTACATGGATTGGCCGTAATCTATTTTATGCTTTCGTTGCTTTTTATACTGCCTCTACTCTTTCTTATACATATAAAACATGAATCCTTTCTTTCAAAACATAAGGGATAACACAGAATGGCTGTACGGCGTCATCTTTGAATACAACTGGTTCTATTATGACTTCTGGTCGTTTGTTCATCTCTGGAGCGGAGCCATCATTTTCGCAGTTTTATCGGCTTACAACGTTAAGAAAAGATGGTTAAAACTGCTCTTGATCTTGGGCGTTTTTGAAGTAGTGGAAACCCTTTTTTTTATCGCAATACTGAACTTGTTCAAGCCGGAGAAAGCCGTCGATGTAGTAAACGATATTGTTATTGGAATGCTCGGAGGAGCACTCATGTACGCTTTCTTCAGATGGAATGACACCGGAAAGTACACAAGGTTTCTCGCGTTATTTATTTCAGCAGTAACCGTTGCTTTTATTTGGGTAGGCTGGTATGGATATAATTATACTATACCTTTTTTTAATTCTCCTTACGTGAATTGGTGGGCGCTAAGCTGCTGGACGATATCGGGGGGGACGATCATCTTATTGTTCAGTAATTTCAAAGCTAAAGGAAGTACTTTCTTTGCAATCACTTTTCCTTGGCTGATTTACCTTGTTCTGCTTTTTGCGGTAGAGTACGCGGCTTACCATCTGTTGTCGTTCAGAGAAATTACACAAGGGTCAACGCCATTGATTTTTGATATTGTACATGGGAGCAAGATCATGCATGTTTTTTATGTTACCGCCCCCCTGTTCTTTATAGGATTGTTTGTTTTACTTGACGCATTATTAAAGAAGTATGAACAGTCGTAAAATAAAGAGAACAATTAATAGGTTCTTGTATGCTTTAGGGGCAATTGTATTGCTTTACCTCTTGTTGTATAGTATTGACAGGATATATGGTCGTTATTACAGCCGGACTAATTCGGCCGGAACAATTACCGTTGAACGCGGTGATATCATTTACAAAGTAACCTCTTTTATGTTGGCAGGCAGCAACTACCCGTATTACGGATCTTTCCCCGGCCATTTGGGCATCTTCTTAAGCGATACCACAATCGCTGTTAAAAACAGCGATTTTAAAAAGATGTTGGTTGCGGAGTCATCTTTGTTCAATATAAAAGAGAAAAAGATGATGCCTGTTCTCCGGATTAATCCGGCGGAAAACAATTACGGTTATGCCGGGGGAAGGTTGCTGCTCGTCAAAACACACCTGAACGATAGTCAGAAGGAAAAACTGCAACGGTATGTTGAATTAAACAGCGGAAAACCCTATCAACTGTTTGCCAAAAAAAATGATTCGATCAGTTTTAACTGCGCCACTTTTGTGTGGAATGCCTTTAACAGTGCCGTAAATATTGATGTGGATGCCAACGGAGGGAAGACGGTATTGCCAGCCGATATATTGAGTTATTTTATGAAAAAGGAAGATGCTGAGATTATAAGGTTTTAGCACCCCTCGCTCTATGCGCTAGACGGATAGTCTTTCTTACTTTTTCTGGAACGGAGATACTAAAAAAACAAACATTTTTAAAACAATGAGAACAGAACAAACACCAACGGAGAAGCCTGCTGAATTTTACACAGCACCTCAAATTGAGGTTGTCGACATCGAACTGGTTCAAAACATCATGGGCAGCACCGATACGTTGCCGGACATACCGCTCGAAGACTGGTAAGTGAATTCATTACAAATCACAAATTTTAAATTATGAAAAATAAATTCTTATTCTGGGCAGTATCGGCTTTCTTCGTTATTGCCGGGTGCACCAACGATGCGGTTGTAGACGAAAAAGATGTCACGGCGAAAGGGCACAAAATTACCCTGACGGCCTCCATGCCCGACGGAGCATCAACAACCCGCCTCAGTTTAGAACAGGAAGCCGATAGCAACCAAATCACCGTCAAATGGAAAGCGGGCGATGTGTTGCAGTTCTTTTTCAAGCAAGGTGCAACGCTCGTGACCGGGTCATCCGTAACGCTGGCTGCGGAAGACATTACCATGGAGGGTAAGAAAGCTGCCTTTTCCCTCGAAGTCCCCACGGAGATCGATGAGCGGTCCGCCTTTACGGTCTACACGCTTCACGGGGCGGAAGCTTCCGTCAGCGGAGGGAAGATAAACGCAAATGTTTCCCCGGTAGGGTTCAAGCCCATAAGCGAGTTGACCGAATCGGAAGTGACGGTGAAGTCAGGCACCCGGGTTGCAGCGGTGAATATCGGCCCTGAATTCTTTTCGGTCTATACCGATAACGCCGACTCAAAGATCAAAATCCGGAAAATCATAGTACCCCAATAAAAGTAAAAATCCCCGGCCACATTGGCCGGGGATACTACTGACTTTCCGGAAAATGTCTTAAAAATTGTGTTTTATTTACAATTTGAGAATAATTTTTACGGTATGGGAAGTTTTTAATTATTACCAATTAATAGACCATGAGAACAATCAATTTCACTATTGCCCTCTTGCTGATGCTTTGGGTAACTGCCTGCAGCAATCAAGAGATCGTTGAAGAAGATCCGATGGAAACGGCGCACGCCCGTACCCTCAAGTTGAACGCTTCGATGCCGGATGAGGAGAAAAAGAGCGGCACGTCATCCACCCGTCTCACTTTCACGGAGACCGATGAGGGAGCCATTTCTGTAAGCTGGAAAGCGGGAGACAAGATCCATCTTTGCTTTGTCAGTGAAAATGGAAGCATCGTAAGGACAGTCCCAGATGTGGCTGTGACCAATATCTCCGCGGATGGGAAGAGGGCCGATTTTGAAGTGGTGATTCCCGAAGAGATCACCGGCACCTTCCATCTCTATGGTATCTATGGGGCATCCTTCTCACCGGCAAACAGCAAGACGGTGCTATTCCCGGCTCCGGCAGGAACCACTTCCGGAACTTTGCTGGGCGACACCGAGCCGATCAACGTGATGCGGTTCGCGGCGGAGAACCTGACGGAGGCATCTTCTCCGCAGGTATCTTTCAGCCACATAGGCTCCATCTTTTCCGTTTGGATCTACAACGATACACCATCCCCTGTGAGCGTGGGGCAAATTACCCTCTCCAGCGCCGGAAAGGGTTATAACTGGCTGCGGAACAGCACCGGAAATGCCACATTCGATATTGCCGACAACAGCTTTATCAATACCAATGCCGGTACCGAGCTGGTCTATTCTCCTCCTGCAGGAACCACTATCGCCGCAGGGGAGTCGCTCAAGCTCTATCGCTGGGTGGTGCCGGGCGATGAGGTTGACCCTTCCGACACCTCCAAATTGATGGATATCAAAGATATCAACGGTTCATCATTTACCGAGACAATTTTTGCCAGGGCCATGCAACTCGGGAAGTACTACCGCCTCAAAATGGTGTATGACGGCAGCCGGTTCAGGTATATCAAGATCCCGACCGACAGCGGGCTGACAGGGTACTGGTCCTTCGACGGCAATGCGAACGATATGGTAGGTACAAACAACGGAACCGTATACGGGAACGTGACACTCACCACCGATCGGAAAGGCAACAGCAACCGTGCTTACCAATTCAACGGCGGCAGCGGTGACTATATCAAGTGCTCCTCTCCCGGGATCACCGGCACCGCCGCACGTACCTTCTCCTTCTGGGCTAAAGCGGATGCCTTATCTGCTTCAGAACAGGCCATTCTGAGCTACGGTGGTCCAACAACGGATTATGGAGGCCGTTTTGAAATAAGTCTCGTGAACGGCGAGCTGATATGTGATATCTCATGGTCGAACTTGGGAAAGAAATCGACTGCGATCACTCCAGCCGTGTGGAATTTTTATACGGTTGTATTCATCGGTGGAGAAGGCCAGACACTCACTACAGGTGTGCGCTATTATGTGAATGGCACGTTAATCACCGATGTTGGTAAGATAACAAGGAATGATGTTATCAATACACGAAGCGATAATCCAATCTTTTTCGGCTCTCTTTATGGAACAGGTCGTCCTTTTAATGGGGTTATCGACGAGGTGAGGATGTACGACAGGGCGTTGACCGGATCGGAAGTGAAAGGTCTCTATTACATGGATCGCCAGTTCTGATAAAAAGGGTATGTTGGCTATGAGTGTGCCTCGCTTGTTGCATTGCCGGGTATACGGGTAATATGTGGAACCAGTGGTGCAAACCTGTTCACTAAATATAACACAGTGGAAAATATCGAATCGGAAGTGATGGTGAAAGCAGGCACCCAGGTTGCGGCGGTGAATTTCGGCCCTGAATTCTTTTCGGTGTATACCGATAACGCCGACTCAAAGATCAAAATCCGAAAAATAACAATACCCTTGTAAAAGTAAAAATCCCCGGCCAGTGTAGCCGGGGATTTTTGTATCGTTCAGAAACCGTAAAGTGGATTACGCTTTGCCTGCGCTGCCGAGTACTTTCTCGGTTTTGTGCATATAGAGTTTCTTCAACGATTCGCGAGCCGGGCCCAGATATTTGCGCGGGTCAAACTCAGCGGGCTGGTTGGCGAACACTTCACGAACGGCAGCTGTCATAGCCAGGCGTCCGTCGGAGTCGATGTTGATTTTACATACAGCCGATTTGGCAGCTTCACGTAGCCATTCTTCGGGAATACCGATCGAGTCTTTCAGCTTGCCGCCGTATTGGTTGATGATATCCACGTATTCCTGTGGAACCGAAGAAGAACCGTGCAGAACGATGGGGAATCCGGGTATACGCTCTTCGATCTCTTTCAAAATGTCGAAACGCAGCATAGGGGGAACCAACTTGCCGTTCTCGTCGCGTGTACACTGGTCGGGCGTAAATTTAAACGCTCCGTGCGATGTCCCGATGGAGATAGCCAGAGAATCAACTCCGGTGCGGGTGACAAAATCAACCACTTCATCCGGTTCGGTGTACGTGTGGTGTTCGGCCTGAACATCGTCTTCGATACCGGCCAAAACGCCCAGTTCACCTTCAACCGTCACGTCGAATTGGTGCGCATAATCCACCACTTTCTTGGTCAACGCGATGTTATCTTCGTACGGAAGGTGCGAACCATCAATCATAACCGAAGAGAAACCGCTTTCGATACAATCCTTGCACAATTCAAAGCTGTCACCGTGGTCCAGGTGAAGGACAATAGGTATCTCATATCCCAGTTCCTTTGCATACTGAACGGCGCCTTGAGCCATATAACGCAGCAGGGTCTGATTGGCATACTTACGCGCACCGCTGGAAACCTGCAAAATTACGGGCGACTTTGTTGCCACGCAAGCAGAAACAATTGCCTGCAACTGTTCCATGTTGTTAAAATTGAAAGCAGGAATAGCATAGCCTCCCTCAATCGCTTTTTTAAACAATTCTTTTGAGTTTACCAAACCCAACTCTTTGTAACTTACCATATTCTTGTTATTTAAAAAATTAATGAATTACGTTCCCAAAACAAGGTACAAAAATAACATTTATTCTGCACAAACGGAAATTTTTTCTCCTAAGAGAATGTAAAAGAGTTGAGTTTATTAGAGATGGAGTCTCATATTTTTGTTAAAACTGTCGTTATGTCATTTTTTTCTCCTATTTTTGTGATTAATTTTTGAGTGGCCTTTACAAAGAGAAACATCCAAAAAGTTAGTTTTCTAATATTATTTTGAACAATAAATTACAAATCAATTATGATCGTAGGGATTCCCAAAGAAATTATGTCGGGAGAAGCTCGTGTGGCTGCTACCCCCGAAACCGTGAAGAAATTTATTCAGGACGGCATGACCGTGCTTGTGGAAGCCGGTGCCGGAGTGAAATCGCTTTATTACGACGAACAGTATAGAGAAGCCGGAGCCGAAATGGTAGGCGACGCGGAGCACCTCTTCGAAAGAGCTGACCTCATCCTGAAAGTGAAAGAACCGCTTTTTAACGAAAATGTGGGCAAGCACGAAGTGGAGATGATGCATCCGGGGCAGTTCCTGATTACGTTCATCCATCCCGCCTCACCCGTAAACCACAACATGGTAAAGCAATTGGCCGCCCGGGGCGTGACCGGCCTCACACTCGATAGCATCCCCCGCATCTCGCGCGCTCAAAACATGGACGCCCTCACCTCGATGAGTACTTGTGCAGGTTACAAGGGAATCATCATGGCGGCCGACGACTTGTCGGTATTCATGCCGCAGATGTTCACCGCCGTAGGAATGCTTAAGCCTGCCAACGTGCTGGTTATCGGTGCCGGTGTTGCCGGATTGCAGGCGCTGGCCACTGCCAAGCGGCTGGGGGCAGTGACTTACGCCATGGACATTCGTCCTGCTGCCAGCGAACAGGCCAAAAGCGTCGGAGCCAGGATCATTGAAACCGGCATTCCGGAAGAGTTGGCGGTCGGCAAGGGCGGATATGCGCAAAAGCTCCCCGAGGAGTGGTTGGCGAAAGAGCGTGAAGTGCTGGCAAGTGTGCTGAAAGATATGGACATTGTGTTCTGCAGCGCGTTGATTCCGGGAAAGGTGGCGCCGGTTCTGATTACCGGGGAAATGGTGGAATCGATGAAAAACGGAGCAGTGATTGTGGATATCTCCATCGATCAGGGCGGTAACTGCGAGGTTACCCCGGCAGGAAGAAAAGAGGTGATCCACAACGTGATGGTTCAGGGAATCAAGAATATACCGGGATTAATTCCCACCAGCTCTACCTGGATGTTCTCTCAAAACGTTTATAACCTGGTGAAATACTTATCGAAAGACGGAGAGGTAGCGCTGGACCTGAACGATGAAATTGTCCGTTCTATCCTGGTAACCCATAAGGGCAAGATCGTGCACGAGGGAACGCGTGAAGCGATGGGATTGTGAAAAATAAATTTTAATTGCTGAGGTTGACATGAATCCAGTTTTTTTGATAGTGATTTTTGCATTGGCCACCGGGGTCGGATACGTGATCATCAAAAACGTGCCGAGCTTGTTGCATACCCCGCTGATGTCGGGGATGAACGCCCTGTCGGGAATTACCATTCTCGGTGCGGTAGCCGTGGTGGGCTTGTCGGTGGCGGCCGTTCGGCAGCAGGACGTTATAACCGGACAGATCCTGGGTGGATTGGCCGTTGTTGCCGCTACGGTAAACGTTGTCGGCGGTTTCGGAGTTACACACCGGATGCTTAAGATGTTCGACAAGAAAAAGAAGGAGGAAAGGCCATCATGACACCCACTCTTTATTACGTTGTTTGTGCGGTTTTGTCCGTCACCGTTTTGTTGGGGATCTCCATGATGAGCCGGGTGAAGACGGCTGTCCGGGGCAACATCATCAGTGCGGCCAGTGTTCTCGCGGGGATTGTGGTTACGTTGCTTTACAACCGGATTGCTTCTGTTGGAAGCATATACGTTTATATGTTGGTGGGGGTTGTTATCGGAAGTGCGTTTGCCGTCCGTGTAAAAATGATCCAGATGCCGCAGCTGGTCGCCTTGCTGAACGGGGTAGGCGGGCTGGCATCTGCCCTGGTAGGTATCCTGACGTTGCTGGGAGTGGGGCAGTGGGTAAGTGATTTTCCCGTCTTTTCCAACGTTACCGCCGTCCTGGCGATAGTGGTGGGGGTTATCACCCTGGTTGGTAGCCTGGTCGCTGCCGGGAAGCTGCATAAGCTTTTGTCCCAGAGGCCGGTAATCTGGAAAAACCACGCTGTCGTGTTGAACTTCAGCCTGATTGTGCTCACCGTTTCCGTGGTTTATTCTGCTTTTGCGGGAAACATGTTTGGCCTGCCTGCGGACGTTGCACTGATTCTGTTGATAAGCATCGCATTCAGCACACTTTTCGGATTTGCTTTTTCCATCCGCGTGGGAGGAGCGGACATGCCCATTACCATCTCGCTGCTTAACTCGTTGAGCGGTGTGGCCGGAGCTATTGCCGGTATGGCGATCAGCGATATCCTGCTGGTTTCGGTCGGAGGGATTGTGGGCGCATCCGGATTATTCCTGACGCAGATCATGTGCCGTTCGATGAACCGCAGCCTGATGGATATTTTAACCGGGAAAACCTCCGTTTCGGGGAAAAAAGTGGTCCAGCCCCAGCCAGTAATGGAAGAGCCGAAAAGCGAAACGCCAGATGAGCAATCCGGTAAGCCGTCGGCCGGAGAAATCCTGCGTAATGCCCGGTCGGTGATCATCGTTCCCGGATACGGAATGGCCCTGGCACAGGCACAACACCTGGTACGCCAGCTGGCCGACAAGCTGGAGGCGAACGGTGCGGAAGTGCGTTACGCTATCCATCCCGTCGCCGGCCGCATGCCCGGGCACATGAACGTGCTGCTGGCGGAGGCCGACGTGCCTTACGAACAGCTTTACGAGATGGATGCGATCAACGGCGACTTCAAAGACACCGATGCCGTGATCGTGATCGGCGCCAACGACGTGCTCAACCCGGCCGCCCGCGATGCGGTGGATACCCCCATCTACGGGATGCCCGTGCTGAATGTGGATGAGGCTCCGGAGGTTTTCATCTGCAATTTCGACCTGAGCCCCGGTTACGCCGGCGTGGAGAACCCGCTTTACACCAAAAGGAACGGCGTTCACCTGATGCTGGGCGACGCCAAGGATTCGGTCGGCCGTTTACTTTCGGAGCTGGACAAAAAAGAACCGTCCGCTTCTTCTTCAGGTGAAGAACCTGCTGCCGTCAACTCTTCCGAAAAACTGCGGAATGCCCGGTCTGTAATCATCGTTCCCGGATACGGAATGGCCCTGGCACAGGCACAACACCTGGTCCGCCAGCTGGCCGACAAGCTGGAGGCGAACGGTGCGGAAGTGCGTTACGCCATCCATCCCGTCGCCGGCCGCATGCCCGGGCACATGAACGTGCTGCTGGCGGAGGCCGATGTGCCTTACGAGCAGCTTTACGAGATGGATACGATCAACGGCGACTTCAAAGACACCGATGCCGTGATCGTGATCGGCGCCAACGACGTGCTCAACCCGGCTGCCCGCGATGCGGTGGATACCCCCATCTACGGGATGCCCGTGCTGAATGTGGATGAGGCCCCGGAGGTTTTCATCTGCAATTTCGACCTGAGCCCCGGTTACGCTGGCGTGGAGAATCCGCTTTACACCAAAAGGAGCGGCGTTCACCTGATGCTGGGCGACGCCAAGGAGTCGCTCTCAACGATGATCGCGTGGTTGAATTAAAAAAACAGTTGCAAAAATGTCCCTGAAAACGGGACATTTTTGATTTAAAACAGGCCATTTCCCCATTTTCCCTTACGGATAGCTTTGTAGTTTAATAAATTTTATATTTCTTTGTTTGGCTTTATTTATCTTTTCCACACTTATTAATGTTTAATTTCTCGGCAAATGGAAAATTTCAACAACGATAATCAAATTCAGATAGAGCTCACGGAAGAAATTGCTCAGGGAACCTATTCTAATCTGGCCATCATCTCACACTCCTCTTCGGAATTTGTGGTGGATTTCGTACGGATTGTCCCGGGTATTCCCAAGGCAAAAGTAAAATCGCGCATTATCCTCACGCCCGAACACGCCAAAAGACTTCTTCTGGCGCTGAAGGACAATATTGATAAGTTTGAGAAGATGAACGGGACCATTTCGGTGAACAACGAAAATCCCGGTTTTCTCCCTCCCATAGGAGGAATGGGGCAGGCGTAGCCTCTCCCCCTTTTTTTGTTTACATTTATTTTAAAAATCACACTTTTTTTTATGGAATCAGAAGTAAAAAAAGAAAAATTCAATTGGTTCACCATGTTTTGGGAGGGCTTTATCAGTATGTCGAAACTCGGCAGGACACTGTGGATAATAGTGATTGTAAAGCTCATCATCATGTTTGCCATACTCAAGCCCATTTTTTTTCCCGATTTTCTCAAGGCACAGGTAAGCGACGAATCGGAAAAAGCGGGATACGTGCGTGAACAAATGATTGAAAGGTCGTCTTTCGATTCAGAAGAATAAAAATAAAATTATTAACCCAATTAATCTTTTAAAGATCTATGGACTTATTACTGAATGCATCAGCTGTTGGTTGGGCGAGAGGGCAGTTTGCCCTTACGGCCGGCTATCATTGGATTTTTGTCCCGCTTACGCTGGGATTGGCCGTGATCATGTCTATCATGGAAACCATGTATGTGCGTACCGGAGACGAGAAATGGAAAAAAACCGCCAAGTTCTGGCAAATCATTTTCGGTATCAATTTCGCTATCGGTGTGGCAACGGGCATTATCCTGGAATTTCAGTTCGGTACAAACTGGTCGAATTACAGTTTGTTCGTGGGCGATATTTTTGGCGCGCCGCTAGCCATTGAAGGTATTGTAGCGTTCTTCCTCGAAGCAACGTTCATTTCCATCATGTTTTTCGGGTGGGACCGGGTAAGCAAAAAGATGCACCTGGCTTCGACCTGGCTGGTGACCCTCGGGGCCACTCTGTCGGCGTTCTGGATCCTGGTGGCGAACGCCTGGATGCAGTATCCCATCGGGATGGAGTTCAACCCCGAGACCATGAGGAACGAGATGGTCGACTTCTGGGCGGTGGCCGGATCTCCCGTTGCCATCAACAAGTTTTTTCATACGGTCACCTCGTCGTGGGGCCTCGGCGCCGCGTTCGTGGTGGGGGTAAGCAGCTGGTACCTGATCAAGAAGAGGCACCAGGATTTTGCGCTCAGGAGCATAAAGATTGCCACCATATTCGGATTGGTGTCGTTTATATTGATTGCGGTCAGTGGTGACGGGTCGGCCTATGAAGTCACGCAAAAGCAGCCGATGAAGCTAGCCGCCATGGAAGGCTTGTACGAAGGAAAGGAAGGGGCCGGATTGGTAGCTGTCGGTTTGCTCAACCCGAAAAAGGAAGCATACAACGACGACGTGAATCCCTACCTGTTCAAGATAGAAATCCCCAAGCTTTTGTCCCTGATGGGATATCGGAACATAAACGCGTTTGTACCCGGCATCAAGGACGTTATTGACGGCGGATACACACTGCCCGACGGCTCCACCGCCTTGTCTTTCCAGGAAAAAAGGGAGCGCGGCCTGCTGGCCCACAAGGCGTTGGCCGATTTCCAGCAAGCGAAGAGTGAAGGACGGGATACCGATGCCGCCAATTTCGAAACCATCATCAAAGACAATTACAGCTACTTCGGCTACGGTTTCCTGGAAAAGGAAGAAGACCTGATCCCGAATGTTCCCCTCACGTTTTACATGTTCCACTTTATGGTGATGGTAGGTGGATATTTCATCCTGTTCTTTGCGGTGGTTTGGTATTTCCACAGCAGGAAAAAGCTCGAAAACTTCACAGCCCTGCAATACATCGGTTTATGGAGTATCGTGCTGGCCTACCTGGCCAGCCAGTTCGGATGGGTGGTTGCCGAAGTGGGGCGCCAGCCGTGGACTATACAGGACGTGCTGCCTGTTCAGGCGGCAGCGTCGGGAGTATCTGCCGGAAACGTGATAACCACTTTTATCCTCTTCGCGGTGTTGTTCACCGTTCTACTTATTGCGGAAGTTACCATTATGCTGAAACAGATCCGGAAAGGGCCTGATTTCTAATCTTTCACAGAATAATTTATACACTTTAAAAACTCAAGCAAATTATGATAACTTACGAATTTCTACAGAATTACTGGTGGTTTATAATATCGCTGCTGGGAGGATTGTTGGTCTTTCTTCTTTTTGTGCAGGGTGGACAGTCGATGATCAATTCGATCTCGAAGACGGAAGATGAAAAGAAACTGGTTATAAATGCCCTGGGCCGCAAATGGGAGTACACCTTTACCACACTGGTCACGTTCGGTGGCGCGTTCTTTGCATCGTTCCCGTTGTTTTACGCCACCAGCTTCGGCGGGGCATACTGGGTATGGATGTTGCTTTTGTTCTCTTTTGTGGTGCAGGCCGTATCCTATGAATTTCAATCGAAGCCGGGTAATGTGTTCGGGCCGAAGACGTATCGGTCGTTCCTGTTCTTCAACGGGATAATCGGTACTTTCGTGCTGGGTGTTGCCGTTGCCACGTTCTTCACCGGATCGGAGTTTACCATCAACAAGGTGAATCTGGTGAGCTTTGGAACTGCCGGGAACGTGATGAGCGGGTGGGACAATCCGCTTCACGGCCTCGAAGCGCTGGGGAACCTGAGGAACTGGTGCCTGGGGCTGGCCGTTCTTTTTCTCGCAAGGACGATGGCGAGCCTGTTTTTTGTGAACAGGCTTGATCACGACGTGTTACACAAGAGATCGAGAAAATACACGCTGTACAACGGTGTGCCGTTTGTGGTATTCTTCCTGGCTTTTCTCATCTGGACGCTGGTTTCCGACGGCTATGCTGTTAATCCGGATACGCAGGAGGTATATATGGAACCCTACAAGTACCTGAACAACTTCATCCAGATGCCGGTGGTGCTTGTTCTTTTCCTGTTTGGTGTCGTGTCGGTTCTGTGGGGAATTTTCGGTACGGTGGCCAACAAATCGTTCAATAAGGGAATCTGGTTTGCCGGGGCTGGCACAGTGGTGGCGGTAACCATGCTGCTGCTTGTGGCCGGCTACAACCATACGGCATATTATCCGTCGTATACCAACCTGCAAAGCTCGCTTACCGTACAAAATTCATCCTCCAGCGAGTTCACGTTGACGGCCATGTCAATTGTTTCGTTGCTCGTTCCTTTTGTGTTTGCCTACATCGTTTATGCCTGGAGGGCGCTGGAAGGGAAGAAGCTGAAACTCGAAGACTTGAACAAGGACGGGCACGCCTATTAAAAATTCTGTGTCTGGTGTCATTTAAGAAGGGGAACAATCAAAAAAAGGTTGTTCCCTTTTATTTTAACCGTTTCAGGGCAGGTGTGAAAAATAAAATGTGTATATTTGCATACATATTTTTTAACAGATGAGACGAAAAGTATTCGTGTTTTCATTCCTTGTGGCGGTTCTGCTCTCTTCACTCTTCTCCTCCTGCAACCAGGACAAGAGAAGTTTGTTCAAGGCAGACAACGGGATAGAGTTTGATACGATAAACATAGAAAAGAAATACTTTCTGGATGATAATCCGGAAAATCCCTCGTGTAACCTGAAACTGACCTTTGTTTATCCGGAAAGAATTTCGAATTTCGACGCCCGGGCAGCCAGACGTGTTTTTCTAAGGACGGTGATCGGCCCCAGCTACGACAGCTTGTCCGTTCAGGAAGCCGTTGACAGGTACGCCCGGAATTATATCGCGAACTACCGCAATGATGCGGAGATCTATAAGGTCAACAAACCCTTGCACGACGAGCATACCGGCGACACTGCAGAAGGCCTGTATGTCACCGATGAAGAGCTCGATTATCTCCCCGAGGTGTTTTACTCCTATTACGAGAACCTTTCCGATTCCATCGTTTACAACCAGTTTGGCATTATCTCGTTTCAGGTGAGGCAGGTGAACAACAAGGGTGGCCGCATGTCGTACGAAACCGTTAGAAACTACGTGCTCGACTTGTCGAGCGGCGAGCTGATGGCCGAAGGCGACATTTTCTCCGCCGGTTACGACCTGGCATTGCGTCCGATCCTTCAAGGCTCTTTGCTGGAAGCACACGGCGTAAAGTCCGTCCAGGAGCTGGAAGACCTGGGCTTTTTCGGTATTGACGAGATCGTTCCGAACAAGAATTTTCTCATTAACGATAAAGGAATAACCTACACGTTCAATAAGGGAGAGTACTCGGCTTACCAGCTTCAGGTACCCGAGGTTTTTATCCCGTATACGGCCGTCCGCTCCCTGTTGCGCGAGAATTCCGTTGTCTCAAAATTAGCCCGGCTGAAGTGAGTGTCATCGATACATATTTCCCCTCGCTTTCCGCAAAGCAGAAAGAGCAGTTCGACGCCCTTTTTGATTTGTATTCCGACTGGAACTCCCGGATAAACGTCATTTCGCGTAAGGATATCGATAATCTTTACCTCCACCATGTACTGCATTCGCTTGCCATTGCCCGGTTCATCCGTTTTCAACCCGGTACGTCCGTTATCGACGTAGGGACCGGCGGTGGGTTTCCCGGTGTGCCGCTGGCCGTGTTTTTCCCTGAGGTCCGCTTTCTGCTGCTGGACAGCATCGGGAAGAAGGTAAAGGTAGCCCGCGAGGTTTCGCAAGCCATCGGCCTGGAAAACGTGGACTTCATCCATTCGCGTATGGAAGACGAGAAGCGGAAATTCGACTTTGTAGTGAGTCGCGCCGTCATGCCGTTGCCCGATCTGGAGAAGATCGTGCGGAAAAACATCTCCTCCGAACAGAGAAATGCACTCCCCAACGGGATTATCTGCCTTAAGGGCGGTAATCTGGCCTCCGAGCTGTCCCCGTTCAAGAACAAGGCGGAGGTGTTCTCCCTCAGCAGCTACTTCCCCGAACCTTTCTTCGAGACCAAGAAGTTGGTCTATCTGCCGGTGTAGGGTTGTATATTTGAAGAAAATGTTTTATTTTTGCAAACCCGAATTGTTAGCTCAGCTGGTTTAGAGCGCTGCCTTGACAGGGCAGAGGTCGTTGGTTCGAATCCAACACAGTTCACTACATTACCTTACTTGTCTCCTCCGGGATTCATAATGTCGGTTTAAGCGGAGGATATTTGCATCGTCAAGTTTAGTACTTGTTCTTATTCATGCCTTTCTTATAATTCTTTATTATTTTCCCCAATTCTTTATCTTTTTTGCGTTTCTCCACCACTGTCAATTCAAAGTGCGCTTTCTCTCTTTCCAATTTTAAGTAATTTTCATAAGAGTTTTTATCTATATCTCCTTTTTCAACGGCTTCAAGAATGGAGCAGCCCGTCTCGCGGGTGTGTGTACAATCTTTGAACTTACAATTTTGAGAAAGACTGACAATCTTGTCAAATGTGATTTCTAATCCGCTTGTTGTGTCTGCAATGCCTACTTCTCTCATACCTGGGTTGTCAACCAGTATCCCTCCATTTTCAAGAATAATCAATTCTCTATGACTTGTAACGTGCCGCCCTTTATTTGTACTCTGGCTAATTGTATCTGTCCTCATTATGGTCCTGCCAGAGAGATTATTCAATAAGGTGGACTTCCCAACTCCCGAAGAACCAAGCATACAATATGTCTTCCCTTTTTCAATCGTCTTTTTTATTGCTTCATATCCATTTTGAGTCTCGTTACTTATTGCAATAACCGGTACATTTTTTATACGTAGTTTAATATCGTTCAGTATCCCATTAATTCTTTGCTCGTCTATCAGGTCAGTCTTACTGAGCACAATGATGGGGCTAACGTCTGATGAGTAACAAATGGTCAGGTATCTTTCAAGTCTGTTTATATTGAAATCCCGATCAACCGCTTGAATTAAAAACGCATAATCAATGTTTGTCGCAATTATCTGTACCTCTCCGAATTGACTAACAGACTGCCTCGAAATGATTGAGAACCGTGGTAATATTCCATGGATTATAGAAAAGCCTGAATCATAGATTGTCAATGCAACCCAATCGCCTACTGCTGGAAAATCTTCGCGACCTTTTGCTGAAAATCTCAAGTTGCCGGTAATCTCGGCTTCAAATTCGCCTTTTTCGGTTTTAACTATGTATCTTTCTTTATGTTCCGAAATTACCCTGCCAATATCAAAGTCTTCAAGGTTATTCTCAATCCTTGATTTTTCAATCTTATCATTATATCCTAGATCATCTAATTTCATATCCGTATCAATCTACGTTATTTGAGGAACCTGCTGAAGAACTTCCACAGCTCATCACCCGTTCCATGCCCCACACTGCCAACGGCAGCAACAAAAAGCATGAGTACTGTCAGGAAGGGTCTGGCAGTCAGAACTTCAAATAAATGTTTCAGGTTAGATGTTGACATGAAAATAATGTTTTAAGTTCTTTACAAGCTCGTCATCTACTTTACAACCGAACGCTTTTTCTCTGCCGAGTTTGTTTATTCTACTTCTTGCATAATCCGTTTCCAAATTGTTTGATTCTGCAAAATTTCATGCATCTTGTCATCGGTAAGTGCGTAACCGGGTTTCCATGTTACAACGATTAAGCGAATCTTGTCGTTTGTGTTTTTGGATATTGCCTTGTCGTTCGGTTTTACCAATGGTTGAGCTTTTTCGGTCTCGTTGTCGGAAACAAGCCCCGAAAAGTTACCCTTCTTTTCCATTGAATGAATGGCGTAGTATGCTTGCTTTTTTCTTTCGGCAGGCGACAGGTGGGCTAGTTCTTTCTTGTAGGAAGATGTCAAATCGTCTGTGGTGTTATTTTGAACCAGATCTTTTCGGAAGCTTTCCATATCTTTTCTGAATTCCTCGGCAGCTGCCTTATCGGTTTTCAGTAGTTCCTGATATGCTTTTTCAATCTCTTTCAAATTATCATCCATAGAAATCGGACTGCCATTTTCCTTGTTTTTCTGTTCTTCGTATTTTATCAGTGCATTGAGATATTCTTCTTGCGAAACAGGCAGGAATAATGGTTCATTGCCTGTGTAAATTGCGGTGGTTTCACGTCCTTCGTGTTCATAGATGGGAAAGCCCATAAAATCGCCGGTTTTTGCGGGTAGGGTATAAATTTCGCCGATACCTGACTGCAAGGGTTGTCTGAAAATAGAGGCTATGTCATTGAAATAAAAGTTGATATTGCTTCCCGGCTTGCGCACGGTTTCTCCTTCTTCCAGCAGATAGGGCATAAAGTGTAGCTCCAACATGTGACTGGTTCCGTCGCTGTATGCTTCCACCTCGTAGCCTTGAGGTGTATTTACACTCGGAAGTGGCCGTAAAATGGCAAATATTTTTTGAGCAATCAGGTCATTTTCTGGTATTCTGTTTATAACTTTTCCCTTTATATAGGGTAAAAATGTGTCTTCGCCCACGGTTACGGGTTTAGGGGAATACTGCTGGCCAAAAATTGCCATGTTCGAGACTGCCAAAAGTAATATAAAGAGGCGTGTACGCATTATTGCAGATAAATTTTCATTCATGATACTTTCAGACTCCATCATCGTTTTAGATTTCAATGGTTCAAAGCTTCGCCATCATTTTTTTGATCACTGCAAAACTAATGAAATTTTTTTAATCCCTGTTGTTATCAACAAATTAATCGAAGGAGTACATCCATTCGGAAATCGAATGGGCCCCAATAGTAAACCTGCAATTAAATATTCTTGTTTTTTATGTGCACCCTGCATGAGCAGCGCGCACCTGCTGGAAGCAACAGTAAAATTTCAAAATTACAACAGCATTTCATCCCACTGTACCCCTTGTTCAAGTAGCTACAGCATCCGTATATTTGGATGCTTCTGTCTGATTATCAAATATAACCATTTTTAGTGTGTTTTTTCCCTCCTATAGTACAGTTGTATCAAGCCCGTTTCGAAAGTTTTTGCTGTGATAAATTCAAGTCTTTGTTCAGGTCTTCCATCTTTAAAGTAATTCATTTCGGGGCTTACCCTCCCAAACTCTTCAGAGCTTATCGGCTAATTTTATAATCACATCTTCTTTTATAATTTCCTCAACGTTTGTCAGCGGTAAAACGACATGATTCAGGTCTGTTCCTTCAGTCCTGCTATGTAGAATTCCTCTGGACGTGCCTACCACTATTACACTGAGATGACGTGCGAACCCTTCGCTAATTGTGTATTTACTCCTATCGGCGCATCGGGTTCGTACATATCTCTCAGTATACCAAACTGATCAGTACTCAGTCTTACTAACCTGAAGTTAATAGTTTCTTTCATGCAACATTATCATCCTTGTTTTGGAAAGTATTTTTATAGTTGACATAATCATCATTCACCCGGGTACTCAAACTCTTAGATAATGGAATTCTCGTATATGACTCATTATACGTTATTGTTTCAGGATAAACATACTGTACGTTTCCGTTCACAGAGATGAGGGTAATACCCAAAGCTTCCTCTATTTTCCATATGGTCTCGAGCGATAGATTCTCCTTACCTTTTACTATCTTACTAACATATTGCGGAGACACATTCATTCTCAATGCCAATTCCTTCTGCGATAATCCTTTTTCATCCAATTCGCTAAGGATACGAAAAGCTATTTTGGAAGATTGTTTTAACCATCCATTATTTTGTCTGTACCAATTGGCTTCCTCCTGCCAAGACGACATTTTCCCGGCAGCAAGCTCCTTTAATCTATCTAAACTTTTTCCCATAATTATCAAAGTTGAAATTCAATGAAATCAACGAGTCCGTCACCATCAAAAACATTCTCTTTCATTAAAAAGTTTCGTCCTTTTTCTAATTTGATAAGTTCTTCCATGGTATGCGCCCTTTCTTCCATCTTGTGTGTGAGTTTAATAGCTCCTCCTGTAATCACGTAAACACCCTTCTCAACACGCAGTCCATATAGCCTTAACCAACTGGGAGCATTCATGCCATAGCATTTACTTTTATTCAAATTGATGAATGAAGTTTGTAAATCATTTAGAGGTTTGAATCGTTCTTCTAGATTTATTTCATGATTATCCAGAAATTCGCTTTCAAATTCTAAAGCATCTTGAATTGTTTTATCTATTGCATATTCTATAGAAATGTACTTCCAGATAGATCGATGAAGATCTTTGTAATTGAATTTAAAAAAATTGTACAGAAACTCCGGATCTTTCCAATTGCTGAATTGAAATGCAAGCTAATAAATATCTTTCGATATAAAAAGATTTTATAAATAAATGTTTGAATAAAAGTAATTTGCTTGTTGAGTAATGTCATGTGAAATGAAACATTTGTCAGAAAAGCTCCTTTTATTGCAAATTAAAAAATCTGTCTTCCCCAAGCCCCGACAAGATAAAGAAATTCCTCAAACTTTTGTAAAACATAAAGTTTGAGGAATAGAGTGGGAGGGAAGAGTAGCCGATTTTACTTCACAGCCAGCTCTTCAGGTTCCTTGGCCTCTCCCCGGAGCTTGACATTCTGTTCCGGCAAAGCGCGAAACGAGATTTCTTTGTACCCGTCGACGGAGAACTTCAGCATTTTGTTTACGCTCTGGAGATTTGTGAATGCAAACTCACCGTGCTCATCGGTCGAGGTTTCGTTGATCAGTACCGAGTCCGGCAGGGAGTAGACAGCCACTTTGGCGTACTGAATGGGATTGTTGTTACTATCGGAAACAGTACCTTTTATCTTGGCGCTCATGGGTATGATCAACCCGCTTAGAAGAATAGAAAAGAGAATTTTTTGTACCATCTTGCTTGATTTTTATTTGTTACAATCATAAGACTTCAATTCTCTTTATATGGTTACAATAGTTTTTCCTTTTTTTCTTTTTATCGCAGTGCTCCATCAGCATCTTATCCATCCCTGATTACATCAAAAAGAAATGGGCAGAAGAAAATAGTTTTAGGAAAAACAGTATCTTTGCAAAACAATGATTATATACTATAAAATAATATAAGCGTTTACTTTTAATTGATTACTTCTGCACAATAAACCAATTATCATCATAAAAACATGAAGAAAACGATTTTTTTGCTGATTGCAGTGTTCTGTTTATCAGCTTCAGCCAAGAATGAGCCCAAAGACTCCAAGACAAGTTTTGCAAAAACAGTGCTGCAACCCTACGTGGACAGTGGTCAGTTGGCCGGTGCCATTAGTGTATTCTACAAGGACGGCGTGCAGGAAACCACCTGCATAGGCTATGCCGACGTATCAAAAAAGCGCCCAATAGAGATGGACAATGTATTCATGCAATGTTCACAGACAAAAGGCTTCTGCGGAGTGACAATCGCCAAGCTGGTGGAAGAGGGCCGTATTTCACTCGACGACCCTGTTTCAAAGTATCTTCCGGAGTTTGTGGAATTATGGGTGCTGGATGCAGCAAATGACAGTACCAAGACCCTTCGTAAGGCCAAGAACGTCCTTACCATCCGTATGGTGCTCAACCATACTGGAGGCTTTCCCTTCGAAATTAGTGCCAAGCGCTCCGACGTCAGGGGTGGCGGATGGTCCGGAGGAGCTCCTCTTCGCCAGACAGCCTCCATCGCTGCCGCATCGCCCATCATGTTCGAGCCCGGTACCCGCGAGCTCTATTCCAATACGGGAATTGACATTGGTGCAGCTATTGTTGAGGTCGTCACAGGGATGAAGTGGGAGGTATATCTCAAGCAGGAGGTGCTTGACCCCTTGGGAATGAAGTCCACATGGTTCTGGCCTACCGACAAACAGCTTAAGAACAAGATAGAACTCTATGAGAACAAAGAGAATGCTCCAGCTGAGTGGCGTGAAGAAATGCCATGGCAGCAACGGCCTTATAATGACTCCCATGTATTTGCTTCTGCCGGTGCGGGTCTCTGGACTACTGCCAATGACCAGCTGAAGTTCTATAAGATGCTGATGAATCTTGGCTTGGGAGAGAATGGTGTGCGCATCTTGGAAGAAGAAACCGTGAAGAATCTTCTCGCTCTTTCCACCCGTCCCAAGGGTCTGGGCGGCTATTCCCTCGGCTTGTCAGCACCAGAACAGGACAGCGAAGACGCTTGGTTTGGTCATGGTGGTGCCTGGGGTACTAACTGTTCTGTCAATTGGCACAAGAAAGAGCTTAAGCTCTGGGTGGTCCAATCCGCCGGAGGAGGACAGCCATGGCTTGCCGAAGTCGACGAAGCTGCCGAGAAGTTCTTCGCACAGCCATTAAGCAAATCTGGCGTTGATGCATATACTGGAAGAATGAAATAATTCATTTTTTTCATAAAAGCCAACTGCTTTTACTTTATGGCAAGCTCTTCAGGTTCCTTGGCCTCTCCCCGGAGCTTGACATTCTGTTCCGGCAAAGCGCGAAACGAGATTTCTTTGTACCATCTTGCTTGATTTTTATTTGTTACAATCATAAGACTTCAATTCTCTTTATCCGGTTACAATAGTTTTCTTTTTCCCCTTTCCCTGGGAACTAAGCGGTTGTCTCTTTTGGTAGTTTTAAATACATTTACTACATTTGTGCAAAATAGAAATTGTATTTATGATATGCAAAAACTGGTCGACAGAAAAATAGAAACATTTGTAAAAGAGAATCTAAGCGTATTTCCTGCGGTTGTCATTTTAGGCCCAAGGCAATGCGGAAAGTCCACCTTGGCGAAGATGCTCTATCAAAATTCGAATGCCTATCTATATTTGGACCTTCAGAACCTGGATGACTTGAACAAGTTGAGAGAGCCTATGTTATTCTTCCAGGCTAATCAGCATGTAACAATTTGTTTGGACGAGATTCAGTTAGTACCGGAACTTTTTTCTGTCTTACGAAGTGAAATAGACCGTCACCGTCGTCCAGGACGGTTCATTTTGCTTGGATCTGCTTCGCAGGACCTTATACAGAAAACGTCAGAATCGCTAGCCGGAAGAGTCGGGCTTATTGAACTCACACCCTTTACAATTGAAGAAGTTGAGCAAAACATAGATTTTGAATTGAATAAGTTCTGGCTTCGTGGAGGATATCCTGATAGCTATCTCGCATCATCTGAACAAGGAAGTGTACTTTGGAGAGAAAATTTCCTTAGAACATATGTAGAACGGGATATTCCACAGCTCGGATTTCAAATTCCCGCATTGCAACTTCGTCGTCTGCTGACTATGTGTGCGCACAATCAAGGGCAACTTTTTAATTCGTCCAAATTGGGAGAATCGCTAGGTGTAACCTATCAAACTATTCGCCGGTATATCGACCTGATGGAACAGACCTTTATTATCCGTTCGCTACCGCCATTTGAAAAGAATATCAAGAAACGTCTGGTTAAATCCCCAAAAATTTTTGTGAGAGATAGTGGGTTATTACATAGGCTGCTACAAGTGGATGATTTCAATTCACTAATGGGCAACCCTGTTTTCGGATCATCTTGGGAAGGATTTGTAATTGAAAACATCATTTCTTCATTGAGAGATTGTAAGTTTTCTTTTTATCGCAGTGCTACAGGGGATGAGTTAGACTTGCTTATTGAGAGGGGTTCCCGAACGATAGCGGTAGAATGTAAAGCCTCATCGGCACCACAGGTGACCAAAGGCTTTTGGAGAGCTATAGAAACCACAAAACCGGATAAAACATATATTGTTTCTCCCGTATCAGCATCTTATCCATTTAAAAATGATGTGGAAGTTTGCGGGTTGAGTGATTTTTTGAAAAAGGTCGTAACTATAATCTGATCTCCACGAATTCTACTTTTTCATAAAAGTCAACTGCTTTTACTGATTCGGTAAGGATTAGTCCCTCCTGTGCAACCTTGCTCTCAAGGGCTTTCAATCGCTTTTGAAATGTTTCCAGATCATGCCGTAGCCATACACAACGAACCCCGCAGGGTGAAATAAACATGCCTTCTTTTTTCAATTCATTCGATGCCCGGGTTTGTCCGAAAGCCGGGTGTTCTATGGCAAAGGAAACAACCCTCTCTTCAATATGGGCTTCTATACGGTTCTTGATATTGGGCTTTTTACGACTCATCTCCCGCAGGGCTTCTTCTCCTCCTTCCGAGAATAAATCCTTATAACGATAAAATGTATCCCTGCTATATCCTAAATACTTGCAGGCTAATGATACATTGCCTAATTCTTCGGCCAAGTTCAATAAACCTAACCTACTTTTAATTACTTTTGTTTCTACATTCATTTCTGACAGTTTTAAAGGGTTAAACTTGATTTTGTTTTTAGCATTACAAATTTAATTTGTTTGCCCTTTAACTGTCAGATTAAATCGAAACTAATTCAGTGCATATCACCGGAATATCTTCATTCAATACGCAAAGCTGAATCTTATTAATTGAAACAGCCTCTTTTTAGGTCTTCCTTTTTATTATCTCCAACAACTCCTTGAATTTTTCCCGTGAACTTTTTATTTCTCCAAAAGGAGGTTTAAGAATAATGTCCCTCTCGGTTTTATTTGAAAACCCCTGTATGAAGTTCAAGTTTAAAATGGTATTGTTGTGAACACGAAAAAAATCGCTAAAGGATTTAATTTGTTTTTCATAAAATCCCAAGTTTCTTGAACTCTTTATCACTTGTTCGTTGGCGAGTACGATGTATGTATAAGAATCCTTACTTTGGAAATAAACAATGTCTTTGGGTGAAATAAAATGACTTCTGGTGGCGGTATTTATTACCAGCGTATTTTTCAGAATATTGGCGGATAAGATTGTCTCATTCCTGTTTTCAGGTTTAACCCGTTCAATTGCATTTTTTAGTCTTTCCTTATCAACCGGTTTTGGGAGAAAATGAACCGCACCGTATTGAAATGCCATATCGTAATATTCTCTTTCGCAATGACCGGAGAAAATGATGGGTTTAAACGCAAACTGATTATTCTTCCGATACAGCTCCAGCAAATCAAAAGCTGTTTTTCCTTCCGATACAAACTTAATGTCGAGTAATACCACATCGGGATGCAGCGAATCGATAGTCTTTTGGGTCTGGCTTAAGGTGGTGTGTTTGCCAATTATCTTGGCTTGCGGACAAACTTCCTTGATAAGAGAACAAACCAAGTCAAGACTATCCTCAATGTCGTCTGCTACAACTACACGAATCCCTTTTTCTTTCTGCTTCTCCGGTTCCATTGTATCTAATTTCTGGTTTTCTTTTCGGCCGATTTTAATAAAACAATTGTCACGGTTGTTCCTTTTTCGGATGTTTCGGTATCAATTTCGATGTTAAATCCTAACTCATTCAGCAAATGAATGCGTCTCATTGTAAGTTTTCTTCCACGCGAAGGGTATTTAAATTTGGACTGATCTCGCATTTGGCGCGATTGTTCTATCCCGACACCATCATCAATAATACGGATAATTGTTTTGTTTTGTTTTTTGAATGACGAAATGTCTATCTGCAGCCGTCCTACTCCTTGTTTGGGTATTAAACCGTGACTGATGGAATTTTCAACAAAAGGTTGCAACAGCATTGGAGGAAGATATATTTTTTCAACATCGACATTGTCATCGATGCTGAGTAAATAAATAAATTCCTGTGGATAAAGCAATTGTTGAAAATCGATAAACTCCTGTAATAAATCCAACTCTTGCGCCAAAGTTACTGTATTTTTCAGAATATCAGATTTATTGTCATTATTTTCAATGTCTTGAGCAGGTAAATGTAAAAAACGCCTTATCAGGTGAGCCATTTTTAGCAAAGATTGTTCTGCTTCTTCAATTTTGAGATTGCGAATTTTTGATTGGACATTGGCAAGCACGTTGTAGACAAAATGGGGATTCATTAGTGCTTGAATGGTCTCGGCTTCCGCATATTTTGCACGCATGAGTGTTTTTTGTAAACGGGTTTGCGTCCGTCCATAAACGAGTGTCACAATAATAAGCGTCAGTAACAGCAAAAATAGAACAAGTGGAATGAACCATGCCTGGTTGTAAAAAGCCTTACTAACGTAAATGACAACAGGAAATATCGTGCTTACACCTTGCAGCGATGCTTGCACATATAGTGTTGTTTTCCCGTGTGGTAAATCGATAAGCGTAATGTAATTATCGGTTTGGGCAACGCTCCAGTTCTTACTTTTATTTATCCGGTAATTATATTCGACAGGTGTTGGTCGATTAAATGCAACAGCATCAAACACAATGGTTACCGATTCCTGGTTATGCGGCAGTTTAATTTGGTGTTGTTCATAAAGAATGGGCGTGTTGTTGTATTTAGTGAAAACGAGGTTTAGTCGGAGAGAATCTTTTTTGGGTAATAAATTGGGATTCAATCTGGATAACGCAGATGTGCCCGTAATCCAGATATGCCCTTGTGAATCTTTAAATGCACCTGCTTGTCCCGGCTCTCCGCCTAAGTAGCCATTGGCTTCGTTGTAACACGACAAGATCACTTTTCCATTTCGGTTGAATTCATCCAAGTCTAAAATATATAATCCGTCGGGCTGTGATAACAAAAGCCTGGATTTATCGATGGGTAAAACCATTAATACCCAATTTTGCAATTCGGGAACGTTTATTATTTTTACGCTGTCGGTTTGTTTGTCATAGTAGTAAAGTCCTTTTTGGGTGCCGAACCATGTCCTGCCACTGTGGTCGGTAGCTGCATCCAGACAATTGATAATTTCCGCCGATGAAGCATATTGTTTCAGTCTGTTTGTTTCCCAGTTGTAATGATAAATGTCGGGACTGCCGAACCAAAAGTTGGATGCGGAATCTTGTGCAATGCAATGTACAAAACCGGTTATGGGCATTCCGCTTGCTCTTCCTATTTCACGGACGAGCTTGTCGTTATCGTCCCACACGGCCACGTTACCGCGAAAACCGCCCAACAAATGTCTTCGCTCCTTATCGTAATGGGTATAGAAACAAATGGGAGGATTGTCATTCCATGTGTAATTTAACAATTTCGTCTTTCCGTTTGGCATGTATTTTAAAATACCGTCGCCAAGGGCAAAATAGAGTGAATTGTTGCCATTTACTGCAGGATGAAAATAATTTCCGAGTATTTCCTTGCCGTTCAACAACAGTGACTTCAATTTGTTGTCTTTTAATGATTTTACCCCATAAGAGAAAGAAGCAAACCAAAACCTGCCTTCCTGCTGTTCGGTTACAGACCATATTTCAGGTAAAAGGGCGGGATTAAAGGTTGTAAACGCACCCGAAAAAATACGTAACAAACCATCTTCGGCACCGTACCACAATCCACCGTTCTTATCCTTTAGTATTGTTCTTACATTGTGCCCTGAAACATTGAGCGGATAGATCTCCCCGTTTTCTATGGTATATTGAACATAATTTTGAACCGAAAGTCCTTGAAAAAATGAAATATGCTCGCGTAAGTTGTCAGGTGGATATTTTAAACATTTTCCAAAACTATATTCTGCTATAAGTTCCGATGTGGTTTTATTAAAACTGTAACACAATATGTGGTTCAGGTCGGATGAAACATAAAAAACAATAAAATCATTTTCCAGCCGGATGATTTTTGCAGGCTTATGGTTTTCATAAGGACAAGGATGTGAAAATGACTTCACTTCGTTTTGGTTGACTTGATAAATATTTTCTTCAGAGCTAAAGATGTAAGCATCTAATTTCTCGTTGTAAGTGAATAGATGCCCGTCCTTATACCGGTCAATAAAGGGTAGGTCCAATAATTTATACTCCCCATCTGTCCAATATCCCACCATTCGTTTATCATCTTTTTTTCGGGTGGCGATAAACCGAATCGTATCACCAGCTGTAAAATCACCTTGAGCAAAGTAATATTCATTTTGCGGAAACGCAGCTACGCTGTCGCCGCTTATACAAGCAATGCCATGCCTGCAAAGCACCCAAATCCGCCCTTGTTTATCTTCTGCAAAGTTGTTTACGTATCCAAATGGAAATCCATTTTTAGTGGTAAACGCAAAGAAATTTTCTCCGTTAAACCGTGCAGCACCATTGTTTGTACCTGCCCAGATATATCCTCTACTGTCTTGAAACAACGTGGTGATTTGTGTTTGAGGCAACCCGTCTTTCAACCCGTATTGCTTGTGACCGGGCAATGTGAGTTCTTGTGCAATTCCTGTGTTCGCGAAACAGAGCAAAATCAATATGTAAGTATAGATAATCTTCATTGATTGTGCGGCAATCTTCAACTGTTAAGCTGTATTTAAAGTGTTAATCTAAATTGTATTTGTGATTTACCAATTTATCAAGGGCAAATATATGCTTTTCTTATTTCAACAACAAAATATTCAAACAAAAAACTAATCTTTTAATCCTGAAAACTAACGACATTTGCTTTAAATATCTTCTTTCAAAAATATTTTTTGCTGATTAATGAATAGATAATACCAAATAATGAATGGGTTTGACCGAACAATGAATGACTCATTTCATTTAAGAATTTGCTATTTTTTGGAATGGTTTTTAACTTAACTTTGCGAAAAGGAAATACAAAAAAAATGAGAGGATGCTCAAAAGTGAACAAAAAAATATTCGTTAGGTGATAAAAAAGTTGTATAAGTTTAATTTATCAATATATAAGTTCACTTGTGTCCACTTTAACTTTTAAATTAAATAGATATAGCATTGAAACAATGATATTTACAAGCGAAAATAGATGTCCAAGTCTTGAGAGTCTTGAGAGCTTCGTTGTTGGATAAAACTCCTGTCAGGGATATTTTCTTCAAAGAGACTAATATGGATGAAAATGATATTCAATTAAAACTTAATTTTTTAGTGGATACTAGTGATAAATTAACTTTACTTGCAGTGGTAAACTTTAGATTGAAGACATACAAGCATCTCCTTCTAAAAGCGTTTAGACGATTTTACCAAAAAGTATAGACGTTTTTGGAGAGAGGCAGTGATAATTTTGAGAAAACACGATTGGGGCAGATTGTTAGTGTTGTTTTTTAACTTAATGTTGATGGTAATAAAGAATAAAACGGGGAAACCGAAAACCGGGGAAAAGAGTAGGTAGAAAAAAATCATAATTATGAAAAAAATTATTTTTGGAATTGTTCTTGTCTTACTGACAACCTCTTTCCAAGTTATGGCTCAAGATATGATAACTAATCAGGATATTATATCAATGAAGTCTGCAAAAATAGGAGATGATGTTATTCTTACAAAAATAACTTCAAGTCAATGTGATTTTGATTTGAGTATGTCAGGATTAATTGATTTAAAAAATGCAAAAATATCGGATAATATTATTAAACAAATGCTTATTTCTTCTCCACCAAACGAAACAATTACTAATGAAGATATTATTGGAATGTATAAGGCTAAAATATCTAATAGTATCATAAAAGATAAGATGCTTGCTACAAATCACCAATATGACGTTTCATCAAATGGTTTAATTGATTTAACAACAGCGAAAGTTCCAAAAGACGTTGTGAAACTAATGATTGAGGAGCCACAAGGGAAAGGCAATATTATGAGTTTGCAAAACATTAACAATGAAAAAAGAGGTTTTTTCGATAGACGCAGTAATAATACCAATAGAGAAACTGACTCAAGAGTAGCCCCAATAGAGTATACTTTTAACCACACAGTTGTGGAAGATTGTCCCATACCGGAATTTTCGTTAAGACCTTATTTCTTTTCTAATGAAACTTTGAAAAGCATGGAAAGAGCGGATGCGTCCATTGATGTGAAAGTAGTTGCTTTTGGGTATGGAGGGTCGGAAGTATTTTATACGGTCTTTCCCTCTCAATCAAATTCTAGATTCGGAGAAGGAAAAATAGCCCCAATAATAGTGAAAGTAGAGAATGATAGTGATCCTTCAGAAATATTTTATTTGGTAAAAGCAAAGGAAGTAAAGAAAGACAGAAGAAGATTCATCATGTCGAAAATGTCAATGGGAGGGAAAGGTGCAGATCTATCAGAATTTGTTATTCAAATAGAGTTTAGAAAAATAAAAGACAATATATATCAAATACTTGTTCCCGACAATTTACAGCCCGGTGAATATGGCTTTATGCCGATAAGTTCAAAAAAAGAGGCAACAACGATTAAAATTACCTGCTTTGGAATTGATTAAAAATAAAAAAATAACGAGTATGAGAAAAATATCAAATTATTTATTTATGACGTTGTGCGTGTTTATTTTAAACTCATGCAGCAAAGATGATGTTAATGGTAGCAACTCATCGTATTGGACATTATATGGAGAAACTTATAAAGTGACTTCCACTCTTTATGATAGTCGATCAGAGCTGGAAAGTCTAACTGCCTATACGGATGATTCATATACTTCATTAAGCATTTACTTTGGTGATAAACCCACTACAGCTGGTTTATACGATCTGACTGATTTTTTTGTTTATGAATCGTCAAGTCCTAGTTCAAAAGCTACTCTTGGAGTGGCAGCATATGGGAGTCTTTACTTTGCTACAGGTCGTACTGGTGATAAATTGAAAGTAGAGATTCTATCAAATAATAAATTAAAAGTAACCTTCAGCAATATCGAAGTTAAAAGAACCGGTGAGAAGGCAACTACACTTTCAGGGGTATTGATCGAACAATGAGAAGCTTTTGATTTAATGAGGAGGTAATTAATTGTCCTATAACAATAGATTCGATACATTTTAACGTTGAGTTTTCTAAGTCATTTATGACCGGAATAGTTATTTTTCAATATTATTCTGTTTGAGAAATTTTAAATATTGATAGTTTGTAATAGTTCAGACTTGATCTGACAGTGGGCATTTTTTAATTTATGGATTTGAGTTTTTTGAGACATAGCTGACCGGAATGGGAAAGTGGTAAGAGGGGGTATCTTCACCCCCTCGGCCATTCCAGCCAGTCGGATTATTTCTGACAAGTTGCTCTCCAGCAGCGCCTGTTTCCTCTTCATCCGACGGAGTCAAAGATACAAAATTTTGATTCAGAGTATCCAATAATTTCTCTTTTGTCAGATGAAGGCTATCTTTCCAGGTCTGAATCGGCGTCTTACCGTAACAATATTTGCCCGAATGAGGTCTCTCGTTGTTGTAGTACTTCAACCAGATATCCACATCGTTTTGCAATTCCTCGATCGTTCTGTATATTTTCTTCCGGAATGCAGTCGCATAAAACTCTTCCTGCATTGTCCGGTGAAAACGTTCACAGATACCGTTTGTTTGGGGACTTCTTGCCTTGGTCTTCGTGTGATCGATATCCTCAATCGCCAGATAGAGTTGATATTCGTGATGCTCTCTTGCTCCACAATATTCGGTTCCCCTGTCAGTGAGCACCCGCATCAATGGGATCCCGTACTGGTCGTAAAGAGGGAGCACCCGGTCATTCAGCATATCAGCAGCAACAAGAGCTACTTTGCGATCATAAAGTTTAACTGTGGCGACCTTCGTGTATGTATCAATAAATGTCTGCTGATAAATACGTCCCACGCCCTTGATGTTCCCCACGTAATACGTATCCTGGGCTCCAAGATAACCGGGATGATAAGTTTCAATTTCACCCCTGGCAACCTTTTCCTCCTTGGCCTTTTCCAAAGCCACAACCTGAGCTTCGGTGAGTACGATTCCTTCCTGGGCAACCTTTGCTTCCAGCGCTTTCAAACGCTTGCGGAATGTTTCAAGATCATTTCTCAACCATATGCTTCTAACTCCAGATGGTGATACAAAAACACCCTCCTTTTTTAACTCATTGCAAACACGGACCTGACCAAAAGCAGGGTTTTCTGTTGCAAATGATACTACCCGATCTTCAATCTCCTGTTCAATACGATTCTTGATGATGGGCTTTCGTCTGCTGATCTCCTTGAGAGCTAATTCACCACCGGTTTCCACCAGTTCCCTGTATCGGTAGAAGGTATCCCGGCTATATCCTAAATACTTGCATGCCTGAGAGACATTACCTAATTCTTCTGCTAATTTAAGCAGTCCTAACTTGTTTTTGATTAACTTCGTTTCTGAATTCATTTCTGACAGTTTTAAGGGTTGAACTTTATTTGTTTGTGCAATTACAAATTTAAGTTTTTGCCCTTAACTGTCAGATTAAATCTAAACTAATTCAATTTATCTATTATTATTTATAAAGCCACTTTTTGTAAAGTAAACAAATGGTGACTGATGATGAAACCAATTCGAACATGCATGTTACTATGGATAATCTTTTATAACTAGAATGATCAAATAAATTCAAAATAGGGATGGTCTGCATAATCGTGGTTACTCTCCTCAAGCATGGGATTATTCACAAAAAATGATTTGATATACAAATCCCGAGCGAAAGAAGTCACAATCGAATTATCTTTCTTCGTATACACACCAACTTTTTTCCTGCTAATTAGACCCGCTTCAATGTACATGGGCATGATGCAGTACAATCCATTTGATAGCGAGCGATTGCTTGCATACATCAATGACATATGGTTCATGATAAGGCCGGTGAATACTTGCTCCTGCACATGGAAAAATTTTCCCAATATGACCATGGCATCATAGCCAAAGCCATAAGCTGCATTGATCAGAGCAGCGTATATGATTGCTCTGTCTCCGGTGTATTTGATACTTGTAAGGTATTCCTGCTTGTGCTCTTCAATGAAAGGATAAAGCGGGTTGCGTTGTGTCAATTTACCAATGATACTGCGAGCTTTATTGATTCGGTTTGCGCCCTGGTATTCACCGGCAGCCAAGTCTGCAGCATACTCAGGCGTGAAGCTGCCGTCGAGACAAGCTTTTATTGCCATCTCCATTACATTTATACTTATTCGTTGGTTGATACCTATAATTTTTTCCATTTCAATCTTTTTCTATTGTGACAAAAGGGACGATTACCTCCAGGAAATGGGAACCTCCATGGGTTATTTCATCTTTTCCCTTAAAGCATCGACTGTTTTTCCAGACGGCCCAATTATCATGTACAAGCAACTCTTTATGAATCTCCGGATTATTTTGAATAAAATTGTCCAGGTAGGTTGCATTTGAATAAATAAGATGTCTACTCCCTTTGCTTTCTTTCTCGTATAAAAATGTGCGTTCCTGTGAATTGAGCGATCGCCAGGAATGAGCCATGATATTGCCATGGTCGGCAGTAATATAAATTGTATATCCCTGCTCATGCAACAATTTGATATTCTCTGCTGCTTCTTCTGCCCAGTTTTCCGTCAAATCGTATAAGTCTTTATTGCTGGAAGAGCTGTGCATTTTACGATCCAGACTGACATCCACAAACGCTTGTTTATACAGAACGTTGTCATCTGTCAAGAGACTATCGTGTGTATAGGCAATTTCATAAGGTTGCATCTGTTTGGAACCCCTGTAACGATTGGACCAAAACTCGCTCCAAAGTCTTCCCTCAGCGATGGGAGTCTGCCCGTAATCTTGTTGTGGAATATTTCCTCTAAAAATAGCTTGACGCGATAGTTTGGTAATAGAGGGAATCCAAGCCATGGTTGCATCCTTCTTCGTTTTAATCCCCAACCCTGTTAATTTTTGTTCCAATATCAGGTATTGCCAAAACGTCATACCGTCTATCACAACCAACGCCACCTTTTCGGTACGATTGTGTTTGTAAGCCAAATGAGGCAATATTTTATTTACCGTTTTAGGCTTAACGATGTGTGACGATGAAGACAAAGCAAAATATTTCTCGGCAATATATTGTTGGAAATCTTCATTAATAATTTCTACAGCTGACTCCATCTTATCATAAACTCCTTGGCTAATCGCCTTGAGTAAGATGTGGCAAATGGAATCCATCGTTTCCACCTTCTCCCATTTTAATGGGATTGATTTTAGTTTTGTAGTCAGTTCATTTATGTCTTCTCCGTAGCGTTTTTTTGCCTCTTCAATCACTTCTTTGGTTTCAACAGCAGAAAGGTTATAAACGAATTTCTTGTTGTGGATGTAAGAAGCCATCCCAAATGTTAGTCGAGCTTGACGGATTTCAGCCTCATTGCAAGCAGGCATAAGATCTGGAATTGAAAAGGTATGGGCGTTGTATAACAATCGCTTAATATCAGGTAAGACAGATGATGGGTCATCCATGATGTAGCAAATTCGCTCTCGGGTGTTTTTGTCGTACAGTTCATACCTCACACGAAGTTCAAGTGAAGAAGAGATTGGTAGTAAAAGCAAGCCACAAGCGTTAAGTACGGCTTGTTGTGTGTCTGGCCGTTGTAAGAAACCATCCGGATTTCTCACAATACTGAGACGCTTACCTTCACCGGTAAGCCTCTGTTCTAACCTATGAATAAATTCATCCATCAATTCTTACGGTTAAGATATGATTCACGTCGGGCACCACGCTAAGCCCTTTGACAAAAGCACTTTTCCACTCTTCTTTTTCTGTAGTCAGCTTTCGTAACTTGGCATTTCTAATGTTTTCAATGCCAATGCGGTTGAGCCGATTCTCTGCATAACTCCAAGCCTTCAGTTTTTTCTCTGCTCTTGCTTGCAAAACGTTTTGAATTTCGGCTTCCATCCGATGGAACAAGGCATGAAGATTATTGTTTAAGGCTTGGTTTTCCTCTATAGCCAGATTGCATTCTGTTTCACCCACATATTGAAAACTGTTTTTCTCTTGCACCAATCTATTCCACACATCATTGCCGTAGGGAGCAAATACCCTGCCCGCATCGGTAATAAACTGAGCAGAATAAGTTGTTTTGGTTTCGTAGTTGTTTTTGGCCAACACTTTCCATAAGGTCAGATAGCCACATGTCTCACCACCATTTTTAGACACAATTACAGGAACCATCGTTTGACTATTCCCATCCATCTCATCCAGAATTCGTTTCACGACGGGATGTTGCAAAGTAAGATGTTCCGAACCAGGATTATCACCCAGCTTGTCTGCTTCAAATACAGCTTCCAGTTTATATCCGTTGATGGCGTATTCGGAAACACCGGACAATCGCTTCACAATTTTACCCTTTTCATTCATCGTGTAAAGATCCATCAACTCTTCCAGCCATACAGGAAGCGGACTGTATTTTATTTCACCGGTACTTTCCTTTTTTATATCATCTCCTGTAAAAACAGGTAAAATACCTTCCGTAGATTTATAATCGTTGAGTTTGCTTTTTATCTCATACAGCCATTTGTCACTGGCAAAATCAAATCGATGGGGATCGAGCAATGATTGCAGATAAAGATGATTTACCTGCTTCATATCGATAGTAGAGTCCAATACATCATTGGTTTTGTCAATTCCCAATTCTTGCAGTATGGCATCCAGTTTCTCCACGATAATCTCATATACTCTGGTGTCGACCGTGTTATTGGTCAACATATTGAAAGCAACTACCGGAAATTTCTGACCAATACGATCTACACGTCCGATGCGTTGTTCTATGGCCATTGGATTCCAAGGCAAATCATAATTGAAAACGATGTGGCAAAACTGCATATTCAACGATTCACCCGCCGCATCCGTTGCCACCATCACATTGGCTTCGTTCTTAAATTTCACAAGCGCCTGTTGTCGTTCCGCCAAATCCATGCTGCCATGTATTTCCACCGTAGTCAATCCTGCACCTTCAAGGATTTTTTTCAGATAGCCCTGTGTCTTGCGAAACTCGGTAAACACCAGTACTTTTAACTGAGAATTGTTGTACTTGTCTTGCAGTTTATAGATTTTCCGAACCAAAACTGTCGCTTTGGCATCTTGTTCTGTTTCCAGGCAGGTGCGTGCCTCCACAATCAATTTTTGGAGTGCTGTTTCTTCATTGAAAAAGCCATTATCCTGTATTGCAACCGAAAAGTCGTTCGTATCTAAATCATCAAAGTCGACTACACCCTCTTCATCATAGTCGTCAATGTCATCATCCGTTTCACCATGTTGCAACCTCCACAAACGAGTTTCCATGGCAGCCAAAATAGCGGCCGTACTGCTACTTGCCAACTTTTGCATCATCACCATCACCAGTCCTGTAGCATTCCTATTACCTCGCTTGGCACGTCCAAAACAATACCTCACATAGTTGGTTACATGATTGTATAAATCTATCTGTAAGCGATGATCTGTTTCGTTGAGTGGAACATCCAATCGTATGGTCATTCGCTGCTGAAAAAGTTTCTTCCCGTCATAATCCACCGCATATCGTTTTTCTGAACGCATCACGTAAGGCTCAATCTCTTCAATACTCGGCATTCCGTCTCCCGGGAAAGCGTCGGCATCAATCAATTTGAGCACTCTGCGGAAATGATCGCTCTTGCCGCGATGGGGAGTAGCGGTGAGAAGCAACACATTCGGCACGGCATTACATAGTGTTTCGGCCAATTGATAGCGAGATACCTGTGCCGTACTTCCACCCATGCGGTGGGCTTCATCAATAATAACCATGTCAAATTCAGCATTCACCACGGCTTCCAGGCGATACTTGTTGTATTCATCAATTTTCTCCTGGCTCCATCCTTGTCGAGCTGACAATGGCTTCAACGCATCAGTAGAAACAATGATTTGATGATGCTGTTTCCAGAAATTCAACTCCTCTTCTGCTTCAAATCTGGCAAAAGTACGAGCCATCCCCGAAATAAAATCACTGTTGTAGATATGGAAGTTCTCGTTGAAGTGCTCCCTCAACTCCTGTTGCCACTGAAGCATAGCCGATTTAGGCACAATCAACAAGATTCGCGTTATCTCGCCGCGCAATTTCTTCTCCTTTATCACAAGTCCAGCTTCAATGGTCTTTCCCATGCCCACTTCATCTGCCAACAAAAAACGGGTTTGAATACCCTGCATTACTTTCTCCAATACCAGTATTTGGTGTGGCAAAGGAATAAGGCTACTTTCATAAGGGGCCAACAATCGCTTTTGAGCCATTTCCTCTTTGATACGTGCCGCTATAGCCATATAACGAACGTATGCCATACCCCTGTTGGAGTTCCTGTTCAGATCATCATCCAGATCAGAACGAAGCACTTGGGCAAAACTGTTATCCTCCAGGATACGAATCCAGAGAGTTTCCTTGCCAAATAGCGTTTTACTGCCTATTATCTCTACATTTTTGCCTTTATATTTCATGGTTCTCCTCTGAAAGAATAACTTTCATTGTAATGCCCAACTCCGTAAGTTTATATTTTTGTTTGGGGTGGTGGGGGGTGTCTGCATAGAGAGGGGCTATCCAACCAAGCTCGATAGCCGGTTTAAGAATATGCACCATAAAATAGCGTGCGGAGCTCGTGCGGAGTTCGAGCGGAGTTTGTGCGGAGTTCATACGAAGTTGCAATTCTCTCGCACTATAATAGTCCCTATTGATGTTGCATATCAGTGATTTAACGCGAATTTTGTAGTTGTCATCAAGTTGTGCCAACTTCGTGCGGAGTTCATCATGAGTTCGCTCTAAAGCCGTAACGTTAGCATCCATAACCACCACTTCAAAGACGGTTAATTTATCCACATTAAAATGTGCCGGCTTAGAGCCATTGGTTTGAAGGTATTCCTGCACCCGGCTTATGCCTCGATTGAACATATTTACGTACTTCATTACCTTCATTGCTTCTGCCACGATAGGATTGCGGTAGGCATTCACATGGGGGAAGTTTTCCGGACGAGCTTCGCCATACAGTCCGCCTGCGTTCATAATTTCAATGCGGTCGTCAAACTGATAGAGTCGAATGGGAGTGTTTGACTGATAATCTCTGTGCATGCAGGCATTCATCAAAAGTTCACGTAAAGCTCCTCCGGGGTAGTTTGTAACCGTTTTTTCGCGTAGCAGACTTATTTCTTCCGGTCGTTGCGTAACAATAGCATCGGCTACGAATGATTCTAATCGAGGTAACAAAGTTGTTAATCCTCCTTTAAATTCTTTTTCGTTGATGATTTTGCCGGCCTTTGTTGTTCCCTCAAAGTGAACATATTGCACATAACAACCCGGCATAAAATATTTAGGCTGTTTACCAAAAAGTATGATTGCTGCCATTGTGGGACAATCATATTGCTTGTTGTATAAGCGTAGAGAGGCCATCTGTTCCGTAAAACTACGAGTATCTGTTTCGAGTGTTTCGGTATCGATGGCTTGAGGAAAATATTGCTGTTTGATGATATCTGTATCAATATCATCCAATGTTGCTTCTCGGCAGGGCATTACATCGAAAGTGGCTAGATGTGCAGCATTTCGTTCGGTGAGGATCCGTTCTTCTTCAGCCGAAGCGATATCCTTACGTGGGCCGATGCGTACGAAAACGCGACCTCGGTAGCGGACAGGAGTGAAGAGAGAAGGAGTAACTGCGACGGCAAGCACATCGCCTTTTTCGGTTTCTACCTTTTCTGTACTCATTACAGGTAAAGGGAGGATGTTGCCGTCTGAACGAATTCCGGAAATTTTTTTTACCAGGGCATCATCCACTTTAAGTCCGCTCACCGAACCATCATCATTGACACCTATAAGTAGGTAGCCTTTCTTCCCGGAACCGGGAAGATCATTGGAAAAAGCACAGATTGCCTCCTGAAACTTATCCATGTTGGAAGTGGAAGCAGTACGTTCTATGCGAAAATTTTCATCCGTTTGCAACAACTCGTTCAACTCTTCCTTGGTCATACACTGTCGTTTTAACAACTCAACATTCTAAGAGATTACACTCTTGAAACAGCAATATCGTAATACTGGAGCAGAATCTCATCTTCTTGAAGCAGAGACTCCTGTATGTGGTCGCCCACTGTGATAATTGCCTGGTAGTCCTTTTGCTTGTAACACTCCTTGAAACCATAGCGAAGCACTTCGAGACGGGTATCTCTCATCCGCCTAGCCTTTGGCTTTTGTGCTTGTTCCAGATACATATTATATTCTTTCATCATCTTTCTTCCCCGCATAATCTCCATATCGGCAGCCTTTTCGGCGTCTGGCTTGCGCCATTTGCCATCAGCGTCTTTGATGAAGTTATCTTCCAGAATTTCAGATAGCTCAGGAAGAATATCACCTTTCTTAGTGGGAGTCATATTCTTCATCCATTCAGGTTGCAATTCTGAATAGGTCTGGTGTGTTTCCAATTCACGCTTCAACCATTCAATGCCCTCCGCTTCACTACCTATAAACAAAGCCATTGGCACAATACCTGTCGTCTTACTCTTCTTGTCTTCATATTCCAGTGCTTGAGAAGCCGTAAAGAACATCTCATCGCGCTCAATAAATCGATCGCGAAGATTTTTTTGAAATTCTTGGGCATCCATGGGAATGGCATAACCATGCCGCACATAGTAAGAAATAAGTCTATCATAAAGAATCTTAGGGCTACGTTCCACTACGGCTGTCGTAGAATGGTCTTTTTCTTGATGTACCGGTAAATGCACCAATAATTCTTCTATGAAATCCATCGCATTTGAAGCTTTGTCCAATGCATCCTCAAATTTGAATGTCAATTCATCTGAAGGTTTATAGCAAGTGATCACAAGGTCTTGCTTCACGGCAGTTGTAGTAGTTACTGCTTTAAAAGAACCTTGTTTCTTGTCAAGTGCTGCAACATTCACAACGATAAAGCCAACTCCCTGCAAAGCATTTTGAATTGAATTCCACACAGAAGCAGAGGTATTGCTAAATTCTATTGTTATCCACTTCCCGGGTTTTAATACCCTGTAATACTCTAGAAAAGAGCGGTTCATCAAAGTCTGGTATTCAAAGAGCGATTTCTGCTGAACCTTATTTATAATGGCTTCTTCCTTGGTATTGGTTGCTACTTTTATCCAAGCTTCCCAAATGAAATTTAATTCGGAATACATAATATTTGACCCGAAGGGTGGATCAGTAAAGATATAATCTATGGAAGCATCTGGTAAATTGCAAAGCTGAGTAGCCGAATTAATGCTAATGGCAGTCTTTCCTCGTGTATGATAAAATGCTCTTGTAAAAGCATTTGACTTACTTGTTAAGAATGGGTGAGGAGAATAGACTCTGTTTAGAGAAGGAATATATAAAGTACCACTAACAATCCCTGTTCCGGCAAACATAAATTTGCTCATATACGTTGTTCTTTGTAACACTGAAGTCAACCATGTTTGAAGAAAAATATCTCCTTTAGCCAATTCTAAAACTCGACTTAAATAGATAAAGTTTCTTTTTGAATAGAATTGATGAGCATGAGTTATTCCAATTCTGTCATTTCGCCGGGATTCATCTCCTTCAGGCATCCTTATTGAAGACAAATCTGAGATATCAATTCCATCAATTTTTTTAAATAATTTTAAATCAGATTGTACAACATCTCGTTCCCCGCGTCTCCCATTACAGGTATAATTCACCCTAACCGGAACTTTTTTGTTCATGGTTACAGTTTTATTCAACAAGGAATCATACGATGTTTCCCAAGCTTTATCCATGCTTTTTTTGGAACAGGTAGCGCCACAATGTGGGCAAGGAAAAGAGTCTTTAATTTTTTGTTCCTGAAGATTAACGGCTTCGTTCCACAGCGTAATTTCCTGTCCACACGAAGGACAAACAAAAACATCACTCCAAATTGTATAATTAATCTTTGCTTTTTTTCCGTCTACCTCCGTTTCGTACATCCAACCCAATTCATCTTCTACTTGATTGAGTATTGCATTGGCTTTTTTTGCAAAAGATTGTACATCGAATTTCAAATTATAAGAGGCAGCTATAAGCGAAGCAATAGGTGAAAGGTCGGAGCAAATAGCTTTGCGAACGCCCACTTTGGCATTCTTCACTCCTAATGCTTCCACATCTTCCTTTGAACCGCAAAGTTGTGCTGCCACTCCTGTCATTCCTGTCCCAGCAAACCCATCAAATACAATATCTCCCGGTTGGGTATAATGCAAAATATATCGCATGATAGCTGGATGAGGAACCTTGGTGTGATAAGCATGGGCCATATAAATGGGATTGTTTTTCCCTTCACTGACATCTGCGGCATAAGGCTCATTCACTTCAAAACGAGCCTTTCTCTTTCCTGCTGCTTCCAGTTCTTCTTTTTCTTTTTCCCATTCCCCAATAAAACCATTTAACCAGGGGTTGGGACAAGCTGTATAATAGGGGGGATCAGAGAGATTGACAATGTCATCATCCTCTCCAATAGGAAAGCCTTCTATCTTTTTTAGTTCCGGCAGTTTCTTGCGAAGCTCTTCCCGAAAATAATCCCGACGAGCCTCTTCACATGGAAATTCCATTCCAAGGCAAACTACGGGTTCCGGGTTCAAATTGGTCTCCTCAAATTCATCATCAAGAAACAGCCTGGGGTCTTTATTGCTCATATTTGGTTTTATTCTCTTTATTTGATTATGATACGTACATCTTCCGGACGGTGTCCACGGCTTTGGGCCTCTATGTATTCAGCCAAAGCCTCAATAGCTTGTTGCTTAGTCATAGGCTTAGAAAAGATTCGAAGCATATCCCCATGATTGATCTCGATTTTCGTGAAACTACGCTGTAATTTAGTAATAATTTCTATCAACGGATGTGCATACTGCCGATTGAGTTTGATCACTCCATCGGCAAACTGCTGAATCATGGTCTTTTCCTGATGGCTCAGCATCTCCTGATTGCGCTTAGTTGTAGGATCATCCAGAGCATCACGGAATTGTTGCTCATATTCAGCATAGATTTCGTTTAATTCATCCTGTAAATCTCCAATTTGTGGCAGCGGCTCTCGCTGAAGTGTGGGATTGAAGCCATCGGGAGCTGTGGGCATGGATAGAATTGTCTGCTTACTGACAGTTGGATTCACAACTTGCAGCAGTGCTAATTTTCTTAACCATGCATCATACCGGGAGGGGTGAATGAAAGGTGCATCGCGAATAATATCGCACACCTGTTTATACTCATTGGCCCTAAGTTTCTGTGCCTTGCTATAGTCAATCTCACTGATATGTGCTTTTACATATTCGCTCATATACCAATCGGCATATCGCTCTTTTAGGGTCTTAAGTTCGGATTTATAGGCATCCATCACAATTTTGTCCTGGCCTATTACCTCTTTAATATTGTTAATGCCTGCGATAATATCCTCTTTGAGATTGGGTTCATTGATGTTGGACAGAGCGGTGCGTAGATAGCCAATCATATCCTTGAAGATATTCAACTCTTCCAGTATACGTTCTGTGTCATCCAGCTTCCGCAAAGTTTCGTTCATCGCTTTTTTAACCACATCGATAGACCAATCAATATTGCGCATCTTGGCTTTGGTATTGTATCGCTGAAGTTGGTTGCAAATGCCTTTTAAACGAACAAGTTCCTTGTCAAATTCCGAAGCTTCTTCGCTTGAGATCACTTCAATGTCACCGGCAAAACGATAGCCTCCTTGAATCTTATACTGTAAAGTGACCACGCGATTCTCGATGCTTTGTGCCTTGCTCGACAAATCGGCAAACACACTGCTGTTTGGGCTATCCAATTCATTCACACGGTCTATACCCAGCAGGCCCAACATCAACTCACGAACCAAGGTAACATTCAATCCTTTTGGGGGACAAATATTCGAGAATGTGTAATTATCTTGCGGATTCAGTTTGTTGATATCGGAAATGTTGCTGGCATTGATACGAGTTCCTCCTTGTAGCACAATCTCTATTTCACCCAAGGCTGCCATGGTTGCCATCACCAACATTTGCAAATCGGCCTCAATATGAAAATCGGAGGAGATGTACTCGTGTGTTTCATCGAAGAACAAATCCAATAACTCATCCCGATTCACTACTTGACCATCTTTTGCCTCCAGTTTCTGCTTCAGACTACGGGCATATTGCGAGTGATCGGTGCTAAGGCGACCGTCATTCCACAAACCAAGTCCCATCAGGATGGCTTCTCCATTTCGGTTAATGATGGTAGGGTTGGCTATTTTAGCACGCGCTGAACGCAAAAGATTATCACGATTTTCCCGTGTTAAAGGTTGACCCAATTGTGAGAACTTCGGGTAATGAGGGTTCTCTGCCTCAAACTGCGGCTCCATAATATAAGAAGTGACCGCACTGATGGCATCAATTTTTGATTCTGCCTGTGCTCCCTGCATTGTCTCCATAGCAAGCTTTTCACCCAAATACTCCACCATGGTTTTGGCAAGAAACTGTTGGTTGAAAAGCTCACGTGCTTCCTTAAAGTATTTTTCGCGGAGTTGCTTGTAACGAGGCTTTTCATCGCTACTTGCACTGCCTTCTTGAGAGAGAGCGGAACCATAGAGTGTAACTTTCTTTTTAAACTCATCGCTCAAATCGTCCATCAGGAAGAAAACGCTATCTTTCTCTGTAGGATAAGATTTTCCAGCTGAATCAAAGATAGGCATAAAGTAGATGTAGAAATGCTGCTGTGGCTGAGTTGTTGAACGATCATTTGGATTACCCATAAAGATATATCCGGCACGATGGCATTTGTGGGATAACCATTCTATATTGTGCGCCCAGATCCGGAAATTGCGACGGTAAGTCTCGCCTTCCACCGGCAGTACTTCGGCCAGAAACATAAAGAAGTATTCATCTTTCTGAGCGTCTCCCATCTGTGCGGCATAATCCTTCACCTTCTGTTCGTAATTGACCCCTCCTTCTATTCTGAGGTGGTATTCATTGTTTTCTCCTTTTTCAAAATATTGTCCGATAGTTGCCGAGACAATCGCATCCAAAGTACGGTTAAATGCCAAATCTACCAACTCATCGTAGTTTTCACACGTATGATCGATATGGCAAAGGTCGTTGGCCAAAGATTCAGCTGTAACACCGTTGTGCTGACTAAGGTCCGCCTGAAGCATCTTGATGGCCGCTGCAGCTACAATACGGTGAGCCAACGCTCTTTTAGGAGCAAGGCCCTTCGTAAAGTTATCTCTTATCTTTTGATCAACCAGTTCAGTAATATCGCTCACCTTACTCACATCGGGGTCGGCCTTCAGATCTACATTGTTTTGCATATCTTTCCAATAGGAGTCATAACAGATAAGGCCAGGCTCGTTTGTAGGCACCTCATCGTTCATGATACCTTCAAACTTATGGGATAGTGTCTTTAACACTTCACGTTGACTTTTGCCGATGCGTATCAAAGAAAAATTATCAAAGTAGCTTGGATGTACGGGATATAAGTTCACATAAGTATCCAGGTTGTTATTCATATTTGGGAACATGACTAAAAACCGGGACAGATGTTGACGAATCTGTGCTTTCTGATGCTCATTCTTTCGCAACAATCGTTGTTGTACAATGAACTGAACATCTTCCTTCTGAATGGTGAGCCCAACGTATCGTTCGTTAACTCTTCCCAACATATCTTTGGCAAATTGAAATTCGGGAGAGCGGTAAATAAGCTCCTGAACTCCAAATACCATACGGAAATGAGTGCGATCGCTCATTTGCCCCAACGCCTGCAAAACAGCCAGATCACGATTCAGTTTAGCGGGTTCACTCCGACCTTTTAAATAAGATAACATTTCATCGATGACAAGCATAAAGCCTTTTTCAGGGTATTTTTCTTCAAAGGCTGCCATCATGCACTCTATCTTTTCAGAATAAGATTTAGGAGAATCATCATCCGATATGGAATAGGCAACACCCCATTGCGCCAAAGCCGAATCAATCTTATAAATAATAATATCCCACAATTCCTGATTGTGCCCCAATTCAAAACGGTAAACCATGTATTTCCCCGCAATCGTTTTGAGCCAATCTTTCGCTTTATCACTTTGTACCATGGGTAAGTAGTCTGCATTCTCAGCAATGATGGAGAATAGCGACATCAAGTGAGATTTACCAGTGCCATTGTTTCCCACAATCTGAATACCCTTTGTCTCAGTAGTGGCATTCAAATCGAGTGTTGCACAGATTTTCGGAATAATGTAGTTTTCAAAGGTACTGGAAAACACAAAGTTTTTCACCACTTTTGCACGATAATCATCATTGTAGAGTTTCCCAAACATGATGATTTCATCAATCGGGTCAAATTGTATCAAATCCCTGTATCTCATTCTATAAGATCTTATATGTTATATCTTTCAAGTTTAATGAATAGTTGGTTTCGCTATTTGTGGTAAGAAAGAAGACATGGTTATGAATAGTACCTTCGTGATGAATGATTAACACTCTGGTCCTCGACCACGAATCGACTTTAGCATGAAGATTGATATGTAATGCAGGCTCAAAGAGAATACCAATATTTCGGATAGCAACATAATCGCCAATATCAGGATCATGTATTGTATATTGATTTATAATCTTATCGAGAGCTTCTTCGGCCATCATCGAAAGCCGTTTATCTTGAAGTGCCGGCTCTATAGCTGTAGATAATTCGGTTCCCACATCCACAAACGATATACCTTCTATCACACGGGTAACAAAAAGCAGTTTGTGCCGAGAATCTACAGCGATATGTTGTTTCCATGTTTCCATTTATGGGATTTCTTCTTTGAAAGGATGATCAGTAATCTATCCTTATTCTCCAAAGTAGTGTACGAAATATAACATAGCAAAGATAACGAAGATATTTCAAATCTCTTCAAAGATTTTTATAAATCGTAATATCGTTAATTGGACTGAATTGAGAAATAAATCGTTAAGCACATAGTAACCGCAAACGGTGGGTATAGTTTAACACCGACTCATCGCTGGGTCGTGTCGACCGTTCAGAGTCCTATTTATTAGGTGTAGATTTTTTTTCATCATCACCGTTTGTTTTAGTCTTTTTCATAGATTTCTTAGGACTGTCAGTTTTATTCAAAGAAGAATCAAAAAAGTCAGATATATTTTTTGATGCTAACTTTTGAGCACTTAGCATGTCTGAAATACTTTTTGAAGTCATTGCCTGAGAACTCAATATATCAGAAATACTAATCGGTTTATATGATTGGGCACTAAGCATATCTGAAATACTCTTTGAAGTAATTGCTTGAGAACTTAACGTGTCAGAAATATTAATTGGTTTACAGGTCTGAGCACTTAGCATGTCTAAAATACTCTTTGAAGCAAGTGAGTGTGTGTTCAAAATATCACTTAAATTAGTATAATATTTTTCATCTGAAACACGAATATCTTTTACTTCTTCAATCGTCTCATCTTTAATTTCTGGTAGCAAACCTCTTTCCTTTGCATAAGTTAAAAACTGGTCAGCATTATAAATTAGAATTCTTATTCCTGTAAAATCAAAAAATTCCTTTATTAATTCTTCTCTTGGTCTTAAAGTTTTCCCTTTTTCAATTGTCCACCAATCTTCCTTTCTATCATCAGTTATAAAAATGAGAGGATTTTTTTTGTTTTTCGTATAATTAATTAATTCTTTCCAGACAATCAAATCACCATAAATGTTTCTGAGCCCTTTTTTTTGCTTTGTGTTTTCATCTTTATATCCAGGAGGGATTTCATTAGCATACCTTTCTTTTCCCTCTGAATAAATCTTAGTTAATTCATCTTTTGAGAATTCTTCACCCACACTATCATCAAAAAGTTCAGTAATTTCATTTAATACAGTATCTTCAGTTTTGAAATCTGGATGATTCGCTTTTTGTTTTTCAAGCTCATTGGATACATTCTCCAAGAAATTATCATGTGTTTTTATTATTTCATCTATTAGGATTGACGGATGCTTTTTATAGTGATTTAATTGCTTTTGTAAGTTTTTATCAAAATTTTCTATAAGAAGAGAATTAATATCATCATATGATTTTTCGATTCCTTCAATTACCCCAAGTCTGTTTTCATGATATTCAAATGCGGCTTGATATGGAAGAAATAGCTTATCTTTTATCGTTTTCAATGCTCGAATAAAATCATTTCTTGTATTTACCGTATATCGATATAAGTTTAAAAGTGTATTTGCATCAAAAGCAAATACTCCTTTGCTCCAAGCTTCGTCAGTTTCTTTTTTATCTGGCGAATAATATCCAATAAATTTCTTTTTCATATGTTTTCTGTTTAATTTCTGACTAACTTAAAATTAAATGTCAGTAATTCAATGGTTTATATTATGGGTTTTATTCAGTTTTCATTCACTTTTTTGACCATTCTATTACGTTAGCTTAAGTAGTCAATGTCTCTGGAATAGGGTGAATTACGCCTAAAGTTTTCGGGATTTGCGTTAGGGCGGGTTTCGGAGCACAAAGCATCAAGTTTACACGTCACCCCGCCTGACACAAAATCCGTGTTATGCGGTCGTGCTTCTCTGTCCGTTATACAAATTTCTATATTTTTATTTGTCAATTTCATTATAAAGCTGTGAAATGATGTCAATGTAATTATTCTTTTCGCAAATCTTTATTAGTTCTTCAAAATTGTCAGGAGTCAAATGTTTAAGAAGTAATTCCTTTTTCGTTTTGTCTGAAAGCTTGGAATAATGAATACCCCAAATCAAGCTAGTTTTGTCTTTGTAGGTGAAGTTGGTATCAAAGTTTAATCTCAGTCCAATTAGTTCGGATAAACGATTGTCTAGGTCTTTTTTCTTCAGTCTTTGGTTGCACCAAGTTGTTATTGCCTTGTTGGGTTTAGGATAACGAAGAAGTCTATTTTGTATGTGTTCTGAAATTTCATAATTGTCTATGAGCCAGTCAATGTTTTCTTGTGAAAGTTCAATGTCTTTAATTGTCACGCTTAAACTCCAAACAATCGTCTCATTGACTTCATTTATTAATGACTTGAAAACGAAAAACAATTTGTCAGAAGTTTTGCTGTCAATAAAAGAGTTATCATATTGCCAGCGAATTAACTTGATGAAGGTAATTTTCTGAAATCGTTGATTGCTTTTTATTTTTTCAATAACAGTGTCAAGAAGATGATTTAAAATACGTTTGTCAGGTTTTGCATACCTAATAAGGTCTTTATACTCAAGAATCGTTTTGTAGTCCTGAAATATTTCGTCTGGAATCTGTGTTGGAAAATGTCTTAGAAAAGAATTTTCAAGCAGTATAAATTGTTCAGGTGTCAATTTCATTTTGTTCATTCTTTTGGCGAAATACTGTCGCAAAGCTTACCACTAACATGTTTTTCACCCAATCAATCTCCTCCTTGCCTAAATGTTAAATTTAAAACATTCGTATATCTACACGCAACAGGGGTGTTTACGAAAGTTTGTTGAATCCGGATAAATAATTGATGGAAACTTGTGTGTTGCATAAGTATCAGTATTTTGAATCGCAAATATAACGATTATTTGGATAAAAAAACGATATTGTTAAAAAGTTATGAGTTTTCTTCCATGAGTATATTTTATTGATGTGTTCTCCTATATGTTGGATATTGGCAAAGCGGAAGCAGATCCAAAAGAATAAATATGCTAATTAAATATTATAGTGAGAAATTATTATCCGGGCATCAATATCCAGTTTAGAGAAAGCGAACAGTTTTTTCCCTAAGTCTTTCAGTGATGCTCCCAGGTGGTATACGTCGGTTTCGTCAATAATAAGGAACCGGTCATGTGCTTGTTTATATTCCCGGATGATTATCTCCGGGTATTGATTATTATGTTTCTGCAAATCTAAAAGAAGTCCCTCGGATACCTTTCCGGTATAGGTAATGGCCGTAACCCCAGAATTTCTTTTGGTCAGCATCAAAAGAACGCTTTCATCGACATAGTTATCAATGAGGATCAGTGATTTTTTAGCTGACTTGATTAGGTTGATAGCAAATACATAGGCATCGAATATTTGCCCGTTGAAAAAAATATCTTCCACTGGAGGGAGAGATGTACGAACAAAGAAATCTATCTTTTCGCCCTGTTCGGCAACGGTTCTCACCAACTTATCTATGCGTTGACTGACGACGTAACCTTTAAGCATATACTCTTTCAATACTTTGTTGGCAAATTGCCGGAATTGTGTGCCTCTGATGGATTTTACCCGATAACCAACTGATATGATAACATCCAAACTGTAAAATTTAACAGGCTTGTCAGAATTTGCAATGTGCAAAAAATGCACATTGCTTTTTTTGTCAAGTTCATTTTCCTTAAACGTTTCCAAAAGCCGTTACCAAAGATATTTTGGCTGAAAATAAGCTTTGATAAAGCTGCGCTATCGTCTTATTTCAAATATTTACGATTCTCAACTTCCTGCAACACCCGCATCTGTTGAATGGCTATCTGGTTAAGTTTTTGCAGCCGTTCCGATTGTGGAATTTTCTCGTTGATCAGGACGGCGTTGATGTTCTCCATATTCGACAGGCATATCAGTTCGTTGATGGTTGCGTAATCACGGATATTGCCTTTCAATCCGGGATTGGCTGCACGCCACTGTCCTGCCGTTATCCCGAAAAGAGCCATATTCAACACGTCCGCTTCACTGGCATACACGATTGATATTTGTTGCGGGGTAAGCTTTGCCGGGATCAGATTGTGCTTTACAGCATCGGTATGGATATGGTAATTGATTTTCGACAGTTCCCGTTTGGCCGAGCAGCCTAACGCTTTTTGCTCCTCAATTTTTAGTCGCTTAAATTCGGTTACGAGATAGAGTTCAAACTCTGCTGAAATCCATGCTGCAAATTTAAATGCAATATCCGAGTGAGCATACGTGCCTCCTCCGTAGCGACCCGATTTTGAGGTTATCCCTATCGCGTTTGTTTCGGAAATCCATTTTTGAGATGACATCCAGAAGTGAGGTTTTGCTGATTCGTTTTTAAACCCCTCATAAATGTGGGGTTTAAAATCCGGATTGTTCAGCATTTCCCATAACCCGATATATTCGATTGTGCTGTAGGTTCTTAACCACAAGCTGATTATTTGTGAAGGATTGTCTTTGTCCCGAATTTTTGAGATGTCTGTCAGTGAAATATAGCCTTCTTCTGACTTTTTGTAAAAGACTATATCTGTTCCCTTTTCTGTTATTTAAGACATAATCCATATTCGGTATAATTAAAAGTCGATGTGTAGGGCAAAATGAAGTAATATCAGAGGCGACTGCACATTCCTCGAAACCTTATTTTCTGTCCTCTAACAACTTCTCCAGAAGGGCGCTCTTTTCTTTCTCCAATTCGAGCATTAGCTCGAAGAGAGCTGTTTTCTCTTTGTTCAGTTCCAGAATCTGTTCAATGGGATCGGAGTTGTTATGAATATCACCATCATTATAATAAATACCAGCCATACATCCTTTGTCAAAGGTATTATTTTCAATTATCAAAGTTACCTGATCTTCTTCCACTTCCTTGATCAGTTCGTGAGCCACGTTCAGGGCTTTGGCAAAACGTTCGATTACATCGTCTTTGAGGACCTTCCTCTGTTCGTAGGTGAAAATCAGTGCCTGGCTAAGCTCCATTTCGACGGCGAGGGTTTCCTGCTTGATGTCCAGTGTATGACGGAAACGCTTGATAGCGTGCCCGTGATGGGTGTTTTTCACTTTTTGTTCTTTCGTTATCGGTTACTTTTACCTCTGGAAATAAATGAATGTAGTCTGCAATAAATTTCACCTCTCAATACGTTAATAAAAGTTATATTATTGTTAAATATCAGGTTTTATAACAAATATTTAAAATATTCTTCATTTATTTGTCAGACAAATCAGATTAATAATATCTGTTGTGCATTTTTATCTGAAAACATCGCTCATTTTTAAGTGAGAAAATATATTTGAAAATAATCTTACGATGGAAAGGCTTAGGATTCAAAACAATTCAACTACACTGGTAGATCAGGTCGAGGACAGGCTTTTGAACTATTTCAAAGAGAAGGACTTGCAAAAAGGAGATGCTATTCCTAATGAAATGGAATTAACCGTCTCATTGGGGGTGTCGAGGAGTGTAGTACGGGAGGCATTAAGCCGACTGAAGATGATGGGAATAGTGGAGACACGCACACGACGGGGCATGGTACTTTCCGAGCCTTCTATATTCGGCGGAATGAAACGTGCTGTTGATCCGAGAATTCTAAGTGAAGATACCCTCTTTGATATTCTCGGATTTAGGATTGTTCTGGAAATAGGCATTTGTAGTGAAATATTCCGAAAAATTACTCCTGATGATATTGCAGATCTGGAAGAGATTGTGAATGTAGGAATCATGTATGAAAACAACGAATATGCTCCTTTTAGTGAATTTGCTTTTCACACAAAGCTTTATAAAATAACTGGCAACAAAACTATCTCCGAATTCCAGAATATCATTCATCCTGTGATGACATTTGTGAAGGACAAATTTCAGGAGTTTCTGGCACCCATTAATATCCGTTTAAAAGAGGAAGGGCGGATTGTAACCCATCAGGACTTGCTACAGTTACTAAAAGATGGAGACGAAGACAGGTATAGAAAGGCCTTGGAGGAGCATTTTGAGGTTTACAGAATTTTTATCAGTCAAAGAAATCAATATCACATTGCTCAGCAAAACGGTTGATTTGATCGGTACAGTGCGATGTTGCTATTTAAAGTGTTTATAAGGCTTTTTCGTCCTTGTAATCATCAGCCGAACACAAAAAGTATATTTACCAATTAAAATATCTATGAACAATTACAAAAAACTAAAAGGGCTAATTGCTGCAACCTTTACACCCGTTGATACTAACAGCGATATAAATTATTCTGTGATCAGAAAATATGCACAGCATATTAAAGATTCCGGAATATCGGGTGTATTTGTTTGCGGGACGACAGGAGAGTTTACTTCCCTCACCACTGTCGAAAGAAAACTGATCTTGGAGGAATGGATAAAACGTGGTGAAGGAGACTTTCAAATTATTGCCCATGTGGGCAGCAATAACCAGCGCGAGGCAATGGAGCTGGCACGTCATGCTGCAGTGAAAGGCGCAGATGGAATCGGATGTATCGCCCCTTCTTTTTTCAAGCCTGAAAAAGTGAAGGATCTGATCGATTTCTTTACGCCCATTGCTTCTTCCGCTCCTCAATTGCCATTCTATTACTACAACATGCCCTCCATGACCGGGGTAAACCTTTCGGTTGCACAATTTCTTCACGAAGGGAAAAAAACTATTCCCAACCTGGCCGGAGTGAAGTTTACACACAACAACCTGATGGAAATGGGCGACTGTATTCAGCTGGATAACGGGGCATTTGAGGTGTTGCATGGCTTCGACGAGACACTGATTTGTGGATTAGCACTCGGAGCCGTAGCCGGTGTGGGAAGTACGTATAACTATATACCCCATGTTTATCTGAATATTCTGAAATCTATGGAAAGTAACGATGTGGAAACGGCGCGTGCCTTTCAGATGCAGTCGGTAGAAATGGTGAAAATCATTATTCAATATGGAGGTGGCGTGAGAGGCGGAAAAGCCATCATGAATCTGATTGGAATCGAATGTGGACCCTGCCGCCCTCCTTTTGCCACATTCGAAAGGGAAGAGTATGATGCTCTCAGGGAGAACCTCCAGGGCATTGGTTTATTGGTAAAATAGAGAAGGGAGTGTGTCCTCTAAACAATACCCCCTTCTGGAAGAATTTAAAAACACAATTATTTTTAAAATCTATACAAAGATGAGAAAAATTTATCGATTTTTGGCCTTATTAACTGGTATAATCTTTTCAGTTGCTTTTCTCCAGGCACAGGAGATAATGGTTAAAGGTGAAGTGCGCGATAACGAAGGTGAAACTTTACCTGGTGTTTCTGTGGTTGTGAAAGGAACCACACATGGTACTGTCTCTGATATTGACGGGAATTATGCGTTGGCCGTTACTTCCGGTTCAACACTGATTTTTTCATATGTGGGTTATCAAACATTGGAAGTGAGAGTGACAAGCTCACCGGTCATCAATGTTGTTTTAAACACATCGACAGTAGGTCTTGATGAAGTGGTGGTCGTGGGATATGGAACCCAGTCACGCCGTACCATCACGTCTGCCATTACCAAAGTGGGTGGAGAGGTATTACAAAATGTACCGGTAAACACGGTAGGAGAAGGATTGAAAGGGAAAATTTCCGGAACACGTATTTATTCAAACAACAATACGCCAGGTGAAGATGCAACCATTCGGATTCGCGGCGGTTCCTCCATCAACAAGAGTAATGAACCACTCATCCTGGTAGATGGAGTTGAGAGAGCGTTTAGTGGGATAAATCCGAACGATATTGAATCAATAGAAGTTCTTAAAGATGCCTCATCCACAGCTATATACGGTTCAAGAGCTTCCAATGGGGTTGTTTTGATTACAACGAAAAAAGGATCTGTTGGCAAAGCTCCGAACATCACTTTCGAAGCAAACATGGCATTGCAGGAAGCAGGGACACTCTATAAGTTCATGAACGCCAGGGATTATCTGAGTATTGTTCGTCCGGCAGTAGCTGCAGGTCCCAATGCAAAGTATAATTCAATGGATGGTTATTCCGCCAGTTCCGGCAATACAGCTACCTCCATCTATTCTACTCGTTATCTGGGAGAAGGAGAGACTATCCCGGCAGGTTATTATTCCATGCCCGATCCAATTGATCCGACAAAAACGCTGATATTTCAGGATAACAACTTTCAGGATGAAATCTACAAGCAGGCAGTTTGGCAAAATTATTATGTCGGACTTGATGGGGGAAATGAAGGGATTCGTTACAATGTCAGCCTTGGCTATACCGACGACGCCGGTGTTGCCATAGCCACTGGGTTCGACCGATTGAATTTACGCAGTAACATCGATGTAAATATCAATAAACATTTGTCACTTGTCGCGGGATTCGACTACTCCAGAGCTAATTCACAGGAGTACCCTAATCAGATGAATGTCATTTCAAGGGGTTTGGCGACACCACCCACTCAGAAAAAGTACAATGATGATGGAACCCCCACCAAAGGATACAATGCCACCTCACCCAATCCACTCTGGTATGCCTATTATAATGATCAAAGCCGAGAAGATAAAAGATTGTCAGCTTTTGGTAAACTTACTTACCGCATTTTTGATGATCTGAAAATTGAATCGCAATTATCAACCTACAACCATCATTACCAAAGCAACAGCTTTCAGAGAGCCAATGAATTTAACGGACTCCGTCCAGCCAGTTCATCCTTTGGCGAGCTTAAACGAGACAAACTGGAGATCTATGCAACCTATATTAAGGGGTTAGACGATCATTCATTATCTATAATGGGAGGGCACTCTTATCAGAAGGACAGTAACCAATCCCTGGGGGCTTCCGTTGATGGGGCTAGTTCCGATAAGGTGCCTACACTGACCGCAGGCCCCAATAAGAAGGATGCCACCAGCAATTTTACTCAGGATGTGACGATTGGTTATTTCGGTCGTTTGACATATGATTTTCAAAAAAAATATCTGCTTTCTGCAACATTTCGGGAGGATGCTTCCTCACGTTTTGCAAAAGGAAAACAGTGGGGATTCTTTCCAGGAGCATCAGCCGGATGGATTATCTCGGATGAACCCTTTATGCAGGGAATAAAAAATCTTGATAACTTGAAAATCAGAGTTAGTTACGGCCAAACAGGGAACAATGCAATTGGTCTGTACGATGCGTACGGAAGGTATTCCACCAATGCAAGATATGATGGATTTGCGGGTATTGTAGCTTCTACTATGCCAAATATGGATCTGACCTGGGAGACCTCTACGCAACTCGACCTGGGATTCGATCTGTCACTTTTCAAGAATCGATTCACAGTCTCAGCAGATTATTTCGATAAAATCACAGAAAACCTACTTTTTAGCAAAGAGTTGCCAAATACCACCGGTTTTTCTTCTGTACAAACAAATATTGGAGAAGTAAAATTTTATGGATTCGACCTGGAGATTGGTTCGACCAATATTCGTACAAAAGATTTTGAATGGACTTCGAAATTCACCTGGAGTTTTGTAAAAAACAAGGTGCTTAAATTGCCAGATAACGGACGAGACAAGAATCGTATCGGGGGTATCACCCTAGCCGACGGAACGGCTTTCGGTGGAACTGCTGAAGGTGAGTCGCTTTACCGTTATTATGGATATATGGTAGACTATATCATTGAAACGGAAGAACAAGCCAAAACAGCGATGTATGATAATTCGGCAAAAGGCTATCTCCCTTCAGACGGGAAGAAAATTGCCGGAAGAAAGCATATCGGAGACTATGAATGGAAGAACAGGCCAGGTAGTCAGACCCGAAACGATAAAGATTACATTGACAGTCAAGATCAGTTTTTTCTGGGGTACACTGTTCCACACTCTACAGGAGGTTTAAATAACAATCTTACATTCAGAAATATATCTCTAAATGTTTTTGTTGATTGGGCATTGGGACACTCAATCAATAACAATTCTGAAATGCGATATTTTATGAACACCTTTGCCAATAATTACACATTGATTGATAAGGTAAAACAAACATGGAAAGCTCCCGGTGATAAAACAAAATATGCTCGTTTTACAGCCAATGATCCGGATGACGGAAATGCCAATTTTAGTCGTACATCCAACATCTTCAACTATAAAGGTGATTACCTTTGTATTCGTGAAATTAGCCTGCAATACAATGTACCTTCTTCAAAATTAGGTAAACTGGGTATGCAAAATCTGGCCATTACCTTAGCTGGTAATAATCTGCATTATTTCACCGCAGTGGAAGGCGTTTCACCTGAAGTAGGTGCATCCACCACATATAATGCTGGTTATTACAATTATCCTCCTATTCGTAAATATTCTATCGGAGTAAAAGTTACATTCTAAATCACACTACAAAAATGAGAATCATGAAAAGTAAAATCATCATATGCTTAATGTCCTTTTTTACGTTATTGACAGCATGTCACGGTGATCTGGACATCGTACAAAAGAGTGAGGTATCTGCCAACTCTATGTGGCAGGATGAAGGAGATGCTACTTCGGCTATATATGGGCTATATAACAGATTCAGATCTACATTTGAGCAAGGCTACATGTACTGGGGAGAGTATCGAACAGGATTGTGGGCCGACGGACTTGCTGGTCAGACGGCACGAGATCAGATTTATCAGAATCAGATTCCCACCAACCATGGTTATGCCAATTGGACTGATTTATATACGACGATCAATCAGGCTAATCTGATCCTGAAATATACACCAGAAATAGAATTTGTCAGTGAAGAAACAAAAAATAAGGTATTGGCCAATGCTTATTTCGTGCGTGCATTCTGTTATTACTGGATAGGCCGAATTTGGGGAGATGCTCCGGTATTGCTGGAAGGTTTTGAGTCAGATAAACAGGAAGGATTGTTCCCCGGTCGCGATGCGGCAGATTTGGTGTTTAAGCAAGTTGGTGATGATATTAATGCTGCGCTTATTCATATGCCCGCCTCTGTAACCGACCGTAAATTAGCTTCACAGGCCTCTATAAACATGTTAAAAGCTGATTATAATCTTTGGATGTTTAAGGTACGTAACGGAGGCGATGCGGCACTCAACAATGCTGCAACGGCTGTTGCTGCAGTACTGGGAAACGGCAATTACAGCTTAGTAACTGATTATTCTTCCATTTTTAAGAATGAAGGGGGACCGGAGGTTATCTTTGCCTGGAGTTATCTTCAGGATGAACACACAAGTGGTGCCACGAATGACTGGCTGGTGCCCTCCCAGTATATTTCCCCAGAATATATTGAAAATCCTGTGAAAGTGGGAAGTCATCAACAATGGTGTTTTTATACGGCCGATTACAAAGCATTGCTTTCAGAGTATGAAAATGACCGACGAACCATTGTAAGTTTCCAGACGTTCTTTGATGATAAGAAAAATGGTACTTTCCAATGGATAAACAAGTATGCTGGATCCTGGGTAAGCGGTACTCGTATTTTCGATTCGGACGTGATCGTATATCGTTATGCAGATGCTGTACTGTTTGATGCAGAAATTAAAAATGCAAAAAACGACCGTAACGGAGCTGTGACTGCTCTCAACAAAATTGCCAAACGTGCCTATGGAGTCGATAGTTTTTATTCGAATACGCTTACAGCTTCCGAAATTGATGCATTAATACTGAAGGAGCGAATGAAAGAATTTGCAGCAGAAGGAAAGCTTTGGTGGGATTATATCCGTTTTGATGTAGTTTTTGAAAAAAATCCGTTCCTTGTAGGTCGTGAAAATGAACAAAACATCTTGTTGTGGCCTGTAGCACAAGCATCTATCAATCGAAATCCCAATCTCAACCAGACCCCGGGTTATGATAAATAGAAAATAATAAGAAGGAGACTCTCTAATTTCATGAGTCTCCCTCTTATTTAAAATAACCATAAAAGAGTGAATATCAATTCGTCCATCTGTAACCTGAAATTTGGATTGTTCTTTCATCTGCTTTTTTTATCATGTAGTAATAGAGATGAAGTAAAAGGACAAATACCCAATGTATTATTTATTGCGATAGATGATATGCTTCCGGTATTAGGTTGCTATGGGAACTCAACGGCTCTTACACCCAATATCGACACGCTAGCAAATCAGGGAATTTTATTTATGAATGCCTACTGTCAGGTGGGACTCAGTAATCCTTCCAGAGCTTCATTGATGACGGGAATGCGACCGGATGAAATTAAGGTATGGACGCTAAAACCTCATTTTCGTGAAGAAAAACCGAATGTAGTCACATTGCCTCAGTTCTATAAAGAAAAAGGCTACGCAACACGTGCAGTAGGAAAGATATATCATGATGGGGCATATCATCAGGATCCTGTATCATGGTCGAATCCTTCCGTACTGAGTGTTACGCGTGACGGAAGAGGACATAAGTATGTATTACCTGAAAATTATATGCCCAAAAGGTCAAAAGCAACAACTACGGAGAATGCAAATGTACAGGATACGGCATATATTGATGGGAAAGTATGTCAGGCAGCAATTGAATTACTAAATCAACTGACAGATTCAACTTTTTTTCTTGCAGTGGGTTTCAGGCGTCCCCATCTTCCTTTCTCGGCGCCTAAAAAATATTGGGATCTCTATGAGCGTGAAATGTTCAAAAAAGAATTAAAAAATCCGAGAAGACCCGCAAGAGCACCAGATTTTGCATTTCATAATTCCAACGAGTTAAGAGGGTATGAAGATATTGGAGAATTAGGAGTTATCCGGGAAGAGAAGCAGCTGGAGCTCTTGCATGGATACTTTGCAAGCGTAAGCTATATAGATGCACAAATAGGTAAGTTGATTGCAGAATTAAAGCGACTGGGTCGCTATGATAATACGATCATCGTTCTTTATTCCGACAATGGTTTTCATCTTGGAGATTTCGGATTATGGGGAAAAACAACAAATTATGAAGCTTCGGTAAATATTCCACTAATATTCTGTGGTAAGGGAATTGAACAGGGAGCAATTAACCGATCAATGGTCGAGTTAATCGATATTTATCCAACCCTAATTGATTTGACTCATGGAGAAATGAAATCATCTCACGACGGAATTTCTCTTTTGCCGATCCTTAAAGGAAAGTCCTCAAAAGTGAAAAGTTATGCACTAAGTCAGATTGTAAGACCTTATCAGGACGCCATCAATTCGAGATCACCAGATTCAATGGGATATTCATTGAGAACGGAAAAATATCGTTACATAGAATGGCGAAATACAAAAAACATGTCGGTGTTCGCCCGAGAATTGTATCGGATGGATGATGCTTTGTCAGAAAAAGAAAATATAGCATCTGATATAAAAAATGAAGCATTAATGAATCAATTTTCCGATATTGTTAACAGGATTAGAAAATAGGAGAATGTATGCTGTTTGTGAAATCAAACATCAGTTAAAGAATAACAATACAACAAATGGTTCTTTTTAATCTATATGATATGAGGAAAAATTTACTTTTAATATCGAGTATCCTGCTTGTCTTACCGTTCCTTTCTTTGAAGGAAAAGGAAGATATTGATCAAACCGTCTTGTGGGAACAGGGGATGGGTGAATATAACAATTACAGGATACCGGCGCTGGTTGTTACCAACGAAGGAACACTGCTCGCTTTTTGCGAGGGACGTGAGTCAGGTGATACCGGAGATATCAATTTATTGTTAAAACGTTCGGAAGATAATGGGATGACCTGGAGCAATGAACAGGTTGTATGGGACGATGCAAAAAACACCTGTGGGAATCCTTGTCCTGTGGTCGATGAGGAAACCGGGCGAATCTGGTTGTTTATGAGCTGGAATAATGGGAAAGACAAGGAAAGTGACATCATCAATAAAACGTCGTTGTCTTCTAGATTACCCTATGTCTGTTATTCCGATGACGATGGCAAAACGTGGTCGAAGCCAGCGAGTCTGGAAGAAACATGCCGAGACCCTTCATGGGGGTGGTATGCTACCGGCCCCGGAATAGGGATACAAGTGAAGAAGGGCGCTTACAAAGGCAGGCTGGTTATTCCGGCGAATCATAGTTACGATGATCCTCAAGGAAACCTGGCAGGAGGCCCCTATGGCTATGGGGCCCATGTGATCTATTCTGACGATCATGGAAAATCGTGGCAGATAAGCGAATCCATCAAGCCTGGGTGCAACGAAAGTCAGGTGACTGAATTATCCGACGGTACCTTGCTGATGAACATGCGGTCCTACAATAATAAACAGGCAAGGGCAATCAGTTATAGCACGGATGGTGGGCAAAGCTGGTCGGATATTGAACACGACTTTCAGCTGGTGGAGTCGTTATGCCAGGCGGCCGTATTGAATTTTGGTGAGGTGGACGGACAAGGGGTGCATCTCTTTCTCAATCCTGCCGTGCCTCACGGAAGAGATCATCTGACGCTTAAAGTTAGCCTGGACGACTGCCGGAGTTGGAGCAACAGTAAGCTGGTGTATGAGGGGCCGGCTGCATACTCCTGCATTACCAGGTTACCGAATGGAAGAGTGGGCCTTTTTTTTGAAGCCGGAGAAAAAAGACCGTACGAAAAAATGATCTTTGTCTCCTTTGACTGGAATGAGATTTTTCTTACGGGAACCATCGTACCATGAAGCCACTTTCTTCAGATGAAATATACGGCAATTGGGCAACGCTGCTCTTGGCAACTGACAAAAACGGAGAGATTGACTTTTCCCGAATGAATGATGAGATTGACGTTTTAATCGATTCACAACCCAACGGAATTTATTCAAACGGGACTGCCGGTGAATTCTATTCACAGACCGATGACGAGTTTCTTCGGATTAGTGAACTACTGGCTGTGAAGTGTGAAAAGGGAGGTATCCCTTTTCAAATAGGAATCAGTCACATGAGTCCGCAGATATCGCTGCACCGGTTGAAAATGATTACACATTTAAAGCCGGGAGCGGTACAGGTTATTCTTCCCGATTGGTTTCCCCCCACTTTGGAAGAATGCGCGATATTTCTGAAAAAAATTGCAGCGGAAGCCGGCGAGATCAATCTTGTCCTGTATAACCCGCCACACGCGAAGAAACAATTACAGCCCGAAGAGTGGCAGGTTTTAAAAAAGGGAATACCGGCTTTGGTGGGTGTGAAGGTGTTTGACAGAAATTCCGACGTGGAATGGTACAAAAGGGTAAAAGACAACAGGGATGGCATTTCCGTGTTTATACCGGGTCATAATCTAGCGACCGGCATCAGCCTGGGTGCACAGGGAGCCTATTCCAACGTCTCTTGTCTGAACCCACGGGCTGCCCAGAAATGGTATCAACTAGTGCGAACCGACATGAGTCAGGCGCTGGAGTTGGAACAACGGATCAAACATTTTATGAAAACCCTGATAGAGCCGTTTATTACGCAACATCACTTTTCCAATCATGCCTGCGATCGTTTTATGGCTTTGGTAGGCGGATGGGCCGACGTAGGTGCCAGCTTGAGGTGGCCCTATAAGTCTATTCCGGAAGATTTGGCCGGTGATGTTCGGAAAAAAGCTGTGAATATCATCCCCGAATTTTTTGAATAACAACACACATATCTTTTTATCATGCAAAGAAAATTACTGTTTTTACTTTCTCTGGTCATGCTGACCATCTCATGCGGATATAACAATCGAGTAAGCGCCGAAATAGATTCGCCCACTCTTCCCGTTCTGACTGGAAAAAAGTACAACCCGGTACAGAAAATCAGGTTGATCCGCGATAGTACCGGCTTAAACCGGGAAGAATATATTCTTGAGAAAGTGACGCTCTCACTGGAAGGAACGACCGATATAAGTGACATCGACAAGGTAATGCTGTTCAGGGCAGGAGAGAACGATAAATTAGAAACAGATCATCCTGTCGGCGAGGTGCAGCCTACTGCAACGAAGATTACTTTTTCCAATCACTTCACCGTAACAGAAGATACTACTATCCTCTGGGTTTCAGTTACCCTGAAAAAAAGTATCGATCTGTCACACAAAATAAAAATACGGTGCGAAGAAATAGTCACCGACCGGGGAAAACTGAAAATTTTACCGCATGATGCAAAGGGACTGAGAGCCGGTGTGGCCCTTCGGCAACATGGACAGGATGGTGTACACACCTCACGCATCCCCGGGTTGGCTACCTCTAAAAATGGCACGTTGATGGCAATTTACGATGCACGCTACGAAAGTGCGCGCGACCTGCAGGGTCATATGGACATTGCCTTGAACCGGAGCTTCGATGGCGGACGCACTTGGGAACCCATGCAGGTAGTACTCGATAGGAAGGAGTGGGGTGGCATGCCGGAGAAATATAACGGGGTGAGCGATGCCTGTATCCTGGTGGATGATCGAACAGGAGACATTTATGTAGCCGGCCTGTGGATGCACGGATTGTTGGATGCGGAGACAGGGAAATGGGTTGAGGGTTTGACTGCCGACAGCACACGGTGGCTACACCAATGGCGTGCGAAAGGTTCTCAGCCCGGCTTTGGTGTGAAGGAAACCTCCCAGTTCCTGATTACGAAAAGCAGCGACGATGGCCTCACCTGGAGCGAACCAATCAACATCACCTCCGCAAAAAAGAAGGAGTGGTGGCTCTTTGCGCCGGCACCCGGACAGGGAATCACCATGACTGACGGCACGTTGGTTTTTCCATCACAAGGTAGGGATGAAAATGGCATCTCATTCTCTAACATTACCTGGAGCAAAGATGGAGGAAAGACATGGAAAACAAGTAACCCGGCAACCAAAAATACGACAGAGTGTGCCGTGGTTGAACTCCAAGACGGATCACTGATGCTGAATATGCGGGATAACCGCAACAGGGGCAATGAGGAGGTGAACGGCCGATCGGTGTTTGTTACCAGTGATCTGGGCGAGACTTGGAAAGAACACCCCACCTCCCGGAAAGCTCTTATAGAACCCACCTGCATGGCTAGTCTCCATGCACATCGTTATATGGAGGATGGTGTGAAAAAATCGTTGCTACTGTTTGTCAATCCGGCATCTACCTCAAAACGGAATAACATCACCCTGAAAGTGAGTTACGACGGTGGCAATACCTGGCCCGAAGAGAAACAGATCCTGCTTGATGAATACAGCGGACGTGGCTATTCCTGCATCACATCGGTGAACGACTCCACCCTTGGCATTCTGTATGAGAGCAGCCAGGCTGACATGGTCTTCCAGACGGTTTCTCTTAAAGAGATACAACCATGATGCGTTCGAAGACTTACAATTTTTTATTCACCACAAACTTCATATAAATTTACTGCATGATCCGAAAGAAAATTTCACGTATCTATCTCCTTATATGGATGTGGTTATCCATATCCGTCACTTTCCTAAAAGCGGATAATCTAAATACCCTTCACCAGATAAACTGTTTCTCCATGGAGACATTGGAAGATTCTACCCTGTGGGAGGGGCTGGCAGGTACTTTTTTCGGTAAACAGGAAAACCGGTTTATCATGGCTGGAGGATCCGCTTTCCCCGGAGGGAAACCATGGCAGGATGGAATCAAACATTTTTCGGATCAGGTATTTGTTTTTGAACAACTCCCTGACGGATCTTTCAGCAAGGTCTATCAGGGAAATGACCTGCCTGTACCCTTGGCGGAAGGCTCCTATGCCACGCTTCCCGGCGGACTGCTCTGTGTGGGTGGACTTACCCCGGATGGCATCACCGGAAAATCCTGGTTGCTGGCATACTCCGGCAGCGGCATCACTGTCACAGAATATCCCTCGCTACCAGTGCCGGTAAAAAATTCCACAGCTACAGTCATAGGCTCAAAGGTTTATTTGGTTGGCGGCGAACTGGCCGACGGCACCTCAACCGACCAGTTTTTGGTGCTCGACCTCTCCAATCCGACAAAAGGATGGGAAAAACTACCCAATTTTCCAGTACCGATTTCGGGAGCTACCCTTACTTCCCAGCAGGATGGGGAAGAGGTGGCTCTCTTCTCTTTTGGCGGAAGGGCCAGAAGAACTGCCGGAGAAGCCACAATCTTTTATGCATCTGTTTACCATTTCCGACCTTCACTCAACAGGTGGACCCAAAAAGGAGATATCCAGCACGATAAGGACACTTCAGTTTCTTTGGCAATGGCTACCGCCTCAGCTGTGGGTGGTTCACATGTGCTGCTCTACGGCGGTGATACTGGCCATATTTTTAACCAGGTAGAGAAGGCTGTCCGGGAAGGCAATACAGCTAAAAGAGATAGTTTGTGGATACATCATACGGGATTTCATAACAAGATATTGATCTACAATACCATCACCGATACATGGTTTGAAGCAGGAGAAACCGTGAATCCTCCCGTGGCTGTCACATCGGATGTATCCGACGGAAAGAATGTTTATATTGCCAGCGGGGAAATTCGCCCCGGAGTGCGTTCCCCCCTCATCACGCAGCTTTATTATACCTCACAACCCTCTTTCGGATGGATCAACTACCTGGTGCTTATCCTCTATTTTGGAGGAATGCTGCTGATGGGCTTCTACTTCATGAAACGAAATGAGAATACCGAGGATTTCTTCAAAGCGAGCGGACGCATTCCCTGGTGGGCCGCGGGAATCAGTATTTTTGCCACAACGCTGAGTGCTATTACATTCCTGTCGATACCTGCAAAGACTTATGCAACCGACTGGCGTATGCTTGTCTTTAATATCTGCATCATTCTCATTGTCCCGGTGGTCATTCGTTATTTTCTTCCTTTCTTTACCCGCTTCCGGCTGGGTACTGCTTACGAATACCTGGAGAAACGCTTCAACCGCACCACAAGATGGCTGGCTTCTGCCCTGTTTGTTGTCTTTATGGTGAGCCGCATTGCCATTGTGCTGTTTTTGCCGGCACTGGCACTGAATGCGGTGACAGGGTTCGATATTTATCTCTCTATCGTAGTCATGGGGTTGGTAACCATTATCTACAGTACTAGCGGCGGTATGGAGGCCGTTGTCTGGGGAGACGTCATACAGGGATTTATTCTTGTCTTTGGAGCACTTGCTGCATTTGTTTTGATGGTAATGGGTATCGATGGAGGCTTGGGAGAATTCTGGCATACTTCCATCGAGTTTCACAAATTCCGGACGTTCGATTTCCGGTTTGATTTTACACAGCCGGTATTCTGGGTAGTACTAATCGGAGGGGTAGCCAACTCTCTCATCACCTACACCAGCGATCAGTCTATCGTACAACGTTATATGAGCACAAAAGATGAAAAATCCACTTCCCGCAGCATCTGGCTGAATGGTATCCTAAGTGTTCCGGTCACCATTTTGTTTTTTCTGATAGGAACCGGCCTTTTCGCATTCTATAAAGATAACCCCGCAAGCATGATGGTTACCAATCCCAATATCGATTCGGTATTTCCGCAGTTTATCGTGTCGGAGATGCCGGTAGGGTTTGCCGGACTGCTCATTGCCGCCATTTTTGCCGCAGCCATGTCAACCCTTTCATCCAACATCAACTCCTCTGCCGCCGTGCTCACATCCGATTTCTACCAGACCATTTTCCCGAAAAGTACTTTTTCATCACAACTGAAAATGGCCCGCTGGTCGGGCCTCCTCTGCGGATTACTGGGAATGGGTATGGCATTGATGCTGGCCACCTGGAACATCGCTTCTTTGTGGGACCAGTTCAACACGTTCCTGGGACTTCTCACCAGCGGAATGGGGGCCCTCTTTATCCTGGGAATATTCTTTCCCCGGGTGGGTGCAGGGGCAGCCCTTGTCGGCGTGATCACAGGGCTCTTCCTGCTACTGATTATCAAGGAGCATACTCCCTTGTCGTTTTTGCTGTACGGTTTTATCGGAGTGTCGGTAAGTATCCTGATTGCCTGGCTGTCAAGTTTTTTGTTACCCAACAAAAAGGAGATCAAAGGGTACACCTGGAAGGGTATGCAGAAAGAATGACATGCTACCCCTTTTTTAGGGACAAGATAACTTGATCTTTTCAAAGTGGCACAAATCAAACCGTTATATCCAAGCTTCATGGTTGTACGGTTTCGATTGATGAAGATGAAGACGTCACCCATGCGGACCTCATATCCCATCAGGTTTTGAACCACACCACAGAGCGAGTTCATCCCTTTTCGCATGTCTGTCTTTCCCGGGCACAGGAAATAGCGCATGGTGTCATTCAGGCAGAACATGGCGTGAGCAGATTTGATTCAGTAAATTGATCGCGAGCTCTGTCTGGGCAGTGCCAATGAAACTAACCTGAATACCTCCCGGGAGCTTGATCCTGATCTCTCCCTGACTGCTGCGTGGTGATGAAGCCGGCGAGGATACAGGGGCTTTAACGGGAAGATTGATACTGATCGGTGCCAGCGTACTCGTGGGTGCCTCCGGTGCATGATTGTTATAGGAGCGGGTGAGTCCGAACTTGGTTTTCCAATAGTGGAAGCTGGAGACTGTATAGGACTCGTTCGCACAAAAATCCTTGATGCTTAACCCGCTCTTTTGTTGGCGCTCCAGTATCGCCAGGAATTCTTCTTTGCTTACAGGCTTCATAGAAAATACGTTTGCCGGCAAAGATCGAAAAAAAACATTTACGCTAAAATGGGTATTTTATCGGGGGCTTACAGTAGTACGAGGATGGATGAATTATTACGGGAAGTACTGTATGCATTCCATGAAAGGTATAATGGACGACTTTAATCTTATGCTACCCCGCTGGGCAAAAGCCAAATATAAACGTTTCAAAAGAAAACCTGTTTATTTGGCTCTTAAATGGCTTGGCTGTATTGCAAAAAGAGAACCGATGTTTTATCACTGGAAGCTTGGAATATATCCCAAGAATGTGAAATGTTATTGAGGTTGAATAAGAAGAGCCGTGTGAAATAAGAGTTTCACGCACGGTTCTGTGAGAGGTTTAATGTGAAATCCCTTTTATCTACTCGATTGTATGCTGGCCGTTTTTATTTTTTCTTTTTAAATGTATTTATAATCAAGCTAATAAAAGACCAAATTCCACTTTTTTTTGCGATAAAATCAATTGCCAAAAGTATTAATCCTGCTGCTGAACCACTATAAATCCTAATTTTATTGCTAAGAGGTGAATAGAAAATAGTCCAAGCAATAAAAAGAATAAATAGTGTGATTAAGAAAATGTAAATAATTGATTTTGTTTTTTGCCTTTCTTTAGATAAATCATTTTTGTAAATATCTATCTCCTTATCTTTGTCATTTATTTTAATATCACCATCTGCAAGTTTCTCTTCAATTTTTTGTTTTGACTCACTAAGTTTTGCCTTTTCATATTCTTTTTCAGCAAGAGCTTTTTCTAATTCTTTCATTCGAGCATCCATTTCGGAAATCTGCTTATTTTGCTGCTCTTGCTGCTCTGCTGCTTTCTTGATGAGTTTTAAAGCTGTCTGCTCAACTTTTTCCGGCTCTTCCTCAAGTAAATATTTTTCGATTTTTTTTGCAGATTCTTTTGCTATTGCAGTATGTAAATAAAGATATTGCTCATCAGTTATTTTAAGATTATTCTTTACTTTTTCTTCATAGGTATAAATTATTTCCTGACTTGGAATTTCTTCTTTGAATGTAGTTGAAAGAATAGAACTTAATCCTGCTTTTTTTACTTTATCTAAATATTTCGTAGGGTCTTTAAGCCACAATAAACCTATTAAATAATCAGGAAGAGCAACTTCTGTAATTTTTTTTGTTACTGTATGTTCTTTGTTGTATTTAAAGAGATTTCCATTATTAGTAACAAACCAGTGTTTCCCTTTTTGAACTGAAGAAACGTACTTATCTCTCAAATGTCTCACATACAAATAAGCTAATACATCATGTTCAGCACTATACTTAAATCTCTGCTTTTGAAGTTCCTTTATGTCAGTTGAGTTTTTAAATTTTTCTTTTAACGAAGCTGGAATTAGTTCAAGAACCACACCAAGTTCTTGTTCAATTCTATTCTGGATATCAGAATTAAATATCATTAACCATTCTTTGCCTTTTTTATTTCTAATACAAGCATCGTTTATTATCGTTTTCGGATTCTTGGAATCCCATTTATAAATAGCCTTTTCAATCTGATGCCCAAGTTCACTTAATGTTATCCCTAAAATTTTTAGCTTACCCCCTGTATTCGTTATAATACTCAAAAGTTCTTTAGCAGGATTTGTTTCATATTCTGCCTGTAAGTCTAGGGCTTGTAAAATTATTTGAGTATCTATAAAATAAGTTTCACCATTTTCAAATTTTGTATCAAGGTCGATTTCATTTTCGAAATAGCTTGTAACAATCGCCCCCAAGTATAATTGCTCTGAGATTTTATATAAGTCATTTCGATTACGTTCAATCTCTTTTAAAAAGTTAGCATGGCATAAATATGAAATCTCAATATCGTCACCATTTAATAAATCATTGCCTGTAAAAAAACTCGATAATCTTTTTTGATATTTTTCTATAAAACTTGCAAATGTTGGACAAGAGATTTGGTCATTCTTACTAGCATATCGACTAAACTCATTCTCTATTAGGTTTGCGTCTCTTTGACTTCTTCTGTATTTATCTTCATGGTCTGTGAATACAAAATCATTAAACTGAAATGATTTAGGTCTTTTTTCAGACAAAATCAGTAAATATTTGTCTTGTTCCTTTGCTGAAAATGATTTCTGAATTCTTTTCAGCAAAAGAGAAATAATTGACTCTGGAACATTAATGCCATAAAGTTCAATTATTGTACTTTGTAAATCAGAATATAATCCACTTTTGCTCTTATGAGCACAATGATACGATAATGCTCTTTTACATATAGGAACATATACATCGTTATACAAATCCCTTCCAGTTTCAGTCAGAGAGGCTAAAAAGCAAAATGCTGATAGTCTTGTTGAGTTTGTTTCAGTGTCATTCATAATCAGTATATTATTTAGCTATCGTGTAGGGTTTTTCTCGGCTTGCTTACAACGTTTTCGGGCTTTGCGTTCGGGCGGGTTTTCGTAACACAAAGTTTCAATTTATTACAAAAGTTCATTAGAAACACAAATCTTCTATAAGTTTGCACGTCACCCCGCCTGACGCAAAACCCATGTTACCAGTTCGTGCTTCTTTTCAATCGTGTTGTTGTCTGTCCATGTTGCAGTGTCTTTTGTGTGTTGGCTTAGTGGCTCTTTTGCATAACTTGGCTTTAGCGTGGGCTTGTGCGGTTTTGCAAATGTGCCATCAAATGCGTGGGCTATATATTTTTTATGATGTTTAAAAAGTCTTCCAATTTATATGCTCCGTCAACTGTTCGTCTTTCGTAAACCATGAAGTAACGATAATTATTACCTGCTTTACTTGCCCAAAGTCCGCCAAGTCTTATTTTTTGTTCTGCGTCCAAATGGTCGCCTTTGGTTTCTAATAAAATTGTCTTTCCGCTTTTTGTCTGAATGATGAAGTCGGGATAATGATTTACAAAGCCGTTAATTCTAAATCCTTTACGTTCTATGTTCCTTGTCCAGAAAGCAATGTTTATCATGTTGCCAATTTCATTGATTACACGTTCTTCAAAACCGTTCATGCTTCCTTCTTTCTCGTAAAGCGATTTTGTTATGTCTTTTGCTGTGTCGCCTGGCGAAATATTTTTTGGTAAGGTAAACGATGGTTTGATAAACACTTTGTCAGTGTCTAAAAAGTCTTTGAATTTCTTCTCCGCAAACTGTTCTGAAAGTGTAATTATTTTGAATTTGATTTTGTCTTTGTAAGTGTATTCGTTAGCTGCCAAGTCGCTAAATTGCTCGTCTTTGAAATCTTCTAAAATTCGGTTGATGTATTTTTCAATTTCCTTGTCAGGAATTGGAAACATATTTCCGATTAAGTCCATCAGTCGTTTAGTGAAATTCTTTACTCTGCTGTCTTTGCGTGAAGGGTCGAGAATGTAAGTCATTACACTTTCTTTCACTTCTCCGTCAAGCCTTACAAATGTTGGTGTATGTTCTTTTTTGGTTTCATCCAAGTCAACTTTGTAGAGTTCAGAAGTAATGCTGTCAAACGCAATATTTGTGTCGGCTTTGCTCAATGCAAAACCTTCTAAGAGGTTTTCTTTTTCTAAAGGCAATTCTTCTTCTTTCTTGCCAAACAAATCGTTAGAAGGAACTTTTAAATAAAACTGTGGCAAATTGATTTGCTCTGCCTGTTCTCTAAAAATGTCTTTAATACTGTATGTTTTCACAAGTTGTTGTATTTCATTTGGTAATGCCGTTGTATGGTTGGCTTCCATTTCTGAAACCGTTTTTTCAAATGCATCATTTTGTTCAATGGCAGTTTTTTCAATTTCAGAAACGGTTGTATTTGGCAACTCTGTTTCTGATGGTGCAGAAATTTGGGTTGTGTCAATGTCTGAAGTAATATCTTCTGTTGGTGTTTCGATTGTTGGAAAAACAGTAAGTTGTTGTAAAGGGTCTTGCTTTTTGGCTTCTTCCAACATGGCAGGGTCAGCCAATTTATAATCCTTATCGCTAAAACCTGCTTTGTTCAAACCTTTTACAATGTTGTCCAATGTGTCAAGGAATTTTGATGAAGCCGTTAAAACATAACTCAAATTGAGTAGCGGAAAATTATGTTTCATCACATACGGTTGGCGTAAAACTCTACCCAAAATTTGTTCAACATCAACTGCTGAACTCTTGTCTGCCAATGATGCCAAGATGTAAGCAAATGGACAGTCCCAACCTTCTTTCAGTGCGTTTATGGTAATGATGTATCGAACTTCACAGTCTTTGCTCATCAAGTCAATGCCTTTTATTTCGTTGATGTTTGCCGTTTTAATTTTTATTTGTTCGGCAGGAATTTTCGACTCAATTAGTTTTTCTTTCAGTTTCTGAACGTTTGATTTTTCTTCTTCTTCGTTTAAAAAATCTTTGCCGTTTCTCGGCTGTGCTTGAAACAACACAATGGGACGAATGTATTTACCGCCTTTCTTTTCTTCTTCAATGGCTTGTAGTTCCAAGCGTTTTTGTAGTTGTAAAGCTGAATTGATTACTTCTGTTTTGTCCTGATGATTGTAAACAATAACAGGAAGTTTTACCATGTTTTCCTTTTTCAGCTCCAAGGTATCAATGAAACTGATAATATTACTGTTTTTGCGTGGCGTGGCGGTTAAGTCAAGAATGAAACAAGGGTTAAACTCTTTAAGCATTTCTACACTTAAATCCGTTTCAGCATTATGACTTTCGTCCACAACTATCATTGGGTTTAAGTATTGCATTACTTTCATTAACGAAATTTCTTCGTCTTTGCCGAGTAATGCTTCAAATGATTGCAACGAACCGTTTTGCTCAAATACTTTTCTTCCTTCTTTGTTGGCAGTTCTTATGCTGTCAAAACTCAAAACAAAAATGTTCAATTGCTCTTTTACCGAAGTGGCATTAAATCCGCTTCCCTGCAATAGTTCTGCTTTGTCAAATACTTCTACTTTGTTTCCGAAATGAGAATTGATTTTTTGGCGGTAAGGGTGATTAGTGTCTTTTAAGTTTTTAATGGTTTGGTCTAAAATGGTAATGGACGGAACCAACCAAACTACTGCTTTGAGTTTGTCGTAAGCAAAGGCATTAAAAATGGTTTTAATGGCGTTGCAGGCAATAAAGGTTTTCCCGCCTGCCGTTGGCACTTTTACGCAAATGTGCGGAACACGGGGAGCATTGTTTTTGTAGGGTTCAATGGCTGTGCCTGAAAACGGAAACAAAGGCGTTCTTGGGTGCTTTGCCCAAAAATTATAAAAAGCGTCTTTCACGTCTTTGGTTTCCTGTATGTTTTCCAAAAACAGTGCAAGGTCGTTGATTACTTGTTGTTGATATGGTTTTAATTCCATTGCTTAAAATCTTGTTATATCTCTTGGTATTTTCTTGAAAATGATATTGTGCTTCGTCATGAAATCCTTTGTTAGCAAACAGTTGTCGGCATAAATTACATACTGCTCGGCTTTGGTTTTCATGGTTGCTAAAAAAGTATGGTCTAACGTAGTTACTTCGTCTAGCTCGTAGTGGAAGTAATACGCTGTATCATTATGTTTGCCCAAGAAATGTTTATTGTCTTTGTGTTTGCTTGATGTAAGTGGCGTTTTAGTTTCGGTGTAATAAACATATTGGCGAATTCTCTCAACACCTACCAATTCATTCAAATTGCCATCTTTCAAAAACATGGGTTGCCCCAACTCGTAAAAATCAAAGCTTCCGCCTAATGGCTCTACTTTATCAATAATTTCTGTTACACCTGTTATCAATATTTCATTTCCAGATGATTCGATTTTTACGTCTTTGAATTTGCTTTCTTGTTTTAGCTCATTGTATTGATTAACAATTTTATCTGCTTTTTTAAGAGTAGTAATGTTGATTGGAAAAGTTGATACTACTTCTTTTTTGTTGCCCGAATAATTGTAGCCGCTAATAACTCTTCTGGTTCTTTCAGCGGTAATTGTTTCCGCATAATCCATCATTTCAATGCAAATGAATTTTCTATTGCCTTTGTCTTTTTTGTTGAGTGACAAAACTGCTTGTGCTGTGCTTCCTGAACCAGCAAATGAATCAAGAACGATAGCATTTTGATTAGGAATCAAACTAATCAAGTATTCAAGCATATTTATGTTTTTAGGGTTATCAAATATGTTTGATTCGCCCATTATATTATTTAATTCATTTGTGCCGTCATTTGTTGAAAAGTTAATAATGCTTCTAGAATTGCCAAATGAAATCATTTGAATAAAGAATTTACCTTCTTCTCCAAACACATCTGACTTTTCTACAAAAGTTCTTTTCTTAACAGCGTATGAGCCTTTCTTGCCAGTTATTATTATTTCTTTCTGTTGGTCATTGAATTTGTCAAGTGACCAAGTCCAACAACCTAATTTACCACGAACTTTTGGAGGTCTGATTGGAATGTAACCAAGAGAAACTAAGTTTTCATCCGTTGTATATAATTCGTCTTCATTGTTTGAAGTCTTTGCTAATTCAACATCATAATCTTGAATCGCAATTTTTTCTTTCGTCTCTGGATTATAATAAACTGTATATCCAAGATTAGTCCGTGCATTAAGAATACCACCTTCGCCCCTTGTTGTGATAGAGTCATTTACATAATAGTATTCACCGTCTTCTTCAAACACTTCTTTTGTAATCCATTGCTTATTAATTATTGATGGATTTACTTTAGTTCCTTCCGTAACAGTTCCTTTTTTTCTGTATAGGACAATGAACTCATGATTTTTCTGAACATTAACAGTATCGTTTTTTGCATTCATTTTATTTTGAATTATCGGTCCAATGCAATTAGGATAACCGAAAATGTCATCACATAAAAGTTTTAAGTTAGAGTATTCATTATCATCAATTGAAATAAAAATTGCCCCATCATCAGAAAGTAACTTGTGTAATAATTTTATTCTCGGATACATCATGCAAAGCCATTTGTCATGTCTGCTAAGGTCTTCGCTTTCTTTACCAACAACTTGTCCTAGCCACTTTTTAATTTTCGGGTCGTTCACGTTGTCGTTATATACCCAACCTTCGTTTCCTGTATTGTATGGAGGGTCTATGTAAATGCAGTCAATTTGTCCTTCGTATTCAGGCAAAAGGGCTTTTAGGGCTTCAAGGTTGTCGCCATGTATAATTTTGTTTCCGCTGTTGGTTTCTTGGTCTGTCTGCGTTCCGTTGTCAAAACCGTAGGAGTGTTCCAAAACTTTAAACGGAACATCCATGTGATGATTGATAACTTTATCTTTTCCTATCCAGTGTAATGTTGGCATCTATAAATATCTATTTCAATTCGTTTTTATTGTTGGTGAAGTTAATTTTTTACGCTCTGTAATTGTCAAAAAAGCCCTTCAAACTGTCCGTTATCCCAAAGTCGGGTGGTGGATGGGCTTGGGAGCATGGGGCAAAGTAAAATATGCTGCAAATTGTGTCGGCTTGTGCGTTGGGTTGCAGCTCTTTTTATTTTGCGAAGGGTTGGCATTTTGTCTGTCGTTTTACTGTTCGTTTATGTTTATGATGTCGTCTTTTAGCATGACCGGTAACGTGTTGTTTACGCAATAAACTTATAACATTCGTATATTCCCACACAATCGGGGGTGTCTACGAAGGTTCTTTGAATCGGGATAAATAATAGTGGAAACTTGTGTGTTGCATTAGTATCAGTATTTTGAATTACAAACTTATATAAAAAAGTTTGAATTTTATACGCCGCCCGATAAAAATCGGGGCCGTAACTGTTCTACTTGTAATTAACGTGTTCTAAGACACAAAGTATAATTTAAAATTATCATTATGAGAACAGTTAGCGGCCTCGACGTTCACAAAGATAGCATATTTATGTGCATCCTGGACGAGCAAGGCAAAAAAACAGAAGAAAAATTCGGAGTTACCACTCGCGAAATAAAGCGGATGGCCGTTGTAATGCACTCCCGTTTTGTGAGTGATGTATGTATGGAGAGTACGGGCATTTATTGGATTCCCCTCTGGCGTTTATTGGAAACAGATTTCAAGCTTCATCTGGTCAACCCCCAGTTTCTTAAGCAACTGCCCGGTCGCAAGAGCGATGTGAAAGACGCGCAGTGGATTGCCACGGCCCTGCTCAAGGAATTAGTCAGGGACAGCTTTGTTCCTGACGGCAACATTCAACGCCTGCGCCAATACGGACGGCGCATCAACGAGATAAACAAGGACACGGTTCGTTGTGAACAGCGTATCGACATGCTTCTTCAGCGCTGCAACGTGCGTTTGAGCAATTATGTCTCGCGCACCAGAAGCAGGAGCTACCGCAAAGTGGTGGATTCCCTGATAAGGGGTGAGACATCCGTGGATGAACTTATCCGGCTTATCCACGGGCGCACGGTTAACCGACACGGAAAATCGGCGGTGCATGATGCGTTGGAGGGCTGCATCGTTGAAAGCGACAGGGATTTGCTTGGGCAATACACGCAGATGCTTGACATGTATCAATCACAAAAACAGCAATGCCACGAGGCGATGGTTCAAATGTGTATGAACCTTTATCGGGAAGCATTTTTGTTTCTGCTCGGTATTCCGGGTGTGAAGGAGCTCTCGGCAGCTATCATCATTTCTGAAATAGGCGACAATATGGAACTTTTTGCTACCGCAGCAGCCCTTGTGTCATGGGCAGGACTCAGACCGCGTAACGATGAAAGCGCAGGAAAAAATTAAGAGCCGCCAAATAACACACGGGAACAAGTATCTGAGAAAAGCTTTGATAGAATGTGCATGGAGTGCCGCCCGAACAAGAGGATCCGTGTTTTACTGCCGTTTTTGGCATTTAAAAGGCATGAAGAAACACCATAACGCCATTATCGTAGCCGTTGCCCGGGAGATGCTTACCGTTATCTGGAAACTGCTTTCCAGACATGAGAACTTTGATGAAACGTATCATCTGAAGAAAAAAACTGCTTCGTAGGGCGGACTCCTGTTCCGCTTTTCAGGAGCAGTCGGATTGTTTGTAAGGCCTTTATATTTGTGGTGGATTTTATACCCCGGTTCGCAAACTGACCGTGTCAGACAATCCGTATTGAACGCCGATCAAGAACCGTAAGAGTTCGAAGAGGAAATTAATTTACATTGACGAAAGTTCATTTTTCTTTCGTCAGTAAATCTATGTGTCTAAAATATAGCAAACCAGCTTCAATGAGTTTATTATGCAGGGAAACAAATGGATTTATAGAGGAAATATAACAATTATTTGGATAAAAAAACGGTATTGTTAAAATTAATGAGCTTTATTTTATTGCCCTTGCTTTGTTCACGTTATTCACGACAGTTTAGGGGATAGTTTTTCGGTTGGATAACCGAGAGCGTTTAACAGGTACATCGGGATTGTGCATCCGGTTTTTTCACCTTTGTTCAGGTACAGAATCCGTTTTGTGACATATGCACTCCTCGTTTATATTTGGTCTCCAAACCTATCCCGCAACTCATGGTCCGTATTCAACTCACTTTAGTCGCTTTACAGTTTTGCTTTGCATCAGCGATTTCATTTGCGTGATCGCTGTTTTGTTCAGATGGATAAGTCCTCGTTCTGCGGAAGTCCTTGAGGGAATTGGCGTCTCTCCATTCCTTAGCGGTCATTCCGAAAAGAGGGCGACGTTGAGCAAGTTTGCTTCCGAGGCATAGACCAGATTAGCCTGTTGTCGGGTCACTTTTTGAGGTGTCAGGTTCTCTTTAATGGCGTCGGTGTGGATATTGTGAGCTGATCCACATTCCAAACTCAAAGACAATATCGGGATGCGCATAAGTCCCACCATATCTTCCTGTTGTGGCTTTTAAACCGATCGCATTTGTTTTTTCGCCCCATTCCTTGACACTTAGTTTATAATTGTTCAATCCTGCTAAGCTTTTAATTATGGCGATTTCGCCATAATTAAAATGCGGATTATAAACAGACTCCCAAATACCGTAAGCCCCCGATAAAATACCCATTTTAGCGTAAATGGTTTTTTTCGATCTTTGCCGGCAAACGTATTTTCTATGAAGCCTGTAAGCAAAGAAGAATTCCTGGCGATACTGGAGCGCCAACAGAAGAGCGGGTTAAGCATCAAGGATTTTTGTGCGAACGAGTCCTATACAGTCTCCAGCTTCCACTACTGGAAAACCAAGTTCGGACTCACCCGTCCCTATAACAATCATGCACCGGAGGCACCCACGAGTACGCTGGCACCGATCAGTATCAATCTTCCCGTTAAAGCCCCTGTATCCTCGCCGGCTTCATCACCACGCAGCAGTCAGGGAGAGATCAGGATCAAGCTCCCGGGAGGTATTCAGGTTAGTTTCATTGGCACTGCCCAGGCAGAGCTCGCGATCAATTTACTGAATCAAATCTGCTCTTCCCATGTTCTGCCTGAATGACACCATGCGCTATTTCCTGTGTCCGGGAAAGACAGACATGCGAAAAGGGATGAACTCGCTCTGTGGTGTGGTTCAAAACCTGATGGGATATGATGTCCGCATGGGTGATGTCTTCATCTTCATCAATCGAAACCGTACAACCATGAAGCTTTTGCATGCGGAAGATGGCGGGTTGGTTCTGTACATGAAAAGGCTCGAGGAGGGTACCTTCCGCATACCCGCGTACGATGAAAAGAGTCGTTCCTATCCCATGCAGTGGCGCGATCTGGTGATGATGGTGGAAGGGATACAGGATGATCCGGGAAGCCGCTTGAAGAGGCTCAAGGCGATGAGACACGGGTGATAAAAATAATCGGGAAAAGAGTGAGAATAATCTCCTGAAAGCTTGTCCAGATCAGGTTTTTTTAGTATTTTTATGACTGAATAAAAGCCCGGTAAATGGACCAGATGCAAGCAGTAGAGCTCCTCATACAATCGCAGGCGGAACAAATCCGTCAGCTCACCGAGGCTAACGCGAAGCTATCCGGACAGCTCACCGGGATGCAGCAGCGGATGGATAAGCTGCTGGCACAGATCGCCTGGTTCACCCGCCAGTTCTACGGGCGTAAAAGCGAGAAACTCTCGCAACTGGATCCGGGCCAGCTCTCCCTGTTTGAAACGATTGCAGACGAAGAGGAAAGGCTTGCCGAGATCGAAGCGGCCCGTGCTACTGCCGAGAAGCAGATAGAAGAGCAGGCTCCCGCCAGGAAGAAAGAGAGATCCAACCGCAAGATGTTGGAGGGTCTGCCCGTGGTGGAGGTTGTGCTGGAACCGGAAGAACTTGACCTGAACAAGTATAAGCGTATCGGTGAGGAACGTACCCGCACACTTGAGTTTGAACCCGGGAAGCTGTATGTGAAAGAGCTTGTGCGCCCCAAGTACGCTTTAAAAGACAACACTGCCCCGACGGTTGATGGCACATCCGGTGTGATCATCGCCCCGCTCCCGTTACTGCCCATATACAAGGGACTTCCCGGTGCCAGTCTCCTGGCTGAGATCCTGCTCCAGAAGTATGTGTATCATCTCCCCTTTTACCGCCAGGTACAGCAGTTGGGGCATCTGGGGGTGAAGATACCGGAGAATACGATCTCCGGCTGGTTCAAACCGGCCTGTGAGCTCCTGAAGCCACTCTACGAGGTACTGAAGAAAGAGGTTATTGATACTGATTACCTCCAGGTGGATGAAACCACACTTCCGGTGATCAACAAGGAAAGTCACAAGGCAAAGAAAGAATACTTGTGGATGGTGAGAGCGGTCATGAAGAAACTGGTTTTCTTTTATTACAACGATGGTTCCAGGTCACAACAAACTGTGGGTACCTTACTGAAATCCTTTACCGGTTACCTGCAAAGTGACGGGTGGCAAGCCTACAATGTCTTTTACAAGGAGGATCAGGTGTGTCTCGTTGGCTGCATGGTCCACATAAGGCGTTATCGCAACTTTAATTTAATCAAAAGTAGCCCGATAATGATCGCTGATAATTAATACTTTACAAGTGTTTCTTTTCAAAACTACTTTTGATAATTGTTCAAGCCAAACTTTTTAAAAAAGCTTTGAGCTTGGGATCTTTTTCCCAGCTTTTCACATCTGGTTCTGTTATTCCAAGATCTCTATAGGCATTCTCTATGGCTTCTCTCTTTAACTTCGAGTCTGCCCTCGCGTAAATCTCGGTTGTTTGTATCGACACATGACCCAGAAGATCCCTGATATATACCAGGTTTACACCGACCTGTAGCAGATGCATTGCTCTTGAGTGCCTGAACGTGTGAGGAGTTGGCGTTGACGGGACTATATCGGGATGCGCAATACGTGCCATTGAAGCATATTTATGCAAAATATAGGTAATCCCGGGATTGGAGAGCTTTGCCCTCCAGCTATTGAAGAACAGGGGATGATGATCCATTCCTGGCCTGTCCAAACCATATTCCTTCATATAATTTCCAAGTAAATTCATCATATTATCATCAACCGGCACTAAACGCTTTTTAGCACCTTTTCCGAACAACTCGAAGACATAGGGTTTACTTGCCCTTATCGATGACGGTGTAAGATCTATCATTTCCTGAACCCTGGCTCCAAGATTATACATCAATGACAATAGGGTCAGGTTTCTTCTTCCTTCACGGGTATTTGTATCTATCTGTTCAAGAACAGCTTTTATACCATCAACGGTCAGGTACTTGACACTATTTCGCTCCTCTCGCTTTATACGTATTGAGCATATCGATTTCCAGTGTGATAAATGGACGGGATCTTCGTACATCATGTATTCATAGAAAGATCTTATCGTGGCATATCTCTGGTTCCGTGTGGATACGGCGTTGTGTTTAACTTCCTGGAGCCAGTCCAGGAAGGATAAAACTATACTCCTGTCTATGTCATCCAGTCCCAATTTGTCCGCCGATATCTTCTTCTCTTTATTCATATATTCAAGCAGGAGGACAAAAGTATCCCTGTATGAACGCACTGTATGGGCACTAACACCACGCTCCTTTACCAGGTAATCGGTAAAATACTTTTCAATACACTCTGCAATGTCTTTATATGCTTCCATGATTATCAACCTTAACGAGTGATTTTGCAATAAGTATTCCAAGTCCGGCGGTTACGGACACGTCCATCTGGATAATCTCCGGATACATGTTTCGTGTAAGACGAAGATAATACTCGGTGTCCAGGACTTTTACATGCCCCATAAATGTAGAGAGTATCGGGAGGCAACAGTATATATCTCTACCTTGCCTATGCATGCGGATGAGAGAGTGTACACAAGCGGTATGCCTTAGATTATGAAGGCTTGGACCTTCTTCGTGTCCCCTATAGGGTATGTTTGCCTCCTGCAATAGTCTTCTAAAATATCTGCCCAGACTTGTTTTTGCCAGTTTATGTCCAAGACCATTGACAAAAAGAGGATTCTCCGGCGCCATTATACCTTCGACTGGTAACATATTTCTGTAATGGATGTATTGTCTCAAAGCTTTTTTTAAAGATTCATTTAACGGGGCAAGTCTTTGACGTCCATTCTTTGTATTATCCAAAACAATGGTATGCCCTTCAAAGTCTATGTCCTGATTACGAAGATTTATTGCTTCACCAATTCGTATTGCTGTGCTATACAAAGTTCTTAGCAAAACAGGAATAACCATCATCAATGACTTGGCATGATGTTCTTTTTCCCGGAGATTATCAGCCGCAGCAAACAGGCTCTTGATTTCGTTTTCAGTAAAGATGTATGGTACATATTCAGATTTATGCTTCCTTGGTAATCTTGGGACATAACATTCAAGCCCCATGCTGCTCATATATAGCAAAAAGCGTCTCATTATGGAAACTTTCTGATATATGGTTGATACTTGTTTGTTATCACAAGTTGCATGATACCAACTATCATAGGATATCCTGTCAATATAACTTGACTTATGATCCTTCTCCGCCAGATACCGGTCCAACTCGTAAAGGGTCCACTTTATATCTTCCCCTTTTATCCCTTTTCGGGTTTTTGATTCTACAAAAGATCTTATGTGAGGAGCCATAATACTCCTATAATTTAGATAGTCAAGCATATAACATCCCCCCTTTCTGCGTGTAAAAATTATCGGGAACATCCGGTACCGCCAAGGAACATTCCAGTAGAGACTTGATGTCAACGCCAAGATAATACATAGTCGAGCCCGTCGAACCATGTCCTAACACTTCAGATATTACAGGTAAGGAAGTGCCACTTTCCAAAAGATTCGTGGCCAGACTATGTCTTAGGGAGTGGGTACCATGATGCCTCCCTTTAGGTGACACTCCTGCCGCGTAAAGGTAAGCAGCTACAATAGTGCACAATGTCGACACTTTTATTTGCCTATAAGGCTGGACAAGAGACAAAAACAAATTCTTCGAGTCATTTTTTGGCCTACCGTTCTTTATATAATCAATAATGGCATCTCCTAGATCGGAGAGAAGCGGCAGGGTGATCTCCCTTTTGGTCTTGTATTGTTTGAGAGTAATGATACTCTTATCCCAATCAAAACTAGCAAACTGGAGTCTTGTAATATCGGAAGCCCGTAGCCCGAGTCTGGATGCAAGCAGTATCATCGCGTAATCCCTTTTGCCTTTCGCTCCGGTCCTGTCTACCGCCTCCTCTATTTTTATTACTTCATCCCTTGTATAAAAGGAGGGTAATTTCTCACCCCGATGACACTTCAACCCCTCTAGTTCTTTGCCCAGATCCTCTTTTGTAAAGCCAAATTCGAAAAGATGCTTTAAAAATATTCTGACAGGACCGCATTTGTATAACGTTTGATTTTGGGATGAAGCGAGAAAATAATCAATATCCTCTCTTTTAAGTGTTTCCAATGTCGCACCATGTGTCTTCATGGCTGTGGTGAAACTGTCTAACGAACTTTGATATGTCTGTATTGTTGAATCACTGAACCTGTACTCCTTGCTGCGAAGAGATATGAAGCTTTTGGCTTCCATTCCCAGTTTGCTGGGAAAAGTGTAAAGATCACCTTCCTGATATTTTGGTCGGTATGGCAAACCTTTAAGGAAATTATTCAACAAGAAGACCGCCCCCCTTGATGTTGTGTATTTGTATTTCGAGTCTGTCAACTCCAAACTTTTAAGAAAAGACATTCCGACCTCTTGCGTATAGATATCGCGACCATGCTCCTGCATGAAAGCCACCAGTTCACGGATACGGCGAACATGTCTTGATCCCGTCTGTTGAGTTAGCTTGTATTCTTTTACAAGTAATTCTTCTTGAGACAACAATTCGTCTCTTGCGATTTTTATTTCTTCCATACCTTTAATAAATTTAGATTGATGAATGTATTTTCATCAACCACAAAGATATATAGGCAGGAGTAATTTAATCAGAGGAATATTATCAAAACAATTATTGTCTATCAAAGAGTTCCCGATGTCGAATCAATGGTACTTTTGATTAAATTAAAGTTGCGATAACGCCTTTTATCAAAAGGTTTTGATAAAAGGCGCTATTACGAGAAGGCCTTGAATGAGAATAAGGCACTGGCAGAACATGCCCTGAAAGAGATCCAGCAGCTATACCGTATAGAGAGGATGGCCGATGAGCGAAACCTCCCGTTCGAGGAACGGGCCAAACTCAGGGAGGAACTTGCAGCTCCTATCATGAAGTCGCTTGAAGCCTGGATGGAGAGAACCTACCCGAAGGTTCTTCCCCAGAGCCTTATCGGTGAAGCCATAGGTTACTCCTACTCACTTTGGCCTCGAATGAAAAATTACCTGCTGGATGGGAGGCTGAAACTCGACAACAACATGGCTGAAAATGCCATCCGTCCCATTGCCCTGTCTCGAAAGAACTTCATGTTCTGTGGCAACCACGAGGCAGCCGGGAACACGGCCATCATCTGTTCCCTGTTGACCTCATGCAAGGAGCAGGGCGTGAACCCGCGGGAGTGGCTCATCGATGTTATAGGCAAGATGCCATATTACCAGAAACCGGGGAATGATGAAAACCTGAAGAAGCTCTTGCCGCATTACTGGAAAAACGAAGGAAACTAACGAATCTGTAATTAGCAAATTTACAATGTACAAAAAATGGCAATGTTGAGTGTACAACTTTTGGCAATATCCAATGTACAGGTTTAACATTACATTAACTATCTCTTTTTTATTGTATTCAACTGTTTTTTTATTCTTTCTCAAGGAAAGTTTTCCGGTTGTCCATACGGTAACCGTTTCCCTCGAACCTGATCACCTCGCAACGATATAGCAGTCGATCCAGGATGGCTGTGGCTAACACTTCATCATCCAGTGTCTCCGCCCACTGGCTGGGTGACTTGTTAGTGGTGATGATGATCGAGCACTGCTCATGCAGGTGATTGATCAGATTGAACAGAGCCACCGCTTCACTCTTTTGCACCGGGAACATCATGATGTCATCTATGGCAATCAGGTGTGCCTTGGTGTATCGCTTGTAGGTGCTCATTGCCGATGAGATGATTTCTTTCCTGTTGAGCACGCCTATCAGGTCAGCCATGGTGGTAAAATAGGCCCTATAACCTTTCTTGATGGCATCATTGACCAGTCCCCGGCCAGGTATGTTTTGCCCGTACCGCTTGGACCCATCAGCACCAGGTTGTATAGCTGATCGACCCAGAGCAGCTCCCTGAGCTGTGTCATCTGCCTTATGCCGATGCTGCTCGAGGCCTTGTAATCGTACTCGTCAAGCTCGTGTGCACGTGGCAGACGGGCCAGTTTAGTCCTGCGCCGGTAATCATTCAGCTGTCGCTGCTCCAGCTCTTTTACAAGCATGTTCTCCAGGAAGTCCGCGTATCCCGGTGTATCTATGCTCGCCTGGTGAAGCATCGGCTGCAAGTTTTTGCTCAGGTATCCCAAACGAAGTATGCCGGCATATTGCTTCATGTTTTCTATCTGCTTCATAGCTCCATGATTTGATCGTACCGGTTTATCTTGCTTCTCTCGGGGATGTATGCATCCGTGTCATACTGACTTGTTTGAACACCGTCATGCAACACGCTTACAACAGGCAAGGGCTTCTTCTCCCGGCGTTTTAACTCCCGGTAATGTGATGCGGCTTCTTTCAGGTAAAGGGCGTTGTGGAGCCCATTGTCGAGGCAGTAATCAAGTGCGCTGCCAACGATCTCCTCACCATATTCGCCCATCACCTCCCTTATCATTTTCAGATTGTCTCTCAGATAACGGGGCTTATACTTGTGTATCTCCTCTATGAACAGGTACAAAGTGTTGTTGCCCTTCCAGATCGATAGGACTTCCTGCTTGAAGACCTCGAGCCTGGAGTTCCGATCCCGTCGATAAGTTGTGCTGCCGATTACCTTGCCTTTTTCAAGACTGACGGGGTGCTCGGCCAGAAGGATGCCTTGCCGGTTGGAAAGCGAAAGGGTGCCATCCTTGACCTTGAGTAATACCTCCGGTCCCTTCCCGTTATAGGTGCCATATGGGACCCTGTAGAAGTTCCCCTTTGTAACTGATTGTGTTATCTTTTCTCACCGTGTAGGTGGGAATCTCATCCCGGGGGATTGCCGGTGAGGGGCGAAAAAAAGGAGAGATGCTCCTTTTCAATCAACCACACGTCATGGGGCAGGCGCTTCGTCGTGGCATGTTTGGTGCCGTTCGCCTTGCGCTCCAACCAGCTCAGGGCTTCCTCGTTGAGGCGATCTATATCGTGAAAGGTACGCGCGCGAAGAAAGTTGTTTTTCACGTATCCTACCACGTTCTCGACCCGGCCTTTGCTCTGGGGATCGGCCTTGCGGCAGAACTCAACGCTGATACCGCGTTCATCCCTGTAGCGACGAAAATCATCAGCCAGGAGATAATCGCCAAGGTTCTCACTTTTCAGAAACACCGAGTCCTGATCATAGAGAAGCTTCCCGGGGATACCCTCTATATACTTGAAGGCCTGCTCGTGAGCCTGGACGGCTGTTTTCCCGGTGAAGGGAGTTGTTTGGAAAAACACATATTTGTAGCGACTGCGTGACAGGACAAGGGCAAAAAAATAAACCCTGCGCCTACTGCCGTCCAAACGTCGCATCTGTGCTGTACCGAAGTCAACCTGCGCCTGGCTGCCATATGCAAACTCTTCCAGGGCTTCCGTCTGGCGGATCTTCTCCGGTACAGGGATCTTCTCCTGACGCCGCACGTGCTGGACAAAGTTGTATACAGTCTTGCTGTTCACCTTCGGCAAGTCGGCGTATTTCTCCTTCAGCCGGTCTTCTATCACTGCCGCCGGCAAACCATTGTCTATACTCAATAAGGAAAGAACGTCCGGGTAATATGGCGACAGAACAAGTTCGTATACACGTTGTTTCATTGAAAACTCATGAAACTCTTCTTCACTCATCTTCTTGTACCTGGAAACAGTTCTGCGATCAACACCCAACTTTTTTGCAATTTTACTGTCCGAATTGCCCGGATTACTGGAAAGTTCTTTAACTTCGTACCACATACGTACCTTTCTAAGGTCATGTATCTGAGTCTTCATAGTGTTTGTATTTTTGTGAATTACAAATATATGAAGACTCTTCTTTAACCCTTTTTATGTACATTGCATATTGCCAATTTCTGTACATTCAATCTTGCCGAAAATTGTACATGCGAAGTTACTGATTACAGAATCACCAGTCAAAATCTAATAATGCTCTAATAAATGCCTATAGGCACTCTAATAATACGCTAACAATTTACTGGAGATCCAGTAACTGTCGGAATGAATAATCAGATCAAATCCGTGGGTGCGTATGCTCCGGAATAATCAAGAGGTAGTTGCTCGGGGGCTTACCAAATACCAAGGTATTCGATCGTGTTTCTATTACGAAGTCAGTCGGAAATGTAAAAAACACCGTTGAGAAGTAAGTCCCCGATAAACTACACCAAACTGAAAGAAGTACAACAAGGCTGGTTTCAATACTACCGCCTGGCAAGTATTCAGGAAAAACTCAAAGATGTTGATGGTTGGGTGCGTAACCGGTTGCGATGCTGTATCTGGAAACAATGGAAGAAACCCGAACGAAGACGGAAAAACCTGATACGTCTGGGTGTAGACCTTGAGCACGCATACAATCACAGCCGTAGCCGAATGGGTACATGGGCGGTTGTCTGTAGCCCTATTTTGAAAACCACCATCACGGTGGAACGTCTGCAACAACGCGGTTACGAACCTATGTTTGTGTATTATCTGAAAATAGCTCCATTTCTTAACGAACCGCTGTATACGTGAACCGTACGTACAGTGGTGTGAGAGGCTCTCCCCGTCAGTCAAGACTGGCGGGGCAGTCTACTCGATTATGTGGCGATTTTCTATTTGTCCAATTGCTCAAGTAATCTAGGTGCTTCTGAATGATTATTATACCAAATTACATTTAAGCCGATTTCATGAAAAGTATCTTCTTGGATTTTATGATGCAATTTTGAAAACTCAAGAAACTTTGTTGATTTATTTATTATTTCATCTTTAAATTGTCTTTCTAATAGAATATAATGTTTACAACCATCAAATCTTTTCGAATGAATACTGAATAATCTCCGCAGATTCGGGTCAACACCAGATAATCCAACAAGCACGCATGTTTTTTCTCTTAATGCCTTCATTTGAACCATATTTGACCATGAGTATGCATCAAATTGCAGTTCGTGATACCCTTCTTCACTAAATACTAAAAGTGATTGCTCTAAATTTTTATATTCATCAGCGTTTTTAGGAATGAAACCATGAACATGATATACTGAAAGATTTGTTGGAATCTCAAAATCACCTTCTCTATATATACTCTTGAAGTCAACGCCGTTCTTTTTTAATTGAGTTTCTAGTAAATCATCAAAATTATAGGTTATAATAGCTTCAATACCAACACGTTTCCTTCTTGGGCGAGATAACTTTGCAATTACTTCCAATAATAGTTGGTCTTTAGTTGGTTTGACATGTTTATATAATGAATTTTTAATTTCAGTTACAAAATCATTTCCTAATGCATTTCTTATATATGAGGCACTAACCAATGGTGCTCCATTTTGCATACTTACTAAAGAGTCTGCAAGTTCACTTTTTTCGCTAATATTTAATTTACTCGATATTTGCTTGTCAATAATCGACAAGTTTAAATCTTTCAATAACTCACCCCAGTCAGGTACACCTGCATCCTTTGAAGCTCCAGCCCCAATCATTAAGACAATATCATCATTTTTATATGCTACTTGGAGTTTTTCTATTTGAGAATCACGTTCTTTTGTCCAGTCATTAGATGCCTTTTTTGCATTTTCAATTGTTAAATTAAATATTTCATTATCAATATTATTAATGATGTTTTTGCTTAGTTCATTAGACAAAGAAGCAAGTTCCCTGATTTTATCTAAATCCCATATCTCAAGATTTGTGTTAAAACTTTTTGTCAGATTATTTTTTAAGAATTTCTTGTCCGTATTTGATAAAGAAGTGCCAATAATAAATAAGTATGATTGAAATTCTTTTGCGTAATTTTCATTGAAATTAAATAAATTTTGAATTGTCTTAGTTGAAAGATTTGATTTAATTTCAATTAATGTGGGTCCTGGCAAATTATTAATTCCTTCAGGAGCAATTGCATCAAGTTGAATGTAAGATTTACATTTATTTTTTTCAGAAATTAAGCCTATGTCAGGATATTTTATTAATGGTTTATCTTCTTTTTGAAGTATATTTTCAATTAATTTTAAGACAAATGTTTCAAAATATTTATAAAAATTTCTATCATTTGTGAACCTATTATTGATAAGGTTATTTTCAAAAAAAATATCAAAATTCTCCATAGTTTATTTTTTTAAATTACCACATAACGGTCTCGTGTATGAGCAGTAGCGGTTTTTAATCCACTAAACTGTCAGATAGCACCGACCTTTGATTTATAGTTTTACGTTTCAAAATAGCACTAAACCCGCTATTGCTTATACACAATGTTGTGCGGTCGTACTTTTTTTGTCCGTGCGTTGGCGCAGACACACTCTTTGACAAGCTTTGGCTGGTGCGGCTGCTTTGAACGGCTTGGCAATGTGTGTGGCTGTCTGACATGGTTATATTTCGTTGATGTCTTTTTCGACCAATCTAAATTTATCTTTGATATCTTCTCCTGTATAAAAGTCGAGCAAATCCTTTTTGGAAAGTGTACCATCTTTCAAGAATTTCTTCAAATATTCTTGATTAAATTCCATCAGAAGTAAAGACTTTTCAAGCTGTTTTAAAATTGATTTATTATTATCAATATTCTTCTGAACTAAGTCCTTTATTGTGAGTACTTCATTAATGTCCTTAATAATCCTGTTAACGAGAGCATTTAACAAATCTTTATCCAGCTCGATTTCTCTTGAATTCAAAGCAATGTCCCTTGCAAGCATATATGCAATAGCAAGATTCGAATAGTCTCCTTTTTGAGAATTGATAATTGCAACCAAACCTATACCAGGAATGAAACCGACATTTTCAAAGTTTTTAAGTATAGAATTATCCACTAAAGAAATATCAAAGACTATCAGGCTTACTTTGGAATCACGGTTGGCTTGAGCTTCTATTAATTGGCTCCAAGCCGTATCAGTTTTTCTGGTGAATATTTCTTTGCTATCAATATCTCCGAGACGTATACTTTTATCAAATTTACACTCTATAGCAATCTTCAACTCAGAATTACCGTCTATTTCGCAAATGATGTCACCAGTTTTGTTTTTAGGTAGATTTCCTGCAGTATTCCCTGTAAGAACAGCTCTGTCTTTTAGTTTTCTATCCGAAAAGTATTGATTGAGAAATTCCGCTATTTCATCCTCAGCAAGGACTCCTTTTATAGTCGATTTATAGAAAAGCTCTTTCTTCATTTCGAAGATCATTTTTAAACTTTCCAGTTCTGTTCCTAGTTCATTGCTGGTTTTAGACAAGAAAGCTGAAATTCGATCTTCCATTAAAGCCAAAACACCAATATAGATAGCACGTATAAGCTTTTCATCTCGTTCAGCTGCAGGAAGATTATCGAAGTAATTAAAAACGATTTCATTGTCCAGTTCAAAACTGGATATCTCTATTCGCTTAAGCTTTTGATTTATGGATAATGCCATTAGCCTACTTTTTCATAAGGATATTGCCCTTTAATGTTTTGATGAAGATATGACCCTACTGAGGGGGCATCTCTTAGTGCTTCATATTCCAATTGGCCAACTCCAGTGTAGTCATAAACTGAACCATTTAGAAACCAAACTCTAAGAGTTTCAGTATCCTCATCGTAACCTACTGCTTCGATATTTGAAGATTGTACATATTCTTTTTCCATGATTTATTTATTTACTGTTAATTACTTTAGTTTTCTGTTTCTCCAGCGGAGCATTAATTCTTCGTATTCTTTAGAATCGGGCTTATCCTTTTTCCAACTTTCGGACACCAATGGATCGCTACTTTTAGGTGCATATGGAATTTTATCAAACTTAACTCTAGATGGAATTTTCACAGCTTCCCCCATTACTAATCCTTCACCAGTTCTAAGACTTGGTAGTATAGAAACTAAATCATTAAGGTCATCAGGCATTACGCTTCCTACATGTCCACGATCTTTTGAATTAGTCATTCGTAACGCGATTAGAGACCCTAATTGGCTTAGTACTGTTTCGTCCAATTCGGAAGGTCTCTGAGTTATTAGAAGCAAACCAACACCATATTTACGCCCTTCTTTTGCAATTGTCTGCACTATTCTAGATGAGATCGAATTTTCACCAGCCTTTAGATAGCTATGAGCTTCTTCTAACGCCAACATGATTGGTTGATTTCTTCCCCCAACACTAAGTTCTTGCCCCCAAAACAAGGAATCGTAGATTATCTTCAATATTGTGCCAGAAATAGATGTCATTATTTCCGATGGTACGCCTGATAAATCTAGAATTGTTATTGGACTATCATGATTTAACCAGTCAGATAATAAAAAGTCCAAATCCTTCTTTACTTTACCATCAATATCAGGATGATAATCTTCCAAATCGAAAAGGAATTTATACCTATCATCTAGAATTCGATTCCTCACACCATTTAAGTAGGTCAAAATCCCCATTGCCCCTCGATTAATATTAGGATTTCCTCCTCCTGTTGCTGGAGGATGGTGTTGGCTCGGGATAAGTTTTTCAGGATCACCATCTTCTATTCTCGCAACCAATTGAAGTTCAGTATCAGTACCGACTTTCACTTTATTGAATACTTGTTTTTCAAAATCATCTAAATCATACCAAAGTTGATTTATGCTGAAGGGAATAGGACTGTCGGCATTCAAAGAATGTTCTAGTGGAGGTTTAGTTAGGTGTTTAGCTGACTCTATTTTTCTTTTCTGAATCTCAACCCTTATTGAATCAGATGCAGTTTCTTTTAGTGTGCCAGGAAAAACGGAAAACAACTCATTGTAAGGAAGAGCCCAGAATGGTATTTTGAGCTCACTTTCATTATTTGCTATATCAGCACCAATTTTAAAAACCTTACTATGAGCTTTTAAAGTTTCATTATACTCGCCATGTGGATCTATTAACAATATCCTAGATGATTTGAACTTTCTATTCGAAGCTATTGCATCCAATATTATTGAAACAGTATTAGACTTTCCGCTGCCAGTACTGCCGACAATAGCACTGTGGCGTGATAAGAATTTATTTAAGTCTATATGAGCAGGTAAGCTTTCGGAAGCACTAATTTGACCGACTGTAAGTGAACTTTCACTATCAATTTCACTGTAGATTATCCTTAAGTCATCTATTGTGACTAGGTGAACTTCATCATCAGGGGTGGGATATTGAATAACGCCTCTTTCAAACCTATTTCTTACTCTTTCACCAACTAATACAACAGATATCCAGCGCATACCCTGTTGATGATCCTCAAATGTTTCCTTGTTTATTAGTTTCTCGGGAATTGCATCTGCACCGGCTTGAGTGACAATCCCGTATAAATGAGCATATCCAAGTGGAATCCTCACGAAAGAACCAATCTGTCCTATACGATAAACAATACCGTTAATAATTGGCATTGATGATTTGAAATCATCAGACAGCTTAATTGATAAACGACTTCCGTTTACACTTTTAACCTGCCCAATTATCGTATGTATTTGATCATTCATAGCGGCCTTCATTTGGATATGAAAGATCAACAAGGAATTCAATAAGAGCGTTGAAGTCTACTAGTTTTAGTTCGCCAGTTGGAAGTTCCTTTTCATCGCCTTGTCCTTTATCAGCTACTGGCAATGGAGCATCCCTATCAAAAAATTGGTCAATGAATTCAAAATCATCCTTAGCTGGCTCACGTTTAAGCGCCCATTTACCAAAAATTCCACCAATCAGTGCAGCTTTATTTCCGCAAATCATGAATTTGTTAGAGTTTCTTCCAACTTTGATTGCCGTAGAATCTTCATCTAAGGCTTTGTCAAAAACCAGCGCAATCACTGTTGTAGATTTTGATTGTGCTAAAGCATTGATAATGGTATCGTTAATATGTTCGTCTCCAAATGAATAGCCACAAATAAATAGAACGCCATCATCCTTTTTTATGAATGAGGAAAGTCGCTCTATATAGCTAGAATACGGTTGTTTTCTAGAATCATCATATTTGAGAAGAGAAGGATATATGACAATACCATCATCACTTATTTCTCTACTTCTAATTATTCTTTCTTCCTTGTCGTCATAACCCCAGCCCAAGGAACCATGTAGTTTCCATAATCTTGTCCATTTTGGTATCAAATAATCATTCTCGACACTAACTGGATCGAAAAAAGGTTTATATCCACCAACGAATCCATCAAAATATGGCAACTTTTTAGACTCAAATCCTAGTTCAAAAAGATAATCATAGTTTGTAGTAAAGACCCCATTGGCATTTTTTCGAGAAGCATTATTTACCCATCTAGCAAAGTCAGTATGAAGTTGCGATGACTTCTCTATGTTTATGTCTGGATTATTGTGTACAGAAACTAAGGATCGTATTTCTTTTTGGAAAAGTATTCTCAATTCCTTCAACTCCTCTTTGTTAAGTCCACATAGAGTGTCCTTACCTACTACTTTTAATTTTTGATCGATAGCAGAAATAATATTTTCAAGCATAAAGGCAGAATTGTTTTCTTCTAACTCCGCTTTGATAGTTTCTAATGCCTTTTTAAACTTAGCCTCAACAATTCCCGCAATAATTGAATCTGTCATTGCCCAGACCCCTGGTATCAGAGGCTTTATCCTATTCTTTTCGTCTTTTATAGGCTCTCCATCGCTATCAGTAAGAGGAGCAGCCATGGATGTACCAGCACCAAATAGAAAGCCTATTCTAATAGTATTGTTGATTAGAATTTGTTGAATGCCTCTTATAAATTCCCTTGGGTCGTGTACTTTTTCCATTATTTTCTTAATTCATTCGTCAGTTTATTAAATTCCCTTTCGAGCGCTGGCAACAAAACAGGCTCTTTTGGTTTTTCAGTGTTGGATTTGCGTGTTGGCAAAAACCAAATGTGCCTGTTTGTGTGTGGGCTTTCTTTGTATGCCGCACAACGTGTCGTTTACGTAATAAATACACAACTTTCGTAAATACCCGATTTATAACATTCGTATATCCCTATACAATCGGAGGTGTTTACGAAGGTTCGTTGAATCCGGATAAATAATTGGTGGAAACTTGTGTGTTGCATAAGTATCAGTATTTTGAATCGCAAATATAACGATTATTTGGATAAAAAAACGATATTGTTAAAAAGTTATGAGTTTTCTTCCATGAGTATTTTTTATAGATGTGTTCTCCTATATGTTGGATATTGGCAAAGCGGAAGCAGATCCGAAAGAATAAATGTACAAATTAAATATTTTACCCGATAACCAACTGATATGATAACATCCAAACTGTAAAATTTAACAGGCTTGTCAGAATTTGCAATGTGCAAAAAATGCACATTGCTTTTTTCGTGAAGTTCATTTTCCTTAAACACATTATTGATGTGTTTGGTGATGACAGTTCTTTCACGCTGAAAAAGTTCACTCATTTGTGCCTGCGTAAGCCAAACCGTCTCAGCTTCCTGACGCAAAACCCGTGATAGCAGCAGTAATTATTCTTTTGATGTTTCTTTATTTACAAATTTCTCTTCTATGTCTTTTTTTATTTTGTCAATGAGTTGATTAAATATTTTATTCAATCCTTCCATAATCTTTTCAGTTTCCTTTAATTGGAATTCTGATGTAAACCATTCTATTTTAGTATTTAGTTTTCTTTCGTCCCAATTCTTTGTTTCAAAATTTGTCAAGAAGTAGAAAAAACGAATCTGTTTCTTCGACAACAGATAAATAATTCTTGCAGTATAGCTCTCGATGTTAGGAAATTTGGAGTTTAAAGTGAAAAATATTGATTTGTAAGGTACTTCGACTTCTAATTCAAAACCGTTTCTTACCCATTCAAACTCGAAGTCTTCCTCAATGGGATTTAAAAAACTAGATGTTTGTAAGGCATTGAGACTTCCAAGAATGTTTGTATGTCTATCTTTTTTCTCTCTTACATGACTTAACTTTGCAAAATATTCGTGGGGATTCTCGTAAAGCCATTTGCCAATAGTGTTTTTGTTTACAATTCCGTCATAGTTTTCTTGAAATATAATTGACAGATCAAAAATTTCATTTAGCTCATCGTCAAGTTTATACTCGTTTAGATTTAGCTTTAATTCGTTCAAAAGTTCAATCGCTTGTTCCTTTGTAAAGTATTCAGCAGCCTGTTTTTTTATCTTATCAAGTAATGAGGTTTCAACTTCTTTTTCTTCAGTTTCATCAAAAAATGTTGTGTCAAGGCTATTCAGATATTCTTTTAGAGTTTTATTGATAACACAAAACTTTTCAGTATAGTCAGCTTGAACTACAAAAAAGGGTGTTTGCAAAGTGTTTTTTTCAAATACATCCGAAATGAAATCAATGATGTCTTTGTATCTAATTTCATTCGTGTCATGTTCTTTAATTGAATTAATGAAACTCAATGTAAAATCACTTATCACTTCGGTTTGAAATGAACTTTGGTCTTTTAATGAAGAGTTAAGAAAATAGCACCTATTAAAACGGTTAATTGTTTTTTGAAAGTACTTTGTAATAGCACCTGCTTCCTTTATATAAGCTTTTCCTGACTGACAAGCATCAATAACTTTAACAACGATATCAGGATTTAAAGTTCTAAATAAACTATCCACTTCCTCATTTTGAAGTGATGTCTGATTTTTTTTGATTTGATTGTAATCCGAGAGCAAATAATAGAATTCATTATTTTTGAATTCACCATGTCCAGTATAATAAAAGAATAGTTCGTCTATTCTTTTATTTTTATGTTCAGATATGAATGTTGTTAGCTTTTCTTTTACTATCCCGCTTGAGAGTTTTTCGTTTATAAATAGTATTTCGTCAAACTTTGAAGTTTTGGTTATGATGTTGTTTATACAGTCTGCATCCTTTTTACAACCTGGTAAGTTGTTTATACTATCGGTGTATTCACTAACACTTAATATTATCGCTAGATTCATTTTTATGTTTTATTAGATTCACTAAGTCATGGTTCCTATTATGGTAACCAACATGTTTTCTACCCAATCAATCTCCTCCTTGCCTAAATGTTAAATTTAAAACATTTGTATTTCCTCACGCGCAATCGGGGGGTGTCTACGAAGGTTCTTTGAATCGGGATAAATAATAGTGGAAACTTGTGTGTTGCATAAGTATCAGTATTTTGAATTACAAACTTATATAAAAAAGTTTGAATTTTATACGCCGCCCGATAAAAATCGGGGCCGTAACTGTTCTACTTGTAATTAACGTGTTCTATGACACAAAGTATAATTTAAAATTATCATTATGAGAACAGTTAGCGGCCTCGACGTTCACAAAGATAGCATATTTATGTGCATCCTGGACGAGCAAGGCAAAAAAACAGAAGAAAAATTCGGAGTTACCACTCGCGAAATAAAGCGGATGGCCGTTGTAATGCACTCCCGTTTTGTGAGTGATGTATGTATGGAGAGTACGGGCATTTATTGGATTCCCCTCTGGCGTTTATTGGAATCAGATTTCAAGCTTCATCTGGTCAACCCCCAGTTTCTTAAACAATTGCCCGGTCGCAAGAGCGATGTGAAAGACGCGCAGTGGATTGCCACGGCCCTGCTCAAGGAATTAGTCAGGGACAGCTTTGTTCCTGACGGCAACATTCAACGCCTGCGCCAATACGGACGGCGCATCAACGAGATAAACAAGGACACGGTTCGTTGTGAACAGCGTATCGACATGCTTCTTCAGCGCTGCAACGTGCGTTTGAGCAATTATGTCTCGCGCACCAGAAGCAGGAGCTACCGCAAAGTGGTGGATTCCCTGATAAGGGGTGAGACATCCGTGGATGAACTTATCCGGCTTATCCACGGGCGCACGGTTAACCGACACGGAAAATCGGCGGTGCATGATGCGTTGGAGGGCTGCATCGTTGAAAGCGACAGGGATTTGCTTGGGCAATACACGCAGATGCTTGACATGTATCAATCACAAAAACAGCAATGCCACGAGGCGATGGTTCAAATGTGTATGAACCTTTATCGGGAAGCATTTTTGTTTCTGCTCGGTATTCCGGGTGTGAAGGAGCTCTCGGCAGCTATCATCATTTCTGAAATAGGCGACAATATGGAACTTTTTGCTACCGCAGCAGCCCTTGTGTCATGGGCAGGACTCAGACCGCGTAACGATGAAAGCGCAGGAAAAATTAAGAGCCGCCAAATAACACACGGGAACAAGTATCTGAGAAAAGCTTTGATAGAATGTGCATGGAGTGCCGCCCGAACAAGAGGATCCGTGTTTTACTGCCGTTTTTGGCATTTAAAAGGCATGAAGAAACACCATAACGCCATTATCGTAGCCGTTGCCCGGGAGATGCTTACCGTTATCTGGAAACTGCTTTCCAGACATGAGAACTTTGATGAAACGTATCATCTGAAGAAAAAAACTGCTTCGTAGGGCGGACTCCTGTTCCGCTTTTCAGGAGCAGTCGGATTGTTTGTAAGGCCTTTATATTTGTGGTGGATTTTATACCCCGGTTCGCAAACTGACCGTGTCAGACAATCCGTATTGAACGCCGATCAAGAACCGTAAGAGTTCGAAGAGGAAATTAATTTACATTGACGAAAGTTCATTTTTCTTTCGTCAGTAAATCTATGTGTCTAAAATATAGCAAACCAGCTTCAATGAGTTTATTATGCAGGGAAACAAATGGATTTATAGAGGAAATATAACAATTATTTGGATAAAAAAATGGTATTGTTAAAAAGTTATTAGTTTTATTCGGCAAAGGCATTGGTGAGAGGGAGCTCCGCCACTAAAGCATACTCTTTTCTCTTTCGTTAAATAAGCCACCTGCCTATCTTAAATAGGAAACGAAACCTTATTTCTTCTCCTTTATCATTTGCTCCAAGAGGGCGCTCTTTTCTTTTTCCAGTTCGAGCATCCGTTCGTAGAGGACTGTTTTTTCCTTACTCAGTTCGAGAATCTGTTCGATGGGATCGGAGTTGTTATGAATATCACCATCATTATAATAAACACCAGCCATACAGCCTTTGTCAAAGGTATTATTTTCAATAATCAAAGTTACCGGATCTTCTTCCAGTTCCTTGATCAGTTCGGGAGCCACGTTCAGGGCTTTGGCAAAACGTTCGATTACATCGTCGTTGAGGATCTTCCGCTGTTCGTAGGTGGAAATCAGTGCCTGGCTAAGCCCCATTTCGGTGGCGAGGGTTTCCTGCTTGATGCCCAGTGTATGGCGGAAACGCTTGATAGCGTGCCCGTGATGGGTGTTTTTTAATTTTTGTTCTTTGGTTTCCATATATCTGTCTGGATATTATTTTATTACTACAAATATAGTCAAAAAAAGGGAGGTATTGATAATTATCAATGCAAAATTGATAATTAACAATGGACTTCTTAGCATATGTTTGGTTAAATTTCGTTTTCTTTGAGCCATGAATCAACAATTGTTAAATTTTAAAAAACTAAGAACCATGGATCCATAACAGAATTTAAAATGAATTATTATCTTTGTACCGTAAAACCACGGTACGAAATAATATAGCGCTTTTTTTGGCCTTTATAACGAATCCGCAAAATTCAAAGTCAGAGGCCAAGGAATGGAAGCGCCCTTAGAAATAAGGGCGTGGACATTGTTATATTCTCTGACTAAGGCCCTTGCGGAGCCTGTAAAGAAGAATAACGACAATCGTCCGCGCCTCTTTTTTTATATCCCCGCGCATACTACGATTGCCCGTTACCGCACCGGGTTTCAGTTATCTGCAAACTCTCTTCTCTTTCAACCGGCTTTCGCCGGAAATACCCGTTTAGTTCAGGTTTCGCATGCTGTTGATCTGCCTGTAGAAATGAAGTTGTAGGCCTGCAGTATGTAATTTACCATGACGTATAAAGACTTGACGGGATACTAAATATCTAATAACTAATTTAAAACAAAATTCAAGAATGAAACAAATGTTTTTAAGTGTAAAGAAAGGGATATTTTTTCTCTTTATGTGGTCATTTTCCTTATGCCTGCTTGCCCAAAACATAACGGTAAGAGGCACGGTAACCGATACTTCGGGAGAACCGTTGATAGGCGTAACGGTGCAGGTGAAAGGAACATCCGTAGGCACAGTTACGGATATCGATGGCACTTTTATTCTTTCAAACGTCCCTTCCAACGCTACTTTGGAAATATCTTACGTGGGTATGGCTTCACAAAGTGTTGCTGTTAACGGAAGAACAACCCTCAATATCGTGTTACAAGAGGATGCGGAGACGCTCGATGAAGTGGTGGTTGTGGGCTATGGGGTACAGAAAAAAGAAACCCTCACAGGTGCCATTGCCCAGGTCAGAGGAGAGGAACTGGAAAACCGAATAACCTCTAACATGACATCTGCATTACAAGGAGTTTTGGCTAACGTAAATGTCTCCATTACCAATCGAGGAGGTGAGCCCGGCGCTATTCCCTCTATTAATATCCGTGGCTTTGGATCTCTATCAGGAAGCAATCCATTGGTAATTGTTGATGGTGTTGAGTCTAAGTTGGAAAACATAAACCCGAATGACGTTGAATCTATTGCTGTCATGAAAGATGCTACCGCGACAGCTATTTTTGGTTCCAGGGCAGCTTTTGGAGTACTCAACATAAAAACGAAAAGGGGAAGGGATACGTCAGGAAAAATATCGGTCCGGCTTAATTCTACTTTCGGAATGAATGGCCCTGTTAATCTTCCTCAACCTGCTTCAGGTTATGAGTGGTTGTATACATTGGATACAGCTTTTCACAATGCCGGGGTAACCTCTCCCATAACAAGCGAAACGTTACAAAAAGCCAGGGAGAACCACGAACATCCCGGGACGCATCCTGCCATGACGGTTAATCCGACTAACCCTGAACAGTTCACCAGCTATTACGAGGCTGTTGGCAACACTAACTGGTATCAGGTTTATTATAAACCGTGGGCACTTACGCAAAAACATGATATCAACGTAAGCGGAGGAAGTCAAAAAGCTAACTATTTCATCTCAGGTGGTTTCTATAATGAAGATGGAATTTACAGAATTGGAGATGAGAAATTCCAACGGTATAATTTCGTTGCGAATATTGATTCGAAAATCAGCAATTGGCTATCGTTGCAATTCAACAACAGATACACACGGCGCGATATAGATACACCTCATAACTACGCTGATATTGGAGATTACTATCATTCAGTTGCCAGAACCTGGTCGAATATGCCGGAAAAAGACCCAAACGGCAACTATTACGAAAGTTATCATGTATTGTTATCACAAGCCGGCAGGAACAAAAGAAATCAAAATGAATTGTTGAATAGTGTCAATGTTATTCTTGAACCCCTTAAAAACTGGAAAATTAACTTTGAAACCAATATACGCCAGAATTTCAATAACCAGACCAACCATAAAAAAACCGTTTATAGAACACTGGTAGACGGTGTAACAAAAAGCAGGAGTGGAGTTTCGTTCCCCAATTTTTATGTGGAAAACGGTTCGCGTGACTTTTATAACACCAACAATATTTATTCGAATTTCGATTTAAACATCGCAAAACATAAAATTACTTTTATGGGCGGTATGCAGAATGAATATTATTACCATACATCCGTTGAAGGTAGAAATGATTACCTGGTTACAGAATCAGTCCCGTCCTTAAGGACAGCCACGGGCCAAATTCACCTCTCCGGTTATAAAGGCCATTGGAGCACTTTAAGTTACTTTGGCCGGATAAACTACAATTTCGACGATAAGTTCTTATTTGAAGTTTTAGGCAGATACAATGGTTCTTCCAGGTTTGCACCCGGATATAACTGGGGGTTTTTCCCCGCGTTCTCGGCAGGTTACGTAATCTCAAACAATGATTTTTGGGAAGATAACCTGGCATCTAAAGTCAGCTTTTTAAAGATTCGAGGCTCTATGGGAGAGGTGGGTAACCAAAACGTTGCAAATTATTTATACCTGCCGACAATGGGTATAAATAAAAACCTCAACTGGATAATTAATGGCGCTCGTCCCATATACGTTAGTGCAGCCGGATTAATATCACCTGATGTGACGTGGGAAACGGTACGGACAGCAAATATTGGATTTGACTCTTACTTTTTGAATAACAGGTTGAGCTTGATTTATGATTATTTCGTAAGGGAGACAAAAAACATGTTTGGCCCGGCTGAAAGCTTACCGGCAACTTTAGGAGCATCTGCGCCAAAAAGAAATAATGCAGACCTCCAGACCAAAGGGTTTGAAATGCAAATAGCATGGCGTGATAGAATTGGCGATTTAGGATACAACATAGCTTTTAATCTTTCAGACAACCAGACAACAATTACCAGGTACAAGAATGACAATGGGGTACTGTCTGATTATTATGTAGGACGTAAAATAGGGGAGATCTGGGGATACACCTCTGTGGGTATCTATCAAAGTCAGAAGGAAGCTGATGCGGGCCCCGATCAAACATATTTCTTCTCACGGTGGGGTGAGGGGGATATCGAATATGCAGATTTAAATAAGGATGGAAAAATTACTCCCGGAAACAACACGTTAGACGATCATGGCGACCTGTCTATTATTGGGAACTCAACTCCGCGTTTTAGCTACGGCATTAATCTTGGACTTGACTGGAAGAATTTTGATTTAAGTGTTTTTTGCCAGGGTGTTGGCAAGCGTGATGGGGCTCCGTCCGGTAACATGTTCTATGGAATTTCAGGAGGCATATGGGGAAGTAGCGTGTTCGTTCAACATCTGGATTACTGGAGTCCGGATAATCCGAACGCTTATTATCCAAAGCCCTATTTAGGCACGAATGAACATTCAAAAAACACTCAGACTCAGACTCGTTTTCTGCAAAATGCAGCTTACTTCAGGTTGAAGAGTTTTCAATTTGGATATACACTTCCGGTAGAAGAAAAGATAAAGTTCCCAATTGAGAAAATCAGATTCTTTGTGACGGGTGAAAACTTGTTTACACTAACCAAGATGCATAAATCATTTGATCCTGAAACAGCATTTGTAGGAGATTACGGATCAGGGAAAGCTTATCCCCTGAGGAGAGTTTTTTCGTTTGGATTAAATGTTGATTTATAAAATATAAAAGAATTACAAGTATGAAAAAAATTATATATTTAATAGTATTCTCCTTTACGGTTCTCACAAGTTGTGATTTGGATGATTACTTGAATAAAACACCGCTTGACTCCATTACAGATGTTGATTATTGGAAGTCTGCATCGGACCTGCAGCTATACGTTAATCAATTTTATACGATGTTACCTCAATTTCCCAGCTGGGGAGGAGGATATCTGTGGGATGATAACAACAGTGACAATATGGCAAGCCGCTTTTATGATAATCGTTTAGCCGGAACCAACACGATTACGACAAATAACGGAAGTTGGAATTATTCACGAATCAGGAGCATCAATATCATGTTGAGTAAATACAAAGAGATGAGCGTTTCCGAGTCTGAAATAGCTCCATATGTGGGTGAGGCATATTTCTTCAGAGCATTTGCATACTTTAATCTAGTAAGACAGTATGGGGATGTTCCGTATGTTTCGCAAGTGCTGACCCCTGATTCAGAAGAACTTTTTGCAGCACGTACCCCCCGTAAAGAGGTTATCGACTACATTCTGGATGACCTCTCCCAGGCAATAGAAAAACTACCTCCTAAAGCAGCATCAACACGTAATCGCATCAATAAGGAGTCCGCTCTTTTATATAAATCGCGAGTGGCTCTTTATGAAGGAACATGGGAGAAGTATCATCAGGAAACTGTCTTTGGAGTGAAGGGTGGTAATGGACAGGAATATTTGGAAATCGCTGCCGCAGCGGCGAAGCAGCTGATGGACATGAATACCATAGAACTATACTCCACCGGCCATCCCGAAGTTGATTATGCTTCATTGTTTAACCGTGATGACCTAAGCGGTATAGGTGAGGTTTTGCTCACAAGGGATTATAGTATTTCGCTGAGCACAGTACATAATCTTCAACGATATACAACGAGCGGTGCCGGAACGGGATTGACTAAATCGCTAATAGAGAGCTACCTGTGCGAGGACGGAAAACCGATATCTTTAAGCCCGTTATATAGGGGTGACAAGTCATTGGAAATGGTAGTGGAGAATAGAGATCCACGATTAAGACAAATGATTTATTGGAAAGAAGGAGAACCCAGAAGAACCCAAAACGGAGTTCCAGTACCCGGATATGAATTTACCCGGCCTTATATAGATCAGGGCGGAGAGGGAGGAAATACTACCGGTTACATGTTGAAAAAGGGGCTTGACACCGAATCAAGAGGACAACCGGATCCGAATGCATCGGAAACATCCATGCCTATCTTTCGCTATGCAGAGGCACTTTTAAATTATGCTGAAGCAAAAGCGGAGCTCGGGACTATAACACAAGACGATATGGATTTGACAATAAACAAAATCCGTTCAAGGGCAGGTATGCCGTCTTTAAACTTACACTCCATAGCGAACGATCCTGACTGGCAATTTCCGGAACTTTCACCCATTATTAACGAGGTGCGTAGGGAAAGGAGAATTGAATTGGCTTGTGAAGGATATAGAGGTGATGATCTATTAAGATGGAGAGCACATCATTTGATTGTTGGCATACGTCCTCTTGGATACTGGTTCGACAAGGACTTCTGGACGGGAGTTCAGGATAGTGAGGATAACTATGTAGATGGAGGCCCTTTGTTAATTCCCGGAAAAGATGTTTTTGTGAATGAAGACGGCTACCTTGATCCGTATCAGAAAAACCTGCCAAACGGGTTCGGATTCAAACCCGACAGGGATTATTTATATCCGGTTCCTCCTGCCCAAATATCACTGAACGGTGAGTTGACGCAAAACCCGGGTTGGGAGTGAGTGATAAGGTTTTGTCTAATTTATTAAAAAATCTATGAGAATGACGTTGAAAAATAATACATTTCACCTGTCTGATTCAGTAAAAAAAACTTTTTTAAATGCAATCATTTTACTATCTGTGATTTGTTTCTCTGGTTTCAGTTGCGACAGGAAAGAGATTCAATTTGAATATGTTGACCCTATGGAGAAAGTTCTTGCAGAAAGCAGTTTTTTCCCGGGTTCACAAGAAGCAATTAGTGAAGTGGTACGGGGCGAGCATGCCAGTCTCCAGTTTGTTGTTCGCTCACCCTATACAATAAACAACTTAAGGGTAACGGTTACCCAAGCATCAAATAAAGACAAACTGCTCCCCGCATCGAAAGTAAGATTTGTTGGTTTTGTTAAAGTTGGGCGAAGTATCTGGGATTATTCCCGGGACAGAATCAATTCACCTTCAGGTTATTTTCCCGATCCGTTATTGGAAGAGGATGAGATTGATGTGAAATTTGGTAATTCACAGCCAATTTGGATCACTATACCCATCCCCTCGGATGCTAGCCCCGGACTGTATAGTGGCAAGGTGATAATTAATGGGAATATTGAAAACAAAGAATTTCATATCGAAAAGGACTATTCTGTCAGGGTTTATCCTGTAACAATTGATAAAACCAGTTTATGGGTAACAAATTGGTTCACAATAGATGCGGCTCAACTTAAATGGATGAACCGGGGTGAAGATTTTGAATCTTTTTCTCCACAACATTGGGAGTACATCCGGAAACTGGCAAAAATGATGGCGGAATACAGACAGAACTCGGCCAGAATTTCCCCACTGGATTTATCTGATTTTGCATTCATAAATGGGAAGTGGCAAGTAGATTTCAGCCGATTCGACAAGGTGGTAGAAATTTTCATACAGGAAGGGGTTATTGGCAGGTTAGAAGGAGGGCACATTGGGACAAGAGAAAGTAATTGGGATTCACAGTTTGTGGTGAGGGTGCCTTCAGTGGATAGAAACGCAGAAAATAGGTTTGAAAAACTGCCATTATCCAATGAGCGAGCTCAGCAGTTTTACGTTGATTTTTTCACTTCTCTTAAACATCACCTGAAGGAAAAAGGGTGGGAGGGTAATTATTTACAATATATTGCCGACGAACCTACACCTACTAACGTACAAAGTTATGTGGAAATTGCACGGTTTGTCAAGCAAGTGTACCCGGAGATTAAAATTATTGAAGCTACACATAGCAAAGATCTGGAGGATATTGTGGACATATACGTGCCTCAACTGGATTTCATGAACAAGGATTATTATTTTTACAATAACATCAATAAAAATAGTGAAGGGAAAGAAGCATGGTTTTATACATGCCTGTCTCCCAAGGGAGAATACGCCAATCGGTTTATTGAGTTGCCTTTACTTAAAACCCGGTATATACATTGGTTAAACTTCAAGTATAACATACCCGGTTATTTGCATTGGGGGCTCAATCATTGGCGAACGGATCCCTGGGATGAACAAACTTCAATTAATTATGAAGGAGGAAATATTTTACCGGGAGGCGACTCCTGGATAATTTATCCACAAGGTGATAAACTTCTTAGTTCAATCCGGTTTGAAGCTATGCGTGATGGAATTGTGGATTATGAACTTTTCAAGATGCTCGAAAAGAAAGATCCAGAAGCGGCCCGCGATATCATTGATAAAGTGATTTACAGTTTTGATAGATATGATAACAACATAACTGCGTTCAGAGAGCACAGGAGGAGGTTGATGGAACTGTTGTCTGAATAAACTCCTCGATATCACCGGCAATGAAACCGGTAAATGTTTGCCCCTCAAGGCGGTTCAAAACTGTCTTGAGGGGTTTTTATTGGGTTGTGTTCAATTCTCAAATGTTAAGTAACAAATTCTTCGTTAAAAAGTAACCGCTTCTTAACATGTATAATTTTTCTTTGCGTCTCGATTGGAAATTTTAATTTGATTAACAAAAAAAATTATGGTTAGAAGTAAATTGTCAAGTGTGTTTATAAGCTTGATTGTGTTATTTTGGGCTCTTTCAGCAGGAGCAGTTGCGCAAAACAGTACCCTGAGGGGGACCGTGAAAGACATTACCGGCACCCCGCTCATAGGGGTGAATGTGATTCAAAAAGGTACCACAAACGGAACGGTGACGGACGTGGATGGGAACTTCTCGATCAACGTTCCCGCAAACGCGGCGATAGTCTTTACGTACATCGGTTTTTCAGCGCAGGAAGTTGTCTGGGACGGTGCTTCCGCAATGAATGTGGTTATGCACGAAGATGCAGAGCTATTGGATGAGGTTGTAGTGGTTGGTTATGGAACACAGAAAAAAGTGAATTTGACAGGAGCTGTGGACAATATGTCCGAAAGCCGATTGGCGTCTCTTCATGTAAACACGATGGGGGAGGCTTTGCAAGGCCAGCTGCCGGGTGTTTATGTGTCTACTGCCGACGGGAAACCGGGAAGATTCTCGTCTTTTAATATACGGGGAACTACCTCCATAAATGGAGGCGACCCTTTAATTGTTATTGACGGGGTTCCTCAGTCGAGCAATAGTCTGAATAATTTATCGCCGAATGATATTGAAGATATATCTATTTTGAAAGATGCCGCTTCGGCAACTATCTATGGCGCACGTGCATCGTTTGGGGTTATCCTTATCACCACAAAAACAGGAAAAAAGGGAAAATCCAAGGTGGAATACAACAATTACTTCGGATTCAGCAAAGCTACCATTGTCCCTGAAATATACGATAATCCGGTAGATTATATCGATATAAATCAAAATGAATTCAATAAGTACATAGGGCAATCGTATTTTACCGATGCCCAGGTGGAGTATCCCTACTTGTATGAAAAGGACCCGACCCTTCCACAGGCAAAATTAGAAATAATCGGCGGACGATCGACTTTGCTGTTGGGTGGAAAAGTATATAACTATTATAAAGAGTGGTTGCGCAAATATACTCCTCAACAAAACCATCGGATCAGTGTCAGCGGAGCCAACGACTCTTTTCAATATTACCTGGCGGGAGATTACAATTACGAAGAGGGGAATATTAAGTTCAAACCCGAGAAAATTAAAAGATACACTTTGTTGTCTAATTTGAGGTACAACCTCAACAAGAATGTTTCCTTGTTTAATAATACGACAATGGTTAAAAGGGATGAGGAGCATCCCAACCAGTATTTATATGGCTTTACCTCCAATGTATACAGGTTTATTGAGAATTCAAACGCGATGATGCCTGAATATGTAGATATCGATGGGAAAATGGTGCCTACCGATATCGGGTTCTACAGGAGATTTCTCGAAAAACAATCGGGTATTGAGAAAGATGTGCATGATGTGAAAACCACATTGGGAGTGGATATTTCTTTGTTGAACAAGGATTTGGAAATACGAATAGACGGGACATACCAAAATGAAAATACAGACTACCTAAGGTGGTGGGATAATGTTGGGCCGTACTTGTCAAATTCTTTCAACAACAGAAACATAGTCTTGGATTATTATTCGGATGCCGGGCCGGCCAAAATATACCGGAGTAACTGGAAAAGCGTATTGACCAACATTAACGCCTACGGTACGTATAGTAAACTGATCAATGACCATGACATAAAGGTCATGGGAGGGTATAATCAGGAACATTATGACTATTTGTATTCTTATGCTGAAAAACTGTATCCACTTCCTGTAGACCAACATTCTCTCAACCTGGCAACGGGCGCTTCAAACACGCGGGATGACGACAATCGGAATTCGTCACGCAGTATCTTTTCCCGCTTAAACTACAATTGGAAAAGCAGGTATCTCGTGGAATTTAATACCAGTTATTTCTTGTCATCGAGATTTGAAAAACAAAAGCGGGGACACGGCTATCTTTCTTCATCGGCTGCATGGCGAATATCCGAGGAAGCGTTCTTCGAGCCTTTAAAGACAGTTGTACCTAATCTGAAATTGCGGTTTTCGTACGGCTCATTGGGGAATGCGAATATAGGCTCTTATGACTATATTCCTATTATGAGTGTAAGCCAATCCGGTTTTTCGTTGGACGGAAACCTCGTTAACCTGACGTCTGCTCCTGCCCCGAAGTCTGACAACTTTACCTGGGAAACGGTCGAGTCGTTCAATTTAGGCCTGGATTTTTCTTTGTTCAACAGTAAATTCAATACGACATTGGATGTTTTCAGGAGAGACACCAAAGATATGCTTGCCAACTACAGGTCATTACCATCTGTTTTCGGAGCAAGTGTCCCTAAAGAAAACATTGCATCTTTAAGAACGAAAGGATGGGAGTTGAATGTCAATTGGAACGATTCTTTTACTCTGCTGGATGACAGGTTTATGTACGGCGTGTATTTTAACGTGTCGGACTACATGTCCCAAATAACGGATTATTATAATCCGACAAATTATTTGGCAGATTATTACGTGGGACAAACTATTGGAGAAATCTGGGGCTTGACTACGTTGGGGTATTTTCTTACGGATGAAGAGGCCAAAAAGAGTGCGGTCTTGTCGTCGAGCTCAACCAGCAGGGTCTATGCCAGTGCGGGAACGATAAAGTTTGAAGATAAGAACAACGACGGTGTCATTAGTTGGGGAGACAGGACATTGGATAATCCTGGAGATTATAGGGTTATCGGGAATGAGACTCCCCGTTATCAGTTTGGATTAACGCTTAATGGTGCCTGGAAAGGGTTCGACATGAATGTGTTTTTTAATGGCGTTGGGAAAAGGGACATTTATCCCGGCGCCGAAGCCGTTAATTTCTGGGGGCCTTATAACCGGAAATATCAGGTGATGACAAAGCATGTGATAGAAAATAGATGGACACCTGAAAACCCGAATGCATACTTTCCCAAACCGCAGGGATATATTGCATTAGGGGGGAATGACCTGGGGCAACCTCAAACCAAGTACATGCAAAATGCCGCCTATATACGGTTGAAAAACTTTTCATTCGGCTATTCCTTACCCCATGATCTAGTGAAGAAAATCAAACTGAACAGCCTGAGATTCTTTGTTTCCGGGCAAAATCTCTGGGAATATACAAAACTGCATTTCAGCCTCGATCCTGAAGGGTTGATGAAGGATCCGGACGCCAATCAGGGAAGTGTAGGCCTGGGTACTGCGTACCCCATCCAGAGGGTTTATTCTTTCGGAGCACAAATTCAATTTTAAAAGATGAAAATATGAAAACAATAAAATATTTACACCTCACCGTAATAATTACAGCAATAATATTTCTGTATTCCTGCAACGACGATTTTTTGGAATTAAAACCATTGACAAAACTGGCGGAATCCGAGGCATTCTGGGAAAATGAAAGTAGCATTGAAACTTTTTCGAACAGTTTCTACAATTACATCGATAGAGGCGATATTCTTGCAGATTTCACAAGCGATAATTGCGAACACAAAACTTCACCTCCGGCTCTTCGCAGGGGCGTTTATTCAATGCCTACAGCACTTGGCAGTGGCGGATGGAACTGGTCTCAATTAAGGAATATCAACTATTTCATTCAAAACGTGAATAACTCTAAGCTGGATCCGTCTGTAAAAAATAAACACATAGCTTTAGGAAAATTTTTCCGCGCATGGTTCTATTATAAGAAAGTGCAGCAATTCGGAGATGTCCCCTGGTATTCCCAGCCGCTAGCGACAAGTGATGAAGATTTGATCTTTAAACCGAGAGATCCCCGTACCTTAATTGTTGATTCAATAAGAAAGGATATAGATTTTGCCATCCGGTATCTTCCTGTCGAAAAAACAAAAAACAGAATTTCAAAATGGATGGGACTTGCGTTGAAGTCCCGTATACTGTTATACGAAGGAACATATTCAAAATATCATGGGCTTAGGGACGCAAATGCCTGCAAGGTACTTCTTCAGGAGGCTGTTGACGCAAGCAAGGAGTTAATGGAATCCGGAATGTATACGATTTATTCTACGGGAGATCCGCATCGTGATTACTTTAATCTTTTCCAGCCCAAGGATGCTTATACGGAGGAGGTTATTTTAGCCCGGTCCACACAGAACCAATACTTTTATTATACTCCTAATTTCACATCCACTTCGAATGGAAACTATGGCGCTACTTATTCTTTAATTTCTGATTACTTGATGAGTAATGGGGAGACATTCCAGAAAAGATATCCCGATGAGAGCAAGAGGCGTGCATTACCTTATATGGATGAGTTTAAGGACAGAGATCCCCGTCTATGGCAAACCCTGGTTTTCCCCGGATACGTAAGGGTAGGGACAAGTGGCGAAGCTTTGACCGATTTCAATCAGAATACTACCGGTTATATGATACATAAAAGAGTAGGGCCCCCTATAGAAGATCAGGGCGGCGGACTGAGGGATGTGATCATGATCAGGTATGCAGAGGTTTTATTAAATTATGCGGAGGCGAAAGCTGAGCTAGGCATTTTAACACAAGAAGACTTGGATATTTCTGTGAATTTAATCAGAAAAAGAGTAAATTTACCTCCTCTTTCCATAAATTCGCCTCTGGATCCTTATTTGGATGATTATTATAAAAATACTTCAGACCCCATGATTCTTGAAATAAGAAGAGAGAGGAGGGTGGAGTTGGCTTTTGAAGGATTTAGAACGGAAGATTTAAAAAGATGGAAAGAAGGACAGCTCTTCAGGGATCGTTATCAAGGTATGTATATAAAAGAATTCAACACCTATATCGATCTGAATAATGATGGGAGTCCCGACTTATATGTCCTGAAAAATAATCAGACTCCTCCGTCCGATCGCATCGCAGGAGTTCAGTATTTTCGTTTGGCGGATGTGGCGGCATTGAGTGAGGGGGAATATGGCAGAATAATACCTTACTCAAGAGAATTGCCCGAATTTAAAGACTGGGAATACCTCAACCCGATTCCTACTGAAGAGCTTACGTTAAATAAAATGTTGAAACAAAATCCCGGATGGGATAACTTAAACTAAAAGAACGATGACAAAATGTAAATGTGTTGATTGGATCGCTCTCGTTTTCTTCCTTTTCGTTGCCGTTTCGTGCAGCGAATCAAACTCGAAGCTTCCGCGGGAAATAATCGTCGGGGGAGACAATGTGGTGATGATCCTGGATTTCGACAACTCGGCCGACAGCGTAAAGAAAGTCAATTGGTACCTGAAGACATCCGAAGTCACGAACATGCCCGATACAATGATCCGGCACATGAGGACCGTGGATGATCACAAATCGGTAGATAACCATACCAAGATCCTGATCTGTTCCTCGAGCGGAGGAACCCTTCTGGTGGACCGTGCGACCCGGAAATGCCTCTTTTACGCCATCACACCCAATGCGCACTCCGTAGAATACCTTCCCGGTAACCGTATAGCGGTTGCATTGTCTACCGCCGACAAGGGGAACCGGTTGGAAATTTACGATGCGGGCCGTTCAAATACCGTGTTGTTCAGCGATTCGTTGTATTCCGGCCACGGCGTTACCTGGATGGCGGGAAGGAACTTGCTCTATGCGTTGGGCTACGATGAACTGAGGGCGTATTCGCTGGTTAACTGGGACACTCCCAACCCGGGTTTACAACTGGAGGAGAAGTGGACACTGCCGGAAACGGGCGGGCATGACCTGTATGCCTCTTCGGAAAATCAGCTGCTGATAACCACGTCGAAAAAAGTATGGAAGTTCGATTTAAACAGCAATGCGTTTGAGCCTTTTGCTCCCCTTGCGAACGAGCCCGATGTCAAGTCGGTCTATTACGACGAAAAAGCGGATCATCTCATCTATACCCAGGGTGAAATAAGCTGGTGGACCCACAACATATACTCCATAAATCCAACCAAAAAAATAATGATCCCCGAAATTGATGTGTACAAGGTGAGGGTTATCAAATAATCCGGATACGTTTTAATCAGCACTGCAGTAAAGCACCCGTAAGTCGGTTTTATAACCCCTCTTACGGGTGTTGACGTTCATGCAGGATAGTGATAGTGAATTTACACGAAAGGGAAAAGAAAGAATTGCGTAAAAACACTATCGGAATTTACATATTTCCTTTCTCAACGATATAGATACAGAACAAAAACGACTACTCAAAAGCTGATACGTTTAACGAACTATTGTTGAAAATAACAAGTTAAAAAATTAATTTTTTAAGAGCCTTACGATCTTATCGGCTGTAATTTTATATCCCTCACTTGTCATGTGTATATAATCTGAACTATAAAGACCTTCTCTGATAACATTATTGTTATCTAAATACCATTCCGTAGGGTTAATATACTCTACTTGATTAAATTGATGAGAACTTAATATGTCATGTACTTTATCACATTTGATGCGTATTGGATCTTGTTGATATTTACCAGACGGATAAAGCCCGAGAAGAATGATCCGAGATTCTGGAAATTGCTTCCGTGCCTCTTCCGCTACAGCAATTATTCCTTCAGCAGTATCTTCCGGAGTATCTGATGCTATCAAATTATTAATGCCAATTGCTATAACTACATTTTCTGGCTTGCAAATATTATAATTGCCATTTTGAAGCCGCCATAAGAGATTTTGCGTTCGATCACCCGAAATGCCGGCATTTTCCCACGTACCTTCTCCGATAGCTTCGTCCATTGCTTGCTTTCAGGTAAACGTAGTAATTAATTGCCGTGTTCCTCCCCACGCTTGTGTGATTGAATTGCCCAATAAAAGTAATTTCAATCTCTTATTTTGTAAAGTTTCCGTTATATCTTCAGAGACATTATGCCAATCTGATCCTTTTACCCAACCGGCTCCGGAACGAAACTCATTACCAGGTAAGGCATGTGTGCAATCATTACTTTTTCGTCCGGTAGCAGCAAGAATAAAACGGACAATAGGCTCAGGATTATTAAGAGAATGAGGATGATGACCGATTCCGGGTTTATGAATTACGGTAATGGGAGCATTAAAATTTTTCATACGCTCTTCAAAAACAGCCGTATTTTCATCAACAGGAACCACTACATCAGCGTCACCTACTACATGGATAATCGGAATTTTTGCTTTTGCAATAATTTCCGCCCAATCTAACGGATTATGCTTCCATTCAATCGCTTGATTTTCATTCATAAAACCGTAAGCTGTGAAAAGTTTTTTTGTATCGTCTTCAGACTTGGTTGGTTTACCTTTACCCATTGGCCAGCTTTTAAAATCCATTACCGGGGCATCGGCATAAATACAAGCTACTTTATGTGAGTTTTTTGCTGCCCAGTTATAAACAATTAGACCTCCCCGACTCATTCCTTCCAAAACTACCTTTTTGTTTAATCCGGCTTTGACCATTTTTTTATAAAATCTATTCCATCGCTCAACAGCTTTATTTGAACCATAGAGATCAGCTACGTCACAATACGTAATATAGAAACCCTGCTCAAGAAGATCAATATCTGTTTGGGGTTCATGCCCCCAGAAACGTGCACGAATCACCCATGGTTTTCCATTAGCATCACGATACGGTCTAACAATTTTACATAGGACGCCTCTATCATAGAATTCATAACCTTGGTACCCATGAAAATTAAATTTCTTGGCGTTTTGAGGAATGAGTGATTTGATAGGTTTTGTTTGAGTATAATGTGGTAAAGAAAGATAATTATATATTTTTTTTGCCATTAATCCAGCCCCAATGGAAGAAGGATGGAGCTTATCGGGAGTAAGATAATCCTTAAACTCATCACCGAATATGTTAAACATATTGATGATCTCCAGATTATTTTTCCAGGCTAATTCTTCAACCATTGGCCTTACCTCTTTTTCAATGAATTGTGCATTAATAGATGAACCTTCCGGCAGGAAGCAACGTATCGGTGTGAGCAAAATAATACGAGGATGTGAACTTAGCATTCGATAACTGTCAATAAGCGCTTGATAATCTTCCAAGAAATCATCTTGATATTTCCAATTCTGAGGTTTAGTGTCGTTAGTACCCAGTTTAATCAAAACAACATCCGGTTGATATGCGAGGGATTGTTTATAAACATCCGTTTCTACATAAGGATAATCGCCTTTGATTAATACTGTCCGAGCAGATACCCCAAAATTTTTCACTTCATAATTATCGCCTAAATATTCCTGAAGCTGTGCCGGATAGGAGTTCTTCTCTCTGTTTACAATGCCAGCACCGTAGGTAATACTGTTTCCCACGCAGGCTACTTTAATTGTTTTTTGGGCAAAAATTGTTTCAGTAGAAAATGATAATATTGCAAAGAATAAGTAAAGGATATTTCTTTTCATTTTGATTAGATAGTATATTTTATGAAATCCACCAATTCTTCTATGGTGTATGTCTTCAACCTTAAGTTTACCCCTGCAAGTTTAGTTAAATTATTTTTAATAGATTGGTTTTAGGATAATTTTCTTTTCAAAACCCTCTTTTTTTGTGTGAGAGCGTTCGAAAAGAGAAATATTAGTGTTACGAGCATGACACAGTTTATCCTGTTCGTAAATTTTTCTCCTTAAAAGTATCGACTCTTTTTTATTTGTTTCCTGATTGTTAAAATCTTCTCTCCTCTGCCCAGATAAACGTCGGCAGACTTGAACAGCGATATCCGGGTAATATGGAAATTCCGGAATGAGGGATGACTTAGTATGTTTTTAGGAAGATAGATAAGGTAACCCGATGAGATATCGGCTACCGGCTCAAATAATTAACGTTTTTTAATTTACTAATTCATCCATAAATTACTAAAATAGTATCCATTTGCATAAAATGTAAACAAAATTAGGGATGAAATCGGAAAACCAAGAATCGTTTCCTGTAGTTTTTCATTTACACAATTTTTCGGATAGTGTCTTTAAAACATTAATTATCAACTATATAAAATTTCTATTATATATAGTAGGGTGCTTTCTTAATACACTTTTACTTCACAAAGGGGTAATTAATAGCGTTGAAATGTTTACCGGATACTAATCAATATTTATTTATCAACGCAAATAATTTACAAAAGAGGACACATTTTGTACATTACTGCAAAATATTTATGAGTCTCTTTTATTATTCTTATTTCCTTTGATTCTCTTTATTTCTTTATCAAAGTCGGAAAGATAATATTCGTCTTGAATCTTTCGGAACGTTTCATATTCCTGTTCTGCTTTTAGCTTTGCTTCTAAAGCAGAGACCTTACCTTTGTCCTGTAAAATAGGATATTGAGACAGCTCCAAAAAGAGATTTAAAAAGTTAGCCCAATCCTGCATATTTGTTGTTATTCCCCGTTCCGCTCTGTTTTCCGCCAAATCCAGATAAGCAGATACTATCCGGTTTAATTCCCTGATGTGTGCTTCATTGAGGTAATTTTTAGCAATGGTAACATCCGATTTTAATATTTTTCCATCAGGAGCTTGTTTCCAGTTGGTTAATCCCATGTATAGTTTGGTTGCATCAGCTGAAGTATAAATAATTTCAGCAGCCGTTTTTCCTGTGATTGCCCAATGTAACTTATTCTGTACAGTGGCAAAAAAGTCTTTGGTTACAGGAGCGTTTTTATCATAATCCGCAGCAGTAGCATAGATATCTGTAATTTTCTGATAAAACCTGCGTTCACTTGCCCGAATCTCCCTGATACGTTCAAGCAACTCGTCAAAATAGTCTTTACCAAACGAACGTCCGTTCTTCAGCATCTCATCGTTTAAAACAAAACCTTTGGTAATGTACTCTCTAAGCGTATTCGTAGCCCAGATCCGAAATTGTGTTGCCTGATAACTATTGACACGATAACCAACAGCAATGATTGCATCCAAATGGTAAAAGTCCAGTTCACGGGAGACTTCTCTGGAACCTTCCCGTTGAACTATCCGGATTTTCCGGATAGTTGACTCTTTATCTAATTCTTCTGAGTTGTAAATATTCTGTAAATGTTCATTGATCGTTCTCACATTTACTCCAAATAGTTCTGCCATACGCTTTTGCGTAAGCCAAAATGTATCATCTTCGAATTGAACTTGTACATTCACATATCCATCAGGAGTCGTGTAAAGAATAATATTATTTTCCATATTATTTTCTCAGTTTATTGTAATACCTATTTCTTTGCTTGAACATCTTATCAAAGTAATCTATTTTAGAATCCCGGTAATCAAATATTACAGGAGGTTTACCGGAACGCTGTACACGACCTATGTAAAGATAGGAAAATTAGTTGAAATAAGTACTCATTTATTTTAAAAGTGTCGCCAAAGTAAACGATTTTATTTATGTGTATTTTTGCCAAAAGAGCTAAATTTATGGATAGTCGTATCAACATACTAAAAGGCATTCATCCCGGAAAACTAATAGAAAGGGACTTGAAGAAACAGGATATTACCCAACGCAGTTTGGCAGAGAAAATAGATGTTCCCTATCAAGCCATCAATGCAATTATTATGGGAAAGCGTAATCTTACAACAGAGTAAGCGTTAAAAATAGAAACAGCTTTGGGATATGAAGAAGGATTTTTGTCGATTCTTCAATCCTATTATAATATAAAGTTTAACCTATGTTTAACCCAAAGAAAAAAGCACTCACCGAAAATTATCGATAAGTGCTTGATCATTAGGTGTGGGCGTTGACGGATTCGAACCGCCGACCCTCTGCTTGTAAGGCATAAAGATATCTATTTCTTTCATTTTTATTTATTTTTAATTGTTATTTATCATATTGTATATGAGTATTATATTCGATTTTGTGTTCTATCCGTTTTGTTTATATTCTATGCTTTTCCTATCTTTGTGTGCGAATTATGTGCGAGATATGTGCGAAAAATATGCCATCTTTTCTCTTAAATAAATGGTTTTAGATATAACAATGTGCAAAAATAACGATTATGCTACAATATGAATTTACAAACGGGACAATTTCTTTGTTTTTTGACGATAGAAGAGCAAACAAAGATGGAAAATATCCACTAAGGTGGCGATTGTATTATCGTGGAAAACGAGTTTATTATCCAATTAATAAATATTTAACAAAAGAAGAGTGGGATGCCTTACCAACTTCACGAATTGTGTCGTTAGTTGAGATTAGAAAGGATTTGAATTATTATTTCAACGAAATTCTTATTAATAAAATCAATGAGTTGGTTAGAAATAACAATTTTTCTGTTGAACAATTCAATTATTTGTTAGGAAAATCAGATATCTTATCTGTAAATGATGCATTTAATGCTAAAATCAAAGAATTAGAGAAAGACGAAAAAATATCGAATTCCATCATTTATCAATGTGCCATAAATAGCTTAGAATCTTTTGCGGGAAAAAATATATCTTTTTCTCAAATAACATTTAAATTCTTGAAAGATTATCAACAGGATATGGAGAAAAAAGAATTGCGTAGAAGTACTATTGGAATTTATATGCGATGCTTACGTGCAATTATAAATAATGAAGGGGACCCTTATTTAACCGGGGCGAAATACCCTTTCGGCAAAGGGAAGTACATTGTCCCAACGGGTTCCGGCAGGGAAATGGCTCTGCAGTTGTCCGATATTCACTTGCTTGAAACTTACGATTGCGATGATGTAGTAGCCGAACAATGTCGCGATATGTGGTTGTTTTCATTTTATTGTAGTGGTGCGAATTTTAATGACATTTGCAAGTTCAAGTACAAAAATATAATGAACGGTGAAATCTATTTTATCCGTCAAAAGACGAAAAGTACCACCCAAGACCAAAAAGATATTGTTGTGCCGATTTTAGAGCCGATGCAGAAGATTATTGATAAACACGGAAATGAAAACACCGACAAGGAAAATTACATATTTCCCTTTCTCAACGATACTAACACGGAACAAGAGCGATTTCTCAAAACTCAAAATCTGATACGTCTAACGAATAAAAAAATCAAACTTATCGCAAAGAAAATAGGTTTAATGGACGGTATTAGCACCTATACGGCACGACACTCTTATGCTACGATTTTGGCAAAATTAAGAGTACCGGAAAGTTTTATCGCCGAGCAACTGGGGCATTCAAAACGAACAGTTACTCAAAACTACTTTGATAGTTATACTAAGGAAGAGCGAGTGAGTTTCAACAGCTTGTTACTTCAATATAACTCGGGAAAATAGATACTTTGTCGAAAAGAGAATGTCCAATTTTTTGTGTAATAAACTGGACAAAATATTATTTTAATTGAAATAACTTGTCAAGTAAATGGAGCGAAATACTTGACATTATCAAAAGAATTATTACCTTTGCGTTATGAACTTATCAACGCAAATACAAAAACAAATAAAACGGTTTCCCGAAGGCAAAACATTCGGTTATCCCGATTTAGATATTAGCAGAGAAGACTTCCAATCAACCGCCAAGATACTGGAGCGTTTGCAGGGCAAAGGCTTAATCAAGAAAATGTCCAATGGGGTGTTTTATAAGCCAATAAAAACTGCTTTTGGCGAGCTGAAACCCGATTACAACGAGCAACTACGACCATTTTTGTATGAGAATGGAAAACGAATTGCCTACGTTACAGGAACATATTTGTATAATCAGATGGGATTAACCACACAGTTGGCTGTTCGTGTAAAAATTGCATCTCGAAGCAAGCGAATAAACATTAATCGGGGAGCATTGAAAGCAGATGCTGTAAAGAGTTACGCGGAAGTAACAGAAAATAACTATGCCCTTTTAGGATTTTTAGACGCAATAAAAGATATTAGGAAAATACCGGATACCACAGTTCAAAATTCCGTAAAAATTCTTTCGGCAAAAATTGCTGAAATGGATGAAAAAGAGATTGTCCGATTGATTAAATATGCCCTGTTGTATCCGCCAAGAGTGCGGGCATTATTGGGAGCAATTCTCGACGATTTAAGTAAACCCGAAAACATTACGATGCCATTATTAAACAGTATTAACCCGTTGACGAAAATAGATTTAGGATTGAATGATGTAGATTTGTCAACAGTTGAAAAATGGAATATTGTATGAAACTTCACACGGATAAAAAACTGTTTCGAGATGCTGTCAGCATCACCGCACAACAAATGAATATCCCCACAATCTATGTAGAAAAGGACTATTGGGTTACGTTTGCATTAAAAGAAATTTTCAGTAACGAAATCGGAAGAGATACCATTTTCAAGGGCGGAACTTCGTTGGCTAAATGTTTTAAAATGATTAATCGGTTTTCTGAAGATATAGATCTGGTAGTGATTCGGCGAGAAGACGAAACCGATAATAAGCTGAAACGCAAATTAAAAGATGTTGAAAATGCAATAAATGATACGCTTCCGGAAATCGAAATTCAAGGCTTGACACATAAAGTGGGGATGAGTCGAAAAACAGCTCACAGTTATAGCAAAGAATTTTCGGGTGCTTATGGACAAATACGAGATGTAATTGTAATAGAAGCAACTTGGTTAGGGTATTACGAGCCATTTACAAATCAAAACATTAATTCTTTTGTTGGAGAAATGATGCTCAATGTTGGGCAAACGGAACTTGTTGAAAAGTATGACATGCAGGCATTTACTATTCAAGTTCTCGAACCGGTTAGAACAATTTGTGAAAAGATAATGAGTTTAGTGCGGTTTTCGTATGGCGAAAGGCCCATTGAGGATTTGAGAAATAAAATTCGTCATACCTACGACTTACACCAACTTTTACAACAAAAAGAATTTTTCAACTTTCTCAATTCGTCCGATTTTGATGCCATGTTACTGAAAGTAGCTAACGATGATGTGAAAAGTTTTAGAAACAACAATGAATGGTTGGTTCATCATCCCAATCAATCACTGATGTTCAAAGATTTATCGAATGTTTGGTCGCAATTAGAAGCAACCTACAACGGTAGTTTCAGAGATTTGGTTTATGGCGATTTTCCGAGTAGTGATGTTGTCCTATACACCTTGGAGAGTATCCGTGAAAGAATGTCCGTCGTAAGTTGGAATGTAAAACTGTAAAATAAAGATTATCCATGGCACGCCCCCGCATAAAAACTCTTCCCCTTTCAGACTTAAAATGCTTTGACACTATTGTGTTAGAACTGAAATCTATGCCCGAGTTTGAAGATTTTGATATTGGAAATGCCATTGTCAGCATAAAACAACGAAAGCCAGTATATACTGCCAAACCCGAAAGTATCGAGACCGCTATCAAAAATCTGGAAAAATACATTGAAAAAAATGGTACAGACAAATTTGCGGAATTAACCAAGCAAGATATGAGTGCACTTTTAGGTATTTCTCGCCCTACATTAGACCGCTGGATTGAAGCGGAAATCATAGAAAGAGGCACAATTGGATTTTATCATGGCATAGAAATAAGAACTTTTACGGCTATTTCAGTTCTGAACAGCTTAGAAGAATTAAGACAAAAATAATCCCGTTATATCCTTTTATACAACATTTTATCGATTAATTTTGATTTGTATTCCACTGCGTTTTTTGAATTATTAACGAAAGAACTTTACTGCTTTACGTTTGGCGTTGGTTGGCTTTGATTGACATTCAAAAGTGTTAATGTGTAAAGTAATTTGCATTTTTATTGGTTTGCAATTGTTCCTTAGACTTCCTTATAACTCCCTATAATTCTTTTAAGTGGATTTGTGTAAACCATTTATTTAATTTGATATTCAGTTATTTATGGTTTTAATTTGTGGCATTTAATTGAATGTTTTACAAATTAAAACCAATGAATGATGAACAAAATTATCGTAACTACTCCCGAAGAACTTCGCTTGATTGTAAAAGAAGCAGTCATCGAACTGACCTCTCCAAGAGAAGAAAAGAAAACCGAAGCCGATACGGTAAACCTCGAAACCGCTTTGCAGGTTTTGACCGAAAACGGCTACCCAACTTCCAAAGGAAAAATGTATAAACTTACTTCCGAAGGAAAAATTCCCCATAAAATGTACAACAATAAGCTCGTTTTCTCTCGAAAAGAAATATTGGAGTGGGCTGAAAGTCAAGCAAAACCCAAATACGATGCCACCGAAACCATCCGCGTAGTCGCCCAAAGTGCCCGCCGAAAAATACGTTAATCCGATGAAAAACGATACTTATATCCGTGTGGGAACAACTTATTACAAAATCGTGGAAAAGCCACTCTTGTCGGGTGAAATGGCAAAAGTGCGTGTGGTGTGGAGCATAGAAACCATTCGTCAAGATCACGGAAAGGACTTTATCAGCCAAATTCCCAAATATGACGACTTTTGCATCGTCCCCTCTCACACCCGATACCAAGAGAGGGTAGGGAACTGCTTCAATTTGTACGAACCGATTGAGTATTCGCCTAAACCGGGCGACTGCCAAACCGTTCTATCCGTAGTCCGCCACGTTTTCGGCGAGCAGTACGAAATGGGATTAGACTACATTCAGCTACTGTACTTGCATCCGGTGGAAAAACTTCCCATAATTTTGCTTTTGTCAAAAGAACGCAATACGGGAAAATCCACTTTTCTGAATTTGTTGAAAGATATTTTCGGTAAAAATATGACTTTCAATACCAACGAAGATTTTCGTAGTCAATTCAATTCCGATTGGGCAAACAAACTGTTAATCGGCATTGAAGAAGTTTTATTTGACAAGCAACAAGACAGCGAGCGGTTAAAAAACCTGAGTACTGCCTTTCAGTTCAAAAGCGAAGCCAAAGGAAAAGACCGTGTAGAAACCGTGTTTTTTGGGAAATTTCTACTGTGTTCCAATAATGAACTTAATCCCATTATGATACAACCCGGAGAAACTCGTTATTGGGTGCGGAAACTACCTATATTGGGTAAAGCTAACACGGAAATCAGGCACAAACTGCGAGAAGAAATCCCGGCGTTTTTGCACTTCCTTTCCAATCGGAAACTCTCTACCGAAAAGAAATCGCGAATGTGGTTTGAGCATTCGCTTTTGCACACAGATGCTCTGCAACGCATCATCGACTACAACCGCAATGCCTTGGAAGTAGAGATTAAAGAGTTGTTGCTGGAAATAATGGATACGCAACAGGTTGAAAGTGTTAGTTTTTGCTTGAGCGATTTGCGCTCGCTTTTGATGTTTCACGGCATCGAAGCCGATATTTCCCGTTTGCGGAAAATCATCAAAAACCACTGGGAGATATTACCCAGTCCTAATACACTTACATACATTACTTACAGCATGACCGGCAACCAGTCCGGTGGTTCCTCTTTTAGTGAAACCAAGAAAACGGGGAGATTTTATACCGTATCGAAAGAATTTCTGTATGCTTATTTTTTGATGAGTTGATGAATTATTACTTATATGTTTAAATATAAACTATATACAGTCTCATCAATGCTTCATCAAACGCTCATCAAAGAAAAACGGTGAAAGAAAAAAGACTTACCCAATTACCTCGGGATATACTCACCTTATAAAATGATGAATGAATAAGGAGTGAAATAGATGTTGTAAATAAGTGAGTTAGTTCCATTCTCATCAATTCATCAAATTCATTACACAATTTAAGTCAGAGAAATAATTTTTACTGACGAAAAGAAAAAACAGCTACTAAACTTTTATAAAATGAACACCGAACAAGCCAAACAAATCCGCATCGAAGAATATTTGTCCCGTATCGGGATAATGCCTGCCAAAGAACGAGGACACAATCTTTGGTACATTTCGCCTTTCAGAAATGAAAACGAACCTTCGCTAAAAGTAAATCGTAACATCAACCAATGGCACGACTTCGGAAGTGGCGAAAAAGGCAATATCATCGACCTTGCAATGAAGTTACACAACACCAACAGCGTTTCCGAAGCCTTGCAAGCCATCGAACGAGCTGTGCCGATTTTGCCGTCCGCATCTTTTTCTTTTCGCCAGCAAAACGCCTTGGAAAGAATTGAAAATATAACCCTGAAACCACTCACTCATCCGGCTTTAATCCAATTGCTCCATAAACGAAAAATTCCGACCTACTTAGCAAAAAGCTACTGTAAAGAAGCCCATTACACGCTAAACGAAAAGAAATACTTCGTCATCGCTTTCCCAAACGATAAGGGCGGTTATGAAACGCTAAATCCTTACTTCAAAGGCTGTATCCCGCCCAAAGAAATCACCATTTTCGACCGAAAAACTTCAACGGTGCATCTTTTCGAAGGCTTTATGGATTATCTCAGTTTGCTGACTTTGCAAGCCAAGCAAGCAGATGTTTCAGCCGTTATTCTCAATTCGGTAAACAATATTGATAAAGCACTCCCTTTTCTTTCAAAACACAATTTAATCAACGCTTTTTTGGACAACGATGATGCGGGAAAACAAGCATTGGAAAAACTGCAAAAAATGAATTTGCCCGTAAAAGACATTTCAAAAAGATATGCGGAATTTAAGGATGTGAACGATTATTTGTGTGAAAAGAAAATGGAGAAAAATCAACAGGAAACTTTACCGAAAATCAATAAAAACAGAGGAATAAGACTATAAAAAATGAATTAATACTCAATTGTGACATCGCCTATGACACAAATATTTAGTAAACACAAAAAATAAAATTATGTCCACCATCGAAGAACTACGCAAGCAAGCCATCGCCCAACAAATCCGGAAAATGGCAGACGACGATCCGACCGAAATCCAATCGACGAGACCCAATGAGCCTCTGGAAAAGAGACAAGAAAAACAAAACGAAAAACCGTTTGTCAATAAAGTGCAAACCGAGCCAAGCAAGCCGACTCAGCAATCAACTGAACCGGAAACCATTGTTGCCAGACGAAACAGCCAAAAACAGCGCAAAGCTTCGCTCGAAGAGTACAAAAATAAATTCCTGCATCCTCCCAAAATCACCGACCGAAAGACCGTATACCTCTCCGCAGACATCCGCGACCGATTGGATGAAATTGTCCGCCGACTGGGTGAACGTGGCTCAAGCGTTTCGGGATTTATCGAAAACATGGCAAAGAATCATTTAGATACTTATCAAGAAGAAATCGAGCTATGGAAAAAATTATAACCTGTCCACGAGCAATGCAAGCCAAGCAAGCCTACCGAGCAAGCAGAAAATCGAACACATGGCAGAACTTTCGAATTAGCGGGGCAAGACGTCAGTTTGTTCCCACAAACTGTATCTTGCCCCGCTTCGGGCGTGGGAAAAAAGACTGCAATCACTTCGTTCTCGTCAGTCAAAATGGATGTTATTTTTCATGTCGAAAAACCTTTTTTTTATGGAAAATAAATCATCAGAACTGAAAATCCGATGCACGCCGGAGGAGAAAAAACGGATAGCAAGTAGAGCTGAATCGGTAGGGAAAACCCTGTCTGAATTTGCCCGGGAAATGCTCCTAAAAGGCAAGGTTGTAGCCCCGCCGAAATTCACGGAATTGCAGGAATACGGCATCAAAATGTTGTATGACTACGCCAAGAAATTTACCTATATCGGCAACTATTTGCAAAGTCGGGACGGCCGATTATACACCGAAATCGAGGTCTTAATTTCAGAAATCAAGGCAGTAATCAAGCAGTTTTTCAACACCTAATTCACGAGAAATGATAGCTAAAGGCAAAGCCGTTTCGCACGGAAAAACCGTGATTGAGTATGTGTTGCGGGATAAAAAATTAGGCGATTTTATCGATAAAAACTTGCTGACGAGCGAGCGCCCGGAAGAAATTTTGCAGGAAATGAGGTGGATGCAACGGCACAACACACGGTGCAAAAACAAATTCCTTCGCTTTGAAATCGGCATTGCACCTGCTGACCGTAATAAACTTTCGGATGGTGAACTGATGCTGATTGTCCACGATTTTACCCGAAAAATGGAACTTACAAATCATCAATGGTTTGCCGTAACGCACAAGGACACCAACAATCTACATATCCACTTAATTGCCAACCGCATCGGGTTGAACGGAAAGGTTTATCAGACCGATTTTGTGAGCAATAGGGCATCACGCACCGCCGAAGAAATCAGCCGTGAAATAGGCTTGACCATTGCCAATAAAGTGGTGGCAAAAAAGAAATACCAAAGCCCCAAAGCCGATAAAACCCGAGAAGCCAAGAAGAATGAAGTGCGGAAAATCGCCTATAAACTGCTTGGCGAAAAAGTCGGCACCGGAAAAAAGGGTTTTCTTGCTTTCATCGGCGAATTAAGAAATCACGGCATCCATATCGAAACGATGCGCAACAAGCAAGGCACAGCCTACGGTTTCCGCTTTCTGTACCAAGGCGAAACTTTCAAAGCATCGGAAATCGGGCGGGAATTTGGTTACCGTTCACTGTTCCGCCAATTTGGTTTGGAAGATGTGAAACCCCAAATAGGAAAAACCGCCGTGCCGATTTACAGCCCACAAACGCAAGAACTCACACAATCCACTTTCGACACCATCTTCAACATCACAACCGAATTTTCTTCCGGCATCGGCAACTTACTGAACGTTCACGGGGAAGATTATGCAGAAACGGCTTTTCAAAGGAAATTGAGAGCGGAGCAGAAAAAGAGAAGGGGGAGAAGGATGTGATTCAGGGTAAGTAAAATCTTCACTCAAAAAACATTAAATTGATGATTTTTAAGCAATAGAATATCCATTTACATTTCAGATGCAAAATAATCTAAAACTCGATTAATTTTCTTACATTTGTATCTATCTTCTGATAATTAAATATTATCAGAAGTTTTCATTTTAATATGAATAAAAAAATGTCACCTGAAGAAAAAGCCCGTGTTGAAATTGACCGAAAGTTGCAAGATGCCGGTTGGGAAGTTGTGGATAGAAAGCATTATTCTCCTACCAAGTCGGCTGTTGCTGTAACCGAAGGCATTTTAAAAGGTCATCTTGAAGCTGATTATCTGCTGTTTATAGAGGGAAAAGCGATTGGTGTTATTGAAGCAAAAAGGGCTGATATTTCATTGTCGGAAATTGTAATTCAACAAGCTGAAAATTACACGCATAAACTTCTAAAATGGTATCAATATTGGCGAAAGCCTCTGCCGTTTGTCTATATTTCAAACGGTAAAGAAATATTATTTCGTGACATAAGAGACAAAAAATCATCCTATCAATCCTTGACTCAAATGCATACGCCTAAGGAGATAGCGAAAATGGCGGGCATAGAAAATGGATTTGCAGGATTGCCGTATTTATCTCCTAAAGGACTTCGCATTTGTCAATATGAAGCGATTATTGAATTGGAAAAGAGTTTTCGTGGTGGCGAGAAGCGTGCTTTGATGGTTTTGGCTACCGGTGCTGGCAAGACATATACCGCTTGCATGGCTGCGTACCGTTTGTTGAGCTATACACCCATTCGGCGGATATTGTTTTTGGTTGACCGAAATAATTTAGGCAAACAGGCTGAAGGTGAATTTGGAGCTTTTCGTTTAACGGAAACGGGTGAACCTTTTAATACCATTTTTGCGGTAGAAAGACTAAAATCAGCCTATATTCCACCCGAAACCAATGTCGTTATTTCTACCATTCAACGTGTATTTGCTATGCTTACAGGTAAAGAAATCGTTGATGACGATGAGAAAGATGATTTTCATGAAGAAGAAACGGAAATTACGCTTGATGATGATTTAAAATTACCGGCTGATTATTTCGATTTAATTATTGTAGATGAATGTCATAGAAGCATTTACGGAAAATGGCAACAGGTGCTTAACTATTTTAATACGGCTCGAATTATAGGTTTAACGGCCACACCTACACCCGAAGCCAATGCGTTTTTCAATGATAATTTGATTATCAATTACACGTTGGAAAAATCCATAGCGGACGGCATTAATGTAGGTTATCGTGTTTACCGCATCAAGACTAAAGTTACCGAAGAAGGTGGAGTTATCAAGCAAAACGAGAACACTACGGAAATCACCAAATATACCGGCGAAATAAAAAATGTGGTTGCCGAAGCTCCTGCAGAATATCTAAGAACGGAATTAGACCGTTCCGTGGTAAATCCGGCCCAAATTCGTTTGGTTTTAGAAGAATTCCGTAATTCTATCTACACGGATTTATTTCCTGAAAGAGAGTCAAACACAGCGTACATTCCTAAAACATTGATTTTTGCAAAAGACGATGCTCACGCTACTCGAATTGTTGAAATTACAAAAGATATATTTCCCAATCAAACAGCTGATTTTGTACAAAAAATAACCTATTCGACAGGCGATAGCAATGAGCTAATTCGCCGATTTAGAAACGACAAAACATTTAGAATTACCGTTACGGTAAATTTAGTCGCCACAGGAACCGACATTCGTCCGTTGGAAATTTTGCTGTTTATGCGTGATGTACACTCGTCTATTCTCTATACCCAGATGAAAGGTCGTGGCGTGCGTACTATTGGAGATGAGCAGTTGCGAAACGTAACACCTAATGCAAAAAGCAAAGATTTGTTCTTTTTGGTAGATGCGGTAGGTGTTACCGAAAGTGAAAAATATATTCCAAAGCCTCAAGAAGGCGGTGTTATTGTCCCCAAAAATCCTACATTGGAACAACTGTTAGAGCAAATTACACACGGATATCTTTCTGATGATTATTTAAACCTGCTGGCAAGTCGGCTTTCGAGGATAAATGCAAAAAGCAAAGAAAAACACAGGGTTGAGTTTGCAAATATTGCCTCTGTTACGATGTATGATTTGGCGATTTTTATTTTTAACGCGTTGGAAAATGACAACTTACCCGCCTTTGTCAATACCAATCAACCCAATACAGAGCGAAAATCTTTAGTGGCATCTTTGGCAAATAATCCGCAAGCCCGCGAATATCTTTTGACACTGAATGCAGGATTCCTGAATATTCTCATTCCGGGAGAAGATACATTGATATTTAAAGGATTTTCTCAAGAAGAAGCTATTTCTACCACACAGGCTTTTGAAGAATATGTCAACAAGCATCGTGACGAAATTGAAGCCTTGCGAATTATATACAACAATAAAAATGAGCCTATTACATACGCGTTACTCGCTGATTTAAGAAACAAATTGCTGTCGGCTGACTCCCGATTTGCTCCATTGCGTTTGTGGAGTTCGTATTCCGTTATCGAAGATAACAAAGTGGTAAAACTGCAAACTCAAACCGAGCGTGAAAGCCTGACAAATCTCATTCAATTGGTGCGTTATGCCTTCAAAATGATACCGGAACTGCGGTCGCTTCATTCCCTCGCATCGCAACGCTTTGAGCTTTGGTGCGGACAAATACAGCGTCCGTTGACCGAAACACAAAAAGAGATAATGCGACAAATAGTCGGGTATATCGTTGCCAATGGCACTTACACCAACACTGAATTGCGAGATGAAAACCTAACCGTTTTTGCACAATTGGTCAAAAGTTTTGGATCGGCTAACGTGGTAAATGAAGTATTGGGAAGTCTAAGCGGGTGGATGTTAAAAGTGGGATAAAAAGAATTTAAATTAAAAACTATGAATAAAGAAATGTTTGTAAGAGGCTCTGAATGGAGAAAGTGGGATTTGCATGTACATACTAAAGGTACTAACAAGAATGATCAGTTTGAAAGTGCTGATTTTGATACATTTTGTATTACAATGTTTAAGAAAGCCATAGAAAAAGATATCGAAGCGATTGGTATTACGGATTATTTTTGTATAGAAAACTACAAACGAGTTGTTGATTTTCAAAGAAAAATTAATACTAATACTTCTTTTACTAATGAAGAAAAAAGAAAAATTTCCAAAATTTTCATACTACCAAATGTAGAGCTAAGGATGTTACCTGTAACTGACACGGGCAGACTAATAAATATTCATTGTATTTTCAATCCAGAATTTGTGTATAGTTTAGATAATGATTTTTTCAATACATTAAAACATATAGGCGGGATTCAAGAGTATCTGATGAATAGATTTGGAATTGTTTCTTTAGGTAAGTCTTTGGATAGTTCTATAACTGATGATGAATCTGCATACAAAAAAGGTGTAAAGAACTTCGTCGTTTCACACGAAAACTTAAAAAAGCTACTTACTAATAATACTAATTTGCGTGAAAATGTAATTGTTGTTGTTAGTAATTCAAGCAATGATGGAGCTTCAGGCTTTCAAAAACATTATGACTTATTTGAAAATGAAAACGGTGCATTGGACGGAGTAAGAAAGACTATTTATGAAATATCTAACTGTATCTTTTCTGCTAATAATAATGATATTTTATTTTTTGCAGGAAAACATCCCACACATTCGCCTGAGTCAGTTAAACAAAAGTGTGGCTCCTTAAAACCATGTATACATGGTTCTGATGCTCATACAGAAAATAAGTTATTTAATCCTGACAACGATCGTTTTTGTTGGATAAAAGCAGATTTAACTTTTAATGGATTGAAACAAATTCTCTATGAACCCGATGAAAGAGTTAAAATACAGCAAGATAAACCCGACGAGAAAAGAGGTTATCAGGTTATTGATAAAATTGTTTTAGATGAGAATAAATTTTGGAAAGGAACAGTATGTTTTAATGAAAATCTAAATACTATTATAGGAGGACGTTCAACAGGAAAATCTACTTTATTAAAGGTTATAGCGAAAACAATTGACTTTAAAATAGAGCTTGATGACGAAAATGATTTTATTAAAAATCATTTAAATGGGGTTTCTGTTATATGGAAAGATGGAGAAGAAGCAACGAATAGAGATATTGAATTTTTTGCTCAAAGCTATATGCACGATATAGCAAAGGATACAGACAAGACAAATGCTTTAATAAAACAGATTATTAGCAATAAAGAGGAAAACGAACTTTTAGTTGACTATAATGCGAAAAACAATGAATTGAAAAAATCAATTTCTAAAAACATATTAGATGTATTTCAAATACAGTCAGACATACAAATTTTGCGAGATCTATTAAAAGAAAAAGGCGATAAAAAAGGGATTGAAACTGAAATACAGCGGTTAAATACGAAAATACAAGAGTTGAGTAAAAATGCAACTATTACCCAAGAGGAGATAAAAGAATATCAACTCTTATTAAACAAGATTGCAGAAAAAGAGTTACTAGTCGCACAAGCTGAAAATGATTTGCGATTATTTCAAAAGATGAAAATAGCTACTGTTATCAACAATTCATATCCTAATGATTATAATTTTGAAAACTTATCCTATCCATTAAATAAAGATGAGCTTTATAGATATTTTAAAAACTTGAAAATTGATACAGAAAAGAAATGGATAGAAATAATAGAGTTATTTGAAAAAGCAACTGAGGAAAAGAAAAAAAATCACGAAAATGAGATAATTCACGAAAAACAAACAGAAATATACAAAAAAGGAATTCAATATTACTCCGACAATAAAGAATTAAATGATATTCAAAATAAATTGAAAGAAGAGAGAAATAGGTTGCAGGAAATAACAAAATTTGAAGAGAAATTGTCACAGAAGAATACTCAACAGACTTCTATTATTACGCAAATTATTGAATGCCATGGCTCTTATAAATTAAATGCAGAGTATCTTGTACAAAATCTGAAAATTGAACACGATGAAGTAAAAATCACAACTAAAATAAATTGTAAAAAACAAGAAATCACATCATTTCTCGAAAACAGATTGAATCAACGCGGGTATGAAAGGCAGAGTTATGTGAGTGAATTTGCTAATAATTACGAAGCAGACACTGAAAACATTAGTAAAGACTTTTTGTGTAATGCATTGAACGGTAATATTGAATATAAGAATTATAATACCAATCAAAATGTTGTAACAGAGTTTTTTACAAAAAACTGGTTTGATGTTTCTTTTGAATTATCTTATCAAAACGATATTTTTACTGAGATGTCGCCAGGAAAACAAGCATTTGTAATTTTGAAATTATTACTTGAATTTAGCACTAAGGAGTGTCCAATTCTAATAGACCAACCAGAAGATAGCCTAGATAACCGTGCAATCTACAATGAATTAGTTCAATATATACGCACTAAGAAAAAACAGCGACAAATCATCCTTGTTACTCATAACCCCAATGTCGTTGTGAGTGCAGATGCTGAAAATGTAATCGTTGCAAATCAAAATGGTAAAAATAGTAAGAATAAAGATAACTTAAAATTTCAATATATCAATGGGGCATTAGAAAATACGAAGCCAAAAAATCAAGATTTAATAGTGCTTAACTCACAAGGAATAAGAGAACATGTTTGTGAGATATTGGAAGGAGGAAGGGAAGCGTTTGAAAAAAGAGAAAAAAAATATGGATTTTACAATTAGTCACCTATGTCAAAACAAACAAAAACCACCCCACCTCAATCCCTAATAAAAAAAGTATGGACGCTTGCCGATGTTATTGCGGCGGCAGGTGTGGGATTTACTGATTATATTATTCAGCTTACTTATCTTTTGTTCCTTAAAATGGACGAAGAAAAAGTACAGTTGGGCTTTCAAAGTTCCATTCCGAAAGGATATGGCTGGAATGACCTGATAACACTCGACGGGCTTGACTTGCTCCGTCAATACGAGGAAACATTGAAAACGCTGAGCAGTCAGGACGGCTTGATCGGCACTATTTTCACTAAGGCATCCAATAAAATTGAACAGCCCGTGCTTCTCAAAAAAGTTATTTCGCTGATTGAAGGCGAAAACTGGCTTTCTATGGACGGCGACTTGAAAGGTTCAATCTATGAAAGCATTTTAGAGAAAAACGGTCAGGATAAAAAAAGCGGTGCCGGACAGTATTTTACGCCTCGTGCATTGATAAACACGATGGTGGAAGTTACCAATCCGCTGATAACCGAAACGGTATGCGATCCAGCTTGCGGTACGGGCGGTTTTTTGCTTTCAGCTTTCGACCACATGAAAACGCAAAGCAAGGATAGCGACAAACTGCGTTTTTTACGTACCGAAGCCCTAAGCGGAAATGACATTACACCGCTGGTGGTAACACTTGCCTCGATGAATCTCTACCTGCACGGTATAGGAACGGAACATACGCCTATCCGTTGCCAAGACTCGCTGGAACGCACGCCGTCAACGCTGGTGGATGTAGTACTTGCCAATCCGCCTTTCGGTACGCGACCTGCCGGTTCAACGGATATTTCAGCCATGCGTGACGATTTATATGTTACCACAAAAAACAATCAGTTGAATTTTCTTCAACATATTATGCTGATGCTTAAGGATGGCGGTCGTGCTGCAATTGTATTGCCAGATAATGTGCTGTTTGAAGGTGGAGCGGGAGAAACCATTCGCAAAAAACTGCTTACTGATTTTGATTTACATACCATTTTACGCCTGCCTACCGGAATTTTCTACGCGCAAGGCGTTAAGGCAAATGTTCTGTTTTTTAGGAAAGGCACGCAAACAAAAGAGGTTTGGTATTACGATTATCGTACCAATATAAAGCATACTTTGGCTACCAATCCCATTCAGCGTCATCATTTGGATGAATTTGTTGCATGCTACAAAAACAGGGTTGAAACCTATTCTGAAGAAAATCCCGATGGACGTTGGCGAAAGTACAGTTATGAAGAACTGATTGCCCGCGACAAAACAAGCCTTGACATCACGTGGCTAAGGTCTGGTGAAGAAACTGTAGATTATTCTTTAGCCGAATTGATGGCTATAATGGAAGAAAAAACGGCTAATATCGTTGATGCGATGAGTAAACTGAAAGATATAATTGAGACAATCGAGGAATAATGGATACAAAACAGTTACGACAAAAGATATTAGACCTTGCCATACGAGGTAAACTTGTTCCGCAAGACCCGAACGATGAACCGGCATCGGCTTTACTCGCGAGGATAAAGGCTGAAAAAGAAGAACTTATCAAAGACAAGAAGATTAAACCTGATAAGAAATCTACTAAGGATAAGTCACATTATCAGAACGAAGTGCCGTTTGAAGTGCCGGAGAACTGGGAGTGGGTGAAATTAGGTTATCTCTGTGATTATGGAAAAAATGAAAAGGCTAGTCCATCACAAGTAAACGAGAATGCATGGATTTTGGATTTAGAAGATATTGAAAAAGATACAGGAAAACTGCTAAAACGAGTTCATAAAAACGAAAAAGAGACCAAAAGTATAAGAAATACATTCAAAAAAGGAGATGTTTTATACAGCAAACTAAGAACCTATTTGAATAAAGTTTTAGTTGCTGACTTTGAAGGATACTGTACTACCGAAATTCTGCCTTTGGATTTTAATGGATTTGTTGTGCCAGAGTTTGCAAGGCATGTATTAATGTCTAATTATTTTTTGGAATATACTGCAAAATGTTGCTATGGAGTTAAAATGCCAAGATTAGGTACAAATGACGGAAGAAATGCTCCATTTTCTCTCCCTCCTCTCGCCGAACAACACCATATAGTTTCCGAAATTGAAAGATACTTTGCTTTGATTGATGAGATTGAAGCAAATAAATCAGATTTACAGACTGCAATAACACAGACAAAATCCAAAGTCCTTGACCTTGCCGTACGTGGAAAACTCGTACCACAAGACCCTAATGACGAATCTGCTTCCGTTGTGTTAGAACGGATAAGTAAAGAGCAAAAAGCCCAAAAAACAACTGCCGATAAATTCCATTATCCGTTTGAGGTGCCGGATGGGTGGGTATGGTGCAAGCTTGGAGATATTCTTGACATCAAATCTAGTAAAAGAGTTCATAAATCTGAATGGAAAAAGTCTGGCATTCCATTTTATCGTGCTAGAGAAATAATAAAGTTAGCACAGAATGATTTTGTAGATAATGATTTATTTATATCTGAAGAGCATTATTGTAATCAGTAACTTCGCATGTACAATTTTCGGCAAGATTGAATGTACAGAAATTGGCAATATGCAATGTACATAAAAAGGGTTAAAGAAGAGTCTTCATATATTTGTAATTCACAAAAATACAAACACTATGAAGACTCAGATACATGACCTTAGAAAGGTACGTATGTGGTACGAAGTTAAAGAACTTTCCAGTAATCCGGGCAATTCGGACAGTAAAATTGCAAAAAAGTTGGGTGTTGATCGCAGAACTGTTTCCAGGTACAAGAAGATGAGTGAAGAAGAGTTTCATGAGTTTTCAATGAAACAACGTGTATACGAACTTGTTCTGTCGCCATATTACCCGGACGTTCTTTCCTTATTGAGTATAGACAATGGTTTGCCGGCGGCAGTGATAGAAGACCGGCTGAAGGAGAAATACGCCGACTTGCCGAAGGTGAACAGCAAGACTGTATACAACTTTGTCCAGCACGTGCGGCGTCAGGAGAAGATCCCTGTACCGGAGAAGATCCGCCAGACGGAAGCCCTGGAAGAGTTTGCATATGGCAGCCAGGCGCAGGTTGACTTCGGTACAGCACAGATGCGACGTTTGGACGGCAGTAGGCGCAGGGTTTATTTTTTTTGCCCTTGTCCTGTCACGCAGTCGCTACAAATATGTGTTTTTTCCAAACAACTCCCTTCACCGGGAAAACAGCCGTCCAGGCTCACGAGCAGGCCTTCAAGTATATAGAGGGTATCCCCGGGAAGCTTCTCTATGATCAGGACTCGGTGTTTCTGAAAAGTGAGAACCTTGGCGATTATCTCCTGGCTGATGATTTTCGTCGCTACAGGGATGAACGCGGTATCAGCGTTGAGTTCTGCCGCAAGGCCGATCCCCCAGAGCAAAGGCCGGGTCGAGAACGTGGTAGGATACGTGAAAAACAACTTTCTTCGCGCGCGTACCTTTCACGATATAGATCGCCTCAACGAGGAAGCCCTGAGCTGGTTGGAGCGCAAGGCGAACGGCACCAAACATGCCACGACGAAGCGCCTGCCCCATGACGTGTGGTTGATTGAAAAGGAGCATCTCTCCTTTTTTTCGCCCCTCACCGGCAATCCCCCGGGATGAGATTCCCACCTACACGGTGAGAAAAGATAACACAATCAGTTACAAGGGGAACTTCTACAGGGTCCCATATGGCACCTATAACGGGAAGGGACCGGAGGTATTACTCAAGGTCAAGGATGGCACCCTTTCGCTTTCCAACCGGCAAGGCATCCTTCTGGCCGAGCACCCCGTCAGTCTTGAAAAAGGCAAGGTAATCGGCAGCACAACTTATCGACGGGATCGGAACTCCAGGCTCGAGGTCTTCAAGCAGGAAGTCCTATCGATCTGGAAGGGCAACAACACTTTGTACCTGTTCATAGAGGAGATACACAAGTATAAGCCCCGTTATCTGAGAGACAATCTGAAAATGATAAGGGAGGTGATGGGCGAATATGGTGAGGAGATCGTTGGCAGCGCACTTGATTACTGCCTCGACAATGGGCTCCACAACGCCCTTTACCTGAAAGAAGCCGCATCACATTACCGGGAGTTAAAACGCCGGGAGAAGAAGCCCTTGCCTGTTGTAAGCGTGTTGCATGACGGTGTTCAAACAAGTCAGTATGACACGGATGCATACATCCCCGAGAGAAGCAAGATAAACCGGTACGATCAAATCATGGAGCTATGAAGCAGATAGAAAACATGAAGCAATATGCCGGCATACTTCGTTTGGGATACCTGAGCAAAAAACTTGCAGCCGATGCTTCACCAGGCGAGCATAGATACACCGGGATACGCGGACTTCCTGGAGAACATGCTTGTAAAAGAGCTGGAGCAGCGACAGCTGAATGATTACCGGCGCAGGACTAAACTGGCCCGTCTGCCACGTGCACACGAGCTTGACGAGTACGATTACAAGGCCTCGAGCAGCATCGGCATAAGGCAGATGACACAGCTCAGGGAGCTGCTCTGGGTCGATCAGCTATACAACCTGGTGCTGATGGGTCCAAGCGGTACGGGCAAAACATACCTGGCCGGGGGACTGGTCAATGATGCCATCAAGAAAGGTTATAGGGCCTATTTTACCACCATGGCTGACCTGATAGGCGTGCTCAACAGGAAAGAAATCATCTCATCGGCAATGAGCACCTACAAGCGATACACCAAGGCACACCTGATTGCCATAGATGACATCATGATGTTCCCGGTGCAAAAGAGTGAAGCGGTGGCTCTGTTCAATCTGATCAATCACCTGCATGAGCAGTGCTCGATCATCATCACCACTAACAAGTCACCCAGCCAGTGGGCGGAGACACTGGATGATGAAGTGTTAGCCACAGCCATCCTGGATCGACTGCTATATCGTTGCGAGGTGATCAGGTTCGAGGGAAACGGTTACCGTATGGACAACCGGAAAACTTTCCTTGAGAAAGAATAAAAAAACAGTTGAATACAATAAAAAAGAGATAGTTAATGTAATGTTAAACCTGTACATTGGATATTGCCAAAAGTTGTACACTCAACATTGCCATTTTTTGTACATTGTAAATTTGCTAATTACAATTATTTAGACTTAAAAGACAAATATGGCGTTCCGAAAGAGAATGATATTCTAATATCTGCTGTAGGAAGTATTGGAAAGACATATATTGTAAAAAAAACTGATAAATTTTACTATAAAGACGCGAGCGTTTTATGTTTGAGTAATTCACATTCAGTAAATTCTAGTTTTATTGAGGTAATTCTTGCCACAGATTTTTTACAATCTCAAATGTATAAAAATTCAAAAGGGACTACTGTTGATACAATAACAATTGAAAAAGCAAATCAATATATTTTTCCTTTTCCTCCTCTCGCCGAACAACAAAGAATAGTCACAAAAATTGAAGACATATTTAATCTTTTAGATAAAATACAAGAAAGTTTGTAAACGAACACTTGAAAACCGTTTCTGTTACTGTAAACTTTAAAATATAAAGAATATGGTAACAAAATTTCAAAAATTTCTTGAAAAAAGTGACCTAGCTGAAAGTACAGTTAGGTCTTATGTATGGACAGTCAATCATTTTATGGCTCAGTATGAGCGGGTTGATAAAGAAAATCTTTTAGCTTATAAAGGTTTTTTAGTAGAGCATTTTAAGCCACAAACTGTCAATTTGCGATTACAAGCATTAAACAAGTACCTTGAATTTACGAATAAGGAGAAATTGAAACTTAAATTCATCAAGGTTCAGCAGAAAAATTTTCTCGAAAATGTAATTAGCGATGCTGACTATAAATTTCTGAAAACAAAATTGAAGAATGACGGATACACGGATTGGTATTTTGTTGTTTGGTTTCTCGGTGCAACAGGCGCTCGGATTAGCGAACTGCTTCAAATCAAAGCTGAACATATTGAAATAGGCTATTTGGATATGTACACAAAAGGTGGCAAAATTAGGCGACTTTACATCCCAAAAAAACTTAGAGAGGAGGCTAGAAAATGGCTTAAACAAAAAGAAATCTCATCAGGTTATATTTTTCGCAATAGATTTGGCGATAGAATTTCTGCAAGGGGAATTGCTCAACAACTCAAATTTTTTGCAGAAAAATATGGTCTCAATAAGAAAGTTATTTATCCACACTCTTTCCGACATCGTTTTGCTAAAAACTTTCTCGAAAAGTTTAACGATATAGCATTATTAGCCGATTTAATGGGACACGAAAGCATTGAAACCACCCGAATCTATCTGCGAAGAACAGCAAGCGAACAGCAAACTATTGTTGACAAGGTTGTAACTTGGTAAACTGTTAAAAAAGCGTAGAGTTTTCAATCTACGCTTTTAATGCTTCTTCTATCATATCTAACTGGGCAAAAATTTCTTCAACTTTGAAAACAATTCGTTTTTGTTCTGCGAGAGGAGGAAGCGGAAAAAACAACAAACATACTGACTCTGTTTTTAAATTTTTTACGGTTGAACCTACTGCAGAATTATAAAACTGACTAAACATGAAATGTGAACTTAATAAATAGTACATATAATCAGTATTCAATATTTTTTTTTCAATGCTGATGACAAGCCATCCATCATGGATACAGCCGTCTGTTTTTAAAATATATGGCCGTCCAAAACTCATTGAGTTTGTTAAAAGAAAATCATCAACATTAACAAAACGAGAATATTTTATACCCTCTTTTATTATTTTCTCTTTTGTTGAATAGATATATTTTCCACCTTTTTCAGTATCGCCAATTTTTATCCAATTTACACCATCTGGGTTCTTTGTTAGAAAATGCTTAATAGGTCTTGGAGATCCTCCACGCGCAATATTATTTACTTCTCCTAATTTGCACCACTCCCAATTTTCCGGCACCTCAAACGGATAATGGAATTTATCGGAAGTTTTGCCCTTGCCTTTTATTTGCTCTAAAAGTGCAGTGACAGGCTCATCATTAGGGTTTTGCTGAACGAGTTTGCCTCGAATGGCAAGGTCAAGAACTTTTTGTTTGGTTTGTTTTATGAATTGTGCTAAGGATAATTTGCTTTCTTCTATCTGCTTTATTAGTTCAAATAGTCTATTGATTTCAGCGACTATTCGTTTTTGTTCATTTAAAGGAGGTAATGGAATAATTATTGACGCAAGTGAATTACCCGATAAACTTTGGATACCAACGCCTTTAAGATATTGTTTTATTTCTCCATTTAAATAAATTAGTAGAATAAAATAATAGAGATATTTTGCTTCAATATTTCCTAATGGTCTTACTCTATGAATATGGTTTTGAAAGCATATTGGTTTATCAGACTTCCAAATAGCAGACCTACCAGCATCTCCACCTTCACAAATCAGTAGATCTCCTTTTATTGCAGTAAATCTATCCAATTCATGCACTTCAAATGACATTTTTCTTAATTCTGAAAAATCAAAACTATTCCAATAAAGATTTGACGTTGTAATATATTCGTATAGTTGCCCAGTATTTTTCTCCTTATCTAATGTTTTTCCTGTATTGTGTTGTGAAATATAACCGAATGAAGTCCACGCCCACCCCTCCGGCACTTCAAACGGCACTTCGTTCTGATAATGTGACTTAGAGGATGTAAATAAGCTGTAGTAATCTACTATTGGCGAAAAATGCTAAAAGAATTAATTAGGGTGTGATATAGATAGACTGTGTGCGAGTTATGTGCGAGAAATAAAAAAGCACTTACCGAAATATCGATAAGTGCTTGATCATTAGGTGTGGGCGTTGACGGATTCGAACCGCCGACCCTCTGCTTGTAAGGCAGATGCTCTGAACCAGCTGAGCTAAACGCCCGGTTACTTCTTCTGCTTTTTGTCCGCTCCCGGAGGTTGCTTTCTGAAAAAGTGATGCAAAGATAAGTCGTTTTTCGTTTGCTGCAAAATAATTCGTAAATATTTTTACAAAAATTTTTACGGCACTGTATTTATCACTACTTTTGTACTCTCAATAAAAAGAAAGATAAAAATTTACTGATTCGGCACGTACTGAAAATCAAAATTATGATGAGTGAAGCAGGGTAGGAAGTGATTTTTCGCCTGTTTCGAAATCTATAAAACCAATGCGTTAACAATGAAACTCGACGAACTTTCCGCCATATCTCCTATTGACGGACGATACAGGGATAAAACCCGCGAATTGGCTCTTTATTTCTCGGAATATGCACTGATAAAATACCGCACGCAAGTGGAGGTGGAATATTTTATTGCACTTTGTGAACTGGGCATCTCCCCGCTTGATAAAGTGGAAAAGCCCGTTTTCGGTGTGCTGAGGAAAATGGCGGAAGACTTTTCGGAACAGGACGCGCAACGGATCAAGGAGATAGAGAAGATTACCAACCACGACGTTAAGGCAGTGGAATATTTCTTGAAAGAGAAATTCGACGAGCTGCACCTTGATGCATTCAAGGAGTTCATCCATTTCGGGCTCACCTCGCAGGACATCAACAATACGGCTACGCCGATGATGTGGAAAGAGGCGCTACAGAACACGTACATCCCGCAACTGGAGGAGCTGACCGCACTGATCGGCAAGTTTGCCGAAGAGTGGAAAGAGGTGCCCATGCTGGCACGCACACACGGGCAACCGGCATCGCCTACACGGCTGGGAAAGGAAATACAAGTTTTTGAATATCGGCTGAGGAACCAGACCGAAGTGCTGAAACGGATCCCGGCGAAAGCGAAGTTCGGCGGCGCGACAGGGAACTTCAACGCTCATCGGGTGGCTTATCCGCACATCGACTGGAAAGAGTTTGCAAACAGTTTCCTGTCGAACAAGCTGGGACTGGTACGCGAGGAGTATACCACACAGATATCCAATTACGATGCGCTGGCGGCCTCCTGCGACGCCCTGAAGCGGATTAACACCATCCTTATCGATTTCACACGCGATGTGTGGCAGTATATATCGATGGAATATTTTAAACAACGTATCCGGGAAGGGGAAGTGGGCTCATCGGCCATGCCGCATAAGGTAAATCCCATCGATTTTGAAAATGCCGAAGGGAACCTGGGGATTGCCAATGCATGGCTGGAACACCTGGCGGCTAAACTCCCGATTTCGAGGCTGCAGCGGGACCTGACCGACTCAACGGTGATCCGCAACATCGGAATGCCACTGGCGCACGGATTAATTGCGATAAAAAGCACAACAAAAGGGCTGCATAAATTGTTGTTAAATGAGGAGGCGATAGAGCGGGATCTGGAAAACAATTGGGCAGTGGTGGCAGAAGGGATTCAAACCATCCTGCGCCGGGAAGGCTATCCAAAACCTTATGAGGCACTGAAAGCGTTGACGCGCACAAACCGGCACATAACGAAAGAAAGCATTTCGGACTTCATCGATACGTTGGAGGTAAACGAAGAAATAAAAAAAGAACTCAAGGCGATTTCGCCAAAAAACTATACAGGTATTTGATTGACAGAAAGACTTTTTTCTGCAAGGAACATGGAAACGAAAAAGTTTTAGGTATTGTTTAAAAGGAAACCGTGAGGTTATTGAAAATTAAAATTTAAAAAAGAAAAATGGCAACGAACAACAACGATTCGCGACCCAGCCGGAGTTATGGCAACGCGAACAATGAGAGACACTCTTCTTCAAACAGAAATTACAACGTAGAAAGAAGACCACAGCGGGAAGATGGCAACTATCGCCCATCGTATGAAGAAAATTACAACAGAAACTATGAAAGCAACCCCAATAGCCCTGAAGGTAGCAAAAAACGCCGTCCGAGAGTGGGGGAGAGAGTCTCTTCGGGTGCCCATGGCGGAGGAGGTGAAAGAAATTATAACGCTTACGGCAACGCGCCGGGAAGGCCCCGTAACGCACAACCTGTAAACCAGGGACCGAAAAAGCTGGTGAAGAAGAAGAAAATCTTCAAGCAGATCAAATACAAGGAAAATGCCGATCCAACGGCACCGATCCGTCTCAACAAATACCTGGCCAATGCCGGAGTTTGCTCGCGCCGTGAGGCCGATGAGTTTATCCAGGCCGGAGTTGTGAAGGTGAACGGCGAGGTGGTTACCGAGCTGGGCACAAAGATCACCCGTGCCGACGAGGTGATGTTCAACGACCAGGTAGTATCGCTGGAAAGCAAGGTTTACGTGCTGCTGAACAAACCCAAGGGTTTTGTCACCACTACCGATGATCCCGAGAACCGGAAAACGGTCATGGACCTGGTGAAAGCTGCCTGCAAAGAGCGGATTTATCCTGTTGGCCGCCTCGACAGGGCTACCACCGGAGTACTGCTGCTGACAAACGACGGCGACCTGGCATCAAAGCTGACCCACCCCAAGTACGAGAAACGGAAAATCTACCAGGTATGGTTGGATAAACCAGTGGCTATGGAGCATATGCAAGCTATCGCCGACGGTATTGAACTGGAGGACGGTGAAATCCATGCTGACGCCATCAGCTACGTTACCGAAGAGGACCTGAGCCAGATAGGCATCGAGATCCACTCGGGAAAAAACCGCGTTGTACGCCGTATTTTTGAAAAGCTGGGTTACCGGGTGCTGAAGCTCGATCGGGTGTACTTTGCCGGACTGACAAAGAAAAACCTGTCGCGCGGAAAATGGCGTTACTTGTCGGAAAAAGAGGTGAACATGCTGAGGATGGGTGCATTTGATTAGCTCCCGGCCTCCTGCAGGCCAGCTCGCCGGATGGCGGGGAGATATCTGTAAAACGAATATTTAAATTATATTCCCTTGAATCTGACGAGGATACAAGGGATTAGGAGTAATATGAAACAACTGAAAAGAACAACGATTGCCGATGCGTTAAAATCGGCGCAAACCGGAACAGAAGTAAACGTAAAGGGATGGGTGCGTACCCGCCGCGGAAATAAAAATGTGAGCTTTGTAGCGTTAAATGATGGGACGACCATAAATAATATACAGGTAGTCATAGATATAGCCCAGTTTGGTGAAGAGTATCTTAAACCCATCACCACCGGGGCCTGCCTGAATGTGAACGGCAAGCTGGTGGAATCGCAGGGACAGGGACAGTCTGTGGAGATCCAGGCAACCGGGATCGAAATCTACGGAACGGCAGATCCGGCAACGTATCCGCTGCAGAAGAAGGGCCATTCACTGGAGTTCCTGCGGGAGATCGCTTACCTGCGCCCGAGGACAAACACGTTTGGAGCTATTTTCCGTATGCGTCACCACATGTCGTATGCCATTCACAAGTTCTTCAACGACCGGGGATTCTACTATTTCCACACGCCCGTCATTACGGCTTCCGATGCCGAGGGTGCCGGCTCCATGTTCGAGGTGACCACACTGGATATGAACAATGTGCCCAGGACGGAGGAAAGAAAAATTGATTATTCGCAGGATTTCTTCGGCAGGCAAACGAACCTGACGGTTTCCGGACAGCTCGAAGGCGAGCTCGGTGCGATGGCGCTCGGTGCCATTTATACGTTTGGGCCCACTTTCCGTGCCGAAAACTCCAATACGCCGCGCCACCTGGCCGAGTTCTGGATGATTGAACCCGAAGTGGCGTTCAACGACAATACCGATAACATGAACCTGGCGGAGGATTTCCTGAAATACCTTATCCGGTACGCGCTGGATAACTGCATGGAAGATATCGAGTTTCTGGCAAAGATGTATGACAATGAGCTGATAGACCGCCTGAACTTTGTGGTGAACAACGATTTTGTACGCCTTACCTACACCGAGGGTGTGAAGATCCTCGAAGAATCGGGCCACTCCTTTGAGTTTCCCGTGTACTGGGGAGCCGACCTGCAGTCGGAGCACGAACGTTACCTGGTGGAAAAACATTTCAAGTGCCCGGTGATCCTTACCGATTATCCCAAGGAGATAAAATCGTTCTACATGAAACAGAACGATGACGGTAAAACTGTCCGGGCCATGGATGTCCTTTTCCCGAAAATAGGTGAGATCATCGGCGGGTCTGAACGTGAAGAGAACTACGACAAGCTCATGCAGCGTGTAAAAGAAATAGACATGCACATCGACCCGATCTGGTGGTACCTGGAGATCCGTAAATTCGGCACGGCACCGCACGCCGGCTTTGGCCTCGGCTTTGAAAGGCTGATGCTTTTCGTTACCGGCATGACAAACATCCGCGACGTGATCCCGTTCCCGAGAACACCCAATAACGCAGATTTTTAAGAATAGGTTTTTAAATGAAGAATATACGTAATTTTTGTATCATCGCTCATATCGATCACGGGAAAAGTACCCTGGCCGACCGGTTGCTCGAGTTTACCAAAACCATCGATAGCAAGGACCTGCAGGCGCAGGTGCTCGACAGCATGGATTTGGAACGCGAGCGCGGCATCACGATAAAGAGTACCGCCGTTCAGATGATTTACGAGTATGGTGGTGAAAAATATACATTGAACCTGATTGATACTCCGGGACACGTGGACTTTTCGTACGAGGTGTCCCGATCCATCGCCGCCTGCGAAGGCGCTTTGCTCATTGTGGACGCTGCCCAGGGAATCCAGGCGCAAACCATCTCCAACGTCTACATGGCCATTGAGCATGATCTGGAGATTATTCCCATCATCAATAAGATTGACCTGGAGAGTGCAATGCCCGATGAGGTGGAAGATCAGATCGTGGAGTTGCTCGGCTGCCCGCGTACCGATATCCTTCGCGCAAGCGGAAAAACGGGAGTCGGCATTGAAGAGATTCTGGCGGCCGTTATCGAACGTGTTCCCGCGCCAACAGGCGACCCCGATGCTCCACTACAGGCTTTGATCTTCGATTCGGTTTTTAATCCGTTCCGGGGAATCATTGCGTACTTCAAAATCATGAACGGCAGCATTGCCAAAGGTGACCTGGTGAAGTTCGTAAATACCGGGAAAGAGTACGATGCCGACGAGGTGGGTATCCTTCGCCTTGGCATGGACCCCCGCCAGCGGGTTGAATGCGGCAACGTGGGGTATATCATCTCGGGAATTAAAACGTCGAAAGAGGTAAAGGTGGGGGACACCATCACGCACGTGAAGAACCCCTGCGACAAAGCCATCGCCGGCTTCGAAGAGGTGAAGCCAATGGTTTTTGCCGGTGTTTACCCCATCGAAAGCGAGGAGTTTGAAAACTTGCGGGCATCGCTGGAAAAGTTGCAGCTGAATGATGCTTCGCTCACTTTCCAACCCGAATCGTCGGTGGCCCTGGGATTCGGTTTCCGCTGCGGTTTTCTCGGATTGCTGCACATGGAAATCATTCAGGAGCGGCTGGAGCGCGAGTTCGATATGGACGTGATCACCACCGTTCCCAACGTTTCGTACAAGGTGTACGACAAGAAAGGCAACATGAAGGAGGTGCACAACCCCGCCGGATTGCCCGATCCCACACTGATCGACCATATCGACGAGCCTTATATCCGTTCGTCCATCATTACAAGCACGACATACATCGGCCCGATCATGACCCTGTGCCTGGGCAAGCGGGGTATCCTCATCAAGCAGGAGTACATTTCGGGAGACCGGGTGGAGATTATTTTCGACTTGCCGCTGGGAGAGATCGTTATCGATTTTTACGATAAGCTGAAGAGCATCTCCAAAGGGTATGCATCGTTCGATTACCACATCCACGATTTCCGGCCTTCGAAACTGGTGAAGCTCGATATCCTGCTCAACGGAGAGCCGGTGGATGCACTTTCCACACTCACCCATGCCGACAACGCACAATCTTTCGGACGCAGGATGTGTGAGAAGCTGAAAGAACTGATCCCCCGACAGCAGTTCGATATCGCCATACAGGCGGCGATCGGGGCCAAGATTATTGCCAGGGAGACTGTAAAGGCAGTCCGGAAAGATGTAACGGCCAAGTGCTACGGTGGGGACATCTCCCGTAAGCGCAAGCTGCTCGAAAAACAAAAGGAAGGGAAGAAGCGCATGAAGCAGGTAGGTAACGTGGAAGTTCCGCAAAAAGCGTTTTTAGCGGTACTGAAGCTCGACTGACCGCTGGCTTCAGCGGTTTTCTTTGTCTTTTGCCGATGAAGGGGGGGGAGAGGGTTGCATGGATAGATTTCCGTTGTACTTTCCTCCCATTTCTATTTCAACATTGTCTGCCTGGATGTTGCCGTTCACGGTTCCCGAGCTTTTGATGTTCAACTCTTTGCATTCGATGTCGCCGGAAATGCTTCCGTAGATGATGATGCGGTCGCTTTTCAGGTTCCCGGTCACCTTGGCTTTTTCCCCAACAACAATGCCTTTCGACAGGGAGAGGTTGCCCTCCACGGTTCCATCGACGCGGATGATGCTTTCCCCCCGTATGTCTCCCTTGAACAGGATATCCGTGCCAATCACCGTGTCTATCGGTTGTGACTCAATGGAATGATCGCTTTTGCTTTTGCTTTTACTGTTTCTCATCGGATATTCATTCGTGAAAATTAATGTAGTCGCCCGGGTTCACTTTCTCGTCGTCTTTTATGATCTCGTAATGCAGGTGGGGGCCTGAGCTTCGCCCCGTGCTCCCGAGTCTGCCGATAACCTGTCCGCTCTCTATCTCATCGCCTTCGCGGACGGTTATCTCCGATAAATGGCCGTACAGCGTTTTCAGCTTGTTTTCGTGTTTTACAATCACGCATTTTCCGTATCCTCCGTACCATCCCGCAACTTCTACCTTGCCGTTTGCCGTTGTTTTAACCGGAGTACCCCTTTCGCCCTTGATGTCGATCCCGGAATGATACTCTGCACCGCGGCCGGTGAACGGGTTCCTCCTGTAACCGTAGGATGAAATGATCTTGTCGGATGGGGTGGGGTTCCCGATGGGAACATTCTTCAGTGTCTTCTCCAGGTTATCGAGCTGCTCCCTGTAAAAGTCCGCCAGCTCGTTTATTTTTACCACTTCTACGTTTTCCGGGCCGCCCAGGTTCTCAACCTCCATCTGGACCAGCCCCCTCGATTTCAGCAGTTCGTTTATACGGAAAATACTTTCATCGATCGACTGGAAGGTCTGTTGCGCTTTGGGGACGTCAACGAGGCTCTTGATCTTGTCTGCCTTGGCGATCTCATGTTGGTAAATCTTGCTTGTTTTGTGAAACACCGTCACCCCCAGGACGGCAATGAGGCAAAGCACCACAAGCACCGCTACGGCTGCGTATTTTTTCCAGTGCAGAAGTATCCTGGTTGGAACAAGAAGGGTTTTGTTTCTTTTTCCCTCGGTATTGATAATCAGAATGGATGTTTTGTGACTACGCATGTTGATTTTCCGGAAATAGCACAACGATATTGCAAAGATAAATTTTTTTTTAAAAGAATGTTAACTTTTAGGATAAAAAATGCGGGATCCCCTCAAAGCAGTTCCGGTTTAACGTATTGTTTTTTTGTTTACTTTTGTTTCTGGAACGGCCGGCTTAACCCATTGATTCCCGGCCCTGATCATTTTAATTATTACGGACATGAAATCAAAACTTTTCCTACTGACACTTTTTCTTATCGGCAGCGTATCGTTTGTCGAAGCACAGTACGTGAATGAAGTAGCCATAAGCGATATTGACGCGGACTACGTCATGATCTGGTCGGATTCGGGCCCGATCCTGACATCGAAGATCACGGTGCGGGTAGACTATGGGCAGGGCGGCAGAACGCCGCAGATAACTGATGAACGCCGCCGTCCGATGTCGTTCAACGGGATGCTTGCTGTGCTTAACCTGATGAGCCGCAACGGTTTCGAACTATTTGAGATCATGCGCAGCGAAAAAGACAACCGGGAATTCTTCCTGCTGCGGAGGAAAAATTCGTTTTCCGGTAACGGCAGCCGGGACGCTGTGGATTATGACACAAACGTCCGGAGCCGGTAACCGTTAGTTCAGAAACAGCACCCTGTTAGGCAGGTAACCCGGGTTCTCGAGCGTGAACTTACGTTTTCCTGTTTTGTCGTAGCAGTAGACATTTCCCAATATCTTCACGTATTCAACGGCGTCGGTCAGGTAAATATCGCCGTTAAAGGGGTCTACGGTAATGGAGTAAGGAATAGCTATCGATTTGTCGGCAATGAGCTTGCCGGTGAGTAGCTTGTCGTTCAGGCAGTCAAAAACAGAAACCACGGTTTCAGAGGTGGCGTAATCCTTGTAATAGATAAATGCCCTGTCGCCGGACAGGGTGAAATCCATTATGTTCTTCACTTCATCAAAAGCGGCTACCTCGCCTTTTGGGGTGATCTTTTGAAACGTTGCCGGCACCGTTGTATAGTTGCCTACCGAGTACACATAAACGTCGCCTTCCTTATCGGCATAGACCCTTTTGGGATTTAAACCGACCTCAATCTTTTTCGTTTCCGTAAAGCTCTTCAGGTCGATTACGCTAACGGTTTTGTCGTAGTTGGGGAAATTCATCCCTCCCGAGTTTGCCACGTAAATGTTGTTGTTGGCGATACAGATGCCTTCGGGATCTGCTCCCACCTGCACCGAACCGTCTATGCTCAGTGTTGTGGTGTCGATGCGGGTGACGGTGTCATCGTGTGAAGTGACGTACACTTTTCCTCCGTAAGCCGCGGCATACCGGGGTTGCTTTGCCTGGTTAGTAGCGGTTTTCATCGGGATCTGTTTCAGTGATTTCCCCGTGTTAGCGGCAATCACCTCAACGGTGCTGGACGAGTTGACCACAACGTAGATTTTGGCTCCGTACCGGATGGCGTCGTTGGCTGTGTCGCCCAAACCCCTTTGGTTGACAGACGTGAAATAATCCTTGGTCAATACCTGTTTATCAAAGTCGTAATGCGCAAGCGACGCGCTGTTGTCTCCGTAAAATCCTTCGGAAAGGATCAGAATACGCTTGGCTTCCTTTGCCGGAAGTTCAGTTTCATCGATAACGGTCTCGGGCGTGCAGGCCGTAAAAAACGCAGTTGTGAGCAGCAGAATAAATACAAAATACTTCTTCATTTATTTAAATATTTAAAAGTTTATGGAAATGGTTCCCCTGAATGACCGTCCGGGCATCGGAAAGTTGCGGACGATCTCGTAGTTCTTGTTTCCCAGGTTGAGGGCCTCGACCGACAGGCCGATCCTGTTGTGTTTTATCTCAACACTCTTCGACAGCGAAATGCCGTGATCGGCATACCCGCTCAACCTGTTCTCCGGCATGTTCTGTGCCGAGGTGTACCGTGTTCCCGACCACAGCAACGTGTAAGCCGCGTTTAGCCAGGGCGTTTCCACAACAGCCCGGCCCGAACCCGAGAAGCGGGGCGTATAGGGCAATTGATGGTTATAGGCTGGGCTGCCGGGGTTGGACTTGTTTCGGGAATCCTGAAAGGTGAACGAACTTCCGGCAAGCAGCTTTACCTTGGAGGAAAGCGCAAAAGCACTTTCCAGCGCAATGTCCACGCCGCAGATCTCCACCGAGCCAAAGTTCATCATGCTCCACTCGAAGATGTTCCGGTTGGGGTAGGCGACAATCTTGTTGTTGATCTTGTTGAAATAGGCATCTGTGGTCATTGTCAGCAGCGGGAGCCGTTCGGCCGCGGACGTGGAATAAGTGAACCCTATGTTGAACTGATGCGTATCTTCGGGTTTCAGGTCCCGTTTCCCCACGCGCGAATAATACAGGTCGTTGAAGGTGGGTAGCCGGAAAATATTTTTGTAGAACGCCCTCAGGCGGAAATCGATCGCTTCGAAAGGCTGGAACGTTAGGCTGGAGTATGGGGAGAGCCTGTGCCGGTTGTCTGCAGCCGTACCCGACCGTACGTGCTCCGATGTCTGTGTGTAAAGCAGGCTGGCCGTGGCCAGGAGCCGGTCGGAGACGTACTTCGCGGCAAGGCTCGAGAGTGAGGTGTAGCGGGTGGGGTAGGCAAAATCCGGTAGATTGGCCGACATGTTGTTCATCACGACATCCGTTGATGCCGAGAACGAGAGGTTCTCCAACGCCCTGAACAGGGCAGAAACCGATCCGTAAAATTCGTTTTGCCGGTACCTGTTTTCCAGTTTCCCTTCCGCATTTAAAAATTCCGGATCGAGGTAATACACATAGCCGTGGTTATACTTGGCATTTGCCTGTAAGGCCCACCGCCCGGAGAGGTTGTTGAGGTAGTGTGCCTGCGTGAAGAAGGTGTTGTCCCGGAGCCGTTGTTTGGAAAAGCCGGACGTGTTGTAGAGGATGGTGGCTCCGGGCAGTCCGCGTTCCGACTGGTAGTAGTAGGTGCGCAGGTTTCCGCTGCTTTTATCGGAAAAGTTGGCGAACAGGGCACCCTCTAGCCGGAGGTTCTTCACATCGGTATTTTCGCGTTTCTCTACCGATGAGCTGTCTCTTCCGGCCTCACCGTAATGCAAGATGTACGGATACTCACCGTTTGCCGACAGCCATTCGCCGCTCAACGATGCCGATAGCTTTTCGTTAAGTTTCAGGTTGGTGGAGACTGCCGGGTTGAACATGCCGAACGATCCGGCTTTGAGCGAAGCCCGCCCGTTGACCTTTTTTCCCGGGCCTACCTGTGGTGCGGCGCTCTGGATGTTCAGTACCGAGGCTGACGCGAACAGCCGGGCCGGTTGAAAGATGTTATCGCTTTGTCCCGAGTTCAGGGAGATCATATCGACGTTGTCCAGGGCAAACCGGCCGATATCTATTTGTCCCGTTTGTATGTCGTTTATGGTAAAGCCGTTGTAGTTCACCGCCGTGTGGCTGGCACCGAGGCTGCGTACCGATACGGCCTTGAGCCCGCCGATACCCCCGAAGTCCTTCACGGTAACGCCGGGAAAGTGTTTAACCACGTCGGACAGCTGCAACGCATTGAGGTTCCGAATCGATTTTCGCAATAAAATACGCATCGGAGCCGACGAGCGGATTTCCCGGTCGCCATACCTCTCCGTCACCACCACTTCGGGCAGGCGCTGCAAGCTGTCGAGGCTGGTCTGTGCCAGCAACGGAGTAGTTACCGCATAAAGTGCGGCAACGATTACTGCATTTCTTTTTAAAACATTCATCTTATACCGAATTTTTAATTCCGGTAAAGCATTCTGAAAATGAAGCGCGTAAATAAAAAAGATTCTGTTCGCGAGTCGTTTTCAAGCTTTATCCCCCGAAAGCCATTAACAGGTGCGAAACGATGGCAGGTCTTCTGACTTACTTCCGTGTCCTGAACGCCTTCCCAAAACCGGTTTTCGAGCTTCTTTCCGAAGCTAGTGCCTCCCTTGAGGGGAAGCAGGAGCGGGTTTTAGTGGCAAAAGGTGATCTGTTCAGCACGTGAAACGAAGCTTACAGCAGCGGGTCTGTTCAGGATTTTCACCTGATTCCCTTTTCATTACGGTTCCGAAGCCAAATCTGGAACGCGTAACACCAACATTTCGAGGACAAAGATAGGTAAAAAAAAGTGGAAAGAAAATAAAAAAATATATCTTTGTGTTGAGTTATGAATGAGAAACTTAAATACAGTGTGGCCGGACATCTATTCTGCATAGAAACCCCCGACAGGGCACGTACTACCGGAATTATGCCGAATTACACCCCTTTCCGGGTGGAAAATAGTTCCGGCGATGATTTTTTGTTCAGTTTAAGAGGCCACCGGGAGGTTCATCTGCCCGAATTTCCGCCGGACGATACGATGGAGTGGAACGGCGTGGATTACCGGGTGTACCACTCACCGGAAGGGATGGTTGTCTCCATGAGACAGGGGGAGAAGGAACACCGGTTCTTTGCTCCGGCAGACTGGAAGGAGGTGGTTTGCGATCTCTCGTTTACCGATAAAAACGAAGCCGTCTTTCTCAATAGTTTCCTGAGGCTGGCCTTTGGCGTGACCTCCATCCTTGCGAACCGGACCATCAAGATTCATGCCTCCGTGACGGAACTGAACGGCAAGGCGCTGGTTTTTTTAGGTAAGAGCGGAACGGGAAAAAGCACCCATAGCCGGCTATGGCGCGAGTTTGTACCCGACTGTACGCTGCTGAATGATGATGAACCCCTGATACGCGTCTTTGAAGATGAGCCGGTAAGGGTCTACGGGGCACCCTGGAGCGGAAGCACGGCCTGCTTCAGGAACGCATCGGCAGAAGTGGCCGCCTTTGTACACCTGCACCAAAGCTCCGAAAATCGTCTGACCAAACTTAAAAGCATTGAAGCACTCTCTTCGTTGTATACTTCGGCAGCGGTGCTCCGGTCTGATGTTGAAAATAAAAACAGGGTGCTGGATGTTGTTGCCGCTGTTTTGCAACGTGTACCGGTTTATCGGCTCGATTGCCGGCCGGACTATGAAGCAGTATCATTAACCCGGTCATTGTTGTCTTGAAAATAATGGAATCCCTGATTGTCCCGAACGAGATTTTCTTTTCGCATATATTGGAGGAGATCGATGCGCACCGGGCGGTAAAAATTCCGGTAAAGGGAATCAGTATGCTGCCTTTTATCCGTCCGCCGTCGGATCAGATCGAACTGTCGAAATTAAACGGACAATCGATAACGAAAGGGAATATCGTGTTGGCCAGAACGAAAGCGAACAGCTACGTTGTTCACCGGATCGAGAAAGTTGAAAAGGAGTTGGTCACGCTCAGGGGAGACGGCAATCCGTTTGTCCGTGAGCAATGCGACAAGAAACACGTTGTTGCGGAAGTAACGGCTGTTTATAAAAAGGGAAGAAAAATAGGGAAAGGAAGCCTCAAATGGAACCTGGCAAAAAAGTGTTGGTTTTCCAGCCCGTTGTTGCGAAGATTTTTTCTGCGTATCTACAGGAAGATCAACGGGAGCGGATGAGGTCTGGAGTGAAGTGGTTGACTATAACGTTGGGCTTAATGGTTTTATCGTATGAAAAAAGCTTTGTGTTTATTCGCGATTGTAGCATCCCTTGCCGCCTGTTCCGGACCAAAAGGGATGGTGAAAATTGAACCGCCGCAGGAAGATTCTGTCGAATACGAACTGATTGTATTTGATTCGGGGTTTGAAACGTGGTACATGCTGCAGAATTCTCCGGCCAGGTACCGTTCTCAACAGTACTACGAGAACTGGAACCGTCAATATGTGTCGGAATGGAACTACCTGGCGACCCAGCCTCGGAGAAGATCGTTCTTTGAGTCTATCATAGGGTATGAGCCGGGTGTGGATTATGGGTTTGAACTGAACCACAAACTGTTCTACTATTTCCAGTACGTGGAGCATGTGCTGCGGATACCGATATTGCCCAACGGCCCTTCGGGAGTGATATACTGATTGAAGGGCGTATGCCGTAAACGGCTTTAATAAAAATAACAAGTCAAATGAAGATAAAAGAGAACATCAGAATCAAACAGATAGGGGATGAGTCCATCCTGGTTTCCCACGACGGGGAGAACATGAACTACACCCGCGTAATATCGCTCAACGAATCCGCGGAATTTCTGATAGCCGGGAGCTTCGGTGTGGACTTTACCGTTCAGGACTGGGCGGAAAGGCTGACGGGGAGATACGGTATCGACAAAACACAGGCCGTGGCTGATGCTCAGGTACTGGCCGATAAACTGATGAAAGCCGGTGTGATCTATGAATGAACCGGTTGTTTCTCTTTTCCTGGAGTTGCTCCGCTCCGCCATCTGGAACAGGTCGGCCGACGAAGACCTGTTCCGGCATGTTGGCTCTACGGTTTGGGAAGAGGTGATCAGCCTGGCGGAATCCCAACGGGTGAATGCCTTGTTGTACGACGGAATCATGACGTTGCCTACAGCCCTTCGGCCGGGGAAAAAGGAGGTGTACACGCTTTTTTTGCAGGCTGAAGCTATTGAGAAACTGAACAAAGGGCTGAACGACGAACTGGGGAACCTTGCGATGGAATACGGGAAGATAGGTTGCCCCTTTGTGCTGTTAAAAGGACAGGTCAACGCTATCCTTTATCCCAGGCCGGAGCATCGTGCTCCTGGCGATATTGACCTGTTTCTTTATCGGAAGGGAGATTACGAAAAAGCGAACGAATGGGCCAAAAAAAAAGGATGCCGGATAGATGCGGAAAATATCCATCATCAATCCTATGAAATCAACGGTATTCATGTTGAAAACCACAAAAACATCTGCTACTTCGGGATTAGGAAATACGACGGACTGCTGGAAGAAAAGGTGCAGGAAATTATACGGAACCATCGCTTTATCGAGCTGGAAATCGATAGCTTGAAAGTGAGTGTCTTGCCCGTTGAGTTCAATGCTTTTTTTCTCTTTTATCACCTCTTTCATCATTTTATCCACCTGGGTGTCGGTGTCCGTCAGTTTTGCGATTGGGTACTGTTCATGCATACCCACTCACCGCAAATGGATAAAGAGGCGCTTACAGGCCTGGCGAGGCAGTTCGATTTGTTAAACGCCATGGAGGTATTCGCATCGGCAGCCGTAAGGTACCTGGGTGCAGATCCGGGTGTTTTCCCGTTTACTACCGATACGGAAGGAAAATTTGTGGATGTGGTGATGGATGACGTGTTGAGGGGAGGTAATTTCGGGTTTTCTACCTTCAGGAACAAGTCTTTCCGGGGGAAATGGGATGCAAAATGGCACAGGTTCACCTATTCGGTAGCGAGAACGAAAAAAATATCCGGTATTGCTCCCCGGCACATAAACCCTTTGCCGGTAACTAAAATAACAACCAACCTGAAACTGCTGTTCAAAAAATAGATGTTACGTTTTCTGAAGTTTCTGACCGATATCTCCCGGGGCCATCGTAAAGCGCTGATGGTGATAACGCTTATTGGGATATTAAGCGTGGCCGTGTCGCTGAGTTTCGTATGGGCCCTGAAGCTGGTTATTGATGTGGCGTCGGGAGATGCCGGGGGCTCGCTGTTGCACTATTCACTGATTCTCGTCCTGCTTACGTTGTTCAGGGTGTTGCTGAACGTGGTGGATGTGCGCTACGTGAACATGACCGAGGTGAGGGTCGGAAATTCCATCCGTCAAAAAGTTTTCGCAAACCTGCTTTACACGAGGTGGACCGAGGCCAGCTCACTGCACAGCGGCGATGTGCTGACCCGAATGATCAAGGACACGGACGATATCATAAAAACATTGATATCTGCGCTTCCCATGTTGATAACGGCCACCCTGCAGTTGGGTGGGGCATTTCTGATTCTGCTGTTGATGGATCCGCTGCTGGCCCTTGTCCTGGGTATTGCCATGCCGGTTTTGCTTCTATTCAGCAAACCCTATTACGTGAAGATGAGGGATTACAGCCGGCAGATAAAAGAAAGCGAAAGTTTCATCACTTCCATGATGGAAGAAAACCTGCTGAATCAGCTGGTGGTGCGGGCGTACGAAAGGCAGGAGGATGAGTTGGACAGACTGGGAGACCTCCAGCGGGAACTGCAGCGCAAGGTGGAGAAAAAAACCACGGTATCGGCCTGGGCGCGCTTTGTCTCGGGATTGGCTTTCAGCGGCGGTTACATCACCGCATTTATCTGGGGAGCCTGGGGAATTGCCGGCAAAACGGTTACGTTTGGCACTGTTACGGCTTACTTGCAGTTGGTCAACCAGATACAGCGTCCGCTGTACGATCTGATGCGCCTGTTCCCGACCCTGATTTCTGCCCAGGCGGCCAGTGAACGGCTGTCGTTCCTGAAAAAGCTGGAGAGCGAGGAGATTGGGGAAAAACAATTCCTGGCAGGCCGTGTCTCGTTGCGCGTAGAGGACATCACGTACGCCTACGGAGACGAAAGCCGGCCGGTCATTTCCGGCTTTTCGCTGGAAGCCGGACCTGGAGAAATGGTTGCGGTCATGGGAGAAACCGGTACGGGGAAGACCACGCTGATCCGGCTTATACTTGCCTTGATCGAGCCGCAGAAAGGATCGATCTCGATAAGGAATGAAGAGAGGGAGGTGAAAGCATCCCCGTCGACGCGGTCGAACTTTGTGTACGTCCCGCAAGGCAACACACTGTTCAGCGGCACCATCCGGAGCAACCTGCTGATAGGAAACCCGGATGCCGGAGAGGAGATGCTCGTAGACGCGCTCGGGGTGGCTTCCGCGGGTTTTGTCCTGGAGCTGCCCGAAGGACTGGATACGGTTCTTGGTATGGGCGGTTCGGGGGTTTCCGAAGGCCAGGCTCAACGGATTGCCATTGCACGTTCGTTGCTTCGCCCCGGAGGGATCCTGCTGTTGGATGAAGCCACATCGGCCCTGGATATTGAGACCGAAAAAACGTTCCTGACCAACCTGAAAAAACACATTGGCAGTAGGACGGTGCTGTTCATCACCCACCATGCGGAAGTAGCCCGGTATTGCGATCGCATTTACAGGATTTAATCCCTCTTTCTGCTTTCCAGGTAGTTTATCAGCGCTTCGCTGCGCCCTTTTTCATACTTGAGCTTTTCTATGTCGAGCAGGAGTGTGGATAGCTCGAACGACCGGGAAATGCCTTTCTTCGCTTTTTCCGGCAGGGGGATCGAGGTGGTTCTGTTCCCGATAAAACTGAGGGTGATGGGCGTATCCTTAAACGTGTAGATGAATTTAGCCACGCCGTTGTCATCGTTTCCCGAGAAGCGGACGATCTCGTATGTGGCGTTGAGCGTGCTGAACCGGTAGTTCAGTCCATCGGTAGTGACGGGCAGTGACTCCGCAAAGGAGCCGTCTTTTGTAGCCACTTTTATCCGGTTGTGCTTCAGCGAGCCACCCGAAAGCACACTCTCGATATACATCTGTCCTTTTTCGCTTACGGCTGAACGGAGCCCGTTCTGGTGAAAGGAGCTGCTCAGCGGATATACTTTGGGGACATAATCTCCAAACTCCTGATACTGGGGGTCCCTGACGTAAGTGAAGTCGTTCAGCATTTTGGTAAGCAGCCGGTAGTTGACCGCAAGCATCGAGTCACAATAAACAATGTTCCTTTGGTTTTCTGCCATCCGCACACGCTGCATCAGTCCGAACCCCTTGTTTATCTCGTCGAACGATTGGGGATAAAGCACCTTGATGCTGTCGATCTTGAGCTTTGCCAGCGAATAGTTACCTGCGCTAAGCGCTGATTCGGCTTCGGCAAGGTAGGTTTTGGCATTTTTACCTTTCCCTGAACAGGAGAAAAGAAGAAGTCCAAAAACACAAACAGCCGTAAAGACAAAACAATAACCGGATAACGGTCTGGAATATAATTTATTTGATAGAGTCCCTTTCATAATCAATATACAAAAATAAGAAATAAATTTCAACGTTAAAATGGTTTTCACGCTCAATTATTGTAATTTTGCAAATCATAACAGAATTTGATTTGGCAATGGATATTTCTCGCGAAGAGATACAGGATTTTCTAGACAGAAACATCTTTAAACTTATTTCAGAAGTGGCCGACCGGATGCAGCTCGATTGCTACGTCATCGGCGGTTACGTTCGTGATTTTTTTTTGTACCGTCCTTCAAAAGACATAGATATTGTCGCCGTTGGCAGGGGAATTGCCTTGGCCGAAGCCGTCGCTTCAGCGTTGGGGCCACGCACGAAGTTGTCGGTTTTTAAAAATTTCGGTACGGCACAACTGAAATACAAGGATTTTGAAATCGAGTTTGTCGGCGCCCGCAAAGAGTCTTACACCCACGATTCCCGAAATCCCGTCGTGGAGGACGGTTCGCTGGAAGATGACCAGAAACGCCGCGACTTCACGATCAATGCAATGGCTTTCTGCCTGAATAAAAACCGTTTCGGCGAATTGCTGGATCCGTTTAACGGACTGCAGGACCTGCAGGACTTGATTATCCGCACGCCCCTCGATCCCGATATCACGTTCAGTGACGATCCGTTGCGGATGATGCGGGCCGTGAGGTTTGCCTCGCAGCTGGGATTCGACATTTTCCCCGAAACGTTTGATGCGGTTGCCCGGAATAAGGAACGCATAAAAATCATATCCAAGGAACGCATTGCGGATGAGCTGAACAAGATCATTCTTTCCCCCAAACCGTCTGTCGGCTTTGTTTTGCTCGAGAAGACCGGCTTGTTGGAGATCATTTTCCCCGAACTGGTTGCGCTTAAGGGGGCCGAAACCAAGGAAGGGGTGGGGCACAAGGACAATTTTTACCACACGCTTGCCGTTCTCGATAACATCTCGTTAAAGACGGACAACCTCTGGCTGCGCTGGTCGGCTTTGCTGCACGATATTGCCAAGCCGGTTACCAAACGCTGGGACAATAAGCTGGGCTGGACATTTCACAACCACAACTATGTGGGTGAAAAGATGGTGCCCAGGATCTTCAGCCGCATGAAATTGCCGTTGAACGAAAAGATGAAATACACACAGAAAATGGTGTCGATGCATATGCGCCCGATGCAGCTGGTGGAGGAGGAGGTGACGGATTCTGCCGTTCGGCGTCTGTTGTTTGATGCCGGTGACGATATAGACGATCTGATGATCCTTTGCGAAGCCGACATCACATCGAAAAACGCCGAGAAAGTACGGCGGCACCTCCAGAATTTTAGAATCGTCCGCAGAAAGCTTACGGAGATTGAAGAAAAGGACCGTGTGCGAAATTTCCAGCCCCCGATTGACGGTAACGAGATCATGGAGATCTTCGGTTTGGAGCAGGGACGGGAGGTAGGTGAGCTGAAATCATTTATCAAGGAAGCCATTCTGGAGGGAGAGATTCCCAACGAACGCCAGGCGGCCTATGACTTCCTGATCCGAAAAGCAAAAGAAACCGGGTTGGAACCGATAAAAAAAACCAAATCATGAAAAGTATTATTTTTATTGTCAGTCTTTTGTGTGCGGTAGCATTGCCTGCGCAAACCCAATGGCATGATCCGTTGAAAGAAGAGGCGAACGTCATCCAGAACCAGGGTTGGACCCATGAAATCGGAAAAACCTACCAGCGCCTGCCGGACCGCGCAGCAAAGAAGGTGAGAAAACCGGTTTGGAGTTTATCGGAAAACTCAGCCGGGCTGGCGATCCATTTTTACACAAACGCGGAAAAAATTGAAGTGCGGTATGGTGTAACGGGCAGCCATGCCATGCCGCACATGCCGGCTACCGGAAAGTCGGGAGTCGACCTCTATGCGATGGATTCCGATGGCAAATGGCGTGTGGCGACCGACAAGTTCAGTTTCGGCGACACCGTTACCTATACGTTCAATAACCTGTCACAAAGCCGCTACCACAAGCACGGTTTTGAATACCGGCTTTTCCTCCCGCTTTACAATTCGGTGAAATGGATGGAGATTGGAGTCCCCGATTCGGCGGAATTCAAGTTTGTTCCCGTGCTTAGGGAGAAGCCGATAGTGGTTTACGGGACGTCCATCGCGCAAGGCGGATGTGCTTCCCGCCCGGGAATGGCCTGGACCACTGTTTTATCGAGAAAGCTCGATTATCCGGTCGTCAACCTGGCTTTTTCCGGAAATGGCCCGCTGGAAAAGGAATTTGTAGATTTGATTGATGAAATAGACGCATCGCTCTACGTTTTTGATTGTCTTCCCAACATGGGGAGCTTATCATCCGAAGAAGTGATAAGAAGAACCGTTTACGGAGTTGAAAAACTCCGGGAAAAGCACGATGTGCCTATCCTTATCGTGGATCATATCGGGTATAGGAACGATGAACTCAACGAGTTGTCCAGGGAAACGGCAGACCGGATGAATGCGGCATCGCGCCAGGCATTCGATTCGCTGGTTGAGCTGGGTGTGAAGAACATTTACCACCTGCACAAGGACTCCATTAACATGCCTGCGGACGGATGTGTGGATAACATCCATCCCAGTGACCTTGGAATGCAGGTCTACGCCGACGCATACGAGAAAATAATCCGGAAGATACTGAATATGCCTGTCGGAAAAATCAGCACTACCAGGCCTGTAAGCCAGCGAAGGGAACCTTATATTTACGAATGGAAAGAACGGCATGCCGGTATCCTGCAAAACATTCAGTTGCAGCGTCCGGAAAAAGTGATTATCGGAAATTCCATTACCCATTACTGGGGTGGGGAGCCCGGACGGGAGAACGGGAGCCAAAGCTGGAAAAATCGGGTACAGCCTGCCGGGTATTTAAACCTGGGATACGGGTGGGATCGGGTGGAAAATGTGCTTTGGCGCGTGTATCATGGCGAACTCGATGACTACCGGGCCAGTGAAGTGGTTCTGATGATCGGGACCAATAACTTGGGATCAGTTTCTGATGAAGAGATTGTTGAGGGGCTGGAGTTCCTGCTTGAGCAGATAAAGATTCGTCAACCGGAGGCCAGGATAAAAGTCGTCGGATTGCTTCCCCGACGCAATAAGGAGTCAGAAGTGACAGCCATCAACCGGCAGATCTCCAAGATGGCCTCCCTGAACAATTACCGTTACCTGGATGTTGGTAACAAATTATTGACGAAAAGCGGAAAGATAGACGAGAGCCTGTTTCTGGATGGTTTACATCCGAATGAAAAAGGCTATTCGCTGATCGTTAACGATATAATAGAATAGTTTTTAGAATTACAAGAGTAAACGATATGGAAGTAAGTGCTTCTTTTTGGATAGGTTTTATCATCCTTGTGGTGATTCTCCTGTCGCTTGATATGTTTGTTTTTAATAAGAAAGGTACGGTTATCGATGTGAAAAAAGCGTTGTGGCTCAGCCTTTTCTGGATTTCACTTGCCTTGGTCTTCAACGCGGGAGTTTACGTTGTCTTCGGCAAGGAAAGCGCCCTTGAGTTTCTTACGGCTTATCTTATCGAGGAGTCGCTGAGCATTGATAACTTATTTGTTTTTATCATCATTTTTACGGCTTTCAAGATTAAACCCGAGCATCAGCACAGTGTTTTATTCTGGGGAATTTTGGGAGCGATTGTTTTTCGGGCGGTCTTTATTTTTGCCGGTGTGGCCCTGATTGAACGATTTGCCTGGATCATGTATGTGTTCGGTGCATTCCTGTTGTTCACCGGTGCCAAGATGGTGGCAGATGAGTTCAGGGTGTTGGATCACGAAAAGGAAAAAGAGAAGAAAGATCCGAACAACAACGGGTTGGTGAAAATTTTCAAAAGGGTTATGCCGGTAACCGATGATATGTCGGAGCCAACATTTTTCAAAAAAATCGATAAAAGACTATACGCCACCCCTTTCTTTCTGGCATTGCTCGTTATAGAGTTTACCGATCTTATTTTTGCCATAGACTCCATTCCGGCAGTGCTCTCGGTTTCGACCAATACGTTTATTGTTTACACGTCGAATATTTTTGCGATCCTGGGACTTCGGTCGCTCTATTTCGCATTGCGGGGCATCATGGATTTGTTTTATTACCTGAAGTATGCGTTGAGCGGAATTTTGATCTTCATCGGTTTTAAAATGATCATCAATCATTATGCCCATACTGTTGCGTGGGATTTTCATATTTCCAACGTTGCGTCGCTGCTTGCTATTGCCTCGTTTTTACTCATCTCAATTGCGGCATCCCTTGTCAGGAGCCGCGTCGTAAAGCAGGCGGTGGTAAGAGAGCCTGTAACTGTCCGGGAAATTGTAGATAAAATGGGCCGCGACAACGAGATTTTGGAAAATTAATCTTTCTTGTTGATTATTACCGGAGTAAATTTCCAGTTTTCGCAATATTTTTGTTACTTTGCAGCCAATTTGGAAAAAACCGTTTTATTGAGAGCAATCGGGTTTTTCTTGGTGTAACCCTTTTTTATGTCGAAAAAGAAAAAGATATCCACTGCGCGATTTGTAAATGCAAAAATTACGTCCACCATCAGCATTTCGCTGGTGTTGGTCTTGTTAGGCCTGACCATCCTTATTCTGTTTATGGGCAACGGGTTGTCGAAATTCGTAAAAGAGAACATGAGCTTCAGCGTGATGCTTGATAGCGATGTTACCGATGCCGGGATTCAGCGGTTGAGGAAAAACCTGGACGGCCAGCCGTTTGTAAAATCTTCCCGGTTCATTAGCAAGGATGAGGCAAAAGAACAATTGATCAAAGACTTGGGCGAAGATCCCGAAGAGTTGCTGGGGTATAATCCGGCACAGGACGCCATAGAGGTTTATCTCCATTCGGAGTATGCCAACAGCGACAGTATCGCGGTCATCAGTCAGGTGATCCGGCAGCAAAACAATGTTCGGGACTTGCTGTACCAGCAGGAAGCCATCGACCTTATCAACGATAACCTATCGAAGGTTACCCTGATTTTACTTGTTTTAGCGGCTGTTTTAATGTTTATTTCCTTTACGCTGATCCGAAACACCATTCGGTTGAGCGTTTACTCCAAGCGATTTATTATCAATACGATGAAGCTTGTTGGCGCCAACGGGAGTTTTATCCGCCGGCCGTTTATCCTCGGTAATATTCTCACGGGAATCGTTTCGGGAATTTTTGCAGACGGCATCATCTTTCTGGTCCTTGCGTATTTTAACAAAGAATACGCCGAGTTGCAATCCATCATTGGTGTGACGGATCTGATCGTTATTTTTGTTGTCGTCATCTTGCTGGGAATTCTGATTTCGACCGTGGCGACTTATTTTGCGGTGAACCGCTACCTGAAGATGAAAACCGAGAACTTGTATTATGTATAATTTAATAGATTTCAAACAAAAGATGTTACATACAATCCAAGAGTCTTTATTCAGTATAGCGATCTGACATCTTACTCAACACGCATAAAACTCCAAACTCATAATTTAAAAAGTATGTCTCACAAAAATCTTGCTTTCCATAAAATAAACCTCATCATTTGCGGGGTTGCCGTGCTTGTTATCATCGCTGGTTTTCTGCTGATGAGCGGCCCTGCAACAACTTTTGACGGTTTTGAACCCGATATTTTCAGTGCGCGACGCATCAAAGTAGCCCCACTTGTTTGTCTGGCCGGCTTTGTGCTGATGATTGTCGGAATTTTATTTCCGGCAAAGGACAGGAAGAAGGAAGAAATAAAATAATTCCCAGATAAGTTAGATGAGCATTTTAGAAGCAATTATTATTGCTGTTGTAGAGGGCTTGACAGAGTTTTTGCCCGTTTCTTCGACTGGCCATATGATTATAACTCAGGCGCTGCTTGGGATTGAGAGTACACCGTTTGTAAAAGCATTTACAGTAATTATTCAGTTTGGAGCCATTCTGTCGGTGGTGCTTCTTTACTGGAAACGGTTTTTTAGGCTGAATCCGGTGATAATTTTCGATAAGAGCGCTGTAACAGGAATGGGTTTTGTACAGAAGGGGTGGATATTTCTAAAACGGTTTCTGCATAAGTTCGATTTCTATTGGAAGCTGTTTATCGCCGTTGTTCCGGCAGGAGTGTTGGGATTGATTTTTGGAGACCAGATCGATTCGCTGCTCGAGAATGTTCTTGTTGTGAGCGTGATGCTTGTCGCAGGCGGTATCGTGATGCTTTTTGTGGATACGTGGTTCAATAGACCCGTTGAGAATCAATCGATATCGTGGCAGCGGGCGTTGAAGATCGGTTTCTTTCAGTGTATTGCGATGATTCCGGGTGTTTCCCGGTCGATGGCTACCATTGTGGGAGGTATGAGCACCCGGCTCGACCGGAAAAACGCCGCTGAATTTTCGTTTTTCCTGGCTGTACCTACCATGGCTGCAGCAGCCGGTTACAAGCTGTATCAGCTGATAAAGGATCCTGCCAGTGCAGCAATGTTGCAGGAAAATATAGGGGTGTTGATTATCGGAAACGTGGTTGCTTTTGTGGTTGCCATCATTGCTATTCGGTTTTTTATCGATTTTCTGACCCGACACGGATTTAAGGCATTTGGATGGTACAGAATTATCGTAGGTGTTCTGCTGATCGTGTTGCTGTTATCCGGAACCGTATCAAACGTAGCGTGATATGGATTTTATTGAAGGAGAGATCTTACACATCGATAAACCGCTGCATTGGACTTCGTTCCGGCTGGTGAGGGTAGTACGGGCGAAGTTGTGCCAGAAACTGAAAATTAAAAAGCTGAAAGTAGGGCATGCGGGAACACTCGATCCGCTGGCTACAGGTGTAATGACCGTTTGCACGGGAAAAAAGACAAAAGAGATTGAAAGGTTACAGGCTCAAACAAAAGAGTATATTGCCGAGATCCGGCTGGGAGCAACTACTCCCTCTTTTGACCTGGAGACGGAAATTGATGCCGAATATCCGGTGGAACACATCTCACGCGAAAAGGTGGAAGAGTGCCTGAAGCAATTCACCGGAAAAATTGAACAGATCCCGCCTCTTTTTTCGGCAGTCAAGATCGACGGTAAAAGAGCGTACGAGTTTGCCCGGAAGAATGAAGAAATTGAACTAAAACCAAAGATATTGGTTATAAAGGAAATTGAATTGTTGTTTTACAATTTACCAACGATAACTATCCGGGTTGTTTGCAGTAAAGGCACGTATATACGTGCCCTGGCGCGCGACATAGGTGAAAGCCTTCAGTCGGGTGCACATCTTCTTGCTCTCCAACGAACGAGGGTGGGAGATGTATCATTGAATGATTGTTTAAAGGTTGAAGAGCTGGACGATTTTTTTGACCGGCAGCTAGCCAAAGGGGAGGCTTAACAATAAATTATTTCACGATAGTATTATAAAGAATCAGTTTAATCACATATGAAACTTTCTCAGTTTAAATTTAATTTACCGGAGGAATTGATTGCCAAGTATCCGAGTAGACATCGCGATGAATCCAGATTGCTTGTGGTTCATCGAAATTCCGATAAAATAGAACATCTTGTTTTTAAGGATATTCTGAATTACTTTGATGCTCACGACTTTTTCGTTTTCAACGATACCAAGGTCTTTCCTGCACGGTTGTTCGGAAACAAAGAAAAGACCGGAGCCAAAATAGAAGTGTTTTTGCTCAGGGAGTTGAATCCCTCGCAGCATCTATGGGATGTTTTGGTTAATCCCGCCCGGAAAATAAGGATCGGGAACAAGTTATACTTTGGTGAAAATGAAGAGCTCGTGGCTGAAGTGATTGATAACACCACCTCGCGCGGGCGTACGCTTCGTTTTCTTTATGACGGGCCGTACGAAGAGTTCAAAGACCTGCTTTTCTCCATCGGTGAAACTCCGATCCCAGAATATATGGAGCGGTCGGCCGTGCCGGAGGATGCGGAGAGGTATCAGAATATTTTTGCCAATAACGAAGGAGCTGTCGTTGTTCCTGCGGCAGGACTGCATTTCAGCCGGGAGTTGATCAAACGTATGGAGATTAAAAATATCGATTACGGCTTCCTTACGCTTCACCACGGATTAGGTGCCTACCGCGATATAGACGTGGAGGATTTAACCAAGCATAAAGTTGATTCGGAGCAGATGATCATTACGCAGGAGTTGTGCGACAAGGTGAATACGGCAAAAGACAACGGGCACAAAATCTGTGCCGTGGGTACGTCGGTTCTGCGGGCTATTGAAACCACCATCAGTACAGACGGGCACATCAAGCCGAGGGAGGGATGGACGAACAAGTTTATTTTCCCGCCTTATGACTTTACACTACCCGATGCGTTGGTTACCAACTTCCACCTGCCGTTCTCCACGCTTTTGATGGTGACGACTGCTTTCGGCGGATACGAAAGAATTATGGATGTGTATCAGACGGCCATCAAGGAGAAATACGAGTTTGGTGCGTACGGGGATGCTATGCTGATAATTTAAAACGCGCACTTTGTGCGATGATGCTACGCTGAAAAATGCCTGATAACGATATTCATGTTGTTTTTTTGGGATTGGGCTCCAACCTGGGAGACAAGGAAAAAAATATCGAGCGTGCCTACAGAGAAATTAACAAGCGGATAGGGAGAATTATTTCCAAATCCGCTTTTTATGTGTCCGATCCGGAGGGTTTCGAGTCTGAAAACAGGTTCGTTAATTCCGTTTGTGAACTGGTCACAATCCTGGAAGCCAGAGAGGTACTGCGGGTAACTCAGGCGATTGAAAAGGAACTGGGGCGGACAAAAAAATCTCCGGATGGTGGGTATGCCGATCGCACCATCGATATTGACATCCTGATGGTTGATAACCGAATCGTTGAGGAACCCGGATTAATCATTCCGCATCCCCGCTTCCATTTGCGCGACTTTGTGTTGACCCCTTTTGCCGAAATCTCGCCAGACACCGTTCATCCGGTGTTTGCCAAAACCATTTTGCAATTGAAGAATGAGCTTGGCTACCTTTAATCGTGCATACTGCCTTCCGAAACCGTACCATTCGAGGCGGCAGCTATTTTTCCTTTTCTCTCATTTGTTTCTTTTATTTATATTTAACATTATTTGTGCAGCTTTTTCTCAGATTCTACGTCTTACGTAAAAGAACAGTCAATTAGAATCTTTAGACAATCATTACAATGAGAAAATCTGTATTGAAAAACAGCTGCCTGCTTATGGTAGCTATCCTTTTTGTGCCGCTGGGGTTGGCAAGTTGTGAAAAGATACAAGAAGATTTCCAATCCAAACATTATTTGCGTTGTGAAATAAACGGTGAGAAGTTTGAAAAATTAGGGTTTTTACCCGCAATAAACTTTGGGCCTCCGATAGGAATGAATGCAAGGTATGATTATATGGATAACGACAGTATTTACTTTACCTTTTCGCAGTTTTGCAGTCCTGTTGACAAAACGTCTCAAGAACCTGAATTTTTGGTAAGGGTGTGTCTCCCAACAACCGAACCCATCGTTGTGGGTAAAAGATATTACGTCAAATCCGAAGGTGCCCAGAGTAAGAATCCGCCTTTGTTTGAGTTGACATCGTGGGAGGAAGTTCCTCTTGAACAACACGAATCGTTTAATGTGACAGAAATTAAAACAAAGGAATCCTTTGGAAACGGGTACATCGAATTTGTGCGTTTGGATTTAGACGTAACAAAACCCGATAACGGGCATGTATATGCAAAATTTGAGTATGAGGTACCCTCACCCCTGCACGAAAATAATTCAACAATGTGGAAAGTGAAAGGCGAGTTTCAAACCGGTGTCAGCAAGGATAAAAACAGGGCTATGCATGACTTTGTCAGAGGCTGGGAATACACTTACGTGGAAGGCGGTAAAGAATACACAACGGAATATTATTTTTCGTATAATGGTGCGTTCCCGGGAAACAAATTCTGGACCACTTATGAGAATGGGGAGAAGGTAAGGGTCGCAGAGGCACTTTCCTTCAAGTCCGATAACTTATTGTTTGATGAAGTGTTGGTTACCATGCAAACTCACCAGGAATACTGGAAGGTTATGCGTTTATCTTCTTCTGAAATGGAGATTAAAATTAAAGATGAAAATACGGGTTTGTATGGCGAAACAATTGCGCTAAAATCAATCAAGGAAAATAAATAATCACATAAATTTTGTACAAATATGAAAACCAACACAAAAAGCAAGTTCCTGATACCGCTTTTGGTATTCATTTTAATGCCAAGTTGTGAAAAAACAGAACACGAATCACTCTCTTTCTATTACGATTATCGCGAAGTGCCCGTGAATGGAACGGTCTTAATCGGGCCGAAAACAGGCAGCGGAAATTACACGCTGGAAGTGGAAAACCCGCTTCTGCTTTCGGCAGAAATGCAAACCGGCTGGTCGAGTGCGGCGGGAATGATTGCCATTCAGGGGCGGCTCAAAGGAGATACCCGGCTCACGGTTACGGATAACCTAACCAAAGAATCGCAAAAATTGAAGATTAAGGTGACCGATAACTATGAGGTGATGCGCATATCCAAAGCTAACAAAACAGATAACGGCGAAGTGCCTCCTTTCCCCGCTTCCTTGAACACTATAGAATGGATTTGCCTGGTAAACAACAAGGCGCGGGATCTCTACCTTGTCAACAGGGAGAGCACATCGTCAACCGATTACGTGTTGAAAGTACGGGGTAAAGGAACTTACACGATTGACACAGAGGAGGGTAATTGCTTTATGACCTTTTCATACGGGGTTGATGAAAAAGGGCAGCCAACGCTGGATGAGGAATCGGCAAAAACCGTCTCATACCGTTTTCGCATGTCGATAAATGATTTGGCCCTGCACCGGTTAAATCAGAATTTGAATTTGGGCCTCGATACCTCCATGCCGGGCAATTGGAAAGAACTCATCAGGGATGATTGGGAAATAGGCATCCCAATGGAGGGGATGGACACAGCGTATAAAGCATTCGGCACGTTGTTGTCTTCCTTTGAAATGCCCGTCGGGGTTTTATAATAAAATCATCCCTGAAAAATAAATAATTTTAATCGAATGAAGATGAACAAGCCACTTGGTATTGCGGTATGGGTTTTGCCGCATTAACCATTTGCACAAGTTGCGGAAAAGAACCGGGAACCGTATCGCCTTATATTGAAGGCTTGTCAATCTACAATTTTCCGGTAATGGATGGTTCCACCTCAACACTCCCTCTAAACACGGTTATTGCTTGCGAATTATTGGGACTCAATAATTATTCAGCCATTTATCCTTGCTTACCACCGAAATGTATGCCGTTATCCGTTCCGACACGGACAGGTTGTCAATGGTATACAAAATTTACGAATGGCTTCAAACTGCAGCCGGAAAACAAGGCGATTGGAAAGAGTGGATATATAGTCAACTAACAGAAGGGTAAAGCGATTTCCCCTACAGCAAAAATAACCGCAATCCTTTGTCTCCGGCATTGAAGATTATTTTGTCCTTGGGGTTGCCACGAACGCATCAGATGTACTGCCGTTCCATTGATGAAAAACATCCCGGTGGCCCCACCGGTCTATTTGTATAAAAAAACATAAATAAACCATTTGATAACGGTTTTATTTTTGACAATCATCAAATTTTTTAGCATATTTGTAGTACCATTAAGGGAACCGTCGTGGCAATATTTGGGAAAAATTTTCAATATTATTTGGGTTATGCGCTAAGCGGTGGCGGTGCAAAAGGGTTTGCTCATTTAGGCGCTTTCAAGGTATTTGAGAGTTATGGCCTGAAACCCGATGTAATTGCAGGTACCAGTGCCGGTGCGTTAGCCGGAGTTTTTTATGCCGATGGTTTTTCTCCCGACGAGATTAGCGAGCTCTTCCGAAAGAAAGAGTTCCATGAATTTATCGGATTTTCCATTCCCAAGACGGGCTTTTTTAAAACTTCAGGTGTCGGGAAATTTCTGAAAGACAATTTGCGGTCGAGCTCATTCGAACAACTGAGAATTCCTTTTAAAGCAGTTGTAACCGATTGGGAAAAGGCCCGGACTGTAGTTTTTTCGGAAGGTAGATCGTTAGTAGATGCCGTGGTGGCATCCTGTTCGGTCCCTATCGTCTTTACTCCCAAGGTTATCAGTGGTGTGTCCTATGTTGATGGCGGATTATTGAAAAATTTTCCGGTTTCTGTTATTCGGAATGAGTGTAAGTACGTTATCGGCGTGAATGTTTCGCTGATGACGCCTTTATCGGACAAAGTCAATATCAAAACTACCGCCGAACGTACGTTTAAACTGATGTCTAATTCAAATACGTTGATAGACAGGAGTCTATGTGATATCCTTGTAGAAGCGGAGGAAGCGCAAAAGTACTTTATGTTCGATCTGAACAACATCGACAGAATAAGAGAAATAGGTTACGAATGCGCTTCAGCAGCGCTTGGTGAAGAAAAATCGCTGGGCATTATCAGAAGGTGTCACCGACATTACGAACTCGAGGAGAAAGTGAGGCAGCGAATAGGTAAATTTAAAAAAACAACATTATGAAGCCACGTAAAATATTCATCTATCAACTGTTGCCGCGTCTGCTGGGGAACACTCAGGCCAACAACATTCAAAACGGGACCCTGGAAGAAAACGGATGCGGAAAGTTTAACGATATAACAGGTAAGTTTCTCAATCAGTTAAAGAAGGGTGGTTATTCTCATGTCTGGCTTATCGGCGTATTGGCGCATGCCTCAACAACGGATTACACCCAATACGGCATTCCCCGTGAATATCCGGAAATCATTAAAGGCAATGCCGGGTCTCCGTACGCCGTGCGGGACGTTTACGATGTTGATCCTGATCTGGCGATGAACGTGAACGGCCGGATGCGCGAATTTGAAGCGTTGGTTGAACGTATCCATCGTGCCGGGATGGAGGTAATCATTGATTTTGTGCCGAATCACCTGGCAAGGAACTACAAATCGATTAACCGTCCGGAGGGAGTTGACGAATTTGGTTGCAACGACGACACTTCTGTGGCTTTTTCTCCCGGCAACAACTTTTATTACCTTCCGGGTGAGGAGCTGGAAATTCAATTCCCGGTAAAGAAAATGGCGGACGTAACCTACAGGGAGTCGCCGGCAAAAGTCACCGGGAACGATTGTTTTACCAATAAACCCACCCCATACGACTGGTATGAGACGGTTAAGCTTAACTACGGCATCGATATACAGAACGGTTACATAAAACACTTCTCCAAAATTCCCGATACGTGGAACAAGATGAGGGACGTATTGATCTATTGGTCGAAGAAAAATATTGACGGTTTCCGGGTAGACATGGCAGAAATGGTCCCGCTGGAGTTTTGGCGATGGGTGATTCCGCAAGTAAAAAAAGAGTTCCCGAAAATTCTCTTTCTGGCGGAGATATACAATCCCGATGCCTACCGGTTGTTTCTTGCCCACGACAACTTTGATTACTTGTACGATAAAGTAGGGTTATATGACGTTTTGCGTGATGTGGCCTGCGGGTATCGTCCGTCGTCGGACATCACGTTTGCCCTGAATAACGTGGGCGATATTCAGCACAAAATGCTCAATTTTATTGAAAACCACGATGAACAACGCGTAGCTTCGGATTATTTTCTGAAAGACGGAAAGCATGGACCCGCTGCGATGATTGTTACTGCCTGCGTGAACGTAAATCCTGTAATGATCTATTTTGGCCAGGAGCTGGGCGAGCGGGGAATGGATGAAGAGGGTTTCAGTGGCAAGAACGGGCGTACCTCCATTTTTGATTATTGGTCGCTAGACACGGTTAGGCGTTGGAATAATAACGGGAAATGGGACGATACCTTGTTGACAGGAGAAGAAAGGGCGTTGCAGAAATTTTATGCCAAACTCCTTACCTTGTGTAACCGGGAGAGAGCGTTGAGTGAGGGACTCTTTTACGACCTGATGCCAGCAAATTACGACAATTTTGAGTTTGATTCCACCAAGCAATTCGCATTTCTACGGGGTACTGGAGATGAATTAATTCTGGCGGTGGTTAATTTTGACAACAAGGAGGTTGATGTTGTGGTAAATATTCCCACCCACGCTATGGATTTCTTCGGGATTCCTGACAACGGGAGTTTTAACGCTTTTCCGTTGTTGTCGGATAGCAAGTTCAATACCGTTTTTTCGATAGATAGCCCGATTCGGATAAAGGTTGGGGCAACCTCGGGCGAGCTGTACAAAATTTCCTCTTGTTAAGAAAGTATTTTGAACTTTCCTTTCTTTCGTATATCCTGCCATAGGATGCGAAACGAAAATCCAAATCCATCAAAAAATGACTAAAAACAGTACATAAAAAAATTCAAAACACATTTTAAAGGTTTTTTTAGAATTTAGTTTGTACTTTTGTCCGTGGAAAGACTATTACAAAGAGAGAATCAATCAATAATTTACTAACTCAATTATAATCAACAAGTCATGCAAGATAAGCCGTTTAAAATCTTCTCGGGAACAAAATCACGTTATTTTGCCGAGAAGGTTTGCAATAGTTTGGGGTGTCCGTTAGGAAATATGATTATCGAGCATTTTGCCGACGGAGAATTTTCAGTTTCATACGAGGAATCCATTCGGGGAAGACAAGTATTCCTTATCCAGTCCACTTTTCCCAATTCAGACAACCTGATGGAGTTACTGCTTATGATTGATGCGGCCAAGCGTGCGTCGGCGAAGTCCATCATTGCGGTTATTCCCTATTTCGGATGGGCCCGTCAGGACAGAAAAGATAAGCCCCGTGTGAGTATCGGAGCGAAGCTGATTGCCGATATGCTCAGCACTGCCGGCATCAGCCGATTGATTACCATGGACTTGCATGCCGACCAGATTCAGGGTTTCTTCGATGTTCCTGTTGACCATTTGTACGGATCGGGAGTTTTTGTGGATTATATGAAAACCTTTAATCAGGAAAATTTGGTGATTGCCACGCCCGATGTAGGTGGAACCAAGCGTGCCAGTGCTTATGCCAAGTTCTTGGGTTGTCCCATGGTTATCTGCTATAAGATCAGGAAAAAAGCAAACGTTATTTCGGATATGCAGATCATCGGGGATGTGGAAGGGATGGATGTGTTGTTGATTGACGATATCGTGGATACTGCGGGAACCATGACCAAAGCTGCCGAGTTGATGATGCAGAACGGCGCCAGATCTGTAAGAGCCATAGCCAGTCACGCCGTCATGTCGGATCCGGCCAGTGAACGTGTGGAAAATTCTTCGCTTAACGAGATTATATTTACCGACAGTATTCCTTATACAAAATCGTGCAGTAAAGTGAAAGTCTTGTCTGTCGCCGATATGTTTGCCAATGCCATCATGAGGGTGTGCAACAACGAGTCGATAAGTTCATTGTATGTTGTATAGCAAGAGTATGAAGAAAATTGTTGTTTGTTGTGTTGTTGTGTTGTGGTTCACTGCAGTAGAAGCACAAAAATTAAATTTCAACAAGGACGGTTTGTTCAAGATAGCACAGTTTACTGATGTGCACTACGTCCCCGGAAATTCCAAATCGGATACGGCCTTGTTGGCTATTCAGCGCGTATTGGATACGGAAAAACCCGATATGGTTATTTTCACCGGGGATATTGTAACCGGAAGGCCGATAAAAACAGGATGGGACACCGTTACAAAATTAGTTGTCGACAGGAAAATACCGTTTGCCGTTGCATTGGGAAATCACGACGATGAGAGCGGCACAACCCGCCTCGAACTCGAAAAGATTATCACGGATTACCCGTACAATTGCAACTATCCTGCCGGTGGACAGTTGAGCGGCGTTATGAATAATGTCCTTCCCGTTTACGGAAGCGAAAAAGATATGCAGGTGAAAGCGTTGATTTACTGCTTCGACTCGGGAGCCTATTCAACCGTAAGCGATGTGTCGGGATACGGATGGATAACCTCTGAGGTCATCGACTGGTATAAGAAGCAAAGTTTTCATTTTACCCGGCAAAATAATTTTCAGCCGTTGCCAGCCCTGGCTTATTTCCATATTCCCCTTCCGGAATACCGCCTGGCATTTGACGACGATACGAACAAAAGGGTGGGGGTGCGTAAGGAAAACGAATGTTCCCCCGGTTTAAACTCGGGGATGTTTCTCGCGATGAAAGAGATGCAGGATGTTATGGGTACATTTGCCGGGCACGATCACGTTAACAATTATATCGTGAACTATTTCGGTATTGCATTAGCGTACGGCCAGTTCTCGGGATGGAGAACCACTTATGTACCTGGAATCAACGGTGCGAGAATCGTACAACTGACGGAAGGAAAACGTGAATTTGACACCTGGATCAGGTTACTCGACGGAAGCGTCGAATACAATGTAACTTTTCCGGCTGGACTGAAGGGGGAGTGAAATTTTATTCTCGTCCTTGATAGGCCGGTATATACTCTTTCTTTAGTCGTTTGGCAAGCACGTTGTTTTTTTGTGTTTTCTTATCGAGCTTTTCCAGGGACTTTATTTTGTCTTTCCCCGGGTCAAAGTTATCGGAAAGCAGGATGATCGAAAGAGTTTCTTCATCTTCTCTCTTGACTTTGAAAGCAACCGTCTGGTTTTCAATAACGTTGTTTCTGGCAAGTTTTACTAAAAAATCTTTTCCCTGCTCAACCTCAAAGGCAACATCATCGTAACCCAGGTTGGTTACCTTTATCCTTTTAATTTTTTGATCTTTGGGATGTTGGGATTTGCCCAGGTCATCTGTAATATTTCCACGGATAATTTTGTTGGATTCCGACAGAAACTCCGTCAGCGCTCCCTGGACAGGGTAATTATCCGGGCCGACTACCTTTACAACGATGGAGTCTTTTTTCGTACCGTTGATGGATTCGAACACCGATTTTTCACCGGGATAGCCGGAAGTGTGTACCAGCAAATAATTATCAACATATTCATATTTTCCTTCGCCAACCATTCGGGTAAACAGGGCTCCAAAACCGCTTAGGCTAAACAATGCTTGTCCGTTGGAAAAAGAGAATGAATCGGTCTTATCCTTGTAGTTCCCATCAAAGTCTTGAGACAGAAGAGAAAGCGATAGGGATAGTAAAATAAGAACGGTAAAATATTTTTTCATGTTGTCAGCCTGAGTCATAAATTTGTATAACGATACAAAAATAACATTTTTTATGGTCGGAAAGTGTTAAATCCCCGACTATTTTGCCAGTTTCAGTATCCGGAGCGCCCCTCTTATAACAACTCCAAAGACGACAACACCTACAACAAGATCAGGAATGGCAGAATCGAGTAAAAAAACCAGGATTCCACCCACAATGACGCCCAGGTTCATGATTACATCATTTGATGTGCATATCATGCTTGCCCGGATGTGTGCTTCATTGCTTTTGGCTTTTTCCAGGATGTAAAGGCTGATTCCATTTGCGGCAAGTGCAAGAATAGAGATGCCGATCATAAATTGAAAGTCGGGAGTGGATTCGTTGAAAATGAAACGCCTTGCAACTTCAAACAACCCGGTTGAGGCAAGTAAAATTTGGAAATAACCAATGGCTCCGGCAACTTTTTTCTTCGTGCTTACGGCTTTGCCAACAGCAAATAGGCTGATGGCATACATAAAAGCGTCGGCAAGCATATCCAGGCTGTCGGCAACTAGCCCCATCGAACGGGAAACGAGGCCGGTGCCCATTTCAATAACGAAGAATCCGAAGTTGATAAAAAGCACTGTCCAGAGAATTTTTTTCTGTTTTCTGTTTTTATTCTCGTCTGCGCCGGAAAGTTTCTCTTCAACAACTTCCGAAGAAACAAGCGACGAGCCGAGTTTTAACTCGTTCAGCAGCGTTTCTATTTCGGCCGTGTTGGCCCGGTGAAAAATGGTTGCTTTTCGATCTTGTATATTGATGTCAATTCTGGCAATATCCGGAATTTCGTCCAGTTTCATGCGGACCAGTTCTTCTTCAGACGGACAATCCATCTCCTTGATATGAAATATTGTTTTTTGCATAGCTGTTATGTTTCATGTCTCTAACGCTCGGAGAACGGTTTTGTTTTGTATCTTTGTCCCCCAAATTTGAGAAATGAACTACAAACACATTATATTTGACATAGACGGCACTATGCTGAATACGGAAACGGCAGACATGCTTGCCACGCAGGAAACTTTTTTTCAGCTTACCGGAGAGAAAAGAGAGTTGGATGAATTCCGGTTTTCATTTGGTATTCCCAACTCGGTAGTGTTTCCCCGGCTGGGAATTGAAGATGCCGGAAAAGCGAGCTTGATGTGGGCCGAAAATTATCGTAAATACCACTCATCCATACGCCTTTTCGATGGAATTGAAGAGGTTTTGAAGGAGTTGAAAAAAAGGGGATACATCCTGGGAATTGTTACTTCCAAAAGCCGGCAGGAATTTAATGCTGATTTTGCTACTTTCGGGTTGGAGCATTTCTTTGGTGCGGTTATTTGTGTGGATGACAGCCCCCGCCCAAAGCCCCATCCAGACCCTATTCTGGAATACCTTAAGCGGTCGAATGCAAAGAAACCGGAATCCATTTATATAGGTGATACCCTTTACGATAAGCAGTGCGCACATTCTGCCGGGATAGATTTTGCCCTTGCTGTTTGGGGAACACACAACCGGGAAGAGATAAAAGCCGACTATTTCCTGGAAGCACCTCTCGAAATATTGGAGTTGTTCCGATCCAGATAGCTCATTCTTTGGAAATTCTTAGAGAGGTATCCGAATAGAATGAGGGTGTAATCACATTGTGATACACCCTCCTGTAAAATATTGGAGATTCTCCCCGGGTTTTTACTCTTCCTTTTCTTCCGCCTCGTATTCTTTCAGGAGCTTATCCTGAACATCGGACGGAACGAGTTCATATTCCGAAAACTTCATGGTGAACGACGCACGGCCACCGGTAAGCGAACTTAAAGAAGTGGAATAACTCGACATCTCTTTCAACGGAACGCGGGCTTTCAGTTTTTCAAACCCTTTCTCGCTTTCCATACCCATGATCATGGCACGACGCCCTTGCAGGTCGCTCATCACATCGCCCATATAGTCGCTGGGAACAGAAACAACCACATCGTAAATCGGTTCCAGAATCTTTGGTCCGGCATTTTTAAATGCGGTGCTGAACGCGTTGCGTCCGGCAAGCATAAAAGAGATTTCGTTGGAGTCAACCGGGTGCATCTTACCGTCGTAAACGATAACACGTACGTCACGGGCATAAGAGCCGGTCAGCGGGCCTTGCTCCATACGTCCCATGATTCCTTTCAGGATGGCCGGGAGGAAACGGGCATCGATCGCACCGCCCACGATACTGTTCACGAAAACAAGCTTTCCACCCCAATCAAGGTCGATAGTTTGTACGTCGCGCGATTGTATCTTGAATTCCTGGCCGTTAAAACGGTAAATTTCCGGCATGGGCATACCTTCGGTGTAGGGTTCCACAATCAGGTGAACTTCGCCGAACTGACCGGCACCACCCGACTGTTTTTTATGGCGGTAATCGGCACGGGACTGTTTGGTGATGGTTTCGCGATACGGAATCTTAGGTTCGAGGAAATCAATTTCAATTTTATCGTTGTTTTCGAGTCTCCATTTCATGGTTTTCAGGTGGAACTCGCCTTGTCCTGAAACGATGGTTTGCTTCAGTTCTTTTGAAACTTCAATAACCAATGACGGATCTTCTTCCCGCATACGGGTCAATGCTTCGCTCAGTTTTTCGGAGTTGGCTTCCGTTCTAGCTTTTACAGCCCTGCGGTAACGCGGTTCGGGGAACTGGATAAAGTTGAACCGGTTGTCCGATCCTTTTGCATTCAGTGTATTGCCGGTACGGACATCTTTCAGCTTGACAGCAGCGGCAATGCTTCCTGCCTGCAGTTCTTCCACCTTGTTACGCATCTGTCCGGCAACCAGGTACATCTGAGCGATACGTTCCTTCGAACTTCTGTTGGTATTGGTCAGGTCATCCCCTTCTTTTACTTTTCCGCTCATCACCTTGAAGTAAGAAACTTCGCCGATGTGCGGTTCAACAGTAGTTTTGAAGAAGAACAGGCTTGTCAGTGCTCCTGGATCGGGCTCTACGGTTTCTCCGTCGCTGTTTTGAGGAGACGGAACCTGATCGGGTGAGGGTGCCGCCAGGGTAAGGAAATTCATCAGCCTGTGGACCGCCATGTTTTTTTCTGCCGATACACAGAACACCGGAAAAAGATCCCGGCTGATCATCCCTTTCTGGATGCCTTCGAGCATCTCTTCTTCGGACAGTGTGCCCTGATCGAAATATTTTTCCATCAATGTCTCATCGTTTTCAGCTGCTGCTTCCAACAATACTTGATAATATTCGCCAGCTTTTTCTTTTTCACTGTCGGGTATCTCCAGCACGTCGGGCGCGGTGGCTCCCGGCTTCCATTTATACAGCTTCTGCTTGAGAACATCCACTATTCCGTCGAATGCCAGGCCGCTCCCGGTAGGATACTGGATAGGGGTGACCTTGTTCCCGTAAAATTCTTTCAGGTTGGTAATCGTGTTTTCGAAGTCGGCTTTCTCATGGTCAATGCGGTTCATAACAAACATTAGCGGCTTATCAAGAGATTCGATCTGGCGGAATTGGTTGATTGTTCCCACTTCTACTCCGCTGGTAGCATCAATCAGCATCACGGCTAAATCGGTTACTCCAAGTGCCGATGAAATGTTTCCAGAAAAATCGTCCGACCCCGGACAATCGATCAACGTCATCAGCTTGTTTTTCCATTCGTAAGAGAATACGGTTGAGAATACCGAATATCCATACTCTTTTTCAACAGGGAAATAGTCACTCACGGTATTTTTACCATCTATCGTGCCGCGTCGTTTTATAAGACCACACTCGAAAAGCATTGCTTCAGCGAGAGTGGTCTTGCCCGATCCTGAATTGCCAACAATAGCAATATTCTTGATTTCGTTTGTTTTGTAAACTTTCATGATTAGTAAAATTTATGTTTCTTGAATGTATAAGTTTCTACAACAAAACGACTCTGCTCTTTATTAAAGATACAGAGCCGTACTACAAAAATAGCGACGCAAGTTAGCCATTTTTAACGATATCTTCCCTTGTACAAAATATGTTTTATAACATATATTTGACCTGTTTTTGAGTGAATTACTATTTTCTGAATTTTTAGGTAAAAAAGAATTATAATTTTTTTTCTGTATGCTTTTATTCAGCAATGTGAACAGATAAACTATAAATAATTTAAGAATAATTATAAAAAAATGTTTTATTTTTGTGAATAAAACGGACAATTTATTAATTTTGTAGCTTAATCACATTGTTTTCCTCGTTGCTTCTTGAAATTAAAAAAGTGCGGTGTCAGCACGTTAAACTCTGACGTAATTGTATGAAAAAGTTTTTTCTCTTTCTCCTGGGTTTTTCAGCCTTATTTTTTACTGTTGTTTCGTGTTCCAAAGAAGAAAGCAATAACGAATTGTCGGAACAGGAACAAAAGGAAGTTATACTGGCCATGTTTAATGCCGGTACCAAAGGTGTGAATCAAGGCATGAACAACGAAAGCGGTACGGGCACGAAATCTACGTTGCGTGCTGATTTTCGAAGCGCGAGTTATCCTGTTAAATACGATGGGACCTACGATTGTCCGGATGGGAAAGGGGGCAATATACATCTCGCGATTAACCTGGGTGGTGTTATCAATTATAACCTGGAGCCGTATCAATGCCTGGGAGGATTTATACTGATTAACATAGCTGAGACAATAAATCATTTTAGGGTACCCCTGACCAACGGCAGGGAGGTGTATCTGGACACTGACCAGAGTGTTACCTTTGCGGGAACATTTAAATTACAGCCTGGTTGTTCAACGTTCGATCCGTCTGGCTCACACTTTCGGATAGAAGGCCGTTATCGCTGCAACGGCATTGAATATGACGTTCTGTTGCTCGGATCCATCAAAGCCGACGGAACGTGCGACAGCATTAGCGGAACCGTCAACGGAATTATCCTGAGTTTTGATTTTTGACGGATTGGCCGTATCGGTTGACAGAGGCGTCATTTATGGCGCCTCTGCCGGTATTTGTCCGGTTGTCGCACGGCTTAAGGGCATTCCAAACAATTTATCCTCCGGTTTGTTTTATCAGGTACGGTGCTTTCGACTGGAGCGGAGTGAAAGCTGAATAAGTAATTTCTTAATGACCGCAAACAAAACAAACAACTATGAAACCATTTTTCAACCAACCTGTCGGGGAGGTGTTGCAACAGTTCAATGTATCTCCAGATCAAGGCCTTTCTTCTGCCGAAGCAAAAAAGAAACTCGAAGAGGCAGGGCCTAATCAGCTGGCGTCCAAGAAACAAAAATCCATAGCGGTAATCTTTTTTGAGCAGTTCAGAAGCAGTATGGTGGTTATATTGCTTATAGCCGCAGCTGTGTCGGGTGTTATCGGCGTGATGGAGGGAGAGGGGCTGACCGAAACCTTCATTATCCTTGCTATCCTTATCGTAAATGCTATTATCGGCGTGATGGAAGAAACCAAGGCTCAGTCATCGCTCGATGCCCTGAACAAGATGAGCGCACCGCGGTCAAAAGTATTGCGGGACGGTGAAGTGACGGAAACGGTATCTACGCAGCTTGTTCCGGGCGATATAGTGATTCTCGACACCGGTGATATTATCCCTGCGGATATGCGCCTTATCGAAGCGGTAAACTTGAAGATTCAGGAATCGGCACTTACGGGGGAATCGGTGCCGGCGGAAAAAAGTACGGAGGCAATTGATACGGAAGATGTTCCGTTGGGAGACCGTGACAACATGGCTTTTTCTACCGGTGTAATAACTTACGGTCGGGGAAAAGGAGTGATAGTTAGCACGGGAATGGATACCGAGGTGGGTAAGATTGCCGGTATGCTGCAAAGTGCACAAGAGACGGAAACTCCGATGGGAAAAAGATTGGAGCAGCTCGGAAAAATTCTGGGTTATGTGGCGCTTGGCATCTGTGTGTTGATTTTTGCCGTGGGTATGCTGTATGGAAATCATTGGCTGGAGATGTTTATGATGGCTGTAAGCCTTGCCGTGGCAGCTATTCCTGAAGGTTTGCAGATCGTATCGACCATTGTGCTGGCCATTGGTGTCCAGCGTTTGGTAAAGCTCAATGCCATCGTGCGTACACTGCCGTCGGTTGAGTCGTTGGGAAGTACCACCGTGATCTGCTCCGATAAGACGGGAACGCTCACACAAAATAAAATGACCGTGGTGGAAGGAATGGTAAGCGGAAATCGCATCGATTTCAGAAATCCGCCCGTTCCTGAAGAGTTAAGCGACGATGAGAGAATCCTGCTGAACTCATCGCTCCTTTGTACCGATGCCCACCTGAAAATGTTGCCCGACGGTACACACGAAAACGCCGGTGATCCTACCGAGACAGCTATTGTGGATATTGCTCTTGCCCTGAACCTGAACAAGAACGAAGAGGATCGGAAGTATCCGCGTGTTTCGGAAGTGCCTTTCGATTCGGAACGGAAGCGAATGGCTACCGTCAATCAGATGGCCGATGGGAAGCTGCGTGTGAACGTCAAGGGTGGCCTCGACGAAGTGCTGGCGGTTACCACGCACATCCTGATGCACGGGAAAGTCCGTACCATTACCGAAGAAGACATAACCACGATCCGGAACGAAAACAACCGGATGGCTAAATCTGCGCTGCGGGTTCTTTCCGTGGCGTATAGAGACATTGACCGGCTCCCAGACCGTGTAGATGCAGAGACCATTGAAAGAAACCTGGTGTTTATCGGTATGTTGGGGATGATCGATCCGGCCCGTCCCGAAGTGGTGGAAGCCGTAAAGAAATGCAAGACCGCAGGAATACGCCCGGTGATGATAACGGGTGATCATAAGGTGACAGCCGTGGCCATTGCCGCTGAGATCGGGATTTATACCGAAGGCGATAAGGCAGTGGCCGGAAATGTGTTGCAGGAAATACCCGACGAGGAACTTTATCGTGACATAGAGAAATACTCGGTTTATGCGCGTGTGGCACCCGAGCACAAGGTGAGGATAGTAAAAGCATGGCAATCACACGGAGATATTGTGGCAATGACCGGTGATGGGGTAAACGATGCACCTGCGCTTAAGCAGGCTGATATTGGCGTCTCAATGGGGATTGTGGGAACCGAGGTGGCTAAAGACGCATCGGATGTAGTGCTTACCGATGACAATTTTGCCACCATTGTTGGGGCTGTGGAAGAGGGCCGCCGCATTTACGATAATATTCTCAAAGCCATTCAATTCCTGCTCTCCGCTAATGTGGGCGAAGTATTGCTGATTTTTATCGCTTCTGTCTTCAACCTTGGAAATCCGCTTACGCCTATCATGATCCTCTGGATAAACCTGGTTACCGATAGCCTGCCGGCACTGGCGCTGAGCATGGACCCGGCAGAAAAAGATATTATGACCCGCCATCCGCGTGACCCGAAGCGGGGCTTCTTCACCCGGGGAATGACGTGGCGTATTTTCTACCAGGGAATGACCATTGGTCTGATCTCGCTGGCCGCTTACCGGATAGGATTCAACGATGGCGGACAACAGCTGGGGCAGACCATGGCGTTTGCTGTACTGGCTTTTTCACAGCTGCTGCACGTGCGTAACCTACATTCCAACAGGCGGTCGTCTTTCAGAACAAGCCCGATGAGCAACAAGGCGCTAGTGCTTGCCATTCTCGCGTCAGCTGTTTTGATGCTCATTGTATTGTTTTTACCCGCCATCCGTGACATCTTTAAGATTGTCGAAATGGATGGAGTTCACTGGCTGTATGTTGTCGGGCTGTCGTTTGTTCCGATTATTGTGGTAGAAGCGGTGAAATTACTGGGGATAAACCATACCCGGGATGAGTATTAATACAACTTGATTTGTTCTTACTATTTTTTGTAATAAATTGTAAAATGAGATGAAGATTTTATATCTTTGCGTTCGAAATTTGAAGTCATTTGTTTCAAATAATAAAAACATCTGCTCGTCGATAGTAATTCTCTAATTAACAATAAATAATGGGTAAGTACAAGATTAAAACCCTGAACGGAATTTCCGAATCGGGGTTGGAAAAATTCGGACAAAACTTTGAAGTAGGTGAAAAAATGGATGCACCGCATGGGATCATCTTACGCAGCGCATCGTTGCATGAGATGGAATTTCCCGATAGTTTGCATTGTATAGCACGTGCCGGAGCCGGAGTTAATAATATCCCCGTAGACAAATGCGCGGAAAAAGGAATCGTTGTTTTCAATACGCCGGGGGCCAATGCCAATGCGGTAAAGGAACTCGCAATTGCTGCCATGCTTTTGTCGTCGAGAAAGATTGTGGAAGGGATTAACTGGACACGGTCGTTAACAGGGGACGATGTGCCCAAGCAGGTAGAGAAAGGAAAAGCGCAATTTGTAGGACCGGAAATTCGCGACAAAAAGCTAGGTGTAATTGGACTTGGAGCTATTGGAGTAATGGTTGCCAATGCAGCGGTAAACATGGAAATGGATGTTTACGGATACGATCCCTATATTTCTGTTGATCATGCATGGGGTTTATCGCGTTCGGTGAAAAAAGCTAACGATCTGAAGAAAGTTTTCAAGCACTGCGATTACATCACGTTGCACATCCCTTTGACGGATGAGACAAAAGGTATGCTCAACAAGGAGGCGTTTGCTCAAATGAAAGAGGGGGTGCGGATAATCAATCTTTCCAGGGGAGAGCTTGTGAACGATGCGGACATGATCGATGCTTTGGAGGCCGGTATTGTGAGCGAGTATGTAACTGATTTTCCGAACGAAAAGATGATCAATGTCCCCGGTGTTATTCCTGTGCCGCACTTAGGTGCCTCTACTCCGGAAAGCGAAAACAACTGTGCCGTGATGGCCGTACTACAGACGAAGGATTTCCTGGAGAATGGGAATATCCGGAACTCGGTGAATTTTCCGGTCTGCGACATGGGTATCAGTATCGTAAAACACCGGTTGACTATTGCACACAAAAATATTCCCAAAATGCTGGGGCAGATTTCTGCCGTACTGGCTGAACAGGGCACCAATATTGCCAATATGATCAATCGCAGCCGCGGTGATTACGCTTACACGATGGTGGACCTGGAGGAAGAGATTACCGACGAAAACGTGAAACGCATCAAAGACATTGCGGGTGTCTTAAAAGTGCGGGTTATCTAGCTGTTTCTTACCGGTTACTCGTCTATAGAAGTAATCTCTACCAGCAGTTCGTCCTGCATGATCGATTGTCCCGGTGCAACATGTATTTTGCGGATTACACCGTTGCAACAAGCAGTGATTTCGTTTTGCATTTTCATTGCCTCGAGCCTCAATACCGGTTCGCCTTCGTTCACCAGATCGCCCTCGCTGACAAAAATATCGACAATTTTTCCCGGCATGGGCGATTTCAGGTTGTTGCCGGCTTGTACTTCAACTCCTTTATTGAGCAAATTACGTCGCAAGTAGGAGAAGATAGACTCGATGCTGAATTTGTATTCCACGCCGTTTACCTTTACCATGATCCGGTGCTGGTCGCGCTGGGTTATTTCGCACCGGTATGTGGCATCGCCCATACTGAAGGACGAAAAATTATTTTTGTGTTCAATGAAAAAAACGTCCTTTTCTTCACCGTTGATGATTGGTTTTGACTCTTTGGGCAAGTAGATTTTATACCTGTCGCCGTTGTCCCGCATGGCGATAAACAAGCGGGTGGCATCTCTTTTGTATACGTATGATGTTGCCATTTTGTTAATTACCGTTTATTTGTTAATTCTCTTGTTGAGTACCCAGACGTTGAGTGATTCGCTTTTGAACATTGGGGAATCGGACGAGTATTGGAGGTATTCTTTCGCATAAGTGATGGTCGCTGCCAGCGCTGCCATCATGGCTTCGTCTTCCGATTCGAGCATGTCGGTGGTGAAAACCGAGTCTATCCAGTGTGTGGTATACGTAGCTTCCCTGAATTCCTTGCTGCGCAGGACAGTCCGGCAAAACGGCACAGTTGTTTTCAATCCCGAAATTGAAAATTCTTTTAAAGCATTCAGGGTTTTATCGATACAATCGTCCCGGTTTTCGCCGTGAACGATGATCTTGGCAATCATTGAATCGAAGTAGGGGGTGACCACTGAGAAATCCTTAACGCCGGTTTCCACGCGTATATGATCTCCGTGTGGAAAGAAAACCCTTTCAATAAATCCGGTTTGCGGCGTGAAGCGGTTTTGCGGATCTTCCGTGTTTACCCTGCATTCGATGGCCCATCCGTTAAGCCTGATCTCTTTTTGTTTCAGCCGGAGTTTCTCGCCCAGGGCGATCCGGATCTGCCATTCGATCAAGTCTACCCCGGTTATCATTTCTGTGACAGGGTGTTCAACCTGGATGCGGGTGTTCATCTCCATGAAATAGTAGGATCCGTCTTCGTCGAGGATAAACTCGATGGTGCCGGCAGAGTAGTATCCAATGGATTGGGCAAACTTCACGGCCAGCTTGCCCATTTGTTCCCTTGTCTTGGAATCGATGCTGGCCGAGGGTGCTTCTTCGATCAGTTTCTGGTGTTTTCTTTGCAAGGAGCATTCCCTTTCACCCAAATGAATGACGTGCCCGTATCTGTCTCCAAGGATTTGAAACTCCAGGTGTTTGGGGTTCGTCAGGTATTTCTCGATAAAAATATCGCCGTTACCGAAGGCAGCCACCGCTTCATCGTAGGCCGATTTGAAGTGGCGCTCCATGGTTTCGGCTTTTTCCACGATGCGCATTCCGCGTCCGCCACCACCCGCTGATGCTTTAAGAATGACCGGGTACCCGATTGTGTCGGCGAACTCTTTGGCCACCTGTGCATCGGTAATGGCGCCTGCACTGCCTGGGACGAGCGGCATTCCGGCCTCGGCTGCCATTTTTTTTGCAATGGTCTTGATGCCCATGTTTTGTATCAAATCGGAAGAAGGGCCGATAAACGTAATGCCATTCTGTTCGCAGAGGGCGGCAAAATCCGGGTTCTCCGAAAGGAATCCGTACCCGGGATGGATCATGTCGATCTGATGCTCAAGAGCGAGCCTGACGATCTCTTCGGGATTGAGGAAAATGATGCTGCCGGTCAGGTTTTCCCGCACGGGAATGATTACATCGGCATATTCCAGGTACATGGCATCGGGCTCACGGTTACCCTGAATAACGCAGGTAGTTAAGCCTAGTTTTTTTGCCGACCGGATAATGCGTATAGCTATTTCACCTCTGTTGGCGATAAGAATTTTTTTATTCATGCTGTGATTCAGTTTTTTGCAGAGGCTGTCCAACAAGCCCCTGCGTCATATTACAACGGTATGTTTCCGTGCTTCCTCTCGGGTTGGGAATACTGTTTGTTGGCTAAAATATCAAAGGCGGTGATGAGCACCTGCCGGGTCTTCGAAGGCTTGATCACATCGTCGATCATCCCCAGTTCTTCCGCCTTAAACGGGTTGGCAATCTCGTCCTTGTACTTTTCCACCAGCTCCTTTTCAACAGCTTCCCGGTCGGAAGCTGCGGCAAGCTCAGCTTTGTTTACTATTTTAATGGCTCCGGCGGGGCCCATCACTGCAATTTCAGCCGTTGGCCAGGCGAAATTAAAATCGCCGCCGATGCCCAGGCTGTTCATCACGATAAATGCTCCGCCGTATGCTTTCCGGGTAATGACGGTGACCCGGGGAACCGTAGCTTCACAAAACGCATAAAGCAGCTTGGCCCCGTTGCGGATAATTCCGGTATGTTCCTGTTCAGACCCGGGCATAAATCCGGGAACATCTTCCAGCACCAGAATGGGAATGTTAAAGCTGTCGCAGAACCGAACAAAACGGGCGCCTTTTATGCTGGCGTTTATGTCTAATGTCCCTGCCATTACCTTAGGCTGGTTTGCCACTATTCCAATTGTTTTCCCATCCAGTCGCGCAAAACCGACGAGTATGTTTTGTGCAAATTTCTCGTGAATTTCGAGAAAGGTATTGTTGTCTACCAGGATATTGATGATATCCTTCATGTCGTACGGACGGTTCGGATCATCGGGAACAATCTTGTTCAGATATTCCTGACGCTCCGCATTGAAACTGACATCCATGGAAACAGGGACTGGATCGAAATTGTTCAGGGGAAGGTAGGCCAGCAGTTTGCGAACCTGTATGATGGCGTGTTCTTCGTCTTCGAACACGAAGTGGGCTACGCCGCTTTTCTCTGCGTGGATATTCCCTCCGCCCAGCTCATCCATACTGATATTCTGGTTAAGGACTTCCTTCACCACATCGGGTCCCGTAACGAACATGTACGACGTTTTGTTGGTCATAATCACAAAATCGGTCATGGCGGGAGAGTACACCGCACCGCCAGCGGACGGGCCAAGAATAACGCTTATCTGCGGAATAATTCCGGACGAACTGACGTTGTTTCTGAAGATCCGCGCGTAAGCCGATAAACTGTTGATGCCTTCCTGAATCCGCGCGCCGCCGCTATCGATCAGGCCTACACAGGGAGACCCGAACTTAAGCGCCATCTCCTGAACCTTGGCAATTTTCATCCCGTGCGCAAAACCCAGTGATCCGCCCATTACGGTAAAATCCTGGGCATAAGCAAACACGCTGCGTCCCTGTATCAATCCACGCCCTACCACAACTCCATCTCCGAATGCATTTTGAGTTTTTTTAATCGCTTTAGCCGGCTCAACGAAAGTATTGAGTTCGAAGAAGCTCCCTTCGTCGAACAACACGTTTAATCTTTCGCGTGCAGTAAGTTTGAGCTTGGCATGCTGTTTTTGTACGGCAACCTCTTCCATTTCCTGCAAAAACTGCCTCCGTTGCTCGAATATTTTTCTTTTGTTCATATGATTTTATTGACGGTATAGCAAACAATAAACAGCTGGATAAAAAAAAAGTTTCTTAATGCGTATCGAAAAGCTTGAAATGGATAATATTTGGTTTAATCCGTGCCGGGAAAATTTTTTTAATAAAAATTATTACCTTTACCGGGAGAACAACCTTTTTCCTTCTCCGAGCATTGATACGGGCGGAACTCCGGGACCCGTATCCGGAACAGGAAGCTATAGTGGCAGAGAGAACATGAAACAATACCGGAAAGGAATCGAATAATCAACTCTATTCAAATGAAGAGGATCCTGCTTTTTTTTATCGTGTTAATACATATTACAGCCGTAAGTTCCCAACACAATTCATGGCCCCGGCCTTCCGTCGAATGTAAGCCGTGGACACGCTGGTGGTGGTTGGGAAGCGCGGTAGACCCACCCAATTTAAGCTATAATCTCGAAGAACTGGCCAGAGCGGGCATGGGTGGAGTAGAGATCACGCCGATCTATGGGGTAAAGAACGGTGAACCCCAGTACATAAACTATCTCTCTCCGAAATGGATGGAAATGCTTTCCCATACCGTATCCGAAGCGCACCGGCTGGGCATGGAGGTAGACATGAATACGGGAACCGGATGGCCTTTTGGGGGCCCCGGTGTAACGGTTGAGGATGCAGCAACAAAAGCACTGTTTCAGGAATATAAAGTGAAGGGAGGTACAAGAATGGAGATGAAAATCACGATCGGGGATGAAGAACAGAGAAAAGTGGCATACCTGTCTAAGCTGTACGCTTTTTCCGATGACGGCCAAAAAACAGACCTGACTTCCTCCGTGGGTCAGGACGGCATTTTAGATTGGCTGGCACCGGCGGGGAACTGGAGGCTGATTGCGTTGTTTGTCGGGAAGACATTTCAGCAGGTAAAGCGTGCTGCGCCGGGTGGCCTGGGGTATGTAATGGATCATTTCAACAAAAGTGCCGTAAAAAATTACCTCAACAGGTTTGACGATGCTTTTTCTCGCAGTGGCGCCCCGCGGCCGAACGCATTTTTCAACGATTCTTACGAAGTTTACGGAGCAAACTGGAGTCCCGGCTTTTTGGAGGAATTTGAACAGCGAAGAGGATATAAGCTGGAGGAATACCTGCCCGAGTTATTGGGTAAAGGACAAACAGATACCTCCCGTAGAGTGATTTCCGATTACCGGGAAACGATGGGAGAGATGTTGCTGGAAAATTTCACGGTTTCCTGGACGGAGTGGGCAAACAGGCACGGTGCTACCACTCGGAACCAGGCACACGGATCTCCGGCTAATATCCTGGATCTTTATGCTACTGTGGACGTTCCCGAATGCGAGATTTTTGGAATAACGGGTTTTGATATTCCCGGATTACGAAAAGACAGCCTGATTAAAATAAATGACGGGGATCCGGTAACCTTGAAATTTGCCAGTTCGGCTGCCCACATTTCGGGGAAAAATTATACCTCATCGGAAACGTTTACCTGGTTAACGGAACATTTCAGGACTTCACTGGCGCAATGCAAGGCTGAGATAGACCAAGTGTTCACTTCAGGGGTAAATCATGTTTTTTTTCACGGAACACCTTATTCACCCCGGGGGGCTGCCTGGCCGGGCTGGCTTTTTTACGCATCGGTGAACCTGTCGCCTACCCAACCGATCTGGAAAGATGCACCTGCTTTTTTCTCCTACATAAACCGGGTGCAATCGTTCCTTCAATACGGAAAGCCGGATAACGACCTGTTGGTCTATTTTCCGGTTTACGATATCTGGTACGAGCAGCAGGACGATTTCTACTTCGCTTTTTCCATACACGGCTTACGCGAAAAACTTCCCCGATTTTATCAAACGGTTGAGAAAATAAGAACGGGCGGCAGGGACGTGGATTATATTTCAGACCGGTTTATCCGGTCGTCGTCAGTCGAAAACGGACTTATTAAAACGGCTGGCGGTGCTACATACCGGGCGCTTGTCTTGCCTGCTGTAAGATTTATGCCGCATGAGACCCTGGAGAAGATTTACGAATTGGCTACCGAGGGTGCAAAAATCATTTTCGTTGATCAATACCCCGGCGATGTTCCCGGTTTAAACGACTTAAGCGGCAGAAGACAAAAGTTCATGCGATTGATCTCCCGGTTTCCCCGGGCTGATTTTCAGAAAACAGCCCGGAAGAAAACCGGTAAGGGTGAATTTATTACCGGTACGGATTACCCAAAACTGTTTGAAACGGCGAAGATCGGTCACGAAAGTTTTGTACAGGAATTCAGGGGGCAGCTGGTTCGAAGAAAGAACGAAACAGGTCATCATTACTTTTTTACGTTGTTGACCGATAACGAGATCGACGGTTGGGTACCCCTGGCCGTCGAGGCCCGGTCGGCCATGTTTTTCAATCCGATGGACGGCAAATCGGGAAAAGCGTTGTTGCGTAAAGAAAAAGGAAAAACCGAAGTATATATGCAGCTGAAACCGGGTGAATCCGTTGTTTTGAAAACCTTTGCCCACGATGATGTGGTTGTCCCGGAATGGATGTATTCCCGGGATTCCGGGAAAGAGTTCAGGATTACGAACGGTTGGAGTCTGGAGTTTATGGAAAGTGAACCTGCCATTCGGGGCGTTTTCGGAATAGACAGCCTGATGTCTTGGACGGAAATCGGAGAAGAACGTGCGAAAAGAAATACGGGAACAGCACGTTACCGCGTGAAATTCACGATAAACAAAGTTCCCGGAAGGGAGTACCTGCTTAACCTGGGTGATGTGAGGGAAAGTGCGTGCGTGTATGTGAACGGAAGGGAAGTAGGAACCCTTTTTGCCGTTCCTTTTACAACCCGTATCGGCAGGTACCTGAATAACGGTGAAAACCTGCTTGAAATCGATGTTACGAACCTGCCCGCAAACCGGATTTCGGATTACGACAGGCGGGGAGTTCAGTGGCGTATTTTCAACGATATCAATGTGGTGGACGTAAATTATCAACAGACACTTTACGATAAATGGGAAACGTTACCTTCGGGTTTACCGGGGCCGGTTACTGTAAAAGAAGTTTTACTAACCCATGACCTTTCCGACAGCGTCGTCTACCTGGGCAATGGATTCCAACCCTAACGTCATGCAATGGATGTTGGCCTCGGTAAGCGCAAACTTCAACGACTGTTCGCGTTCACCGTCACTTACGTGACGGCCTTCACCGAAAATCTTCATGCCTATAACCCCTTTTCCGTTCTTCCGGGCTTTTCCCAGAAGTTCTTTTACCGCATCGGGAGTCCCGTCCATGAGGCTTTGAAACGGATTGATGCGCGCCATGATGACATCCACCCACGGGTTGTCTACTGCTTCAACCATGGCATCCCAGTTGTGGCAGGAGACTCCCACCGCTTTGATGATACCGTCTTGTTTGGCTTTCGACAATCCATCCATATAATGCCTGCGGTTCTGGCTCCAACCTCCCTGCATCAGGCAATGCATCAGTACAATATCTATATACCCGGTGCCGAGCTCCTGGCGGTAACGGTCCAGGGATTCCTGTACCGGAATGTTTTTGTCCGATCCGTCTTCATACGTCCAGATCTTTGTCAGCAGGGTGATTTTTTCACGGGGGAGGTTTTTTATTGCTTCACCGACATACGGGTGCGATCCGTACGAGTCGGCCATATCGAAGAACCGGATACCTCTTTGGTAGGCATGGTGAGCTATCTCGACAAATTTCTCCATACCTAACCGGGTTTGGTTTGATGCCTTTGATCCTCCCCGGGAACCTGTACCCAAAGCAATACGTGACACGTTCAGCCCTGAGTTTCCCAGTTTAACCCGGTCAACGGTAATTTCGGGGGTATATGTTAATTTCAATAAACCCGGTCCGCCCACGGTTAACCCGGCAAAGCCTGCCAGCCCGGTACGGATAAATTTTCGACGCGATAAATTTTTCATGAGTTTGTCCGTTTTTCTTTTGCTTTTAAAATGTTCGACGTCTCAAAAATACACAATAAATTCATAAATGCAAGCGTTAAAGGGTTTTTATCGTGAATTTTAACCCTGATCTGCACTGTTTCGTTTGCCTTGATCTCCTTTTCATTTGGAGGGTATATAAATTTTTTTTTACCTTTGCGGACATACTCAAGGATGAAAAGAGCAATTGGAATAAGTTTGATGTTTTTAGCCAATATGGTTTTATTGGCTCATGTGTTTATTCCGCATCACCATGCGCTTTCTGAATCCTGCAGTATATCTTATCATCAAAGCAATGCGGCGCATCATTGCCGGCACCTGGATAGCAAAGCCAATTTCTCTGAAAACGACAGGAATGCTCACCGGGAGTTAGGGTTGAAAGATTGCCTGCTGGACAATATCTACATCCGCTTTGTCAATGACAGCCACACTCTTCACTCCGGAGGAGATGATGTGGAGGGTGATTCTCCGTTTTCAGTACTGTACCTTCCCGCAGATTATTCCAACCGGATTGAACCGGAAAGTACACCGCTTCCTTTCCTGCGAAAACCGCATTTAATCTCTTTATATACCAGCCATATAGCTCAATCCAAAGGATTACGAGCTCCTCCTTTCTGCTGATTTTTACCGTTTTTTTACGATCAACTTCCGGAATAACTCTTTCCGGTTGATTATTCATCTCTTTTTATATTCCATTAAAATCAGTTACAATGAAATTAACTTATTTGGTTTCAGCGTTGTTTCTGGCGGTTGCAACCTTGTCTTGTAACCGGAACAACGATCAGGACCTAGACCACGGCCACGTGGATAATCTGCAGCTGATTTCCTACAGTGACGGCTTTGAAATGTTTGCAGAGGCAACTCCCTTTGCTGTTGGTCACGAAAGCGAAATCCTTGCTCATTTCACTCGTTTGGAAAATTTTAAACCGCTGGAAAACGGAAGCGTAACGGCAAGCCTGGTTGTAGGTGACGATACCGTAAGCCAAACCCTCGATTCACCCATGCGCCCGGGAATTTTCAGATTTACCCTGAAACCCGGGGAGAAAGGAGAAGCAAAGCTGCTGTTCAACGTGAAAATATCCGGTAAAATATCGCAGCTTACCGTTGAGGGAATCACCGTGTTTGCCGACCTGAACGACGCTATACATGCGGCAGAGGATGCGGTGATTACAAGCAGCAACGGTGCTGTTTTTACCAAAGAACAAAGCTGGAAGGTTGATTTTGCTACCGAAGAGATCCGGAAGGAGCCTTTCGGACAGGTCATCCGGACGATCGGGCAAATCCAGCCGTCGCCGGGCGATGAACGTATTGTCGTGGCAAAAACTGGAGGTGTGGTGCTCTTTCCCGGAGATGATGTGGTGGAGGGGAGAGCTGTGGGTGCGGGAGAAACGTTGTTTACCATCGATGGCAGCGGCATGGCCGACAACAACCTCTCCGTCCGTTTCTCAGAGGCTAGGAACGAGTATAGCCTGGCCAGGGCAGAATACGACCGCAAGGCTGAACTGGCGAAAGACCGGATTGTTTCGCAACGCGAGTTGCGGAGGGCAGAAACCGAAATGGAAAATGCCCGGGCAAATTTCAATAACCTGCAAAAGAACTTCTCTGCCGGGAAACAATCGGTGAATTCACCCATCGGCGGGTTTATTGCGGCTGTCCTGGTACGCAACGGAGAGTATGCAGAAGCCGGACAGCCTGTTTTAAGGGTTTCTCAAAACAGGAACTTATTTGTTAAAGCGGAACTGCGGCCCAAATATTTTGAAGAACTCAACCGTATTTCCACCGTTACTTTCCGCTTTATGGAAAACAAAGCAACCTACACGCTGGAAGAGCTGAATGGCCGTGTAGTTTCGTTCGGAAAATCGGCCGACACGGGCAATCCCCTTCTTCCGGTACTGTTTCAGGTTGACAACCGGGCCGGTTTTATTCCCGGTAGTTTTATCGAAATGTTTATCCGGACGCAGGCGGGAGAAGAGGTGTTGACTGTTGCCAATGAAGCGGTAGTGGAGGAGATGGGCAATTATTTTGTGTATGTTCAACTGACTCCCGAACTTTTTGAAAAACGTTTGGTGAAAAGAGGACGGACCGACGGGCTTCGCACAGAAATCACGACGGGCGTTTCGGAGGCTGAACGTGTTGTCAGCAAGGGAGCTATCCTGGTCAAGCTGGCACAGGCTGCGGGTGCAATCGATGTTCATTCCGGCCACGTTCATTAATTAAAGATCCTGAATTATGCTGAATAAGATAATAAACTATTCACTCAACAACAAGCTTTTTGTGTTGTTGGGTGCGGTTCTTCTCATTGTGGGCGGTTTATTCACGACCCAGAAGATGGATGTGGATGTGTTCCCTGATCTGACTGCCCCTACTGTTGCTGTTATGACGGATGCCCACGGCATGTCTGCCGAGGAGGTTGAGCGTTTGGTGACTTTTCACATTGAAACTTCCGTAAACGGTGCTACCAACGTACGCCGCGTACGCTCGGCGTCGATGCAGGGATACTCCTTTGTCTGGGTTGAATTTGACTGGGGTGCCGATATTTTTAAAGCGCGCCAGGTGGTGAGCGAGAAAATGGTTACGTTGGGCAGCGTATTGCCCGAAGGTATTGTTCCGGTACTCGCCCCACAGTCGAGCATTATGGGCGAAATCCTTTTTATCGGATTGAAGTCCGACAGCACCTCGCAGATGGAATTGCGTACTTTAGCGGAGTGGGTGGTGAAGCCGGCAATCCTGGCGACGGGAGGCGTCTCACAGGTTACGATTATTGGAGGGGATTACAAGCAGTACCAGCTCCTGGCCGATCCGCAGAAGATGGATTTTCTGGGAGTGAGCATGAATGAACTGGCTCAGGCCGGGAGAAGTTTTAGCGCTAACTCATCGGGAGGTGTTGTCCGCGACTTTGGAAACGAATACATGATTCGAGGAATGGCCCGTTCCAACGACCTGGAGGAACTGGGGAACACGCACATTAAAACCGTGAACAACCGGCCCGTTGTAGTGTCTGATGTGGCAGAGGTAGTGATCGGGAGCGCGGTGAAGTACGGATACGCTTCCGAGAATGCTGAACCTGCTGTGATAATAGCCGTTTCCAAACAACCCAACATCAACACGTTAAAAGTAACTGAAAATATTGAAAAGAACCTGGGGGAGATTGGAAAGTCGTTGCCTCGGGATGTGGTTATGAATACCCGGATATTCCGTCAGGCCGATTTTATTGAATCATCTGTCAGAAATGTGGGGAGCGCTATGTTAGAAGGAGCGCTGTTTGTGGTTGTCATCCTTTTTCTTTTTTTAGCGAGTTTTCGCACGACGATCATCTCCATCGTGGCCATCCCGCTTTCATTGTTCGGAACGGTTATCGTCCTGCACTTTCTGGGGATGAACATCAACACGATGACATTGGGAGGAATGACTATTGCCATCGGTTCACTGGTGGATGATGCCATTATTGATGTGGAGAACGTGTATAAGCGGTTAAGACAAAACCATCGAAAGCCCCGGGAAGAGAGGAGGCCGGTATTTGATATTGTGTTGAACGCGTCCATTGAAATTCGCGCATCCATTCTTAATGCGACATTGATTATTATGGTGGCCTTTATTCCGTTGTTCTTCCTTACCGGAATGGAAGGACGTATGCTGAAACCGCTTGGTGTTGCATTTATCGTCGCGCTGTTTATGTCGTTGATTGTCGCCATGACAGTCACTCCGCTGATGTGCAAACTGTTGCTCTCCAACGAAAAGTACCTGGATAAAAACAAAGCAGACAGCTGGCTGACGGTCAGGCTGACAAGCCTTTATGAAAAATCACTCGAATGGGTGCTCCGGAACAAGAAGAAGGTGCTTTATCCTACGATTGGCTTGTTTCTGGTTTCGGTTGGCTTGTTCTTTACCATGGGGCGAAGTTTCTTGCCGGAATTTAACGAGGGAGCCCTGGTAATAACGGCAGTGACCAAACCCGGAGTTTCGCTGGAGGAAACCAACCGGTTGGGAGACCTGATGGAAACAGAGTTGCTGAAGATCCCGGAGGTGGCCAGCACTGCACGTCGTACCGGACGTGGTGAACTGGACGAACATTCGCAGACGAGCAACAGCTCCGAGATTGATGTGCAGTTCAGATTGACAAAAAGGAGCAACGAGGAGTTTATGAAGGAGGTCCGCAACGTATTGGCGGCTGTCCCCGGAATGGCGGTGACCGTGGGACAACCGCTCGGACACCGCATTGATCATATGCTCTCGGGAACGCGGGCAAGCATAGCCATAAAGCTTTTCGGTACCGACCTGAGCGATTTGTTTATGCTGGGCAACCAGATTCAACACTCGATAAAAGGGATTGACGGCTTGGTGGATGTTTCGGTGGAGCAACAGACGGAGACGCCGCAACTGCAACTGAGGGCTAACAGGGGAATGCTCTCGAAGTACGGTATCTCGGTAGAAGACTTTAACCGGTTTGTGGAACTGGCCTTTGCCGGGGAGAAGTTAGCCGATATTTACGAAGGGCAGCGTAGCTTTGAGCTGATCTTGCGGCTGAACGGGAACTACACCGAAAGTATCGATCGGGTCCGTTCGGCGTTGATTGATGTGGGCAGCGGCCGCAAAGTGCCGCTGGAAGAGATTGCCGATATTGTTTCAGTTGGCGGCCCAAGCAGTATTTCGCGTGAAAATGTGCAGCGCAAGATTGTCGTTTCCGCAAATACGTCGGGACGCGACTTGAAAAGTGTGGTGGATGATATCCGGCAAAACATTGAGGAGAATGTCGTCTTGCCCGAAGGCTATAGGATTGAGTACGGTGGGCAGTTTGAGACAGCGGCAAACGCTACACGCACGTTATTGATTGCATCGCTTCTGGCAGTTTGTGTCATCTTCTTGCTGCTGTACGGAGAATTCAAGGACCTGACTCTCTCGGCCATCGTTTTGCTCAACCTTCCGCTGGCATTGATTGGTGGGGTCCTGGCTGTGTTTTTTACTTCCGGTGTTATCAGCATACCGTCCATCATCGGTTTTATTACCCTTTTTGGTATTGCCACGCGAAATGGAATCTTGCTGATATCGAGGTATCAGCACATGCAGCAGGATGGGGAGCCTCTTCACCAAAGGGTGTTGCACGGTTCCACCGATCGTCTTAACCCCATTCTGATGACTGCGCTCACGGCTGCTCTGGCTCTTGTACCCCTTGTTTTTCAGGGCGGGAAACCCGGAAATGAAATCCAAAGCCCCATGGCTGTAGTTGTGCTGGGCGGTTTGCTTACCTCCACTCTCCTGAATATTTTTATTGTTCCCATCGTGTATGAAACAATAGAGAAAAAAAGAAAAAAATGAAAGCTTTTATTTTTATCATCCTTTATATTGCTCCTTTTGTGGCTCTTGCCCAAGACAGATATACCGCTGTTTTGCAGCGTATTGAAACAAATAATACCACCTTGGCTGCATTACGGGAACAAACGGAAGCGCAGAAAATCGAAAACCGTACCGGGATCTATATCTCTAATCCGGAAGTTGAATTCAATTACCTTTGGGGAAATCCCGCGGCTATCGGCCGTCGTACCGATCTTGCGGTTACTCAGTCCTTTGATTTTCCAACGGCTTACGGCCATCGCAGAAACATTGGCGACCTGCAAAGCAGGAATGCCGATCTCGCTTACAAGGCAGAACGAACCCGCTTGTTGCTTCAAGCCAAGCAAACCTGTATTGATCTGGTGCATTACAATGCCCTGGCAAAAGAATATGGGATACGCCTGGAGAATGCACAAAGGATTGCGGACACTTACCGCATCAGGTTGGATAAGGGTGATGCGGATATTCTCGAGTACAATAAGGCCAAGCTGAACCTGACCGCCATACAAACCGAACGGGCAAAGGTAGAGGCTGAACAGGTAGCTTTGCTGGCTGAACTGAAAAGAATGAACGGCGGAAAGGAAATCTTTTTTACACAGGATGAGTTCACTCCTCCGGTACTTCCTGCAGATTTCGAAGAATGGTATTCGAACGCGGAAGCGAAGAATCCCGTATTGCAATACGTAAAAGGAGAAGTCAATATAGGAAAGGAACAGGTAAAGCTGAGCCGTGCCTTGTCGTTGCCTAAGTTCACAACCGGGTATATGAGTGAAACAGTGGTTGGAGAGCAATTCCGGGGTATTACGCTGGGAGTCTCCATCCCGCTTTGGGAGAACAAGAACAGGCAACGGCATGCACAGGCCCAGGTAAAGGCTTCGGAAACGGCACTGGAGGATACCCGGCTACAGTTCTATACCCGGCTGCAGGGCCTTTACCATAAAGCATCGATATTGCAGCAAAACGCATTGGAACTTCGCCGGTCGATAACGGAAAACAGGAACGACGCGCTCCTGAAAAAAGCGCTGGACAGCGGAGAAATTTCCTTGCTGGATTACCTGATGGAGATCGGGTATTATTACGATGCCGTTATACAAGCGTTGGTAGTTGAGCGCGATTACGAGCAGGCTTTGGCGGAATTATCCGCAGTGGAACTATAATACGTGGTTCCTGTGTCCAAAACAATTTATTTGATCGATTGTTTTATAGTAAAAACCAAGTATCATGAATCTATTTAAAAAAACGGGCATCATCATTGCCTTAACAACTGTTGTTTTTATGGGTGTAAATGCACAAAGTGTTTCAGGAGACTGGAAGGGAACCTTATCGGTTCAAGGAATGAACCTCGATCTTATTTTTCATCTGGCCGAAGAAAACGGAAGTTATTCCGGCACGCTGGATGTGCCCGTGCAGGGCGCAACGGGAATTCCGGTGGACAAGGTGGAAACTGACGGAAAAACAATTAAGCTGGGAGTATCGGCGGCGCAAATCATCTATAACGGAGCACTACAAGGCGACAGCATCGTTGGAAATTACGAACAAGCCGGAATGTCGTTGCCGCTGACCTTAAAAAGATTTGAGAGCAAGCTACCTGGAATTACGTCCTTGGTTTCGTCCGAAGAGGAACTGCAAGCCTTGAAGCTATCCGACAAGGGAGATTACAAATACAGGGTGGAGGATTATTTCGCCAAGCCGAAAGCCTCTTCTTTTCAGCTTTCGCCGAACGGCAAATATTTGTCGTATATGGAGAAGGATGGGTTGAAAAATCACGTGTATATAAAAGAGATCGCCACCGGCAAGGTCACCCGGGCCATTGAAGAGAAGGAGGAGCCTATTAAGGGTTACGGGTGGGTAAACGACAGCCGTTTGATATTTGTCATGGATAAGGGCGGCAACGAGAACTACCATATTTATGCGGCAAATACCGACGGTAGCAACCTGATGGACCTGACTCCCTTTGAAGGGGTAAGAGCGATGATGTTGAATGAATTGAAAGACCAGAAAGATTACATCATCATCTCGATGAACAAAGACAACAAACAGGTTTTTGAACCCTATAAATTGAATGTAAACACCGGAGCTCTGGAGAAGCTTTTTGAGAATAACGATCCGGCCAACCCCATTCAGGGATATGATTTTGACAAAGACGGCACTTTGCGCGGCTACACCAAAATGGTGAACGGTGTTGAAATGGAATATTATTACAAAGACTTACAGTCGGGGAAGTTTACTTTGCTGAAGAAAATGAAGTGGGACGACACCTTCGGGATCATGAGCTTTAATTATGCGAGTAACCATCCGGATGATGCGTATGTGATGACAAACCTTGATTCCGACAAAACGGAAATTGTGCTGTACGACCTGAAACAAAACGAGGTAATCAAAAAAGTATTTTCCAATCCCCATTTTGATGTCTCGGGGATGAGGCTTTCGCGGAAGAGGAATTACGAAATCGATTACTTTGCATACGAGGGAGAAAAATACGTGATTCTGCCCCAGAGCACGTTCTTTAAAGATTTTTCCAGGAAGATGGCTAACGAATTCAAGGACGTGGAATATTACGTGACTGACTTTGACGACGATGAAACGAAGTTCCTTATTGTGGTACAAAGCGACAGGGTGTATGGGAAGTACTACGAGTACGATGTCCGGACCGGAGAATTCAGCCTGCTGTACGACCTGATGCCCCAGCTCGATCCCGACGACATGGCGGAAATGAAGCCGATCACTTTTAAAAGCCGTGACGGACTTACGTTACACGGATACATTACCTTGCCGAAGGCAGCGCTGGAAGGAGAAAAAGTCCCTTTGGTAGTGAATCCGCATGGCGGCCCGCAGGGAGTCCGCGATTCGTGGGGCTTTAATCCGGAGGCCCAACTTTTTGCCAGTCGTGGGTATGCCACGTTGCAGGTTAATTTCCGAATATCGGGCGGATACGGGAAGGAATTTCTGCGTAACGGCTTCAAGCAAATCGGCCGGAAGGTGATGGACGATGTGGAGGATGGCGTGAAGCATGTGATCGGCCAAGGATGGGTGGATCCTGCTAAAGTTGCCATTTACGGAGGTAGCCACGGCGGTTACGCCACCTTGATGGGGTTGGTCAAGACTCCCGGTCTCTACACGTGTGGCGTGGACTACGTTGGGATTTCCAATATCGAAACATTTTTTGCCTCTTTTCCCGAGTACTGGAAACCACTTACAGAGATGGCTAAAGAGATTTGGTACGACCTGGATAATCCCGAAGAGGCAAAAATTGCCCGGGAGGTTTCGCCGATTTACCAAACCGACAAGATCATCCGTCCGGTTTTTGTGGTGCAGGGGGCGAATGATCCGAGAGTGAACATCAACGAATCCGACCAGATTGTTACTGCGTTGCGGGCCAAAGGCCTGTATGTACCTTACATGGTGAAGTACAATGAAGGACACGGATTCTACCGGGAGGAGAACCGGATGGATTTTTACGGTGCGATGATGGGGTTTCTGGCCAAGTATTTGAAATGAAGCTTTTAGTGTACTGCTCTGTTTAGGAAGTCGTTGAACGGATACTGCACTTTGAATAATTCCATCAACCGCCCAATGACATCCGCCTTCTCGAAAAATTCATTGTCGAGTGCCCGGTGCGTCACAAAGTGTTTGTTTTTCAACAGCTCAACCTCCTTGAAATCCTTCGGATACCCTTTGGGCGGGTTTTTGAGCTTTTCCTCGTTCGAGAGGGCGGGAAAAAGTTCACAAAACCGTTTGTCGTCCAAAATCCTGCGTATCTCTTCCGGATGTTGATAGATCGAGTTCCGTATAGATTCCAGCACGGTAGGGTCGGGAGCATAAATACCCCCGGCGATAAATGATTCGTCGGGTTGCAGGTGGACGTAATACCCGGCCATGCGGGTTTTTCTTCCGCCATTGGCGATAAAAGCGCTGAAATGGGTTTTGTAGGGTGTTTTATCGTTCGAGAAACGAATATCCCGGTAAATACGGAACATGCATTCACTAGCAGTTATCGTTCCGATGCTCGGGTCGAGCTGACTGAGAGGCACGATAAGTGTGTTGACAAATGCTTCGAACGATGCACGTGCCTGGTTGTAATCGCTTTTATGTTCGTTGAACCAGTTTCGGTTGTTGTTGGCCTCCAGGTGGACCAGGAAGTTGAATATTTGGTTGAAGTTCATTTTTTTACGGATTTTTTTTAAGAATACCTTCTTTTACACTGTCGTTTATCAAGTTCTCCGCATAGTTCCAGAGGGCGGCAGATCCTTCTTTAATGGCTTTTTTCTTTTCGTACACTTTCCGGTAATCCACATTGAATTCCACCCACGTCCCGCCCTTGTTGGAGATGTTTTGCAGCAAGGGTTCGAGCCGGTCCATCGATCTGGCAAACTTTGCTTCATCACTGGTTCCTTCTTCGAATTCTTTCCATATTTCTACGAATTCTTCGGCTTGTTTTTCAGGTAACAGGCCGAAAATGCGTTTGGCTGCAGCCAGCTCTTCCTGTGTATTGGTGTGATTTTTTGATGTGTCATAAATGAATGTGTCGCCTGCGTCAATTTCCACGATATCGTGAATCAACACCATTTTCAGGACTTTCAGCATATCAACCGGCTTGTCGGAATGTTCTGCCAGGATAAGCGCCATCATGGCCAGGTGCCAGCTGTGTTCAGCATCGTTTTCCTGCCTGTTGCTGTTGAACAGTCTCGTTTTACGTTGAATGTATTTTAATTGGTCAATCTCTTTTATGAAACTGATTTGCTTCAATAAGTGATTTTTTTCTGTTTCCGTTTGATTTTTTTGTTTTTCAGACTGCATGGCTGATAATGCTTTATTCAAAACAGTTTTTCCGTTTTTTTATTTTTTCTCCAGATCTGGTAGGAATTTACCAAATTTTGCCACAGTACGTATAGTCCGGGACCGAGTGATGCTATCGGGTTCAGATAGGTTTGGGTAAGCCAGATAGCAAGAATTGTGTTTTTTTGCCCCAATCCCTGCCCTCCGGCAATGGTCCTGTCAAATCTAGACCCGATCATCCGTCCTGTTCCAAATTGCAATAGGCAAACGGCTAATGATATGAGCCCGATAACAATCTCAAGGGTGTATTTCCCATCGTCTTGCGCAATTACAAAATTGGCCACGTTCCCGATGACTACTGTAAGGGCTGCCGCCCAGATATAAAAGGAAACGATTTGCGCCGAGCGGACTTTCCGGTGGAGGTCGGGCGATGCTTTCTTCAAAAACAAGGCCACGAAAAAGGGGAGAACAATTATGGGAACTACTTTCCGGAAAATGTACCAAAACGAAGTGATAAACGGAACCTCACTACCCGTCTGGCCAATCAGCGACAGGTAAAGCGGGGCTACAAAGGCCACGGAAAGATTACTGAACATGGAGAACGCTGCAACAGAAGCAATGTTTCCACCCAAGATGCTTGCAACAACCGGAGCCGAAGTGGCTGTAGGGGCAAGTACGCAAATCATGACCGCCTGTGCCAGTGTTTCATTGAACGGCCTGACGGCAAGATAGATCAATGCGCTTCCGATGTATTGGATAGCCAGCAAAATATAATGGAATTTAGTCAACCGTATATCGCTCCAGGAGATGCGACAGTAGGTGATAAAAAGCATCAGTGAAAGGAGATACGGGGTGATGGGTGACAGTATAGCCAACGGGTTGTGAAAGGCTATCCCGATGATCATCGCTATCGGAAGCAGGTATTTTTCCAGAAATTTTTGCATATGAAACGTTCGGGATTTATTTGTAATAACTTCCCGGATCAGTCGAGGTATCCGATTTGCGAAATTTATCTTTCAAATAGATTTCGAGCATCCACTGTTTTTTATCGAAAACAAAATTGCGGATAAACTGCTCAATTTCCGGTAGAAATTCTGTCATGGGGTATTCCGACACATCGTGCCCGATACCTTCCATGGTGTAAAAAGTGTAGGGGTATCCCTGCTCCTTAAACCTTTTTGCCAAAGACTTTGAGCCAAAGACACCCAGTTTAAAGAATCGGGTTTTGTTGTAGGGAACCAGCTTGTCTTTACTCCCGTGGAAAAACAGGGTGGGGGCGGGAGCCGTGTCGTAGGAAGGAGTCCCTTCTTTACTGAAAACTGATCCCGCGAAAGCAATCACGCCGGCATACTGGAAGCCATCCGGCAATACTCTTGTTGTCTCCCGGTGGTCGCGCTTCTCGTAATCTGCCTGTAAAACCGTCATCGCGCCAGCACTTGAACCACTGATGATAATTTTTGAAGTGTCGATATTCAACTCACCGGCATGCTGAAGCAAATAATTGGTGGCGGAGTATACATCCTCTACTGCCAGGGCAATAGCATGCTGCAACGGTTTGTTGTTGAATATGCCGGGTGCTTTTTGCCCTTTCATTCCCAACCGGTAATCGATGGAAACCACCTGGAAGCCTTTGTCTGCAAAATAACGGAAGTAATCGGTGTACAGTGCGGCATCGCGTGTTCCTTCCTTAAACCCGCCCCCGAAAACAAACAGCAGGCACGGCTGGGCGGATACCGATGAGGTACAGGAAGAATAAATATCCATCTTCAGTTCCTGCTGATCTTTTACGGCGAAAATCCGGGTTTCTTTCCTTATCTCCTCAGGATAAAGAAAAAGCGGAGTGAGCAGGACGATAAATAGTGCTGTTAATTTTCTGCGGTTCATACGGATTTTTGTTTATTGTCTTTTGACTTCCGGTTTTCCGTACCTTAATCCTTTTCTATAAACGCTTTAATGGCTTTGTATGCTTCTTCTTTTGCCCTGTCGAAATCATCGTTCAGGACAATCAGGTCGAACCGGGAGGCATAGCTCATTTCAAATTCGGCTTTTGCCAGGCGCCCTTCAATGATTGCGGGAGAGTCGGTTCCGCGTTTCTCCAGTCGTTCGCGGAGGACCTGTACAGACGGTGGCATCACAAAAATACTCAATGCACGGTCTCCGTATATTTGCTTTACGTTAAGCCCGCCGATACAGTCGATATCAAAAACCACGTTTTTCCCTTCAGCGAGAATACGGTCTACTTCACTTTTTAACGTGCCGTAGAATTTATCGGGATAGACCTCCTCGTATTCCAGAAAATCACCTTCAGCAATCTTGTTTTTAAATTCCTGGGGGGTGAGAAAAAAATACTCCACGCCATTTTTTTCTTCACCGCGCGGTAAGCGGCTGGTAGCCGAGATAGAAAACTGCAAGTTTAAATCCTGTGCCAGCATGTATCGTACGATGGTGGATTTACCTGCTCCCGATGGTGCTGAAAATATAATTAGTTTTGACATAACTATAAAACATTCAATATCTGTTCTTTTATTTGCTCCAGTTCGTCTTTCATCCGGACTACGATCCGCTGCATATCGCTATGGTTTGATTTTGAGCCTAATGTATTGATTTCGCGTCCCATTTCCTGTGCAATAAATCCCAGCTTTTTGCCTTGAGATTTTTTCTCGTCCAGTGTTTCTATAAAATAATCCAAATGGTTGGTTAAGCGCGATTTCTCTTCGTTCACATCCAGCTTCTCGATGTAATAAATCATTTCCTGCTCAAACCGGTTGGTATCGTATTCCTTGTTTTCGAGTGTTGCCAGCCCGTCGTGAATGCGTGATTTTACTTTTTCGATCCTTTCACTTTCGTAGGGTTCTATTTCCTGTAGCAATTGGCGGATATTTTCTATTTTTTCCTCCAGCAGGTTTCGAAGCATCTCTCCTTCCTGAACCCGGAATCCGATCAGTTCATTTACTGCTTTTTGAATAGTTTTTTCGATGATGGACCATTCCTCCTCGTTCAATTCTTCCGCGTCCTGTTTCATGACATCGGGCAAACGCAGCAAGGTCTGGAACCAATCCTGAGGAAGGCTGATATTGAGTTCATGCGACAGCGCGGTTATTTCCTGGTGATATTGTTTTAAAAGCGTGTGATCGATAGTGGCGGAAACATCTTTTGAAATATGTTCCACCGTAAACGACAGGTCTATTTTACCGCGTTCCAGTTCTTTCGACAGCCAATTTCGCAAACCGATTTCTTTTTCCCTGTAAATCATTGGAATTCGGGTGAATAAATCGAACTGTTTGCTGTTCAGAGATTTAATCTCTATGGTCAGTTTCTTGTGCGGAAGTTCTACAGCGGCTTTTCCGTAGCCGGTCATTGAGTGTACCATTTCAACTTTTTTACAAAGGTAGTTATATTCATCGGTTTTTGGGTGAAAGAGCACAAAAAAAGCCGTTCCTGAGAACGGCTTTTTTTCGTATTTCATTCGGGATCAAGCATTTTCGTTTTCATCTTCGGTGGGCACAATAAGTTTGTATCCTTTGCCGTGAATGTTGATGATCTCGATGTTCGATTCGGGTTTCAGTAATTTGCGCAACTTAGTGATATACACATCCATACTGCGAGCGTTGAAATAGGTGTCTTCCTCCCAGATCTGTTTCAGCGCATGGTTGCGTTCCAGAATATCGTTGGCATGTGAGCAAAGTAGGGAAAGCAGCTCCGATTCTTTCGTTGTGAGCTTGGTTTGCTCGTCTCCGATGTAAAGAATTTGCTTTTGCGTATCAAAAGTCATTTCGCCGAATTTATAAATCTGCTGTTCTTTTGACTTTTTGCCTTTCACACGACGGATGATGGCTTCGATGCGAAGTACCAGTTCCTCCATGCTGAATGGCTTGGTAATGTAGTCGTCCGCACCCGCTTTAAATCCTTCCAACACATCGTCTTTCATGTTTTTGGCCGTCAAAAATATAACGGGAATCTCGGTGTTGATGCTTCTGATTTCCTTTACCAGCGTGATACCGTCTTTCTTGGGCATCATTACGTCAACAATGCACAGGTCGTACTTTGTTTTCACAAATCCCTTGAAACCTGCTTCTCCATCGGGGAAAAGGTCCGTTTCAAATCCTTTTGCCTGCAGATATTCTCTGAGCAACATGCCAAGATTTTCGTCATCTTCGCATAAAAATAGTTTTAATTTTTCTTCCATTTTATTTCTGTGTTATTACGGGTAAACTTATTATAAATTTTGTTCCTTTGCCCAATTCGCTTTCTGCCCGAATTGAACCTCCCAAGTCGGTTACGATTTTCTTCACGTAAGCAAGTCCCAATCCAAATCCTTTCACATCGTGAATGTTTCCGGTGGAAACGCGATAAAACCGGTCAAATATCTTTTTCACATCTTCTCTCTTTATCCCAATTCCGTTATCTTCTACCCATATAATGATTTTGTTACCTTCGTTCCGGGTACGAATCATCAATACAGGCGGCACATCTTCTCTTTTGTACTTCAGTGCATTGTCGAGCAGATTAAAGAGCACGTTGGTAAAGTGCATTTCGTCGATATTGACCATCGTATTTTCTGCCTGCAGGTCGATATCGAGTTCTCCATTGAATTTTTCTACCTTCAATATATGGGTGTTGGCCACATTTACAATGATATCATTCAGATCTACTTCCTTAATTTTCAATGTGGCTTTCTGTTTATCGAACAGCGACATTTGCAGTACCTTTTCTACCTGAAAACTCAATCGTTTTGTTTCGTCGTTTATCACACCTGCCACGTGTTTGAATACTTCGGGCGATTTGGTGATGGATTCGTCCTTCAACATTTGTGATGCCAGTGAGATGGTTGAAACGGGCGTTTTAAGCTCGTGAGTCATGTTGTTGATAAAATCGTTTTTCATTTCTGACAGCCGTTTTTGCCTGAACAGACTCACAATCGTAAAAATGAACGTAACCAAAAGGATGAACGTAAAAATCATGGAGGGCACAAAAAATGAGAGTTCGCTGTACACAAAGTCCCTTTTTGTTGGGAAATATACTTTCAGCGAGTTCAGTCTCGACGGCGGATCGTTTGGAAACAGAATCTGAGTATAGGTTGATTTTTCATCCCTGGCTGAAAATCCGGGTGAAGAATAAACTATCCTGTTGTTGAAGTCGATGACCTGAAAACTGTAAGGAACGTTTAAAGCGCTGTTTAGCAACTCTGACCGGATATATTTGTCCAAATCGTAAAAGTTTATCCGTTCCTCAATCGGATCGCTGCTTGCCCTGTACAGGAGTTTTAAAATAACCTCATTCATCAGCGCCTGTTCGTACAGGTAACGTTTTGAAAACGATTGTTGCAAGTCAAACGAAGTTTTTGAGATCGTGTTTACGCCGTGCCGTGGCGATAAAAATACTCCCCCTCTTCCTATTTCGTCTATTGAACTTTGGTTTTGAATGATCTGCTCAATCCTTGTTTCACTTCCATCGGGATTCGTAATGGTTGCCCGGGTTTGTTCGGTAACGATGTTGGTTGAAGATCCGGACTGTTTGTACTGAGAGTACCTGTTTTCCGATTCCAGCATATCTTCCTCCAGGTATCGCCGGGTTTGTTCCTGTTCCAAATCTCTCGATACATTAATAAGGCTTCTCTTCACCATCTCGTTAAATTGCTGCTCCCTCACAGACATACTTGCTTTCATATATCTTACCTGAAGGAATAGCAACGAGAAGAAAGCTACGAACATAACTACTGCAAGCAACCAGATAGTCGATTTTTTCATACTTTTGCTTTACCTATCTCCGTTTTTTTTAGTTGACAAATTTAAAAATATTAAAGATCGTTTTTAGTTATCAATTTAACAAATAAACGGCTTTTTTGTTTAACATATCCCCTTAAAATTATAAAAAATCGTAAAAGTAGTTGGCTTACAACATTATTTAAGAGAATAGTTAAAGCGCAGCTTTCTTTTTAGGGAAAATTTGCGTTGGCTGAGGCAGTCAATGCCTGCCGAAAATTTTATTGCCAATAAAAAACCCGATAGGATGATATCGGGGTCTTGCTGGTATTGCGGAGGATCAGGCGTTTTCTCTTTGCCGGTTTTGAAGATCCTCTGCTTTAATTCTTTTCTCTTCCACATCACGTTTATCGGCAAGTTTTAGTAATTTTTTTGCTTCCACGAAATTTGAATAGAGCAAAAAGGCTGTTGCCAATGTAGTGAGGTAATATATGGAATGGGGAATAAATGCTTCCAAGGTAATAATTGCTCCCAGGATGATGCGGACTTCGGTGGGCCCGAATATGCCCGAATCGATGGAATATTGTCCGCCTACCTTATACCTCAGTTGTGCCGTGATCATCTGCCATCCGTACAGAACGACGAACAGAAAGCCCAAGTATTTCCAGACACCTTCTGCATAAACCGTAAATCCGAGTCCTATTAAGATGGTACCTACCCAATCGACGGTAACGTCCAACGAAAATCCGTACCATTTACGTGGATTGTTCCGGTAATAGGCAATTCTGCCGTCGAGTGAGTCGCCAAACCAGTTAATCGCAAATCCAACGATGGATAGCAGTAGCCAGTAGCGGCTGAAAAAAGCACCTAACACAATACTGGACGCGACCATGACATTTCCAAAAAAACCGATGGCGGTCAGTCCATCCGAATTTATCCATAACGGAACTTTTTGAACCAGGTATGCTATTAATTTTTGCTCCGAGCTTTTTAATATATTGGTTCTTTTTCGGTCTTTCGCTATGATATTTAGCGTTTTAACCATTTTTTCTCTTGTTTCTTTTTTCATTTCCGTAATTTTTACACGTGGAAATACAGTATAGTCACGAAGTAATTAATCTACAAATTTAGCTTTAAAAATGGATGTTTCGAATTTGTTAAGGATAATTTATCTTTAAAAAAAGTTAACAATTTATGGCAAAACAAAAAAAATGCGCCGGTCAGGCGCATTTAAAAAGGTATGTGGTAGACTGATTATTCCGCTTTTGGCTCTTCAGCCGGAGCTTCATTAGCCGGAGCTTCTGTTTTTGGTTCTACGGATTCATTTTCAGTTGTTTCCGTAACTTCAGTTGTTTCTGCAGCCTCAACGGTCTCTTCTACTGTTTCTTCTGCAACCGGATTGTTTTCAGCTTCCGCTTCGGCTTTTTTCTTCGCCAATGCTTCCGCTTTTGCTTTGTTCACTTCTTTTTCAGCATCCAGGCGGGCCTTTTCTGCTGCACGTTGTGCTTCTTCGTCTTTGTTTTTCAGCTTTTGGCTGGCTTGCAGTTTGGAGTTTATCCATGCTTCGAATCTCTTTTCAGCTTCTGCCTCATCGAAAGCGCCCTTTGCTACACCTCCCAGGAGATGTTTTTTCATTAATACTCCTTCGTCCGATAAAATATTACGGACGGTGTCTGTGGGTTGCGCACCCACTTGCAGCCAATACAAAGCTCTGTCGAAATCTAAAGTGATAGTAGCAGGATTTGTGTTCGGATTGTAAGATCCGATCCTTTCAATGTACTTTCCATCACGTGGAGCTCTGCTATCTGCAACGATAATCTGGTAGAAGGCGTAATTTTTACGGCCTCTTCTTTGTAAACGCAGTTTTGTTGCCATTTAGTAGTTTTTGTGAATGTTAGAAATTTTGTATGTATGAAATAAAACTCCTGTTTTTTTGTGCAGGAGTTCAGTATTCGTGATCCGCCCGGGATTTATTTTTATCTTGGATTGCTCTGGCAATCAATAATTTATAAATCAAAAATAAGATTACTCCACCGAATAGGCGATTGCTGATTTTCTGCAAATTTCACCTTATTTCATTTTGCGACTGCAAAGGTATGAATTTATTTTAATATTTACCAAAAATAAAATTGAAAATATTTTTTTGCACATTTCTTTACTTCATTTTTTAATTTTGTAAGAGATATAGTATGGTGCATTCAAATCGTTAATCATTCACCATCTTTTCATCTATATCATCTTGCATATGCTTCAATTCATAATATTCATCTCCTTTTTTTGTGACTAGATTAAATGTGCAATCCATCTCTTTAAGATAATTTCTTAATTTGTTAATTGCACTCATCAGATTTTGATCAGCAGTATATTGATTATCAGGCCACAGTATTTTTTTTAGTGCGTTTTTTCTGACTACGTGTTCATCACTCTGGAGAAACATCAAAAGCATTTCAGATGGTTGCTTGGTAACAGCGACGATTTCTCCCTTTTGTCCAATTAATTCACATTTACGCGTATCGAAAATAGTTTTACCAAGATAATAATATTTTCCTCGTTTCACAATTTTATCGGGTTTTATTTTTTTTTTCTCTATAAATAAATATGCGGTTACACCCAACATTAAAATTTCAATAAATAGTAATATGATCAATAATCTCTTAGACATCAACTTAAAGACGACAAAAGGTGAATAGTAAACAAATCCCTCATAGTCAATTTCATCAAAAACTCCACCTTTTACAATTGGCATCCGGTAATAAGAACTAAGATTGGTAGTGTCACCGCTTGTTTGTGTCCGTTGATTGTGGCGTATTAGAACGACAGAAGAACACATAAGTTTGTTTTCCTCCAGTTCGGAGTCGAAAATTTGCTGCAATTCTTGCGGTTGAATACGTTTCCGAAGGAACAGATAGGTTTGCGAACCTTTAAATCGTTCCAATTCCAAATCTCCTCTCACCTCAACTTCTTTTGTAATAGTCGTATCTTCTGTAATAACTGTTTGGCGTCGAATTGTTCCTTTCTTTAAAGATTGATTCTCTGAAATATGAACTAATTGAAATTCTCCTTCCATATTTAGTCTTACCTGCTCATGAATGGACTGTTCAAATACGGATGATAAATTCTGTTGCAATTTGTGCTCGGATTCTTTATACTCAGCAGTTCCTAAAACCGCCAATAACGTAAAGATGGAAGAAGCTGCAATAATAAGATACAAAATTATCTTTCTATATGTTGAATCGGTGAAAAACATCGCTCTTGGTTTTGAACCGTAAAGGTAGAAATAATCTTGAAAGACACAAAATTCACGACAAAATCGGACATGAGCAAACAATATATGCCGCTCATTTTTAAACAATTAAACGAAATGAGTTATAAATGAGCCAGCATTTTTTATTAATTGATTATTAAATTCTATCTTCGTCCGGTTAAGATTAATTTCTCAAGATCATGAAAAAGAAAAAAGTAATTTTGTCACTATTTATGGCAGTATCAGTATTGTCTCTTGTGTATTTAAAAAGCCAACGAAACGGCATAAAATCCGAATTGGTGCTTTCAAATATTGAAGCGCTGGCATCAGGAGAAGATAATCAAATTTATCAATGTTTTGGAATTGGCAGCTTAGACTGTCCGCAGATTTCCACCAAAGTTGCCTTTATTAGAATACTTTAATCGGAATGAGGAAGTACCTAAGCCACAATCTTCTTATCTGCTGTTTACTTACGGTTGCCATAGGGTGTAAGAACACCAACAACAACCTCTCTTATGACTCGTTTCCCGTCAACATCTCACTTACAGGAAAGAGTATTGAAACGGATTCTGTCATGTTGCGCTATCCGTTCAGGATTAAGCATCAAGACAGTTTGGCCATTGTAATGGATTTGCATCATCCCGACTATTTCTATCATTCTTTTACCTATCCACAATTCCGGTATATATCTTCTTTCAGAAAGCGTGGTCAAGCACCCGAAGAGAATCTGTCAGTTGAAAATTTCAGATTAGCCGGGGGAAAGATGTGGGGATTGGATGCGAACAAGCACTTGATTACGAATTTGTCATTGCAACGTGTTCATGAAAAGACGAGTACAAAGGAAATATCTTTAGACAAAGAGATTATTCGCGCATTGGATTTTGCCTTGTATGATGATTCCTGCTTTATCATTCCCGACTATTCTGGCAAACACCGTTTTCATATTATTGATATGAATGGGGATATAAAATCCAGCCGTGGTGAAATACCAAGCGTAGAACATAAAAACAAAGACATAGCTTTAGCCCAGGCATGGCGTTCCTTCATAGACTATAACCCAGATAACGGAATTCTGGCTATGGTAACCCAGTTGGGAGAAGTGCTGGAAATTTTTAACTTAAAAGACGGCACGCATATCGTGAAGTTTGGCCCTCACGGAGAGCCGGAATATAATGAGACGGAAGGAATGGCAATCCCTTCGGGAATTATGGGATTCAGCGACATTCAGGTAACGGATAAATATATTTATGCCGTTTTTCACGGCAGAAGCTTTAAAGAGATTGCACAACAGCGGCAACCCGCGACAGACGGCGGTCAATATATCTACGTTTTTTCGGTAAAAGGAGAACCGCTCGTCAAATATACATTGGATCGGTTTATTTACGGTATTGATGTAAATGAAGAGACAAAAGAGATGTATGCCGTTGATGTAAACTCCAATCTACCCGTGGTAAAATTTAAATTAGAGCATTTGTAACATGAGATTATCTTATTTTGTTTTGTTGACGGGTGTATGCGGATTGATGCTTTCTTGTAAAAATAATCCGCAAATAGAAATTGCCAAAGTCGTTACCGAATGGCAGAACAGGGAAATAATTTTCCCGAAAGGTCTTGTTTTTACGCTGCACGGCAGAGACACCACAGATTACACCATTCCTCCGGCATCTCACAAAATATTGGTGTATGTGGATTCCATCGGTTGCACCAGTTGCAAACTGCAACTGCATAAGTGGAAAGAGTTTATAAAAGAGGCAGATTCCATGACTCACGGTACCGTTCCCGTTATCTTCGTATTCCATCCCAAAGATTTGCGAGAAATATCGTATCTCTTAAAAAGAGACAGTCTTGACATCCCGGTTTGTATTGATATGGAAGATAAACTGAATGCGGTGAATCGTTTTCCGACACATCAGCAATTTCAGACTTTTTTGCTCGACGATGAGAATAAAGTCGTGTTTATCGGAAATCCCGTTCATAATTTGCGGGTTAAGGAGATGTATTTATCCGAAATATCACAGAATGCATATCAAAGCAGAGGAACACCATCATCTCGCAACACACAAATTGAAGTAGGTAACACGGAGTTTGATCTGGGAACCATCCCAAAAGGAGAGGCTAAAATGGTTAGCATTTCAATAAAGAATGTGGGCGGATCGCCTTTGATGATATTCCACACCCGCGCCTCGTGCGGATGCACGCATATTGAGTATGAGAAAAAGCCGGTACATCCGGATAGTACAACAATTGTCAGTATAACGTATAATGCCGACGACCGGGGGTATTTCAATAAAACCGTTTCGGTGTACGGCAATATGGACAACTCGCCGTTAATTATACGGCTAAAAGGAAATATAGAATAAAAACCCTCTGCAAAAGAGGCAGAAATCAATAGTTTTAAACAATTAAATTTTTAAAGGAATGAGGAAGAAAATTCTTTCGGGCGTATTCGCCCTCGCACTCCTGGCAACCGCAGGTTTGGGAGTGCACAAAAGTATGAACGGTAATGCCGATCTGAATGATTTGGCACTGGCAAATGTGGAGGCGTTGGCAGAAAACGAGGGTGGAGGAGGTGAATGTCGTTGGGCTACACGCGAAACCTGGCAGGGATGGGAAGCAATTTGTATTAGTACGGGAGTAGGTTACAACTGTACATGTGGGGAGGTTAAACCTTATTATTAATCAGCCCTTATAGAAGAGAGAGGGAAGTTATTTCCCTCCTCTTATTTAACAGTAGAAGAATTTATTCAATCACCATATAAAAAATTTGAGTTTTACATAATTTAAGTTTCGCAAGCTTCTTTGTTTGGCACTAACATTCGCTTCGCAGAGGTTTGCTACGCTCGGCATAACCAAAGCAAGCTTTGCTTCTGCACCCACTTAACGCAAAAGTTCGCTTACGCTCAAACAGCTTTTCTTTTTTAACGCAAGGCTGCGCGGGATGTGTCCCCGCAAAACAGCTAAATATCTCCTCGTTGTTAGTGAACAATGTCTGATAACTGATACTTGCGAAAGTTGAATACATAATATCCAATCTTTTAAGCTTAATATAAAAATCGATCACATGAATTTTAATAAGTACAATATTTTTATTATTCCTTTGTTGTTTCATATCTGTTGTTGCAATGCTGATAACGAGAAACACAAAAATGACCTAATATCACTTCCCATGAATGCTGCAGTTCAAATAGATTTTGATGAAATTGTTGAAAATGTCAATTGTATCGTGCTTGAAAATTTACCGGATGCCTACATGACCGATTGCTGGAAAATAATAAAATACAAAGATCTTTTTTACCTTTACTCTTTAAGTGATTTTGCCGTTTGTATTTTTGATAAAGAGGGCAAGTTTATTAAACGTATTGATGGAAAGGGTACAGGAGCTGTTGAAACCCCGTGTGATATATTTATTGACAAAAAACAGGATCAACTCTGGGTTGTAGAAAGCCGACATTTTATTCATAAATATTCTCTGAAAGGAAACTTTATGGCTAAAGAGGTATTACCATATTTCGCTGTCAAATTGGCCCGCTTTGACGATAATGGTTTTTTATTTTATGATGGGGGATTTGACAGGGAATCGCCTTTTTTTGTAAGGCAAACCTCTACTGATTTAAAAACTGTAAAGACTTTTGTAGAGAAAAAAAACAAACAATACAGGAGTATCCCTATTTCTTTATTTGCAAATAATGACAAAGATGAAGAAGTATATTCACTTCTACCCTATATTGACACTGTTTATATTAGCAACAACACTAAATCTTTTACGCCTTTTTTTCATTTGAATTTTGACAGCAGTTTGCTTACATTTGATATATTTCCCAACAATGGATTTAGTGATAAAGAAATGGCTGAAATCATAAAAACAAAAAAAATGGTTCATAATATTACAGGGTTTTATTATGTCTCCGGATTGCTATTCATGCAATTGCATGGTAAGGATGATTCTTTTCGGATTATAAATGTTAGTACGAAAAGTGTTTATAAATTCAATACACTAATTGACGAACTTAATGTCGATCATGGTGTTACGACTATACAAGGAAGTACCGATACAAGTTTATTGGTAAGTATGCAGGCAAAAGAATTTTTAGAAAAATACACAGAAAGAAAATACCTGACGCATTACAAATCTATTGTGAAATTACTTAACACTCCGGAGATAATTAAAAACAGGGTTTTAATGGAAATAAAAATAAAAAAACATGAAAAATAAGACGACCGTAGCATTTGTATGCTTTATGTTACTATTCTCTTATTCATGCCAAAAGAGGCAACAAGAATCTTCTCTTATCTCTGGTTTTAATCGAAACGCAATAGAAGTGGAAAGCTTGGATGACTTGTTTGGGAAGAGAGGCAAACAAATCGCGTTAGAAACAACGGACGAGGCTCTTGTCGGTAAAGTGGGAAAAATTATTAAAAGAAAGGACTGCTATTTCATACTCTCCGGAGAAAACAAAATACTTCAGTTTGACAATAACGGACGATTTGTTTCAACCTTAAATAAATTGGGAGCAGGTCCTGACGAATATACCATGATTACGGATTTTGCCTGCCTCATAAATGAAAATAATGAGATTGAGATATGGATTAGTGATTTTAAAAAAATAAGGAAATATCGTAAAGCTGTTGATTCTTGGGAACAATTTGCTTCTATAGATTATCCTTACGTAATAAATAAAATTCATATAATCAATGATAGCCATATACTTCTTCTAACAGGACAGAATGATAACTGTTTAACGATTTCAAATGGGAAAGGGGAAAAAATCTCTTCCTATTTGAAAAGTGAAATACCATTCATGGTATTTAAGCCCGTACAGTTTGTAGATTTTGGGCAAGAGATTATTTTTCAACAAGGTGTCTCTAACCAATGTGTAATATATTCTCCTTTTGATAATAGTTTCACCGAACGTAGAATAATTAATGAAAAAAGATTTTTATCATCAAAGATGTTACAAGATCTATTTTCTAAATATGAATATGACTATCTCAAGGAACTGCCCGGATATTCTTATATCCGAACCCTCCGGAAAGTGAAAGGACAAATACTGATTGATTTTTTTATGGATAAAAAAAGACACGTTTCTTTTCATGCGGACAATGTTTGGCGTACTTTTACTTATGATCCGAAAGATATAACCGAGAATGATGACTTGGAGTGCCTCTCAACGATTGGTGTGGGTGATGGATTGACCAGTTTCATTATGTTTAAAAACAATGAAAATGAAGATGAAAATCCCATTGTGGTAGAGTATTAGTGGTATGGTATAATCAGTAACTTCGTTTGATGACACTTATCTGAAACCTTCAATAGTCTCAATATAAAAGGAATGGTTTCATAGTATGGAACTAAATTCGCGCATGGATAAGTTTGCAAGAAAAAATTGTCAAAACAGTCACCGAATTGCAAAACAAAGTGGTCGTCTTTCTCACAGACTTGGATTCCATGAATCATAGAAAGGATAAGGTGAATAATTCACCGTTGATTGTCAAGCTAAAAGGAAATATAGAATAAAAAAGTCCTCAATAGTGAGGCAAAAATCAACAATTTATTAATTAACTAAACTTTTATTCGTATGAGGAAGAAAATTCTTTCGGGCGTATTCGCCCTCGCACTCCTGGCAACCGCAGGTTTGGGAGTGCACAAAAGTATGAAAAGCGACACCAATTTGAATGATTTGGCGTTGGCAAATGTGGAGGCATTGGCATATGGAGAAGGGAGTCCTAATCTTGAATGTTCTACACTTTGTTCCGATGAATGGTGTGGAACTGTCGTTATAGATGGACACTATTTTTACCTGCAACACTGTGTATTCGTCTAATTATCAGCATTGTCATTCTCTGAGTGACAATGCTTTTACTCAAAAGCAGAAAATGTATGAAGACAGGACAACTTATAATAATCCTATTTTTTATTTTACCGATAAACTGTACCAGGCAGAGTAAGAATCTTTTTTTATCTGATATTAAATCTGTTTCGGGAGAACTTATAGATGTTGATTGTCTGATTGGTAAACCATATAGGTTAATTTCATATGACACGTTGCTATTTATTTGTGACCCATATGATTCGAAGACAATAACCGTCCTGGATGTGAGAAGCAATCGATGCATCGATAGGATATTACAGACAGGAAGTGGTCCAGGTGAAGTTTCGGGATCGCTAAGATTTTCCTTATCTTCTATTCATAACAAATTATATGTATTTCAGATACAATCCGGTATCTTTAACACTTACGATATTTTGGGTAAATCATTAACATTAGCAGAGTCTGTTCATATCAAAGAACGTCCGGCTAATGTTGTTGCAACAGAAAGAGCGTTGGTGGGTATCGGACCCTTTGAAGAAGGACGATATCACATTTATGATAGAGAGGGTAATTTAATGAACCATGCAGGCATGTATCCTTCAGAAGAAAAGGCTCAGAATGCTCATGCTCGCTTCTTTTTGCATCAGGGGAATCTGTGTTCACAGCCTGGGGGAATGTATTTTGCTCTGGGAAGTAGCTATTCCGATAACTTGGAATTTTATAAAATCAAGGACGAAAAAACAGAGCTATTGAAAAAATACGGAACAGGAAATAAAGTCCAAGCACGATTCGATAATACGCTTCAACTTGATGATAATTGTTTATTGGGCTATAAAAGCTCTTACGCCACCGATCAGTATTGCTATATGCTCTATTCCGGAAAAACCTTTGTGGAAAATAATCGCAGAGTATCATGGGGAAAAAATATTTTCGTATTCGAATGGAATGGTAACTTCGTAAAATCTTTTCGTTTGAGCCATGAAGTACTTGCTTTTGCCATTGATGAATTCAACGGGATAATCTACGGCATTGTTTTACACGAAGGCGAAGCTGCCATTATGAAATTTAAAACTTAAAAAGACATAAAGATGAAACGATTTGCATTAATTTTTACTTTGATGTTAGCATGCTGCATTCCTGTGAAACTATATGCTTTCAAACATGACCAAGATTCGACCGTTATTTCCGTTAAAAAGAATTTCGACAAGAAAATTCCTAAATCCACGAAAAAAACAAAGACAACTCTATCGGATGCATCGGGTAATGATTTGACGCACAATATTAAAAAAGTTTTTCTTAACGGTAAGATAATACAAATTCATAATACTGACTCAATAAAGGCGAAAGACATTAAAAGTATTACAACAAAGCAAGTTGAAAACGGAGATATTTGGTTGTACATTGAAACGAATGAAGCTAAGCTTAATAGCGCTAACAGTAAGACGGATACCACCCTATTAAGAACAAAAACAGAAAGAAAATATGGAATAAAGTTTTATTTATAGGGAATGCACTAGCCTTATAAAAAACAGAATTGAAACAGAATCTTAACAATTTATTCTTAGCTGAGCAACTATTTCTGTTTACTTGCTGGTTAAATTTCTGAGTGAAGTGTATTCAATTGAAACAATTTTTTGTAAAATTGATCAACAATGGACTTAGGTAATATATTGCATTCCAGTAAATTATAAAAAATGAGTTATAAATGAGCCAAAAAGAATGTTTATAACAAGATGTTGAGATAGATTTGTTATTGCATTAAGTCTATTAAATTCGTTAGTATGAAGAAGAAAATTCTTTCGGGCCTTTTCGCTCTTGCATGGTATCCGGCTCAATATTGTCACTACTATGTAACATATCCAGATGGTAGTGGCACGGGATGGTCTCATTGGAACATGAAAAATAGATAAAAGGAGGTAAGCACATAGGTAATTGGGTATCAAGTCTATTTATGGGCTTACAAACCGTCTTACTTATGTGCTTATTATTTATCCCTATTGTTTGAAGATTCAACTGTACAATAAAATTATAATATGAGAAAAATATATATATTTTTACTATTGTTATTGATTACGGCTTGTAAGAATCAAAGTGATACAAAAGTGATATCATTACCTCATCCGAAGGTTGTTACGCCTGAAGTGTTACCTGATGAACTTATTATGCAACCACCTCTTGAGATAAAGTCATACGGAGATTATCTGTTATTTACACAACCAATGATGGGTAAGTCGCTTTTATTTTATAACAGAAAAACAGCTCATCAATTTTACTGGGGGGAAATCGGGAGTGGTCCTGATGATTTTATGTCGGCGTCTTGCATTTATCATAACTATAATGACAGCGTGATAGAAATCTATGATACGAATTTGCGAAAAATGGTATCTTTTAAAACACATATCGAAAACGATTCAATTTCCTTAGTCTCTAAAGAGAGATTTCAAGTTAATACGGATTCAATTTCAACTTTAGGACTTCATAAGATGAATAATGGGTACTATGTGAGCCAGGCGTTATTTGGGCACGAGAATATGTTTGTTCTGTTTGATAAAGATTTGAAAATCCTTAAAACTTTTGGAGAAAGACCGATTAGAGAAATGCCTGACGAAAATTATTCATATTTATACGGATGGTTTGCCTCCATAGGCAACAAATTGTATTTTGCATCCCAGCCTACCGGATATTTAGTTTGTTATGAGATAACTGATAAAGGCAACGTCAAAAAAGAGTGGGATGCATTTTTTACTACCCCAAAATATGAAACACGTCCTGCTTTTAACTGGGCAAGGGATAATCAGCAAGGTTTTTACGATATTCAATTGAATGATAAGTATCTTTTTCTTTCATTTAGCGGTAAAACTTTTGAAACAAATGACGTTTATCCCGAAAGTATCGTTATACTCAACCACAACGGCGAATTACAGAAACATATTAAGCTTGATGAAAACCATATATTACTGAAATTTACTTTGGTGGGGGACAGCATTTATGCTGTTGGGCTTGATCAAATGATTAAGTTTAACTGGAAGAAAGAATTATAACGAATGGAAAAATTTCTTTTGATTCTCAAACTTAAAGAAATGTAGAATAAAAAAAGCCTTCTAAAAAAGAGGCAGAAATCAATAGTTTTAAACAATTTTTAAAGGAATGAAGAAGAAAATTCTTTCGGGCCTGTTCGTCCTCGCACTCCTTGCAACCGCAGGTTTCGGAATGTACAAAAGTTTGAACGGAAATGTCAATTTAAGTGATTTGGCGTTGGCAAATGTGGAAGCTTTGGCGCAAGATGAAAGTGGTGGAGGATCAACGTGTTCTGTAAAAATCACTTGTTTAGATGGTGCTGAAATTTCTTGTTCGGGAAGCTCTTGTCGGTATACAAGAGATGAGAGCCATACAATTGGTTATGTATGTTGTGACGATAATTATACATATTGCCAAGGCTAAGTTTAACAAAAGAGTGTCCAACATGCATTAATATAGACTTATAATAATACATTTGGACACTTCTTCAAAATTCAATTCCAATGATCAACTATTTATCTAAAAAACCGGTATTCTTTATATTATTTATCATTTTCATTTGTTCTTGTAAAAAATACAATGCTGATTTTAAAATTATTTCCTGCGTTTTGGAAAGCAGTATGGATGTTCTTCCGGATTCAACTTTCATGTCAGACGCAATAAAAATGCAAATTACAGAAAATCATATTTATTTCTTGGAAAGAACAAGCCGTCAACTAATAAAGCTAAACACAGATTTTAGTATAAATACAAGAATTGGTGAATGGGGAATAGGACCACACGATTTAACGGAACCACGAAATTTTTTTCTTGTTAATGACAGTGTGTATATCATGGATATAGGTAGCAAATCCATAAAATGTTTTTTAGCCGACAATAACTATATCTATAGCTTTAATACGGAAGTATTCTCTGAACAGAGAATATTTACCCATAATAATTTTCTGTATATGGGTTCATATAATAGGGATTTAAAAACCAGTATTTCACTTTTAAATCTCACAAATAAAAAAGACATAAGTTCATTTGGAGAATCATTTGATTTTAATCATTCTCTCCAAAATATTATAAAAAATAAAAGAGACTTATTAAAAGATCATGAATATTTCTATGCCGTATCTGATAATCAACCAATAATAGAGAAGTATGACCTTATTAACAAGGAAAAACTTGAATCATTTAATTACTCTTTTATTCCGATAATTCAGAAAAATATAGAATTCATTAATTCAAAGCCTGATAGTCCTAATTCTTATACAGCTTTTGTAAGGGAATCCTATATAGACAATGGTGAATTATATCTTCTTATTTCCACTCAAGGAGATAAGTTTCTGGCGAACACTATACTACGAATTAAATTACGCCCAAATTTTGAGCTAAATACAATTTATCACTTACCTGGAAATATATATTCGACTTTTTGCATAGAGAATGATACATTTTATGCTTTTAATAGTGAAACTGCATCAATTGAAAAAATAAGACAAAACTAAAAATGAAACATTACCATTTGAACAAATAGTCAGCCGCGGTTGTGGCCTCGTCATACAAAAGAAATGGTTTGTACGTTCTTAGCTAATGAGTTGGAATAAATTTGCCCCGGAAAACAAAGAGAGAAATAATAATCAGCAGATATGGGAGTAAAATTTCAATTAAGAAAATGTCGGCATAAGTTTTGGATTTGTGTACTGGCAACTTTGATTACAATTACTTCTTGTAATCAAAAGGAGAACAAGCTATTGCATCAAGCCTTAAAATTATCCGGCACAAACAGGCCTGAATTGGAAAAGGTTTTTAACCATTATAAGGACGATACGTTAAAGCTTAAAGCCGCCAGATTCCTTATAACAAATATGTACGGGTCTTTTTCTCAAAATAAGGAGATATTAAATTTATGCGCTCCATTCTATGAGGAATATAATGCATTAGCGAAGGAATACAATTATACCATGAACGCCGACAGAGGACAAAAAATCGACAGCCTTTGGAACGCTTTTTCTACCCGAAATCCTCAATTACGCAGCCTGCCTTTCCAATTGGATTTGGAAACCATCTCGGCTAAACAATTAATTTCCGAGATTGACTTGGCTTTTAGTGCGTGGCAAGAGAATGTATATACAAAAAATTGTAGCTTCGATGAGTTTTGTGAATATATCCTTCCTTACAGACGAGTGAACGGTTTGGTAATTGATAGCGCAAGGACAAGGTTCCATGACAGACACAAAAGGCGATATTTCACTCAGCCCGGAAAAGATATGATAGACGAAGCCGATTCGTTACTGTATCAATACCGGCACATCACATATTCGAGATCTTGGGGCATACAAGTTCCTATTTTAAATGCATCGACCTTGGAGTGTCTTCGCCACGGTTTATGTACGAATCGCTGTTGGTATAATTCTTTATTATTTTCATCGTTGGGTATGGCCATTGCTATTGATTTTGTTCCGGCATGGGGTAACAGGTACAACGATCATTCATGGAATGTGTTAATCAAAGACGGTGAGTCATTTGCATTCGAGCCTTTTTGGGATCAGGACAGGTGGAAATATAAACGAATTTATAACAATAAAACATTTGATTATATTTATGGGCGTTTCAGAGCACCTAAGATATACAGGCACACTTTCAAAAATTATTTTGATGGTCCAATTACCGATACTAGAGTGGATATTGAAGATATTCCCCCACTTTTCAGAAATTTCAAGAAAAAGGATGTTTCTCATGAATATTTTGATACTGCAAATGTCTCTGTTCCATTATCAAATCTTTCTGAAAATGTTTACTACGCTTATCTATGTGTTTGGAGTGCAAACGGTTGGCGTCCAGTACAGTGGGGGCGGATTAAGAAAAACAAAGCTGTTTTTAAAGGGATGGGAAAGGATATCGTTTATTTACCTTGTTATTATATAAATAAATCTCTCAATCCTGCCGGGGAACCATTTTTATTAAATGAATCCGGTGAAATTGAATATTTTAATTCAGATCTTAAGGATACTGAGGATTTGTGTATTAAACATTATGGTTCACAATCACTCCTGAGCAATCTATCTAACCATCTAATTATCAGCGGGACTGTGGTGAAAGGAAGTTGTGACCGATCGTTTAAGAAATCAGACACCCTATGTGTTTTTCCCGATTCAGTGGAGATATATGGTGATAAGATAGGTTCATACTCAAATAGAACAGTCAGATATATTCGTTTGTCTTTACCCAGTAAAACCATGGCTTATAGTGATTTGTCCTTCTTTCAAAGAGATAGTGAAAAAAAAGAGAAAAAAATTAATCACGTAAAGTTAGTTCACCCTCTTGATTCTATAGAAAACGGAGAACAAGTTTCTTATATTTTTGATGAATATAAGTCTACAGGATATATTAAGGTGTTAAATAAGAATTTCATCGATATTGACTTAGGGGCAGAATATTGTATCTCAAGTGTGGATTTTACACCTTATATTGACTCCGGATTGAAAAAAGAGTTTGAGTTTGAGTTATTTTATTGGAATAATGGATGGCAATCCATTCAAAAGCAAATGGGGACTGGCAAACATATGATATACAAGGATGTTCCGAAAAATGCTCTGTTTATCCTATTACATCAGGATAAAAATAATAGGCAGGGTTCACGGCTTTTTATTTACAGGGATAAAGAGATTTTATGGTATTAAATGAATGCAATAAATCCAAATAAGCGTTTAATAAATACTAATATCGATATATTTATCGATCTGATAGTTTTTTCCTTTATTGTAGTGATAGCCGTCAACTACGACTATCAGGGACATCTTGCACCTGTATCATTATATACTGTCTTTCTATTGGGTATATTGTGGTGCATTTGTCGTGTGTGCTTTTTTTTGTTTCCTGTTTTCTCAAAGCAAGTAACCTATGCTATTATCATATTGGGTTTAGTGGAAGGTGTTTGGGGTTTGGGACAACTCTATAACTTACTGCCTTCTAGCCACTTTGTGTTCAAAACCACCGGCTCGTTTTTCAATCCAGGTCCTTACGGCGGGTTTATCGCCCTGATTTTTCCGCTGACGTTACACTTTTGGCTCGTTTTCAGGCACAAAAACAAGATTTTAGAACATGTTTTTCTTGCTGTCGGTATAATTCTTCTGTCGGTATTTCCCGCCACATTGAGTCGTACGGCATGGATTGCGGCAATTATTGGGTGTATATTGGTACTGTTTTTTGATACTAATGCAATTGCGAAGTTAAGAAACATCGAAAAACGAAATCCGCCAAGAGTTATTTTGGCTACGGCTATAATGATCGTCCTGTTTATCGGAGGGATTTACGGCATTTTCCACCTAAAAAAAAACTCCGCCAACGGTCGTCTGTTTATGTGGAAAATTACCGCGTTGGCAATCAAAGAATCGCCGGCGAAAGGTGTGGGCTTGGGCGGTTTTCCCGCCGCTTATGCACAGGCACAAATGGATTACTTTAAAAGCGGAATAGGTTCCGAAACCGAAAAGTTGGTTGCCGGAAGTCCCGAATATGCTTTTAACGAATACTTGCGAATATTTCTCGAACAGGGCGTTTTGGGCGGCATCCTGTTCTTGCTCCTCACCGTTTTCATCATTCGAAGTGGCATACGAAACAAACAAATCGGTGCTTCCGGAAGTTTTTTAACATTATCCGTTTTTGCCTTTGCCTCTTATCCCTATTATTTATGGGAATTTCTGGTAATGTGGGTACTGCTTGGCTCGGTTTGCGTTTCAAAAACAGAGAAAGCTCATCGAAAGAAAAAAACAAAGCGAAACATTTATAATTCTATTTTATTTTTAATTGTACTCTTTGCCTGTACGCTGCTTTGTCTGAAACAACTGCAACTCTATAGCCAAGCAAAAAAAGAGTGGACCAAAATCCGTCCTCTCTATAATATGCGCTCATACCAAAGTGTGATGGATGGGTATGCCCAGCTTTATCCAAGGTTAAATCACGACCAAAAATTTGTTTTTGAATATGCTGTCGCGCTTAATGCTATGCAGGAATACGGAAAAGCCGACAGCATACTCGCACGTGGTCTTCAATTGAGTTGCGACCCGATGTTTTACAACGTGAAAGGACGCAATTACCACGAAATGAAAAAATACAAGGAAGCCGAGACGTGCTATTTAAACTCGACATATTTGCTGCCCGAAAGAATTTATCCCTATTACCTGCTCACGAAGCTCTATGCCGATTCCGCCAACTATCAACCGCAAAAAATGAAACGGGCGGCTCATGCGGTTCTGGAAAAAGAACCCAAGGTACACTCGACGGCCATCAATGAGATGCGCGATGAAGTAAAGAAAATATTGAAAAGCAAGGAAATTGAAGATGAAAAGTGAACAACGAAATGTAATAAAAAGAATCGGCAATATCGGGCTGAATATCTTCTACTACAGCTCAATTCTGGTGTTTGGTTTCATCCTGCTGCGCGTATTCGTTTTCGGTTCGTACAGAATCCCCACCGATTCGATGGAGCCGGCAATCATCCCCGGCGATTATGTGCTGGTAAACAAACTGGCGTATGGCGCCCGGTTGTTCGACCTGTTCGATGCCGTGGAAGGGAAAAAGGTAAACATCCGGCGTGCGCCCGGCTATACCCGCATTAAAAACAACGATGTGGTTGTCTTCCATATTCCCCATCCCGATACTTGGGACAGGATCGAAATGGATATGTCAAAATACTTCATCAAACGCTGTATCGGAGTTCCCGGCGACACGCTCCGGATAATTAACGGGTTTTACGTGATAAATGCCGATACGGGCAAAAGATACGGGAACATCGCGGCGGAGCGACAATTGAGCCGAACAACAAAAGAACAATTGCCCGACGGCGTATTTCATGCCTTCCCGTGGGACAGCACGCTCGACTGGAACATCAAGGATTTCGGGCCGCTGTACATCCCCCGGAAAGGAGACAAGATAGTGTTGGACAGGACAAACAGCCTTTTATACAAGAAAATAATCGAGTGGGAGAAAGGTTATCCGCTTACCCTCGGCAAAGATACGTTGTGGGACAATGCTACTCCTCTTCCATCGTACATTTTCTCACATAATTATTTTTTTATGGGCGGAGACAAGGTCGAGAACTCGCAAGATTCCCGTTATTGGGGCTTGCTCCCCGATGATCTGATTGTGGGAAAGGCTTCCTTTATCTGGAAATCCGAAGAGCCGTATTCCCGTAAAATCCGGTGGAACAGAGTATTCAAAAAGATAGAATAATCCCAATCATCCCCTGAAAACAGAATTGAAACAGAATCTTAACACTTTATTTTCAGGAGGATGAGTTTTTATTCTGTTAATTTGCACTTGCTTTGTTTGTGCCCGATAAAGAGAACAACAATACATGCTGCTCATTACATGGAAATTAAGCGAAATGAGTTATAAATGAGTTATGATTTATTGCCGATTCTTTATGAAATTCTATTTTTGCCCTTTACGAACACATAAAAAAGGAGGTAGCAGACAACGAAGAAAAAAGCAGACAAACATTACAAGCTACGGGGTTGAGCCATTGAAAGGATAGATATGGCACAACAACAGTTTTTATAAATCAAAAAAGACGTTATTATGACTAAAAAAACAATTTTAAGCGGTATTTTCGCAATTGCATTGGTGGCGGTTGCAGGAATGGGAATCAATCGAAGTGTGAACAACGATGCGAATCTTTCGGATTTTGCGTTGGTTAATGTTGAGGCATTAGCACAAGCTGAAACAGGAGATGAGTTTACTCAAAAGACTGACTGTATTGCTTGTCAAAGAGATCACAGTTGTCTTGGTAAAGATGGCCAAACATATTCATGGGCACATCATAAAAATGATCCAAGTCATTAATAAAAATGAAAAGTACAGAGGAAAGTTTCTCTGTACTTACTTTTTAATTTAAGAATTATTTATTATTATTATGAAATATAAATATGTTTATTTAATAGCCTTTATTGGCTGTTTCTTAAACTGTACTTCGAAGAAAGAAGTACACAGAGAATCCGTTGTTTATAAAACAGTTACAGATAGTATTTACACTAGAATGCCTGGGGTTTTGTTGAAATTTGGGAACTATAGTGTTTGGCAAGATCCATTTGGAGTGGATGGGTTTATTCATGTAATTGATACTAAGACGAACAAAGAAATAGGCGTGATGGGAAAAATTGGTCAGGGTCCGCATGAGTTCAATACACCTGCTATTCAAAGAGGGACAGGAAATTCTATTTTAGTCTTTGATTTAAACAGTCAAAAACAGGGAATATTTTCCATAGATAGTTTGAAATTAGATAAAAATTATTATACGCCATTGCCAAAATCGAATAACCATAGAGTAACACGTAAAATACAACTTGATGATAATTCTATATTATCATTATTACCAGGCAACTCTATGCCATTTGTTCTTGAAAATAATGATTCATCAAGAAAGGAGTTTGGTGTTTTTCCAATAAACGAACAAATCAATAATGGCTATAATATATTTCAAGGAGCAATTGGTTATAACAAAGATAAAAAGTTATTAATATATTCATTAATGAATTTTTTTTCATTAAACATTTATGAAAGAAGTGATGGAAATGATTTTACATTGAAAAACACTATAATGCCTAATATAAATTATAAAATTACAAAATCTGAATTAGTTTTAGATAAAAATACTCAAATAGGTCCTGCAGAAATGACATTGACAAAAGATTATATTGTTACAATTCAACGTGATTATGAAAAAGACAATACAGAAGAATCATCTGTTGGTATGGATTTTTCAAAAAACCCCACAACGATCTTCCTATATGATTATGATGGGAACTTAATAAAGATTGTAGATGTAGGAATACCACTTCTTCGAATTGCTGGAGAAATCAACAACAATGAACTTTTTGCAATAGGTATTGATAATGAGTTTGTTATAATTGCGTTTGGGATATAAATTTAAAACATCAATACAGATATTGCTAACTCCTTATGAAATTCTATTTTTGCCCTTTACGAACACATAAAAAAGAGGTAGCAGACAAAGAAGAAAAAAGCGACAAACATCACAAGCTACGGGCTTGAGCCATTGAAAGGATAGATATGGCACAACAACAGTTTTTATAAATCAAAAAAGACGTTATTATGACTAAAAAAACAATTTTAAGCAGTATATTCGCAATTGCATTGGTAATATGATACTCCCGAAAAACCAGACAAGCAATTAAGATATGATGGATAAAAGTATGAGGAAAATAATTTATATCATAATATTTCTTTGTTTATTCTCGTCTTGTGTGAATAAAAAAAAGAAAATAAATGAGATGTTTCAACAGAGTAGCTCTCTTGAACATAAAAAAATAATTGATGATAAGACTTATTTAATTGGAAGTGCAGGAAAAATGCTAATTGTTGATTCCATCTTAATTGCTCTTGATTATTCTGCTCAACCAATACTTCATCTGTTTGATATAAAAAACAATATATATATTAATGGTATGGGGGAAAAAGGACAAGGCCCAAATGAATTTTTACATCCTACATCTTTGATACATTCTTCAACTAATTCCTTTTTAATATATGACTTATTGGATAACACACTCAAGAAAATATGGTTGGATTCATTGATGGCAGGAAATGTTTTTTATGAAAAAATTATGAATTTCAATTCAATTTCCAATTCCTTTGTGTTTCCAACTGCATACGATAACTATATAGCTTTCGGATTATATGAGTCAAATATGTTTAAATTGATTGATCAGCATAATAACGATATAGGATATTTTGCTGATTTTCCGGTTAAAAGCAAAGAAGAAAAAAAAATAGATCATAGGAATATTGCCCTGGCTTATCAAGGGACATTAAATATTAGTCCAGACAAAAAGAAAATAGTATACGTATCTTATTACGGCACTATTATCGGAATTTACGATATTCAGAGTTCAGTAATTAATCAAAAATTTTTACTGGTGTGTGATTATCCAATGTACACCGTACAAAATGAAGGAAGTGGCATGTCTAGTCCAATTACCAAAGAGGGCATAAGCGCCTTTAGAGATGTTTATGTGACAGACAAATATATTTATTCTTTATATTCGGGTAACAAAATATCAGAATTAAGAGAAAGAGCATTTGAAGCTAAAGATATATATGTTTTTGATTGGGAAGGAAATCCTGTAGTACACTATCATTTAGACGTTCCTATTAACAATATTGCAGCCCTTCCAAATGATAAAAAAATATATGCAATATCTAACTTGCCAGACCCTACCCTGATAGAGTTTGAAATCGACTTGTAAAATAATAAATCAACCCATAGTGCATTTAGACTATGAGCGTTTTTTAGTTGTTTATATTTCTGTTTAAAAGTTTATTAATCATCTGAATAACAGTAACTGATGTTATTTTTGACAATATTCTTGTTTTATAGCCGTCAAAAGACTTGGCGTAGTTTCGACGGATCATAAATTGATCACACAATTGTGAAAAAAGTGTCTCAATACGTTTTCTTGTTCTTGTTAACAGATAGGCTGTTTTATATAATTTCGCTGATTTACTCTCATAGGAACTTCCAATCTGATAGATATTATTCGATGTGAATAGAAACTGTCTAAGGAAGGGGAGAAGTTTAATGATCTTTATTTTTACTAATATTATTTCAATGAAAGATCTTAAATACAAAATAGATGTAAACACCAATACAACTTTACCTTTCTACCTATCCAAAAGATAAACAAATATATCCCTGCATTTTAAAAATTAAGAATGGAAAGATAGATCAAATAAAATTTCAAACTCCAACAGAAGAATCATTAAAATTAATTTTGTGAATTAAATGAAAAAATTACCAATTATTTTATATATATTAGTATTTCTTATTCTATCATGTACTAAAAGCAATGATAAGGGAAATCTACAAACATTAAAAGTATACGAAAATATAGACAAACAGAAAAGATCTTTTTTAATGGATCAAATGGCAGGATACAAAGAGATAATTAAGCTTGAGACTACTGACAGTTCCTTAATTTCTAATGTTAATATAAAATTCACCACTCTCCAGTATATATGCTTATTAGATAATAATATGATCTTTTTCTTCGACCAAACCGGAAAATTTAAATTTAAAATAAATTCTAAGGGAGAGGGTCCGAACGAATATAATTCCATATCAAATGTTGTTTACAATTCAATTGACTCTACATTCTATATCCACGATATGTTTAAGAAAAAGATGTTGGAGTATCAACTTAATGGAAGATACCTCGGAGAAATTACAATTGACAATATAGGAAGTATTATAGATTTAGATAATAACTTTTATGTAGTCAGTTATTCACCTTATGCTAATAAGAGTAAATTAGTAGGTATTTTGGATCATTCTTTCAATATCATGAATGAATTCATTGGCACAAATTTTAATAATGAAAATTATGCTGACAGGGGATATATTTTAATTAATGATTTTATACAAAGCAATCATACTAAATGTATTAAACCGATCTCTTCGGATACCATTTATAAAATATACCCAAATAAAGTGCAACCTTACTTCTTTATTGAAAAAGGAAGGCTAGCCATCCCAATTGAAATACTTTCTGATGTTTCCCAAAACAATAAATTCAAGAATTATATAACCAACGATTATGGTTTAATAATCAACAATTTATATTTTATGACTTTTTATTATAATAATAAATTATATCAAGACATTTGGGATATTGAAACGAGCAAGTTGTTATATAGAAATATTGCTTCTTCGGTTAATGACAAATATGGCGCTCCTATACATTTAAATGATGAAATAATAAATGTATGGCCTATATTTGTAGACAGTCAATCAGTTTATTGCAAAATTGATGAACGAGATCAACTATTGTTAAAAACGAACATAGAAGAGAATGACATACTGCTGAAAATTAAAGTTGAAAAATAAACATATTTACTTATCTTATTCAGCGTAAGCAGATTGAATCCGTAAATTTTCTTATAAACCTTTTAATTATAGATACATATTTCTAACAACAACGCTTATATTTCGAATGAGACATTTCTATTATATTTTACTGATTTTCTTAGTGGTTTCAAGTTTATTGATTTGTAGTTACTTTCTCTGTGACCTATAGAACAAACAGCGACAATATATGTTGCTCATTATCTGTCAATTTAATGAAATGAGTTATAAGCAACAAACATTACAAGCTACGGGCTTGAGCTATTGAAAGGATAGATATGGCAAACTAATAAACGAATCAGGAAAAGTAATAATTTTAAAACTGAAATTCATGAAAAAGAAAATACTTTTTATATGTACGGCAGCACTATTTGTCTTGGCTGCTTTGAATTTGAAACTTGCATTTAATAACGGATTAGATGTTAACTTCTCTTTGGCTAGCATAGAAGCTCTTGCTCGTGGGGAGACTCTATATTGTTCAGTCTGTGGTGAACAGGTTGATGCCTGTCGGTGCTCACCTGCTATCACATGCGACTATGGACATTGTCTTGGGAAAGAATGTCATGAATTTACTGGTAATTTGATTTGTTCATGCAGAGCAAATGGAGATCCATTTTCTATTTGTCCATTATAATAACAATACAAAAAGATGTTCGGTGCCAATAACGTCGGACATCTTTTTAGAATTTTAATTTGATAAGCAATAATGAAGAAAGTATTCATACTCTTGATTGTGGTATTCTTCACAATGTGTAAGCAAAAGCCACAGACAGATGGTGCTATTTTTGTCGATCTGGACCGTCCGGAGAAAGTCTCTCTTTTCGATTATTTTCGTTCCATTGAATTAATTCCACTAGAAACGTCAAATGATGTGCTTCTTGTAGGTGTGAAAAAGATGCTAATTCATCAAGATAATTATTACATATTAGATCCAAAACAAAGCATAATTTTTGTTTTTGATAAATTTGGCAGATTTAAATCCAAAATAGATAACAAAGGACAAGGCAAGGGTGAATATTCTATGATACAAGATTTTACAATCAACCCTTTTTCAAGTAATCTTGAAGTATTGGAAGCTTACGGCAAGGTGCATGTTTATGATTTATTGGGGAATTATATCGAAACAAAAACAATTACTTTTCCCGGTTTTCGCGTTGTTCATACCATTGCTGCTATAGATGCACAGACTCATGTTTTTCATACAATGTTCGAACCTGAAAAAATTATTTATTTTAACCTTGACGAGCAAAAGTTGTTACATCAAGAATTTAAAGAAAATAGTCGTTTGGGTAGTTTTTCTAATAATCCATATCAGTACCGAGGAGATTGGTTTTTTTTTCGACCTGTTCATCCTATAGTATACCAAATGGGTAGTAGAAAACTTGAAGCCGCTTTTCGATTCGATTTTGGCACGTATACCAGGGAAGGAAAAACTGCTGTTTTCTCAAAAGAATCAGAAAGATCCCTATCTAAATGTGTAGAAGAATTATTCGATCAATTTCCTTACCTGATACACTCAGTAAGACATAACAGTAAATATGTATTTGCCTCGCTTTCAAGAATTGATTTGGATGACAAAGTAAATGTGATATACGACAGGGCGAGCAGAAAGTCAAAATATATTTCTGAATTTACCGAAAAAGTTCAATTTAACTCATATCGAGGCGAGGAGATAATTGTTACGGACGAATATGTTTTGATGCCCTGTCAATGGGTTGATTTAGAAAAACGTATCACAAAAGAGATGTTGGATGATAACCAAAAAGAAATTTTTGAAGAATTGTTGAAATCTGAAATGGAAGAAAATCCTATATTAATTAAATACTGGTTCAAATGAAAAATAAATCAAAGTCAATAATTTTATTATGTATTACAATATGTTTTTTGTTATTTAATGTCGGCTTATTGTTTTTAATCCAATTATATAAGACTGAGTTAAATAATGTGAAACACAGATTGGAACACTTGGAGAGCATCGAATTCATGTTTGATGAATCCAAGGGAATAACGATCAATAGGTTTAAATATGAACAATACAGTATAGGCAATTCACCAATTTATGTGGGATCAAATGACGGCAATATCATTCCTATTCTTTCTATTACGGATCAACCCAAATTGGTAGTAGGGTTAAATCAGAATATGTGTCGCCCATGTGTTGAAGCAGTTTTTAATGATGTAAAGGAGTTTTTTTCCTGATTTCGAAACCAATCCAAACATTTTATGTATTGCTGATATAGAACAACGTTTTAAAGAGAATTATTACGGTAAGGTGGTATTAGTTTTTACAAAAAAGATGATTTTCCTCTGTATGAAATAGGAACAAAACCATATTTTTTTATTCTTGATAAAGATTTATGTGTGAAAATGCTGTTTATTACTGATATAACAAGCCCTGAATTAACGAAGACGGTTCAAAACCGCCTTTTATGTCTCTCACCGAAGACAGTAATCCGGTATTGGTAAAAATAAAGTTGAAATAAGAACAGTTTTTACGTTAAAAGATCACCATAATGAGTAAAAAACAACTCTTCTTTCTGATAATTTCTGTCGCTTTTATTGCATGTACAGGCAGTAAGCACCGAGATCCTTTACAAGTTGTTGAAAACCCCATTCCCGTCATCGATTTGGAAAAGGCCGTTCAATCGCCCACTGAGCCGATGAAAATGAGTGATTTTATAGAAAGTATCGAATACATACGTCCGGAATATCCCGCTTCGCTCGTCGGCACCATTTTTGGAGTGTCGATAAACGATAAGTACCTGCTTCTGGAAGTTTCCGACCGATTGCTTTGTTATACCCGGCAAGGGAAATTCCTGCGCGAAATCGGGAAAAAAGGACAAGGCCCTACAGAGCATCTGGGCATTCGTTCTTCCACCCTGCTCGACACCGTCGTAGCCATCAACAGCAACTTCAACCGCAAAATACTTCGATATGATGTTCAAGGAAACTACCTGAGTTCATTGCCCGTTTCCGACGAAGTGTTCAAAATAAACATGTCCGATACCAATCGGTTTGTCATTAACCTGCATCACGGAATTGCCATGGATGACCCAAATCTTTTTGTAACCGGGATACTCAATGACAAAGGCGATACGGTGCAGTTGAAGAAATTGCAGCCGTATTATCCAAAAGGAATGGCGCACAGTCCCACGATATGGTGGTATGGGGACACGGTTTGCGTACACACTTGCGTAACCGACACCGTGTATTCCGTAAGCAAAAATACTATTACGCCAAGATACATCCTGCATCAGGGCAAATATAAAATCAACCGGGAAGCATTCAAAGACATTCGTCTGTTGGAAGCGGAAAGGAGTAATTTTATTGATGGATTAAGTTGCTGTGAAACCGATGGTTATCTGTTGGCGTCTTTTTCGTTGGATAAAAAACGTTGGTTGGTTTATTACGATAAACATTCGCACGAAACCAAATCTTGGACGCAATATCCCGATGAAGTGAGCAAATATGGGACACTTGTTGGTGGAGGTTGGGAAAACGATGTGGATGGTGGATACAAATTGTCGCAATTGAATGCTATCAATCCTGATTATATTGCTGTTAGCATTCTTCCCGCCAAGCTAAAAGAGGTTTATACTGAAAATAAAAAGAAGGGAATCAAAGTAAAATGCCCTAAACGCCAACAAGAGTTAGAAAAATTAGTCAATTTATTAAACGAAGACGAAAATCCGGTAATCATATTGTATAAATTGAAAGCTAAAATTTAATATTAATACGCATTTAAAAAACAAAGAATAAAAACATTACGATTTGTTCGTAGATTGTGAATTTAATTTTATCTTTGCATAATAATGCATAAAATGAAACACATTAAATTCAGAAATCGTGTAAACATATAGAAAGGAGTACAAAATGAAGAAGCATTATCCTATTTTCTTGATTTTTATTGCTAACATATTACCAATAAATGCACAAGTGAAAAATATTCCGTTGTATAAGAATCTTGCATACAAGGAAAATAAAATTAGCGAGTATGCTTCAGCTATCAAATACGTCCCTTTGGAAACAAAAAGAGAATGTCTTTTAAATGAGGAGCTACAGATTATCGCTACTTCTCAGTACATCTTTGTGCACGATTTTTTGGCAGATAAAGTATATCGATTCGATGTCAACTCCGGAAAGTTCTTAAACACCATTGGGAAGAAAGGACAAGGGCCGGGAGAATATAAAAAAATGTTTGGCATTTATGTGGATGATACAAGAAAAAAATGTTTCCTGATGGATTCCTATGCCGGTCAAACCTACGTGTATGATTTTGACGGCAAATTCGATTCTGTTTTTTCCGGCCCCTATGTCGCAAACAGAATGATAAAAACAAACAATAATTATTTAGTGAACAACATGCTGTATTTGCAGAGTAAAAACGAAATGTTTCTAATAAACGATAAGGGAAAGGTTTTGAGGAAAGCTACTCTTTCGGACAATAAAAAATACGGTATGCAACTTTGGGCGCCTTATTTCTTCAATCATAACGAAAAAATATATTACAAGAATTATATTTCGGATTACATTTATGCCATAGACAAGTCTTTAAATAAAAGTCCTGCATACTTTATCGACTGTGGCAAAAAAGCTGTAAATCCCCGTGAAGATCAATATCGATTAGATAAAGGCAGTGTTATAGAAAAAAGCACCATTGTAATCGGAGAAATAAAAGCATATAAAGATATTTTGTATATCCCTTATTGTACCGATAAACGCAGTTTTGCAGTGTATAATGTGAAAACCGAACGAATTTTTTCGCCCGGAAAAGGCGGAAAATCAGGTTTTACGGATGATATTACAAACGGTCCATTGATCGAAGTTCCCTATTCAAGTTATTTATTTGATTCGTGTGTACCAAACCAATTAGTTTCAGCGATATACTTATCTAAAATTGAAGATGAGAAATTTAAACCCGGGGCCTTCAAAAAAATAATGGATAAACTGGATATAGACAGCAATCCTATTGTTCGCATAATAACATTAAAATAGAAAATTCAAAATATTGATACTTAACGCTATTTTGCCAATAAATCTCTTTGATAATCTAAAAAAATATGAAACACCTTTCTCGCACTACCACCGCCCTTGTCTTGGGAATTGCGCTTATCGCTTTTTCCGCTTGCAACGCCGACAAGAAAGAAAAACCCGACGAAACCGTCCAACAACTGTTGCCCGACGCGCCGGCGGAAGTAACCGCCATCACGCTCAAAACCGTGGATTTTGAACACGAATTGGTGAGTAACGGAAAAATATCGGCACGCACGGTGGCGGAGCTCAAGTTTCAAACCTCGGAAACTATCGCGCAGATATTTGTGAAAAACGGTTCACGCGTTTCTCAGGGACAGCGCATCGCCGTACTCGACACCTATTCTATCAACAACCGGTTGGAGCAGGCAAAAGACGCGCTGGACAGGAGCCGCCTGGAGATGCAGGATGTGCTTATCGGACAGGGTTATAAATTAGATAGCCTCGGCACCGTTCCGGCAGACGTGATGCAGCTTGCCCGCGTAAAAAGCGGATTCAATTCGGCGCAAACGCAGTTCAATATGGCAACGCACGATTTGCAGCGCGCCACGCTCACCGCGCCCATCGGCGGTGTCATAGCCAACCTGTTTGCCAAACCGCATACGCTCTCTTCTCCAAGCGAAGTGTTTTGCAACATCATTGATACACGCAGCCTCGAAGTGCAGTTTACCGTGCTGGAAAACGAACTTGGCTTTATTAACATTGACGATAACATGAAAATCGTTCCTTTTTCGATGCCCGGATTGGAGGTAAGCGGACGTGTTTCGGAAATCAACCCGTGGGTAAACGAAAACGGAATGGTGCAGATAAAAGCCGCTGTTAATTATCACGCGCGATTGGTGGAAGGAATGAATGTACGTGTGAGTACGTTCCGCTCGGCAGGCAAGCAGTGGGTTGTTCCAAAAACTGCCGTTGTGCTCCGTACTGGAAAACAGGTGGTTTTTACCGTTGTAGATGGAAAAGCAATTTGGAATTACGTACAAACCGGATTGGAAAACGCCACCGAATACACCATCACCAGCGAAACGCTGAAAGAAGGCGACCAAATTATCGTGAGCGGAAACATTAATCTGGCGCACGAATCGCCCGTAACGGTAACAGAAAAGGCCGAAGACAATGAATGAAAACGCATCTTAAAAAAGGGTTGAAAACTCGCTATCATAAACAACAGCAAAAGGTGAAAACTGAAAGCCTGAAATAATAAAATGGAAAAGAATATGAAAGCAACAAATTTAATTTTAGCAATCATTTTGTTAGCCACATTTGCAGGATGCAAACAAACCAATCAAAACAATGATTTAATTACTGTTGACGTTTCGAAAAGTTATCCCCAAAAAGAACTGCTCCTACAAGATTTTATGGATGTGGAATATATTCCACTGGAAACTACCGATGAGTTTATTACACAGGGATTTGTGAGATCCGTCGGTAAAAATATCCTATTAGTTACAAACCGAATTATAGATGGGGATATTTTTGTTTTCGATAGAAAAACAGGAAAAGGATTGAGGAAAATAAACCGTTTTGGGCTAAGCGGTGAAGAATACACTCAAATAAATGAAATTGTGCTGGATGAAGAAAAAAATGAAATGTTTGTTGTAAACTACACTGCGAGAAAAATATTGGTATATGATTTAAACGGAAACTTCAACACCCTTTATGACAAGAACACCTTCCATACATACTATGGAGCCACAAGTGTTCCTTTTCCCAACAGTTATTACGGAACAATACGTTTTTATGCAAGCGCTTAAAAAAGAATTCGATTTGGAACGGATGAAAGGGTTTCCTGTTACCGATTTGTTGTACGATAAACAGGAAAAAGCCATTTTCGAGTATTCGATTTATAACGATGATTTTATAAATAAGAAATCAGTCTATTTCGGGTCGAATTCCATAAGCAGGGAAATTGCGCAACATCAACTTCTACAATCCTCGGATCTTGTTGAAGCCTACAAGAAAGGAGAGCTGAAAGGTAAATTAAAAGAAATTGCCTCGGAATTGGAGGAAGAAGACAACCCGGTAATCATGCTTATAAAACATAAAAAATGAAAACGATAAAATTCACTCTGACAATCTTCCTATTAACAATAATTGTTGGATGTACAGAAAAAATTAAAAAATCATCCGATGATCTAATAACCGTAGATGTTACAAAAAGGGATTATCCCAAAAAGGATTTGATCCTTCAGGATTTCATGGATGTGGAATATGTCGCGTTGGAGACGAATGATGATTTTGTTAATCAGGGCTTTGTTCAGGACATCGGTAAGAACTTTATTTTAGTAATAAATCGAAATGATGATGGAAATATTTTTGTTTACGATAGGAGTGGCAAATCTGTTAGGAAAATAAATCATAAGGGACAAAGCGGAACAGAATATACAGATATTTTAGGAATCACATTAGATGAGGATATGGGAGAAATGTTCGTCAATGACCTATTTGCACGAAAAATTGTTGTATATGACCTATTTGGAAATTTTAAAAGAAGTTTTAAACACCAAGATACTGACAGAGCTATTGTCTATACAGATATATTAAATTACGACAAAGAAAATCTAATGTGTTATGATTACTTAAACAAGAAGACATCATTCTTTCTTATATCTAAAGAGGATGGGAGTATTACCAAGGAAATTGAGATTCCGGTTAAGCAGAAGTTATTCCTACGGCAACAACTAAAAGATGAAGTAAATGACATGGTGTATACTGTATCTCCAGGTGAGTATAGTAATATAATTCCTTCTAAAGATGGCTTGATATTACTAGAACTTTCATCCGATACGATTTACACGCTTTTACCGAACAATAATTTGACTTCAATAATCGTAAGAAACCCACCTATCCAAAATACGGAACCACAATTTTTTTTGATTTTGAGGTTAATTTCGGACCGATATTATTTTATGGAAACCATTAAAAACGTGTATGACTTTAATACAAAAGATGGATTTCCAAGATCATTTATGATGTATGATGAACAGGAAAAAGCTATGTTCAATTATACAGTATACAATGGAGATTTTTCAATTAAGAAAGTAATCTATATGGACATGATAAGACTTGTTAACCATGAAATAGGATACTGGTATCCCCTGGAAGCTTATCAATTGCTTAAATCTTTCGAGAAGGGAGAATTGAAAGGTAAGTTGAAAGAAATTGCTTCGACATTAGATGAAGACTCGAATCCAATAATCATGCTTATAAAACATAAAAAATGAGTTCATCAAAATTATACCTGGCACTCATCTTGTTTGCGATTATATCTGGCTGCACAGATGGAAATAAACAATCAACCGATAAATTAATAATTGTTGATGTTACGAAAACGAATTACCCCAAAAAGGAACTGATCCTTCAGGATTTTATGGATGTAGAGTATATTCCGCTGGAAACCAACGATGAATTTCTTAATCAAGGTTTTGTGCAGGATGTTGGCAAAGAAATTATATTGGTAAGAAACCGAACAGGGGACGGAAATATTTTTGTTTATGACAGAAACGGGAAAGCATTGAGGGTAATAAACCGTAAAGGGCAAGGAGGCGAAGAATATGTATCTTCGTTGATCATCAGGCTGGATGAAGAGAACGGAGAAATTTTCATAAACGACCATTCAAGAAGAAAAATTGTGGTATATGACTTAAATGGGAAATATAAAAGAAGCTTTAATCACAAAGAAGGTGGCGGTTCTATGTTTTACACCGAGATGTTCAATTACGATAAAGATAATTTGATCTGTTACGATGAGTATAATAAAGAGATATCTTTCGTTATTGTATCCAAAAAAGATGGAAGTATTACCAAAGAGATAAAAATTCCATATAAAGAAAGGTTGTATTTAGAGCAACAGAAGATCGACAGAGCAAGCGAGACGACGTATACCATATCTCCAGGATATTATCGCACCATAATCCCATTCAAAGGAGATTGGTTTTTGTTAGACCACTCGTGTGATACCATATATTCATTGTTGCCGGATTATAGTATACATCCGTCTATCGCAAGAACGCCGCCAATCAGATCTATGGATCCCGGAGTCTTCCTTATGTTGAGACAACTTTCAGACCATTATTTCTTCTTCGAAACAATAAAAAATGTATTTGACTGGGACACTGAAAGAGGATTTCCAAAAACTTTTATGATGTACGACAGGCAGGAAAAAGCTTTTTTTAATTACACGGTATATAACGGCGATTATTCAACAAAAAAAGAGCTATACATGAACTGGTTAAGACCTGTGAATCACGAAATCGAGTCTTGGCAACCTTTAGAAGCTCATCGATTGGTTGAAGATTATGAGAAAGGTGAACTGAAAGGTAAATTAAAAGAGATTGCTGCAACCCTTAACGAAGAATCCAATCCGGTAATTATGTTGATAAAGCACAAGAATTAAAACATATAGGATAAATTAAAAACTAATTTATGATGAAACAAATATTCTTTTTTATTAGTTTTATATTGTTTTTTTTGGCATGTACTCATAAAGAAGTACCATTAGAATATCCTGTTATAGATTTGGTCGGAAGTGTGGAAAAACATCAGAGAGTTTATTGTTCTGACCTATTTTCATCGATCGATCTTGTTCCTTTGGAAACTAAGGAAAAATGTTTAGTGGTATATACCCCTATCCCTAAAATAATACTCAAGGATAGTGTCATTTTCATATCAGGAAATACATTTTACGCTTTCGATGTTTCCGGAAAATTTTTAAATCAAATTGGAACAAAGGGACAAGGTCCCCAAGAATATTTGCACTCAACGAGGTTTTTTATAAATACTGACACACCCACAATATATATGGAAGATCTCAGAAAAATAGTAGAGTATGATTTTTCAAGAAATTATATACGAACTATTCAAACACCTGAAATTAATGATACTAAATTAATTAAATCTCACAACTCTGTCAGCAACTAAGAGTAGATAGTCAATAATACACAATATGATCAAATTCCTCCTCCGCCGTCCCATCGCCGTCCTCATGGTCTTTCTGGCCTGCGTAATTATCGGCATCATCACCTACAACACGCTGCCCGTGTCGCTGCTGCCCGACATTGCCATTCCCGAAATTACCGTGCAGGTGACGGGCGACAACATGTCGGCACGCGAACTGGAAAACACCGTGGTCAAACCCGTCCGCCGCCAATTGATGCAGGTGGGCAAACTGCGCGACATCCGCAGCGAGACCCGCGACGGCTCGGCATTGGTGCGCCTGAAATTCGATTTCGGCACCAATACCGACCTGGCATTTATCGAGGTGAACGAAAAGATTGACGCCGCGATGAACAGCCTGCCCCGCGATTTCCGCCGTCCGCGAGTAATTAAAGCCAGCGCTACCGATATTCCCGTGTTCTACCTGAACCTCACGCTAAAAGACGATGCGCCTTACACCGATACCGACGAGCAAAAATTCCTGGACCTGTCCGATTTTGCCGACAACGTGGTGAAACGCCGCATCGAGCAACTGCCCGAAGTGGCCATGGCGGACATGACCGGACTGATGTACCGGCATCTTCAGATCGTACCCGACCTTCCCATGCTGGAATCCGCCTCCATCAGTTTAAACGATATCGAAAACACCCTCGCGGCCAACAACATCGAGCCCGGAAGCATGATTGTGCGCGACGGCTATTACGAGTACAACATCAAGTTCTCCTCGCTGCTGCGCACGCCCGAAGATGTGCGCAATATCTACCTGCGCAAGGGCGACCGCATTTTTCAGCTCAAAGATCTGGCAAAAATTGAGGTGGCGCGCCAACCCGAAACGGGAATGTCTCTTATTAACGGAAAACGGGCGGTTACCTTAGGAGTTATTAAACAGGCGGACGAAACCATGAAAAGCCTCAAGAAATCGCTCCACGCCACGCTTGCCGACCTGGAACGCACCTATCCCGACGTGCAATTTACCGTGAACCGCAACCAGACCGAACTGCTGGATTACACCATCGCCAACCTGCGGGAAAACCTCACGCTCGGCTTTCTGCTCGTCTTCATCGTGGCGCTGCTTTTCCTGGGCGATGCCAAATCTCCGATAATTATCGGTATCAGTATGACAACCGCGCTGCTCACCACGTTTATCTTTTTCTACCTCTTCGGGCAATCGCTCAACATCATCACCCTTTCGGGACTGATCCTCGCCGTGGGAATGATGATCGACAGCGCCATCATCGTAACCGACATCATCAGCCAATACCGGATGCAGGGTTACTCGCTGGAAGAGTCGTGCATCAAGGGAACCAACGAGGTCATCACGCCCGTGCTCAGCTCCACGCTCACCACCATTGCCGTGTTCGTGCCGCTGGTGTTCATGAGCGGCATAGCCGGAGCCATCTTCTTTGCACAGGCGTTTGCCGTAAGCGTGGGTCTGCTTATCTCCTACTTCACGGGAATAATTTTGCTGCCCGTGCTGTACAAGTTGGTGTACGGCATGAAAATACGCCCCAACAAGATTGGCGATTTCTTTGCCCGGACACAACGGCAGGCCGATAAACGGGCTTTCAGTTGGTACGACCGCGGAATCGAAATTTTCTTTCGCCACAAAACTGTCACGTTTCTGTTTATCATCCTTTCCGTTCCGTTTTGCGTACTGATGTTTCGCGTCATGCCCAAATCTTCCATGCCGCACATCGACCACACCGAAACCGTGGCAATGGTGGAGTGGAACGAAAACATTCACGTGGACGAAAACAGGGAGCGGGTTTTCAATCTGATGAAATCGACGGACGAAATGACCACCGAACATGCCGCGTACGTTGGACACCGGCAGTACCTGCTCGACAAGGAAAACGACCTCACACCCTCTGAAGCGCAACTCTATTTCCGCACCGGTAAAGCATCGCAAATAGACAAGCTGAAACAATACATTTCCGGGTGGATAAAAAAGAATTACCCGCACGCCGTGGTTACGTTCTCGCCTCCCGAAAACGTGTTCGAGAAGATATTCGATACTTCCGAGGCAGACATTGCCCTGCAACTCTATCCCGCCAACCGCGGGGAGGTTCCCGATGCCGAAACCATCCACACAACGGAGCGAAAACTGCTTGCCGCCACCGGAGAGGAAGCCGAGGGTGTGCCCTTTGAACAGCAATACACGGTGAGCATCGACAAGGAGAAACTGTTGCTTTACAGCGTCGATTACGCCGAAGTATATCGCACGCTGCGCACCGCTTTCCGCGAAAACCAAATAGCCGTGCTGCGTTCGTACCAGCAATACCTGCCCATTTCGTTGGCGGGAAAACAGCAAACCGTGCAGCAAGTGCTGCGTGAAACGCTGGTTAAAACCAACACCACTTCGGGCAATCCGGGAACGATGATACCGTTGCAGTCACTCGTGAAAGTGCATCGTGGCGAAGACATCAAAACCATCGTGGCGGGCAAGAACGGCGAGTACATCCCGATGAATTACTACAACGTGAAGCATCCCGAAACGCTTATCAAAAACGCTGAAACGGTTATCAGACAAGATAATGTGTGGGAAGCGGCCTTTTCGGGCAGCTTCTTCTCCAACCGGAAGATGCTGGGCGAGCTGGTGGTTATTCTGCTGGTCTCCGTGCTGCTGATGTATTTTATCCTCTCCTCGCAGTTCGAGAACTTCCTGCAGCCGCTCATCGTACTGGTGGAAATACCCATCGACATCGCTTTTGCATTGGTGTTGCTCTGGGTAACGGGACATACGCTCAACCTGATGAGTGCCATCGGGCTGATCGTGTCGAGCGGTATCATCATCAACGACAGCATCCTGAAACTGGATATGATCAACGAACTTCGCAAACAGGGTGTTCCGCTGATGGAAGCCATCCACACGGGCGGCGTAAAGCGCTTGCGTGCCATTATAATGACGTCGCTCACTACCATTCTGGCAATGGTTCCGCTGCTCTTTTCGTTCGATTTGGGTTCGGAATTGCAGAAACCGTTGGCCATCGGGATGATCGGGACGATGGTAATCGGGATGCTGGTCAGCCTCTTTGTGGTGCCAGTGGTTTATTGGGCGATATATAGAAATAAAACGTCGGATATGAAGACTGTGGAGAATGATTAATGTGTTAATTGTATAATGTGCCAATTTGATATCTTTATTCTAAAATAATAAAAATATGAAATATAACCGTTTATTATTCCTTTTCGCGGTTATGGGTTGGTTCGGTTCAGTCACTGTTTCCGCCCAACAATCTGAAATAACCCTCGATTTGCAGCGCACCGTGGCGTTGGCAAACGACAGTTCGCTCTCGGCGTTTCGTGCCAAGAACATGTATATGGCAAGCCGGTGGGAATACCTCACGTTTAAGGCGGCACGGCTGCCGTCACTCACGCTTTATGCCACGCCACTGCGCTACAACCGCGATTTTACCCGCCGTTACGATTCGGAACAGAACATCGACGTGTATCGCCGCCAGCAGTCGCTCTATTCCTACGGAAACTTGGCCGCTCAGCAAAACTTCGACTTCACGGGTGGAACGTTTTTCGTGGATACCGAACTGGGCTACATCCGCAACTTCGGTGACCTGGCACGAAGCCAGTTTAACAGCGTGCCCGTCCGTATTGGTTACCGGCAGGAGTTGTTGGGCTACAACCGGTTTAAGTGGGAAAAGAAGATTGAGCCGCTCAAGTTCGAACGGGCGCAAAAGGAATTGATCTCCAATCTGGAAACCACGGCTGAAACTGCGTCGGGTTACTTTTTCGACTTGGCGATGGCGCAAGCCGAACATCAACTGGCGTTGGAAAATCGAAGGAACTCGGAACGGTTATACCGGATCGGTGAGGAGAAACACAAAATCGCCTCCATCGGACAATCGGAACTGCTCACGCTGAAACTCGACCGCGTAAACGCTCAAAACTCGCTTCAAAATGCCGAACTGCGCTTGAAACGGGCGATGTTCGCCCTGGCGGCCTACCTCAATCTGGATAAGGACACGAAAATAACGCTGCAACTGCCCGATTATCCCAAAGATGTCATCGTAAACGTGGACGATGCCCTGATGTTCGCCAAAGAGAACAACCCGCAGTATCTGGAACACAAGCAGCGTATTCTGGAATCGGAGCAAACGCTCGACCGCACCCGTCGTGAATCGCTGTTCAGCATCGGGTTGAACGCAAGCATGGGGTTCAACCAGATTGCTCCCACGTTCCGTGATGTATACCGCAATCCGCTGCGGCAGGACATTCTGGCGCTGACGCTCACCATCCCCATTGTGGACTGGGGCGTTCGCAAAGGACGGTACAACATGGCGAAAAACAACCTGAACATCACGCAACTTTCGGCACAGGAAAGCGAAATCCGGCTGGAAGAAGACGTGATCATGACCGTGGGTGACTTCTCGGTACAGCAACAGATGATCCGCAGCGCTGAAGAGGCGATGGAACTTGCCAAAGTGGCGTATGAACAAACGCAGGAGCGTTTTATCATCGGAAAGGCGGACATCAACAGCCTGACACTGTCCACCAGCCGCCGTCAGGAAGCACAGCGCAACTACATCTCCGCCCTGCGCAACTATTGGCAGAGCTATTTCAAGCTTCGGAAACTGACGCTGCATGATTTTGAAAAGAACAAACCGATAGAAGTGGATTTTAATGTGATGAACTGACGAATTAATAAATGAGCAAAAAAAACTCCATATCCTCCTTTACCGTCATTGTCGCTTTCCTCAGCATCGCGATGATGGGCATTGCCCTTATCCCGATGTTGCCGGTTAAGCTGGCTCCCTCACGCACACTGCCGAGTTTAACGGTCTATTTCTCGATGCCCGGCAACTCCGCCCGTATCGTGGAAATGGAAGCCACCTCGAAGCTCGAAGCGATGCTGGCACGTATCAATGGTGTGAAAAACATCTATTCCACATCGGGTAACGGCTGGGGAAACATCACCCTCGAACTGGACAAGCATACGCCCGTCGACGCCGCCCGCTTTGAAGCCTCCACCATTGTCCGGCAGACGTGGAACGATCTGCCCCGTGAAGTTTCCTATCCCTACATATCCGTCCGCAGTCCCGATGAGAATGCATCGCGGCCTTTTATGACCTTTACGGTTAATTCAGCCGCCACGCCCATCGTCATCCAGAGATACACCGAAAACACCATTAAACAACGATTGAGCGATATTGCCGGATTGTACAAAATCGACGTTCGCGGCGCTACGCCGTTGGAGTGGCAACTGACCTACGATGCCGACAGGCTGCAAGCTCTCGGAATAACGGTAAACGACATCCGCCAGGCCGTTTCAATGTACCATTCCACCGATTTTCTGGGGATGGCGGAAACGCAAAACGGAAACGATACGCCTTCGTGGATGCGCATCATGTTGGTTTCGGGGGAAGATGACAACGCGTTCGATGCCTCCGCCATCACCGTGAAAAACCGCGACGGTGCGCTTATCCGCTTGGATCAATTGGTAAAAGTTGTGCACACCGAACAAGCGCCCAACAGCCATTACCGCATCAACGGGCTGAATTCGATTTACCTGTCGCTCACGGCGGAAGAAACTGCCAACCAGCTGCGGTTGAGTAGGCAGGTGCACGAAACCATCGACGAACTCCGCCGCACACTTCCTCCCGGTTACGAAATTCACAACAGCTACGATGCCACGGAATACATCCATACCGAACTGAACAAGATTTACCTGCGAAGCGGGTTGACGGTGCTTATCCTGCTGCTTTTCGTCTTGCTTATTACCCGAAATCCGCGTTACCTGTTTCTTATTGCCGTTACGCTGGCAATTAACCTTGCCGTTGCCGTCATCTTTTATTACCTCTTCGGTTTGGAGATCCAGCTTTATTCGCTGGCGGGCATTACCATTTCGCTCAGTCTGATTATCGACAACACCATCATCATGACCGACCACCTGGTGCACCGGCAAAACCGCAACGCCTTCATGCCCATTCTGGCGGCAACGATGACCACGGTGGGCGCCTTGTCCATCATTTTCTTTCTGGATGAAAAGATACGGCTCAACTTGCAGGATTTCGCCGCCGTGGTAATGATCAATCTCTCGGTATCGCTGGCGGTGGCGCTGTTTTTCGTGCCGGCGATGGTGGAGAAAATCAAACTGAAAAAGCGCAGGCCGATGAAAAGACGGGGTTGGCTTCGCCGTCTGCCTATCCGTCCACGACGGCTGACCGTTTATTTCAATCGCTTTTACAGCGGAATGATCCGCATACTTTCAAGATATAAATGGATTCCCTTTACGGCAATCGTGCTGCTGTTCGGTTTGCCCGTTTTCCTGATTCCCGACAAAATCGAAAAGGAAACCGGATTCGCGGAACGGTACAACAGGATTTTCGACAATTCCACCTACAAGGAGAAAGTAAAACCGGTTGTAAATAAAGCTCTGGGTGGTACGTTGCGCCTGTTTTCGGAAAAAGTGTATCAAGGAAGTTACTTCACACGAAGCGAAGAGGTGGTGCTTACCATCACCGCTTCGATGCCCAACGGAACCACCCTGCCACAGATGAACGCGCTGATTGAAAAGATGGAGCGGTACCTGAGCGGGTTCTCCGAAATCCGACAGTTCCAAACCGATATTCCCAACGCGCGGCGGGCATCCATCCGGGTATTTTTCAACAGGGAATCGGAACGGAGCGGTTTCCCGTATCAACTCAAAAGCAGCGTTATTACCAAAGCGTTGGAATTGGGCGGCGGAAGCTGGGGCGTTTACGGTTTACAAGATCAAGGGTTCAGTAACGACGTGACCGAATTTGCCGGAAGTTACCGCGTGAAACTCTACGGCTACAACTACGACGAATTGACGGCCTGGGCAGACACGCTCAAAAACCGGTTGCTGACCTACAGGCGTATCAAGGAGGTACTGATTAATTCCAATTTCTCGTGGTACAAGGACGATTACCGGGAATTCTCGTTCGATCTGAACAGGCAGCGGCTGGCTTCCGAAGGCTTTATGCCGGGCGAACTGTTTGCCTCGCTGCAACCCGTTTTTGCCAAAGATGTATGGGCTGGCTCCTTGGTTATCGACGGCGAACGCGAAGATATCAAGCTGGCGAGCCGTCAAAGCAAGGATTACGATATTTGGGCGCTGCAATACATCGCGCATAACCTGGGCAACCGGATGTATCGGTTGGACGAGCTGGCGGATATCTCCAAAGGGCAGGCTCCGCAGGAAGTGGGCAAGGAGAACCAGCAATACCGCCTGGCGGTGCAGTTCGATTACATCGGTGCAAACACGCAGGCGGGGCGCGTGTTAGACCGCGAAGTGGAAGCGCTCAACAAAATCCTGCCGATGGGCTACACCGCCGAAAAGGAAGAATCCGGCTGGGGATGGGGTAAAAAAGAGAACAAGCAATATTGGCTGATCGGTTTGTTGATTGTAATCATATTTTTTACCACTACCGTATTGTTTAACTCCATCAAACAGCCGTTGGCGGTGATCTTCGTCATTCCGGTGTCCTTTATCGGGGTGTTTCTTACGTTTTACGGGTTCAAGCTGAACTTCGACCAGGGCGGTTTCGCATCATTTATCCTGCTGTCGGGAATTACCGTGAATGCCAGTATTTACATTCTGAATGACTTTAACCGGATTCGTCGCGAACGTCCGGGACTTTCATCGCTGAAAGCCTACATCAAGGCGTGGAACTCCAAAATTATTCCGATTTTTCTTACGGTGGTTTCCACTATGCTGGGGTTTATTCCGTTTATGGTGGGCACAACCAGGGAAGCGTTCTGGTTCCCGTTGGCGGCGGGTACAATTGGTGGGTTGGCGATGTCAATTGTGGGGATATGGGTATTTTTGCCGTTGATGGTGGTGAGGAGGAGAAAATTAAGAAGCTAAAAAAAATAAGAGTAACTAAATCGAAAAAATGAGGTCCAATAATCTTACCTTTTTATCCCTCAAAAAAAGATTGACAAACACCCTTCATCCCCGCAGAGGATTCGTGAAGATATACTCGTCAATCGCTTTCTCTCGGAAATTGTGTCCTAAACGTCTGCTAATTTGGATTTTAAAACCTAAAAATACCGGATAGAAAAAAGTCGAAATGGATGGGAAGTGTCTTCGGGTAAAAGCAATTCGTCAGAAAAAAAGTGCACTACTTTCAAAAATAACGAAGACGTTTGCGCTTATTTTGAAGAAATATTGATGGGGGTATATCGGGAATGTATTGAGAAAGGAATGATATTGGAAACTTAAATGAAAACCTATCAACATTTTCTTGTTTGCAATTTTAATGGTGCCACTATGCGGTTGCACACAATCGGCAGAAAAAAAAGCACGCGGGCTTGATGATTGCCTGGTTGTTGCTTCTAAAAGCATTATTAACGGCGACACGGTTATCACGTGTGATTTTTCGTTGGTAAAAGATACTATCGATTTTCCTTTGAGCAACATAATGTCTGATTTGGAGATGATAAAACTTGAAAACTCCGATTCGGCGTTAGTTTCGCGCTACCACACGTTTGTAAGCGAAAATTATATAGGTGTTTATACCATGGAAAATGAATACAAACTGTTTGACAGACAAGGCAATTTCCTTTGTGAAATCGGTAGGAAAGGACAAGGTCCAGGAGAATATATGTTCTTGTATGATTCGCAAATTGACGAGAAAAACAACCGCATTTACCTGATGCCGTGGATGCAAAAAAAGATATTGGTATATAATCTTCAAGGCAAATTTCTGTCGGATATCCCCTTACCCGAATTTGTGCCTAAAGCCCGCTTCAACATAAACACGAACAAACAGATTGCTACCATTATGATTTTACCATTCAAAGGGCAGAATAATTATGTTGTGTGGCAGCAAGATTTTCAAGGCAATATTCTGCAAAGAATCAGCAGTGAATATTTCGCTCTTGAACCGGATTACGGAAACGAAGTAATTTCATATAGAAACACACAAAACATCGATTTTTACCTGGCAGGGTGGCCCGATAAACAAGACACATTGTACTACTATATGGGCAACGAAAACCGCTTGAAACCGGTCTTTACATTTACAGCAACAGAACCGTTCAGTCATTGGTATATCGATTTACCAGACCATGTGATAACCATAATCGCCCAACAGGAGCGGATGGATGAAAACGGACAGTTTTATGCTCCTGTTCCCAAACAATTTATAGTGGATAAACGCACGTTGAAAGGCGCTTACATAAAACCGGTTATCGATCAATTGGGTGGTATTTCCATTCCTTCACGTGTTTTGTATCAGGACGGCTATTTTATTGCCAATATGTATCCGCACGAACTGAAAGATGGATTGGGAAAAATAATCCGTAACACAGAAAACAACTTGTCTGAACAGAAATTGCCCAACATCAAAACTCTTTACGAAGATATTGATGAGGAGGGGAATAATTATATTTTGATTGGGAAACTGAAATCGGTAAAATAATTATCAAATACCAATCGGGGCAAATCTATGATAGATTTTTCGGGTTGTAAATCCTGATAAAAGTTTTGTTGAATTCTTGGGAATCGTTTCGGATAATGATAATGCGGTGGTTGTTATTTCAAAACTAAAATGATCGTCCTTGAAAAACAATCTTTATAATCAAGTAGTTATGCTTTATGTGGAAAATGGTTCAGTTATTTGAAAAAATATTTAATGATAACTGGATTCATTTCTTCTTTTGCATTTACCAAATCCCGAAATTTTTGTCGATTATTTTCATTTAGCATTCCTTCGGAAACGTACTTTTCTAATGTTCCATGATCACACCAGGAAAGAGCAAATTCGTTCGTTACTTTTCTGGGCAGAAAATCTACCTGTTCAGTAAAATATTCAATATATTTACATTCATCGATAGACTTATCATATATCAAATAAACTCCCGTATCCGCCTTAGAATTTTTTAATGCTATCTGGGCCAATAAATACCTGTTATTTTGACCTTGAAGATTTATTTTGTATGGAAGCATGGATATACTCGACGGTTTATTCGGTAAATTTAAATTCTTTGCATCATAGTTTAGTTTACCAAAATTCCACGTGTACGCAGGTTTCAAAGAATCTGTACCAACTTCGTAAGTCGTATTATCAACAAAACGATAAAAATACCATTTCCCGTGATACTCGTAAAATGGAGTATGTGAGTTGGTCGATACAAAAAAATAGGTATTTAAAAGTATATCATCTTCATATTCTTTACGAATAATTGTATTCTTCCCCACATCGTAATAATTAATTTTATACGGGTCTAAACTCATCCCTACATAACAAACGTACAGGTTTGCATTAACCGGTATGAAGTTCCAATAATAACCAGATGAGTTCTCAGGGCGAAATAAGGTTTTTATATATTTACCCGACAAGTCGTAACTATAAATATTTCCCAAGCCCGTGAGGTCTATATTACCAGTGAAAGGATTAATGATCATACTTGTTATATCAATATATTCCCCAGGACCTTGACCGTGTTTACTTATTTTAAATATGAATTTTCCCGTGTCATCAAACACATGAATACTAAGTGAATTCCTGTCAAAAATATAATACCTGTTTTGATAATGAATAATTTCCTCACAATAGCCGATTAGAATATTATCACTTGTTTCCAAAGGAATCAATTCAATATGACTGAAATAATCAAACAAAGAGGCCTTTTGCGGTTTATTAAGGTTAACTTTAATTTGATTGTCTTTTACCGGATAATACACATACGAATCCTCAATCAGAGGTACAATCTCTTTTACCTCTGTAACCTTTACCTGTTTCGTTTTATTGCAGGATACGGAAACTAAAGAAAAGATAATAAATATTATCTTTATCAAGTTTTGATGGCCGATGGGTTTGTGGTATATCGCGTAGATTATCATTCCTAAGTTCAATTATTAAGTATAGCAGAAAGTGAAAAATCATAGAGCGACTCTGTCCAATGTTGTAAATCAAACAATTCTCGTTTGAAGTGAAAAAAATCATTTGACTATTAAAACAAAGATACGAAATTGAATCATACCGCATAACGGACTGATGAATTTTTAACCTCGTCCCATCGGATTTAGTCGGTCGGCGGGATTTGTCTAATCCCGCCTGAAATGCTGCATGGATTTTTAATCCGATACACATACCAATCCGGGCAAATTTTTTGCAGTCGCAGCAGATTGGCAGCGGCATTTTCAATTTGTTTACTGCCTAATTTAACCTCAATTGCCGCCCATTTTCCGTTACGCAACCTGACAATCATATCGGCTTCCAGTTCAGTTTTATCTCTGTAGTGAAACAGGTCGCCATCGTTGGCTTGCGCATAAATTCTCATATCACGGGTGCAAAGAGCTTCAAAGAGAAAGCCGAATGTTTCAAAATCGTGCAAAATGCTATCGGGATTGGCACGCATAACAGCCGTGGCAATAGACGGATCAACAAAATGTCGTTTAGATGATGTGCGAATAGCCGTTTTGGAGCGGATTGACGGTTGCCATGCCGGTAAATCTTCAACCACAAAAATTCGACGTAGAGCATTGAGATAGGATGAAATTGTTTTGTCGGAGATGCCGGTTTCGTGAGCTTCAATGTCGGCTTTTATGGTTTGTATGGATGCTGTGGTAGCGATATTACGCGCCAATGAGCGTAGCAACATACGCACGCGATCCGGACTTTTATCTATTTCGTCCACACGCTGAACATCCATATTGATAACAGCTTCCACGTAGTTTGTAGCCATCTGCAAAGCGGTTTCCTTTTCTTGCCCAACGGTGGCAGGCCATCCTCCCCGACAAGTTAAAAAGGCAATTTCTTCGATGCTTAACCGGCTCATTCCTTCAATTTGTTGTTTGCCTTCAAATAATTCTCGAAGCGAAACCGTCCCGGTCGAATTCATTGATTCAAACAGGCTCATTGGTCGCAGCAGCAACCTTGCAATACGTCCCGTTCCGGTATGGGCGGTTACATTTCTCTTTTATCCACTTCAAAACGGACAGCATCCCATAATACGGGAGCCATTTGCCACTCATCTAATAAACGCGGCGCCTTGCCGGCGAGCAGCATAGAGGGCTTGGTGTCTGCCATAGCGATGTAGGATGCCGAATTATCGGGGTCTTGCATGTATAGCACGTTCTCTGATGCGCGACGTGCCGTTCTGGTTTTTCCACACCACTTGGCGCCTTCTATAAGTACTGCACCGGATGACTTTAAGAGCGCTTTCAGTAAATTATCGCAAATGCGAGGTAAATAGGTGTTATTCTTCATTTTTGCGTGTTTTGTGATAGAGCAAAAAAAGACAATTCCTTTATGACTACAAAGAATTTTCCGTGTTTGGACGTATTTTATTTCCGTGTTTAGTGGATAATCACTTCCGTATTTGGCTGAAAACTACTTCTGGGTTCGGTGATTTTGTGTTTAAAGAAGATAAAAGGCTATGAGTTCAACTTCGCTCTCTAAACAATGTAATTTTAATATTCACGTTCACGATTTTCGGCTTTTTGTTTCAGGTTTTCAATTATTTTTTCTTTTTCGTCAGCGATTTGTTGGAGCAATTCTACTTCCTGTTCCAACTGCCGAAACTTCAGCGTTCACAATTACAATTAGAACCTTCAACATCTCTGCTTAATTGCATTTCTGCCCTTTTGCCGTTCACGGTAATTCTGAGGCAAATGGGTGCCTCACCGTTTTTTAATAATCGTGTTTTCCGAATGAAAAACAGAAGCGAAAAATAATTTGTTTTCTTTTCCACCTAATTTAGTTGATTTAACATTGTAAAATTACTATTTGCAAACCAAAAATAAAGAGTGTAAATTGCATATAATCAATGCAAAACAATCAAATAGGTGGACTAAATTTCTTAAAATTAAAAGTCCACCTATTTGGCCGATTTTTCTGCTCTTTTTCGCACTATTTCGGGTGGACATAAATAAAGAAAACCCCTGAAATCGACTGATATTCAGGGGTTTTCTTTATTTTAATTTGTTAGAAAGTGATTCGCCTGGGGCTCGAACCCAGGACCCCATCCTTAAAAGGGATGTGCTCTACCTGCTGAGCTAGCGAATCAGCCTAAATGCTTTCTTTCAAAAGCGAGTGCAAAGGTAAATCAAAATATTTTAATAAGCAAAACTTGTGGAAATAAAATTGCAATAATTTTTTAACAGTTCTGCTAACGTGTTAATACCTATAATGTTCCGGCTTGTATGGCCCGTCGATATTTACCCCGATATAGCCGGCCTGTTCGGGGGTAAGTGTTGTCAGTTTCACCCCGATTTGTTCCAGGTGAAGCCGGGCAACTTCTTCATCCAGCTGTTTGGAAAGCCGGTATACACCTGTTTCGTAATCGTTTTTCCACAAATCAATCTGTGCCAGGGTTTGGTTGGCAAACGAATTGCTCATCACAAACGAAGGATGGCCGGTTGCACAACCCAGGTTTACCAGACGGCCTTCGGCAAGCAGGAATATGGAGTTCCCTTTAGGGAAAGTATATTTGTCTACCTGCGGTTTGATATTAGTGTGAGCGATCCCTGGAAAACTGATCAGTTTGTCCACCTGTATTTCGTTGTCGAAATGCCCGATATTGCACACAATGGATTGGTCTTTCATGTTGTGCATATGCTCGATGGTAACCACGTCCCGGTTTCCGGTGGTGGTCACAAAGATGTTGCCTTCTTTCACGGCTTCTTCCATGGTGGTTACCTGAAATCCTTCCATGGCGGCCTGCAGGGCACATATGGGATCGATCTCCGTAACGATAACCCTGGCTCCGTAGGAGCGCATGGATTTGGCACAGCCTTTTCCCACGTCGCCGTAACCCAGCACGACCACTACTTTTCCTGCAATCATCACGTCGGTGGCTCGTTTTATGCCGTCGGCCAGTGATTCGCGGCAACCGTACAGGTTGTCAAATTTCGATTTGGTAACCGAATCATTGACGTTGATGGCGGGAACCAGCAGCTCCCCTTTTTCCATCATCTGGTACAACCGGTGAACGCCGGTTGTGGTCTCTTCCGAAATACCCTTCAGTTCGGCAACAGTGCGGTGCCAGCGTTGGCTGTCTTCTCTCAGTATACGGTTTAACGTATCCAGAACTACCTGTTCTTCACGATTGGCCCCTTTTCTATCAATGGTTTTCGCATCTTTTTCTGCCCGATAACCCAAGTGCACGAGCAACGAAGCATCTCCTCCGTCGTCAACGATCAGGTTCGGACCTTTCCCGCCGGGGAATCGTAGTGCCATCTCCGTACACCACCAATATTCTTCCAGCGTTTCGCCCTTCCATGCATAAACGGGGATTCCGGCTGCGGCAATCGCAGCAGCAGCGTGGTCTTGAGTGGAGAATATGTTGCAACTGGCCCACCGTACGTCGGCTCCTAAATCAACCAGTGTTTCTATCAGTACGGCAGTCTGTATGGTCATGTGCAGTGAACCCGTGATGCGGGCCCCCTGGAGAGGTTTTTCCGATGCATATTTTTTGCGGATTGACATCAACCCAGGCATTTCGTGTTCAGCAATTTCAATTTCCTTCCGTCCGAAACCGGCCAGGGAGATATCCGTTATTTTATAAGGTAAATCCAAAGAAAAATTTTTATCCATTTCCGTTTTATTTATTTTTAAGCCTACAAAGTTACAAAATTTACAGAATGTTTTTACCTTTGAAACCAGTAATCACTGAATTTGTTACTGAATTTTAGCATGTGTTACGGTATCGGCAAATATTGACAGCTTGAAGATTATCTATTCAAAATACCTTCCTGTGAAGGGTTTTCGCGCGATCAATCTTTTCGGGATCATTTTTGCCAGAAAGGAACAGCCGGAGTTAAGCAGGCAGATTATCAACCACGAGTTGATTCATACCCGGCAGATGCTGGAGTTATTGGTTATCGGATTTTATGTCTGGTACATTACGGAATGGGTAATTAAATGGATTATTTACAAGGATCGGCTTTTGGCGTACAGAAACATTGGATTTGAGCGTGAAGCATTTGATAACGATGCGAATTTAGATTACTTGAAGTATCGGAGACGGTATGGATTTGCAGGTTACGTTTTGTAACAAGATACATTTCACTTAAAAATCACAGAAATATGGAACCGACAAAAATTCCACCTGACTTTCATGCAAAAAACAAGCAGGTGAAATGTCTGCGGATATTTTTTTTACTGGCTCTTGTCAGCACAACCTTCACCATGTGTGCGCAAAAAAGTAAAAAGGAAATCAATTTAAAACAATATATAACTATGGGATATAATCAATTGACTCCTGAAGAAGAGTTTGTTATTTTACATAAAGGAACCGAACGCCCTTTCACGGGAGAACTGTTGGAAAACAAAGCCAAAGGAACCTACGTTTGTAAACGGTGCGATGCGCCGCTCTACCGTTCCGAAGACAAGTTCGAATCGAATTGCGGGTGGCCGTCTTTCGACGATGAAATTGTCGGTGCTGTAAAACGCGTCCGGGATGCAGATGGACGACGTACCGAAATTCTTTGCAACAATTGCGGGGCGCACCTGGGTCACGTTTTTCTGGGAGAGGGTTTTACGGCCAAGCAGACGCGCCATTGCGTGAACTCCATCTCCATGAAGTTTATTCCTGCAGACCATACGGATCTGCGAAAGGGTTACTTTGCCTCCGGCTGTTTCTGGGGGACTGAATATTTTTTTATGAAAGCCAAAGGCGTGAAAGAGACCCATGTCGGATTTATGGGCGGCCACGTGGATAATCCCACCTACGAACAGGTTTGTCAGAAAAATACTGGACACCTGGAGACGACTGAAGTGGTTTTTGATCCGGCGGAAACAACCTATGAAGAAATGGTTAAGCTGTTCTTCGAAACCCACGATTTCACACAAACCAACGGACAAGGCCCCGATATTGGCCCGCAGTACCTGTCCTGTATCTTCTATTCAACACCTCGGGAGAAAGAGATTGCTGAAAAATACATCGCCCTACTGACAAATAAAGGATACAAAGTGGCTACAACACTTAAGCCGGCTTCTACATTCTGGAAAGCCGAGAATTATCACCAGCAGTATTACGAACATAAGGGAACAAAACCATATTGCCACAAGTACACCAAAGTTTTCTGAATTTATGGTTTTTTATAAAACTTTTCGATGATCCGATACGTTTATTACATGTATTGTTTAAATATAAAATGATCAAAAGTTTAACTAACTAAAAACAGTAAATTATGAAAGCATTTCGTTTGGTATCGATGCTTGCATTGATCCTTGCAGTTGGGGTTGCAACAACCTCCTGCAAAAAAGTAAAAGACGCTGATGTGCAAGCTGCTGCCCAAATGGCGTTGGTCGCTAATCCCGATTTGGCAGACGTTTCAGTGGCTGTATTGGATCAGGTAGCCACACTCTCGGGAACGGTAAAAGATGATGCATCCAAAGCTTACGCAGAAACTACTGTGGCAGCGGTTGAAAATGTTAAATCGGTGGTTAATAACATCGAAGTTGTTCCTCCTGCCCCTGATTTTACAGCTATTGACGCTGCCCTTAATTCCGGCTTGGCTGATGCGTTGAAGGACCACGCAACCGTTAAGGCAGAAGTAAAGGACGGTGTGGTTACGTTGACAGGTGAAATTCGCAAGAGGGATTTACAGAAGTTGATGGAAAAGGTAAATGCGCTTAATCCGCAGCAAGTTGTCAATAACATTACTGTAAAATAACCGGAGATATGGCATTACAGGAAAAATACAAGGAACTGGTTGACCTTGCCCGGCAATATGGCGCAACCGTAAGTGATGAAGGCAACGTGTTAAGAGTGAGGGGAGAGGTCCCCTCGGGTGCTTTGAAAGACAAAATGTGGGAAATCTACGACAGGATTGATCCCAATTTTAAAAACAACGACCTGATACTCGACGTAAATGTTAAAGCCACCGAAGGTGGAAAAGTAAAAGTGGTTACCCGTGAGAGCAACCTGAACATCCGTAAAGGCCCTGGAACGGACCAGCCGATTGTGGGAAAAGCAGCTCACGGAGATGTGATCACGCTTATCAGCAAAGCGAACGACCAATGGTGGTTGGTACGTGACAACGACGGTGAAGAGGGGTATTGCTACTCCCAGTACCTTGAACCCGTACGGTAGGCTGAAGGCATTTGATGGAGAAAAGCTTCCGTTCCTAAAAGGAGCGGAAGTTTTTTTATGGAAAAATGATGCTTGATTCATGTATAAACTTTGCGGTAAACATTCCGGCTGAACAGAAAAATAACTACATTTGCAGATTAATTTATCGTAAAGTCAACGATTACTTTTGAGTTGATTTAAAGTTATGCAGACCAGTACAAATCAAACGGGGCAGTACACCTTTACCATTATTGTCCCTGTTTATAATGAAGAAGACAACATTGCCCGGTTAGAAGAAAAACTCAGCAATTATTTGCCTCAGTCGCTTTATAAAACGTGTGTCTTGTTTGTGAACGATGGTTCAACGGACGATAGTGGAAGCCGCATACACCAGATGTGCGACAGACATCCCGGTTTTTTCTATATTGAGATGAAAAGAAACGGCGGGCTCAGTGCTGCGCTTAAAGCTGGCTTCGATTACTGCTTTTCGGAATACGTAGGGTACATGGATGCGGATATGCAAACCGATGCGGATGATTTTAACCTTCTGCTCCCCGGTTTGGCTAATTGTGAATTTGTTACGGGTATTCGTGCCAACCGCAAGGATTCTTTTTTCAAAAACCTGCAATCGAAGATAGCGAACGGTTACCGGCGGATGATGACGGGAGATGGTGTTTCTGATACGGGGTGCCCGCTTAAAGTGATGTATACAGATTATGCCAAGCGTATTCCTATGTTCAAGGGGATGCACCGGTTTCTTCCGGCGCTCATTTTGTTGCAGAACGGCAACGTGCAACAAATTCCTGTAAGGCATTATCAACGTATAGCGGGAAAATCGAAATATCATTTGTGGAATCGCCTCACCGGGCCTTTTATCGACTGTTTTGCCTATCGGTGGATGAAGAAAAGGTACATAAACTACCACATCGTTGCCAGTAATTTACATTGATTATGCAAGGAAGTCCGGCCTGGGTATACGCGATTGGTTTTCTGGCGCAAGCTTTTTTTTCGGCACGGCTGTTGTACCAATGGATTGTCACCGAAAAGGCCAAAAAAGTACTTTCACCTGCTGCATTCTGGGTACTAAGTATTTTTGGATCGTACCTGCTGTTTATTTACGGTGTGCTCAGGAATGATTTTGCGATTATTCTGGGGCAGTTTATTTCGTATTACATCTATTTATGGAACCTCGATCTGAAAGGGCTCTGGAAGGGCCTCCCTTTTGCATTAAAATCCATTCTGTTGCTCACCCCCCTCGCAGCTACGTTTTTCCTGATGCGGGATATTCCGGCCTTTGCCGCCGCATTTTTTCAGAACAAGAATGTTCCTTTCTGGTTGTTGGTCTTCGGTTCTGTCGGCCAGGTCCTGTTTACTTTCCGGTTTATTTATCAATGGATATATTCGACACATCGTCGTGAATCTGCACTGCCCATTGGCTTCTGGGTGATCAGCCTGTTGGGATCGGCCAGCATCATTGCCTACGGGATTTTCCGGCTCGATCCGGTATTGATTCTCGGACAATCGTTTGGTTTCGTGGCGTATATCCGGAATATAATGATTGATTATTCAAACAAAAAACATATATCGGATGAAGAATAAATACCTGTACCTTATTTGGTTTGTTGCCTTACTTCCGGTAATGATTCTCCGTGATTATACGCCCGATAACGAACTGCGGTATTTAAGCATTGTGGATGAGGCATTGCAAAACGGTGATGTTTTCACGTTTACCAACCAGGGTGAAATTTATGCCGATAAACCGCCGCTCTATTTTTGGCTGATGATGGCCGGAAAAATATTGCTTGGAGGGCATCGGATGTGGTTTTTGTCCTTGTTGTCGTTTGTTCCGGCGGTAATAGTTCTCACGACTATGGCAAAATGGGTCCGGAAAGAAAACGCAGAAAATCAGACCGAAGCTTTGCTGATGTTGATGACGGCGGGGTTGTTTACCGGCCTTGCTCTTGTGGTTCGGATGGATATGCTGATGTGCATGTTTATCGTATTGGCGCTCTATACGTTCTTTAAAATATATAAAGGGGAAGGAGGAAAACGCGACTCTTTTTTGTTTCCGGTATATGTTTTCCTCGCACTTTTTACGAAAGGGCCTGTGGGAATCCTGGTCCCGTTGTTGTCGACACTTGTCTTTCTTCTCTATCAACGGAAAATTCATACGTGGAGACAGTATTGGGGCTGGAAAAGCCTGCTTGTCCTGTTGTTGGGATGCGGTATCTGGTTTGCCGGAGCTTACATGGAATCGGGGAGTGAGTACCTCAATAACCTGTTGGTGCATCAGACGGTGGGCAGGGGAATCAACGCCTTTCATCACAAACGCCCGTTTTATTATTACGTCCTGTCTGTTTGGTACTCGTTGGCACCGTGGATGTTTCTCTCCGTCGGATTGATTGCCTTTGGGGGAGTACGAAGAAAAATTCAAACCGAAATTGAGCGTTTCTTCTTGATTATTATACTGACAACGTTTGTCATGCTGTCGGTTATCAGTTCGAAGCTGGCCGTTTACCTGCTTCCTTCTTTTCCATTTTTCATTTTCCTTCCGGCACTTCTGTTGAAAAAATTTGATCCAACGAATATCTGGTTGCGTATTTCATTAGCTGTTCCGGCAATAATCTTTACATTGGCCTTACCTGCTGTGTTTTATCTTTCTGGAACAGATGATGCTTTTTTTGCCGGTGTTTTTCTGGTTTATCTTGCTGCGGGCATCATCACGCTTAGCGGGTTAATAGTTTTATACCTGTTGTTTTTTAAAAAACAGTTGCAACGCCCGGTTCGGGTGATGGCTGCCGGGGTGCTGCTGACGGTATTTGTTGCCGGGTTGGCCATGCCGCAACTGAATCCCTATTTGGGGTGGAGCCGGTTGTGTGAGAAAGCCTCTGCCGTGGCATCCGAAAAACGAACAACGGATTATTACGTTTATGGTATTTCACGTGCCGAAAGCATGGATGTTTTTTTGAAAAAAGACGTGATTTTTGCTGATAAGGAGGAAATCGTGAAAAATAAGCTGGACGGACAACTTCTTTTGATTTCCGATAAGGCTATAAAAAAAGACGAGGATATCCGGTCGTTTCTTTTCGGTAAAGAGCAATATGCGGTTGGTAAGTATTTAGTTGTAGCATTATAAGTGTAAAAAAATGAAAGTATTGGTCACCGGTGCTGCCGGATTTATTGGTTACCACGTTGTCAAAAAACTGCTTACTCAAGATCTAGAGGTGGTTGGGCTCGACAACATCAACGGTTATTACGATGTAGGATTAAAGTTTGCCCGCCTGGCAGATTCAGGCATTCCGAAAGAAAAAATAAAAAAAGGCCAATGTGTACAAAGCCATAAATTTCCGGCCTATCGTTTTATCCAACTCGATCTAACCGACCGGGAAGATGTTTTTTTACTTTTTAGAAATGAAAGATTTACTCATGTGATCAATCTCGCCGCACAGGCGGGTGTCAGGTATTCGCTCGAAAATCCGTTGTCTTACATTCACTCAAATATTGTCGGTTTTACCAACTTGCTTGAGGCTTGCCGCACATCGTCCATACGGCATCTTGTGTATGCCAGCTCAAGCAGCGTGTATGGTGAAGATACGCCCGTCCCCTACAAGGAGTCTGCCCGGACCGATCATCCGGTAAGCTTATATGCCGCAACTAAGAAATCCAATGAGTTGTTGGCGTATACTTACAGCCGGTTGTATAAACTGCCGGTAACCGGCATCCGTTTTTTTACCGTTTACGGGCCGTGGGGCCGTCCCGACATGGCACCCTGGCTGTTCATGTCTGCTATATCGAAAGGTATGCCCATAAAAGTATTCAATAAAGGGGAGATGCAGCGTGATTTTACATACATTGATGATGTAGTGGAAGGTGTGATGAAAATTATCCCTTCCCCTCCGCAAACCGGAATTCCGAGCATGGTTTATAACATGGGGTGCTCGTCACCGCTGCAATTGATGGATTTTATCGGTATTATCGAAAAGACAACGGGGAAAAAGGCCATTGTCGAAATGGCCGATATGCAACCCGGCGACGTTGTTTCCACTTTTGCCGATACGTCATTGCTAGAAGCCGACTTCGGGTACAAACCTTCCACGCCGGTTGAAACAGGGATCCGGAAGCTTTTTGAGTGGTTCAGCGATTACGAAGCGAAAAGACCGAGATAGACAGGGGATTATTTTGCCAGTAGCTTTCCCAAAATGGCCGAAGAGATAAAATCTGCCGCTTTTGTATTCAACCCTCCGCCCATCACCAGCATATCGGCACGTTCCCGCGATGGTTTTATGAACTCCTCGTGCATGGGCCGCACCGTTTGATAGTAACGTTTTATTACCTCCTGAGCTGTTCTTCCGCGCGACTCCATGTCGCGTTCGATAATGCGCGAAAGCCGGTAGTCCGACTCTACCTCCAGGTAAATACGCATATCCATTTCGTCGCAGAGTTCGGGTTGCGTGAGAATCAGGATTCCCTCAATCAGCAGTATCTTATTGGGTTTTATGCGGATCGTTTCGGGCTGGCGGGTACAGGTAAGGTAGGAGTAGGTGGGGGAATCTATCTCCTGTCCCGATTTCAGTTTTTGGATATCGCCCCGCATCAGCTCCCATTCAATGGAGTCGGGATGGTCGAAATTCAGCACCCGACGTTGCTCAATGGGCAAATGGCTGCTGTCTTTATAGTACGAATCCTGCGTGAGCAGTGAAATCTGGTCGTAAGGAACTCTTTCGAGGATGGAGTTAACCAAAGTGGTTTTTCCCGAGCCGGAACCCCCGGCAATACCAATAATGAACATATATATAAATTTGGGCTTGAATGCTTGTTGGGTTTATTCCCTGGCAAATAGCAGTTTAAGTGAAAGGATGATATCGGCTTTGTTGCTGTTTTCACGAAGAATTACAAGTACCGTATCGTTGCCGGCAATGGTTGCCATGATACCCGGTATGTTGTTGGTGTCTATGTCCTGGGCCACGCCTCGGGCATATCCTCCGGGGGTTTTCAGGACAGCAAACTGGCCCGAGAATTCAATATTGATAATGCCGTGACGGAAAAAAGGAGAGGTCATCCCAAACTTTTCCGATTTTGGCTGGGGCAACTGGATCCCGGGTAGCCGGTAAAAATAGTTGCCGGCGGCATCGGGCGTTTTAGCTACCTTCATCTCCCGGAAATCGCGCGACAACGTGGCTTGTGTCAGTTCAAAACCTCTGTCGGAAAGCTGTTTCAAGAGCTCCTCCTGGCTTTCGATAGAGCTATTGCCCAAAATCTGAGCAATAGCTTCCTGACGTTCCTCTTTACCGGGTTTCTTCATAGACGGTGTGGTTGGCTCACGGATTACTTCCCCCAAAAGTAAAAACAACCGGTATGGGTGCCGGAACTTTGACGGGTCTGTTTCCCACCATAAGCTTAGGCCAAAGTTTCACCGTCACCTTTGTTTCATCGGACGACAAACCTAAAAAGCCACTCATCTCACGGGCGACACGATCGCGGGAATACCTGTTTATCAGGTTTTTTAGATCCACCCCGATGGATAAGGGCAACACGGCTGTTTGTCCGGGTTCAACGCGAAGAGGAACATCCATTTTCCCGGTTGTGAACTCCATTTCATTGATTTCAATGGCATACTCGAGTGCATTTAGAAATGCGGCCGCCTGATTGGGATTTTTTACATCCATGTTGAGGGTCATGCTGAAAGGGATGGTTTGTAAATTTCCTCCGGTCAGGATACTCGAAATGGAAGCAAAGTTAGAAAGTGAGATGGTTGAACCATTCCCCAGGTTTATTCCGGCCAACTGTATATCGGCGACGGAGTTATACGTGTATTCACACTGCGATAACTGAATGGCTCCGCCAATCTGATTAAGCACGTCACAGCTTGATAACGAGAAAATCAGCAGTATAATAAGCACTGTTTTTTTCATCTCTCCAGGGTTATTTTGTTATTTGTTTAATTACCGGATAGTTACCATGGTTGCTCCGAATCCGTATTCACGGAACGAAGCGTCTTGATAGTAACAACTTTTGTATTTATTTTTTATCTCCTTGAGTAGCGTATTTTTTAATACGCCGTCGCCCTTCCCGTGAATAAAGACTATTTTCTGGCCTTTTCGTTTAAGGTTTTCCTGCATCACCTCGTTAAATTTCGCGAGTTGATATTCGAGTATTTCGGCATTGTTCATGCCTTTTGTGTTGTCTATAAGTTCATTGATGTGTAAATCCACTTCAATTGCGGGTTGGTGCTCTTTCTTTTCTATTCTTTGTATGCGGGGACGTTCTTCTGAAACAGTTTTTTCTTGCATTGCACGCTGGATTTCTCCTGCAGAAACCAGCATTTCCCGTTCTGGAATATCGTTCCGGGTAATGTAATAGACAAGTGCATTTTCGTCAAAATAATCGTTCTCCGTAAAACTGTGCAGCTTGTAAAACTTTACCGTATCGATACGTAATTCAACCGAGACCGGACTCTTGAAGCGGAACGTTTTGTTGTGCTTAAACGATACAAACTGAACACAGACTTTTTCCAGATCGTTCAGTTGGGATTTGTCGAACTCTTCGATAAAAATCTGTGTGTTGGGTTCTACGATACCGTTGAAACGACTTTTCCAAGAGTTGTTCTCCCGGCTCATGTAATTGAGGAAAAGGTAGTAATTGCTGTCGTTCACGAAATAGCATTCAAACGAAGTCTGAGTCATGTTCCGGGCATCGGCAGGCAGGTAAACCAGGCAGGTGGTGATCTTCTCGCCTTCGGCGGTTTCGGTGACCGGCCCCGTTTCATCGAGACGGGTAGAAGGCTTCGGTTCCTTAACCGGAACTTCGGTTTCGGGTTGTCCCAATTTTTCGTTTCCTGCGGCTTCCACAACCACACATTCCGAAACAAGAACAGGTACGTCGAATCCGTTTTCGTCTTCTACAATAACCAGTTGTTTGTTTAAAAACCCTTTTACCTGTCCTCCCCCCACGGTGTTCAGAAAACGAACCTTGTCGCCGATTTGTAATTTTTTCATTTGAACGTGCAGTTTCTTATATGCATTTTTTGATGCAAACACAAAGTTGCCTAATTTTGTCGGATTATTTACAGAAATTGTAATAAAAAAAAGACTAATTTTCTTAAAAATGAAAAAATGCGACGCGGAAAAGATCAGAATTGCTGATTATAGCTATACGCTTCCTCCCGAAAAAATAGCCAGATATCCGTTGGAAAAAAGAGATTCATCGAAACTGTTGCTCTTCAGAAACAATACGATATCTACCCGGCCTTTCTCCGGGATTGGTGCAGAAATACCCGAAGGCAGCTTACTGGTTTTCAACGACACCCGTGTGATTCATGCCCGGTTGATTTTCGAAAAAAGTACGGGTGCCGTTATTGAAATTTTTTGCCTTTCGCCGCATGCTCCAAGGGACTATTCGGTAAATTTTCAACAACGAACATCCTGTTCCTGGCATTGTATGATTGGCAATGCCAAACGCTGGAAAGATGATGTGTTGCAGATGAAAGTTTCTGTAAATAATGAAAATGTGTTGCTTTCTGCACGAAAGATAGAGAGTAATGCGGACGATGTGATTGTTGAGTTTTCGTGGAATAATCCGGGTTTTACGTTTTCCGAATTACTGGAAATTGCCGGAAAACTGCCCATTCCTCCTTATTTAAATCGTGCTTCGGAAGCAAGGGATGATGAAACGTATCAAACGGTTTATTCTGCGGTGGAAGGGTCGGTAGCTGCTCCAACGGCAGGGTTACACTTCACCTCCGAAGTAATGAGGTCTTTTCGGAAAAAAGGAATCCAATCTGCCCGGGTTACCTTGCATGTGGGAGCGGGCACCTTCAAGCCGGTGAAATCCGAAACCATCGGTGACCACGATATGCATATGGAGTTTATCTCCGTTTCAAGAGAAACGGTTCAGGCCTTGTACGAAAATGAAAATAACCTGATTGTCGTAGGGACCACGTCTATGCGTACCGTGGAGAGTCTGTACTACCTGGGGAAAAAAATACTTCTTCAGCCGGATATTCAACCGGAGGAATTAGTGGTTTTTCAATGGGAGCCTTACGGTGAAGAAAATCCGGTTTCTCCTAAACTAGCCCTTAAATCCATCATCGATTATCTTATTAGAAATAATGCAGATCAATTGCTTGCCTTTACTCAGGTTATGATTGTTCCCGGTTACACGTTCCATTATCCCCAGGCGCTCATCACCAATTTCCACCAGCCTCAGAGTACATTATTGTTGTTGATTGCTTCGGGTATCGGCAAGTATTGGCGGGATGTTTACGATTACGCGTTACAAAACGATTACCGCTTCTTGAGTTATGGCGATAGTTCATTGCTTTGGCTTACAGCCAATCAAGCGATATAGCTGCTATAGTCCTATGCTTATTGAACGATCAGGGGTAGAGGTGGATTATTGGATATGATAAAAAGAAGATAGTATAACGCTTTTTGTTTTGATTTGAAAGGTTTGGTGCTATTTTAATAAAAATATTTTAGTATATTTGTACCTTGGATTTATACTTCGGAAGCATAAATCATCTTTCCTAATATATGTATTAATAGGTTATCAATTTGAAAATAAGATAATTTTATGGAAAATATAAACGAAGCATTGAGCCTTTTACTGGTAGGTTTAACAACTGTATTGATTATTTTGTATCTGGTAGTTTTGATCGGTAATGGGGTTATTCGTTTTACCAACCGGTTTATTCCGGCGGAAACCATGGCCGTGAAAAAGGAGTTTGCCACCGGGAAAGCCAAACCTACCAATCCCGCGAAGATTGCTGCCGTTATTGCTGCTGTTGAAGCCATAACCGGAGGCAAAGGGAAAATAGAGAAGATCGACAAAATAGAAAAATAAAAATAATCATACAAAACATGGCAAAAGAAATAAAATTCAGTTTACTGTACAGAGACATGTGGCAATCGTCGGGCAAGTATGTCCCGACGGTTGAACAACTGCTGGAGGTGGCTCCGGCAATCGTGGATATGGGGTGCTTTGCGAGAGTTGAAACCAATGGAGGAGGGTTTGAACAGATCAATCTTCTTTTCGGCGAGAACCCCAATGTGGCCGTCCGGAAATGGACACAACCGTTTAACGACGCAGGTATTCAGACGCATATGCTGGAGCGCGGGCTGAACGGTATCCGCATGAGTCCTGTCCCGGCTGATGTTCGCCGGCTGATGTTTCAGGTAAAGAAAAAGCAGGGGACCGATATCGCCCGGTCGTTCGACGGCCTTAACGATCCGCGTAACCTGGAGAGTTCCATCAGGTTTGCCAAGGAGGCTGGTATGATTTCACAAGCTGCGCTTAGCCTTACGGTATCGGAAGTACACACTGTAGAATACTATACCGAACTGGCTGATACGCTGATTGGAATGGGTGCCGATGAAATTTGTGTGAAGGATATGGCGGGAATTGCCCGTCCGGCAACCGTTGGGAAAATAATTAAAAACATAAAAGAGAAGCATCCGGATATTCCCGTTACTTATCATGGACACGCAGGACCCGGATTCCAGATGGCTTCCATACTCGAAGCCGCTTACGCAGGCGTCGATTACGTGGATACGGCCATGGAACCGCTGGCGTGGGGAACCGGACATGCGGATGTGCTGGCTATCCAGGCCATGCTTAAGGATGCAGGCTTTAAAGTGCCGGACATCAATATGAAAGCGTACATGAAAGTTCGCTCCCTGACACAAAAATATATAGATGATTTTCTAGGATATTACATCAACCCGAAGAACAGGTTGATGAACTCGTTGCTTATCGGACCCGGACTTCCGGGCGGTATGATGGGTAGTCTGATGGCTGATTTGGAGAGCAACCTGGAGTCATTGAACAAGTGGCTGTCAAAAAATGGCAAAGAAGAAATTACTCTGGATGATTTACTGATCAAGCTTTTTAACGAAGTGGCTTATGTATGGCCTAAGATCGGAAATCCACCTTTAGTCACTCCGTTCAGCCAGTATGTAAAGAACCTGGCACTGATGAATGTTATGCAGATAGAAAGAGGCAAGGAGCGCTGGTCGGTCATTGCTGATAATATATGGGACATGATCCTGGGCCGGTCGGGAAAACTGCCGGGAACGTTGGCACCTGAAATTGTTCAGTTGATAAAAGAACAGGGCAGGGAGTTTTACAATGGAAATCCGCAAGACCTTTATCCTAATCAGCTGGATGAGTTCCGTGCTGAGATGAAAAAAAACAACTGGGATTTTGGGCAGGACGATGAAGAGTTGTTTGAGCTTGCCATGCATCCCGAACAGTACAGAGCCTACAAGTCGGGCGCTGCAAAAAAAGCTTTTGAAGAGGATCTGGCCAAGCGAAAGGCTGCGGCACAAGTTGAAAAAACTCAGCCTTCACCGGTTGAAGCTCCGGCAAACGGTGCAACAAACAATTTCCAACCCCGGCAGCTAGTGATCAACGTAGATAACGAAGAATACAGGGTCTATATATCCTATCCCGAGAACGACGGTATTCCGTTTCACCCCGTAAACAAAGATGTTCCGCCTCAGCCGAAAGTTGTTGACAGTCCTTCCGCTGTTCTTCCCGGTGGAAAAGTAAAAGAGGTAATCTCTCCCCTCGAAGGGAAGTTCTACTTAACCAAAGATTCTTCTGAAACACCATTGAAAGTGGGGAATGAAGTGAAAATAGGAGAAGTTATCGGCTACATTGAATCCATGAAAACCTACAATGCCGTATCTGCTGAGGAAAGCGGTAAAGTGATTGAAATCTGTTTCTCAAACGGTGATTCGGTGGAAGAGGACGATATCCTTGTAAAATTGCAATGAAGCTATGAATGAGATTTTTTCGAACTTAGTAGATATGACGGCTTTTGGAAGCATTTCCTGGGGTACCTTACTTATGTGGATCATCGCTTTCATCCTGTTGTATCTGGGTATAAAAAAACAATATGAGCCGTTGCTCCTTGTTCCTATAGGGTTTGGTGTGCTGCTGGCAAACCTCCCCTTGGCTGGTTTGGGCATAGTGGATAACTCGCTCGTTCAATCGCCTGACGGAAGCTATATGAACCTGCTTGATATTGCCAGTGAGTACGGGATTATGAATTTCCTTTATTATGCGCTTATCAAGACTGGACTGCTGCCACCCATTATTTTTATGGGAGTAGGTGCATTGACGGATTTCGGACCCATGCTTCGTAACCTGAAACTTTCGTTGTTCGGTGGTGCTGCGCAATTGGGCATTTTTACCGTGCTTATTATAGCCGTACTTGTTGGTTTCAATATGAAGGAAGCCGCATCGCTAGCCATTATCGGTGGTGCAGACGGGCCTACGGCCATTTACACTACCATCAAGTTAGCACCCCATTTATTGGGTCCCATAGCTATTGCCGCTTATTCTTATATGGCGTTGGTTCCGGTGATTATTCCGTTGGTAGCCAATTTGCTGATGACCAAGAAGGAATTTCGTATCCACATGAAGAAAATGGATAAGCAGTTTCCCCCCAAGCACGAAATCAAACACCTGAAGACGGTGAAAATTGTTTTTCCAATAGTTTTGGGTGTTGTGGTAGCTGTTTTTGTACCTTCTGCGGCTCCGTTGGTGGGGATGTTGCTGTTCGGAAACCTTGTGAAGGAAATCGGGGCCAACACCAGCCGGCTCGCAGATGCAGCTTCCGGGCCCATTATGAATACGGCAACCATTTTCCTCGGATTAACAGTCGGGGCAACCATGACCTCTGAAGTGTTCCTGTCGCCACGGACGCTGGGAATTATCGTGGGTGGTTTTCTGGCGTTTGCTATCTCCGTTGCGGGAGGCATACTGGCCGTGAAACTGTTTAACCTGTTTTCGAAGAAAAAGATCAACCCTCTCGTGGGTGCTACGGGGCTGAGTGCTGTCCCAATGGCCTCACGCGTGGCCAATGAGATGGCGTTAAAATACGATAAATCCAACCACATCCTGCAGTATTGCATGGCCAGCAACGTGTCGGGAGTTATTGGATCGGCAGTTGCTGCGGGTGTATTGATATCATTCTTGGGGTAAGATCACTCGCTCACAAACAACCGTTTACTGGAGAATAGCGGGTCGCAGGTTACGTTGATTTTTAATTTACGTAACCCGGCTTCATCTCCCGGAGTAGGTATATGAGTGGAGTGCATTTCGCAATTGTTCAGTTCGGTCAGTTTCTGCAATGCCATTTGTGCTGCAGGGTTGGATATCGCGCTAATCGCCAATGCTATAAGGGTCTCTTCCATATCAAGGCTGGCATTCTTCCCGTTCAAGATATCTTTCTTCAGGTGGGTAACCGAGTCGATAATATTTTCGGGCAGGAGAATCATGTTGTCGGGTAACCCTGCCAGGTGTTTGATAGCATTCAGGATCATACTGGAGGAGGCGTGCAGCAACGATGAATTCTTTCCGGTAACAAGGGTGCCGTCGTTCAGTTCAATGGCAGCGCCGCAATAGATTCCCCCGTATCCCTTTCCGTTCGTTTCGGCATCCTTGGCCGCTCTTCGGGCAGGTTCAACCACAAGACGATCTTCATCTTTCGCCCCGACTCTTTCCATGATCTCGGCGTTACGTTCGAGTGTTTCCGTGTCGATCTGGCCCATTGCGTAATCAACAAATCCCCGTAAATGCCGGCGGATAATTTCCTGATAAGCCGCCTCTTTGCATCGTTCATCATCAATAATCCCCGCACTGATCCGGTTTACCCCCATGTCGGTGGGAGAGAGATAGACGGAATTATTGCCAGTGATTTTCGTCAGAATCTCTTTCAGAAGATTGAAAGCCTCTATATCGCGGTTGTAATTCACCGCTTCCAATCCATATGCCTTCAGGTGGTAAGGGTCTATCATATTAACATCGCCTAAGTCTGCGGTTGCTGCTTCGTAGGCAATGTTGACCAGATGGTCTATGGGTAAATCCCAAATAGGGAATGTTTCAAATTTTGCATAACCGGCATCCTTCCCCTTTTTATAATCGTGATAAAGGTTGCTCAGGGCTGTGGCAAGCTTCCCGCTGCCGGGTCCGGGTCCGGTAACCACCACGATGGGTTTGGTGGTTTCGATGTATTCATTGGAGCCGTATCCTTCGTCGCTCACAATCAAATCGATGTTTTTCGGATAACCTCGCGTAGGATAGTGCAGGTAAACTTTAATGCCTTTCAACTCGAGTTTGTTCTTGAAGATTACTGCGGCGGGTTGTTTTTCGTACCGGGTAATAACAACGGCAGCTACATTGATGCCATACCATTTCAGGTCGTCGATGCTCTTCAATACGTCCACATCATAGGTGATGCCGAAATCGGCCCTGATTTTGCTTCGTTCGATATCTCCGGCATACACGCACATAATAACCTCTACCTGGTCTTTCAGTTTTTGCAAAAGACGCATTTTAACGTTCGGAGTGAAGCCGGGCAGAACCCGTGCTGCATGATAATCATACAAAATTTTTCCTCCGAATTCGAGGTATAATTTATCGTTGAACCGGCTTACGCGTTCGAGAATAGCAGAGGTTTGTTCTTGCAGGTATTTTTCATTGTCAAAACCAACACGACTAAAATTTTCCATCTTTTAATTTTCCGAATAATAAATAATAGATACAACTTACTTTCGGGACTCAAAATTACTCAAAATTTAGGAGAAATCCGCCTTAAATCGAGGAAAAGTAAGGGAGAAGAAGGTAAAACGGATAAGCCTTCTATCCAATTTTCAGCGCGGTCATTACCAATGATCCGCCGACAAATCCCCGGTTGAAGAATTCAACTTTTTCGTTATCTGTCTGTAGTGCGAGCGCATAGAGCATGGGCAGGTAATGTTCGGGAGTAGGAATGGAGAGTCGGAAGTCTTCACCTTGGGTAAAATAATCGATAAGCGGAGCGTGATTATTTGCGGTAATATATCCGTACATTTTTTCTGCAGCGGAAATTGCCCATCCAAACCCGTAATCATCATCGTTGATCCTTCCCCAATCCAGCAGGTGCAGGTTGTGAACCATATTTCCGCTTCCCATGATCAAGATGCCGCGATTACGAAAATCCGACAAGCATCTGGCCAGGGAGTAATGCTCCTGCGGTGTTTTAGAACGGTCGAGGCTTAGCTGAACAACCGGTATGTCCGCATCGGGATACATGTGTTTCAGTACGGTCCACGTTCCGTGATCCAGCCCCCATTGATAATCGGGGCCAACCGAATACTGGCGGAGCGTATCGATTATCTCTCCTGCCAGTTCCGGATTTCCCGGGGCAGGATACTGAACTTCGTACAATTCCCGGGGAAACCCTCCGAAATCATGAATGGTGCGAGGTGTTTCCATCCCCGTGACGAATGTTCCCTCAGTTTCCCAATGAGCTGAAATGCAAATAATGACATCGGGTTTGGGTATTTCCGCTGTTACTTGCAGGAACCCCCGGGTGAAGTTGTTTTCTTCCAAGGCAATCATCGGACTGCCGTGTCCGACGAAAAGAACGGGCATTTTAGTTGACATAAGGCGATTTTGTATATAATTTTATTAACCGTTGAAACAAAAGGCTCTGCGCAAGGATAACCGGACAACAGTAGTATGTGTCTGTCCATTAAAAAGTAAACCGGTATACGTTGGTCTCTCTTTTCCTGAATCCTAACTTTTGGTAAAGCCGGTTAGCCGCTACGCGGGCAGGAGTGGAGGTCAGGTCTACTTTTTCGATGCCTTTTTCGCGTGCGACTTTCAACGCATGATATACCAATGACGCAGCTACTCCTTTTCCCCGGGCGTTCTCATCCACCACTACGTCTTCGATCCATGCTTTTTTCCCCGTGGGAATTTTATAAACGACAAGCGATAGTGTACCTAAAATTTCATCGTTTTCCCGGGCTATGAAAAGAAAAGTATTTCCGGCTTGCAGAATTTCCTGCAACTCTTCCCGGGAAGGATAACTGTTTCTATCGATAAGCTGGGGTATCAATTTTTTGAACGCTTTCAAAACAGTGTTGTCGATATTTTTTAATTGTTCTATCTGCATGTCCTCGTTTTTTGACTTTGTGGAATTTTATGGATAAGTTTTTTTCATGCTTGAAAATAGGGGTTGAATGGAAACATAAAGGTAGTTATAAATACAGCAACAAGTCATAATTTGCTACAAGAAAATAATCGGCGTAAATGCCTGTTTACGTGATGTGGTCTCCGACGGTATAACAAAGAATTTTAATAGTTTTGATGGTCGATAAGTTACCGGTACAGGTGAACTTATTCCTCCCTTATAATTTTTTCGACCTCCTTCATTACCAGCGGTAATGCTGGATATACCATGCCGTGATCGTAGCCGTCGAGTTCGAGAAGGCGGGTTTTCTTGTGTCCCGCCACTTTCATCATTCGAGCAAGATATGCGTTTTCTTCGTACCTGCCAAGCATCTCCAATTCCCTGTCTCCGGTAATGAGCAGGAGTGGCGGAGCATCGTGACGGACGTGAAAAAGAGGAGCAAATTCATCCACAACGGGTTGTGTGTTTTTTATTCCCCGCTGTTCGCGGATATTAAAGTGTGTGATGGTTTGTGCGCTGAGGGGAATAAGCCCTGCAATGCGGTTGGCATCAATATTGTGCGCTGCCAGGTATTTTTTGTCTAAACCCGCCATACAGGTAAGGTAACCGCCGGCAGAATGTCCCGATACGAAAATTTTGGATGCGTCACCACCGTATTTTTCGATGTTTTTGAATGCCCAGGCTATTGCAGCAGCTGCATCTTCTATATAGGCGGGTGCCTTAACTTTTGGTGAGAGCCGGTAATTAACGCCGATGATGCAGGTATTTTTATGTTTGAACCCGTCGGGAAGCTCTTTCTCTCCGCCTGTTAATCCGCCACCGTGAAACCAAACGACGGTGGCAAAATCTTTTTTGTCGGTTGGATAGTAAATATCGAGAATACAACGTTCCCTGATGTATGCATCTGACTCCATCTTCGCATCATCGTAATAGGGGATATTCCTGATGATTCTGTAGTTCGTTTCCTGCGCAATACCACTCAGTGAAGTGCTGATTAACAAAGAGATAAGAAGACTCTTTTTCATTACCAATTATACATTATGAATTGTTAATTATAAATATTATCTTGATTAGAACACCCATTCTTCGTTTTGGGGAGATGACGTTTGGGATTTACCTGTTCCGAAACTCAGTAGCCGGCCTTTTAAATCGAAAGACAGCCATCGATCGGAAAGTTGCAGTTCTGAACGGTGGGTGTAGAAACCCTCTCAACAATCATTCCGGGTTGCAATTGATTCCATCTTTCACTGAAACGATTGTTCGCCAAGGCTGTAGTCCTCCGTATCATATCGTCTGCATGGTCTAGGTAATTGTTTTTGGCTTCTTCGTTTTGGAATATTTTTATCACGTATGTACGTTCGCCTTCATCCAGAAGATAATTGGATTGAAACAGCTGCACATAATTTTTGTACCGGTACCTGTTGAGTATCTCACGGATAAAAGCTCTGAATTCCCGTTCAACATCCGCTTCCGAAGAATTTACATCCCACCGGATGGTTTGATAAGCCACGTCATTCTTTATTTTTACGACCGTTTTTCCACCGAAAGTCAACGTCTCACAACTGCTTAACGAAATAAGCATCACACCTGAGATGATGAGTTTAAGAATCGTTGTTTTCATCTGCCTGTTTCTTTAGTTTACGTTAAAAAGCACCTTTTTTAGAGTGTGCAAGTGCGAGAATGGTTATAAAAAAGCTAAAAATCCGGTAATCATCAGCACGTTGATAAAATCGATAAAGAACGCTCCCACTACAGGAACAATAAAATAGGCCACACGAGAATAGCCGAACTTATCGCAAATGGAATCCAGGTTCGCCATTGCGTTGGCGGTGGAACCCATTGCAAAACCGATCAGTCCCGATGTGGAAACCGCCGAATCGTAATTTCGCCCCATCGCCGGAAAGGCTACGAACCGGGGGAAAACATACATCAACATTACCTGTGCGAGCAACAAAACCATCAGCGGTAATGCCAGACTGCTCAATTCCCAGAGGCGCATTGTCATAATGGCTATGGATATGAAAATGTTCAGGCAGATATCGCCAATCAGTTGGATTTCGGTGTTGAGTGTAAAATCTTCCCTAGTATCCATAATGTTACGGATAATGGCTGCCACGATCATTGGTCCGATATAAATAGGAAATTTTACCGTACCGATAAACATTCCCATAAAATTATTCAGTAAATCGGTAAAAATTACGCCGATACCCATCGAAACAAGGATAAGGAACGATGCTTTGGTAATTCGTTCTCCGTCCATTGGGACCGGGTGAGCTTGCATCGCATCGATTTTCTGTTCTTCTTCATCGGCTTTTCGAGTGCTCAGCAGCTTCTTTCGCACAATCAGGTTATTTCCAATGGGAGCACCCATCAGTGACCCCATCAGCAAACCGAAAGTGGCGGATGCTATTGCCACGGCGTGAGCACCCGAAATACCTGTAGCTTCCACTTCGGGAGCAATGGCCGCCGAAGTGCCTAGCCCGCCCATCAGTGCGGTAGAACCGGTCATCATCGCCAGTTGAGGCGAGAGATTGAGCGGTTTTGCCAACCCAATAGCTACAAGGTTCTGCAACAGGCTGAAAATCGTGGCCAATCCGAGGAAGATAAGCAAAACCGTACCGCCTTTCCTCAGCAATTTAAGGCTTACGTTGAAGCCTATAGAAGTAAAGAAAACGGTCATAAAAAAAGCCTGTAATACGTTGTCGAACTGTAAAAAAAGGATCTCTGACGAATGAAGTGCCAACGATGCCAACGCAAACAGCAATCCGCCGATTACGGGCGAAGGAATGGCATATTTACGAAAAAAATAAACTTTTACTTTCAGGAATTTCCCCAGCAATAACAGCAAAACTGCCAGGCCAACGGTCACATACATATTTATGGTTAAGGTCATTGCCGGAAAAGTATGGGTTAAAAATTGTCGGGTGGTGTGCTCAGTGCGGTTATGGTAACCTCCTGAAAATCCGTATCAAAATTAGCCAGTAACATTTCAACGAATTTGGCATGAAAGAATGTATACAGTTTTGAGGTTACGTGTCTGCGGTCTTTTCGCTTAAGCAATCCGAATCGCAATTCATTCTCCTCCACCCATATCTGCGGTTTCAAAAAGGCTTCGTTTTTCCACAACAAAGGTGAAGGGGTGATGCGTCCGTCTGTCATAACAGTCCATTTCTCCACTTTTCGGGTTGCAATACCTTCGTATATTTTGTCGAGCAGTAAATTGGGGTTGTGGGTCTTTATGATGATAGCCATTGGAACGGTTATTTTTGTTGATTTTTATATATCTCTATCGCTGTTTTTACATTTCCATGTAGCAGGAGCAGGTTTTTTGCCTGCTCATAAGATAACCCGAGTTCGTCAACGATCATCCGGGTTCCCCTGTCCACGAGTTTTTGATTGGTCAGTTGCATATTTACCATTTTGTTGCCTTTTACTCTTCCCAATTTTATCATTGTGGCTGTGGTAATCATGTTGAGCACGAGTTTTTGTGCAGTACCCGATTTCATTCGGGTACTTCCGGTAACATATTCAGGACCTACGACTGGTTCAATTTTTATCTCAGCTTCCGCGGCTACGGGCGAGCCCGGATTGCAGCTTATTGCCCCGGTAAGGATTCCTTTCTCCCTTGCTTTACGTAATGCTCCGATAACGTATGGAGTGGTGCCCGATGCGGCGATGCCTACCAGCGTGTCGTTTTGATTGATTTTGTATTCCAACAGTTCTTCCCAAGCCTGGTCGTAGTTATCCTCCGCCGCTTCTACCGGGTTGCGCAGAGCGGAATCACCACCTGCAATCAGCCCGATAACGTATGTGTCGGGCATTCCATATGTGGGGGGAATCTCCGACGCATCCAGCACGCCAAGCCTTCCGCTGGTTCCGGCCCCTATATAGAAAAGCCTCCCGCCTCGTTTCATGCGTTCCACAATTCCTGTAACGAGCTTTTCTAATTCGGAAAGGGTCTTTTGTACGGCAAGAGCTACTTTTTGGTCTTCCTGATTGATTTCTGCAAGAATTTCGAATATCGGTTTTTTCTCCAAATCGTTGTAAAGCGAGGGTTGTTCGGTTATTTTGATGAAAGTCATACGGGTTATAAGTTACGAATAAAATTTTATTAATCCTTCCATGGGCGATTGTTCAATCTTTCCGATCTTTATTTTTTTTTCTTCAGCAACTTTGCGTAAAACACCGGAAAAATACCATGCGATTGAGCCTACAAAATTAACCTTATTTTTCTGATAATTGTATTGCATCACGTTTCGTTCGAAGAAATCGGAAAAACTTCGTTCAACAATACGCCGAATGGATTGCTCTTCGATATGTTTCCATAAAAAGGGTGCAAGTGTTGCCAGAAACCTGCTGGGGAAAGGTTGTCTATATACTTTATCGATAATGGTTGCCTGGTCCAGATCGTATTCGGCGAGGAGTTCCTCTTTTAATCCTTCCGACAACTGATTTTTCAGCGCATCGCTGACCAATTGCTTGCCCAGTACTGCGCCACTTCCTTCATCGCCCAGGATAAACCCCAGTGGAGATACCTGTTTGACCATGTTGTAGCCATCCCATTCACAGGAGTTGCTTCCGGTACCCAGGATACAGGCGATCCCGGCATTATGCCCGCAGAGGCTGTGCGCTGCAGCCATCAAGTCGCTATATATACAGATGGCATCGATGGGAAACGAACGGTATATGGCGTTCTTCACAAAAACGATTTTTTCCGGGATACAGCCGGACCCGTAAAAATGGATCGACTGAACCTTTTTTCCCTTCAGGAGAGGGTAGGCATGTAACCTGATTTCTTCTGCGATCTCCTCCTCAGTCTGATAGACCGGGCTGATTCCTTTTGTGGAAAACCGCTGCACGATCTCTCCTCCGTATGTCAGGCACCAGTCGGTCTTGGTAGCGCCGCTGTCGGCGATCAGTATATTACCTCCTGATTGTGAATGATCCATTTTGATTGGTTGTTTATAGTTTAATATAAATCTTTTTTCTGTACAGTATATATCCGAACAGCCAACAGAACGTAATGAACAGCAGCGCATAGAGCAGCGATCCGAAATAGTCCCCCGCCCACGGGCGCAGCAGCACTTCGTAAATAAACCCTTTTACAGAGATTATCTCTCCCTGCCAGTTAAGCCGGATGTTGGCGACCAGGTTGGCCATTACGCCTGCAAAAACATATACGATGAGTGGATTTACCCCGAAGGCGTGAAAGAAACGGCTCCATCGCTCTTTTTGATGGATATCGATGATCCAGATCAGCAGTCCCAGCAGTTGCGCGGCAAAGCCGGTGGTAGTTAGCACGAATGTGGAGCTCCATATCTTCTTGTTAATGGGGCATCCGTACTGCAGGAGTAATCCCGAAAATGCCAGTATCGTACCCCATATCAGCAGTTTCTCCACCCGGGTGTGGTTGTCTTTGTTCTCCACAATCAGTTTTCCGGAAAGAAACCCGATCAGTACGTGGGCGACGGAGGGGAGGGTGCTGAGCAGCCCTTCGGGTTCGAATGCGATGCGTACTCCTTCCGGTGTAGTGTCCTTGTACATATGGGAAGTACCCATGAGTGCTTTGTCGACCACCGCTATAATATTCTCTTCCGACATCTCAAACCCTTTTCCGAAACGAAGAATCAGGTAATACCCCAGGAGCAGGATGCCAACCACCCACGGGAGCAGTTTACCCTTCACAAGAACAGCAGTCAGGGCGGCAAAGCCGTATGCCAACGCCAGCCTTTGCAGTACTCCGAGTATGCGCAGGGTGTCGAAATGGCTTGCCGCCACACCGAAGGGTTCTCCGGAAGCAAGACCCCGCGTAAGTTGCCCAAACCATCCCAGTGCCAGTCCGATCACGAAGATGAGGAAGGTACGCCGTACAATTTTCCAGACGGCTGTTTTGGAGGGTTCAAAGTTAAATTTTCGCAGTGACATAAAGGTAGATACCCCCATGATAAACATGAAGAAGGGAAATACCAGGTCAGTCGGTGTGAGTCCATGCCAGTGAGCGTGTTTGAATGGCGCATAGGCGTAAGTCCACGAACCGGGGTTGTTGACCATGATCATACCCGCTATAGTTATTCCGCGCAGAATATCAAGCGAAAGCAGCCTTCCGCTTTTATCAGGTGAAGTAATTCTGTTCATCTTTCAATAATATATTGTTGTTGAATTATTTATTGAATGCATAAACCCGGTTTATGCAAGTATTATGTTAGTACCATTGTGCAAAAAACTTCTTTTTACGAAGTTTACCGGTAAAGGTAATATTTCTTTGATAATAATCTGAACGACTTTTCATCTTTTGTCCAATAAGATTGAATGTCGGCAAAACGATGGTTCTTGGAAAATTCCAGACGGATAAAATCGCTACCGCATACCTTGTCGAACATATTGAATCGGTTTTCGGGAGCGCGCTCGAACACTTTTCTGTCTGGATAGAGCTGTGCAGACACCTCCATTACATGGAACTGGATATCCGACAGCCGTGCACTGAAAAAATCGGTAAGATATATCTGTACTCCCTGAAAGTCCTGTCCCTGTCCAACTGAATAATAGGGCTTCAGGTGTATGGGGCGGAAAATGACACCCGGCAGCTGTTTTGCATTCAGCGTCCTGGCAAACTCTTCTGCGTTGATCCATTCAGCGGCAAACATCTCGAACGGCAGCGTATATCCAACGCCGATAGACATATATCCCAGTTCACCTAAAATGCCTGATACAGGATAAAAAAATGCAGAATGAGAAAACGGGATGTGTGGCGAGGTGGGCACCCAGGGTAGTCCGGTATCCTCGAAGTTCATCTTCCGGCGCCACTTTTTCATCTTCACCACTGTCAGCTTACAAGGCCTTGATATCATCTGTTCGCCAATTATCATCTCTGCCAGCTCGCCACAGGTAAGGCCGTAAATATAAGGAATCCTTAGCTGGCTCACAAACGAAACAAATCCCTCCTCCACAAGATTTCCTTCTACTTTCAAACCGCTTAACGGGTTTGGGCGGTCGAGCACCACAAATTCAATATCGTTTTCAGCAGCCGCTTGCATTGCCAGATACATGGTTGAGATATAGGTGTATGACCGGCATCCGATGTCTTGAATATCGTAGACGAGGACATCTACACCGTTCAACATTTCTTTGCTCGGTTTTCGAGTGGCACCATAGAGGGAATAAACGGGCACACCCGTATTGGAATCGGTGAATGAATCGATTTTGTCGCCGGCATGCACATCGCCGCGCACACCGTGTTCGGGCCCGTAAAGCGCTACAAGCTGCACGCCGGGAGCTTCATGCAGAATATCTATCGTCGATTTCAGGTCATTATCCACTCCGGTAGGGTTGGTGATCAGTCCCACACGTTTCCCCTGAAGGATCTTGAAGTTAGACTCCTTCAGCACTTCAATTCCGGTTTTGATACGTATATTCCGGGCAAAAGCTGATGATGTGATTGTCATACAGTAAAGCATTAATGCCATAGCTGCTACTGTTTTAGTTAATAAAAAGCAGGAGTTGCCTAAATTATTTATTTTTGTGATTATTAACCGGTGCATTTTTTTTGAGTTTGTTTTTTTACTGGATTAATGATTAATTCATATTTATTTGCTGGAATGGTTACTGTTCAGTAGTGACTTCTTCATCCGGCAAAGGTGTTTTCTTTGATTTTCCGAAATCTTTGTCCACTTTCATGAAAGGAATCAACAGTAATGTAGGGATTGTAGCAATCATGATAAAGATAAAAAAGTGTTGGTATCCCAGTTGTTCCTGTATCCATCCTGCAGCCATCCCCGGAAGCATCATTCCGAGTGCCATAATTCCCGTGCAGATGGAATAGTGAGCTGTTTTGTGTTCACCCTGTGAGAAATAGATAAGGTATAGCATATATGCCGTAAATCCGAAACCGTATCCAAGCTGTTCAACAGCTACAGCCACATTCACCCATATGAAACTATCAGGCTGAAAGTACGCAAGGAGAAGATAAGCCGCATTGGGCAACGTAATGGCCAATGCCATCGGCCACAACCAGAATTTCAATCCCTGACGGGAAGCCACAATTCCGCCGATGATTCCGCCAAGTGTAAGGGCGATCACGCCCACCGTACCATAGGTTATGCCTACTTCAGAAGTGTGTAGTCCCAATCCGCCCATATCACGGCTGTCTAATAAAAATGGTGATGCCAGTTTGACAAGCATCGCTTCGGCCAGCCTGTACAGTAGCATGAAAGCGATTGCCAGCCCTATTCCTTTTTTAGTAAAAAAAGATTTGAAGGTATTTCCAAACTCAGTCATCACCTCCTGTGGTGTGTGGGCTGATTTTCCGGTATCAGCGTGCGGGTAAGGCAAAACAAAGCGGTGATAGACGAAAAATGCCAGAAAAAGTCCCGCCAGGATAAAAAAGGTGATGCTCCAGGCATAAGGAATTTTGCCGGTCGATTTTTCCAGGAATCCAGCCAGAACAACCAGTAATCCTTGACCGGTTATTGAGGCAAGGCGATAGAAGGTGCTGCGTATACCAACGAAGAAGGATTGTTGTGAATCGTCAAGGGCAAGCATATAAAAACCGTCTGCTGCGATATCATGAGTGGCCGAACTGAAAGCCATCAGCCAGAAGAAGGCAAGTGATGCCTGCAGATAGAAGGGAGTAGGGAGGGTAAAAGCCACCCCTGCAAGCCCGGCACCTATCAACAATTGCATGGAGATGATCCACCACCGTTTGGTTCTCAGGATATCCACAAACGGGCTCCAGAAGGGTTTGATTACCCATGGAAGGTATAACCAGCTTGTGTACAGGGCTATCTCTGTGTTTGACAGTCCGAAACGCTTGTACATGATAACCGAAACGGTCATTACTGCCACGTATGGCAGGCCTTCGGCGAAGTAAAGGGTTGGTATCCAAGACCAGGGGGATCGTGTAGATTGATTCATTTGCATTGTGTTTTAGTATTTATTGTTGATTTTCGTGTCGGGGAAATAGTGGTGCAGTATCTCTTCGTAGCTGTACCCTTTCTCCGCCATCATGGCAGCTCCAATCTGGCACAATCCCACACCGTGTCCCCATCCGGCCCCTGTGAGTGTGAACAGTTGCGGCACTCCCTCATTGTTTTCATCATAGGCATCCACCACGAAGGCAGAGCTGTAGAGGTGCGATCTTGAAAGTGTACGCCTTATTTCGAGCTCTTTGCCGATGGTCATAACCCGTTTTGTACCGATAATCTTCAGCCGGATAATACGGCCCGATGTGCCCCTTTCGAGTGGCTGCATATCGATAATCTCTCCAAAATCGATACCTGACCGTTCTCTGATAAGATTTGCCAATTCATGTTGAGAATAGTCCACCTTCCAACGGTAAAAGTCGGAGGTTTCCTGGTCGTAGTCGTTTAAAACCTGTTTCAGTACTTTCGCATTCTGCGTGTTACAATAGGCTGGGGGAGAGGTGCGTATCCATTTTTCGGCACTCTCTTCACCGGTGAGATCCGCGGGAAGTGCCCCTGCTTCACTATCTGGTTTAGCCTGCAGGTAGGGGTGGATGACCGGTTCCCATACATTTTCAAATGTCTCCGTCACCCCTCCGCAACATTTCGAGAAGCGGGCATCGCAAATTGTCCCGTTAAATGTGAGCACTTCGCCACGTGTTTGCTCGACAACTTGCTTCACCAACGGCGTCGATTGTTTAGTAACTCCTTGATAACGCTGACAATGGTCATCTGCACAAACATCGAAATTGGCATGGTCTTCACGGTCGTACCATCGGACGATTTCGGTAGATCTAACGAACGAGGTACTGTAATCTTTCCTGATCAACTTATTCTTCTGAATCTGTGCCAGAAGCCAGCTCCGGGAAATTACCGCATGTGCCTTCAGCAACTCTTCCGAGCTGGTAGCACTCATTTCTGACGAAATAACGCTCGTGAGATAATCTTCCAGTGAAACAATGTTGATTGCAGAGACCGCACTGTTCTCTGTAATGAATTTCAATCCACCAATAAAGCTCTGATTTTCTTTTTGTTCCCAGTGGAAATTAACGCCGATAATCACATTTTTAAGTTCAAAACTATCTTTGTGCGGACGATCTGCTTCGAAAGAAATTTCATTGTATAATTGACCATTGAAGAGAATCTCTCCATCCGAAAACTCTACCGAGTAGTCGCCTGGCGTGTATTCTTTTCCGTTAAATTTATAAGCTGTCTGCAGCGAAAAGTTGATCTTCGGCTGTTCCAGTAAAATGCCGGCGTGAATAAACGGTTCCTTTATTTGCGATTTTTTCTGGCCTGTAGCTCCCATGTCCTTATTTTGTCTTTGTAAAGGTTATGTGCATTCATTTTCACAATGTCCAGCGAAGCGTCGCTGTTATCCTCCCAGCGGCGGCAAAGGTACAATATATCATAAATGCGTCCTATCTGATAACGACGTGAAATGTTGAGCCCGAGTGCGTAATCCTCTCCGTAGCTGGTGTTGGGCACCTTGATTTCTCGCAGTACCGGCGTATAGAAAGCCCGTGGCGCCCCAAGCCCGTTTATGCGAAGCGCGTTGTTCCTTCCGTTTTCGGGAGTCCACTCGCGGTGGTCGATGATCCCCGGCGGTATCTCTTCCATATGGAAGTCGGTCATCTGATAGGTCCCTACCACCATGGCGCAGTTCTGTTCGTAGAAAGCATTTACAATTTTCTGTAGCGTGTCCTCTCCGCTGTACACATCGTCGCTGTCTAACTGCACGGCAAACTTTCCGCATTTTGTGTGATGTACACCCATGTTCCAGCAGCCTCCAATGCCCAGGTCGTCTCTTTCAGGGACTATATGTATTAACCGCTCATCATTTTTAAAAGAATCGATAGCCTCAGTGGTGCCATCGGTTGAATGGTTGTCAACCACTATCAGGTTGAATGGAAAATCAGCCTTTTGCATCAGAACAGAGGAGATTGCATCTCTGATGGTTTTGATACGGTTTCGTACCGGAATAATTACCGACGCTTCGTATTCAAAATCTCCCCGGTTAAATTCAATCTTTTCGAATGCAGGTTCCAGAAATGCTCCCACATCTTTCAGATGTTGTGTGCAGGCCTGTTCCATCTCTATCTGCACCTGCCGATTTTTAGGATCTACATAGTCGAATATTTTCTGGCCCGACGCACGGGTATCCTCTTCAATCTCGGTGTAAAGGTACTCGTTTATATGTACAACAGGATACTTTTGCGACACTTTTAGCCTGAGGTCATACAGCCCGGCATACAGATAGTTTTCGTGCATCCTCATCGCTGCGTCCTTTAATGCAGTTGTATTGTAAAGTAGTAGTGAACCGAAGTTAAAATCGTCACGGAGGCTTCCCTCCTGATATTCTATTAACGGATTATTTTTCTTTTCGCCGTTGGTTACCGCATAATAGTCGGCATACACCATTCCCGCCTGCGTATCGTCTGCAATACGCACCATCCGTTCAAGGGCGAAATACCCCGGCTTCAGCACTGTTGGTTTCTGATAGATGAGTGTATAAGGTGTCGTAGATTTTTGAGCGATTCTTTTAATTGTTTGTGTACTCTGCAAATTGTCGATAACGATCTTCTCACATCCTTCAATAACAGATGTGATCTCTTCGGGAGAAAGCAGGAAGATGTTGTTTATCAATGCCGACAGCCTGAGCTCTTCTACTGTTCTTTTTGCCTGATCAGGTTGACTGAAAAGGATAAAGGCGTCTATATTCTTCATTGTTCAATATTGTTTAGGCATCACGCGTTGTTTGTGTCATGAAAGCTACCTGCTCCTCGCGTGATGTGGTTATTTAAATGCATCTGTAATTTGTTTTATCAGCTCATTACGTTTATCCTGACCTTTTACCGCTTCAATAGGGAAACCCAGTATACACGTACTGTAAGTTTCGCCTTTGTACAGAACACCTGCGCTCAGGTTGTTCTCGGAATAGCGGAAAATGGTAAAGGCGTTCTTATCGGACGGTTCTATTGCATCAGGATTTTCTACCACATAGCTATCGCTGTTCAGCTCATTGTAGTATCTGTAATTACCCTGTATCGGGAGAAAAGGGGAGGGTACGGACTTAACATGTCCGGTCACCGCACCGTTGTTGTTACGCCATTTATATTTGAGCGTTTGTTGTGCCCACTCTTTGTCTTTTTCTGTGGCAAACGGATTATCCCACAGGTCGGTCCCCACAAAAGCGCCGCTCACTATGATGTTGCCGCCGCCGTTACAGTAATCGGTTACGGCCTTCTGCTGCAACTGTGAGAAGGTTTTAAATTTCGGCGGTTTCGCTCCCCTGGCTATACTCCATTCGCGCTGTTTGCCCAGTATCCAGTCCACAGTCCTGTAATCAGACAGTTTCACAGTACCGTTTTCCACAGCATCCGCCGCAGTTGAAACAAAAGAGTATCCTGCCTCTGCGAAGGCTTGTCCGTGAACGAAAGGATAATCGAAACTGTTTCCGGCAATCCTGGTGGTTTCGTAGTTCGCATTGCTGTCTCCAAAGCCCGAAGCATCGTCATCCATCCAGGGTATGATGCGCCGGAACTCATGCATCTGCCCTATAAAGTGGTGATCGGCAATATAGGGCACGCCATTGTCCACACTTCCCGCGAAACCGGCGATGCTATCCTCAGAGGTAACAAAACTGAATGGGGCTGAGACCCTGGTGAATCCATTTACGATAAGCGCTTCACCTTTTTGATCAGACTTACGGCAAGCTGACAATATTTCAGATGGAAAGCTTTCCCCTCCTTCGTTCATGGCCGCCACTTTAAAACTGTACACGAGATCTTTTTGTATGGAAACTTTGTAGCTGTTAGTATTTGCAATCACCCCGTTATCAAATCCTCTTCCGTTTATACGGGTATAGATAATATATTTCGTGGGGTTTGCCGAAGGTTCCGTTGCATCTATCGTGGGCTTCCATTTTAGCTCAACCTCTCTTTCCCCCGAAAAAGACAAACTGAAATCCTTTACCGGCAGTGGCTGTACCACATATTCCCGGTTGTATTGTGAGGCGATGAATTTGAGCATCCCCTTATAGATCGACCGGCTTACAGTAAAACGAAACGAAGGGTCAAGCCCATATCGCATATCGGCAAAGTTCTGGTGTGACAGCAGTTCCAGCAGCATAGTGGGAACATTGGGTATGCGCGCCTCTGCATAGGAGCGGTTCCAGAGGTGGCGGCGTGTCCATTCGGGTTCAAACTCCCTTCGTATATCTGAGGTGACCTCCTCCATTATCAACTCCGACAGGTCTCGTGATGCCCATCGCGACCTTCCGTTTTCGAACTTTTCATTGTTAAAGTGTGTCATGTATATACCGAGTGTCCCTACTATGGTGTCGCCCCAGAAAGTACCTGCATCGGTATGGAAAGCAAAGGCCAGATCCAAGGGAATGTTCAGCCCTTTGGCATCAGACAGTACCGACGACCCTCCTGCCAGCCAGTTTACCCACACGCCGCGGCTGGCGTAGTCATCGGTATAGTCATTTTTTCCCTCTGTGCGGTTGTAGATAGTGTCGGGGACTCCTGCCCACTGCATCCAATAGCGTGCCCCTTCGGCATATCGCGGGTATCCACTTATTTCCGGTGAGTAGTTTATTTTTGATGCCAGCATCTCTTTTTGAGTTTGTTCTTCAGCGCTTTTTGTGTTTTCCGTTTCAAAGCCACCCGGGTTAGGCATCCGGGCAATATTACCCATGCCGCCTCCTATTTTTACAGCATCAGCTGTTACAATTTTACCTGTTCGCTTGCTCCTGTTGGAGAGGGTAATTCTGTGGGAGGTACCCTCTTCAAAATCAAAATTGCCAAGAAAAATCCATGTGCCGCCACCCATCTGTTGATTTACCCTGAAGTCGGTTTTGCCGCCGGCATGATATATGCTGTAGAGTGCATCGTTACTACTGTTTTTGACCGTCTGATAAGAGACAAACACCGCATATCGTCCTTTCTCCGGAATATCGGGTGTCCAGGTGGCAATGCTTTCCTCACCCCGTGAGACGGTTTTTGTTTGCCTTGCCGTGCCCATCCGGAAAGGATTTTCGCCATCAAGCCATATTTCGCGAAGGTTTGCAAAACCGGCTGAATCGCTATTTCGCCAGGTTTCTTTGCCATTCGTCTCCCTATAGGTAGAGCCTCTTTTGCTGCCATCGTTATCGATGATGACCTCCTGTTTATTGTAATCACGCTCACGTGGAAGCAGCACATTGGCCCCGGCATTTTCCAGCATCGGCACCAAAAAAGGCAGCACATAACTCTGTGTATAGAGATCTTCCACCGTTTGAAAAATACGCGCCCGCTGCCACTCCCAACGTCCCAGCTTCTGCTCATAATACCAGCCGTGGCTCTGCCAAAGAGCGATATGGTTGTTTGTAAGACCCTTATCGAATGAGTTTTCGGGTGCGGAAAAGTTGGTTACGAGGGGGGGCTTCACTTTGTGTGAAATCATCCGGTTTTTATCCTTCTTCGATTGACGGTAAAAATTGGGAACAAGCGTGCTTATTTCCTGTTTATCAGAAAACACGCTGATGCGATATTTCTTTTGTGCCAAAGACAAGTGATATCGTATGCTATCGTAAATTTGGCGTACGGTATTTTCGCGCATCGGCAGGTAAGAGAGGGAGAAGTTGGTGTGCAGCTCAATGCTTTTTTTACGTTCATTCAGCGCAATACTGTCCACCGTCACCTTTCCCGGGCGAAGTAGCGTCTCCCGGTAAATGTTGGTCAACGACCCGTTAAGTCTGAATTTCAGGGAATCCTCCTGAAGATCCTGGGAAAATAGCGGGTAAGAGAGCATGAGCCCTATTAATATACATATTGATTTACCCATGTAAGCATTCTTTCAATTTATCAAGTTGTTTCTTTTCTTTTATTTTATGTCCGGTTGATATTCATTCAATGTGAATATTATTAAATGATTGCACGGCTATATTTTACTTGATATTCAAATAATCACGAAATTAAAGCTATTTATAAAGTTATATTTGTTATTAACAACCAATCAGTTATGGTTGATCTTATGAAATAATACCGAACTATTGTTTTGTAATAGAATCATAAAACGGTAAAAATAGCAAAACTCTGACAATTGGCATAATTGTTTTTGCAAATCTCTGTCTTATTTTTTCTCTACTGCATCGGATGGTTCACTCTCTTTATTGTCTTTGTTGATGGTGGTAACACAATAGAATCCCGAAGAGGAAACCGGCAAGCTTGTATCTTTTGTTATCGACAAAACAACACCTTCTTTTGTCTGGTCCGGGAAATAATATACAACAGAAATCAAATCACCCTGTCTGTTCCATGATAACATGTTATTTTCTATTTTTATATTCTGCGGTTTGACAGGTGCTGTTGCAACCTCACGTCCCAGGAATGGAATAACTGTAGGGTTCTTGTATATTGTAGCCAATTTATCGGTAATGTTTATTTTGTTGAACAGAATATATCTAGCACTGTACATTGCATTTCCCAATACTTTCTGATTTCTTCGTGTCAATTCCAACTGCCTTTCCAGTTCAAGTGCCGACTGAAAGGCTGCCGGCTGTTGCGGATCTCCGAATTTATAATATCCATGTCCCACCATTGGTACAGCTTTGTAGTTATACTGTGTCCACCAACCCAGTCTGGCCTGAAAATCGTTATACTGATTTCCAATCTCCTGATAGAGTTGCGGCATGACGATGTCGATCCATCCCTCCTTGCACCATTTAGCCACATCGGCGAAAAGTGTCTTCATATTGTAGTCGGGACTGGCTGCAGGAGAAATGGTAAAAACAACCTCCGGCTTCGAGGAAACGATTGCGTTGTGTACCGCTTCTATGGTTTTATCCACATTGGCCCGCCTGAAATCTTCAATGGTAGTGTAACCCGCACCGTACTGCTGATAGTCGCCGGCATCGGAGACCATTGTCCCGGCTGAGGAAGGGGCGGGATAGAAATAGTCGTCGAAATGGATGCCATCCACTTCATAGCGGGTAAGCAGGTCTTTCACGATGTCGGCAAGCCGCTGACGTACCTCCGGCAGTGCCGGATTGTAGATTTGAATTTTTTCGTGATTTACTACCCATTTCGCATTTATCGATGCATGCAACGGAGGGTATGGCGTACTATTGCCTGCACGTGTGGCAATCCGGTAAGGATTCATCCAGGCGTGGAACTCCATGTTGCGCTTGTGTGCTTCATCGATCATGAACTGCAACACATCATACCCCGGATTCTGCCCCCTGGTACCGGTAATCGAAGCACTCCACGGTTCATACGGAGAGTGATAAAAGGCGTCCCCCATAGGCTTGACCTGAACAATCACGGCATTGATATGGAGGGCTTGAAACCTATCGAGGTATTGGATGTACTGATTTTTTTGTGACTGGACATCATATTTCCCCATAGGCCAATCGAGACCCCAGGCCGTAGTGATCCAGACCGACCGCATCTCTTTCGGGGGAAAGATCAGTTTTTCCGCCGGCACCGGGCTGGGCACTTCCGGAACGTCACTCTCCTTGCTGCAACCAATCAGGATCAATGCAGCCAGTATTGTGCAGTATAACAGGTTCTTTTTCATTGATTATTATTTTGCTTTCCGGAGATCAATTATTAACGCACAACGTGGTTCATAATCACGTTGTGCGTTTGAATATTTTCGTGAAAACATTATTTATTCTTCCTGGAGAGTATCCCATCCGGGATTTTGAGCCAATTCAAATCCCATATCCTTGTAGAGTTTGATCTGATCCAAAGGAATTGCTTTGAGGTACTGCCTTTCATAATATGAATTGCCCGCAACCCAGTCGCGTCTCATATTATTTTCGTACAGATTATATACAAACGCCTTCGATTGATCATCAGGATCCGGGTAATAAAAATGAACATTTTTCATCATATTCGCAATCTGTTTGGCAGAATATTTTGCCTTATAGGCATCGATATCTATATAAGCACCTTTACTCAATGTGGTTGGCCCGTTCGTCTCGGTTGTTCTGAGGTACTCATATTTTTTCCACCGTTTCAGGTCACTTTTTCTGAATCCTTCGTATAATAGTTCAACTGCTCGTTCCCGGCGTATTTCCCAAATGACAGGAGGCACTGAAGGATCTCTGTCAGGATCATCCAGAACAATACCATTTGCCAGGATATTGTTACCGGAAACTGTCATTTTCGGCAGTTTCGGTAATATATCACCTTGATTATTTTTTCTGATATTCCTTTTGCGCAACAGATTAATGGACCTATCGGCGACTACCTGATCAAACAGGCCCAGTTCAGCTTTGGCTTCTGCATAATTCAGTAGCACTTCCCCGTATCTTATTACCGGTGCATCTGTGGTGTTCGTCGAACCATTATATATTAAATCTTTGGCATTTGCTTCATAAGGAAGGAACTTCCAAGTTAAAAAACCTGTAGACGAATATGCATCATTAGGGCCACTTATTCTGATAGAATCCACTAAACTTGCAGCCATGCGCGGGTCTCTGTTTTTATATTGACCGTCATAGAATCTAAATCCGTTATCAGATGCATAATCATATACCGGAGATTGTTTGATAGGCAACCCATCTGTAGAAAGATATGTTTCTACAACTTTTAGGGTTGTGCCGGTCTGAGGCTCTAAATTATTATATGAAACAAGGCAATGAGATGTTTTTGCAGACTCATATTGACGATATAAAATGACTTCCTTGTTGCCCGACAGATCTTCCGAACTAAAAATAGCCCGATAATCGTCGCTTATCTGATAATGCCCTTCATTGATTAATTGTTCAGCGGCCCAGGCAGCCCTTTCGAGCAGTTGATTGCCTACATCCATATCAATATTATGATATTTTAAGAATGTCCCAAAGTATAGCATCTCCCTTGACATAAAAGCCAATACTATATTTCTGTTAATTTGTTGAAGGCCGTCATTTATTCTGACTTTATCAGCAGCATATTGAAAATCCTCCATTATTTTTGTTGCTACCAGGGAGAGCGGATCTCTTTTTTTATAACTTGTCTTCAAATCATTATACAAAACCACACGGTCGAAATATGGCACATCTCCAAATGCACGAGCAAGATCTGAATATTCCATAGCTCTGAAAAAACGTCCAATGCCCAGCCAATGCTCTTTGGCTTCGGTAGAAAGATCGGCCATATTTTCAATCCTCTCAATCATGATATTTGCCCATCTCACCCATGAGAATGACCAACCGTTGCCCGATGTGGCCGTATTTTGCGTCCATATTGCCGATGAGCTATATTCATCGCTCCAAGCACCTCCGGTAAAGAAATTGCCCCATGCATATCCGCTGCCATACCCATAAAAATATGCGGTATAACCCTTTTGAGCATATAATCTTATATTCTCTTCTTTGGTCCAAAACTCGTTATCCTCAAATTGGTCTAATCCGGGTCTGTCAAGATAATCTTTGCAGGCAATAAGCGAAATAAATAAAATCGGTATGATATAAAATATTTTTTTCATGTCTTTCTTTTTTGTTAGAATTCTACCTGTAATCCGAATGAAATTGTTCTGCGGTACGGATAACTGCGTCCGAATGAACGGGAATCATTAGCCGTAACACCGTAAACCCAATCTATTTCAGGGTCAATAGGCACTTTGCCCATCTTATCAAATTCAAACAGGTTCTCTCCATTACAATAGAGCCTGCATTTTTCAACGGAAACATATTTTAATAATTTCTCCGGCAGGCTATAGCCAATGTTTAGGCTTTTTAAGCGCATATAGGCTGCATTTAATAAATATCTGTCATTGGGAAGGTAGTTCCACTTAGCGGTTTGACTATATTCCAATGGCCTTGGATAAAATGCTCCTGTATTTTCCGGGGTCCAGTAATCTAACGTATGAGCAAAATTGGCTTCAGCGGCATAATAACCAGGAAGTACCATATTTCCCGTGGCCCATATATGACGTTTTCCTACGCCCTGGAAGAAAACATCGGCATCAAATCCTTTCCACGTTCCTCCAAACCTGAATCCATACTGATACCGAGGTGTTGTATTCCCTATTACTGTTCTGTCTCCCGGATCTCCAACTGTATTAGTCCCGTAATCAATCACTCCGTCTCCGTTCAAATCTTTAAATTTCACATCTCCCGGGCCAAATTTAAATAAACCGGATTCCAATATATATTGATCGGGAACTCCCGGCGCCATTGTGTTTTTCGATAGTCCGTTTTCAAGGATAGTCTGTTTTATCTGATCACCTTCCCAAACAAAATCTTCTTTTTGAAACAAACCATCTGTCTTATAACCCCATATTTGCCCCAGCACTTTACCTTCCCAATAGGAATCGGAATTTCGAGGGTCGCTTGGTGAAGCATATTTTGTCACAACAGTCTTGTAATCTGTAAATTGTCCTGAAACAAATAGACGTAAACCATTTTCAAACCGTTTATTATATCTAACTTCTAACTCAACACCTTTGGTTGCCAACTCTCCAAAATTTCTTTTCGGAGCTGCAATTCCCACAGTAGAAGGTACTGTTTCACCAGGAGCAAGCATATTGAGTGTCTTGCGATTATACCAATCGAAAGTGACATTTATTTTTTGATCTAAAAAGCCGGCATCCAAACCCAAATCAAATGATTCAACTTTTTCCCATGTCAGATCCGAATTCACTAAAGTCGGTCCGCTACTAATATAAGGGACGAAGTTGCCGTTTATTAACCAATAATTCCCTGCGCCTGACGGAGTAAAGGCTTTTAAAGTGGAAATAAACGAATTCAAGGGGACATCCTGATTGCCAACGGAACCATATGTTCCTCTTATTTTCAGCGAACTTAAGATGGGTTTTAACGGCTTCATGAAAGATTCTTCACCCATTCGCCATCCTGCGGATAGAGAAGGGAAAAAATCCCATCTTTTACCCCTTTCGAATCGGGAAGATCCATCGTAACGGCCACTTACTTCTAATAAATATCTATCTAAAAATGAATAATTGATCCTGCCGAAAAAACCGGCAACCGACCACCATGAATGGCTTGAAGAGGCTAATTGATCCCCTCCGGCAAGATTCACCTCTCCTTTATCAAAATCATATACGCCATTTCTGCGCGTTGACATCCAAATGTATTCTGCATCTTCGATATTTGTACCAGCCGTTATTTTTAATTCGTGATTCTGAAACTTATTCTCGTATGTTAAATATCCGTTATATGTGTTTCTGATATTTTTTGAAGAAGTATAACGCGCATAATCATAAGAAGCAGAAGTATAAATGCCGTATAACTCATCTAATTTTTTGTCTTTCGGTACATTCCACTGGTTAATGCCACTGATGTAACCACCAACCGTGTGATTGGTAACATAAGTCTGTGCATACGTATAGTCAAAATCGGCAGTTAAGCCCTTGGCTAGTTTTACTGTAGTCCCTAACACGTACCGGCTATAGTCTCTATCTGTTTCAACAGGCCGTGCGGATTTTAGATCATTCACAGCCCCTCTGAATTCATGTCCGTTATAAGTGCCATAGGGATATACCTGATGCCATCTGTACAGATAATAAATTGGCTGATATACTTCTGATCCGTAGGTAAAAGGAGATTCTTCCCGGACTTTAGAGAGCATATATTGCCCCCGTAATGTAATCCAGTCTTTTACATCGGTACTCAGGTATCCGGAAATATTATATCTTCTGTAAAAATCATCAAACAGCTTTAGGATGCCTTTCTGATTCATATAAGCAGCAGATAAGTTGTATTGGGTTTTTTCCGTTCCGCCATTGACACTGATATTTTGATTTTGTTGAGGTGTCCAGTTTTTATAATAAATTTTATAAATGTCCCATGGACGATAATAATAGACTCCGCCAGAAGGTCTGTAATCAAAATCTCGTCCTTCCACCATTTCACGTCCTAGCCCTTTTCCATCTCCATAGGTGTCAATCCACTCCTTGACTTTTTTAATGACATCTGCATTGTAATAGTATCCTACCTGACCACGCTCCTCAAGAGGTTTATCTCTTAATGCATTTGCCTGATCTAAAGAATATTGCAGGTTTAAATCAGCACGAGTATGTTTGGGTACATCCGTCGGCGTTGACCATGAGAAATTATTCGAATAAGTAATCCTGGGCGCACGGTCTTTGTCTCCTTTTTTAGTTGTAATCAATAAGGCTCCGAAAGCTGCTCTCGCACCATAAATTGCAGTTGTGGACGCATCTTTCAATACGGAAATTGATTTAATATTATCCGGATTCACATAAGATAAATCAGGAACTTCAACGTTATCAACTAAAATCAAAGGATTCCCTGATCCTCCCCCAATTGTGCTAACTGTACCTCTGATACGAATTGAAGGGGAGCCGCCTAATACCCCGGAAGTAGTTTTTATAACCAGACCAGGAGCAGAGCCCTGAAGTGCTCGTCCCACATCGGTTATAGGCCGTGCTTTTAATGTCCTTTCCACATCCACGGTGGAGACGGCACCGGTAAGGTTCTCTTTCCGCTGGGTGCCATAGCCCACCACCACCACCTCTTCAAGTGCCTGAGTATCTTCAGCCAGGGTGATATTTAAGCTGGTCTTCCCAATAGTATTGATTGTTTGACTCAGATATCCTATAAATGAGACTTTAATGGATGCATTGTTGCTTACATTTAGTGTAAATCTTCCGTTAATGTCGGTAATAGTTCCATGGGAAGGAGTTCCCACTTCAATTATATTGGCTCCGATAATGGCTTCTCCATTCGCATTGGTAACCACTCCTGTAATTGTTTTTTCTGTCTGTTGAACTTCCTTGATGCTTGTTTTTACATCAATCTCCTTATTTTCAGCAATACCCGGTTTTCTCGAAATTGTAATCTGTCTGTTAACAATTGAGTAGGTCAGATTGGTATTCTTAAGCAACAGATCGAGTATCTCTACCATTGATTTATTGTTGATTGAGATGTTAACTTTAGTTGTTAAATAACTCTCTGTGTTGTCCATAACAAGGAAGAGGTAATCGCTGTTTTTTTCAATTTCTTGTAATGCCTCCCTCAGCGTGACGTTCTTTAATTCGGCATTCACTGTTTTTGATTGGGAATAGGTGTTTTCTGCCGAGATTGAAAAAATACAGAGTAAAGCTATCAAAAAATAAATTTTCATGATTGTAAAAAACTTTTCGGTTTTTTTCGTGGTAAAATGTGCACGGTTATTATTTTCTTGCATATCTTTGTCATTGAATTTTAATTTGTTACCAAATAGATTATGATTCACTTACATTTTGGCCGGATAATGTTACCGCATTATTCGGCTTTTTAGTTTTCTTTTGGGATTGTTATCATAGGCTTTTTGTTTTAAATGATACATGTAAATTAAATTTACGTTTTTTAGGGTTTACTTATGTATATAACCCTTTCATTCAGTACGTTGTAATTCAGAAAGGTCATTTTTGAAAATGATTGCAACACATCTTCAAAATTATCGGACAGGAATAATTTCCCCGAACAGGTTTGATTGTGCAGTTTTAGCCCTGCATCGTAATTAAATTCGATGTTATAGTATCTTCCGATTTTTTTGAGTACATTGGTCAATGAGGTTTTGTTCAACAACATATATCCGTTTTTCCAACTGGTATATTCCATAACATCCACCTGTTGTTGCTGGATACTTCCGTTACTAATTTCAGCTTTTTGGTTAGGTTTCAGCATCAAAGAGTTGCCCGCGCTCTTTACTTCCACAGATCCGTTCACCAGCACCACCGATTCACTTGGGTCATCGGTATAGGAAGATACGTTGAACGAAGTTCCGTAAACGGTTATCTGGGATTGAGGCGTGTGAATGATGAATGGATGGTCTTGCTTTGTCACTTCAATAAAGATTTCACCTTTTACACTAATTTCCCGAGCCTCGCTGGAAAAAGCAGAAGGAAATTCCAATTCGGTACCGGAGTTTACATATACGGTTGATCCATCGGAAAGAAGGATCGAAGATTTTTTTCCGAAAGGGACAATAAGTCTGTTTTTCCGGTTGTTTTTTAAATCAATTTCCTTTTGGGAGATAGAATCCCTGATCAGGGCCTTTTCCTTGTCTGAGAATTGAACTGTGGCGTTATTTTCCAAGTCAACCACTTGATGTTCTGTGAATAACTGTACTTTGTCCCGGTTCATCACCTCTCCAATGAATGCCATTTGCTTGCCGGGTACGATTTCTTCCCGGCGGGTTGTATAAAGTACCGTAACCAAAACCAAAAATAAAATGGCAGCAACAGATGATGCATACAGAATCCGCAGTCTTCTCCTCCTTGCCTGCCCAAGTCTTCCTTGCAGTTCCCGGTACACAGTTTTTTTTTCAAGCCGGTATGTACATTGTCCCTGTCGTATTTTGTCGAATTCGGAAATGGCTTCCTGAAACGGTTCCCTGAGGTGTTCGTTCTCTCTGATAAATTTGCTCCAGAAAGCTGTCAACTCTTTGGTAGGATGAGTCCTCCAGTATATGAAAAGATCATCACACAAAAAATTTTTATCGTGTATGTTTTGCTTCATTCACACCCTTTTTTATCAAAGACTGGAAAATGTGGACCAAAGGACGTATTTAAGGAATATTAACCAAATATTGTGAATAAATATATAAGAGATGATAACGAATGGGGTCTGGAATTATCTTTCATTTTTTTGAGTGCCCTGTACAATGTTTTTTTTACGGCATCGGGAGAGAGATTGAGAATTTCGCCTATTTCTGCATAATTCAGGTTAAGTTGATAATGATAGTTGATTATTTTCCGTTGCCTGGGAGGTAGAGTTTGAAGCAGGTGTGACAGTTTTTTTTGTAACTGGAGTTGCCTTTCTTCATCAATTATTTGTTCAATGATGTTTTTCTCATTCTCAATAAAGAAGTCCAGATAGTTGATTTCGTGTATTTTGTGTTCTATGGTGTGAATGTCGAATAGCCGATTTTTTACGCTGCCGAGCAAATAGAATTCAATGTTCTGAATATGCCGCAATTTGTTTTTTGATGCATAAAGTTTGAAAAAGACGTCGTGTATCGCATCCTTGCATGTTTCTTCGTTGAATCCTATTTTCAACGCATAGGCGAAAAGCTCCGGGAAGTAGGTATTGTAAAGTGCTTCGAAAGATCTTTCATCACCCGCTAAGAATCTTTTCCATGCTTCTTTGCCCATCGTTGCATGACTATTTTTTGTTATAGTTTAAAAATGTATATGCATATGGATGTTTATCGTCGGTCTCGTGCGATTCTTTTTCAACGAGTTTCCATTCTGTAAAAGGGATTTCTGGAAAAAAAGTATCCGCATCGTCAAAGGTGTGATGGATGCGTGTAAGGTAGAGTTGGGTCGCCAGGTGAAGCGTGGATCGATACAATTTCCCGCCACCTATGATGAATGCTTTTCCCTGATTGCTGCAACGAGAAAGTGCCTCTTCGACAGAGCGAACAACCGTGCATCCGGGATAGTTCTCCGGTTCACCGGAGGTAATCACGATATTGGTACGGTTGGGTAATGCTCCTTTGGGTAAAGATTCATAGGTTTTCCGGCCCATGATCACAGCGTATCCGGTGGTGATCTTTTTAAAGTGCTTCAGGTCGCTGGGCAGATGGCAGAGCAGATCGCCGTTGCTACCAATGGCATTTTGTTCATCGAGAGCAACGATGATGGCTATGGTTTGAGGATTGTCTGTCATACGGCTACTTCACCTTTTATATGTGGATGCGGATCGTAATTTACCAGTTCAAAATCGTCAAAACGGAAACTGAAAATATCCTTCACATCGGGATTGATCTTCATCTCGGGCAACGGTCGCGGTTCGCGGGAAAGTTGCAGTTTTACCTGTCCCAGGTGGTTGAGGTAGATATGGGCATCGCCAAAGGTGTGGATGAAATCACCCTCATCCAGCCCGGTAACCTGTGCCATCATTTTCAACAGCAACGCGTAGGACGCAATGTTAAAGGGTACACCCAGAAAAATATCGGCGCTGCGCTGATAGAGTTGCAGGCTCAGTTTTCCATCGGCTACGTAGAACTGGAAGAAGGCGTGACAGGGCGGAAGCTTCATGTTGGGAATATCGGCCACGTTCCACGAACTTACGATGATGCGGCGAGAATCAGGGTTATTTTTAATCGTGTTGACTATCTGAGATATTTGATCGATATGTCCCCCGTTATAGTCCGGCCACGAACGCCACTGGTAACCGTATATATGTCCGAGATTCCCATCCTCGTCCGCCCATTCGTTCCAGATACGTACACCGTTGTCGTTCAGGTATTTTACGTTGGTATCCCCGTTAAGGAACCACAACAATTCATGTATAATCGATTTTAAGTGAAGTTTTTTGGTAGTGAGAACGGGAAATCCGTCGTTCATCCGGAACCGGTTCTGGTGCCCAAAAATACTGATGGTACCCGTTCCGGTACGGTCTTCTTTCCGCACACCTTCATCCAGCACGCGCTGAAGTAAATCTAAATATTGTTTCATTCTTAAAAGAGTTTCACACAAAAATACAAGTTTATTTTCTTATCTCAAACTGTATTATCCGAAAGATAGCCGGATGAAAATTCCAAAATAGCCCTGTCAAGACGTATTGTTGATTTTTTCCATAGATTCTTTTTTTTACAAAACTAAATGGGTGTTACGGTGTTAAATAAATATCTTTATAAAATTTTTAATCAATTTAACAACATGGACTTATCGGAATTATTAAATGGCCCCATCGGACAAACAATCAAATAAAAGACACTTTATCCTGTTTTTTTCTGTAAAAAGTCCTGAATAAGGACTTTTTTGCTTATTTTTGAAGCAAATAAACAATTGATTTAAAAAAATACGTTTTAACAGTTAAACGAGTGCAGTTTTTTTCAGTCAATGAATCAAGAAAAAACTTTTAATGCTTACACTTATGAAAAGAAATTTTTTTACTTCTCTCCTTGCCGTTGTCCTTTTCCTGGGAGTGGCTTTTGGTGCAGCTTCCTGTTCTAAGAACGATGGTATTGCGGAAACACAATGGAAAGTTATAAATATCACGGTCAAAAAATCGGATTGGGTATGGAACAATAACGATGGATTTTACCAAGCCACTGTGAATCTTCCTGAGTTGACTCAATTTATTTTCGATGAAGGTGCGGCAATAGGATATTATAAATTTAATAATGATTCCAAAACAGCACTGCCTTTTGTGAAAACGTATGCCTATGATATTATTGAAAATGGAGTCACGGTGACAAAATTTTATACCGAAACCATTAGTTGTGATTTTAACCTGGGTAGTCCTTCAAGTGTTGTTTTTACCTTAGAAATGTCAGACTTGGCATTCTATGAAGATGGGGTACCTGTTGATATGAATTTTCAGGTAGTGTTGATCTGGTAATTATTTAAACAACGGCAGTGCATCTGCTACAATGAACGAACTTCCGCCGATGAAAATAAAATCGTTTTCGTCGGCATTTTCTTTGGCTGCATTTATGGCCGTAGACACATCTTCGAAAGTGTTTCCTTTCAACCCGAAGGAAGCAGCCTCCCTGGCAAGCGTCTTTTCGTTCAATGCTCTTTCTACCGATGCCCGGGTGAAATAATAGACGGCTTGTCGGGGCAACATAGCCAACACGGATGTAATGTCTTTATCGTTGACCATTCCAAAAACAACGTGTAACCGGTTGTATTTTTCCTGCTTCAGTTGTTCCACGACGTATCGGATTCCGTGTGCGTTGTGTCCTGTGTCGCAAACAATTTTTGGTTTCTCCTGCAGTACCTGCCAACGCCCCTTCAGCCCGGTTAATTCCACAACCTGGGCAAAGCCGCTGTAAACTGCTTCCTTCGGGATCCTGTAACCTATTTTCTTTAATTCCGCTACCGCCGCCAGGACTGTTTTTGCATTTTTCTCCTGAGCGAAGCCACCCAGCTTGTTTTTTAAGTCAGGGTATTCGTGTGTGGTTATTATCCATTCGTCGTCAGCCCTGTGAGCAGAGAAATCGTTTAAAACTGCTTCGGCAAAAATGATGGGTGCATTTTCGGATTCAGCTTTGACGGTAAAAACTTTTTTCACCTCTTCATCATCGGATTCGCCAATCACCACAGGTGTATGTGGCTTTATAATACCGGCTTTTTCTGCAGCAATTTCGGGTAATGTGCTCCCAAGGTACTGCATGTGGTCAAACCCGATATTGGTGATGACGCATAGGTCGGGCGAGATGATGTTAGTGCTGTCGAGCCTTCCACCCAAACCAACTTCAACAACGGCTACATCAACTTCTTGCTCTTCAAAATAAAGAAAAGCCATTTCCATTGTCAATTCAAAAAAGGAGGGCATTACAGGCTCAAACCGTTCACGGTATTTCTTTACGAAATCAACCACATACTTTTTGGGAACCATCTCCCCGTTTACCCTGATCCGTTCACGGAAATCCACCAAATGGGGCGAAGTGTACAACCCGACTTTGTAGCCCGACTGTTGGAGGATGGCTGCCAGCAAATGCGATGTGGAACCTTTGCCGTTGGTTCCTCCGATGTGAATGGTTTTGTAGTGTTGGTGCGGATGATTGAAAACGGCATCGAGCCGGAGGCTGTTTCCCAATCCTGGCTTATAGGCGAGGTGCCCGACGCGTTGGTATTCGGGCATTTGGATGTAGAGGTATTCCAATGTTTCGGGGTAGGTCATGTTTATTCTTTTACTTAGAAAGCTCGGACAAATATATAACTATAAAGAAAAATGCACTCATTGAGTGCATTTTTTTAACTCTTGTAACGCGAGACTCCTTTAATTCTTCAGGGGAAGTACGGAGTATTGTTTCGAATAACGTAACTGCTGATCAACATAGTTTTCATCGTATGAGATCGTTACATCAGACACCTTGCCGCTTTCGTCGGTTACTAGCTTATAAACCGGATTTACAAAACCTTTGTAGGGAGCCAGGTCCAATCTGGCGTAGCGCTCCAGGATTTCTTTGTGCAACGCCTGATTCACTTTCACACCGTACGATTCCACGAGTTTTTTGCCTGCTTCGAAATCGCCTTCCGACTTGATGCGTTGCACTTCCGAAAGCAGCTTGCCAAATAGATCGCGTAGTTTCGCGTAATCGTTTACTACAACAAATGTTTTGCCGTCTTGCTGCTTTATCTCCACTACGTTTTCGTTTTTTCCGTTTTCGATCACCCAGTTCGATATAAGGGCCCTGTTGCGCATGTGTGCTTGTTCAATGTCTTTTCCGGGCTGGATGCGCGTCAGTTGTGTCATGGCACCGTTCATGATGTACTTGTAATACTCGGCTTTGTATGCCTCCGCATCGGGAAGAAGCTCCAGTTCCACCATTTTTGCGTCGCCCAGGTAATACAAAGCGAACAGATCAGCTCTGGCCTCCTCCAAAGGAGATCCATAGGCTTTCAGTGCATCGCCGTCAATACCGGGAAGTAGTTTGCCCGATCCGTGTCCAAGGCATTCGTGCAAGTCGGTGTGCAGGTTATCGGTTAACGAACCGTATTTTTTCGACAGTTCACGTTCGGCATCACTCCACATGAACTCCTCGTTGAACCCGCTTCCCTGAGCCGCATTGTCGTAAGCCGATGTAATGTTGTCGATAGTCACTGATTTTGATCCGTGGTCGCGGCGAATCCAGTTGGCGTTGGGAAGATTTATTCCAATGGGGGTTGCCGGATAGCAGTCTCCTCCCAGGATGGCTGCCGTGATTACTTTTGCCGATACGCCTTTTACCTCTTCTTTTTTAAATTTGTCGTCAATGGGTGAGTGGGTCTCAAACCACTGTGCGTTATCGCTGATAAGTTGCGTACGTTTGGACGCTTCTTCGCTTTTGAAGTTCACCATGGATTCCCAGGTTGCTTTCATTCCCAGCGGATCGGTATAGGTCTCTATAAAACCGTTGACAAAATCTACGCGCGAAGCGGTATCGGTTACCCATTTAACCGAGTAATCGTCGAATGTTTTCAGATCACCCGACCTGTAATAGGAAATCAACGTGTTGATGACTTCTTTCTGCTGCTCATTTTCAGCGACACCGGCTGCTTTTTCCAGCCATCCGATAATGCGCTCAATGGCTTTGTCATACATTCCACCCAACTTCCACACTTGTTCGGATACAACACCGTCTTTTTTCACAACCTTGCTGTTTAATCCGTAGGAAACCGGCGTGAGGTTGTTCGGATCTTTCATTGTGTTGTAGAAATCTTCTACCTCTTTTTGGGTCACCCCTTCGTAGAAGTTCACTGCCGATGTTGCTACAATATCGGCTCCGGCAGACTGGTTCATTCTCTTAGGCATCACGTTGGCGTCGAACATCACCGGAAGGATTTCCTTCAATGTCAAATCGGCTGCCATTCCGTCGCGGAAAGGCATACGGCCGGGGTCCACCCCTTTGACGATCGACACGAAATAGTCCTGCGAAAATTTCGGCAGGATTTTATCTTCGGAATAGTGGTGATGGATGCCGTTTGCCATCCAAATCTGTTTCAGGTAAGTTTCGAAGTTCTTCCAGTCCTCCGAAGATTTGTCGCCCATGTAATTTTCATAAACGCCTTCGCATACCCTACGAATAGTCAGGTTGTACCGGTTATGCTGGTCGAATAGGATATCGCGTCCTTCAAGAGCTGCTTGAGACAGGTAATAGATTAATTCTTTTTGCGCTAAAGGCAAAGTCTTAAATCCCGGGACATAATAACGGAGTATTTCCACATCGGCGAACCGGTCAACTTTATACTGGAAAGTGGAATCCGGCAGATCCGGTTCAGCAGATACCTGCGAGGTTTCTGATTTGTTGCCTGTGCAGGCAGCCAACAGAAAAAGGGTTGATAGCATAAAAAAAACTTTTTTCATTTTTTATTATAGATTTGTTTAGTTTGGATGCAAAGATAATAAATTTAACTTCACAAATTATACGTAAAAATTACGTTTTTTGTTGGAAAATTGTAACTTTGGACTTTCGAAATGATACTTTATCTGTCGTTTTCTGGCCTCTAACGGTTGAATTCTGAATTATATATGATAACGCTCCAACTGATAAACCCGAAAAGCATTGCCGTGATCGGTGCTTCGGAGAACATCGAAAAACCCGGCGGAAAAGCACTTTATAACGTGAAAAACGGAACGTTTGAAGGAGGCCTCTATGCTGTAAACCCAAAGCACGAAAACATTCAGGGGGTGCAAACCTTCAGGAATGTATCGGAACTGCCACAGATCGATCTGGCCATCCTGGCTATTCCGGCCAACCTGTGTGTCCCGGTTATAAAAAGCCTTCTTGAAGAGAAAAATACCAAAGCTGTCGTTGTGCTCTCTGCCGGATTTTCCGAAATGGGACCGATAGGTAAAAAAATGGAGAAAGAGATGGCGCTCCTGGCGGACAAGCATCAGGCAACGCTGATTGGCCCCAACTGCATCGGGGTTATGAATCCATATCATCAGTCGGTTTTCGTCTCTCCCGTACCGAAAATGGAGTGGGGAGGCACAGCACTTGTTTCCAGCTCAGGAGCTACTTGTGTATTTATCCTGGAATCGGCATTGAGCAAAGGGCTTACTTTTTCTTCCGTATTCTCGGTAGGAAATGCAGTTCAAACCTGCGTAGAAGATGTGGTGGAATACCTGAATGAAACGTATGAGGAAGGGAAGTCGCCCCAAACAATCTTGATGTACATCGAAAGCATTAAAAAACCACAACTCCTATTAAAAAATGCGCGGGAACTTATTGGCAAGGGTTGTCGTCTGGCTGCTGTAAAATCAGGAATATCCGATGCCGGAGGCCGTGCTGCTGCCTCCCACACGGGTGCTATGCTGAATTCGGATATGGCAGTTGATGCGTTGTTCCGGAAAGCAGGCATTGTCCGATGCAACAGCCGTGGTGAACTGACGGCCATGGGGGCTGTGCTCCAACATCCCAAACTAACCGGGAAACGTATAGCCATTATCACACATGCCGGAGGCCCCGGGGTTATGCTAACGGATGTTCTCTCTACCGGCGGGATGAAGGTGCCCCGCTTATCCGACGAGCTGATGAGGAATTTGCGTGACGAACTGTTCGAAGGTGCCTCTACTGCCAATCCAATAGATATTCTCGCTACGGGGACAGCCGAACAATTGGAAAAATGCATCCGTTTTTGTGACAGGTTGGAAAGCATTGATGGAATTGTGGTTATTTTTGGTAGTCCGGGATTGTTCTCCAACATTGACACTTACCGGGTAATCCGTGAACAACAGAACAGCTGCCTTAAACCCATATATACCATACTGCCATCTATCCTTAACGCTAAGGAAGAGATGGATCAATTTGTAGATGAAGGCGGAGTATTCTTCGAAGATGAATTTGTGTTGGGTAATGCGCTGCTGAACGAAAGCCGGTATGTTGCGCCTGTTGAGGAGAAAGAGACAGGAAAGCTAAAAAATGAAAAGAAAATTAAAGCTTTATTAAAAGACAGAAAAGGGCTGATAGATAGCCATGTGGGATTTGAGTTGTTGGATCTAATGGGTGTGAGCCGTCCTAGAAATAAATTCATTTCAACGGAGGAAGAAGCAATAAATGCGGCGCAGGAATTAGGTTTTCCGTTGGTGATGAAAGTGGTGGGTCCTGCGCATAAATCAGATGTAGGGGGCGTTGTGCTGGATGTGGTAACCCTGGAGGCCGTTAGAGAAAATTTCAAACGGTTGATCGGAATAAAAAACGCTGCCGGGGTAGAAGTTTGCCAGATGGAACGGGGACTGGAAGTACTTATCGGTGTGAAAAAAGAGCCGGGATTCGGCCATATCATTACGTGTGGCTTAGGGGGGATTTTTGTTGAAATCCTTAAAGATATCCAGTATACGTTGGCACCCGTCACACGGACGGAAGCGTTGCGGATGATCCGTTCGCTGAAGTCATATAAGTTGATCCAGGGTGCCCGCGGAAAAGAGGGCATAAGCGAAGAAGTTTTTGCCGAAGTGATATGTAAAGTATCTGACCTTCTAGTACTTGTTCCTGAGATTGAAGAAATGGACTTGAATCCGCTTATGGGGCGAGGACATCATCTTTCGGCCGTAGATGTGGTGATCAAAATGTGACGGAAAATGTCGTTTATAACCCTGTTGTTCATTGCTGTTTTTCCTTTACACGCACAAGAACCGTCGGATAGTGCCGGTTCCGTTTCTGACGATGGTTTGCACAGAATTCATTTTGTTTTAAACGGACAGATAACCGGATGGGAAACAACGCAACTCTCCAATTCGGTGAATTGGCAGCCTGGTTGCCGTTTTTTGCCTGTATTGCTCGGAAACTTTAGTTGGGGAGAAAATTCAAAACTCGATGCTGAAGCATCTGTCCACCTCTATGGGCTGTTAAATTTTACAGGGTGGGATTATATCAATAAGGAAGGAAAACTAAAACCTTACCGGGTTTGGTTACGCTATTCGGGCAAAAACTGGGAGCTGCGCGGCGGTTTGCAAAAAATCAATTTCGGTACAGCCCGCATGTTTCGTCCGCTGATGTGGTTCGACGCTATGGATGTACGTGACCCGTTGCAACTGACAGACGGCGTGTACGGCATTCTGGGCAAGTATTTTTTCGAAAACAATGCTTCCGTCTGGCTTTGGTCGCTACTTGGAAACAAACGGCCAAAAGGTTGGGAGTTAATCGGTAGTGCCCGCCGTCGTCCCGAAATTGGTGGGCGATTTGAGTTCCCGGCTTTCGCCGGTGAAATGGGCGTAAGTACTCATCATCGAAAAACAGATGTGCACCATTTGTTGCCGGATGTTCCGGAGAATACGCTGCTGGACGAAAACCGTCTCGGACTGGATGGGCGGTGGGACGTGGGGGTTGGCTTGTGGTTTGAAACCAGTTTTACCCGGTTGCAGAAGAATAATTACAAGATGGCACTCCATCAGGATGCCATAAACGTAGGGATGGATTACACTTTCCCGTTAGGAAACGGATTGGGGTTAACGGTGGAGTATTTTCGTTACCATACCGGAGATGGATTTATGCGAAAAGGTATGAACTTGAACGTGATTGGAGAAATGCTCTCGTATCCGGTCTCGGTTCTGGATAACCTGACGGCAATGTTTTTCTATGTCGGTAACGATTTGAATATGTGGTTGAACTATATCAGCTGGGCCAGGACATACGATAAATGGAGTTTTTATCTGATGGGCTTTTGGAATCCTGAGATAAACTTGCCGTTGGGCGGGCAGGCAGGGGGCAAGAATCTGTTTATGGGAAAAGGCATCCAATTAATGGCGAGTTATAATTTTTAGAAACTGTAAGACGCAACATGCGGTTTCTTACGGTGAAAAACTTCGATAAAGATAAAAGCACTAAATTTATGGACAGCAAAAACAACTTGATTGTTGATGTTAACGGACTGGTTAAGAGGTTTCCGATAGGCTTTTCAGGATTCTTTACGGCGTTGAAGGGTATTGACTTAACCGTATCGGAAGGTGAGTTTATGGGCCTGGTTGGGCCAAGCGGTTCGGGGAAAACTACGTTTTTGAACATTATTGGAACACTCGATAAACCGTCTGAAGGTCGGGTAAACGTGTTGGACAGGAACGCAGGGAACCTTACTCCCAGGCAAGCTGCACAGCTGAGGAAGGAGGAAATGGGTTTTATCTTTCAAAGTTTCAACTTGCTACCTGTTTACACGGTTTTTGAAAATGTGGAGTTTCCGTTGTTGTTGCTTAACCTATCTTATGGGGAACGCAAAAAACGGGTGATGGAGACGTTGGAATGGCTGGGATTGACTTCGAAAATAAATTCCCGACCGCCTCAATTATCGGGAGGGGAGTGTCAACGGGTGGCGATTGCAAGGGCGATGGTAAAACGTCCGAAACTGGTATTGGCTGACGAACCGACTGCTAATCTGGATGCTGACAATTCGCACCGCATTCTGAAAACCATGGTGAAACTGAACGAAGAACTGAAAACCTGTTTCATTTTTGCCACGCACGATGAAAAAGTGATCAGCTACCTGAAGCGAATCGTACATTTGGAAGATGGCCGTATTGTAAAAGATATCAGCAGGCAAAAGTCGGAGTTACAATAAGAAAAGTGAGGTATGAAAATATTGAAACTAGTCTTCCGAAACCTCATTGGCAACGGGCTGAAAACGTGGCTGAACGTTTTTGTGCTGTCGATTGCGTTCGTGTTGATCATTTTTATGCAGGCGATTTTGCAGGGCTGGGATAGGCAGGCTATGTCCGATACCGTAAAATGGGAAATTGCCGACGGGCAGTATTGGAATGCGAATTACGACCCGTTTGATCCCTTTACACTGGACAGCGCTGTGTCGATTATCCCGAAACAGCTTGTCAACCAATACGAAACCGGACAAGTTGAGCCTGTTCTGATAGTTGCCGGCACTATTTATCCGTCGGGCCGGAGCATGCCGGTGTTGATGAAAGGCATCCGCTCCGGACAACAATTGCTGGAGCTTCCCACGTCGTTGTTGATGAACCCGACTGACAGCGCCGATATCCCGGCAATTATCGGATCGAATATGGCACACCAGTCTGGACTGACGGAAAACGATATTGTAACGCTACGGTGGCGCGATGCCAACGGTACTTTCGAAGCGCGGGATATTCGCATTGCCGGCGTATTCAGAACATTTGTTCCGACGGTAGATGCCGGGCAGATCTGGCTTCCGCTTGACATATTGCAGAAGATAACGCTGAATTCTGGTAAAGTTAGCCTTCTTGTTAAATCGAAAGAGGTGAGCGTCGTGCCGGTTGACGGCTGGAATTTCAAGGACGTAGATGAACTCACTCGACCGCTGAGGGAGACCTTGCGATCAAAAACCGTTGGACAAAGCGTTTTTTACGTGATCTTCCTGTTGTTGGCTTTGTTGGCTGTTTTCGATACACAAACGCTTTCCATCTTCTATCGCCAGCGCGAGATCGGCACCTTTGTGGCCCTCGGAATGACTAAAAAAGAAGTGATGGGTTTGTTTACGCTCGAAGGGACCATGAATGCTATCCTTGCCATCGCTCTCGGTGCTGTTTACGGCGTTCCCATGTTTCTTTATTTTGCTGTAAACGGTATCCCGATGCCATCCGGCACAAGTGATTTCGGGGTTGCCATAGCCGACAAGATTTATCCGGCATTTCCCCCTAAACTTATTATCGGAACCATCCTGTTTATTATTTTAATCACGGCATGGGTAAGCTATCTCCCTGCCCGGAAAATTGTAAAAATGAATCCGACCGATGCCATCAAGGGGAAAATACAATAAAGTAAACATCCGATGTCAGGCATCAGGTTTCAGAAAATTAGCCATTAGACTTCTGTCAGCGAAGCGGTCTGATACCTGGCATCTAATAAAAAAACTATGTTAAAGTTTCTGTTAAAAGGATTAATGCGGGATCGAAGCCGGAGCCTCTTGCCGGTTGTTGTTGTGACACTGGGGGTGATGATTACCGTGTTCATGCATGCTTATTTGAGCGGTGTGCTTGGCGAGAGTCTGGAAAAAACGGCTAATTTCTCCGAGGGTCACGTAAGGGTGGAAACCAGGGCCTATGCCGATAATTTTTCGCAATTGCCCAACGATCTGGCGCTTGTGGGTGTTGATACGTTGGAAAAAAGCCTTGAAAGGCTCTATCCCGAATACGATTGGGTGCAGCGGATTGATTTCGGTGGGTTGTTGGACGTGCCTGATAGTTCGGGAAATACGAAAATGCAAGGCACGGTGATGGGAAAAGGCGTCGATCTGCTGCAATCGGATGGTGAAGCCACCCGTATGGAACTCAAAAAACTGCTGGTGAAGGGACGGTTTCCTTCCAAAGCCGGAGAAATACTGGTCAGCGATGAACTTTTCGAAAAATTGTACCTAAGTCTGGGCGACAAGGTTACACTGATTTCTTCCACCATGTTTGGCGAAATGGCTATGTACAATTTTACGGTGGCCGGTTCGTTGCATTTTGGAGTAAATGTACTCGACCGGGGAATGATGATTGCCGATATACGCGACGTGAAGGCAGCCTTGAATATGGAGGATGCTGCGGGAACCCTACTCGGTTTCTCTAAAAACAAGTTGTACAACGATAGACAAGCTGTTGCAACAAAAACAGATTTCAACAAACGGTATGAAAACGACGAAGATAAGTTCGCACCGGTGATGTCTTCCCTTTCGGACAACGGCTTGATGGGTTTCTCTTACGCTTTTATCAAAAATATCGCCGGATTCATCATTCTGGTTTTTATTTTTGCCATGTCTATCGTACTTTGGAATGCCGGTTTGATTAGCGGCTTGAGGAGATACGGTGAGTTCGGACTGCGGATGGCTATTGGCGAAAATAAATCGGAAATTTACAGGTCGCTTATCGGGGAAGCCGCATTGGTAGGAATTATCGGAACTATTTTCGGCTCAATGCTGGGATTATCGGCATCGTGGTTGATGCAGGAATACGGCATCAACGTGGGTAGCATGATGAATAACTCATCGTTGATGATTTCCGACACGTTACGAACACAGATAACTCCTTTCACCTGGTTTATCGGGTTTATCCCAGGAATTTTTTCGACGGTTATTGGAGCCATGTTGTCGGGAGTCGGGATTTATAAACGACAGACGGCGAACTTATTTAAAGAGTTACAGAATTAATTGGAATGCCTCCAAGGCGACCTGGGCAGTCAGGGCAAAATGAGAGTCGTGCGGAAACGGCTACCTGAAGACTGTGTGAAACCTTGAGGCAGGGATAAAAAAGATTTAACAACACTGAAGACATTCAAGCAATGAACAAAAAAACGATAGTAATATTCCTCTCTTTTTTCAGCCCCTTATTGTATGCACAAAATTACCCTTCGGGAAATTCCCTGTTGGACAAGATAGATGCCAATATGTCGTCAGAAACAACTGTCATGACGGCTTCGATGCAGGTGAACAGTGCACGCGCCACGCGTACGATGACGTTGAAAACATGGATGGAAGGCGACAAGAAGGCCTTTACTGAATATCTCTCGCCGGCAAGGGAGAAAGGAACCAAAATGTTGAAGCTCGATAATCAACTGTGGCTTTACTCACCATCGACCGACCGCACCATCCAGATTTCGGGTCACATGCTGCGTCAGTCGGTTATGGGAAGCGACTTGTCTTACGAGGATATGATGAACGATACACCAATGCAGGAGCAATATAATGCCGTAGTTACCGGAGAAGAAACAATAAACGGTAGAAAATGCTGGGTGGTTGACATGACCGCCAGGATAAGCGATATTAATTATTACTCCCGGAAATTATGGGTCGATCAGGAACGGTTCGTCCCGATCAAGATGCAACTGTTTGCCAAAAGCGGAAAGCAATTGAAGGAGATAGCTTTATCGGATATACGGCAGATACAAGGACGTTGGTATCCAATGAAAACGGTCTACAAGGATGTGCTGAAAGACGGAAAAGGAACAGAGTTTACCATAAGCGAAATTTCGTTCAACCAACGTATTCCCGGGAATGTTTTCAATAAATCGAATTTGAAGTAGAACCATCAGTAACACAATGCCGCTGCTCCCAGAATTCCGGGATGGTTTAGTTCCGATCCCAGTATTTTCAGGTTTTTGATGGAATTGGGGTAGGGAAAGTCGTTCAAGTGTTCGTACATCGATTCTTTAAATAAAGGAAGCGATTTGGCAATCGCACCTCCGAAGATAATGGCTTGCGGATCAACGGTAAGAACAATCATTTTTACCAGTACAGCAATATGTTTTCCATATTCATGCATGATTTCCAACGCTTTTTTATCGTTCTGCCCTACTTTCCGGGCGACTTCATATCCCGTTGTACCGTAGTTGTTTGTGAAGAAAAAGCTTCCACAATATTGCTCGAGGATACCGTCCAGGTAAGGCATTTCTCCAAATTCTCCCGATCCGCAGTTGGCATCGCTCAGCAGGTTCCCTTTTTGTATTATTCCACCGCCCACGCCTGTGCCCAGAGTAATTCCGACAAAATTCTCAAAATCCCGGCCAAGTCCGTAAATACGTTCTCCCTTGGCAAAACAGTTGGCGTCGTTATCGATGTGTACCGGTATGTTGAATTCCTTTTCTAGCAGCTGCTTCAGGTGTACCTCATTCCAATCTTTGATGTTTTGTACGTGGTAAACGATGCCTTGGGTACGATCCACAACGCTCGGGACGCCAATCCCTATGGCATGGATTTTATCGGTTTTCAACTTGCGGATAATGTCTTTCAGCACAGTTAAAGTAACTTCCCCGCCTTCCGGTGCCCGTGTATCGGCCACCTCTTCTTTTATCAGGTTTTGCCCTTCTATTAAACCGCCTTTGATGGTGGTTCCACCCAAATCTATTCCGATGATCTGTTTCATTGTGTTGTATTTTAATGGTTGAGATGTACAAAACTAAGCAATATTGGTGAATTAAACGAATGTTATGGACAAAGTCTCTGGCTTAAGCGGCTTAACAGGTCGTCAAGCCTTAACTTGAGACTGAAGAAGTGAACAAAATTCCGAAAATAACGATAAACAGTGCCGGAAAATGAATAAATTTACGGTTTGGGCAAACCTTAAACCAAGTTATTCGTTATAGTCAGTAGTTTTTACATTTTAAAATCATTCCAAATAATTCACTTTCGTATGTTTTCTGACGAGATGAATGCAGCTAAAGATAAGACCTTATGATTTTTGAAGAGTTCAATCCATCGGAAGATAAGATCCTCAGAATTATCGATAACGATGGTCGTATTTTACGTCCCGACCTATTCCCGGAAATATCCGACGATACTATTGTGAAAGCCTGGAAAGCCATGCTCTTTGAACGGGTAGCCGATGAGATGGCTGTATCCTTTCAACGCCAGGGACGCATGTTCACTTATCCCCCCAACAAAGGACAAGAAGCTATTCATATTGCGGCCGGCAACGTGATACGCGAAAACGACTGGCTCGTTCCTGCTTTTAGGGAAGTGGGGCTAATGTTGGCTAAAGGCGTTACAATGAAAGAGATTTTCCTGTATTACAACGGCAACGAACAGGGGAGTAACTTTAAAAATGCCCCGCGTGTATTACCCATAAACGTTCCTATCGGTACACAGTTGCCCCATGCCGTTGGGATAGGATATTCCATTAAATACAGAAAGGAAGGCGATATTGTGTTTACTTATATTGGGGATGGCGGTACGTCGGAAGGTGACTTCAGCGAAGCGTTGAACTTTGCCGGTGTGTGGCAGGTCCCGGTAGTGTTTACCATACAAAACAACCAGTACGCTATTTCCGTTCCGGTAACCACGCAAACCAAATCCATAAATTTAGCTGTTAAATCGGTAGCGTTTGGCATTCCGGGCATCAAAGTCGACGGAAATGATTTCTTCGCCATGTACCTGGTCTACCAAAAGGCATCGGAACATGCGCGAACCGGTAAAGGGCCGGTGCTTATTGAGGCACTTACGTACAGGTGTGGCGCCCATACCACTTCCGACGATCCCAGCCGCTATCGGACAAAAGAGGAGGAGGCAGCGTGGGAGCTGTCGGATCCGTTGTTCCGGTTGAAAAAATTTATGGAACACAAAGGGATATTTAGGGAGAACGAAGAAAAGCTGAGGGAGCAGTATAAAAAAGAAGTGGAGAAACAATTTCTGGATGCTGAAAACGTTGCCCCGTATGCTTTGGAGGATGTTTTCAATTACATGTATGTGGAAATGCCTGACGACCTGAAAAAACAGAAAGAAGAATATCAACAATTTTTAGCTTGGAAAGGGAATCGAAAATGAGCGTAATGACAATGGTTCAGGCGATCAACAACGCGTTGGATATTAAGCTTGCCGAGGATAACGGTGTTGTGGTTTATGGGGAAGATGTAGGAGTTGTGGGAGGAGTATTCCGGGTAACCGAGGGGTTGCAGAAAAAATACGGTGTGGAGCGTGTGTTCGATTCGCCTCTGGCGGAGTCGGCTATCGTGGGAACAGGAGTGGGTATGGCCCTTTCCGGCTTACGGCCCGTGGTGGAAATGCAATTCGAAGGGTTTTCCTATCCTGCATTTAATCAGATAATCTCCAATGTATCGCGCATGCACAACCGTTCACGCGGAAGGTTCAGGATTCCCATGGTCATCCGGTTTCCCTACGGTGGAGGCATCAATGCCATCGAACACCATTCGGAAAGCCCCGAAGCACTTTATAGCCATATTCCCGGTTTAAAAGTAGTGGTTCCTTCAACGCCGCACGATGCAAAAGGGTTGCTGATATCTGCTATTGAAAGTGACGATCCGGTTATTTTTATGGAGCCCAAACGAATCTATAGGGCCATCAAGCAGGAGGTGGTTACCGGTAAATTTACCATTCCAATTGGAAAAGCCAGCGTGCTTACCGAGGGTACAGATGTTACCGTCGTGGCTTTCGGAGCGATGATTCGCGAATGCCAGCGGGCAATGGTAATGGCGAAGGAGGCAGGTATATCGGTGGAGTTAATCGATCTCCGGACGATCTATCCCATAGACAAGGAGACCATCCGGAACTCGTTGCAGAAAACAGGCCGGTTAGTGGTTGTGGCAGAAGCACAACGATCATTCAGCGTGGGTTCGGAGTTGATAGCCATAGCCAACGAAGAGGCTTTCCTCTACCTGGAAGCTCCTCCAAAAAGGGTGATGGGTTTTGATACCATTATTCCGTTGGCGCAAGGTGAGAAATATTTTATGATAACTCCCGAAAGGATTTTTTATGAAATAGAAAAAACGGTTAAGTTTTAAAAACAGCATGAATGAAGTAACTGTGCGAAGCGAGTAACACGAAGTGAATTTCGCCGTAGGCCAATTACAATTAATGTTCAAACCATAAATGATTAAACGAACTTAAATGAGGTATATTTTTAATTTTCCCGATATAGGAGAGGGACTCGAGGAAGGAACCATCCTGGAGTGGTACGTTACGAAAGGACAGGCGGTAAGTACGGGCGATTCCTTGGTGAAGATGGAAACCGACAAGGTAGTGGCCGATATTCCGTCACCGAGAACGGGAATAGTTGCTGCCCGGTTTGGAGAAGTAGGTGATGTCATAAAAGTAGGCAGCCCGCTAGTTGAAATTGAAATAGAAGGAGTTTTTGCGGAAGAGGCTCAGGCCGAGGCGAAAAGAGGATTTGACCCTGAACCGGAGGAGAAAGCCGAAACGGTGGTGGGTACGATGGAGGTGGCTTCGCGAAATGCTTTTTTGCCTGCGAGCAACGAAGGCACAACGGAGCAGCCTCCCGTAACGGAAAAACCACGCCGTAAAGCTTTGTCTACGCCCGTTGCGCGGGCTATGGCCAGGGATTTAGGCATCGATATAAATGAAGTCTGTGGCACAGGGCCTTCGGGGCGGGTCACAAAAGCAGATGTTGAAAACCATAAGTCCGTCAGAAAGCCATCCTCCCTCCGGGTTTCGGAACAAGAGGACGATGAGGTAACTTATGAGCCCCTTACCCAGATCCGCAAGGCTATTGCCCGGAACATGATCCAGTCCAAGCACAACGCTGCCCACATGTCGTTGTTCGAAGAAGTGGAGATATCCGATCTGGTAAGGGTTCGGGAGAAGTATAAGGGGAAATTTGCCGAAAGAGGGGTTAAGCTGACCTACCTCGCTTTTATTGTAAAGGCTGTCGTCAATGCCCTCAAGCAACACAGGCAGTTAAATTCGCAGATCGACCTGGAGAATGACCGGATGATCTTCAACAACCGCTATAACATAGCGTTGGCCGTGGATACCCCTGCCGGACTGGTGGTCCCTGTTGTTAGGGATGCCGACCGTTTAAGCATTTTTGAAATTGCTCAACGCATCGACGAAATATCGGAGAAAGCCAGAAAAAGAGACCTTACCCTGGAAGACATGAAAGGCGGAACATTTACCATTACCAACTACGGTTCCATCGGAGGAATATTTGCCACGCCGGTGATTAATTATCCCCAGGCGGCTATTTTGGGAGTGGGCAGGATCCTCAAAACCCCTGTGGTGAAAGACGATGCCATTGTTGTAGGCCGTGTAATGGCATTGTCACTCTCGGTAGATCACCGTATCGTTGATGGGGGAGAAGTTACCCGGTTTATCAACAAGGTAATGGAATATCTTGCCGATCCCATGGCGTTACTGATGGAATAACACACCTTATTTGAAACACAAAACAACTCATAGTATGGATTACGACGTATTGATCATCGGTGCCGGACCATCCGGTTATGTAGCCGCCATCCGGGCGGGGCAGGTGGGTTTGAAAACAGCTATCGTGGAAAAACAGTATATCGGGGGAATGTGCCTCAATTGGGGTTGTATTCCTACAAAGGCTATTCTGGAAAGTGCGAAGAAGTTTAAAAAACTGGGAGAGATTGAGGATTTTGGTATTGATGGAATAGATACCGGTAAAATTGCCTTTAACTGGGACAAGGTGAAGTCAAGGTCGAAACGCATCACCCGGAAACTGACGGCAGGGGTAAATTTCCTGCTTAAAAAAAATGGCATTGAAATGATAAGTGGAACCGCCCGAATAGGGTCGGACCGCTCTGTGTGGGTTGACGATAAAAAAATTTCGGCAAAGCACATCATCATCGCAACCGGTTCAAAGCCGAAACCGATGGGTGATGCATTCTCCAATGCTCCTGTCGTGGAGATGGAAAACCTGTTTGAAAGGGAGGCTTTTCCGGAGAACATTGTCGTTACCGGTAACCACATTTCCTCGGTCGAGATGGCCCAGTTTTTCAGGCTTATCCATAAAAACGTTACGCTGGTTACCAACAGCGGTTACTTTCTGGACGGATTGGATACCTTTCTTGTCGAGTACATCACGAAGAAACTGGCATCCGATAACATTGAACTGATCACGGATGCCTATCCGGAGAAATATGCGGATGGAGGACTGACTGTTGGTGGTAAGAAAGTAAAATGCGACCTGATCGTTAATTGCAATTCGCGCAAGGCAATTATCCCGGAAAGCGAAACACCCCTGCAGCTCACGGAACGCGGATTTATCAAAACAACCGATAATTTCCAGACCAGTATCGATGGGGTTTATGCCATCGGTGATGTCGCCGGAAGAAGTTTTCTGGCACACATGGCTTCGGCTCAAGGGATTCACGTCATAAACGCCATAAAAGGGATACAAGCCCATTTTGATTACTCCACTTATCCGATAAACATGTATACCACGCCCGAAATCGCTCAGATCGGGATGACGGAACAAAAAATTAAGGAGGAAGGTTACGATTACAAAATAAGCGAGTTTCCGCTGTCTGCAAATGGGAAGGCACTGATTGAAAACAATACGGAGGGTTTGATCCGGCTGCTTTCCGATAAGAAATACGGGCAGGTCCTGGGGGTTCAGGTTGTGGCTGAGAATGCCACCGATATGATTGCCGAAGCCGGCGCATACCTGAAAGTCGAAGCCACGGTTTACGACGTGGCCCATACCATTCACGCTCATCCCACCGTTTCGGAAATATTTTTTGAAGCCGGTTTCGATGCCATGGACAGGGCCATCCACAAGTGAAAGGGAGAGAAAAATTTACTTCCAGAAAACAATTCCTCCCCTGAGGTTGTAAATGGCAGGAAATCCTTTTTTAACCAATACCTTGGCGGCATACATGCTTCGTGCCCCGCTGTGGCAGAAAACGGCTACAGGACAGGATTTATCGAGTTTTTCTATTTCTTGCTCAAAATCCATGGAGGAAACATCCATTAACCGGGCTCTGTTTATGGTGCCTTGAGCATATTCCTGAGCAGTCCGGACGTCTATAAGCTGAACATCCTTACCGGCGATGATTGTTTTGAAATCCGCGGGGTTAAGGGATTGGATTTGACTTTTATGATTTTTTAGGAAAGAAAAAACTGCCATACTTAGAAACTATTTTGGATTTTTTTATGTGACGATTTTTTAGTCATTTTTTGACGGATTCGGGCTTTTATTTTCATAATCCGAATCTACAACCGATTATTGTTGATTTTCAAGAGAAACCCGCATTTCGCATTTCCGGCAATCGAACGAGAGTTTTAATTTGTTCTGTTGATTGATCAGATAGAACGGCTCACGAAAACCGGCTTTCTCTTTGGTCTCACGCGGACACCAACCCAATGCAAACTTGATGCAATGTTTGGTGAACATGAGTGGAACGTTTTTTTGCTGAACTTGTTCAAATGCGGGTTGTAAAATTTTCGTCCGGTGTTGTAAGTAAAAAGAACCGCTGTTGCTGTTGGAGACGTTACCTAAGTAGGTAAGCTCTTTTTCGGGATAGGCGTGTGTTGTGGGTGGGATCGGGCTGCGTTCCTGCCGGTAATTGATTTTTCTGACCGCTAGTAACCCTGAAATCAGTTGTTTACGCCATTCTCCTAGCAGGGAGGAGGGGATGAACCACTCCTTGGAAAACCGGATGTCGATGGATTTTACGCTGAACAGGGTAGTTCCCGTTTTGGAGAGCTGGGTGCGGATATTTTCCTGTTGCGGCTTTTGCGCGGTCTGCTTTTCTAGAATTACTGAAAACGTGTAGGAGTGGTTGTCCTCGTCAGAGATTTGTAATGCGAACCCGGTAGGGATCTCTCGGATAAAAATATTCGCAGCAATTTTTCGCTCCGCTGTTTTTTTGGTTAACCAGTTTTCAAAGTCGTGATCGTAATTTCTATACACCTTTGTTCCTGCGCTGAGGCCGGGCATTACGGCCGGAAAAATCCTGCCGCCTTCAGAGCGGTTTACGCGAAAACCATTTAACCCGTCTTTATCCATAAAACACAATCCGTCACCGTTGTTAATGGTGAGTGTTGTGCTTAACGAAAGCCAGTTCCTGCCCACGGTTTTTACCGTTCCCACAAATTCACCGATGGATTTGGGAGATTCGAAAGAGCCGATATCGTGTTGCCTGCCGTTGAAAAGATAGTGGGTAAATCCCCGGTTAAAACTCTTTGATAAATTGGGTGTAAAATTGATTTCGCTTCTTCCCGACGAAGCTTGCACATACTCGGGCCGTTTCCTGAAAATGCAGTCCAATCGCTGCCGGTAGGCAGCAACTACGTTTTTAACATACGTAACGTCTTTCAGCCGTCCTTCTATCTTGAGCGATGAAACGCCGGCATCCAGCAGCTCTTCGAGGTTATCGTACTGATTGAAGTCTTTTAAGGAAAGCAGGTGTGCATTTTTTCGAACAATACGCCCGTCGGCATCCTGCAAATCAAAAGGTAGCCTGCAAATTTGTGCACACTCTCCGCGGTTGGCGCTCCGACCCGTTATGGCTTGGCTGATGTAGCATTGCCCGCTGTAGGAAACACAGAGGGCACCGTGAACAAAAACCTCCAGCGCAATGCTGGTTTGTGACGAAATTTCGGCAATCTGATCCCGGGATAATTCCCGTGCAAGCACTACCTGTGTGAATCCCGCGTTTTCTAAAAACTGCACTTTTTCCACGGTACGATTATCGGTCTGCGTGCTGGCGTGGAGCGGGATAGGAGGCAGGTTCAGTTGCAAAATGCCCATGTCCTGGACGATAACGGCATCGGCGTGTATACGGTATAACTCCCGGATGAGCTTCTCCACCTGTAAGAGTTCATGGTCGTAAAGGATGGTGTTCAACGCAACATACACTTTGGCGTTGTACTGATGCGCAAATTCCACCAACTCGGCAATATCTTCGATACTGTTTCCTGCAGCCATCCGTGCACTGAATCCCGAGATACCTATGTAGACGGCATCGGCACCGTGAAGGATGGCTTCTTTTCCGATCTCCTTATTTTTGGCAGGGGCGAGAAGTTCAACGATTCGTGGAGCTTTCATCTTTCCATTCATCCAAGCGGGATCAGGTTAAATCCCCTAACTCTTTTATCTTTTTCAAATCAAATGGAGTTGCCTGATATACAAAGTAATTGAGCCAGTTTATAAACAAAAGGTTTGCGTGGCTTCTCCACAAGACAACCGGTTGTTTTTGTGGGTCGTTATCCTTGTAATAGTTTTTGGGGAGTTCCACCGAGTCCAATCCCTTTTGCATATCACGCGTATATTCGTTGTGTAGCGTGAGGGGTGAATATTCAGAATGCCCGGTGACGTAGAACTCACGTCCACCGCGGGAGGCCACGATGTATACTCCTGCTTCTTCAGACTGTGAGAGGATGGTCAGTTCGGGGTGTTGGGAAATCTCCTCGGCAGAAACCGTCGTGTGGCGGCTGTGTGGAGCAAAAAACTCGTCGTCGAATCCGCGGAAAAGCGGGAACGCTTTATCGTTGACGGTATGTGGAAACACTCCAAAAATTTTCTTGTCCAGTGGATATTTCCGGATGCCATAAAAATGATACATCGCCGCTTGTCCTGCCCAGCAGATGTAATACGTGGAGGTCACATGCGTACGGGCCCAATCGAAGATCCCGGTCAGCTCCTGCCAATACCGCACTCCTTCGAACGGCAATAATTCCACGGGTGCGCCGGTAACGATAAAGCCGTCGTAATAGCTTTCTTTTACTTTAGGAAACGTTTTGTAAAACGTCTGCAAATGCTCGATGGGTGTATTTTTAGGCGTATGGGATTTCAATCCCAGAAACTCAATTTCCAGTTGCAGGGGAGAGTTGGATAGCAGCCTTATTAAATCGGTTTCGGTAGTGATCTTAAGCGGCATCAGGTTGAGGATGAGTATCTTCAACGGACGGATATCCTGCGTGGAGGCACGCAGGTCGCTCATCACGAAAATATGTTCCTTGCTCAGGATCTCTATGGCTGGGAGTTTATCGGGTAAATTTACGGGCATATGGTTTATTTAACTCTTATCATTTTTTTTTCTTCACACTCCATCCGAATTTTCCAATATGTTCACCCAGTCCGTAATAATTGCCGTGCGAGTAGGCGAGGAGCCTGGCGTTTTGCATATCGAATTTTCCGGTTTCGGCATCAAAATACTTGTCATCCGCCTGCACGTTTACCACATCGGCGATAAACATGTCGTGCGATCCGAGCGTGATAATTTCCTTTACGCGGCACTCGATGCAGAGCGGGGATTCTTCGATGACGGGAGCGTTTACCGCTACTGCTTTTGCAGGTGTTAATCCCGTTTCGTGGAACTTATTGTAATCCTTCCCCGAGCGTACCCCACACCAGTCGGTGGCCTGAGCCAGTTCTTCGGTGGTGAGGTTGATAACAAACTCCATGTTTCGCTTGATGATTTCGTACGAATGCCGTTCGGGACGAATGGAAATATAACACATCGGCGGATTGGTGCAAAGGGTTCCCAGCCAACTGACGGTGATTATGTTGTACTCGTCGGGATGGCTTCCGCACGATATCATTGCCGCGGGAAGGGGATAGATCAGTGTTCCCGGCTTCCAGTTCTGTTTCATTTGTATTCGTGTTACCCGACAACTACTTTAAGACGATTTCTTCTTTCTTGATTTTCAATTCGCAATAGTGGCACTGCAACACCACATTTTCTTTGTCCACCACTTCGAAGCGGGTTTTCATTGGTTCGTTATTGGTGATGCATTTCGGGTTATTGCATTTTACAATTTCGATAATTTCATCGGGGAGTGTCACTTTTTTCTTTTCAATCACTTCGTAATCCCGGATAATGTTCAGGTTGACGTTGGGGGCAACCAGTGCAATGCGGTTTATCTCGTCTTCCTTGAAGAATTTGTTGGAGACCTTGATGATTCCCTTTGCACCCATCTTGCTACTTTTTAAGTTATTCCCGATAGTGATCCGGTTATCCAGCTTTTGTAACTGGAGCAAGGCAACCACCTTGAATAACTCCCGGGTCGGAATATGGTCGATTGCCGTTCCGTTCTCCAGTGCCGCTACTTGTAATTCTTTTCCCATCTTGTACGTTTGTTATGATAATCTACCTTATTCAATCCAGACGGATATCCAGCAAATCACAGATGACAGCCTGACGGGTATAAACGCCGTTTTCAGCCTGTTGAAAATAATAGGCTTTTGGATTCTCATCCACATCCTGATTGATTTCTTTCACACGCGGAAGCGGATGGAGTACCTTCAGGTTATCCCTGGAGTTGTTCAACATTTCATTGTGAAGAACATAGATGTTCTTTACCTTTTCGTATTCCATCAGGTCGGTAAAACGTTCGCGCTGAACCCGGGTCATGTAAAGAATATCTGCGGAAGCAATGGCTTCGGATGAAAATTCTGTATATTCCCTGTAGGGGATATTCAGGTTGTCGCAAAACACTTTGTACTTCTCGGGAATTTTTAATTCCTCCGGCGCCACAAAGTTGAACGATGGATGAAAATGGGATAATCCCTGAATGAGTGAGTGTACGGCACGGCCGTATTTCAGATCTCCCACGATGGTAATGGTGAGGTTCTCCATCGTCCCTTGAGTCTCGTAGATGGTGAATAAATCGAGCAAAGTTTGCGTGGGATGCTGGTTGGAACCATCACCGGCGTTGATGATCGGTACCGGAGAGACTTCAGATGCATAGCGCGCCGATCCTTCCAGGTGGTGCCGCATGATAATGAGGTCGGCGTAGTTGCCCACCATCATGATGGTATCTTTCAGTGATTCCCCTTTGGTGGAGCTACTGGTGGCTGCATCGGAAAATCCGACAATTCTTCCCCTGAGCCGGTTCACGGCCGTCTCGAAACTTAAGCGTGTACGCGTGGAAGGCTCAAAAAACAATGTAGCGCATACCTTTCCCTGCAATAAATCGCGGTTGGGATTGGCTTTGAACGCTGTAGCTGCTTTCAGTATCCGGAGGATATCTTCTTTGCCGTAGTCGCTGATATTTACTAAACTTTTGGCTTTCATATGACGTGAGGATTTACATCAAACTTCCAGATCCACATCAAACAATTCGTGCCAGGGGAGGCCTTGCTTGTTGAGCTGTTCCATGAACGGGTCGGGATTAAATTCTTCCACGTTAAACACGCCCGGTTTTTTCCATAGCCCCTGCATAAACATCATCGCGCCTATGGTTGCCGGAACTCCCGTGGTATAACTTACACCCTGTGCTCCTGTTTCCTCGTAAGCGGCCTGATGGCTGCAATTGTTGTAGATATAGTATGTCCGCTCTTTTCCGTCTTTAATTCCGCGGATACGGCACCCGATAGATGTTTCGCCCGTGTAGTTTTCTCCCAGTTCGCCCGGATCGGGCAGAACGGCTTTGAGGAACTGGATGGGTACAATCTTCTGCCCGTTATATTCCACCTCGTCGATGCGTGCCATTCCGATATTTTGAATTACGCGTAAGTGCGTGAGGTATTCTTGTCCAAAGGTCATCCAGAAACGTGCGCGCTTGAGGGTTGGAAAATTTTTCACAAGCGATTCCAGCTCTTCGTGATAAATGACGTACGACTCTTTTGGGCCTATGTTGGGATAGTTGAGCGGTTGATGGATCTCGTGCGGTTCGGTCTCTACCCATTTCCCGTTTTCCCAGTATTTCCCTTTCTGGGTAACTTCGCGTATGTTGATCTCGGGGTTGAAGTTGGTAGCAAAGGCTTTGCCGTGGTCGCCCGCATTACAGTCTACAATATCCAGGTAATGTATCTCATCGAAATGATGCTTCGCGGCATACGCCGTGAAAATGCTGGTTACGCCCGGATCAAATCCGCAACCCAGGATGGCTGTCAGCCCTGCCTCACGGAACTTGTCCCGATAGGCCCACTGCCATTTATATTCGAATTTGGCTACATCCTTGGGTTCGTAGTTAGCTGTGTCTAAATAGTTTACTCCACATGCTAAACAGGCATCCATGATGGTTAGATCCTGGTAGGGCAGCGCTACATTAATGACCAGCTCCGGTTTGAATTCGTTGAAGAGCGTTACCAGTTCGGGTACGCTATCGGCATCTACTTTAGCCGTTTTGATGGTAACACCCGTTCTCCGTTTAACATCTTCAGCAATGGCATCACACTTGCTTTTTGTGCGGCTTGCCAGCATAATATCCGTGAAAATCCGGCTGTTTTGAGCTACTTTATTGGCAACAACAGTACCTACGCCGCCTGCACCGATAATCAATACTTTTCCCATTTTTCCTTTTTTTAGATTAATTACATCAGATTTGAAGTTGTTGGTCAACCTAAGGATGTTATGTTGCATCCCGCTGTTATTCGACGCCTGTTCTCCTTTTCTGAGGACACAAATATACGTTTATTTCATTAAATACAACCTGTTTTTCATAGGTATTTAAGAAACTGTTTTGAATTTTTCACGCCCTGTTTCAGGCCTATTTTAGGATGGATTTGGATTTTCAGTGTGCACACAGTAGCGGGTTGTTTTGAAGAGATGAAAATACAAAACAGTTTCTTAAGCTTCATTTAGAGTTTTAAAGGGTTGTCTATACCAATAATGTTTACCTTTGTATTTCAGAAACGGAAAGACTAAAAGAGCGTTATGATACAAGACGAAATGGAACAATTGAAAGACAACGTAGCCAGTGACAGGGTAGAGAGTTTTTCGCAGCAAGTAACGAACCTGATCAGCGGCTGGTCGAAGGATTTTCTTCACGGGGCAGGCGTCCCGGACACCTACATTGGGATTATCAACTCTATCTTCCTGTCTGTCATTCTCGTTGTACTCGTGTATGTGATGCAAACGATGTTGCGCAAGCTTATTACGGTTATTCTCAACAAAGCCGTAAAAATAAACCGTCTGACCATCAGCCGCCACTTGATAAACAACAAGTTCCCGAAGTACTTGGCGATGATCATCCCCATCAGCATAATCAAAGGAGCTATTCCAATTATCTTTAACGATTTTCCTGTTGCGATGAGGCTTTCGCTCAAAGTGTTCGACGTGTTTTTTGTCTTTTATTTCATGTGGTTGAGCGTGTCGGTTATTAATGCGTTCACAGACACCCTTAAAACAAAAGACAACTTTAAGGATAAACCGGTGGAAAGTTTCGGACAACTCATCCGGATATTTGTCTACGCCATTGGTGCCATCGTCATTATATCTCTTTTTATCGGAAAAACCCCAACCACTATCCTGGCTGGCCTGGGTGCGGCATCAGCCATATTACTGTTGATTTTTAAGGATACCATTCTGGGCCTTGTGGCGAGTATCCAGGTGTCTTCCAACGACATGGTCCGCATCGGTGACTGGATAACCATGCCCAAGTACGGCGTGGACGGTGATGTCATCAAAATAAACCTTACGACCGTTAAGATCCTGAATTTCGATAAAACCATCACCACCATTCCTCCATACTCCCTGGTTACGGAGGCTTTTCAAAACTGGCGTGGGATGACTGAAGCGGGTGGGCGGCGTATCAAGAGAGCCATAAACATAAAACAATCCACCATCCATTATGTAAACGAGGAGGAGTTGGAACATTTCAGAAAAATACAACTTCTTTCAGGCTATATCGATGAGCGAAAACAAATTATCGATTCGTTCAACAACGCAACGGGTGCTGACAGAAGCCTTCCCCTGAACGGTCGGAATTTTACCAACATGGGCCTTTTCAGAAAATACGTGGAGTTGTATCTGAAAAACCATCCCCAGGTACATCAGGAACTCTTGCTTTTGGTACGTCAGCTAGCTCCTACTGCCCAGGGACTACCGCTGGAACTTTATCTTTTTACGGCGACTACCAGCTGGACGGAATATGAGAACATCATGTCGGATATTTTCGATCACGTAACGGCGGCTGTCTCCTATTTCGGTCTGGAAATTTTTGAGGATGTATCCAATCCCTTACGGATGAGTTCTGCAAAAACGGATACGGAAAAGATGCCGGTACCGGTGAAAAAGTAGATGAAAGCCAATAATGGGACAAATAAATAGGGGTTAACTTTGCAATGTTTTGTACCTTTGTGTTTCATTTACAATAAAAATTTATGCGAAGTTTCGGAAGCGATAATAATTCGGGTGTCCATCCGCTGATGTTGCAGGCGATAATTGATGCCAACAGAAATCATACAATTGGTTACGGTGATGATGACTGGACACGGGAAGCGGAGAAAGCAGTGAAACGACTGATTGGAAAAGAGGATATTGAACCCCTTTTTGTTTTTAACGGTACCGGAGCAAACATTACTGCTTTGCAAGCCTGTACGTTGCCCTTTCATCACATCATTTGCGCCTCAACCGCCCATATTGCAGTGGACGAGTGTGGTGCTCCCACCAAATTCACCGGTTGTGCGTTGAAGGAAATTGTAACGTCCGACGGAAAACTTACTCCCGAGATGGTTCGTCCGTTATTGCACGGATTTGGTGTGGAACATCATTCCCAGCCGAAGGTAATCGCTATCTCGCAAACAACCGAGATGGGAACAGCCTATACGCCCCGGGAAATAAAGCTGCTTGCCGATCTCGCACACGAACACGGTATGTACCTTTTTGTTGATGGGACTCGTATGGCCAATGCCTGTGCTTTTCTCAATGTTTCAGTGAAAGAGATGACGGTGGATTGCGGAGTGGATATCTTTACTTTTGGAGGGACGAAAAACGGACTAATGGTAGGCGAAGTACTTGTTCCCTTACGCAAAGAACTGGCAGAAAACATAAGGTATTACCGCAAGCAGGCTTCCCAGTTGTATTCCAAAATGAGGTTTATATCGGCACAGTTTATTCCCTACTTCAACGAGGGTATCTGGCTGGAAAACGCACAAAATTCGAATGCTGCGGCACAAAAGCTGGCAGCCGGGATGCGAAAGGCCGGAGTTAAGCTGACGCAGGAAGTTCAATCGAATGCCGTATTTTTTACTCTTTCGGAAGAAGAAACAACTCAGCTTCGTGAGCGCTATTTCTTTTACGACTGGGATGTGGAGCAGAACGAAAGACGCCTTGTCTGTTCGTGGGATACTACGGAGGAAGATCTTGCAGGCTTTGTTTCCTATTTGAGGACTATCGTTAAATAACAATATATTTTGGAAGATTATAAATTCGAAACAATAAAATCATAAAATTATAAATTGAATATGTTTGACTTTCTGGATGTTTATCCCTGGCTTTTGCCGGTTATGATATTTTTCGGGCGGATTTTTGATGTGTCGCTGGGTACGTTACGCATCATTTTTGTATCGAAAGGTGAAAAATACATAGCTCCTGCCATCGGTTTTTTCGAAGTGTTTATCTGGGTGGTTATCATATCGCAGATACTTACCCGTGCCAATGACCTGGTGGCTTACCTGTCGTATGCCGCCGGATACGCTTCGGGAAATTATATAGGTATTCTTCTCGAGCAACGGATTGCCTACGGCATTATACTGTGCCGTATTTACACGCAGAAAAACGGTATGGAGCTGGTGCAGGTCCTGAACAAGATGAATTTCGGGGCAACGATGACGCACGGTAAAGGGTCGACCAATGAAGTGGATATAATTGAAACCGTTATCGATCGTAATCAAATGAAAGCCCTTGAAGATACGCTTACCGGTTTTGATGCCAATATCTTTTACGTGATTGAGGATGTGCGTACAAAACAGAACGGCATCTTTGCCAAAAGAAAAAATATCCTTACCCGGTGGAGGGTAGGGAAGTGAGGCCTAGAACTTATCCGTAAGCATATTGACCGTTCCTTTCCACGAACAGCCCAAACAGTACAACAGGGAAGTGTCGAATCCGTCCAGTGATTCGGCTTCGTGGATGGGATGTATTTCTTTATCTTCGGTAACGGTTACCACTAACCGTTCGCCTACCGCGTTCAGAACGTAGAACCGCCGGATTTTGCATTGGGGACAGAGGAGATTCTTCATACCCGTTTCGCTTCCTGCCAGATTTGTTCCATTTCGTCCAGCGTCATCTCTTTCAGTGAACGCCCCTGTTCCTTTACTTTCTGTTCCATGTAATTGAAACGGTAAATAAATTTTTGGTTGGTCCGTTCCAGCGCGTTGTCGGGATTAACCCGGTAGAGCCTGGCTGCATTAATAAGGCTGAAAAGTACATCGCCGAATTCTTGTTCGGTCCTCTCTTTGTCCAGATTCTCAATCTCGGTTTCCAATTCACCGATCTCTTCCTTTACTTTGTCCCACACATCGTGACGCTTATTCCAATCGAAACCTGAATTCCGGGCTTTATCCTGGATGCGGTACGCTTTTACGAGTGAGGGCAGGGAAGGGGGAACACCTTCCAGCACAGTGCCGTTTCCACCCTTTTCCTTAAGCTTGATTTGTTCCCACGATTTCTCGACAAAACTGGCCGAGTCAGCGTGTAAGTCTCCAAACACGTGCGGATGGCGAAAGATGAGCTTGTCACAGATAGCGTGGCAAACATCGGCAATATCAAAAGCTTGTTTCTCTTCGCCGATTTTGGCATAAAACACTACGTGCAGCAACAAGTCTCCGAGTTCTTTTTTTATTTCCAGGTCGCTGTTGTTGATGATGGCCTCAGCGAGTTCATACGTTTCTTCTATGGTGTTGGCCCGCAGACTTTCGTTGGTTTGCACATTGTCCCACGGGCATTTTTCACGCAGTTCGTCCATTATGTCGAGCAGTCGTCCGAATGCTTCCAGTTTTTGTTGCCGGGTGTTCATGGATTTATTTCTTGAAATTTCTCAGTCCTGTTTCGAGGAAATTTACATAATTGACAATGTTTTCATCGAAAGCGTGTGCCGGAGCAACCGGCTTTCCGGAATGGTCCAGAATGACGTAGTAGGGTTGCGATTGTGCGGCAAATTTGTGCCGTTGCAGGTAACTCCATTTGTCACCAACGGTTTTCAATTTGGTTTTCCTCCCGTTTTCTTCCACTTCGATCGTTTCGGGCAATTTGGCTCTTTCGTCCACCATCAGTGTGATGTACACGAATTCGTTGTCGATCAGTCCCTTTACCCGTTCATCCACTAAAACCGTAGCATCCATTTTGTGGCAGTTCACGCATCCGTGTCCCCCGAAGCTGACTAACGCGGGTTTTCCGGTTTGTGCAGCGACAGCCATGCCGGTCTCATAGTCGGTATAAACTGTGTTGAGCGAGACTTCGTTCAATTTAAAATCTTGTGTGGATAGCGGAGGCAGGATAGAACTGATGGGCTTAAGGGGTGCACCCCACAATCCCGGAACAAGGTATAGGGCGAAAGCAAACGAAAAGACGGATAGGAACAGCCGGGGAATAGTCACGTGAGGAACATCGCTGTCGCCGTGGAATTTCAGTTTTCCCAGCAGGTAAAATCCCAGGATGGCGAAGATCACGATCCACAGAACCAGGAATATGTCGCGGTTGAGAATTCCCCATCCGTTTGACAGATCGGCTACCGACAAGAATTTCATTGAAACAGCCAACACAATGAATCCGAGCACTACCTTCACGGAATTGAGCCAGCTTCCCGATTTCGGAAGCGTTTTCAGCCACGACGGGAAAACAGCGAACAACGTGAACGGTATGGCTAAAGCAATGGCAAAGCCAAGCATTCCTATAGCGGGGGCCAGGTAACTTCCTTGTGTGGCAGCCTCTACAAGCAACCATCCGATGATCGGTCCAGTACATGAGAAAGAAACCAACGCCAGCGTGAAAGCCATGAAAAAGAGGCTTATCAGGCCGGAGGTGCTGTCCACTTTGCTGTCCATCTTGTTGGTCCACGATGCAGGAAGCACCAGTTCAAACGCTCCCAGGAAAGACATGGCGAAAACGAGCAGTAATGCAAAGAAAATGAGATTGAACACAGCGCTCGTTGCTATGTTGTTAAGTGCGCTTGCTCCGAAAATGGCGGTGATAATAAGGCCTAACGCCACGTATATGAAGATGATGGAAGCTCCGTAGAGGGTTGCGTCTGCAACGGCTTTTCTCCGGACCTTTTTGTTTCTGTTCAGAAAGAAGCTTACGGTGATGGGAATCATCGGCCAAACGCAGGGGGTAAGCAGTGCGGCAAAACCCCACAGCAACCCTTTCAGGAAAATGCTCCAAAGCGATGAGCTGCCGTCGTGTTGTGTGCCGAACGCGTTCAATTCTTCGGTAACGGGTGTCCAGAGCAACTCTTTGTCAACAGTGACTGGTGCTGTCGCCGGTGCTGAAATCTGTGAAGAGTCCTGCGAAAGGTTTCCGACAGGGATAACTGCGGTGCCGGGAGCCTCTGTCTCGGATACTGCGGTTGATGCAGTTGCGGTAAACGTTTTAGGCAGATCCGCCGAGGTAAAAGAAAATTCATTGGGCAGCGGGGGAGTGCAGCTCTTATCATCGCAAGCCTGAGCGCGTACATCGCCTGTGATGAGGAAGCTACCTTTGTCGGTAACTTTTATGCGTTGAATGAACCTGGCAGAGTTGTCAAAGGTGCCGATATTCATCTGAAAAACAGGGTCGTACTTGACTGTTGCCTGTTTGCCTGTGGCATTAAAATCACCTACGGCTTCCGCCCCTTTTATTTCATCGAAACTCAACGAGGTAGGATAGGGCCCATTATCGGGAATTTTTGAGTCGTACATGTGCCAGCCTTGTTGGATGGTTGCATCAGCGACCAGCTCAATTTCGCCGTTTCCTTTGTCTTGCAGACTGAACTTCCAGCTGATAACATGTTGTGGAAATGCCTGAGATAACACAAAGAGAAAAAATAACGAAATAATTGTTCTTTTAAGATTCATTATCCGGTGGTTTTACGGTTTAACGCACAAAGATAGTAAAAGTTGAATAAACATCTTACGGATAGCGGGGTTATAAATCGAAAAAATGAGTTATAAACTCCCGAACCATCTCTTTTTGAACCAAAAGGCTACGTTGACCAATGCAATCATTACCGGAACTTCCACTAAAGGGCCTATAACCGCAGCAAAAGCTTCACCCGAATGGATGCCGAATACAGCAATGGCCACCGCAATAGCCAGTTCAAAATTATTGCTTGCTGCCGTGAACGAAAGGGTGGTGGACTGCTCGTAATTTGCTCCCGCTCTCTTGCTCATGTAGAAAGAAACCACAAACATGATCACGAAGTACAGTATCAGGGGAATGGCAATACGGACCACATCCAGCGGCAGTTTTACGATGTACTCGCCTTTCAGTGAAAACATGACAAAAATAGTGAATAACAATGCGATAAGCGTAAACGGACTGATTTTAGGAACAATTTTCCGGTTATACCAGTTCTCGTCCTTTACCTTAAGGCTGATATAGCGGGTAAGAAACCCTGCCAGCATGGGGATTCCCAAATAGATGAGGACGCTTTTTGCAATTTCCGCCATCGTTATGTTGGCTACCGAGTCGTTGGTGGGTAACCCAAACCATCCGGGCAGGACGGCTATGAAAAAATAGGCGTACAACGAAAAGAAAAGGATTTGGAACAGTGAGTTGAAAGCTACCAATCCGGCGGCATACTGACGGTCACCGTGAGCCAGGTCGTTCCATACGATCACCATGGCAATGCATCGGGCCAACCCGATGAGGATAAGACCGTACATATAATCGACATTGAACTGCAAAAACAAAATGGCCAGAAAGAACATCAGGACGGGACCGATGATCCAGTTCTGGACCAGCGATAAACCTAAAATCCGGGTGTTTTTGAAAACATCCCCCAGTTCTTCGTATTTTACTTTTGCCAAAGGTGGATACATCATGATAATCAGTCCGATGGCGATGGGGATATGGGTTGTTCCGACGGACAACGAATCCCAAAAACTGGCGATTGAGGGGAACAGCCATCCCGATAACACTCCGGAGAGCATCGCCATAAAGATCCAGAGCGTAAGGTAGCGGTCGAGTATTTTTAGTTTTGCTTTCATGCTTTACAATTGAGCTTTGATTTCTTCATCGTAGAGTTTTCTGAATGCTTCTTTTATCTCATGGCGAACACGGCGAAACTCGCTTTCTATAAATTCGGGTGTGCCGACGGCGTGGCTCGGATCGTCAAAGCCGATATGCAGCCTTTTCTTTACTTTTCCGGTAAATGCCGGACACACTTCGTTAGCGCCGCCACAAACGGTAATTACATAATCCCAGGCATCGTTGAGGTATTTGCCTACCGGGTCGGATGTGTGGTGGCTGATGTCGATACCCACTTCCGCCATCGCTTTCACCGCACCGGGATTTAATTTCCCCGATGCCTCTGTTCCTGCTGAACAAACCGTGATATCCGGATTGAACGATTGCAGGAAACCGTGAGCCATCTGACTGCGGCAACTGTTCCCTGTACAAAGAATTAATATTTTCATACTGATTTGATTTTTAAAATGTTATTAATGTCTTTTAAACTGTGAATTTGAATATATAAGGACTTCCATTGTCAAAATTTTTCATGTAATTATAACGACTTGTAGCCGGATACGGTAATGCTGAAAATTCCTGTTTCTCCTTTTTTGAAATCGTTGATTTCTTCCTCAGACATATATTTCGAAAGAACTTTATAGGGAATTGGTATTGGCTTCAACTTATGAATTGCTACGTTCTCAAAACCGTTGTCATGGATGATATTGATATATTGATCCCGCGTAATGGCACCCGAAACACATCCTACATACATTTCTGCATCAGAGCGCAGGGTTTCAGGCAACTCACCTTTGGTCACTACATCGGAAACACAAAAATGTCCTCCGGGTTTCAGTACGCGAATCATTTCAGCAAATGCTTTGTGCTTATTGGGCACCAGATTTAGAACGCAGTTCGATACAATCACATCAAAATCGTTGTCAGAAAAAGGCATCTCTTCGATGTCGCCTTGCACAAATTCCACATTCATGAATCCGAGTTTCCGATTGTTTTCAATAGCTTTGGCAACCATCATGTCCGTGAAATCCAGACCCACGATTTTGCCTGTTTCTCCCACAATGGCGCGGGCTACAAAGCAATCATTTCCGGCACCGCTTCCCAAGTCGAGCACACAGTCGCCAGTTTTCAGATTGGCAAACTGAGTAGGGAGTCCGCACCCCAAGCCCAAATCTGCATCGGGATTATAGCCTTCTACGGTGTTGTAGTCATCTCCAATCATGCTGAATTCAATTTTCTCACAACAACCCGAAGTTCCGCAACAGGATGATTTAATCTTATCATTTGACAAGCTTTGTTTGGCTATTGAACCATATTTTTCCTTTACAACCTCTTTTAAATCTTTAACATTCATATATTTAATTTGATTTTAGCTTTGCTTAATTATAAACTTCCAAAAATTAATCCGGATAGGGTTGACAAAATAATGACTAACGCAGCATAGACAACTGTTTTCTGTGTTCCAATAATTCCACGGATAACCAATAAATTTGGCAAAGACATCGATGGCCCTGAAAGTAACAGTGCCAATGCCGGACCTTTCCCCATTCCCGAGGCGATTAATCCCTGAATAATTGGAACTTCTGTAAGTGTGGCAAAATACATAAACGCACCCACAACGGAGGAAAGAAAATTCGATTTGAATGAGTTTCCGCCCACAGCCCAGGCAATCCATTCGTTCGGAATTATTCCGGGAATAGCCACATTATCGTGCGTGGAACCCAGCAAAAATCCGGCAATGACCACGCCTATTGCCAATAAGGGAACAATTTGTTTCGTAAACTCCCACGATGAAAGAATCCACTTCTTGTTTTCTTCGTCGTCCGATTTGTCCGTTAATCCAAGGAATGCGACGGCAGCAATTCCTATTACCATTGAAATGACTGGATTCCTGAAAATAAATGTACTTACGGCTGTAACCACTACGGCAGCAACTACTTTCCATGTTTTCATTTTCAGAATGAAAATCAGGGCTGTAGCCAGTACCAGACTAAAAACACCGGTAATGTACCACTTGTTTTCCCATATAAAATGCCAAAAGCTGTTTGTGTCGTCTGATGTGGGTTTTCCCCAATTGGCAAAAACCAAAATCAGTACCAGTGTGAAAAAGAAAATAGATGTTTGCCACAACGGTCGTTTTTCGGGTTCAGGAATAATGTTCATCTGTTCATCGGCCCGTACTTTTTCCTCTTTTCGGTAAATGAACGCCATAATCAACCCGATGATAATGCTGAACGAAACGGCTCCAATAACGCGTGCTGCTCCCAATTCCCAACCTAAAATTCGGGCGGTAAGAATTATAGCAAGAATGTTAATGGCAGGACCCGAATATAAAAAAGCGATAGCGGGTCCTAATCCGGCACCACGTTTATGAATACTCGAAAACAAGGGTAAAATCGTGCAGGAACAAACCGCCAGAACAGTTCCCGAAACAGCAGCCACCGTATAGGCAACCCATTTTTTTGCTTTTGCTCCAAAATATCTGATAACGGAGCCTTGACTGATAAAAACCGAAATAACTCCCGCTATTAAAAAAGCGGGTAACAAACAAAGTACCACGTGCTCCCGGGCGTACCATTTCGATAAATCGAAAGTGGCATCCATGGCCGTGTTGAACACGTTGCTGTGAATAGGCAAGAAATATATCGCCAAGAACACAACAACAAAAGTGACAAGTATCTTAAATTCTTTTCTGATTTCCATTTTCTAAAAATAAAAGCTGTACGTGTAATAAATTCCTATAATGATAAAGATTAAGGCAATGGCTTTACTAAACCATTTTTCGAATTTCTGAACGCTGTTGTAAAACCGCCCAACTTCGGCAAAACTGAAAGCCAGTAGCCACGCCACAATAATTACAGGCAATGCCGTTGCAATAGCAAATACAACTGGAAAAAAATATCCTCCTGCTTCCATTGCCGACATCGGTATAAGCATTCCGAAGTAGAATATTCCGCTTGTCGGACAAAATGCCAAGGCGAAAAGTACACCCAGCCAAAGTGCACCCCAACCACCTTTTTTTCTGATTTTTTCAGAGTTTTTCCCACTGAACCCGAATTTGGGCAAATTCAGCTTGTGTCCGTACAACATAAACAGCCCGATAATAATTAATAGTGGGCCGATAATGACACCGCCGAATTTCGCAATGAACTTTTGAATTCCGTAAAGGCTTGAACCTTGTTTGAGGATGAAAATCAGAATGATGCCTAATGCCGTGTATGAAACTATTCTGCCCAATGTGTATAGTAACCCGTTTCTGAAAATTCTTTTTTTATCTTCAATGTCTTTACTTATGTAGCCAATAGCGGTAATGTTGGTAGCTAGCGGACAAGGACTGATTGCGGTAAGCAACCCGAGAATGAATGCCGTAATAAACGGAATATTACTGCTTTCGAGTAAGTTTTGAAGAAACTGCTCCATATAAGGATTAATTGGCCAAAAATTCGTTTATTTTTTCGCTTAATCCCCTTTTGAAGGCATCGGGATTGTTGCGGGCATTGGTAAAAGCAAACTCTGTGAGATTGTTTACTGATTCCTGATCTTTTTTCCAGTCGTTGACAAAAAGCGATGACCACGCCACTTCGTACCTGTCGGCGATGGCCTTATTTTCCGGCTTGGAGATATCCACTATTTTGAATATCAATTTTTTGCTGTTAATGGCGTCAGCGAAACTGCTTTCGATCAGACTTTTGGTTCCTGCTTCGATGGCCTGACAGGTTGGACAACGCTGTGTGCCGTGAAAATAAATTACCTCCACCACGTCGCCCGATGGAGCAAATTTCTCTGTGGATTGATTGGTGGTTTGTTCCGCTTTTTTATTTTGATTACAACTTATCGTGAATAGTCCGATAAGGCAGATAAAGATCAACTGTTTCATTGCGCTACTTTTTCAACAGATTTTTTACTTGTTCGAGTGATAATTTTTTTCCTGACGATACCACTTTTTCGTCGATAACAACCGCTGGAACGGAGAACACATTGTACTGCATAATTTTTACCATGTCTTCTTCCTTTACCACTTTTGCCTCAATACCGAGTTCTGAGACTGCTTGTTGTGTGGTTTCAAACAGCGCTTTACAGCTCGGACATCCGGTTCCTAAAATTTTAATTTCCATCATTTGTCTATTTAATTGATTTTATTGTTTATAGTTCGTCAAACAACGAACATTGTTTGTAAAAAATTTTTAGCAATTATTTTTGATTTCCGATGCGAAAAAGTTTCCAAACAGGTTGCGGGCAATTTTCCAGTTCTCTTTGTTGATGCAGTACCTTACTTTGGGCGCTTCAATTTCGCCTTGGATAAGTCCGGCATTTTTCAACTCTTTCAGGTGTTGCGACACGGTAGCCTTGGCATTGGGAAACACATCGTGGATATCGCCGAAATAACACGACTCCTGCGACAGCAAAAACTGGATGATCGCCACCCGGGTAGGATGTCCCAGCGCTTTAGCGAACAAGGCAATTTGCTTATCCGTAGCTTTTATATTGTCTTTTTTCTTTGCCATAACAGTTTATTGTTCGCAAAAGTACGAACAATATGTGGATCTGCAAATTTTTTTTTTGAAAAAAAGAGGTTTTTATAAAATAAACATCAACCTCCTGAGAGGTGAATATTTGGATATTTGTTCTCAAATAGGTTTCCTAATAAAAAATGAGGGTGAAATCACATTGTGATACACCCTCGTATAAGTTTTCCGGCAACGAAAAATCATTTAAAAACCAATATCCGCTTTTCCAGCGGTTCGTGCGTTTTTTCTCCCGGTCCGGACAAGGGAGTTCCGAAAGGCATTTGCGCGACAAGTTTCCAGTCTTGGCTAATGCCCCATTCCTTTTGGATGCCTTCGTCGATAAGCGGGTTATAATGTTGCAGCGATGCGCCAAATCCTTCGTTTTCCAACGCCATCCAAACCAATATTTGGCTTATAGCGGTAGAATGTTCGCTCCATTGTGCAAATTTTTCGCTGTATGAGGGCATACTATCTTGCAAGCCTTTCACCACCGACATGTCTTCAAAAAAAAGTACCGTACCGTATCCGGCGAGAAAAGAGCTGTTCACTTTTTCTTCGGTTTTTTTCCACGCCTCCTCCGAATGGCTTATCTTTTTTAACTCAGCTTTGGTGAGTTCCCATAATTTTTTGTGGTTTTCGCCCAGAAGCAATACCATTCTTGCCGATTGCGAATTGAAAGGTGATGGGGCCCAATAGGCTACGTATTCGATGATTTTCTGTATTTCTTCATCTGAAACCGGTGACTCGTTGCCCAATTGATAATAAGTTCTTCTATCTCTGATAGACTCTTGCAGGCTTTTATTTTTCATATTTTTATGTTTATATTTATGAGTTTTATTATATAACAAAAATAGTATAAAAATGTTTTTCGTATAGATTTAATCTATACTATGAGGTGATAAAAAAGTTTTCAACACACTTTGTTGATAAACTCATTATAATAAAAACGTCAAAAATTGGGATGTTTAAAATTTACGGGATAACTTTGAAGTCTTTTTGGAAAAGATCTTTTATAACAAAATGGAAAAACAGAAGCGACAAAGAAACACAAAAATCATTGAAAAGACTGTCATTGTACCCGAAATCGGAAAATTGCCGCCACAAGCACCGGAACTGGAAGAAGCTGTTTTGGGAGCATTGATGCTTGAAAAAGACGCTTATTCGGTGGTGAGTGATATATTAAAACCCGAAAGTTTTTACAATCCTGTTCACAACATAATATTCGGTGCCATCCAAGGCCTGGCAGTTCAGCAAAAACCGGTGGATGTCCTCACTGTGGTGGAAGAATTAAAACGGCGGGGTGAACTTCAATCGGCCGGGGGAGCAGTCTATATTGCCGAGTTGTCTGAAAAGGTGGCATCTGCAGCGCACATCGAATACCATTCTCGGATTATTGCCCAAAAGTACCTCGCCCGGGAATTGATTTCATTTTCTTCTGAGGTCACGCAGCAGGCTTTTGATGAAACCATTGATGTGGATGATTTGATGCAGGAAACGGAAGGACGTCTTTTCGAGATTTCGCAGCGGAACGTTAAAAAAGATGTTATTCAGATCAATCCCGTTATCAAGGAAGCGATGAAGATTATTCAGCTCGCTGCAAACCGAAAAGACGGGATGAGCGGTATCCCCACCGGATTTAACCAGCTGGACAAGCTGACCATGGGATGGCAAAATTCCGACCTTATCATTATTGCCGCCCGCCCCGCCATGGGGAAAACGGCTTTCGTGCTTTCCATGGCAAAGAATATTGCCATCAATTTTGAACATCCTGTGGGTTTTTTCTCGCTTGAAATGTCCAATGTACAACTGGTAAACCGCCTGATTGTGAACGTTTGCCAGATAAAGGGCGAAAGCATCAAGAGCGGTCGGTTGACGCAAGACGAGTGGGACCGGCTGGATATAAAGATCAAGGAACTTTACGATGCACCGATATTTATTGACGATACCCCCAGTTTGTCGGTGTTTGAACTGAGGACAAAGGCCCGTAGGCTGGTGCGTGAGCATAATGTGAAGATACTGGTCATTGACTATTTGCAATTGATGAATGCCAGCGGGATGAGTTTTGGCAGCCGTGAACAGGAGGTGAGCATGATATCCCGGTCGCTGAAAGGATTGGCTAAGGAACTGAATATTCCCATCATTGCGTTGTCGCAATTGAATCGGGGTGTGGAAAGTCGTCAGGGTAACGAGGGAAAACGTCCACAACTTGCCGACTTGCGCGAATCGGGGGCTATTGAACAGGACGCTGACCTGGTTTGTTTTATTCACCGGCCCGAATACTACCGGATCACGGAAGACGAAAGCGGTAACTCGCTTATCGGCATGGCAGAAATAATTGTGGCAAAACACCGGAATGGGCCGACAGGTATTGCGACCATGCGTTTTGATAACGAGTATGCCCGGTTCGAGAACCTGGATGATCACAACACCAGCCGGAATAAAGCCAATTACATAGAGCGTACTTCAAGAATGAATTCAAGGCAAACGATCAAGGGAGCAGAGGCTGTTCCCGAGATGACTTCAACCGATTTCATGACTGAAAACGGAAAAGAAGAACTTCCCTTTTAAAAGAACTCTAGAATAAAAATCAATGAATAGAATACAACATTTTTTTTCAATGCTTATTCTGCCTGTAGTCCTTATGCTTGCGGTTTCTTGTGGCGGTGTGGATTCCGATGCAAAGAAAGCGGCTTCCCTTACCAATAAATCCATAGAAAAAACCAATCAATTAAAATTGGAAGAGGCAGAAAAACTGTACAGGAAATCACAGGAAATCATCAGGAAGTATGAGTCGCACCGGAAATGGGAAAAATTCAGTAAACTCTACCGGCAATACCGTGACGAAGGAAAAGCCAATCCTCAAGAACAGAATCGCTGACAAAGTTGTTATCACTTTAATTAACACAAGCGAAGTCTCATAAATAATTATTATTTGTATTTTTGCCCTTTCTAGTTTTTATTGGAATATTTAAAATAAACGGAATGCATACTTCACTCGGAACGAGAAAAATATTGTTGTTCTTCCTCCTGGCTGTTCTATTCACAGCGGTTAGTGCTGCCCAAACACCGGCATATGAAAAAATCACTACAAACGGGCAATCCTTTTATAAGTACAAAGTTAAATCGGGCGAAGGATTGATGGCCATTTCGCGGACTTTCAACGTCACGGTAAACGAAATCCTGAAGCATAATCCGACAGCCGGATCAGGGTTGAAAAACGGCCAGGAACTGCTGATACCGGTTCGGGAGGACGCTCCGCTAACTCAAACCCGTCAGCAACTCCCTCTTGACCAAAACCACACTTTCCGCCATACCATAGCCAGGGGAGAAACCCTGTACGGTATTGCACAGATGTATAACACGAGTGTTGACGAAATTATTCGTTATAATTCAGGCCTGACAGAAAATATTACCGAAGGGCAGGTTATTGTTGTGCCGCAGCAGAGATCGCTTTCCTCGACCCACGAGAACTACCGCTATCATACTATTCTTCCGAAAGAGACGCTCTATTCGGTATCCAGAACCTATTCGTTAAAACCCGAGGACCTGGTCGCCGCCAATACCGGCTTGTCCGTAGAAACTTTCCAAATTGGAAAAACCATCCGGATTCCTTTTTTTCAGATGCAGGCCGATTTTATTCCGTACGAACAACAGACGCAAAACATAACTCATAAAGTAAAAAGGGGAGAAACACTCTATTCTATTTCACAGGCTTACGACGTTCCGGTTGAATTAATTGAAAAAGCAAATCCCATACTTGTTGCAGGATTAAAAACAAACATGGAGTTGATCGTCCCCGTAAAAGTTACCCGGTTGGATGAAAATGTCCGCACGAGAGAAATTGAGGCGAACCGCCTACTCAGCCTGAGCAATGAAGCGCAAAGGACAGACGTGATCAGGGTGGGTCTTCTCCTTCCTTTTCTGGATAAATCCGGAGGGCAACATTTGCGGTTGCAGGAATATTACGAAGGATTTCTGTTGGCTGTGGAAAAAATGAAAAAAGAAGGAGCCAACATCGAGGTGTATATTTTTGAGATCGGTAGCAGGGCAAAACTCGAAAGTTTGCTGGGGACCCTGGAGATGGAATCACTGCATCTGTTGATCGGGGGCATGACGGATGACCAGATTAGGATCATTTCCGATTTTTCTAAAAAACACAACATCAAGTACATCATTCCGTTTTCTTCCAAAAACAGTGAGGTTCAGAACAACAACCACATCTTTCAGGTAAACTCGCCCCAGTCCTACTTTTATTCCAAGGCATCCGGAGTGTTTATGGAAACATTCAGGAATGCAAACGTAGTTATCGTGAATGCTCCCGGACGATCCGATAAGGCTGATTTTATTTCTACCCTGAAAGCCGATTTGAAACGGAAAAACGTCCGCTACCAGGAACTTTCACTTACCTCAAACCTCTCAACGGACATGCTACCGTTGCTTCAGACCAACGGAGAAAATGTAGTCGTTCCTACTACCGGAGATTCCGGGTCACTTCGCGAAATTTTTGATGCCCTTGAGAAAGTGCGTCAAGCCCGACAGGGAATTATCACGCGATTGTTCGGATATCCGGAATGGCAGACTTACAACACAGAAGTCAAGAAATCGTTACACGAGTACGGAACCTATTTCTACACATCGTTCTATGTAGATGAACAGGATGTGGAGACGCGGCAATTCGTGGAAAACTTTAAACAGTGGTACGGCCGTGACCTGATCAATACCTATCCCAAATACGGTTTGTTCGGATACGATACCGGAATGTTTTTCCTGAATGCCGTTTACCGTTTCGGAACCAACTTTGAACAACGAATAAACCGGATACCGTCGAATTCACTTCAGTTTGCTTTCAAATTTGACCGGGTCAATAACTGGGGCGGATTCATCAATACCGGATTGTATCTTATCCATTACGATGCAGGAAATGCTGTAAATAAAATCAATAAAAGCCGATAAATGAAACGTTTGTTGCCTGGGATCCTATTGTTTTTACTTTTCTCCGTGCAGGTTTTTGCACAAAAAAATGATTTTGGGAAAGAACTTTATGTCGGGGTAGGGGGAGGAGCACTTATGACGACTGTTGATTTTGTTCCAGCTGTTTTACAGAAATCCCATCTTGGTATTCACGGCGGTATTTCGGCAAAATACATTTCGGAAAAAAACCTGGGGTTATTGCTCGAATTGAATTATGCCCAACGAGGATGGACAGAGGATTTTCCCCCCGAAAACGGATTTGCATACGATAAAACGTTGCACTACCTGGAAGTTCCTTTCATGACGCACGTTTATTTTGGAAGAAGTGTCCGGTTTATTATCAATGCGGGACCACAACTTGGTTTTTTGTTGGGAAGCTCTGAAAACATGAACGAGGCTTTGTCTGCCGATGTGGCCGCCAGAAGAGAAGAAAATCCCGATGAACAAATAGGCATGCAATATGTTTTGGAACCCCGGAGTTTTGATTATGGTCTTGTCGGGGGTGTTGGAATGGAACTGAAAACCGGAGCAGGTAATGTGGAGCTCGAAGGCCGATATTATTTCGGGTTGGGCGATGTTTTTGAAAACAGGAAGACACAAGAGAATTTCTTTTTTAACCGTTCCGCTCACCGCATCATTGAGGCGAAGCTTTCCTATTTCTTCAAAGTAAAGTAACGTTCAATTTCGTTGGGAGTAAACTGCAAAAAAGAAGTAAAAATTTTTAGTTTTTAATTGGTCAATCAAAAAAAATGGTGTACTTTTGAACAAAAATATATGAATATATGTTCATATATTGATTTGATGGAAAAACGATGGAATTTAGCATGCTGGAGATAAAGGAACAAAAGGTGGATAAAGCGCAATTCGAGGAGGCTGCGTACATACTGAAAGCCCTGGCAAATGAAATCAGGTTAAGTGTGATTACCTTGTTGTCCAACGAAAAGGAAAAATCGGTATCTGAGTTGCTGGAGGCAATTGATTGTGAACAATCCCTGCTTTCGTATCACCTGACCGACATGCGCGCAAAAGGTATATTAAACTGCCGCAGAAGCGGAAAAAATTGTTTTTATTCCATCAGAAACAGTCGGGTAATCCAATTGTTGAGCTGCATCATAGATTGTAATTGACAAGAATTGAACATGAAGGATTTTTTTACAAGACACGGATTGAAAGTTGCGGGAGTCATTGTAGGCGCTATCGGAGGCTACTTGTATTACTACTTCGTCGGTTGCGGCACGGGCAGTTGTCCCATCACTTCAAATCCGTGGAGGATGACAATTTACGGTGCCGTTTTGGGACTGCTGATTTTTGATATTTTTAAGAAAGAAGAAGGTAAAAGAAAAGAGATAAAGAACGGTAAATAAAAAAATTATCTACAAAAAACAACATGAAAATTAAACTTATTATCGCCGCACTTGTGGCATCGTTTATCTTTGTTGCGTGCAGCAACAACAACGGCAAGTCAACATCATCGCCGCAGGCGGCGATAACCCTGCAGGAAACTAATTTAAACAAAACAAATATGGCTAAAACAATTCATTTAACGAAAGCTGATTTTCTAACGAAAGTGGCAAACTACGAGAAAAATCCCCAAGCATGGGAATACCTGGGTGACAAACCCGCTATTATTGATTTTTATGCCGATTGGTGTGGTCCGTGTAAAATGGTAGCCCCTATACTGGAACAACTGGCTGCAGAATACGAAGGACAGATTTACATCTACAAAGTAGATACCGAAGCAGAACAGGAACTGGCTGCCGATTTTGGAATCCGCAGCATCCCGACGTTGCTTTTCGTTCCGATGAACGAAGCTCCGCAAATGGCGCAGGGTGCATTACCGAAAGATGCTTTTAAGCAGGCTATCGACGAGGTTTTACTCAAAAATTAAGCTCAGGATCATGGACAAAATGTTTTTCGAAAGTAAAAGCAGGTATGCCTTCGACGAGACGGTTGAAAGACTCGACAATATCATCGCTGAAGCAGGATGGCGTGTTACGCACACCCACGATCTGCAAGAGACGATGAGAAAGAACGGCTACGAAGTGCTTCCAGTGAAAGTCATAGAACTTTGCAATCCGAAATATGCTTACCGCATGCTTTCGGCCGACGAGTTGAGAATTTACGGAAACATGATGCCCTGTCGCATTTCGGTACACGAAAAAGCCGATGGGAAGACCTATGTTTCACGCATGAACTCGGCCTTGTTTGCTTCGCAGATCGGTGGTGTAGTGGAGGAGGTAATGAGTGGTGCGTATCACGATGCCGAAAGCTTTGTGGCGCAAATTGCAGAATAGCGCTTGAAATTTATTTTTGTTTTAATAACTTGTTATGAATGAAGAACGGGTGTACTCGAGATGAGTGTGCCCGTTTTGCTTGTGCCTTGAATTTATACATTGATCCAACGGGTGATGGCAGTGAAAATATTTTCCTTTTCTTTTGGTGGTTTTTCTTCCACTTGCTTTGGGGCAAAAACCTTCAATCCCTTGTGGAAAATTTTCACTTCAATCTCTTTTCCGGTACTTACCGGTTCTCCGTCAACGTGCAGTACGCCTGATTTTTTTCTTTTAATAGTGAGGCTGCTGGTGAGTAACGAGATCATCTTGCTGTTTTTATCGATGTTCCGGGTAAAAAGTTGCAGCGTGGTTTGTGGAATTTCATTGGGATTAAGCGGCTTCAGTATGGATACATTCATCTTTCCGTCTTCCATGTCGGCACCGGGCGCAATGTACACTTCGTTCCCGTACTGGGAGGCATTGGCACAGGTAAGAAGAAACGCCCGTTCGTTAAGCGTTCCTCCGTCGTGCGTGATTTCGTATTCTTCCGACCTGAACTCGATAACGCCTTCCACAATGTTACGGACGTAACCCAGGGGACCGCGCTTTTTTTCTTCGGCAAACTTGTCGCTGATAAACGCATCAAATCCGACGCCGCAAGTGCAAAAGAAAATATGCCCGTTGGCAGAGCCATAATCAATGGTTCGTACATTGCCGTCGAGTATGGTTTGTATGGCCTTTTCCGAATCCATAGAAATACGCAGGTCGCGTGCCAGGCCGTTACCCGACCCAAAAGGGATGATTCCCAGAACGGTATCGGTGTTCACCAGGGCTTTTGCCACTTCATTAACCGTGCCGTCGCCCCCGGCAGTCAATACGTAGGCAAATTTGTTTTTCACGGCCTGTTTGGCAATCTCGGTGGCATGACCGGGATAGCCGGTGATCCGGATAACCACGTCGAATTGGGTTTGGTCGAAAGCGGATGCCACTTCTTCGGGGATATTTTTCTTCGACTCCGTTCCCGATACCGGATTGATTATGACGCAAACGCTGCTCTTTTCCATGTCGTCTATTTGGTACAAAAATAGGATAAAAACTGTTTCCCCGACATTTTCCCAATCATTTATTTGCCCTTTCGGGCATTGTTGAGTACTTTTGCAGCTTACAAATAAAAAATGCTTCCGGTCCACGGGGTGTCGTTATTCTACAGGTATCCCTCGTTTACTTGCAATTATTGCCGCTGTGGCGGGCAGGTAGGGTGGGATCGAACAACTTATTCACCGTATGACAAAACCCGACAGTTTGATTTTTGATATGGATGGAACCCTTTGGGACAATGTTGATTCTTATGCTATTGTCTGGAACAGGGCATTGGAGGCAAAAGGTTATCGTTTGCGGGTAACCCGTGAAGATCTGCTGAGCCTGATGGGAAAAGAAGCGCGTGTCATGCTCGACACCATTCTTCCCGATGCCTCCCGGTCGGTTCAGGATGGATTGTTTGACGAAGTTGTACGGCAGTACCAGTTGTTGGTTCCCGATATGAAACCGCATATCTACGAAAGTGTCTACGAGGGATTGGAAAAACTGTCGGAAAAATATCCGCTATTCCTGCTCAGTAACTGCGAGAAAGGAGGCCTGGTGAATTTCATGAGGCACACCGGAACGGCGCACCTGTTTACCGATTATATGGAACATGGAGAAAACCTGAAACCCAAGTCGTTTAACATGAAACTGCTCAAGGAACGGAACAACCTGCAAAATCCTTTGTATATCGGTGATACCGATTCCGACAGCAAGGCTTCGGCAGAAGCTGGTGTACCGTTTGTGTTTGTGACTTACGGATTTGGGAAAACAGACCGGTACGCGTATACATTCGATTCATTTCCGCAGCTTGTCGACTTCTTTTTAGAGGTATAGTTCGTCCTTGTTCTTTATTCTTTGTTCTAAAAATATGCAAAGCAGCTTTATCCTTATTGTCATAGTCGCCTATTTTCTGTTGCTGATGTTCATTTCCTACTTTACCAGCCGGAAAGGGGCGGACAACGATGCGTTTTTCCGTGCCAACAAATCCTCCAAATGGTACATCGTGGCGTTTGCGATGATCGGAACATCGATTTCGGGTGTGACGTTTGTATCCGTTCCGGGAATGGTCCGCAACCTCGATATGACCTACATGCAGATGGTACTGGGATTCTTTTTCGGATACCTGGTCATTGCCTACGTGCTTTTACCGTTGTACTACAGGCTAAACCTGACAACCATCTACGGTTATCTCGAGCAGCGCTACGGGCAGCGATCCTATAAAACCGGGGCGTGGTTTTTCCTGCTTTCTAAAATAGTGGGTGCAGCCGCCCGGCTATACCTGGTAGCGTTTATTCTTCAGTCGTTGGTTTTCGATGCCTGGGGCGTTCCCTTTGTTGTAACGGTTGTCGGAATTATTCTCATTATCTGGCTCTACAGCCATAAAAGCGGCATCAAAACCATCATATGGACGGATTGGGTTCAGACCTTGCTTTTCCTGACGGCCCTGGTGTTGATCATCTGGCAGGTGATGGCACGACTCGATTTCAGCTGGGGCGACACCTTTCGGGCTATAAGCGAGAGTACGCATGCCCGTATTTTCGTGTTTGACGACTGGGCAAGCACGCAAAACTTTTTCAAACAATTTTTCAGCGGGATGTTCATTACCATTGTGATGACGGGGCTAGACCAGGACCAGATGCAGAAGAACCTGACGATAAAGAACTTGAAAGATGCCCAGAAAAATGTGGTCTCCTACGGCCTTGCTTTTGCCCCGATCAACCTGTTGTTCCTGTCGCTGGGAGTCTTGCTGCTTATTTTTGCGCAGCAAAACGGAATTGTGCTTCCCGAAGTGTCCGACAATATTCTTCCGGTCATTGCCAGCCAGCACCTGGGGCAAGCGGTGCTGGGAATTTTCATAACGGGAATTGTGGCGGCTGCCTTTTCAAGTGCAGATTCAGCGCTGACAGCGCTCACAACATCGTTTTGCGTGGATATCCTGGAAATGAAAAAGACCGAAAATCCCGATACGGAGCGCAAGAACATTACAACACGCCGCAGGGTACATCTGTTTATAAGTATTATTTTTGTTCTTATTATCCTGCTGATAGAGGCCATCGGCTCCGACAGTATCATCACTGCGATTTACAAACTGGCCTCATACACCTACGGCCCGCTGCTCGGATTGTATTTCTGCGGATTGTATACCCGGGTGAAACCCATCGACAAATGGGTACCGTACGTTGCCGTTGCAGCACCGGTTATCTGCTTCGTATTTGAAACCGTGATGAAACAGGTTTTGGGCTACCAGGTGGGTTATGAACTCTTGCTTGTCAATGCTGCACTTACCGGAACCGGCCTTTGGATATTGTCGTTAAACAACTATAAACCTTTAACCCTCAACCCGTAACCTCATGCTTATCAAATCTGCCGAATTTATCATCAGTAACACCGATTACCTGAAATGTCCGCAGGACGGGAAGCCTGAATATGCTTTTATTGGACGCTCCAATGTTGGAAAATCATCGCTTATCAACATGCTGACCAACCGGAAAGGATTGGCCATGACCTCATCCACACCCGGAAAAACGATGCTGATCAACCATTTTCTGATTAACGGAGAATGGTATCTGGTAGATTTACCGGGATACGGCTATGCCCGACGTGGAAAGGAAAACCGGGATCGGTTGCAACAGATAATCGAAGATTACGTGCTGGAACGTGAAGCGCTGACCTCACTTTTTGTATTGGTGGACAGCCGTCACGAGCCTCAGAAAATAGATTTGGAGTTTATGGAATGGCTGGGTGAAAACGGTGTCCCTTTCGGCATTGTTTTTACAAAAGGCGACAAGCAGGGTCCCGTGCGACTGCAGCAAAACGTGGATGCTTACAAGCAGAAATTGCTGGAAACGTGGGAAGAACTTCCGCCCGTTTTCGTTACCTCCTCCGAAAAGAAGTCGGGCAGGGAAGAGTTACTCGATTATATTGAGGAAATAAACAAATCTGTTTTGTAATTGCCGCACCGGGTTCGTTAAATTTCCTGCAACGCTTTTTATCACCGTTTGTGCAGGTATTCCTCCACCCCTTTTTGCGTGAAGACCTCGGTCCTGACGGTGTGTTTTTTTACTTGCTCCGGAGTAAACCAGGCTTCACGCAGCTCTTTCTTCGAAAACAGTTCCAGCTGATCGCCGTTATGCGGAGAGTTGTTTTGCGTCGCATTGCCGTAGCTCAGCAACACGTTGGCTTTTATATTTTCTCCGAATTCGATAATACCCACCCACGAGTCGCCACTGCCAACATACATTTGTTTACCGTCACGGCTGTCGTAAGAATGAGCAACCCTGAAGACGCCCAACCCCTCAGTGGCGCCGTTAGCAGGAAAGTCTCTACCGTTCTGCCTTAACCGGTAAAAATCGCCCCACGGCACATCAAGTCTCCCGAACCGGGCTTGCATCTCGTCGACCGTTGCTTCCAACAACTGCACCGCTCTTAAGGGATCGGAGAAGCCGTCAGGAGTAGTGTCCGGATGCTCCCTGTTCCATTTAACGGAATAATTGGCCGGATCGTTGATGTTAAATCTTGAAGCCCACAAGTAAAATAAGAGCGTTCCCCTACTGTCCGTGTTGGCTTCACGATCCCATTCCTCAAGAACTGCTCTGGCCTCTTTGGCTTTTTGCGAACCGTAATGATCGACGGCCGTGAAAAGATCATCCAACATGCGGTCGGCAAATTCCAGCCGTGTCGAGAGTTTGTAACCGACAAGTTCGTCAAACGTAATGGAACTGTCTTCGAGCATCATTTTCACAGCCCGTTGCGGGCGAAACGGCCCGGTCCGACAGCATACTCATTGGAACCGGATGAACCCCACTGTTGGGACAGTCCCACTTCACGGCTGGCGATAAACCGCGTGAAAACAACAAACATGCTGTGCATGTTTACATCTTTGGGGGTAACCGGCAAAACCATTTCATTTTCCTTGTCGATGGCTTCGGGGTGTGCGTCTGCATAAGCATTCAATCCTTTAACAAACGATCCGATGATTGTTTTAACCCGGGGATCCTGCTGCGCTTCCCAGGTATCCGCCAATTCTTCAAAGCCTAGCGTGTGAATAAGGATGTCGTTTTGCAATTTCTCCTTGCCCCAGTATTCGGCTCCTTTTCCGCGAGAACTCCCGTAGAGCTTGAGTATCAGGTTGGCGTGATTGTGCATTTGTGCCCATCCCTGAGCAAAAAACAGCTCTTCGGTACTGTTTGCTGTTATGTGCGGAACTCCCCAGGTGTCCCAGGCAATTTGAGCGGGTTTGTCCTCCTGTGAGCACGACGAAGTACAGATAAACAACAGGAAAACTCCAGTTAGCAGTAAAGCGTGCATGGTTTTCATAACCCAACGCTGTCCCGGTAAAAATCCAGCGACTGGAAAATCAGGTCTTTGCCGGCAACTTGGTTGATCTGTATTTTTCCAATGCCGGAGAGGAGCGTAAAGTTGACAGACGAAGCGCTTGCGTTCTTTTTATCGTGTTTCATAATATCGTAAAGGTGTTCGTAATCGTCGCAATCCAGGGCAAAGGCACCGTAATTCCGGTGGATAAAACGAACGGTTTTCTGCAGTTCCTCTTTGGGAAACCCGCACATACGATGCGACAGATACAGCTCCGCGATTAACCCCCACGCCACGGCATAACCGTGTAAAACGGGCCTCGCCGTTTCCAGGGCAAAACTCTCGAAAGCGTGCCCGACAGTATGTCCCAGGTTTAGCGCCTTGCGGATATGGCTTTCAAAAGGGTCTTTTTCCACGATCCCCTCCTTGATGGAGACCGAACGGAAGACCGCATCGGTAAGCCATTCATAGTCGATGTTTCCGGCATCGAAAGCCAGCAACCTTTCCCATTCTGCCTCCGCACTGATAAGTGCGTGTTTGAGCATTTCAGAAAAACCCGAAAGGATGTCCTCGCGGCCGAGCGTATGAAAAAAACGGGAAGAGATCAATACGCATTCAGCCGGATAAAACGCCCCTATCTCGTTCTTGAATCCTTCGAAATTGATGCCGGTTTTTCCTCCGACAGCGGCATCTACCGCTCCCAATAGAGTAGTAGGGATGTTGACGTATGTGATCCCGCGCTTGAACGTAGCTGCTGCAAATCCGCCAATATCGGTGATCATTCCGCCGCCCAGGTTTATCAACAACGAGTGTCGCGTCGCACCGTTTTGGGTAAGGTGCTTCCAGATGTGTGCCAGGTTTTCGAGCGTCTTGTTGGTGTCGTTTGCCGGAATTACAATCCGGCTTGCATTCTTTATCGCGGCAAAGGGTTCAAGAATGGGAAAGCAAAGGTTGGCCGTATGTTCGTCCGTCAGCACAAAAAGTTTGTCGTGCTTGATTCCCGACACGGTTTTTTCGATATCGGTTATCAGGTTGGTGCTTTTGATGATTCGTTGCATGTTTGACTCGATGTTTGAAGTTCAATTTTTTCCCAATTGGTTAGTTCCCAGCTCCTTTATGCTCATTGCTTTATACAGTTCATCCTGGATACGTTCCCTGATTTTCAAGGTCGATAATCGATTGGGAGAACGCTCCGGAAAAATCCGGTTCGACAAAAAGATATAAATCATGTTGTTGTCGGGATCCACCCAGAAACTGGTTCCGGTAAAACCTGTGTGACCATATACGGACACAGGGGTAAGCGGACTGGTGGGGCTTGCATTGTTGTTTCGCGGGTCGGGTTTGTCGAATCCCAATCCGCGGCGACTGTTACTGCTTTTTGTTTTGGTAAATAGGTTTACGGTCTCTTCGCTTAAAAATCTTTCCCCGCCGTATTCTCCTCCGTTCAGCCACATTTGGGAGAGTTTTGCCAGGTCGTTGGCGTTGGAAAACAATCCGGCATTACCCGAAATCCCGCCGAACAAGGCTGCTCCTTCGTCGTGGACATACCCCCTTAATTGCTGTTTTCGAAAGAAAGGATCGTTCTCGGTGGGAGCGATGCTGTTGACCGGCATGTGGTCTAACGGACGGAATGTCAGTGTTGTCGCTCCCAGCTTCTTGTAGAAGTTGTCTTTTACGAAGCTGTCCAGACCGGTTTTGGAAATGTGCTCAACGGCTTCTTTCAGTAACATGAAATTCAGGCAGCTATACCGGTAGGTCTTTGAGCGAAGTTCGGTGGCGATCACCTCTTTCAGCAAGGCCCGGTGCATGTCGTCGCTCGCATACAGGTCCCTGGCTACAGGCAAGTGAAAGGTCGCGGATGGTTTATCCGATATAAACGACGGAATAAACGCGTAGTCGGTTCGGCCCCATGCACCGGCATAACGGGCGTGATGGAGCGCCGACCTTTTCCCGAACAGCGATCCGTTAAAGCTGTTCGGGTCAATGGCCGTTGTGTAATAAGGTATAAAGGAAACTATGCCCGTTTCGTGAAAGAGAGCGTCTCGAACAGTCAAGTTTGCTTTGTTGGTACCCCGGGTTTCGGGTACGAATTTTCCAATATGGTCCTGCAGCCGGATCTTTTTCTCGTCGTACAACTTCATGATCGCTGGAACAGTGGCTGCTGCCTTGGTTATCGAGGCCAGATCGTAAACGGTTTCGGCATCAACTTTTGCCCCGGAAGCGTATTCCATGTTCCCGAATCCTTTGTCGTAAATAACCGTCCCGTCTTTTACCACCATCACGTAACATCCGGGATAGGCCCGTTGACGGATACCCTCGAACGCGATTTTTTCTACACCCTGCAGACTTTCGGACAAGATCCCGACTTCTTCGGGAAGCGAGTAGGAGAGACGCGTCTTTTGGGTATCGATCCCTTTGTTAACTTCAAATCCACCGGCCGAAACAGGCAGTTTTCCCGAGAAGCCGATGCCTCCGAAAACGGCTTGTGCCGCACTCATCTGGGCAAAATCGGTGTTGTCGTAAGCTACGACGACGGAAGATGCATGGTCCGTTGCCGGTTTTATATTGTCGAGCGTGTAGGGTGAATCGAACAATACCAGAACCGATTTTGCGGCACTTTTTATCACTTGTTGAAGCGCGGGCGAGTCAACCGCGGGGACGGAGTGTACAGAGATTATAACGGTATCGAACTCTTTCAGCATTACGCTGTCGGCAGTAGCTGCCTGAAAAGCGGTAACTCCGGCATATTTCTTCAGCCATTTCTGAAAGGTATTTTGCTCCGGGGCGCCGATCGCTACGCAGGCAATCCGGTTTTTATCCAGCTCCCTTATTGGCAGGATGGAATCGTTGTTTTTAACCAACGTAACGGCCTTGTCGTAGATTTTTCGTTGTGTCCACTCACTTTCCGGAGCGTGTATGTTGCGGTTCAACGTACGGATGTTTATCGGCTTGATGCGATGAACGCCGAGAATGTATTTGTACGTCAGTATTTTTCTAACTTTTTCTTCGAGCATTGCCGGGGAAATAACTCCTTTCTCAACCGCCTGCTTCACCTCCTGAAATTCTTTCTCCTGATCGATCACTCCCAGAATAACATCGTTTCCGGCCAGCAGTGCTTTTACGCTCATGTCGGACTGGTTGGAAACACCTTTCATCGCCATTCCGTCGGTAAAAGTAAGTCCGGTAAAGCCCATCTGCTCTTTCAACAGTTTCTGTCCCACGTTTATCGATAACGAAGCCGGTAAGTCATTTGTATTTAGTGCGGGGACGTTCAAATGCCCGAGCATCATCCCCGACAGGCCGGCGTTGACGTATTGCCAGAAAGGATATAATTCCACCGAGTCTAACCGGGCCATATCGTGGCTTACGGTCGGCAAGGTCCGGTGCGAATCTTCCGATGTGTCGCCGTGTCCGGGAAAGTGTTTGGCAACCGCCATCACGCCGTTCTCCTCCATCCCCCGTGCAATGGCAATGCCTTGCCGGGCCACGTTGGCGGGAAGTTCGCCAAAGGACCGGGTGCCTATGACCGGGTTGTCGGGATTGGTATGTACATCAATGGAAGGGGCAAAGTTAATGTGGATACCCATTTCACGACATTGCCGGGCAACCTCCTTTCCGTACTGCTTCAGCGTTTCTTCATCGTGAATGGCTCCGGTGATCAGGTTTCGTGGAAAACGCGGCGCATCGCTCAGGCGCATCGATAATCCCCATTCACCGTCCAGTGCCACAAAAAGCGGGGTTTTGGCAATGCTTTGAAGGTAGTTGGTCATTTCGGCCTGCATAGCCAGCGTACCTTTCGAAAACAATACCCCCCCGATTTTCTGGTTATTTATATAACCCGCGATTCTTGTTTTCCAACTGCTCTTCGATTCCACGATAGGCATAAAGAGCTGGCCTATCTTTTCGTCCTGGCTCAGGCTGTTGTAAACGGAGTCCACCCATGAGTCCAATTTTATTGTGTCGGCTTGCCGGTAGAGGTTGGTTTCGGTTTGAGCGGCAAGTACAGCGGTGAATAAATAAAATGTAAAAAACAGGGTATCTCTTTTCTTGAACATGATCGGTTTATTTGTATCAACTTCAGACATTAAGGTTCGGACCAGTAATCTGTCCTCGACTTATTGCTTCATTTTCTCGAGTTCCACGTCAATTCTTCCGACATAGATTCCTCTTCCTGCTGTTTGAAAAACCATAACGTTTTTGTTATCAATATTTTTCAATATATCCGGAGTTTTCATATGGGTGTGGCTGTGGCCACCGATAATAATATCAATGTTTCTTGTTTGTCCCACCAACCGCTTATCGGCCGTGTAACCCAAGTGTGACAGGCAGATAACCATATCGCACCGGTCGGTTGTCTTCAGCTTTAAAGCCAGTTCGTTTGCCACCCGCTCCGGCGGAAGAAATTTCATTCCCTCGTAATTACCGGAAGCAATCAGCCCCCTGGGCTGAATATTGATAGCGATCACACCAATTTTCACCCCGTCCTTTTTAAGTATAAGGTACGGTTTGATCAAATTGTTCAGCGGTGTGCCGGAAAAATCGTAATTACTGCTGATGATGGGGAATTTTGCCCGGCTTACAACTTTTTCCAGTATTTCCAGTCCGTAGTCAAATTCATGATTTCCGAGCGTAACGGCATCGTAACGCATCAGGTTCATGGCTTCCGTCTCCACCTCACCTTTGAAAAGGTTAAAGTAGGGTGTTCCCTGCAAAAAGTCCCCTGCATCGAAAAGTAAAACATTTTTATTTTCTTTCCTTACCTGCTCGATGTAGTTTATCCTGCGGACAACCCCTCCCTTGTTCCCGGCAATGCGGTCGGATTCAGGAACAGGCTCTATGCGGCTGTGTGTATCGTTTGTATGGAGAATGACAATGCTCTTTTGCCCGAAGACAACGGTTCCGCACATAAAAACAGTGAGGATGAGGAGGGAAAAATATTTTTTGTTCATGAGGAGTTGAGTGTTATTCAATAACGGTGATCCTTCCATCGAGACGAGAGGTAATCTCATTTCCCTGGCGGGTTTGTTCCTTCACATAGTCGATCATCACATCGCGGAGCGTGATACCCGTGTTTGTGGTCTTCAGTGCGTTGCGCAAGGCATCCATATCGTTGTTGCCGTCGGCAAGGTAGTCGAGTGTGGAAACCGTGTAAACCTTGTCCTCGTCAATAGGTTTTCCATCTACGGTAACCGATTGAACTTTCCTGTCCTTGATGGCCAGCCTTACGTTGGAAGAGATTCCCGCTCCGCCAATCCAGGCATAGGAGTCAAAAATCTTCTTCAAATCGGTTCCTTTCAGCTCGAGAAAGGTTATGGCGTTGTCGAAAGAGTAAATTTCGTACAGGTCTCCGACCGTTATTTTACCTTTCGGCATATTGGCGCGATGTCCGTTGACGTTCATGATTGCCACGTCGGCACCGCCAGACAGGTGTTCATCGCCATAGATTTTCATCACATCGGAAGTGAAATTGGTAAGCAAACTTTCGGGGCGGCCGTAATCCAGCAACTGTGAAGAAGTGCCGATCACTTCATTCATCTCACGGTCGAGCTCGGTTTTGTAGTTGCGTACCAGGGCTTCCATTTTTTTATTCGGATTCGCATCGAAACGACTGCTCATTTCCACGACGGTACCGTTTATGCTGCTTATCCGGTACTGATGTGACCTGCAAGAAATCAGCAGGATAGCGGCAAGTGCGAGAATGATCGGTTGTCTATTCATTCCTTAAGACGGGTTTATTGGATGTTTGCTTTGTCAAAAATACACTATTTTTGTCAGTTTAACAACGCGTGTAACCTATTTTTACGAATAAAAAGAACCACTGTATTGTGATTTAAATAATTATTACTACCTTTGCAACCGCTTTGCGCAATCTCTGTCGATGTGTTGTCGTTATATTGCGTCCTATAGAGTTAAATATTAACATAAAGCTTTTATAAACAATGGATTTAATTAAAATTGCAGAAGAGTCTTTCGCTTCGGGAAAGAAAGAATTGCCCAAGTTTAAGAGTGGCGACACCATAACGGTTGCTTACCGTATTGTGGAAGGTAATAAGGAGCGTATTCAGCAATATCGCGGCGTGGTGATTCGTATATCGGGTAACGGCGACAACAAACGCTTTACGGTTCGTAAGATGTCGGACAATATCGGTGTTGAACGTATCTTCCCGATAAATTCTCCGTTCATCGACAGCATTACGGTGAACAGCGAAGGTAAGGTCAGGAGGACCAAACTGTATTACCTCCGTCAGTTACGCGGAAAAGCAGCCCGTATCAAAAAGAAAACGTTTTAAGAATTTTGAAACAAACACCCGGACGCTCCGACTTTTATCGGGGCGTTTTTTCATCCATTATCCATCATCCATCAGCATATGCACTGCAAAACAGAGGGCATTGTTCTGAGCAATGCCGGATACAACGATAAGTACGTCATTACACATGTTTTTACACGCAGTTTTGGGCGTATCTCATACCTGCTTCCTAAAACGCGCGGCAGGCGTTCAAGAATTAACCCTGCACTGTTTTCCCCGCTTTCCATATTGAATCTGGAAGTGGAGCATCTTCCGCTTCGTGAAATCCAGCGGTTGAAAGAGGCCGACCGGCAAACGTTGCTTTACGATATCGGCTCGGATTTGACCAAAGTTTCGCTGACTTTTTTCCTGTCGGAATTTTTATCGAAAGTTCTGCGGGAAACGGACAACAACGAATTGCTTTTCGATTACCTGAAACAGGCTGTCGAGGTGTTGGAAGAGACAAAAACGGGGTTGGCCAATTTTCATTTGACTTTTGTCCTGGGACTTACCCGGTTTCTGGGTATTTATCCCAATCTTGAGAACTATACCCAAGGTTGTTGCTTCGATATGCTGAATGGGGAGTTTACTTCCCGGACTCCGGCTCACGCCTATTATTTGCGTGAGCGGGAAAGTGCTTTTCTTAACCAACTCTCGCGGATAAATTTCTCGAACATGCACTTGTTCGTCCTGTCGCGAAACGACAGGAACCTGATCATCGACCGGATGTTGACTTATTACCGGTTGCATTTATACGATTTTCAACCGATCAAATCACTGGATGTGCTTCGGGAATTGTTTTGATCTTTTTCGCTGTCAAACACCTGAAAGACAAGTACCCTCCCGCAAGTATCCACTGTAAAGCTATCGCCCAGCGATTCATTCAGCGTGCCTTGCCACCAGTTGGTGAGAATCCTGTTTTCTATGGGGTACTTCAGCCCTTTGGTGGTAATGGGCTTCTGCCCGATGGAAAACAGGGAGACCTTTTCCCCCGCAAAGCTATTGAAGGTAGTTCTTGAACTGATGGGCGTAAAAACGCCGTAGTTGGTAACCATCTTCACGTTTGCCACCGCTTCGTAATCGGCAAGAAGCGAGATGTTCCCGATGCTGTGATCCTCACGCATCCCGGTTCCGCCCACAATAACGATGTTTCTCCTGCCGTTCTCCGCACAAAACAGAACCGATTTGGTCAGGTCGTTGGTTTCCTGTTCTTTATCGGGAAATAACTTATCCGAGAAGCGAATCCTGTTCTCTTCGGAGATGGAGTCGCAGTCGCCCACAATAGCATCGGGAAAGCCACCGGCTTCGATAAAATGATTGGCCGCTCCGTCACAGCAAACGATGTAGGGTGCATTCTTTATTACCGATAGCGGCACGGGGTGATGGGGATACTTCCCGTTTGCGACAATAACTGCTGTTGAGCCGTCGTCTTTGTTTTCTGATCTCATCTTGAGGGTTCTTTGATACAAAGATAACAACAGGAATCGGATTTCACGTGTGAATAGAGAAAATAACGTGTTCAAATTCTATCGCAGCAGGGAACAGAATATTGTTTTCGAGGTGGATGTGCCTGTGAAGGTCATCTTCAAATTCTTTCAGCAAATTCAGGGTTACCCTGTAGGTATTGCAACCGTCTTGAGGTGTTTCGTAGTTTTTGCTCAATTCACTGATTCTTCTGAAACGAACGCCTTCATTGTCGTGCTCTGCATGCATCGTTTTAATTGGGTTTTCGATGCTTCCGAAAGGAGGTCTTCTTAATTTTTCACCCGTTATTCTTTTATCCACCATTTCCCGGATTAAAGGGAACAAGATACTTTCTTCTTTTTTCATGTGAGCCGATAACGTTTCTGCAGATTGAGAAAACAACTCATTTATTTCGTGTAACTCGGGGTGTCTATTGCCGTGAACATCCGTAATTTTCGCCAGATAGGCAGTTATTTCAGGAATTTTTGCAAAGACATACCTGTGGTGTTTCTTCTCAATGTAATCGGCGAGCAGGTCGATCGACCACGATTTAAAATCAATGTCCGAATCTTCTTTTTTGTTCAACACTTCCGATAACTCTTGCAAAATTACGTTTTCATCTATGTTGTTTTCTTTGCTGGCAGCCGCAATGCTCCGGCTTCCGTTACAACAGAAATCGATGTTGTATGATTTAAAGACAGCTGCCGTTTTGTAGTTTTCAGCTACAATTTTTCCAATAATACTTTCTGAATTGATGAGCATGTTTTTTAATTTTATGTGAATGAATGAACTAATTTGTTGATTTGTCTTTTTTCAGGGTTAATTGATAAACAAACAGGAAGAGCGTAAGGGTTCCTATGCCGAACACGGTGTCTCCAATGATCCTCGACCATTTGAATGCATTTACCACCGGTTGTTGCATGAATTCGGCCGAACGTGCATACCACATCCCGTGGTTTACACTGGCAAACGTTTGCATTAATCCAACGGGCAGTAAGCTGACGACCACCATTAAAAGCAAGCCGGCGTTCAGTGTCCAGAACGTGAATTTAATGAGCTTGTCGTTCCATTTTTGTTTGCGGTACATGCTGCGAAGCACAAACAGCATCAACCCGATTCCCAACATGCCGTATACACCGAAAAGTGCGGCATGTCCGTGTACGGGAGTAGTGTTCAGGCCTTGCATATAATACAATGCGATGGGCGGATTGATGATAAATCCGAAAATGCCGGCACCCAGGAAGTTCCAGAAAGCTACCGATAACAGGAAATAGATGGGCCATTTATAATCTGCCAGCCATTCGGTTGATTTACTCATCCGGTAATTGTGGAACGCCTCAAATCCGATCAACACCAGCGGAACAACTTCCAAGGCGCTGAATGTCGCTCCCAGTGCCATGACACCTGTGGGTGTTCCCGTGAAGTAGAGGTGGTGGAATGTTCCCAGGATACCGCCAGAAAGGAAGATAATGGTGGCGAACAGCACGTTGTTGGTTGCCGACTTTATTCTCAGTAACCCCATCCGGGTAAACAAGAATGCTGCAACTACCGTCGCAAACACTTCGAAGAAGCCTTCAACCCACAAATGGACAACCCACCAGCGCCAGTATTCAGCAATGGCCAGGTTGGTGGTGCGTCCCCACATCAAGCCTGCTGCATAGAAAAATGCAATGGCAAAGCAGGAGATCAGGAAGAGAATGAGCAATCCCCTTTCGCTGGTTCCTTTCTTGATGATGGGGACAATGGGCCGGATCATCAGTGCAAGCCACAGGAACAATCCGATAACCAGCAGCAACTGCCAGAATCTCCCCAAGTCAACATATTCGTAACCCTGGTGCCCGAACCAGAAGTTCTCTACCAGCCCCAGTTTTTGCATTACACCAAACCATTGTCCGATAAGTGAGCCGGCAACAACGATGAGCAACGCCACGAATAGCACGTTCACGCCGAGCTTTTGAAATTTAGGATCCCTGCCGCTTAACGACGGAGCAATATAGAGTCCGGTGGCTAACCAGGCGCTTGCAATCCAGAAAATAGCAATCTGAACGTGCCATGTGCGTGTGATGGAGTAGGGAAGGAAGCTGGCAATATCAATGCCGTAGAGCGCATCGCCTTCCACGCCGTAGTGCGCGGTAAGAATCCCCAGCATTACCTGAGCCAGGATCAGGATGTTTACGATCCAGAAATATTTCTTTGTCGCTCGCATCGACGGGGTAACCACCTGGTTCATTAACGGGTCATTCACCGGCTTCAACACTTCCTCCTGCTGTGTACGCGCCTGTACGAAAACAAGAATACCAATTCCAATTAACAGCATGATGATGCTGAAGCCTGTCCAGATTACCAGGTCGCCGGTCGGTACGTTCCCGATCTGAGCATCGTTGGGCCAGTTGTGGGTATAGGTTATGCTTTCCCCGGGCCTTTCCGTTACACATGCCCACGATGCCCAAAAGAAAAATTGAGCCATTTTCTCCATCCTCGACTCGTCCTTGATGGCATTTTTCGGTATGGCGTAATCGGAACGTAATTTATCCAGCGCCGGGTCATTCATAAACAAGGATGTATAATGAGCCTTGTTGTGCTCAAACGCTTCGATCCTTTCTGCGGCAAGGGTCAGCGTTTTTGTAGCCTTGTCGTAAGTGTTTTTGCGTAAAAAAATCTGAAGACGTCTTTCCAGCAGCGCTTTTTGCTCGGAGCTCTGAGAATCAAAATCGCCTCCGGCCCACTTATTCAGTAAATATTGCGCTTCCCGGTGCAGGTAGTCGGCCGTCCAGTCCGGCGCAACATAGGCTCCGTGCCCCCAAACTGTTCCCACTTCCTGTCCACCCATACTTTGCCATACGTTCTGCCCGTCTTTTATGTTACTTCCGGTAAAAAGAACGTTTCCCGATTCATCCACCACCTGCTCGGGCACCGGTGGCGCTTTCTGGTAAATCTGATTGCCGTAGAACAATAAAACGGCAAATGAAATTCCTACTACCAGTAAGAGTGCAATCCAAAGTTTTTTGTGATTCATAATTAAACGCGTTTAATGATTAATAATTGGATTAAATTGATCTTGTAGTGTATTGAAAATCAATTAGTAAAACTATTTCGGATAAAAATGTCGGAAATTAATTTAAAAAAAACTTACCTTAATAAAACCTGTATGTTCGATTTTAACTCCGTTGCCATGTCGTAAACGGTTGTAGATTCCAACATGGCGGTTAACTTTGTTCTGATCCCGGCAAATTGATGGTGTACGGGGCAGGGATTTTCATCGCTGCAGCCGGACAGCCCCAACGGGCATTGCCAAATGATCTCATCTCCATCAATAACCGATACGATGTCGCTCATCCTTACCGTTTTCATTTTGTCGAGGCCGATCTCGAAACCACCGTTGGGTCCGGTAAAAGAAGAAACTAATCCGTTTTTCGATAATGTTCCCAGAATTTTTGAGGTAAAGGCCTCGGGCGTATCGGTTTTCTTTGAAATCTCTCCCAGGGTAACTCTTTTCCCCTCAATGGATTGGATAGCGATATAAACGAGTGCCTTGATGCCGTATTTACAAGCCTTTGAGAACATTCACGATTCTTTGCCTGCAAATATATGTTATATTTGGTACAAACAAAAAAATAATACCGTTTTTTTCTTCCCCACAAAAAATTACGCCTTAATCAAGAGGGATAATGCCGGCACCGATAATGTGGCTTGCCAGTCCAAAAAGCACAAACAGGTGAAAAACTGCGTGAACAAATTCACGCTTGGCTGTAGCGTAGATGATGGCGCCGGTAATGTAAAAGACGCCTCCGGCTATAAGCCACCCGATAACTTCGATGCAGTTTTTTTCGTTTGCCGTTTCTATGAGCGGTTTAAAGGCAACCAAAACCACTAAACCCATAAAAACATACGATGCGGTCTTTAAATGACTGTTTTTCTTTAGTTCACCAAAACTGACGGCAATACCAACAAGCGCAATGATCCAGACCAGTCCGAACAGCAGCCATCCCCAGAAGCGCTCCTCGCGCAATAAAATCAGCGTGAACGGCGAGTAGCTTGCCGCGATCAGGAGGTAGATGCTTGCATGGTCGAAGTGGCGCCATTTCACTTTTCGTCCAGGCTCCTGCACAAAATGATAAACGGTGGATGAGAGCATGCAGGCCAGCATCCCGAAGCCGAAAATGGCATAGGCCAGGATTGCCCAACGGTTATCGGCAAGTATCGCCTTACGAAGCAGGAGGACGGTCGCAATCAAGGCCATCAGAACCCCGGCAGCGTGGGTGAGGTAGTTGGCCTTTTCCTCCCGTGCGGTGTAAAATTTTTCGTTACTCATTTAATGTCCAATTTAGCATTACTTTCCGGTTACGTTCCGACCAGGGAGGAGATCCCAGCAACAACCGCTTGATCTCGGTCTCCAATTCCTGGCACGAGTTTTCTTTAATGGTGATGCTGCCCGGTTGCCCTTGCCCGTTCACATAAAATTCCACTTTTATCGAAATCGGCTCATTCGGACAAACGGTTTTATCGTAATTTTTTTCGAAATAATGCCTGAATTCGGTTTCTCCGAAAACAGGGACAGTGTCTTTTACCGTTGTTGTGGAACCCACAACCGATTCTTTTTTCTGAGTTCCGAAAGCAACCACCACCACTTCATCCAAAGCCATATCGTCCGATTTCATCACAACGTCACCCAGGTGCTCTTTCAAAGGCATTTCAACTTTTTTCATTCCTATGAAAGAAGCGACCAGCATGCCTTGCTCGTCTTTCGGAACGGTTAACCGGAAGTTCCCGTCCATATCGGTGACTGCTCCGAGTTGAGTGTTTTTGACGTTTACGGTCACTCCGATAATGGGTTCTCCGATCTCATCCACGATTCTTCCCGAAATGGTTTTTGTATTCGGGGAGACAGCAGTTACGGCAGCCACTTTACCCTGAATGGCTTTCTGTTTGGGTAAGGCGGCTCTTGCAACGGATACCTGTTCCGGTTCAATAGCTTCTGCCATCCTTTCGGGTGCTTGGAGTTGCAAAGTTTCTTCGCTGACAATTTCGGCAGTTTTCTCAGCCTCAACAGCTTGCTGTACTTCTTTTTTTTGCACGGTAGTTGCCGTTCTTTCTTCTGCTGTTTTTGGCGGCGTGTGATCGGCCACGAGAACGGAATCTCTTTCGGGAGAAAGAGTGGTTTCTTCTTTTTTCAGGGATTCCGCCGATGCAACCTGAATGTCTCTTGTATCTTGTTGGCGAGGAAGAAAGGGTAGGCCGATAAGCAAGACGAGCACGGCAGCCGCAGCCCACAGCCAGACGCGTTTATCGATGCGTTTGGGTTGCGGAGCAAACCGTTTTTCCAGCTTTTCTATAGCTTCAACATGGTTGCCCGGCACCGAATCGTAACCGTCGATGGTGTCTTGCAGGAACGGATCGTTCATGGCTTCCCGTTCTAAGCGGTTAGCCTCTTTCCCGTACCGTTTTCCGTGTATGTAATCTTTTAAATTCACTTTGTCAAAATGTCGCGTGTTACGTATTGCGTGTTTGGACCCTTTGCTCTTCGTTCAATGCTCTTAGCCGTAAAATGCAATTCTTCAAATTTCTTTTTCCGTTCTGAATGTAACTTTTTACTTTTTCTAACGTATAGCCTGTCAAGGAAACGATGTCGGCATACGACTTGTCTTCGTGATAAAAATACTCGATGCTCGTCCGCTGCTCTGCGCCTAACTTTGCCATACAATAATCCAGCGCCGATTTTTCTTCGTTCACCTTCTCTTCATCTAATGGAGTAAAAAAATCGCCGTTTTCCATAACCGATTCGTTTATATCTTCGAAAAAAACGTGCTTGTCTTTCCTTATCTTCAGTAAACAGTGATTTTTAGCCACGGTATAAAGCCATGAATGAAAGTTGCTTATCTCGTAGTTTGTGATCTTTTGATTTAGATCTTCGAATAAATCCATCACGGCGTCTTGCGCATCGGGTCCATTACCGAGGTATTTCAGGCATAATCCGTACAGCATCGGAATGTATCGACGGAACAATTCGTGGAAGTACATGGTTTGACGTCCTTTTTTATACCGTTCAAACAATTCCTCGTTCGATAGGTTTGTTATTTTCCTATTGGTTTTCAAGAATTTGCTGTTTTAATACATTAATCCCGATTCACAAAAATAAGAAATTTATCGGTTTGTTTATGGAATTTCATCCCCATTTGTATCCATAAAGCAGAAGATTCAAAAAAGTATTCATGTTAAAAACGAAAAAATTATGAAAACAACATTGCAACGGATCGGGATGATCCTATTTATGACAGGTTTTGTTTTTTCTGTTTGCGCACAGGAAATGGAAGTGACCGGGACGGTGTACGATGCTCATGACAAATCGCCGCTGGTGGGTGTGACCGTGCAGGTTAAAGGTACACAAAACGGTACTGTTACCGATGTAAACGGAAGATATAGGATAAAGGTAGAGAAAGGCAATACCCTCTCTTTTTCGTACATCGGTTATTTGGTACAAGAAATTAAAGTGAATAAACTACATTTGGATGTGTATCTGAAACCGGATAAAGTAGCCCTGGAAGAAGTGGTGGTGGTTGCTTTCGGAACACAGAAAAAAAATGCGGTGGCAGGTAGCGTTATGCGTGTTGCTGATCAGTCATATTACCTGCCGTCTGTGATTTTTCCGTATCCTCGCGAGGTAAATACGGAAGAATACGAAGCGTTTAAAGAAAACCGATTTCTGTCTACCATTCAGCATCCGTTATCTACTTTCTCGTTGGACGTGGATGGCGCATCCTACAGCAATATCCGGCGGATGATAAATCAGGGGCAAATGCCTTCGAAGGATGTAGTCCGCGTGGAGGAAATCGTCAATTATTTCAGTTACGACTATCCACAGCCTTCGGACGGGTATCCGGTGCGGATTGTTACCGAAACGGCGGTTTGTCCCTGGAACAAAAAGCATAACATGGTGCACATCGGGGTAAAAGCAAAAGAGATTCCTTCGGAAACGTTGCCGGTAAGCAACTTCGTATTTTTGCTTGATGTTTCCGGATCAATGTTCAGCGCCAATAAACTGCCGTTGGTAAAAGCATCGATGAAGCTGTTGGTAAACAATTTGCGCCCGAAAGACCAGGTAGCCATTGTTACGTATGCCGGAGCCGCGGGCGAAGTATTGCCATCGACAAGCGCTTCGGATAAACAGAAGATAATGGAAGCGTTGGATAATCTTCAGGCTGGAGGCTCCACCGCCGGAGGCGCGGGAATTCAATTGGCGTATAAAATTGCGGAAAAAAATTTAGTGAAAGGCGGAAATAACCGGGTGATTTTATGTACCGACGGTGATTTTAACGTGGGTGTTTCAAGTCTAACCGAGTTGGAGTCGCTGATTGAAAGCAAACGGAAATCGGGCGTTTTTTTAACCGTTCTCGGTTACGGGATGGGGAATTATAAGGATAACAAACTACAGACGCTGGCACAAAAAGGTAACGGTAATCACGCATATATCGATAACTTGCAGGAAGCAAACAAAGTGTTGGTAAACGAATTTGGAGGTACGATGTACGCTGTTGCTAAGGACGTGAAGCTGCAAGTGGAATTTAATCCTAACTTTGTGAATGCCTATCGGTTAATTGGCTACGAAAGTCGGTTGCTCAACGACGAAGACTTTAACGACGACACCAAAGACGCGGGCGAACTTGGCGCCGGGCATACCGTTACTGCTCTGTACGAAATTGTTCCTGTTGGCGTAGATGTTCCTGTCGGCAACGTGGATAAATTGAAATACCAACAAACTAAAAACGATGTATCGTTACCCAAATTTGCCGATTCCAAAGAATTGCTAACCGTGAAACTCCGTTACAAAGAGCCGGATAAAGATGTGAGCAGGAAACTGGAAGTTCCCGTCTTGGCAAACCGGATGAATCTAAATGCTTCGCAGGACTTCAACTTCGCCATGGCGGCGGCCATGTTCGGACAGTTGTTACGCAATAGCGATTTTAAAGGCGATGCTGAATATTCCGACGTGATCCGTCTTGCCCGTAAAGGATTGGGCAACGATCCGAACGGGTATCGGCACGAGTTTATCCGGCTGGTGGAAGCCGTGGAGCAGTTGGAAAAGTGAGTCCCTGCCAAATCGTCATAACTTTCTCTTTGGCAAGGAAATTGTTCGTTTAAAGCAAAGAGTCAAGATGCAAGAATCAAGACTTTTATCTAAAAAAACAACATATGAACTTCAACAATTTTACAATCAAGGCACAGGAGGCGGTGCAAAAAGCCATTGACCTGGCGCAGGCAAGCAATCAGCAAATGATTGAACCCGCTCACCTGCTCAAAGGTGTGATGTTGGTGGGCGAAAACGTTACCCATTTTTTGTTTCAGAAGCTGGGAGTGAACGTGAAGAACCTGGATACAGCTGTGGATAAGGAGATTGAATCCTATCCGCGCGTTTCAGGCGGAGATCCGATGCTGAGCCGTGAAACAAACGCCGTTTTTCAGAAATCTACCGATTTTGCGAGCAAGATGGGCGACCAGTTCGTGTCGCTCGAGCATTTACTGCTGGCAATTATCAGCGAGAGGAACGCTGCTTCGCAGTTGATGAAAAATGCCGGAATTTCACAGAACACGCTCCAGTCGGCCATTAACGAGTTGCGCAAAGGCGAAAAAGTGACCAGCCCATCCGCGGAGGATACCTATCAATCGTTGGGCAAATATGCCGTGAACCTGAACGACAGGGCCAGAAACGGCAAGCTCGACCCCGTTATCGGCCGCGACGAGGAGATTCGCCGCGTGCTGCAGATCCTGAGCCGCCGCACCAAGAACAATCCCATTCTTATCGGTGAGCCGGGAACCGGAAAAACGGCCATTGCCGAAGGAATCGCACACCGTATCGTTCGGGGAGACGTGCCCGAAAACCTCAAGAGTAAGGAGATTTATTCACTCGATATGGGTGCGCTCATCGCCGGGGCAAAATACAAGGGAGAGTTTGAGGAACGGTTGAAATCGGTAGTGAACGAGGTGGTGAAAGCAGAGGGAGAGATTATTCTTTTTATCGATGAAATCCATACGCTTGTGGGTGCCGGAAAAAGCGACGGGGCCATGGATGCTGCCAACATTTTGAAGCCGGCGCTGGCGCGGGGTGAGCTGCGTGCTATCGGTGCTACTACGCTGGACGAATATCAGAAGTATTTCGAAAAGGACAAGGCGCTGGAACGACGCTTCCAGACGGTTATGGTGGACGAACCCACGGAGTCGGACAGCATCTCCATCCTCCGGGGATTGAAAGAAAAGTACGAAAACCACCACAAAGTGCGTATCAAGGATGAAGCGATCATTGCTGCCGTGCAACTGTCGCACAGGTACATCACCGACCGGTTTCTGCCCGACAAGGCCATTGACCTGATGGACGAGGCGGCGGCAAAATTACGCATGGAAGTGGATTCCGTGCCGTATGAACTGGATGAGATCATGCGCCGCATCAAGCAGTTGGAAATTGAACGCGAAGCCATCCGCCGCGAGAATGATACAGCCAAGGAAGAGATGCTGACCAAGCAGATCGAGAACCTGCGCGAAGATGAAAACGTGCTGAAAGCGCGGTGGCAATCGGAAAAAGAGTTGATCAACCGGATACAGCAGAACAAGATTGACATTGAAGATGCCAAGTTCCAGGCAGAAAAAGCCGAGCGGGAAGGTGACTACGGAAAAGTGGCCGAATTGCGGTACGGGAAAATAAAGGAAAAGGAGGCGGAAATCGAGCAGCTTAAAAATCAGTTACACGAAACCCAGGGTGGCAGTGCCATGATTAAAGAGGAGGTGGATGCTGAAGATATTGCAGACGTGGTTTCCCGGTGGACTGGAATTCCCGTGAGCAGAATGTTGCAAAGCGAACGCGAGAAGCTGCTCCACCTCGAGGAAGAGTTGCATAAACGTGTTGTCGGACAAGAAGAAGCCATTACCGCCGTTGCCGATGCCGTGCGCCGTAACCGTGCGGGACTGAGCGATCCGAAACGCCCGATCGGTTCGTTTATCTTCCTGGGAACCACCGGAGTGGGAAAAACCGAGCTGGCAAAAGCCCTGGCCGATTACCTGTTCGACGATGAGAACATGATGACCCGCATCGACATGAGTGAATACCAGGAGAAATTCAGCGCTACGCGGCTGATCGGGGCACCTCCCGGATACGTGGGTTACGACGAAGGGGGGCAATTGACCGAAGCGATCCGCCGGAAACCCTATTCCGTGGTGCTGTTTGATGAGATTGAGAAAGCGCATCCCGATGTTTTCAACATCCTGCTGCAGGTGCTGGACGACGGGCGGCTGACCGACAACAAGGGGAGGGTGGTGAACTTCAAGAATACGATCATCATCATGACTTCCAACATGGGCTCGAACGTTATCCGGGAGAATTTTGAGAAAATTACCGAACGCAACCGGGAAGAGATTGTTGAAAACACCAGGAACCTGGTGATGAATATGCTGAAGCAAACCATTCGCCCCGAATTCCTGAACCGTATCGACGATATCATTATGTTTGCTCCGCTCAAACAGGATGAAATAGCACAAATCGTGCGTATTCAGCTGAATATCGTAAAGAAAATGCTGACGGAGAACGGTATCGCACTGGAATACACCGATGAGGCGGTTCGGAGCATATCGGAGGCGGGATACGATCCCGAGTTTGGTGCACGTCCCGTGAAACGGGTTATTCAGCGTAAAGTGCTCAACCAGTTGTCGAAAGATATCCTTTCCGGCAAGGTGGATAATTCCAGGCCAATTGTGATTGACGCTATTGATGAAAACGTGTATTTCAGGAACTAGTGCCCTCTATTTTCAGCGGTAATCGTTTGTTTTTTGTACGCAGGGGCATGTTCATCGATTTTTTATGTAGATTTGCGTTACGAAAAAAATAAAACATGATCGACCTCAGTAAAATTCCTTCTCCGTGCTACGTAATGGAAGAGCGGTTGCTCCGCAAAAACCTGCAACGGATAAAATCGGTGGAAGAAAAGGCCGGAGTTAATATTATATTGGCATTTAAAGCGTTTGCCATGTGGAAGGCATTTCCCATTGTACGGGAGTATATCGGTCACTCCACAGCAAGCTCGGTAGCCGAAGCGCAGCTGGCATTCGAGGAAATGGGCAGTGCTGCGCATACTTACGCCCCGTCGTACACCGATTATGATTTTCCGCTGTTTCTGAAATACAGCAGCCACATCACTTTTAATTCATTGTCGCAGTTTCACCGGTTTTACCCGAAGGTCGTTGCTTCGGCCGGTGCTGTTAAATGCGGAATCCGCATCAATCCCGAATTTTCGGTGGTGGAGACCGATCTGTACAATCCGAGCATGCCGGGTTCACGGTTGGGGGTTACCGCAAAAAATATGGGTGATACCTTGCCGGAAGGAGTTTCCGGACTACACTTGCACAACTTGTGCGAAAACAATTCCTACGACCTGGAAAAAACATTGGAAGTTGTTGAACGGAAGTTTGGGCGTTTTCTGACAAAGGTGGAATGGCTGAATTTGGGGGGAGGTCACCTGATGACACACGAAGATTACGATGTGGAACATTTAATCGGGTTGCTTATCCATTTTAGGGAAAAATATCCCAACCTGGAAATCATTATGGAGCCCGGCAGCGCGTTTGCGTGGCAGACGGGAGTCCTGGTGGCCGACGTTGCCGATATCGTGGAGAACGAAGGTATCCTGACGGCCATGCTTAACGTTTCTTTCTCCTGCCATATGCCCGATTGCCTGGAGATGCCCTACAAACCGCGGATCCGCGGTGCGTATCACGATCCTGTGGCCGGGAAACCTACTTACAGGATGGGGGGAAACAGTTGTTTGAGCGGAGATTTTATGGGTGAATGGTCTTTTGATGCTCCGTTGCAAGTGGGCGATAAGGTTGTTTTTGAAGATATGATTCACTACACCACCGTAAAAACCACCATGTTCAACGGTGTTTCGCATCCCTCTATCGGCCTTTGGACGCAGGAGGGCGAGTTCAAACTGTACAGGCGGTTCGGTTACGGGGACTATAAAAACCGGATGAGTTAGGAGTTTTACCGGAAAAACAAGAACAAATTAACGCCTTTCTCTGTTTATCTGGTGATAAAGAAACTTTTAAAAAATAAATGTCATGGGTTGGTTGTGGTTTATCATTATTGGAGCAGTGGCCGGATGGCTTGCGGGTAATATTATGCGCGGAGGTGGTTTCGGACTGCTGATGAATATCGTTGTGGGTGTTGTGGGTGCGCTTATCGGAGGCTGGGTTTTCGATCTGTTGGGAATAGGTACGGGTGACGGATTGATAGGAAGCCTCATTACCGCGTTGGTGGGTGCTATTCTCCTGCTTTGGGTAATATCCCTGTTTAAACGGGCGTAGCCCATAGGCGGATACAGTGTAGAGTTGATGAGGAAAAAACAAGTCGGCATTTTTTCAGGTTCCTTTAATCCGGTTCATATCGGGCATTTGATACTGGCAAACTATATGCTGGAATTCACCTATCTCGATGAAGTCTGGTTCGTAGTTACGCCTCAAAATCCGCTGAAAGAGATAGACAGCCTGCTTGAAGAAAAGATCCGGTTGGAAATGACGAGGCTGGCGGTAAAGGATTTTAACCGCCTGATCGTTTCGGATATTGAGTTCAACATGCCGAAACCCTCTTACACGATAGATACATTGACAAAACTGAAAACCGAAAATCCCGATTTGGAGTTTACGCTTGTCATCGGCAGCGATAACTGGACAAGGTTCCCGCGTTGGAAAGACAATGAACGCTTGGCAAAAGAATTTAAAATTCTGATTTATCCGAGGCTGGGAGAAGATATTCGAATAAACGGCCTATATCCGGAAAATGTTCGATTGGTGGACGCACCTGTCGTGGAGATCTCCTCCTCTTTCATACGGGAGGGTATCTTTGCGGGAAAGGACATGCGTGCTTTTTTACCCAACCGGGTTTATGACTTCATCCTGTCCAACAAGTTGTACAAATAATCCACATTTAGCACATTTAACAGGGAAAAACCGGGATAACCCGGGTCCTATTGGTTATTTTTGTCAGGAATAATTCATCCCAAAAACAGAACTATATGAAAAAATTTTTATCGATAGGGTTGGTGCTGTCTTTGATTGCAGCATTTTCATCGTGCAGCAGCAAACCCGGTGATTTACCCGTTTCGCAAAATGCTTCAGCAACAAAATCAATCAGTGTAATTGCTGCAGCTGGAAATACAACCTCCTCCGAAATAACGTTTAATTTAAGTGATTTTGCTGCATTGTCGCAATACGCAAAGTGGGTTGAAAGTGCATTGGTACAGACTACATCCGCAATATCGGTAGGTGGAGTTACTTCGGGTCAGGTTGTTGAATTAACCAATGTGAAATTGTCTTTGAAAAGTAATTCCAAGGCAAACCTGGACTTGCCAACGATTACAGCCAATACCTCATTCAAAGAGTTGCCTCAGCTTAATTTTTTGCAGAAAGTCCTCGATGAGGTTGTTAATAAGGGTACCTCTACCGTTGTTTTAACTTACAGGGCAACGAATGATATCACAACGTCCGTTACGTTTTCAATGAAGATTGACGGGAAGTTTTCGTTCTAAACCGATTTAAAGGTATTAAAAAAAGGCCGTTTTGCGGCCTTTTTTTGTGGGGATTATTCATTTTACTCCAGATAGGTATATCCGTAAAGTCCCGAACGGTAATTCGACAGGAACTCTTTTCCTTCTTCCACCGAAATTTTTCCTTTTTTCACCGAGCTCATTACCCAGGTTTCAACCGTACGAACCAGCTTCTTGGCATTATACTGTGCATACTCCAATACTTCGGCAACCGTCTCCCCATCAATTACCTGCTCTATTTTATATCCTGTATTTTCGTCCGTTACAACGTGGACCACGTTGGTGTCGCCAAACAAGTTATGCAGGTCGCCTAGAATTTCCTGATAGGCACCCACCAGGAAAACCCCGATGTAGTACGATTCATTTTTCTTCAGCGAATGGACCGGGATGAACGATTGATGAAAACCGCCCTGGGCTGTATAGCTGGCAATCTTGCCGTCGGAATCGCAGGTGATGTCCTGAAGTGTGGCCGTTCTTTCCGGTTTCTCATCCAACCGGTGGATGGGAATAATGGGAAATACCTGGTCTATGGCCCACGAGTCGGGCAGGGATTGGAACAACGAGAAGTTGCAGAAATACTTGTCAGGCAAAAGCGAAGAGAGCTGACGTAACTCTTCCGGGGCGTGCTTCGTACGGTTGATCGTAAAGTTAATTTCCCGGATAATGGAAAAATAAAGCTGCTCCACCTGAGCACGCGTTTTCAGCTCAAGCATTCCCAGGCTGAACAGGTCGAGAGACTCCTCCCGGATCTGTTGTGCGTCGTGCCACGCTTCCAGCATACGCGTCTGGGAAAGGTTGTCCCAGATCTTGTACAACTCTTTTACCAGCTCGTGGTCGTTCTCCTGGATTTCCACCTCTTCTCCCCATTCGGGTAACGTTGCTGTTTCCAGCACTTCGAAGATAAGTACCGAATGGTGTGCCGTAAGGGCACGTCCCGACTCGGTGATGATCTTGGGGTGGGGAATTTCGTTTTTGTTTGCCGCATCCACGAACGAGAATACCGAGTCGTTCACGTATTCCTGAATGGAATAGTTGATGCTGTTTTCGCTGTACGATGAACGTGTTCCGTCGTAATCCACGCCCAATCCGCCGCCGATATCCACAAATTCAACGTTGAACCCCAGCAGGTGAAGTTGTACGTAAAATTGCGATGCCTCACGCAGAGCGGTCTTTACACGCCTTATTTTTGTAATTTGGCTACCTATGTGGAAATGGATCAGCCGGAAACAGTCGGTCATTTTGTGCTTCTTAAGCAGGTCGAGCGCCTCGAGCAATTCGCTGGAGTTCAATCCGAACTTACTTCCATCACCGCCCGATTCTTCCCATTTCCCGCTGCCGGAACTGGCTAACTTAATGCGGATACCGATATTTGGCTTCACTTTCAGTCGCTTGGCAATTTCGATGGTCAGTTCAAGTTCGTTCAGCTTTTCAATGACGATGAAAACTTCTTTTCCCATTTTTTTCGCCAGCAAAGCCAGTTCGATGTAGCTTTCGTCTTTGTAGCCGTTGCAAATGATGATGGAATCCTCGCTGGTATTAATGGCCAGAACAGCGTGCAGTTCGGGTTTGGATCCCGCCTCAAGGCCGATGTTGAATCGTTTTCCGTAAGTCACGATCTCCTCTACCACCTGACGCATCTGATTGACTTTAATGGGATAGACGATGTAGTTTTGAGACGCGTATCCGTATTCCTTGGCCGCAATTTCAAAACAGGTAGATATTTTTTCGATCCGGTTGTCCAGAATTTGCGGGAACCTTACCAGAACCGGAGCAGAAACATCGCGAAGATAAAGCTCGCGCATCAACTCGTTCAAATCAACGGCTCCACCCGGTTTTTTTCGAGGCATAACCTGCACGTTTCCCTTTTCGTTTATTGAGAAGTATCCGTTTCCCCAACCGTCTATGTTGTACAGTTCCTCCGAATCCTCAATGCGCCATTTTCTCATTATCAATCAATTAAAAAAGTGGATAAATTTAGTCTGCAAAAGTAATTAATTTATTTGTTTTTCAGGCGGATTTTATAACAACATCCTTTGAAAAAGAAAGGAAGTTTTGTTTTATGTATTTTTAACGATACCGCATGCAGCTTTTTATTCGAAATCCCATCTAAAATTATATCACCCTGAAAATTTTAAAGGACATGAACTCAATAAAAAAAGTTGGTGCTTTGTTGCTTCTTGTAATTCTCTTTTTCTACGGTTGCGAAAAATCAGGTGTTGAAACAGTCACGAAAAATCTACCGGCCCCGGTGAAAATTGAACTTCGATCCGAGGAAGCCCGGCTGGTAAAAACCGATCAGCAGTTTGCTTTTGAATTTTTTTCCAACGTTTTCGAAGAGGAGACTAAAGAGGAAGACCAAAGTTTCATGGTGTCTCCTTTCAGCTTGAGCATGGCTTTGGCAATGACGTGGAACGGTGCTGCGGGAGAAACCAAAACGACGATGCAAAAAACGCTGAAAATGGAAAGTTATTCCGACAACGACATCAACGGTTACTACAAAAAGTTAAAGGAGGCGTTACTGAAAACCGATCCCTCAACCCAATTATCGATTGCCAATGCTATCTTTACAAATAAATTCGTAACCATCCAGCCCGGTTTCATCAAAACCAATACCGATTATTACGACGCAACGGTGCAGCCGGTGGATTTTTCACTTCCGGTAACGAAAGATATCATTAACCAATGGGCAGCGGACAATACCAACAACCTGATCAAAGAGGTCATTGATAAAACGAATGCCTATGACCTGATGTACCTGTTGAATGCAATTTACTTCAAAGGAAGCTGGACCGCAAGATTTGATGCAAAAAACACATCGAAGAAAGCGTTTACAACCGAAAACGGTACAAAACAAACGGTAGACATGATGTTTCAAACCGCTAAGTTTAATTACACCGAAGATGAAACCATGCAGGTGGTCCGGTTGCCTTACGGAAATCAGGCATTCAGTATGCTGGTTCTGTTGCCTAAAAGCGGTAAAAAACAGGCCGATGTAGTGTCTGCGTTGCAAGACAAGGAGTGCTGGGGAGAAATAAGAGCCGCATTGCATGAATACGAAGTGGAATTATATCTTCCGAAATTCAAAACCAAATACAGTAAGAAGCTGAATGAAGTTCTTACAAACATGGGGATGGGATTGGCTTTTAGCGATGCAGCCGATTTTAGCCGGATGTCGGCTTTTCCGGCCCGGATTGCTTTTGTAAAACAAGATACCTACATCAGCACCGACGAGCAAGGAACGGAAGCTGCTGCTGTTACGACCGTAGGTATGGAACTAACCTCCATGCCCGCAATTCCGCAGAAAGTAATTTTCAATGCAGACAAACCTTTTATTTACCTTATTCAGGAAAATTCCACCGGTGCCATTTTGTTTATGGGTTCGGTAAAAGATATTTAAAAAAACAACCTGATTTATTCATATTTTCAATAATTTTTTATTAAACGTTAAAACACTCAACGGTTTACAATTGTCGGGTGTTTTTTTGTTTATATTTCAATGTTTACACAGTACACCATAGATACAAAACTTAATATATTGATTCATATACGAGTTTAATAAAAAAGAAAACTTTTCACTCTTCGATAAAAATTAATCTTCTGTGTATGAGTGTATTGAAAAATATTTTGGAAAACTTTACACTTTGTTGAAAACTTTTTATTGATTCGTTTTGTTAACTTTGAAACATTTCTTAAACTTGTAATCCCAAATAACCATACTGTGGGAAACGTTGTGTTTTATTATTTGGGAAATAGTTGAATTAATCGGTCAAAAAAAATTAATTGATGAAGAAAGAAATTTATACTTTCGACGAGGCTTATAATGCATCGTTGGAGTATTTTAGAGGCGATGAACTGGCTGCAAAGGTTTGGGTCAGCAAGTACGCTTTGAAGGACAGTGAAGGCAATATCTACGAGAAGACGCCTGAAGATATGCATTGGAGGCTGGCAAACGAAGTGGGAAGAATCGAGAAAAAATACGCCAATCCGTTGAGCGAAAAAGAATTGTTCGACTTGTTTGACCAGTTTAAATACATCATTCCGCAGGGAAGCCCGATGACGGGGATCGGAAACGATTTTCAGGTAGCATCGTTGTCCAACTGTTTTGTGATCGGGATGGGTGGCAGCGCCGACTCTTACGGAGCGATCATCCGTATCGATGAAGAACAGGTGCAGCTGATGAAGCGTCGTGGTGGAGTGGGGCATGACCTGTCGCACATCCGTCCCAAGGGATCGCCCGTTAAGAATTCCGCACTCACGTCTACGGGGCTGGTTCCGTTCATGGAAAGGTATTCCAATTCCACGCGCGAAGTGGCGCAGGACGGACGTCGGGGCGCACTGATGCTGAGTGTTTCCATCAAGCATCCCGATGCGGAGGATTTTATCGACGCTAAACTGGAGCAGGGAAAAGTTACCGGAGCCAATATTTCGGTGAAAATCGATGATGATTTCATGAAAGCTGCCTCCGAAGGAAAACCGTACGTTCAAAAGTATCCCATTGATTCGGACACGCCAAAATACGAAAAAACGATAAACGCACAGGAGCTTTGGGAAAAAATTGTGCATAACGCATGGCGTTCGGCCGAGCCGGGGGTGTTGTTCTGGGACACGATTATCCGTGAATCGGTTCCCGATTGTTATGCCGACCTGGGTTTCCAGACGGTTTCAACCAATCCTTGCGGTGAAATTCCGTTGTGCCCTTACGACAGCTGCCGCCTGCTGGCAATCAACCTCTATTCTTACGTGGTGAACCCGTTCAAGGAAAATGCCCGTTTCGATTTTGAGCTTTTCGGAAAACACGTTCGTCTGGCTCAGCGCATTATGGACGATATTATCGATCTGGAGTCGGAAAAGATCGACAAGATTCTCGACAAGATCAACAGCGACCCCGAATCGGAAGAGGTAAAATCCTCGGAGCGTAATTTGTGGGAGAAAATCCGCAGGAAAACGCTTGAAGGCCGTCGCACAGGGGTAGGTATAACTGCCGAAGGCGATATGCTCGCCGCTTTGGGAATCCGCTACGGGTCGGAAGAAGGAAACGACTTCTCGGAGAGGGTGCATAAGATGGTGGCGCTCAACGCTTATGCTTCCTCGGTGGAGATGGCGAAAGAACGTGGAGCATTTAAAGTCTATGATGCCGAAAGGGAGAAGAACAACCCGTTTGTGAACAGGCTCAAGAAAGAGAATCCCCAGCTTTACAAGGATATGGTAAAACAGGGGCGCCGTAACATTGCCTGCCTGACCATTGCCCCTACGGGAACAACCAGCTTGATGTCGCAGACCACATCGGGAATAGAACCCGTTTTTATGCCGGTCTACAAGCGTCGCCGCAAGGTAAATCCGAGCGATAAGGACGTGAAAATCGATTTCGTGGATGAAAACGGCGATTCGTGGGAGGAATACGTGGTCTTTCACCACAAATTCGTGGACTGGATGGAAGCAAACGATTACCCTACTGCGAAAAAGTATTCGAACGAAGAGATCGACGAGCTGGTTGAGAAATCACCATACTACAAGGCCACTTCCAACGACGTGGACTGGCTCATGAAGGTGCGTATGCAGGGGCGCGTGCAAAAATGGGTGGATCACAGCATCAGCGTAACCATCAACCTGCCCGGCGATGTGACCGAGGAACTTGTGGGTGAGCTTTATATGGAAGCCTGGAAAAGCGGTTGTAAGGGATGTACGGTGTATCGCGACGGGTCACGCTCGGGTGTGCTTATCACAAACGACAACAAGGAGGAAGAGAAGGAGAATGAAGATTGTTACGAACTGCCGCAGGTCGTCACTTCCCGTCCTACCGAACTGGATGCCGATGTGATTAAATTCCAGAACAACAAAGAGAAGTGGATTGCTTTTATCGGGTTGCTGAACGGAAGGCCTTACGAGATCTTTACAGGTATCAACGATGAGGATGATGGCATCATGGTGCCCAAAAACGTTACCTCCGGGAAGATCATCAAAGCGTACGACAGTGACGGACGCAAGCATTACGATTTCCAGTTCCAAAACCGGAGGGGGTACAAGGTAACCATTGAAGGGCTGGACGGGAAGTTCAATCCGGAGTTCTGGAACTACGCGAAACTGATTTCGGGGGTGCTGCGTTACGGCATGCCTATCGATCAGGTGATCAAGCTGGTATCGGGATTGGAATTGGACAGCGAAACCATCAACACGTGGAAGAACGGCGTTGAACGGGCGTTGAAGCGCTATCTACCCAACGAAACCGAAGCGAAAGGCCAGAAATGTCCCGTATGCGGCTTCGAATCGCTGGTCTTTGAAGAGGGATGCCTCAAATGCCGCAACTGCGGAGCTTCGAAGTGCGGATGAAAGGATAGTAATTAATGGTTTGTAAACGAATTGTAAAAATATCAAACAAAGAAATTCCTTTTAAACTTTTGTTTAGCATAGTAGTTATTATTAGCTTTAGCTACTATGCTATTTTCTTGTATTAAACTCACGTTATTTAGTTGAGTTGAGCATTGGGAGTGCTTATGGTTCTGTAGTATGTATCCGTTCCAACCAATACTCCCAACGGTTATCCACGGACTTAATCACCTTTTTGGGAGCCCAGTCGTCTTCATAAAGACTGAAGTTATCTCTACTGTTATTCGATACATTCACAAACTCCCAACCAAATCGTGTTCCTTGTTTCAATGTGTTTTCCAATATTCTATTCAATTGCAATTCGGTGTAATTCACAAAATCGCTACCATTAAAAGTCATATGCTCCGATACAACCCAGTCCCGGCTGTGTTCGTTGAGTACTTTCCATACTCTGTTGTAGGCTTTTTGATTGGGTGTATTGTTTGGAAAATACCAACTCCAATTTACTTGAATAATATTTGCCTCAGTAAGGTGTGTCAAGAACTCAATTGGGTCACCCATTCTTAGATACTGTACATTTTCGTTTGCATCCAAGTAATCAACAGCAACATATGCTTTTTCCCCCGCTATGCTTCGATAAGCAGCTGCGTCTTCATTGACCCATTTTGCCAGGAACTGCGCCCTGAATTTATTCCATGTAGGATTCTTCACGAATGAGGCGGGAATAGGGAAAGTAGGAGGCATTTCTGACTCAGGGTCGGTTATCTGATTTTCTTCGCGCCATTTTTCGTACTCTTTTTTCGCCATTTTACTATAACAGAGTGCGATCGATCCCATATATTGTGGTTCGACTGTTGTTTCAAAATAGAGAATTTTATCTGTATCGACTCCTTTAGCCATGTTTTTAATGAATTCATGAACCGTTGATCGATATCCAGAGTGAAATATTGACACAACAGACGATCCAAAGCCATATTCGGTATCTTTCACTCTATTTCCTTTGTCATCAATTGCATAAGCGTCCGGGTTACGGTCCCAAAAGCCGGAAGGTATGGTTCCTCCACCAACCGCATAGGTCTCCAATGAAAGGCAAGGGTACATTCCTTTTTTATAAATGGCATTGATTAGCCAGTTTAGCGGAGCCAGCGATTTGTCAGGAATACCATCTCCATTATGGTCGAAATGATGCCAGTAACAATTTATTTCAATCGTATTATACCCTTTCGATTGTAATATATCCAATTCCGAGATAAGCTTATCGACTTGTGAGGCGTTTGAAAAATCCCTCAAAGGTTTGGCAATCTTTAGAAAAATCCATTCATCATCATCATAGAATTTTCCATTTTTAATTTCCCATAAGTCAGAATTAGCTATAACAACATTTACATTGATGTTTGTTGTATTTTCTCTTGAATCAATTATGGTAATAACTGTCACCCCTTCGCCAACTGCCTGGATAGTCACAATATTTTCATTTACGGAGGCGGTGGCAATTTTTTCGTCCATGGTAGTGACGCTATATCCCCCGTTTCCCGATTCAATTGTAACGGCAATTGTTTTCCCTCTTTTGAGGGTGACGGCTGATTTATCCAGTTTCAAACTAGCATAGGGAACAATAACATTTATAATTGCCTTTTTCTGCTGCTTGTCGGTCACGGTAATGGTTGTCATTCCTTCGCCAACTGCCTGGATGGTCACTATATTTTCATTTACGGAGGCGGTAGCAATTTTTTCGTCCTTGGTTGCGACGCTATATCCCCCGTTTCCCGATTCAATTGTAACGGCAACCGTTTTCCCTCTTTTGAGAGTGACGGCTGATTTATCCAGTTTCAGGTCTATTGCAGGAATATCAGGTTTATTCTCGCTGCAAGATATAATAGTTATAATCAGGTATGCTAAAGAAAACGCACTTAATATTTTTTTATTTATTCTAATGTTAGAAATTACGGTAGTCATATTACCTCATCAGTTTCATTATTTTCGCAGTCATTTTTTTATAAATCAAGCTACGTAAGGGGGCCGATACAAGTCTGTAACCATTATAACATGAATTATTATAGTATTTTAGGATTTTTACCTGGAATTGGAATTAGTCCCTCATGATAATCCGGCAAATCACCCATCTCATATTTCTCGGGTCCATACCGAAGGTCTGAAGCTGTAATTTCATCCCAAGTTATTGATTTGCCCGTGTAAGCAGCTTCTCTTCCTAAAATAGCGACCAAATTGGAGTAAGCTAGATCTTCTGCCTGATTTATTTTTCTGTTTAAACGGATGGATTCAACCAAATGTATATGTTCTTGTTCATAAGGATTTTTTATCGGTTTATTTTGGTAGTCATATTCCCACAATACATTTCCGTTCCAATCTAATATCTTGATTTCGTTGTGGTCGTTTAGTCGGGTAATTCCTTTTGTTCCTAAAATTTGTTCAGATACGTTTCCGTCGCATCCGTCAATTTGACGTGAGGTATGCAACATCCGTCTGTTATTATTATAGTAATAATCAATACTAAAAAAATCAAATATATCGCCTGACAGCCGGCGGGCACGTCCTCCATAACCAATAGCTTTTACGGGTTGTTCTCCCATAAACCAAGTAATAACATCAATATTGTGAATACCCTGATCAAGAATATGATCTCCACTTAGCCATTTTATATTAAACCAGTTCTTAATACAATATTCCATGTCACTCCAGCCAGAACGGCGTTTTACGTCCCATAATGCTCCTTGATTCCAATGTGAAGCAGCGGATACGATGTTGCCAATAATTCCGTTTCGTACTTGAATATAAGCTTCCCAATAATCACGACGATGCCTGCGCTGATTCCCAGTAACTACGGTTAAACCTTTAGTCGTGGCTATTTTAGAGGTGGCAATCACAGTGCGAATTCCGGTAGGATCAACTGCACACGGCTTTTCCATAAATACATGTTTTTCCGCTTCTATAGCCGACTTAAAGTGATTTGGCCTGAAATGAGTAGGTGTGCATAATAATACAATGTCCACATCCGACATATCCATGATTTTCTGATATGCGTCAAACCCTATGAAACAGTTATTGTCCTCAATCTTGTTGTTAAACTTCTCCAGAAGAACTTTACGGCAGGCCTCTATCCGGTCGGGGAATACGTCTGCCAATGCAACGACCGAAACGTTCGGCCCCGATTCTAAAAATTGGCTTGCTGCCCCGGTTCCTCGATTGCCGCAACCTATAAGAGCTGCTTTTAGCGGCCTGCCATCAGGCGCAGTTTCCACAAATGAGAACATACCCAATTTTTCGGCAGAATAAATTTTGTCGGAACTTTTTCTGTCTTTGTCCGAGCACGATGTTATAATGGTCGGGGTTGCCATGCCCAACGGAATTGCAGCTCCCAATAGAGCTGAGTTTGTTAAAAAATCACGTCTTTTCATTTTAATGTTATTCCAAATAATCACTAATTTTCTATATGTACCTTATAACTAAAAGTCCATAGATATATTTTTGTTTCACCAATCAGAATAATGTCAAGGATATGAAATTGATCTTATCTGAACTTCTTATTTTAATATTCTTGAATGGCAATAAATATCTAAGTATGTTCATTGATAAAGATGTTTTTTTTTGATTAAACTATCATTGCCTCAAAATTATAGAGCTGGCAGAAATCCTTTAATTCTTTTTTATAATCTCCGTAAAAGAAAAGCTGATGAAAACCTGGGAAAGAAAGCACTTCTTGACCCCCATCCATTTTAAACTTGACCGAAACTACACAGCCACCTGAAGGAGGAACACTTAAGTTGTCAACAACGGTTCCTGTAGAGAACAGAAGTTGAGATTTTTCTTCATTAGGAATGAAATCGAGGAGTGTGACTCTTTGCCCGATTTTCCAAATTGTTCGTGGAACAGCGTCTCTATTACCATGATGGTGGATCAAATCGAACGGTTCGGGAGGAGTATCAATACCGTTCAAACGTGTAGGACAAGAACAGTGTGCGCCAATCAATGTGTCGTCTGCAGTATCAGCAACCGGATCCTGTTGAAATCCGGGTTTGTCGAATAAGTATTGCACTAAAATGTGAGCGGCAATTGCACCGTGATCAGCTTCACATGCTGCCGGAATGCCATCATCGTTCATTCTCGACCAGGAAATACAGGGCAGGCTTACGTCGATATTGCCAAGCGCTCCCAAGCAGTCCATAGAGATGGCGTCTGCCTTTTCATTTTCAAGAATTTTTCCTGCCACCAAATAACTTTTTATACCGTTAATAACATCCTGACGACTGGCCAATCTTATATCTTTCGCTTGCTTTAAATAATCTTCAGCCAATTTAATGACTTCGTTATTTACCGGCATGGAATTGTACGCTTTTATAAAGGTATTAGCTGGAACATACTGTAGTGTTATGCCTGTATCGGCACTCAATAAGGTCTCTTTTCTTTCTTCACCCTTTATTACAACACACCGTGAACGCTTCATGCGAGTTCCTGCTTTCAGCATTCTTAGTCCAAAGAGAGCTTGGTTGAAGTCATCTGTAGAGTAGGTAACACTACCTGATTTATTTGCCAAGTTAGCTGTATTGGTGGTAAAAGATGTTCCAAGCGGTGAGAAAATTATAGTTGGAATTCCCGATTCCGCTGCTTTTTGAGCGGTTGGCCAAGCATGTTGCTGACGATCATGCACCATAACCAATAAACCATCAGCTTCATCTTCTTTTGCTTCTTGCAACCACAAGTCAGCCTCTTCCAAGCTATGTATTGGACTATCTTTGATTTCCAATGATACCCCTATTTTTTTTGACTCGAGCTTTAACTGTTCTGTATATTTTTTTCTTGAAGCTTCACCATCATACACCGCTCCGGGCCAGGCCATGCCATATTCTCCTTTTCTTCTTACAAATGCTACCTTTATTTTTGGTATATAATTTGAAGCTGGTCCATATCCGCGGATAACCGGCATGATCACTCCGTTCTCTTTGGCAAAAGAAATAAAGTCATTTCCCAAGAGAGGGCTAGCAACTAAAGAACCTGCCGTTAGTATCCCCATTTTTTTTAAAAAATCTCTTCTGCTTGCATTGCAACCGCACTTTGCGATACATTTACTTTCGTTCATTGTTTTCATTATTTAATCTAATTATTTATCTTTTATATGCTCCTATTTCTGACAAAGCTGTAAATGCTCCGTTGTTATAATCCGATTTTGCGATAAGTTTAAAATATCTGCACGAGTAATCTATATCCAGATCAACATACTGTTTAGGTTCTATTTTCTCTAAAGTAAATTCACCCAAGCTACTCCATTTATCGCCGTCATCACTTATTTGCATCTCAATTAATTTGATTGAATACATAAGCCCCCCTCCACCACGTTGAATAAAAGAAAATCCTGAGATCGTATTTATTTCTCCCATATCCACTACCATGCTATGTGGATATATTTTAGTTTTATCCATATGCCAAACTGTGTTGATATTGTTATCAATCGCGTTTTGAGGAGTACGATTCCCATCGCAATTCCCCGTAGCAATCCAGGTTGATTTATTGTATTCAATTGCGGCACCTCTTACTTTTGTCGTTTCATATGCAGTATAAAATGTATCGATAGCTGTTTCTTCGGGGAGATATAAAGTGCGATGTTGGAAAGAAGTTCCTTCACAATAATTTTTTAATACGGTTGATTTTTCTTCCGGAGGTGCAAAGTAGGTACAAAGATTGTTAAACAAGTCTGTATAAACTATTTCGGAACCAATAGCCGTTTCATCAGAAGCGCCCCAGATTACATCAACCAATGATTTATTATTTTTGTTCACATTTGCTTCTCTGACAGGGGTATTTAATAGTGAGGAGGTATAGTTTTCACCATAAACATTGCCATTTGCATATGTTGTGATCGAAGAATTGTTTTCATCGTCATAAACAATAATGTTAAATGAATATGCACCTTCTTGTAAATCAGTTAATTCAATATTGATAGTGTCTATTTGATGTACCCTTTCTATTGGGATAATGAGAGAGTCTGTTTTATTGTTCCATAGAATGGAGACTTTACTTGCAGAAGGATCAGATATTAAGAAATTTAACTTTAACCGATTATTCCCGGGGAAGACTTGTATTGAATCGGCAATTCCCACATAAACAATTTCGCCATCCTTAATAAAATTTTTATAAGAGTCATGCATGTTGTCACACCCTAAAAGTAAAACAAGAGTAGCAACTAAAGAGTAAAGTAAATTAGACTTCATATTGGTATTATTTTGATTGTTTTTCATTTTCTACGATACTTCCCCAGAAAGTAAGTTCACTGATATATACATAGTCAATTAACCCCCAAAGTTTTATTGTTTTAAATCGAATATACCTGACAGGAGGTATTCCGAAAGGAAATTCAAATTCTTGTCCGTCAACTTCAGCGAATTGCTTGTCTTCCGAGGTAATTTGTCCCACAGGCAGCCCGGATGGTTTTATGGACTCACAACTTCTCAATAACGTCCAGTTTTCCCAGCCTCCATCCGGATCAGGATTGTTACTTCCGTAAATTTCAAACATTTTTGGATCGCCTCCGTTGTATGAACCGTCGGTAAGACCCGCATTTCTGCTGTGTAATTTAAACCGACTGAGGGTAGCGGTTACCCCCAAGTCAAATGTAAACCACTGAGGTAATCCATGTCCCGGTGATGTGCAAAAAATATCATCGTGATGGTTGTAATTCCCATTCCAGAGTTTTGTAATGTCCCAGTGTTGATGATGTTTATAATAATCGGTTTTTAATGCTACATGTTTAAATAGAGATTTGTCCAATTTTTGTTCGAAGAGCGGAGTTAGTTCAACAAGCAGAGTATCAGAATAGTTGTTCCACCGGTCACGCACAAAAATACCGAATATATTTTTTATTGGCTCAAAACCCCTTACAGAAAATGAACCGTTTTTCCTTTTGGTATAGTATGCATCGACTTCTACTAGATTGTTCGTAGAATCAGCAGCAAGAACCTGAAAAACTATGCTTGCTTCCGATTCATTTTCAAAACGAACGCGCATTCCTCCAAAAGTTTCATCTATCTGTAAAGATTCAAATACTTTCATAAATGGAGGAGTTAAGGGATTTACCGTAACAGTTACCGGTTCAGAAAAATGTTCACCTCTGCTTACTGTATATAGCTCTACTTTATAATTTCCACTGTTTGGGAAACCATCAATGAACAAAAAATTCTGTAGATAAGAAGATTTAACTTCTCGTTCAACATTCCCTGCAATTCTATAAACTGCTTTTACATAAAGCAGATTTTTATCTTTGGGTATATCATACGTGATTTTTGCAGCACCCGGGAAATTTTCCACTTGCACGTTGCTGACTGGTAAGGGTGCCGTATCACGATTAATTGGACTCATCACATCTTCGTCGCAAGAGAAAAAAAACAGACTTGCAATTAATAATATAAATAGATGAGTCCGCTCCGAAAAGTCGGAGTGATAATTTAGTTTAAAATTTTTTGTACAATAAATTTTATAAATCAGGTAAATTTCACCTGAAAAGTTCTTTGAAATATTTGCGTATATAGCTATTATTCACTACCTTAGTAGGGCTTAAAACTGTATAATATGTTCAAAAAATCGGACGAAAACCCTCAATTGGGCATTTTTTCATCACCGACGGAGTACTTCAGAGACTCTAAGAAGAAAGAATACCTAAAAAATGACTCCTGGCATAACCGGTTCCGAAACCATGTTGTAATGCGTGTGGATGAGTCTATTTTCAGACCACTTTATTCTAATGGAACGGGGGCTCCTAATGCCTCTATCCGTATTTTGGTCGGTATGATGATCCTCAAGGAAGGCCAGGGATGGAGCGACGCACAATTGTTTGAGAACTGCGCATACAATTTACTTGTTCGCAGTGCTCTGGGGTCTGATGTCGTTAGAGGACGCTGAGCCTGTTTCATCCACTTACTACCTTTTCCGTCGCAATCTGGTTGACTATGCAAGGGAACACGGCGAAGACCTGTTCAAAAAAGTGCCAGGGGGCAAATCACCCGTGACCAGCTATTGGAGTTTGAGGTGAGCGGCAAGCAGGTGCGCATGGACAGTAAACTGGTCGGCAGCAATATCGCCTGGTACTCCCGTTACGAGTTGATTCATGAAACCCTGCGTCTGTTTATCAATGAAAGGGAGGAACATATCTTCAATAAGAGCCTGTCCAAAGAGATGTTTTCCCTTATCGAAAGCATACAGGGTGAAACGGGCAACAAGGTGGTGTACCGCAGTACAAAGGCCGAGGTTGATGCCAGGTTCGTTGAACTGGGCAAACTGATGTACCGTTTTATAGGGCTCTTCAAGAAGCATGACTATGGTCATTACCAGACCCTTAAAGCGGTTTTCGAACAACAATACTCGGTTGGCAGGGACAAAACTGTCGTTCCTCTGGAAAAGGAGAAAGTCAGCGCCAAATCCATACAGTCACCCCCATGACACCGACTGCCATTACCGTGACAAAGACGGCAACAAGGTCAAAGGGTATTCGGTGAACGTCACCGAGACATGCGACCAACCGGGAGATGACAAAGATACGGCATTGAACCTGATAACCGATACCGAGGTAACGGTGGCATCGGCTCCGGACAACGGCTTCCTTGAACAAGCCCTGGATCGGACACAGGAAATAATATCCGACAAAATAGAGAAAGTATATGCCGACGGGGCTTACCACAGTGCTGATAATCAGGAGTATTGCCAAAGCGATAAAAATGGCATCGAGCTGATACTCACAGGCATGCAAGGCCCCGCACCGAGATATGACATCCGTTTGGACGAACAGAATGAAATCAATTTAATAGTAACCGACAACAAAACAGGAACAACAATACAGGCACAACGGGTAAAACTCCGCAAAGACAAAACACAGAGGAAATGGAGGATCAAGACTGAAGAAGGAAAATACCGCTACTTCGATGAGGATAACCTCAGGACTGCCGCTCTGAGGAAGAAATTGGACGATATCCCGATAGATGAAAAAAATATCAGGAACAATGTCGAAGCAAGCATTTTCCAGTTAGGATACCATTACCCGAATGACAAGAGCCGTTACAGGTCACTTGCCAAGCACAAACTATGGGCATACTCCCGCTCGTTGTGGATAAACTTCGTCAGGATAGTGAATTATATGACGCGAATAAGTCAAAGAGCGCTTTTTTGGCAAAAACTGCCACAATATATAATTAATTTATGTTTCAATATGTATATTATTGTAAACATACTTTCAATTAATAAAAACAATCACATTTGTCCGGTTAAACTTCATTTTTCAGCAATTTGAAAAAATGGGGTTTTCAGAGCAGACTCAATAGATACATTTTCATAAACTTGTTTATTTGCTGTTAGATGTAGTATTTGTTACCAACCAGGATTTTGATTAATGTTTTTATTTGAAAGCAACTCATTATCATTGATTGGCCATAAATAATCCCTTGTTGTAAATTTCTGGTTAAAAACAACTTTAGGGCGATAGTAATATAATGCCTCTTCTTGAGCTATATCCCATCCCATGATGGGTTTGTTCAGTTCCGTAATGCATTTTTTCCAACGACGAAGATCCCAATAGCGTTGGCCTTCAAACACAAGCTCAATCAGCCGTTCGCGGTGTATGATTTCTCGTAATCCTGTCTGCGATTGATATTTTGTAGGATTGGAAGAATAATTCTCCCAAGATTCTTCAACAGTTTTAAGTCCTGCTCTATCTCTTATAAGGTTTATCCAATGGTAAACATCTTCACTAGGTCCATTTATTTCATTCAGGGCTTCGGCATATAACAGGTAAAGGTTGGCCAAACGAATTTCCGGCCAGGGATACTGTTCAATGGTATAAGTGTTTATTCCGATTACATTGTTGAAATTCACCAATTTTTTAGGCCAATAACCGGTTACTGAATAAAAGAGTTGGTTTACAGGTGATGCAGGTTCTCCTTTTTTACTTGAAACATATAAAAGCCTTTCAGGATTACTGTCATCAAAACGACCCTGCCCATACCATATACCTCCATCGAAACCTAATGATGCATAAAAACGAGGTTCCCTGTTAAAATGCAAGCCAGCAGTTTTATAATATTCACGTATGTAGATTCGAGAATTTGAATCCCCCATCTTAAGCGAATATCTTCCAGCATAATCATATGTTTTGTCTTCATTAATAGGTACACCATTTTCGCTATAAAACATCTCGGCAATTTTAAGAGTAGGAGCATAAAAGCCTCTTGTAAGTGCATTTGAAACATAAATTGGATCCAATCCCCGAGGTGTTGATCCGGCTTGTAAAGTTCCTGCCCGGCTATTTGTATTTCCCCATATAATTTCGGAATTCCATTTCTCGCAGATACTGTTTCGGATGCTTAATTCTATCTGGGTTGACTCGGAAATATTATATCGGAAGAATTCAGGTGAAAATGTATATAGTTTGTGTCCAGTTAATTCGCAGAAATTGATAGCTTCTTTGCAAGCTTCGGCGGCTTTTTCCCATTTTGATACCTCTTCCGTTGAATTAAAAAGTTCTTCTCCTTTTTTATTTTTAAAGTTCAAATAATCGTTGTTGCCATTGAAAAAAGGACTGGCAGCATAGGTAAGGACAATTGCTTTTGCCGATAATCCCGTTGCCTTTGTAATTCTTCCCAATTCCGTTATTTCATTATTGATTTGTTCCGGAAGATATTCAAGCGCCTCATCCAGCAGTTCGACAATATAATCGAAACATTCGTCAACCGGAGATCTAACGGGAAAGACCTCCTCTCCGTCTGCATTTACAGGAACATTTACTTTAATTAAAGGAATTGGTCCATACATTCTGAGTAGGTAAAAATGATAATAAGCTTTTAGAAATTTTACTTCGCCAATCCAGCGTTCCTTTTCATAATCATCCATATCACGAACTGACCCAATATTTTCCAAAAATATATTACATTGTCTGATCCCTTCGTATAAATCAATTCCCCCATTTGTTGCCCGCCAAAATCCCATATATGGATCAACTGAATTCTGGTAGCCACGGGCAATTTGCCAAGAGGCATAATTTTGCCCTGCCGGAAGCCAAAATTCATCACCTGCCGCATTGGCTACATTTAATTCAAAAACGCCATTGCGTGGCACATAGGAATAGCAGGTAAACAGGAATTTTTCAGCTGCAGTGCGCATATTAAATGCGTGATCGATTGTGGCCATATTATCAGGTACTATATCCAGATAATTACAACTTGTTGCAATTATTATGTTTATCAGTAAAAATTTAATCTTTCTCATTTTCAATTAATTTAAAATGTAACATTCATTCCTATGTTGAAAACTTTCTGAATGGGATATCCTAATCCATTTCCTGCCATTTCAGGATCCCATAATTTGAATTTACTGAAAGTGAGCAAATTTGTCCCACTAAAATAAATTCTAAGGTTAGTGTTTTGTTTTCTCATAATTTTCTGAGGAAGTGTATAACCTAATTCAATTGATTTTAACCGAATAAAAGAACCGTCACGCATAAACCAAGTGCTTTGTTGAGAATTATTGTTTATACCTGCAGAGCTTGTGCTTAAACGCGGCCACAGAGCATACAAGTTTCTGTTTTCTTCTGACCAGTGATTGTCAGCATATGCTTTTAGGAGTTGATTCTGGTAGATAAGACCTGATTTTCTTTCCGTATCACTATAATAATAAGGAATAAACGGGGAGGTTGCCCATACATTTATCCAAAAAGACTCTCTGGCAAGACCTTGAAAAAAAGTCGATAAATCAATCTGTTTATAGCCTATGGAAAACCCAAAACCGTATACTATTTCAGGTGTTGTCGGATACCCAATAGGAACTTGATCTAGAGCAGTAATTTGGCCATCGCCGTTAATGTCGCGATATTTAATGTCTCCACCGCCATATTCCCCAAAACTTTGTCTCGGAGAATTATTAGCCTCTTTGTCATCCACAAATAATCGTTCAGCGATGTATCCCCATTGTTGTCTTATGGGGTATCCTATTCTACTTTTCCAGGGCGCATTTTCGTAAGTGGGTTCTTCGAAAACTATATATTTGCTGTTGGCATAAGTAAAGTTTGCTCTACCTTGTATCCAAAAATCCTTATTGATTATTTTATTGTAATCGACAGAGAAATCTATTCCTTTGCTTTCCGCTTCACCTATGTTTGCCTGAGGTATGGCTGATAATCCCATTGTGGCCGGTGTGCTCCAACGAGGCATTAGAATATTGGTGCGATGCTCTTTGTAAGCATCTACCTGAATTTCCATATTTTCAAATAACGTCATTTCTAATCCCAGATTGGTCTTTCTAGCCGTTTCCCAAGTAATGTTAGGATCAGAGTATCGGGAAAGAGAGATTCCATTTCGAAAGTATCCGTAGTCTCTTCCAAATACTGCTGCTCTGCCCGGATCATCCATATTCACATTTGACAAATAGAGAAATCTGGAACTACCGATGGCATCATTACCCACCAGTCCATATGTTCCCTTTATTTTTAAACGAGAAATAATATGGGCCAAATTACTGTTCCAAAAAGACTCATTGGAAATATTCCACGCAAACCCGAAAGAAGGAAAAAATCCATATCTGTTAGACTTATAAAAACGCTCTGAACCATTGTACCCGAAATTAAATTCTACATAATACCGGTTTTGAAAAGAGTAAGTTGTCCTACAGGATAAACCGACATTTCTATAAGGTAAGGATTCTTGCAAGTCTGCGGCGTTTCCGGTTAATTTATTTCTCATCATAAATACAAGCAAACTACTTATTTCATGATTGTTGTGAAAAATTCTGTCATAATTCAGGGAAGATTCCAAATAAAAGTCGGAACTCACTGTTTTTGCTCCGGGATTATAGTTTAAATATTCTGTGCCTTCTTCTTCGTTCAATATATTTAATCTATAAGAATTGGTTTGCTTGTCCCATGAACTGGCTTGATAATAAAACGGACGATAGGCACGACTTACATCAAAGTATGAATACTTGGAGGTATTCATCATTCCTCTTATAACAAGACCTTTGGTTATGAAATTTAAATTCTGCTTTAATTCAAATTGAGCAGCCATATTTGAGCGGGAATAATCTTTGTATCCTTTTATCATATCCGCATAAGGATTTAGATAATTTCCATTTTCGTAATTTCCAAATAAAATGTGATTTGTATATTTGTGTTCTTCATCTATCGGATAAAATGGGGGGAAGAATACTGGATTAGTACGCATTACGTTTCTGTATATGGAGGTACCTCCATCAACCGGACCTGTATAATCATCAAAAGATCCCGAAAGACGAACATTCATTTCTGTACTTTCAGTCATGTTGACGTTTACATTCGTACGCAATGTATATATTTTTAAATCAATGTTGCTGTTGAAGTTATTTTGCTTGTCAACCTTTAATATACCATTTTCTTGATTAAAAGAGCCTGCAACATAATAACGGGCAATTTTTCCACCCCCGCTGACATTGAGGTTTATTCGTTGATTCATTGCATAATCGTTCATCAAGGCTTTCCGCCAATCGGTGACCGGAAACATAATCGGATTAACACCGGCGATTGTCTGATCTATTTTTTGATCAGAATAAGGTATGATACCTAACGGATCCCTTGTGAGTACTGCTTCGTTTGCCAAACGCATATAAGTCACCGGATCGGCCAACTCAACGTTTTTTGTGGGGGTAGAAATAGAGTTTTCAATACGAAAACTAACTTTTGTTTTTCCTTCCGTTCCATGTTTTGTAGTGATTAAAATTACACCATTAGCTCCTCTCGCACCATACAGAGCAGTTGAAGTAGCATCTTTCATAATAGAGAAACTGGCAATATCATCAACTTCCAGTCGTGCCAAATCAATCGTGGAAACTTCTACATTATCGATTAATATTAAAGGATCTACTTTATATCCAAAAGTTGTAACTCCTCGAATAAAAAAATCAGCATTATCCTGTCCCGGCTCGCCACTTCGTTGATATGAAATAATTCCTCCCACTCTTCCAGCAAGAGCGGTAGTAAGATTACTACTGGGTATTTTTAATTCAGTTGGTTTTATGCTTGATATTGAGCCAATTACACTTTCTTTTTTTTGCTTGCCAAAAGCAACGATGGTAACTTCTTCCAGTTCATCAATTTTTTCCTTTAATACAACATTAATTGTGGTTCGACTTTCTATTTGAATTGTCTGGGATTCCATACCAACGAAAGAAAATAGCAGTTGATCGGTTGGTTTTACTTCTATGGAATAAATACCTTCGTAATCTGTTATTACACCCTTCGTGGAACCTACAACAGTTATGGTAACACCAGGTAAAGGATTTCCATCTGCATCCAGGACTAATCCCTTTACAACAATATTTCTTTGTTGTTGACGGGCAGGTTCAATAATTTTTTCTCTTTTATTGAGATAAATATATTGATTTGAAATTTTATAGGTGAGAGGTGTATTCTGTACGAGTATATCCAATATTTCTTTTACAGTCTTTTCTTTCTCATTTAAATTAAAACGTTGAAGGTTAGCCATTTCTTCACTCTTATAGAAAAATACGTATTCGGATTGATTTTCAATCATGGAAACTACTTCTTTCAGAGTGGCATTGTGTGCTTTAATGTTGATTTTTTCATTTTGCCCATAACTGACAGCAAAGGCATTGCAGATGCCTGTCAGCATAAAAATAACGATAAATTTCATGGTCAAAAATGTTTTCCCGGATAGAAATTCCCGTGAGATTGGTATTTTATTCATATATTTGCATGTTTTTGGTTGATTTACACGTAACCGTACCGATAGTTTGCGAGACATGGGGAACGGGTTGTTAATTGATTAAAAACTGATTCACTGAGCCGGGCAATTATTATATTGTCCGGTTTTTTTACTATATTTTTTCCATATTACAGCGTTTTAAATGGTTCGACAATCTATTATTTTCGTTGAAGTGTAATTGTATCGTTATGCGAAATGCAATTAAATTGCCCGTTAAAATTAATAACATCTATTATCTCATTGATATCCTGTTTTGAGGAGAATTTACCTGTATATTTTTCTTTGCGACTTATTTTATCCGGTATCAGAATGGTTACATCGTAAATATTTTCCAGTCGTTGGACAATCTGTTCAAGAGGCATGTCTTCAAACGAATAGACGCCGGTTGTCCACGAAGTGACATTATCTGTATTTACATTGGAAAGCATAACCTGCCCGTTATCTTTATCGAACGATAATTGTTGACAAGGAGTCATCTCCACGCAGCTTTTCATATTGTTTTTTGCATCGAACGTTTCCAGCCGTACTTTTCCGCTTATAAGCGTTGTAATAGAATAAGCATCAGAGGAATAGTCCATCACGTTAAACTGAGTCCCCAATACGTTGATTCGTTGTTTGCCACTATAAACAATGAATGCTTTACCTTCCTGTTTTGCAACTTTAAACAAGGCTTCACCGTCAAGATAAACTTCGCGAACCTGTTTGTTGAATTTTTCCGGATATTTAAGAAAGGATGATGCATTTAGTTGAATCGTTGAACCATCGGGCAAATCAATGGTACGAGGATGACTTCGGGGCATAGTTCGCACTTCCACCCAAATGACTTTTTTCTTCTCTTTCTGATAGAAGAGAAAGGTTGCACCTAAAATCAATAGCCCGGAAAAAACAGCGGCTACGGCTATTCTCCAACGATTTGACAGTAATGATTGTTTCTTTGAAGCAACTGTCCCTTGACCCTGACTTTTTTGAAGTTTCTCCCATAAACGATTCCATCCTGCTTCCAGTTCAATGTTATCGGGATAAAATTTTACCGTTCGGTAGTCATAGATATCCTTCAGATCGAAAAATAAATTTTTATTTTCATCGGATGCATGAATCCATTCGGAGAAAAAATGCATTTCTTCTTCTGAAATGGTGTTTTGTAAGGCACGAATGATGATTTCCTGTATATTAAAGTCCATTAGTTAGTTGTTTCTTTCAATAATCAAAAGCTATTACGTATTTTGCAGCATCCTTTATCTATTATACGATTTGAAAAGGAAAACTACGTATTCAAATTAACAAAAATATGTAGCCTTATGCTAAAATAACAAAAAAAGAATAAATAGGAAAAGTGTTAAATTATCACGAATAATTTTCAAGGCTTTGTAAACTTGTGTTTCTACGGTTCTCACGGAAATTTTGAGCTCTTCTGCGATGTTGGTATGTTTTTCTCCTTCAAGGTATGCTTTTGTAAAAATCTCTCTGCATCTGGGCGGAAGTTTCTTTATTTCATCGTGAACAGCATTTATTCTTTCATTATACAAAAGGTTTCTTTCATACGAATCGTGCCGCATTATTTCTTCCATTTTCAGTTCTGTCCAGGCTTTAGCTACATAAGACTCTTCAACTTTATGGTGCTTCAGGTGATCAAAACAGGCATTTTTCACTAAACGGAAAAGGTAAGGAGCGATTCCATTTTCGTCGAATTTATCCGGATTCTCACGGCAGAATTTAAGGAAGACATCATGTACAATGTCTTCTGCCGTGTAGTAGTCGACAAACTTTCTGGCAAAAACTATTAGCCGGGGAGCCTGCTGTAAGTAAATCTTTTTTAGTTGTTTTTTATTGCCACAAGGTATCATTTCTCTCAAAGGGTACAAACGTATAGAATCTCTATATTATGAAATATGTAATTAACAGTTAACATCAAAGAAAACCATTACCCATCGTAGTATTGATTATTACTTGGGAGGCTATCAAGCCGGCCGTTTTTCATTATTCTGGTGCTTATTGGCCTGGAACAGTAATAAATACAACTAAGATGACGAGGCGAAACACTAGTATTTGTGAGTTTTTAATTACCGCAAAGGTATGTTTTTTTTATAATTTACAAAAGCAATCAGCTTAATATAGCGTGCTATTAGTGAATTGTATACACAATTGATACAAATTGATACTATCCACGGTTCTTATCTGGTTTATTTAATACTACCGCCTTACTTGTCGGTGTAAAGTGTATATTGAAGCTAAAAACTCTAACCCCTAAATTTACAAAATTACCTTGAAAAAATATATTATATCCATTTCATTCAATTTTTATATTTTTGCAGGATGCAAGACACTTATAAAACTATCGAACAGGCGGCCGAAGGTTATGTCACCGAGAAAAAAAGCAAATTCCTTTCGTTTGTTTTTCACGTGGAATCGCCTGAGGAGGTAAAAGGAATTGTGGATGAGCACCGCAAAAAATATTACGATGCACGGCACGTTTGCTGGGCGTATATGCTGGGGCCGGAAAGGGAGGAGTACCGCTCAAACGACGACGGCGAACCTTCCGGAACCGCGGGGAGGCCTATACTGGGACAAATAAATTCGTACGGACTTACCAACGTCTTAATCATCGTTATCCGCTATTTCGGCGGAACGCTCCTGGGTACGGGCGGACTGATCAAAGCCTACAAGGAAGCGGCGGAAGATGCCGTCAGAAATGCGGTAATTGTTGAGAAGACAATCGACCGGACTCTTACCGTCCGTTTCGAATATGTGTTGCTTAACGACGTGATGCGTACCCTGAAGCAATTTGAAGAGGTTTCTTGGGAACAGAACTTCAAAGAGAGCTGTACGATGAAGCTCCGCATCCGGAAGTCGGAATTCCAACGGTTACACGATAGCCTTTCACAAATTTATGGCGTAAAAATTGAAAAAGAGTGAAAAATTCTTTTTGCTAATACAAAATTACTACTTTTGCTACCGAAAATGAAGTGAAATATCCCGACGGGAATATAAAACAAGATGAATGGCAAAGAATTTGGTTATCGTTGAGTCGCCTGCAAAGGCAAAAACTATTGAGAAATTCCTGGGCAGCGATTTTAAAGTGATGTCGAGTTACGGACACATCCGTGATCTCAAGAAAAAAGATTTTAGCATTGATATAGACAATAATTTCGAACCCATTTACGAGATCCCGGCAGATAAGAAAAAGGTTGTGACGGAGTTGAAAGCTTCCGCTAAAAACGCAGAAACTGTCTGGCTCGCATCTGATGAAGACCGTGAAGGAGAAGCCATATCCTGGCATTTATACGATGTGTTGGATTTGAAAAATAAAGACACTAAACGGATTGTTTTTCACGAAATAACCAAGCCTGCCATCCAGGAAGCCGTAAAAAATCCCCGGGAGATAAACCGAAATTTAGTCGATGCCCAGCAGGCACGACGCGTATTGGACAGGATTGTCGGGTTTGAACTTTCACCCGTTTTATGGCGAAAAATAAAACCCGCACTTTCTGCGGGAAGGGTCCAGTCGGTGGCTGTAAGGCTTATTGTTGAACGTGAGCGCGAAATCCAGAACTTCAAGACAGAGGCTGCCTACCGTGTTGTGGCCTTGTTTATCAAGGAAGAAAACGGACAACAATACGAGATAAAAGCCGAATACAACAAACGGTTGAAAACAAAGGAGGAGGCATTGGCCTTGCTGGAAAAACTAAAAACTTCGGTTTTCAGCGTGGGAGATGTTACTACCAAGCCGGCCAGGAAATCGCCTGCGCCACCGTTCACCACATCTACCCTTCAACAGGAAGCATCCCGAAAACTTGGTTTTTCCGTGGCACAGACGATGATGGTGGCACAACGCTTATACGAATCGGGAAGGATAACCTATATGAGGACCGACTCCTTTAATTTGTCGGCCCTTGCCATAAACACCGCCAAGGCCGAGATCATCGGGCAGTACGGGGAGAATTACCTGAAAATCAGAAAATATACAACGAAATCCAAAGGTGCACAGGAAGCACACGAAGCCATCCGGCCGACTTACATCAACGAGCATGAAGCGGGGGGGACTGCCCAGGAAAAGCGTTTGTACGATTTGATCTGGAAACGCACCATCGCTTCGCAGATGGCAGATGCCGAGTTGGAAAGGACGGTGGCCACCATAGATATATCCAATGCCGAAGGAAAATTTGTTGCCACGGGAGAAGTAATCAAATTTGATGGGTTCTTGCGTGTTTACCTGGAAGGTACCGACGAGGAAAACGGTGAAAATGAAGAAGGGTTACTCCCCCCGATGAAGGTGAAAGAGGTGTTGCCTATGCAGGAAACGATTGCCACGGAACGCTTTACACAACGTCCACCAAGGTATACCGAAGCTTCGCTGGTACGCAAAATGGAAGAATTGGGGATAGGCCGTCCATCAACATACGCACCCACCATTTCAACCATTCAGAATCGTGAGTATGTTGAAAAGAAAACCGTGGACGGTGTAGAAAGGTTGTACAACATCCTTACCCTGAAAAACGGAAAAATAAAGGATACCGATAAAAAGGAAACGGCAGGAACCGATAAAAATAAATTGGTGCCCACCGATATAGGCACGGTGGTGAATGACTTCCTGGTGGAGTTTTTTCCGAAAATTGTGGATTACCATTTCACCGCGAACGTTGAAAAAGATTTTGACACAATTGCTGAAGGTAAACGTCAGTGGAACAGCGCTATAAAAGATTTCTATAAAGTGTTTCATCCGATTGTGGAAGAGACCATGGAGATGAGGATGGAGCACAAGGCCGGCGAACGGGTGCTGGGACAAGACCCTAAAACGGGGCGTCAGGTATCGGTTAAAATAGGCAGGTATGGCCCGTTGGTGCAGGTCGGTACTCCTGATGAAGAAGAAAAACCGTTGTTCGCTTCTTTGCAAAAGACGCAGTCGATAGAAACCATAACGCTGGAGGAGGCACTCCGGTTGTTTGACTTGCCCCGTTCGCTCGGTGAGTTTCGTGAAAAAGAGATGACCGTTGGTGTAGGCCGCTTCGGACCCTATATCCGTCACAATAATAAATTTGTTTCATTGCCTAAAGGTGTTGATCCCTTGAAGATTACCGCCCAAGAAGCGGTTGAGCTGATTGAAGCCAAGGAGAAAAAGGACAGGGAGAAAATCATTAAAACGTTTACGGAAGATCCGGAATTACAGGTTCTAAACGGTAGATACGGCCCCTATATTGCTTACAACAAGAAAAATTTTAAAATTCCGAAATCGCAAAAACCCGAAGAATTGACATTTGAACAATGCAAAGGGATTATTGACGACGGGACGCAAAAAACCGATTCTACCAAAGAGGCTCCCCAAAAAAAATCTAAAACGGCTAAAACTCCGGCAAAAAAAACGAAGAAATAAACGGGTCGCTTATGCTCATAAGAATCCACCCCTCACAACCGGCCGATTTGCCACAACTAATGCAAATCTATGAGACCGCACGCCGTTTTATGCAACAAACCGGTAATGCAGGACAATGGGTGGACGGTTATCCGAAAAAAGAACTTCTCGTTGAGGATATAGGTCGGGAACACAGTTACGTTTGTCTGGACGAAGATAACGGGATTGCAGGAACATTTTATTTTAGGGTGGGTGAGGAGCCCACTTATCTTAATATCTTTGAAGGATCGTGGCTGAACGATGATCCTTACGGGGTTATTCACCGCATTGCCTCTTCCGGAAAACACAAGGGTGTTGCAGCAACCTGCATCTCCTGGTGCCTGGAAAAATGCGGTAACATCCGTATTGATACACACCGAGACAATAAAGTGATGCAAAACATACTGCAAAAGCTCGGATTTTCCTATTGCGGAATCATCTACCTGGAGAATGGCGCTGAAAGACTGGCCTATCAGTATACGATCAATCCTGCCACACCCGATAAGAAGATCAACAAAATCGGATCTACTTTTTTAAAGGAAGCCAGGAATACCCCTCCAAAAATGATCCAACTCTTGTAATCGATGAAATTGTAATTGTTCATCAACATCAGTGCAGCTGCCGCAATCAATCCGATGACAGCCGGTTTCAGAACCGACAGGGAGGCGCGCATCCAAGGATTGTTGTTTAGTCTGGCGAAGAAGGCGCAGACAACCGTCATAATAACCAGCGAGGGAATGCTGACAGCCAGTGTGCATACAGCCGATCCGATAATGCCGTGAAAAGTGCTGAATCCCATGTCGGTAACAGCGGAATAACCGATGTATGTGGCCGAATTAAAGGCAATAGGCCCGGGGGTGGTTTGAGAAATAGCGACAATATCCGTAAAATCGGCTACAGATATCCACTTGTGCGTATCCACTACTTCCTGTTGAATAAGAGGGAGCATAGCATACCCTCCACCGAAACCGAAAAGGCCTATCTTGAGGAAAGCGGCAAACAACGATACATATACATCCAAAAGTTCCATCCGTCAGCTTTTGATCTTTCGTTTGACATGAGCGAAATGCAATATCCCCAGCAAAATAGCTGCCAAGACAATATAAACTGGTGAAACCCCGGCCAGTGATACCGAAAGAGCTACCGCCACCGGAATCCATACGTTCTTCAGCGATATTCTTGCCGATCTTCCCAGGCCCAGCAACGGTGCGGCAATCAATGCTACTACAGCCGGCCGGATACCCTTGAAAATTCGTTCCACAACCGGATTATCCTTGAACTGTACAAAGAAAATGGCAATGAGCAGGATAACCAGAAACGAAGGCAGGATAATTCCCAATCCTGAAAACAGACTTCCCTTAAATCCCATCCTTTTGTTTCCTACAAACAGGGAAGTGTTCAGTGCAATCGGCCCGGGCATGGATTGAGCAATGGCAAGCATATCCATAAATTCTTCATCATCGAGCCAGTTCTTCTTTTTGACAACTTCATTCCGGATTAACGGAACCATGGCGTAGCCGCCACCAAAGGTGAAGGCTCCGATTTTAAAAAAAACCAGAAACAATTCCCAGTATTGTTTAAAGATAGGTTTCATAGTTAATTTAGCGGCTTACCGGCCGGACAGCAAAGGAGATAAAATTGAAAAAGCAGACTGCAAATTGATGTAATCGCTTGCTAATCTGCTTTCTATAAGAAGCCGCATCGGTGGAATAAGTCGAAACTCCTTATGACAGGATTTGAGTGTCCCGGTATCTTTGTAATCCGCCGTTCCGATAAATCGGAATACCCGAAGGCGCGGCCCGCCATTAATACCCAAAACGAGTCTCGGTTTATAAAATGTAATTGATGAGTTTCCCAATCGACCAATGCGGCAATAACTCATTCATCTTTCTAATGTCAAAGATACAAAGCAGAAGTGAAACAGACAAATATTTTTCTGTTTTTTTTCACCTGAAATGCCTGCTTATGTTGTATAACAGTTTCTTAATCCTGTAAATATTTTTCGATCTCAAGGGTTGAGATCTCGTAATTTTTTAAATCGCCTGCCAGGTATTGATCGTACGCGCTCATATCCACCAGTCCGTGTCCCGAAAGATTGAAGAGGATTACTTTTTGGATACCTTCTTCCTTGGCCATCTTAGCTTCACGAATGGCAGACGCGATGGCATGAGTGGATTCGGGAGCTGGGATAATACCCTCTGTCTGGGCAAAAAGAACGCCGGCTTCGAATGTTTCCAGCTGCGGGATATCTATTGCTTCGATGAAGTTGTCTTTCTTCAGTTGGCTTACGATGCTTCCAGCACCGTGATAACGCAATCCGCCTGCGTGGATGTTGGCGGGAGAAAAGTTATGTCCGAGCGTGTACATCGGGATAAGGGGGGTAAACCCTGCTTCATCACCGAAATCGTATTTAAAAGTTCCGCGGGTGAGTTTCGGGCACGAAGCCGGTTCTGCAGCAATAAACCGTGTCTTTTTGTCCCCTTTTATAACGTGGCGCAGGAAAGGGAACGAAATCCCCGAGAAATTGGAACCTCCTCCAAAACAACCGATAACAATATCGGGATATTCACCGGCCATCTCCATTTGTTTTTCGGCTTCCAAGCCAATAATCGTCTGGTGCAATGAAACGTGGTTCAATACGCTGCCTAGCGCGTATTTGCAGTTGGGCGTCTGCATCGCCAGCTCGATCGCCTCTGAAATGGCTGTTCCCAGGCTCCCCTGATAAGTGGGACGTTCTGTCAATACTTTTCTTCCCGATTTGGTGGACATGCTGGGCGATGCAATTACCTGCGCACCCCATGTCTGCATCAGCGAACGTCGGTAGGGTTTCTGTTCGTAACTGATCTTCACCATATAAACCGCAATCTCCAATCCGAAAGCCTTTCCGGCAAATGCCAAAGCGGTTCCCCATTGTCCAGCACCGGTTTCGGTAGTGAGGTTGGTTGTACCGTCTATTTTGTTGTAATATACCTGTGGAAGAGCCGAATTTAATTTATGCGACCCCACGGGGCTGACACTTTCATTTTTGAAGTAAATGTGGGCCGGAGTATCCAGCGCTTTTTCCAGGCTGTAAGCCCTCACCAGCGGGGAAGGACGGTATATTTTGTATTTGTCGCGTACTTCTTCGGGTATTTCAATCCACCGGTCAGTTTCATTGAATTCCTGACGGGAAAGTTCTTCTGCAAACAACGGAAACAGGTCTTCCGGTTTCAACGGTTCTTTCGTTCCCGGATTTATCATCCGCTGCGGCTTGTTTTGCATGTCTGCCACTACATTGTACCAATGCGTGGGAATCTCCCTCTCGGGTAATAAAAATTTCTTTGTTTTCATCAGCTGTATTTTTTTATTTTCGTTTCTTTGGATGCTAATAAAAAAGCCTGAAGCTGAGAACATCAGGCAGTAATGTCATCTCGACCTGTAAAAGTCGGTTTTGATGTACAAAAGTATAATTTATTTTTTATAAAGCAAATAAAACGACAGCTTTAAACCGCAAAAAAGATGCCTGCTGCCTCGTAGCAACAAATTTTCCCGATTATTCCCATTTTGTTCGCAAATCGTTTCGTTTCTTAAAAACTTTGTGTTATTTTTGCACAAACATATCATAATTGTGCATTTATGACTGTCGCAACACCCAAAACAAAACGAAACCTCATCGAAGTAGCCCGGCAACTTTTTGCAAAAAAAGGCGTTGACAGCACGACAATGAACGAGATTGCAGAAGCATCGGGATATGGACGCAGAACGCTTTATACCTATTTTAAAAACAAGAAAGATGTTTATAAAGCGGTTATCGGGTCGGAACTCCAAAAGCTGTATGCTGCCCTGGAGGATGTGATTAAACGTGACCTGCCAGCCGATGATAAGTTGATGATGTTTACCTTTTCCCGGCTCAGCATAATCAAAGAGGTTGTCACACGCAACGGAACGCTTCGTGCCGACTTTTTCCGGGATATATGGTTGGTGGAAAATGTTCGCAAGGAATTTGACAAAAAAGAGATACACTACCTGGAAACCATTCTTGCCGACGGTTCCAAATCGGCTGTGTTTACGGTTAACGACATACCCAGAACGGCAGAGATACTGCATTTTGCGTTGAAGGGACTGGAAGTTCCGGTTATAAGAGGAGTGCTGAACTTAAGACTGGACAGGCAGGAAGACAGGGAAATAGTCTATAATCTCGTTTTTAAGGGATTAAACAAGAGATAATATAATCAGAGAGATAAAATAAAAAAATAAACACATGAAATTATTAGAAGGAAAAACAGCGCTTATCACTGGTGCAGCGCGCGGTATCGGAAAAGCCATCGCACTGAAATACGCTTCGGAAGGAGCCAACATTGCTTTTACCGATTTAACTATCGATGAAGTGGGTAAAGCTACCGAAAGCGAAATAGCATCGCTGGGCGTGAAATGCAAAGGATATGCCTCCAACGCTGCAAACTTTGACGAAACACACAAGGTAGTGGAAGAAGTCCTCAGCGATTTCGGGCGGATCGATATATTGGTCAACAATGCCGGGATTACCAAAGACGGATTAATGATGCGTATGACCGAGCAGCAATGGGATGCCGTAATCAATGTGAACCTGAAATCGGCATTTAATTTTACCCATGCAGTCACTCCGGTAATGATGCGCCAGAAAGCAGGGAGCATAATCAACATGAGTTCCGTAGTGGGTGTATCCGGAAATGCCGGACAGTCAAACTATTCCGCTTCCAAAGCAGGGATGATCGGGCTGACAAAGTCGATGGCAAAAGAGGTGGGTTCAAGGGGAATCCGTGTAAATGCCATTGCTCCGGGTTTTATAATTACAGATATGACTGCTGCGCTCTCTGAAGAGGTTCGCAACGAGTGGGCAAAACAAATTCCGTTACGCCGTGGTGGGACACCCGATGATGTTGCTAATACGGCTGTCTATCTTGCATCGGAACTCTCTTCGTACGTGAGCGGACAGGTGATTCACGTGTGTGGAGGAATGAACATGTAAAAAAATGACCGTTTTATACGAAGACAACCATCTGGTTGTCGTTAACAAGGCTCCGGGAGAGATTGTGCAAGGCGATAAAACCGGGGACAAACCACTTTCTGAAGAGGTGAAAGAGTACCTGAAGGTGAAGTATAACAAGCCCGGAAATGTATTCTGCGGGGTGACACACCGCCTGGATCGGCCGACGAGTGGAATAGTGGTTTTTGCCAAAACAAGCAAAGCGTTGTCCCGGTTGAATGCGATGTTCAAAAACAATGAGATCGACAAAACCTATTGGGCAGTTGTGAAAAAACTTCCGGAGAAAACCGAAGCCACGCTGACGCATTACCTCATTAAAAATGAGCGAACCAATAAATCAACGGCATATGATGTGGAGAAACCCAACACGAAGAAGTCGGTATTGCACTACAAGGTGATTGGACAATCGCAAAACTACAATTTACTGGAGGTTGATCTGGAAACAGGCCGGCATCATCAGATCCGTTGTCAGTTATCAAAAATTGGAAGTCCGATAAAAGGAGATCTGAAATACGGTGCCGAACGGTCGAATCCGGATGGGAGCATCAGTCTTCATGCACGGAAAATAGCATTTATTCATCCGGTCTCGAAAGAAAAAATAGAAGTAGTGGCGCCAACGCCTGATGATGTGTTGTGGAATGCGTTGATCAATACAAACGTTCACTGAAACAGGCTTTGTTGAGTGTTCTCAAAAATTTTCCGATCTACGCCTTTTTTTCTCAGATAGCTGTTTTTTGTTGTCGAGCCTTTTCTGAATGGAGCTCAGGGTACGTTTCGTGGCCACGCGTTTTTTTTCTTCGCGACATGCTTTCTTCAGGAGGTTCTCTAATTTTACAATTACCGCTTTCTTGTTCATTGCCTGGGAACGTTCTGTGTCGCTGCTGATCTGCAAGATTCCTTCCTGGCTGATACGGTTTCTCAACTTCTGTTGTATCCGCTGCTTTTGTTCGGTCGACAAAATCTGTGATTGACCGATATTCAAAGACAACGTAACTTTGGTCTCGACCTTGTTTACATGCTGTCCACCACTTCCACTGCTGCGTACAGTCGAAAAAGTACACTCGTTCATTAATTTATCAATGTCCGGCTCCGTCATATCGTAAAAATACGTTCTTTAGAACAAAGATAAGCCATTAGGGCGGGAAAAAGAAATCGACATTTGTTAATAATCTTTTCCGTATATGCTGTTTTTCGTCAATCTTTTTCCTTAAATTTGTGCATCAGAACAGTTTTTTAAATTAGATAAATCATCAATGAAACCAACATTATTTGTATTGGCTGCCGGGATGGGCAGCCGTTACGGCGGCTTAAAACAGTTAGACGGCGTAGGGCCGAGCGGTGAAACCATTATGGATTATTCCATTTTTGATGCTGTAAATGCCGGATTCGGGAAACTCGTATTTGTTATTCGTCAGTCGTTTGAAGAAGATTTCAGGGAGAAGATCGTTAAAAAGTACGAAAAGAAAATCCCCGTAGAACTTGTTTTTCAGGAACTGGACGCCCTCCCCGAAGGATTTGTCGTTCCCGAGGGACGTGTAAAACCATGGGGTACCAATCACGCGGTGATGATGGGTAAAGAAGTGATTCAGGAGCCGTTTGCCGTAATTAATGCCGATGATTTCTACGGCCGTGAAAGCTTCGGCGTGCTGGCCGATTACCTGAAGACATTGGAAAATTCGGAGAACAAGTACGGTATGATTGGTTACCGGGTAGGAAACACACTTTCGGAAAGCGGAACGGTAGCCCGTGGGGTTTGCGAAACTGACGAAAACGGAAACCTGACGGGAGTTGTTGAACGTACTCAGGTAAAGCGTATAGATGGTGCTGTCTGCTACCGGGAAGATAACGGAAATTGGATAGCAATTGACGATAATACACCGGTATCTATGAATATGTGGGGCTTCACCCCTGATTATTTCAACCATTCGGATGATTATTTTGTGCATTTCTTAAAAGAAAACGCAGAGAACACAAAAGCGGAATACTTTATCCCATTACTGGTTAACCACCTTATCGTGAATGGAGTCTCTACCGTGAAGGTGCTGGATACACCTTCCAAATGGTTTGGTGTGACTTATGCCGAAGATCGTCCCGGGGTAGTTAAAAAATTGCAAGAACTGTCAGACGAGAAAGTTTATCCGTCGCCATTGTGGTAGGCAAAATGGTTGATGTATTCATCATATTTTTTCTGATTATCCTCAACGGTTTTTTTGCCATGTCCGAAATTGCCGTGGTATCGGCAAAAAAGACCAAACTTGAAACGGAACGGAAAAAAGGAAACAAAGGGGCGGAAAAAGCATTGAAATTGCAGTCCGATCCCGATAGTTTTTTGTCTTCAGTGCAAGTGGGAATCACCCTCATCGGAATCGTAAACGGAGCCTATGGAGGAGCCACACTCTCTGTTTACCTGATACCTTTTTTCGAGCGGTTTGCCTGGAGTGCGCCATACGCGGAAACAATATCCATGGTGGTTGTAGTAGTGGGTATAACCTATTTGTCAATCGTTATCGGTGAACTGGTACCCAAGACCGTTGCACTGAACAGTGCCGAGAAAGTGGCTGTGGCCGTCTCCAAGCCCATCCATTTTGTCAGCGTCATCTTTTATCCGTTTGTTCGGTTTCTGGCTCTTTCCACCAGTTTGTTCAACAAACTTATCGGGTTGAAGCCCAAGGATGATGTGGTTTCGGAAATGGAGCTTCGGGCCATGCTGAAAACGGCATCAAAAGAAGGAGTTATAGAAAGGGAAGAGAACATCATTCATGAGCAGGTTTTCTATTTTTCCGATAAACGTGCACGTCATTTAATGACTCACAGAACAGATGTGGAGTGGGTAGATATTTCGAAAGAAAAAGAAGAAGTAATTGCCGATCTGTTGCAAACCAAGCACGGAAGGGTACTTGTTTGCAACAAGACACTGGATGAGTTTGTGGGTATTGTAACCATGAAGGAATTGCTTTCGGAATTATACAGGAAAGGAGAGATCGATATCCATAAACTGGTTCATGACCCCCTGATAATACCTTCTACCCTCCGCGCAAGAAAGGTACTGGAGCAGTTTCGCCAACAGCACAAGTTTTTCGCTGTTGTAGTGGACGAATACGGAAGCCTGGATGGAATTATTACGTTGCACGACATTATTGAAAATCTGGTAGGTTCAATCCCTGACGAGAATGAAATGGAGGAACCTGATGTTTTTATGCGCAACGAGAACTCCGCTTTAATCAACGGTGAGGCACCCATAGAGGTGTTGACCAATTTTATTGACGATTTTATTATCGACTTCGAAGAGATCGATTATTCTACGGTTGCAGGATTTGTATTGTCCAACATTAATAAAATTCCGCAAGTGGGGGATGTATTCACGTATGAAAATACAACGTTTGAGGTTGTGGATGTAGACGGCAATAAAATCGACAAAGTAATGGTTACAAAAAAAACGAAAGTAAGCCACGAATATTTGTGATTTTTCTTTTGTTTCTCATAAACAAAAATTATGCCTGATTTATATAATTAATAGGCAAAAAATCAGGTGATTATAAATTTTTAACGGAAGTATATTCCTCAAAAAAAGGATTTTATGACTAAAAATATGTTTTATAACACAATTTTAAATTTGCTGAATAAATTAAAAATGTGTTATTTTTACACGAATTTTCAAAGAAAGATCCAATCTTCATCACCATCTTATTTTTAAAACCTCAAAAACATGGATAATATGTATAGCAAGTCCGGTTTGCTATCAGGCGCGTTCGCAAAAGAGCTCGATGGAGAGCAAACCGGCTTATACGTCCTAACCAATAAACTAGGAAGCGAAATTACCATCACAAATTACGGTGCAAAAATTGTTTCGTTAATGGTTCCCGATAAAAGCGGAACCCTTACGGATATTGTATTGGGTCATTCCTCCATCGAAGAATACCTGACCTCGGAAGAGCCCTACTTCGGGGCTGTTTGTGGCAGGACAGCCAACCGGATTGCCTGCGGTAAGTTCACGTTGGGAGATAAAGAGTACAAACTTGCCGTTAACAACGGACCCAATTCTCTTCACGGTGGCCTAAAAGGGTTTAATGCTGTTGTCTGGAACGTGGTAAATGTTTCGGAAAACAGTATCGAACTACACTACTTATCGGTAGATGGAGAGGAAGGTTTCCCAGGAAATCTGGATGTATACGTTACTTACACGCTTACAAACGATAATGCCCTCGATATTTTTTACAAAGCGGTGACTGATCAAACCACGATCCTTAACCTCACGAACCATTCCTATTTCAATCTTTCGGGTGAGGGAGATCCCTATATCGGCGATCACGTACTGATGTTGAATGCAGATGCCTATCTGCCTACCGATGCAACAGCCATTCCGTACGGAGCTGCGGAGCCTGTGAAGGATACCCCAATGGATTTTACAACTCCTCGCACCATTGGGGAACGGATTAACGACGATTTTGAACAACTTCGTTTTGGAAAAGGATACGATCACACTTTTGTGTTGAACAAACAAAGCGATAATGAATATTCGTACGTTGGCGTTTGTGAATCGCCCAAAACCGGAATTAAAATGGAAATGTTTACTACAGAGCCTGGAGTACAGGTGTATACGGGGAACTGGATGACGGGCGGATTTTCTGCAAAGAAAGGACATCGTTACCCCGAGCGTTCTGCGGTATGTTTTGAAACGCAGCACTTCCCCGATAGTATAAATAAACCCGAATATCCTTCGGTAGTTTTAAAACCCGGTGAAATATTCAATTCAAGGACAACGTACAAATTTTCCACATAACAGACAATGCTCAAAATAAATCAACATTTTTATTAATATCAAAAAGTATGAATACAACAACTAATCAGAAAAGTAACCGGATAGTGCCCATCGTCATGATGATCGCACTGTTTGGAATGATCGCATTCGTGACCAACCTGGCGGCGCCGATGGGACAAGTATTAAAAGAACAATTTGGAGCCTCCAATTTCCAGGGATTACTGGGAAATATGGCGAACTTCATCGCGTATGCCGTTATGGGAATTCCGGGAGGGATACTCCTGCAGCGCGTGGGCTATAAAAAAACAGCTCTCATTGCCATTGTAATCGGTTTTGTTGGAGTTTTCACCCAATTCCTTTCCGGACATGCTCCTCAAACGGCCGCTTTCGGTGTTTATTTGCTCGGAGCTTTTATCGCTGGTTTTTCCATGTGTTTGTTAAATATTGTGGTTAACCCTATGTTGAATACATTGGGAGGCGGGGGAAACAAAGGAAACCAGCTTATTCAGGTTGGAGGATCGTTTAACTCCGTAATGGCAACTTTTACTCCGGCTTTTGTAGGAATCTTAATCGGTGAAACGGCTAAGGCAAACATAAAAGACGTATTTCCGGTAATGTATATCGCGATGGGTGTTTTTGCCCTTGTTTTCTTTGTGCTGTTGGTCGTAAACATTCCTGAACCTCATGCTACGAAAACCAAAGAACCACTAAAGAACCTGATGAGCGGCGCAATGAAATTCAGGCATTTCATTTTAGGTGCCATCGCAATTTTTGTTTATGTGGGTGTTGAAGTGGGTACGCCCGGTATCTTGATTTTATGGTTATCCGATACACCGGTTGGAAAAACAACGGCAGGGTTCGTTGCTGGGACGTATTGGTTTTTAATGTTAGTGGGCAGGTTGCTGGGAGCATCTCTGGGCAGTAAAGTATCCAGCAAGACCATGCTTGCGACCGTTTCTTCAATTGGAATAATTCTTGTGTTGGCAGCGATCTTGTCACCCACCACTACGCAGGTGGCGATTCCGGCACTTCAAACTTCTGCCACCGGCGCCCTTTCCTTTGGAATGGCACAAGTACCCATCAACGCCATGTTTATCGTTATAATCGGTATTTGTACATCCATTATGTGGGGCAGTATTTTTAATCTTTCGGTAGAAGGGTTGGGCAGGTTTACGCCGGCTGCTTCGGGAATATTTATGACCTTGGTTTGCGGAGGAGGAATTCTTCCTGGTATTCAAGGTGCTGTGGCTGATTTAGGCAACGATTACCTGGTGAGCTATTGGGTAATCTTTATTGGGTTGGCATACCTGCTATACTATGCGTTGATCGGATCCAAAAACGTAAACAAGGATATTTCTACCACAGATGTGGAATAACTCCCTGTGAAAACAGCCTCTAACATTAAGTTTTCACAGATGCGCAAATGAAATAATTATAAAAAATATGACTAAAGAACAGGTTTTAAAAATTTATCAAGAAAAATTTGGTAACAATACACCTGAAGTTTACGCGTCTCCCGGACGCGTAAACCTTATAGGTGAGCATACCGATTACAACGGAAGTTTTGTTTTTCCCGGAGCTATCGATAAAGGAATGATAGCCGCTATACGGTTAAACGGAACGGAAAAAGTCCGTGCTTTTGCCATAGATTTAAACGAAAGTTCGGAGTTTGGGCTCAATGAAGAGGATCTACCCCAGGAAGGCTGGGCAAAATACATATTCGGGGTATGCCGTGAGATTATTAAACGCGGTGGAGCCGTAGCAGGTTTCGATACTGTATTTGCAGGAGATGTTCCGTTAGGAGCAGGGATGTCGTCATCTGCTGCCCTGGAAAGTACTTATGCATACGCACTGAACGACATGTTCAATCTGGGGATTGATACCTTCGAACTGGCACGTATCGGACAATCTACCGAGCATAACTACGTAGGTGTGAAATGTGGCATTATGGATCAGTTTGCATCGCTTTTTGGCAAAAAGGGGCATTTGATAAGGCTCGACACAAAAACGATGGAATACCAGTACTTCCCGTTTGATCCCGAAGGGTATAAATTGGTGTTGCTCGATACCGTTGTGAAACACGAATTGGCTTCATCGGCGTATAACAAACGCCGGGAATCGTGTGAGCACGCTGCGGAAACTATTGCCAAACGTCATCCCGAAGTGAAGTTCCTACGTGATGCAACAATGGATATGCTTAAAGAAGTCAAAAACGAAATCTCGGAAGAAGATTATATGCGCGCCGAGTACGTGATTGAAGAGACTCAACGGGTTAGAGATGTGAGCGATGCCCTGGAACGTGGAGATTACGAAACCGTTGGGGAGAAAATGTATGAGACGCATCACGGAATGAGCAAACTTTATGAAGTGAGCTGCGAAGAACTCGATTTCCTCAATGATGTGGCAAAAGAACACGGAGTTACAGGTTCTCGGGTTATGGGCGGTGGCTTTGGTGGTTGTACCATCAATCTTGTTAAAGACGAATTGTATGATTCGTTCATAGCTGACGCTAAATTAAAGTTCAAAGAAAAATACGGACATGAACCTAAGGTATACGACGTTGTCATAAGTGACGGTGCACGTAAACTCTGAAGTAGTTTAATAATATGCTTCGCCGGTAATAGCGCTTCGCGGGTGATATTCCGGACGTCAAGCTTTTATCGGCGAAGTTGTTTTTTCTTGCCTGTTGATCCATAACTTCTAAAATTCTAATATTATGTCCACCGGATTTTATTCTCACGATGCGAAATTCCTTGTTGCAGTAGATTGCATTATTTTCGGATTCAAAAACCAGGAACTTAATATCTTGTTAACTCGTCGCCCGCTTGAACCCAACAAAGGAGAATGGTCGCTTATGGGGGGATTTATGGACGAAAATGAGAGTCTTGACAAAGCTGCAGAAAAAGTACTGTTCCGGTACACCCGGCAGAGAGGTATTTATATGGAACAGGTTGGGGCCTATGGTGAAATTGAACGTGATCCGGGCGACAGGGTCGTGTCCGTAACCTATTATGCATTGGTACGGTTGGAGGAGTTTGACACGAGCCTGGCCAAAGCATTCGACGCCAAATGGGTGAACATTCAGCAACTTCCCCGGCTGATTTTCGATCACAACCTTATGGTGGATGATGCATTGAGGTTATTGAGGTATAAAGTCTCCCTGCAACCCATCATTTTTGAATTTTTTGAAGGAAAATTCACGCTTCCCGCTTTGCAGGATTTATGGGAAGCCATCTATCAGATGCCAATTGACAAGCGTAATTTCCGGAAGAAAATCGCAGCGATGGGCATTCTCGATAAACTGGATGTAAAAGATAAGTCTTCCTCCAAAAGAGGAGCGTTTTACTATACCTTCAATCAAAAGAAATTCAACGAGTTTATTGAGTCTGGAAACAGGTTTTCCCTGTAATTTATTTCTGGTACTTAAACCTTCTAATGCTCCGCTTAGGCGTTTTTTCAAACTCCTCGGCCTGAAGCCTGAATGAAGCTATTTTGCTGTAATTGGCTAATTTTGCGTTTATTGCGTTTATTTCCTTATCGAAGACAGGGTTATACTGTTCTGGTGATATGTTTTCAGCTTTCAGCACCTCAGTGTCGGGAACGATGAGTGCAATAATTTTGCCCTTTTCTTCTATTGCCAGTGACTCCAATATATAGGGAGAGTTGTTTAGCTTATCTTCAATCTCTTCGGGATAGATGTTTTGCCCGGAAGGGCCGAGAATCATATTTTTGTTCCTGCCTCTGATAAATACAACGTTGTCTTTATCCAATATTCCAAGATCGCCTGTCCTGAGCCACCCATCTTCCGTAAAAACAGCTTTTGTAGCTTCTTCGTTTTTATAATAACCGAGCATCAGGTTTGTACCTTTGGTCAAGATTTCCCCAACAACGTTTTGCGGATCATCCGAATCAATTTTAACCTGCATTCTGTCCACTACCTTTCCACACGATCGTTCTTTGAATTCTGTCCAGAACGAGTAAGAAATAAGCGGCCCACATTCGGTCATCCCGTACCCAACCGTGTAGGGAAATTTTATTTTTCGCAGAAATTTTTCTACGTCTGCGTTCAAAGCTGCTCCTCCGATGACGACTTCTACCAGATTTCCTCCGAAAACGTCAATAAGCGATTTCCTTATTTTGTGGTAAACAACAGCATTCAGCAGTGGAATTTTAATCAATGTTTTGGCTGCTCCCTGCTGAAGTTTCGGAAAGACATTTTTAATAACGATTTTTTCGATAATCAGAGGGACGGCTAATACCAGCTTGGGTTTTATTCTTGCAAAAGCATCAAGCAGTACCTTGGGAGAAGGCGTTTTTCCTAAAAAATGGATGTGGAAACCCATAGAAATGGCGTTGAGCACCTCGAAAGCAAGTCCGTAAGTGTGAGCCATGGGTAACATGCAAATCATGTTGTCTCCCGAGTGGATAAAATCAAGGCTGTCGTTTGCAAACCGGGTGTTCGACCATAAACTCCGGTAAGGGATCATCACTCCTTTCGGGCTGCTGGTGGTTCCCGATGTATAGTTTATAACAGCCAGTTCTTCCGGTTTATCGGTCCTGAAAGCAATGTCATTGACAAAGAATCCCTTCTCGTATTTCTTGTCGAAAAAAGAAAACGAGTTGGACACAAATATCTTGAACTCTTTCGATGTCACTTTCAACAAGGAAAAATCATCGAGCGAGAGGACAGTTTCTGCCTTCGGTATCTTGGTCTCATCTATTTCTCTCCAAATGGCTTCATCAACGAAAAACATCTTGGAATCCGAATGATCCACAATGTACTGAACACTTTCTTTCTCAAACTCATGCAAAATACTCACTGCTACAGCTCCGTATGAGAGCGTAGCGAAAAAAGAGATGGCCCAATGGGACGAATTTTTACCACATATCGCAATTTTATCGCCGCGTTGAATGCCGGCAGAGTTGAAATATTCGTGCAGCATATCAATTTCACGGGCAAAATCTTTGAAATAAAGTGTTTTGCCCTGAAAGTCGCTCATTGCAGGTAAATCCCAATGATTTCGTATACTTTGCTCGATTAATCCAAGAAAAGAGTTCTGATTCATTATTGTATGTTTTTGTTATTATACAAACAATTAAGTTTGAGGATTGTTTGTTCGGATTTAATATAAATAAATGTCAAATTCTTGCTTATACTGATAAAATAATTAAATTTGTGCGGACGTAAAGTCAACATGTTACAAATTTAGTAAACTTTGTCATAAATGAAAAACAGCCTCACTGTTTTTGTTTTTTGCTTCACGGTGATTTCTCTCTGGGAACGAAGTGCTACTACTCTTGTTGAAACCCCTTGTTCACCCTGACGGAAATAAATAGAAATTCTAAATTTAAAACAGTTCCTAAATGTACAATAACTATTAAAAGGATGAGAAAGATGCTATTTCTGTACAGATTAATGAGGCAAAGCTACCGCAAAACATATGTAATCGGTTGCTTTATTATCTTTTTGATTACTTCATGTACAAGTTCTCAATCAACTGATCTTGTTGATTTTGTTAACCCTTACCTGGGGAACATCAGCCACCTGTTGGTGCCGACGTACCCCACGGTTCATTTGCCGAACAGCATGTTGCGTGTTTATCCGGAACGCGCGGATTACACGGGTGATTTGCTGAACGGCTTGCCCGTTGCGGTGACCAGCCACCGGGGAAGTTCGGCATTTAACCTGAGCGTCTTCCAAGGGGACGAGCTGGAATTGAAGCCGGTTATTCCCTATAGCTACGACCGTGAAAAAATCACACCCTACGATTATTTTGTCTATCTCGACGAGCAGGAGACCAGCGTATATTACGCCGTTTCCCACCAATCGGGGATCTATGAGCTGACATTCGGACATACCGACCCTGTATACCTGATCCTGAACTCCCGGCGTGGTGAACTTCAATGGGACGGGAAAGCATTTTCGGGTTATCAACAGCTGCAAAACAACACGCGGATATTTGTATATATGGAACCGGACATACAGCCCCAGGGAGCAAATGACAAAGCTGCTTCCGGCCAAAATGCCCACCTTGTTTTGTCGTACCCCTCAAACACAAAGCAGTTGAAACTTCGTTACGGGATTTCGTTTATCGATACAGTTCAGGCAAAGAAGAACCTCTACCGGGAAATGTCCGGGTTTGATCCCTCGGGCGTTGCCGAAAAAGGACGTCAAACCTGGAATGAAACCCTCGGTAAAATTAAAGTGGATGGTGGTTCGTATGACGATAAAGTTGTTTTCTACACTTCGTTGTACCGAACCTACGAACGTCCGGTATGCATATCGGAAGACGGACGCTACTTCAGCGCCTTTGATGGGGAAATCCACAACGATAACGGGGCGCCTTTCTATACGGATGACTGGATCTGGGATACCTATCGGGCAACGCATCCGCTTCGTACGATTATCGAAACGGAAATGGAGTCGGATATTCTCAATTCTTTCCTGAAGATGTCCGAACAAATGCCCGAATTCTGGTGGCCCACCTTCCCCGAGATTACGGGCGACAGCCGCCGGATGAACTCCAACCACGGGATAGCCACCGTTATAGACGCTTACCGCAAAGGATTGAAGGGCATTGACCTGGCAAGGATCTACCCGGCCGTTCGCAATGCCGTTATGGAGAAGACGCTGGCTCCTTGGTCCGGCAAACCCTCGGGTGAGTTGGATCGGTTTTATCACGAGAAAGGATATGTTCCTGCTCTTAGGGAAGGGGAGGAAGAAACCATTCCCGAAGTTCACGGTTTTGAATGTCGCCAGCCGGTGGCTGTAACGCTGGGCACCTCCTACGATGAGTGGTGCCTGGCACAAATTGCCCGGGAGTTGGGGAAGGAGGATGATTATGAATACTTCCTGAAGAAATCCTACAATTATCGCCATCTTTTCAATCCCCAGACCGGCTTTTTTCACCCTAAGGACAAGGATGGAAACTTCATCGAACCCTTCGATTATCGTTTTTCAGGAGGGGTGGGTGCACGACAGTATTACGGTGAGAACAACGCATGGGTATACCGTTGGGATGTGCAGCACAACGTAGCCGACCTGATCCACTTAATGGGGGGGCGGGAAAACTTTATACGCAACCTCGATCAAACATTTCGCGAACCTCTTGGGAAAAGCAAATACGACTTTTACAGTCAGTTGCCCGACCATACCGGCAATGTGGGTCAATTCTCGATGGCTAACGAGCCGTCGTTGCATATTCCTTATTTATACAATTATGCAGGACAGCCCTGGAAGACGCAAAAGCGGATTCACATACTCCTGAATCAATGGTTCAGAAACGACCTGATGGGAGTTCCCGGAGATGAAGACGGAGGCGGAATGTCGGCTTTTGTGGTGTTTTCGCAGATGGGGTTTTATCCGGTAACGCCCGGAATTCCGGCATACAATATCGGGAGTCCGTTCTTTGCAAAGACGGTCATTAGCCTTCCTGGGGGTAAAGCCTTCACCGTTATAGCCCGTAATTTTTCCGAAGAGAACAAATACATCCAATCGGCGGAACTCAACGGAATACCCTGGGAAAAACCCTGGTTCAGCCACGACGACCTCAAAAACGGCGGAACCCTGGAACTTATCATGGGCAATAAAGCGAACAAACAATGGGGTAGTGCTTCGCAAGACACGCCTCCTTCGGAAGGAGAATTAACAGACTAAAAAACAGTAAAAATGAAAGAAGAATTGGTTTTTCTTTCAACGATAGGCCAAAATCAAAAGATGTTCTAATTGTAAAACATTCGGTAAAATTAATAATAACACTGAAAATTGAAGAATAAAACGGATATTTACATTTTTTAAAAATATATAGTTTTAATGCACGGTATCATGATTCAAAAAAAACTTAAAATGGGTATGGTTGGTGGCGGAAGTGATGCTTTTATAGGGGCAATTCATCGTAACGCTGCTTTTATGGACAATCTGATTGAATTGGTATGCGGTTGTTTCAGCGTAAATCCGGAAATATCCCGGAGTTCCGGAAGGGAATATTTTCTCCCCGACAACAGAATATACACTACCTATCAGGAGATGTTCGAAAAAGAAATGCTCCTGCCCGAAGAAGAACGGATGGATTTTGTGACCATCGTAACCCCCAACAAATGGCATTTTGAACCGGCCATGATGGCCTTGGAGAGAGGTTTTCACGTAGTTATTGACAAACCCATGACCTTTTCGTTGGAAGAAGCAAAAATACTCCAAAAGAAAGTGGAAGAAACGGGCCTTGTTCTGGCTCTTACACACGTCTATTCAGGTTATCCGGCGGTTAAGGAAGCCAAAGCCAGGATTGCTGAAGGTAAAATAGGAAAACTGAGGCGAGTTTACGTAGAATATACACAAGGCTGGTTGTCGAAAAGAATTGAAATGTTGGGCGGAAACAATGCGGGATGGCGTACAGATCCAGCCCGTACCGGTAAAGCAGGTACCATGGGAGATGTGGGTACCCACGCCTGGCATCTGGCGGAATACATCACCGGGTTGAAAGTGGAGGAGGTATGTGCCGATCTGCGAACCTTTGTGGAAGGACGCCCGGTAGATGATGACGGAGCTGCCCTTTTACGCTTTGAGAACGGAGTTGCCGGAGTACTTATGGCAACGCAAATTGCAACAGGTGAAGCAAACAATATCCGAATCAGGGTTTACGGTGAGAAGGGGGGCATGGAATGGCGTCAGATGGATCCGAACCGGTTGATCCTGAGATGGGAAGACAGGCCGACAGAAGAGCTTTACATGGGCAGCAACGAATACATGAGCGATTTGGCTTTGTGGAACACAAGAATTCCTTCCGGACATCCCGAAGGGTTTATAGAAGCCTTTGCCAACATATACAGAAACTTCGCGCTGACGGTGTTGGCAAAAAAAAGAGGAGAGGCTCCCGATTATAAGATCCTGGATTTTCCTACTGTAGCCGATGGCGTTCGCGGCATGCAGTTTATAGAAACAATAATTGCTTCTGGTAACGATCACTGCAACAAATGGTGTAAATGGATTGAATAATATTTATCTGCGATTTAAATTGCTTTTTTGTACAAATTAAACCTGCAAACCATTAAATTTTCATATATTTGCAAGCTTAAGATATCATTTTATTTTTTACGCGTTAAAAAGCAACAATTAAATATTTAATTCATTAATTAATAGATAGATGGCTAAATCTAAAAACATCTATGGTGATCAACACAAAAAAAACCGGAAAAAATTTCATCAACGTAAAGGGTTCATTTTGCTGTTGGGTATTGCGATAGGCATAATTTTCATCGGAGCATTGTATCAAACATCCGTTTATTTTTCTACCAACGAATCATGCATGATGTGTCATGTTCATCCTCACGCAGAAGAAAGTTGGAAACTTTCTGTTCACGTGAACAACGGAAGTGGCGTAATGGTCAACTGCGTGGATTGTCATTTGCCGCCAAAAGACGACACATGGGCTCATTACACGGCTAAAGCCGCTTTGGGTATCAGAGACGTATGGGGATATCTTACCAAGGACAGTGCAGACTTCGACTGGGATAGAAAATCTGAACTCGAACATGCTATAAAATATATTCCAAATGCTTCCTGCGTAAAATGTCATCAGAATTTATTCCCTCAGGGAATCACCGATGATGGCATTACCGCGCATATGTATTACGACGAGAATCATGAAAAGCTCAATCTGCAGTGTATCAGCTGCCACCTCGATGCAGGGCATTATAACCCGAACTATTCGCACGGACAAATGGTGGGAATACCTGGGATGAATGTAGCTACTGCTGTGGATTCAAGCAAGTTTTTTAAAGAAGCTGCCGCAGTAACGGCTTTTGAAAATTATACCGAACAGATCCCCGGTACGGCAGTCTCGTTCAACATGAAAGCGGTACCCGGAGGAACTTACACTATGGGTAGTTCACCCAAGGAACCTTTCCACAAAACGGATGAAGCCCCACAACATGAAGTGAAGGTAAGTCCCTTCTTCATGGCTGAAGTAGAAACTACCTGGGATCAGTACTGGGCTTTTTATGCCAATACCATGAGCGAAGGAAGAACTCCTCCCGAAGTGGTTTACGAAAACAACTTGAAAGCTATGGGTGTAGATGCAATCTCCGGTCCAACACCTCCGTTTGGATATCCTGACCAGGGATGGGGCTCGGGCGACAGGCCGGCCATTACAATGACGCATTATGCCGCAGAAACATTCTGTCAGTGGCTGTCGCAGAAAACAGGCAAAAAGTACCGCTTACCTACCGAAGCCGAATGGGAATATGCGGCACGCGGTGGTACGCAAACACCCTATTTCTTTACAGGAAGCCCCAAAGATTTTTCCGATGAAGGGTTTATGCGGAAGTTCTTCCCTGCAAAAACAGACAGTATAAGCGCATTCGTTATCTACGGTAAAAACAGCGATAACCGTACGCAGGAACCGTCGTTGGTGAAGCCTAATCCATTCGGATTAAAAAATATGCTGGGTAACGTAATGGAATACACCGCTGACAAGTATGATGAAGCTGCATACGGAAAAAGAAGCGGCGTTACAAGTGATCCCCTGGTCACCCAAGGTGAAGAATGGGTGGTGAGAGGCGGAAGTTACTTGTCGGATGCAGCCGATGTTCGTTCGGCCGCACGCAGCCACACCCGGCATGACGATTGGTTAAAAACCGATCCACAACAGCCAAAGAGTATCTGGTGGTATTCCGATATAAAAGGAATTGGATTCAGGGTAGTTTGTGAGCCAGACAGTTCATTAATTGCAAAATAAAACATTTCTAAAACAAATTTAAGTATATGAAAAGAGAGAACAACTTAACGAGAAGAACATTTCTTAAAACTTCGGCTGTTGCCGGAGCAGCAGGCGTGATTGGGACCGGAACGACGGGTTTTTTAACCTCTTGCAGCGGTGAGAAAAAGGATGTGACGGTTCCCCTGAAAGAACCCGGAACGTATTACGTGCCGGAGTTGGTGGACCTGGCTACAGACGGAAAAGAGTTGAAAGCTGGTGTTGTCGGTTGCGGAGGAAGAGGATCGGGCGCCGCCATGAATTTCCTGAATGCCGCTAACGGTGTTACGATCGTGGCGTTGGGCGACGTGTTCGAAGACAAGGTGAACGGCCTGGCCGACAAGCTGAAAGCGGAAAAAAGCATCGATGTGCCGGCCGACAAGCGTTTCGTGGGCCTGGATGCGTACAAGCAGGTCATTGACAGCGGGATTGATATCCTGATCGACTGCACGCCGCCGTTTTTCCGCGCGGAACATTTCAAGTATGCCGTGGAACAGGGCAAGCATTGTTTCCTGGAAAAACCGGTTTGCGTGGATTCGGTGGGATACCGCACCATCGTGGCGACAGCCAAACAGGCCCAGGCCAAGAATTTAAGCGTTGTCACCGGAACGCAGCGCCACCACCAACGCTCATACGTTGAGTCATACAAACAGATCATGGGCGGCCTTATCGGGGAGATCACCGGGGGAGCCGTCTACTGGAACCAGAGCATGTTGTGGTACCGCGACCGCCAACCCGCCTGGAGCGATTTCGAATTCATGGTCCGCGACTGGGTGAACTGGAAATGGTTGTCGGGAGACCACATCGTGGAACAGCACGTCCACAACATCGACGTGTTTACCTGGTTCAGCGGGTTGAAACCGGCGAAAGCAGTCGCCTTCGGCTCCCGCCAGCGCCGCGTGACCGGAGACCAGTACGATAATTTCAGTGTGGATTTCACCATGGAGAACGGGATCCACCTGCACAGCATGTGCCGCCAGATTGACGGATGCGCCAACAACGTGAGCGAATTCATCCAGGGAACAAAAGGTTCGTGGACAAGCCAGGGCGGGCACGTGATCAAGGATCTGGCCGGAAACGTCCTCTGGCAATACGACGGTGAGGCTGAAAAGGCGAACTTCAAGCAGACCGACCCCTACACGCTGGAACACGTGAACCTGATTAACTGTATCCGGGCAAACACCCCCATCGAACAGGCATCCGAAACGGCAGTTTCCAACCTGGCAGCCATCATGGGACGCGAGGCGGCCTACAGCGGCCAGGAGACCACCTGGGACGCCATGGCGGCGGCTCCCCTGGATTATACCCCGGCAGACCTGAACATCGGCAAGATGGACATGAAAGGCTTTACTGTCCCTGTGCCGGGAAGTGCCAAATAAAAGAATAAATACGTTATAATCATGACGATAGACAGAAGAAAATTCATCAAATCATCACTTGCCGGTGCCGCTGTAGCCGGCCTTGGAAAGTCCCTGAGCGCTTTCGCGGGTGAAACCCCGGCCGGTACTCCTCCCGCCTTTCCGATCAAGGCAGAGCTCAGAATATCGTTTCAGGAAGGGACAGCTCCCGGTGCAAACCTGAACGAAAAGTTCGACTTTATGGAAGAACACGGCGTGGTGGGGTTCGAGCCCCACGGCAGGGGGATGAAAGGCAGGATGCAAGAGTTCAAGGATGCGTTAAAAGGGCGTAACATCAAAGTTAGCGCCGTTTGCGCCGGCTTCGAAGGATTCATTCTTTCTACCGATCCCGCTATCCGCAAGAAATGCCGTGACACGATGGAAGAACTGATCATCCTGGGCGGTGAACTTGGCTCAACGGGAGTGATCATCGTTCCGGCGTTCAATTCGCAGGTGCCGGTGATGCCACATACACAAGAAACGCGCGATTTCCTGTGTGAGCAGTTCAACGAAATGGGCAACACGGCTCAAAAGTATGGCACAACGGTTATCCTGGAGCCTCTGAACCGAAAGGAAGCCTTTTACCTCCGCCAGGTGGCGGATGCTGCATCCATATGCCGCGACATCAACAACCCCGGAGTTACCTGTCTGGGAGACTTCTGGCACATGACGTGGGAAGAAACGTGTGACATGGCGGCTTTCGTTTCAGCGGGAAAATACCTGCAACACGTGCATATGGCCAGCCGTAAGCGCCGCAGCATGCCGGGAGAAGACGGAGAAGCCGACAACTACGTGAACGGTTTCCGCGGATTGAAAATGATCGGTTACGATAAGTACGTCAGCTTTGAATGCGGCTGCCAGGGTGACCGCAAGGTGGTTGTCCCGGCTGCACTCGACCTGTTGAGAAAACAATGGAAAGAGGCCTGAAAAAGAACAAGTAAGTTAATACGAGCTTTGGCTTGATCTCAAAATCCCCGGAACACCGCTGTTTCGGGGATTTTTATCAGATAATATAACGCATCAACCGGTTATTTTTATATTTTTGTGAAAGCCTGTACCGTATAGAAACGATATTAAGTTGAAATATGGTGGCAATTGTTTCAATATCAATTAAACTATGGAAAAAATAAGACAACTTCTCGCATCCTATAAAACGACAATAGTTCTTTTACTTGTTTATGCCTTTTTAATGGCGCTTGCTACGTTTATCGAAAAAGAGATGACTACCGAAGCGGCCAAAGTTATGATTTATTATTCTCCCGTTTTCTTTTTCCTCCAATTCCTGTTGGTTGTAAATTTCATTTTAACGTTTATTGATCACCGTTTTATAAAAAGACGCCGTTGGGCACTTACGGTTATCCACTTTGCATTTGTTGTTATTCTCGCCGGGGCATTAACAACACATGTTTTTGGAAAAGAAGGAACAATGCACATCCGTGAAGGAGAAACTAACAATGTAATGGTTATGCATACGTCGAAAGGGGTATTTAAGGAAGAACTCCCGTTCACGCTAGAACTTACTAAATTCAGGTTGATCAGGTATCCCGGTTCCATGAGCCCCTCTTCCTATGAAAGCGATTTACGGATACATATCGATGGTGAAGTGCGTGAGGCGCGTGTTTACATGAACAATGTACTCGATTTGAAAGGATACCGTTTTTTTCAGGCCTCTTATGACGAGGATGAACAAGGTACTGTTTTATCTGTCAACAAGGATGTGGCTGGACGAAACATTACTTACGCCGGATATTTTTTCCTGGTAGCCGGATTTGTTTTGATGTTCGTTACTCCAAACTCCCGGTTAAATAAACTTAGCCGCCAGTTAAACGAATTGAGGCGTTCGGCAAAGCTGACGGTCGTTTTTCTGCTTATAGCCTTCAGTGCCGCCGCTCAGGACTTTACCAGCCAGGCTATCTTTCAGGCCGTGCAAAGAAATGCTGTCCCGGTGGAACATGCTGCGGAGTTCGGACAGTTGCCGGTTCAATTCGCAGGCAGGATTATACCGATGAATACTTTTTCAGCGGAGCTATTGAGAAAGATACATAAGGACAATAAAATTGGAAAACTAAATTCCGATCAGTTCTTGCTGGGGATACTCACGATGCCGAAGATGTGGATGCAGGTGCCGTTCATTGCCAATTCCAACGAAGAGGTGGCAAAAATGTTTCAGTTACCGGAACAGCATTTTGCGTATGCCCAGGTCTTTGACCCAAAGGGAAACTACAAACTTCTTGCCCGGGTAAATGAAGCCTATCACAAACCTGAATCGCAAAGAAATGAGTTTGATAAAGACATTATCAAACTCGATGAAAAGATAAACATCCTTTTCTTGTTGCTTAACCATAAACTGGTGGCACTTTTTCCAAAAGCGGATGCTCCCAACGATACCTGGTATGCTCCGGGAGATGATTTGTCGGGAATACCTGAAGAAGATTCCTTGTTTATTTCCCGCTCTTTGCCCCTGTATCTTTCGGAAGTAAACCGGTCGCTTGAAAGCGGAGACTGGCAGCAACCCAACACAATTCTCGATTCAATAGCTGCCTTTCAACAAAAGGCAGATCAAGCCGGTCACATAAACCCCAAGAAAATACGCACGGAGATCCGTTACAACAAACAAAATATTTTCAGTAAAACCCGCACCGGTTATTTTGCCCTGGGCCTCCTGTTGCTTATGACGGCTTTTTTACGGCTTTTCAAAGAAGCAATGTGGACAAATATTCTCTCCAAGGTACTCGTCTGGGGTATTTTTCTAGTTTTTCTGTATCACGTCTACGGCATGGCTATGCGTTGGTATATATCGGGATACGCACCTTGGAGCAACTCGTACGAAACCATGGTATATGTAGCCTGGGCTACCATACTGGCCGGATTGATTTTCGGACGGAAAAGTGATCTCACCCTGGCAACGGCAACCATCTTCGGAGGAATAATTCTTTTTGTTTCCGGTCTGAACTGGATGGAACCCCAGATTACAACGCTTGTACCCGTACTGAAATCTCCGTGGCTTATGTTTCACGTTGCTGTGACGGTGGCTGCTTACGGTTTTTTTGGGATAAGCCTGTTGTTGGGGTTATCTAACCTCCTTATTCTAAGTGTGGCTAAAAAAGAGACGGCAATGCTTCACGTCAGGGAACTGAGTATTATCAACAACATGTCATTGTTGGTGGGGTTGGCCCTGATGACTATCGGTACTTTTTTGGGCGGTATTTGGGCTAACGAATCGTGGGGCCGCTACTGGAGCTGGGATCCTAAAGAGACCTGGGCACTGATTACCGTTGTTGTCTATAGCGTGGTCACCCATATCCATCTGGTCAGGAAATTGAATAACGATTGGTTCTTTAACTTGGCATCGGTAATGGCATTTGCTTCGGTGCTGATGACATTTTGGGGAGTAAATTACCTCTTGAGCGGTTTACATTCCTACGGAGAAAACGAAGGGGTTTCGGAGGTCTTTGTATACCTGTATGCGATATTGTTCGGAGTTATTGTTCTGGCGCTTGTTTCTTACAGAGGATATAAGAAATTCAAGAGCCAAGGGCCAACCTCTAACTTCTATTAAAATATGATTAACTGGGGTTTTATCGGTTGCGGAAATGTAACGGAAAAGAAAAGCGGCCCGGCTTTCCGCAAAGTCGATGGGTCGGATGTAGTTGCGGTGATGCGCCGTGATGCAGAATCAGCCAAGGATTACGCGTTGCGGCACCATATAGCCAAGAGGTATTCCGATGCGCATGCGTTGATTAATGACTCCGCTGTGAATGCGGTATACGTTGCTACGCCACCCGGATCACATGCCGAATATGCTGTTGCGGCCATGAAAGCCGGAAAACCGGTGTATGTGGAGAAACCCATGGCTGCTTCGTTCGAAGAGTGTGTGATCATGGCGGAAGCTGCAAAAGAGACGGGAGTTCCCTGTTTTGTGGCGTATTACCGCAGGACGTTGCCCTATTTTCTGCGTATAAGGCAGTTGCTGGAAAGTGGAGAGATAGGAGAGGTCCGCGAAGTGAAAATCCGGTTCATTATACCGCCGTATCCATCCGATTTAAGCCGGGAAACACTTCCCTGGCGGGTGAAGAAAGAGGTTGCGGGAGCTGGGTATTTCTACGATCTGGCTTCGCATCAACTGGATTACCTGGATTTTGTTTTCGGTGAAATAACCGAAGTAGGCGGAACGGCTAAAAACGTAGCCGGATTGTACGATGTGGAAGATACGGTGGACGGAGAGTGGTTGCATAAGATGGGTGTGAGAGGCAGCGGACACTGGGAATTTGCAGCTCCCGTGAGTGAACGTACGGATGAGGTGGAAATTATTGGATCGAAGGGATCTATCCGATTTTCTACGTTTCATTTCACACCTATCGTCCTCAACCGTGCCTCCGGCGAAAAAATCTATACCGAAGAAAATCCCGAAAACATTCAGTTTTACCTGATTCAGAGCATTGTGAATTACCTGAATGGCAACGGACCCTATCCCGTAAGTGATTTTCGTTCTGCCATGCGAACCAATTGGGTAATGGACAAGATGCTGGGAAGAATACCTTGACAGGTATGCCCTCACCGGATAGCGGTACGTTTTATTCTTGAAGTAACTGGTCAATTGTGCCGGTAACCTTCCTGCTGCTCCAATCGGCGGCGCCTACTTTCCGGATGGCAATACCGCCGTTTTTTCCAATCAAAAAAGTGATGGGAATGGTGTTGGAAGCCAGTTGAGGGGGTGGGGCAGATTGAATGTAATACACCGGCAAATTGTACCCTTTGTCGGTCATGAATTTATCCACCGTATTCTTCGGATCTGTGGTTGCAAACACAAACACCACATCGGGATTATTTTTGTACTTGTTGTAAAGTTCCTGTAAGGCAGGCATCTCTGCAATGCAAGGTGGGCACCATGTTGCCCAGGTATTCAGGAAAATCACTTTCCCCTGCGCCTGACTTAAATCGAAAGATTGACTGTTGTTATCGGTCAGCAGCCAGTGGTAATCGGTTAATTTTTCGCGTTTCTCCACTTTTTGCACCGATGGAGTAAAAGAAGCCATCAGTTTGCTTGTCCAATACTTCAATTTGCTACCAACCGGTGTAAACAAAATCAAGGCAATTAACCCGATAAAAATTATATTAAAAATCCACGATCCCTTTTTGTTGGTTTTCTGCGTTGTCTTTTTTTCCATTTTTACGTTCTTTCCCGTTGAACGTATTTTTCAATAAAAAGTTCTACGGAGCGGAAAAATGAACTTCCGCTCCGTATCCGCAAGACACACCGGCTCCTGTTACTGTCCGGACAATGATTATTGAGTTTTTTATTTGGCTTCGCTTCCCTTCTCTCCCTTGTGGCCGGGTAAAATCAAGTTCAGGACTACACCGACCATAGCCGCTAACCCGATGCCGGCAAAGGTAAAATCACCTATCTTAAAAATAGCCCCACCGATTCCCGTAGTCAGGATAAGCGAGACAATAATCAGGTTGCGTGTAACGCTCATATCGGTTTTGTTGGCGATCATGTTGTTGACGCCGGTAGCTGCAATCATGCCGAAAAGCAACAACATAATTCCACCCAGCACCGCGTTGGGTATGGTTTTAAGGAAGAAGCTTATTTTCCCAATTAACGAAAAAACAATGCCCGTCACCGCCGCAATGCGAATCACTACCGGATCGGTCACTTTGGTCAGCACCATAGCACCGGTAACTTCCGAATAAGTGGTAACCGGAGGCCCACCGATAAGCCCGGCAATGCTGCATGCGATACCGTCACCCAACATCGTTCGGTGAAGGCCCGGCTTTTTTACGAAATCTTTTCCAGCTACCTGGCTCACAGCATAAACGTCGCCAACATGTTCAATAACCGGAGCGATGGCTACCGGAGCCATAAACAGGATGGCCTGCCACGAAAACTGGGGAGTTACAAACTGCGGCAGACTGAACCAGGGAGCTTCAATGACGGGTGTAAAATCGATCTTCCCCATAAAAACAGCAGCAATATATCCCACAATGATTCCGCTGAAAATGGGAATCAGTTTCAGCAACCCTTTGGCAAACATGCTCACGATAATGGCGGTTACAAGCGCAATAATAGCCAGCAGCCAGTTTTCAGCAGCCATATTCACACCCGTTCCGGAAAGCGACAAGCCGATAAGCATGATAACCGGGCCAATAACTACGGGTGGGAACAACCGTTGGATAACTTTTATCCCCTGCCACTTGACGAGTGCACTCATCAGAAAATAAACAGCGCCAACGGCCACCAATCCCGATAAGGTCCCGGCCAATCCGTAAAGCTCGGTGGCTTTAACAATAGGCGCAATGAATGCGAAACTGCTGCCTAAAAAGATAGGGACAATGCCTTTCGTTACCAGATGAAAGACCAGCGTTCCGATTCCGGCGGTGAATAATGCTGTAGAAGGATCCAAGCCGACTAAAAGAGGTACTAAAACCGTGGCACCGAAAGCCACAAAAAGAAACTGAACCCCAACCACAGTTTTTGACAGGGGGGTGAGCGGTTTTACATTTTCCATGTTAAAAAATATGTTTACTTTTTTTGATTCGCGCAAAGTTAACGTATTTATCGAAATTTTTAGTTAATCATTCACGATTTATGAAAAAAACAATCTTCCGGCTTCCGGTTTCCGACTTCTGACTTTTTTTAGTTACTTTTGTACGTTAAATAGTTTTTTATGCAAGAAGATAAGAGTCAGTTGATGAACTATGCCATGTATGGCGGCGTTTTTTTGGGTCTGTTTTGGATGTTGAAATATCTTTTTGTGATGGGTGCGGGCCGGATTCCGGCTTTAAGTATCCTCGGATCATTCTTGGCTGTAGGCACGCCGCTTGTTCTTTTTTATTTTCTGGTAAAGTATAAAACCGCAATCGTAAACAATAATATGGGATATTGGCACGGAGTCCAGTTTGGTATCATGTTGTTTTTTTTTGCATCACTTCTGGAAGCCGTAATTGTCTTCATACATATCACTTGGGTTGACCAGGCTTTTGTAGGGAAGTTGTATGAGAATATGATCGAGACCGTAAGGATGATGAATTTGAGTGAGAGCATGGTAAATTCCCTTGAAGATCAACCGCTACCTACAACCGTAAACTATATCTTCAGTAACGTGATCCTGGCCGATGTTTTTATCGGAATGATTTTATCGTTATTTGTTGTGCCGTTTGCCCGCAGGTACACACCTGCAAATCGTAAATAGTCAATCTAAAATCGTCAAATAAAAAATTATGGATATTTCTGTTGTAATTCCACTCTACAACGAAGAGGAGTCTCTACCGGAACTGCATGCATGGATTAAGCGGGTGATGGAAGAAAACGGATTTTCGTACGAAATTATCTTTGTAGACGATGGGAGTACCGATCATTCGTGGGAAGTGATTACCGGATTTCGTGAGCAGTCGAATCGGGTGAAGGCCATAAAGTTCCAGCGTAATTACGGAAAATCACCCGCTTTGCATTGTGCCTTCCGGAAAGTTAAAGGAGACGTGGTAATCACCATGGATGCCGACCTGCAGGACAGTCCCGACGAAATTCCCGAACTTTACCGGATGATAAAGGAAGAGGGTTACGACCTGGTTTCTGGGTGGAAACGCAAGCGTTACGATGCCACATTGACCAAAAACCTGCCGTCGAAGCTTTTTAATGCCACGGCAAGAAAAGTATCGGGTATCCGCCTTCACGATTTCAATTGCGGTCTAAAAGCCTACAAACGCTCATTGGCCCAAAGCATTGAAGTGTATAACGACATGCACCGCTATATTCCCATTCTGGCAAAAGATGCAGGATTTAAACAGATCGGCGAGAAAGAGGTCCGTCATCAGGCGCGCAAATACGGAAAAAGCAAGTTCGGCGCAGACCGTTTTGTGAACGGTTACCTCGATTTGTTGACCATCTGGTTTTTGAATAAATTCGGCAAGAAACCGATGCATTTCTTTGGGCTCTTGGGCAGTATAATGTTTATTCTGGGGTTTGTTGCCAGCATCCTGGTGGGTGCCTCCAAGCTGTACGATATGCATGTAGGAAATCCGTACCGGCTGGTAACCGAATCGCCCTACTTTTACATATCACTGACGATGATGATCCTGGGAACACTGCTTTTTCTTACCGGTTTTCTAGGAGAATTGATTTCACGCAATTCTCCCGACCGGAATAATTACAGGATTGAAGAAGAATTTTAAGGGATAACAGATGAAACTTGACGAGATAATCCAGTTACGCAGATCGGTAAGAAAATTCAAGGATCAATCTATTGATAAAGAAGTTATTGGTGAGATAATCGAAAGTGCTCGTTTGGCTCCTTCAGCCGTTAATTTTCAACCGTGGAAATTCTACATATGCCGGTCGGAAGAAGCCAAAAAAATAATGCGGCAAAGTTATCCGCGAGAGTGGTTCAATAGTGCCCCGCTATACATCCTTGCCTGCGGAGACCATCAACAATCGTGGAAACGCCCGTGTGACGGCAAGGACCACCTCGATATCGATATAGCAATTGCTGTGGAACACATGGTGTTAAAAATCACTGAACTTGGACTTGGAACTTGTTGGGTTTGCAACTTCAATCCGCAAACCGTAAAGGAGGGATTACAACTCAGTGAAAATGTGGAACCCATCGTTCTATTACCCGTTGGTTATCCGGAAAACGTTGATCCGGATCCCAGAAACAAGAAACGGAAATCGCCGGAAGAAATAACGAAGTGGATCTAATGATATTTCAATTAATTAAAACACAGATGAAGACAAAAATATCTTTTCTAACGGTATCCGTACTTATTTTTACCATTATTGTATCTTCGTGTAATCCTAAAAAACAAAACTACTCCTATTTTCAAAACAGCGGTGAAATTTTCCATACCTCTTACCACATCAAATACGCTTACAAGAGATCATTGGAAGATGAGATTCTGGCTGAACTGGACAGGTTTGAGCAATCTTTGAATCCTTTCCGGGAAAATACGGTCATCACCAAAATAAACAGCAATATACCCGTGAAGCCCGATTCACTTTTTATGGAAGTATTCAACAAAGCCACGGAAGTTTCACGGATGACGGACGGAAAATTTGATATTACGGCCTCGCCGCTTATTGATGCCTGGGGATTCGGTTTCAGGAATATGGACAGCATCACGCCCGAAATTATCGACAGCCTGAAAGAATTTGTGGGATACGATAAGATCCGGATCGACAGTGAAGGAAATGTCGTAAAATCCGATCCGCGGCTACAGTTAAACACTTCCGCCATATCCAAAGGTTATGCCTGTGATTTGGTTGCCCGTTTGTTCGATAGCTATGGGATTGAAAATTACATGATAGAGATTGGCGGTGAGATCGTGACCAAAGGCGTGAACGATAAAGGTGTATGCTGGCGCATCGGAGTAGATAAGCCTATCGATGACAGTACGGGTATGCAGCATGAATTGCAAACCATCTTATCGCTGTGCGATAAGTCGCTGGCGACATCGGGGAATTACCGGAATTTCTACGTGAAAGACGGAAAAAAGTATGCCCATACCATCGACCCGCAAACCGGGTATCCTTCGGAACAGGATATTTTAGGCGCAACCGTTATTGCTGAAGATTGTATGACTGCCGATGCCTATGCTACGGCATTTATGGCTTCGGGCTTGGAAAAGTCGAAGGAGATTGCCCGGAAAATACCGGGACTGCATTATTATTTTATTTACGTGAAACCCGACAGCACGCTGGACATAGCTTATTCCGAAGGGTTTGAACAGTTTTTTGCCAACTGATATGAACAAGATTGTTTCCATTGTTCCTCTGAACAAAAAAGAGGTGAAAGATACGGTTATCAGCTATTTCTTTTATGAAACCGGCTACGGACTGGCCGTTATTGCTTCCACTTCGAAAGGTATTTGTTATGTGGGTTTCGGAGAAAAGGAACCGATGCTGAATGATTTGAAAAAGAGATACTCCGGCACAGCTCTTCAGAAACAAAAAGCCGCTTTGCATAAACTCGCGTTGAGCTTTATTAAAAACGAAAGAGTTTCGGAGCTTCCGTTACATATTGCTGGAACCGCTTTTCAGTTAAGTGTCTGGAAAGCGTTGCTGCAAATCCCCGTTGGAAAATTATCTTCCTATAAAGCCATCGCAAAGGCTGTAAACAATCCGAAAGCGGTACGCGCAGTCGGATCCGCTATCGGGGATAATCCCGTTTCCTACATTATTCCCTGTCACCGTGTTATCCGCTCCGACGGCGGATTGGGTGGCTACTTCTGGGGACTGGAGATCAAAAAGAAAATGATTGAAAGGGAAGCACAAACAGCGGAGATCGAAAATTAAGTAAATGTTAAACGTCAAACAATCCATGTCGTTGAAAAAACTATTCGTTGCTATTTTTATGATGTTTTCCCTGCTGACACCGGCACAGGAAACAGATTCCGTTCGTTATCCTACTTTTAAGGTTGATGGAACGATGAAAAATAAATTTGAGTATGCCTCAGAAACCGGAAGTTCCAGGTTCTCCGTCAGAAATTCCAGGATGGGCGTACGCGGTTACCTGACCCCTTTCTTTTCCTACCGTGGACAGATAGAGCTCAGCGATAACGGTAACTTTAAGGTGCTGGATTTGTACGGTTCTTTTGAACCCGTCAGGGGACTGTCTCTTTCTCTGGGGCAGACTAGTATTCCAATTTTTAATTCTTACGTTGTTTCGCCAGCCAACCTGATGTTTGCCAACCGTGCTTTTATAGGAAAATATTTTATAAGCACACGCGATATCGGTTTTCTGGCCGATTATAATTTTAAGATTGATGCGGTTCCGGCTTCCATTGAGTTTGGTGCATATAATGGGAACACGATCAACGATCCGGTCTGGCGTGAAAAATTGTCGTACGGCGGGCGTCTCGAACTCGGTAGTATGAAAGGGCTTCGGTCGACGTTCAAGTTTTACGATTACTTGAATACACCTACAGTCCATTACTTTTTTTACGGAGCAGATCTGCGTTATGAGGGCGCGAACTGGAAAGTAGAAACGGAATTTATGAAACGTGATAACAAAGAGGTTGACGAAGATCAGATGTTTTCTTACTACCTGCAGGGCGCTTATGCGGTTCCCCTTAAGGAGACCTATTTTTTCAAGAATATTGTGCCTGCCGTTCGATGGGATGCCATTGACAAGCATATGAACGAAAAGGGTTTTGATGTGGATAGGTTGACAGTCGGGCTTGGTTTTGGGCTTACTAAAAAATATTTTTCATCGATATTGCGGTTCGATTACGAATGGTATTTTATAAATCAAGAGCTTGATATTTTGAATCTCTACGAAGAAATGGATTCGGACAAGTTTACAGTTGAATTATTATTGACCTTCTGAAAAATTTAAAACTATGGCAAAAAAAATTCTATCGTTCTTGTGTGTTGTTTCTCTCATATTGCCGGGCTGTACCGAGCAGAACAAGAAAAAAATCCTTTTTGACGGAAAAGATGTGACGAACTGGCTGACTGAAGGGCCGGTGACGGTTTCGGATTCCGTAGTCCGAATGGATGGTGTCGGTAAAATGACCTTGAAAAACGGAATGTTCACCGATTTTGAACTGCTTCTTACGGCAAAAACGATGGATAACGGGAAGGGAGAGGTCCGTTTTCATACCGATGAAAACGGTAACGGCGGTTACGCTGTTGCGCTCAATAACGATCTGGATCATCAACAATGGTGGACAAAAACGGGAAGTTTATTGTCAGTCAGGAACCTGACAAAATCTATTGTGAAAAACAACGAATGGTTTAACCTTCGTATCCGGGTAGAAGGTAAAAAGATAGAGGTGGCTGTTAACGATGAATTACTAGTAGAGTATATTGAACCTTCACAACCGTACCGTACACCGGAAAACAGGTCGCAAATCCTTTCAGGAGGAACTTTTTGTCTACAAAGTACTGAAGGTATCGTTGAAGTGAAATTCATTGAAGTTACACCGTTGAAAATCGAAAAAACGGTGATTGACAGCCAGCTTGTCCAAGCTATCGACGAATCATCGGACGAGATCATAAAACTGCATCAGGCGAATTTCCCGGTACTCGATTATCACGTGCACCTGAAAGAAGACCTGACGTTGGAGCTGGCTAGGTCCCAATCACGCAAGTATGGCATCAATTATGCATTGGCACCCAACTGCGGTATAGGATTTCCCATTCAAAATGATGCGCAGGTACTGGAGTATTTCAATGGAATGAAAGGCCAGCCGTTTGTTCAGGCCATGCAGGGAGAAGGGCGTGAATGGCCGGCCACTTTTTCTAAAGAAGTGCGTGACCTGTTCGATTATGTTTTTACGGATGCCATGACGTTTACAGATCGAAAAGGCAACAGAACCCGCTTGTGGATGCCGGATGAAGTATTCATAGACGATGAACAGAAATACATGGATCTGATTGTTGAGAACATTGTGAAGGTTATGGACGAACCGATGGATGTGTATGTAAACCCCAATTTTCTTCCCGATGCGATGAACGACCGTTACGACCTTTTTTGGACGGATGAACGTCAAAACAAAGTGATTGAGGCTATGGTGAGAACTCATAAAGTATTGGAAATCAATCATCGGTATAAGATACCGAACAAGTCTTTTATTCAGAAAGCCAAAGCTGCCGGACTGAAATTCACATTCGGTACCAACAACTCCAATTCCGATTTCGGTAAAATGGAATATTGCATACAGATGATGAAGGAATGTGGCATTACTGCACAGGATATGTATAAACCCGTTATGACAGAGTAAAAAAGCTGTGGGTAATTAGTTTTTCATCCTTTTGTAATCCCTTGCGAGCCCGCCCTCTCCGGTTTCTTTGTAGAGCGAGGGTAAATCATGGCCGGTTTGTTTCATTACTTCAACCACACGGTCGAACGATACCAGATGGATACCGTCGGTAAACGATGAGTAGAGGTTGGCATCCAATGCGCGCGCAGCGGCATAAGCATTTCGCTCGATGCAAGGTACTTGTACTAGGCCGCAAACCGGATCACATGTCATTCCCAGGTGATGCTCCAATCCCATTTCGGCCGCATATTCAATCTGAGCCGGACTACCCCCGAACAACTGGCTAGCTGCTGCTGCCGCCATGGAGCAGGCTACACCCACTTCGCCCTGACAACCCACTTCAGCCCCCGATATCGATGCGTTTTGCTTGACCACGTTGCCGAACAAACCGGCTGTAGCCAACGCACGCAAGATGCGGGTTTCGCTGAAATCGCGGCTTTCTTCCAGGTAGTGCAGGATAGCTGGAAGTACTCCGCACGAACCACACGTAGGCGCAGTGACAATCTTTCCCCCGGAGGCGTTTTCTTCCGAGACCGCCAGCGCATAGGCAAACACCAACCCGCGCGACTGAAGCGATGCCTTATAGCCTTTGGCTTTGATGAAATAGGATGCGGCTTTGCGTTGCAGGTTTAACGGACCCGGCAACACCCCCTCGTTATCCAACCCATTTTTTACGGCTACTTTCATCACCTGCCACACGTCCCGTAGATGCTCCCAAAGATCGTTATCCTCATGTATTTCAACGTATTCCCAGTAAGTTCTGCCGTTTTGTTCGCACCATGCCTGTATATCGGCAATGGTTGTCATCGGATAGATATCTTTTTGTGCCGCTTCAGATAGCCCCACAATAGTGGTGCCATCGCTTAATGCTCCACCACCTACGCTGTAGACTGTCCACGAATCGAAATTATTGCCTGTTGCGTCGAACGCATCGTACCTCATCGCATTGGGGTGAAACGGCAGGAATGTCCTGGGTAGCCACTCGATGGTGGTTGGGGCATGCGGTTCCAATACGTTCAGGATGGCAGTGTCGGTTAAATGCCCTTTTCCGGTAGCTGCCAGGCTTCCGTACAGCGTTACCACGTATTTCGCAGCTCCAGGAGCCCTTTCCAGGAATAGCTCTGCAGCCTTTTTAGGTCCCATGGTGTGGCTGCTGGACGGGCCGTTCCCAATTCTATACAGTTCTTTTAATGATTTCATGTTTACTTTTAAACTTTCTTCAGTACGTCTCCCTAATATGCCTTACGGTAACCGGTGTTTTTGCTGATGCTTTCAGTTCGGGAGAGGTTATTTCTATTACCTTTTTTTCTCCCGGAAGCAGATCAATGAAGTTATCGGTAAACTTCGCGCCCATTACAGGAATCTCGATGAAAACGTCCTTCGCCAACTTTTTGCTTATGAGCGTAACGGTATATTTGCCGTCGGCATATTTTACCGAAGTTTGTACGGTGGTTTGCGGCAGGTTTAGTTTGTTGGGCCAGTAGAAGAAATGATCTTTGACGGAAAGTTTTTTCCCCTTGCTGTCGGTTAACCACGCTCGGATCATCCTGTTTGACTTATCGGCTTCAGATAGTAATTCTTCTACGTTGAAAGTTCTTACCACGTTGCTGGAGTTGGCTTTTGCGTTCACTTTTTCCTTGAACTGTTTCACTACGCCTTTGTTGAAATCCACTACCTGCACGGTTAACTGTAGGTCATTCCTATCGGTGAGGAAGTCCGACAGGGTGTAATAATTCAGTTGATTATCCTTGAATTCTACACCCAATGCCAACGGAGCCAGCACGTCTCGCATGCGGTAGTGTTGTGCTTTCCAGTTGCCGTAATAATCGATGCTCGACCAGGAAACCACCGGCCAGTCATCGTTTATCTGCCAATAGAGTGCACCCATGCAATAGGGGCGGCCACGACGCATCGCTTCAACGGATTCTTCCATGCCGTTGCCCTGCATTATCAGTCCGATATAAACGAAATCTTCGAAATTTCGGGGTTCGTGGTAATACATGTCCATGTATTTTTTGATGAGTGAGTTTCCGGTGGATGCTTTTTGATGAACTTTCATTACTTCACTTTCCAGGTTCCATTCATTTTCAGGTGAGAAAGAGCGGATGGTTTTCATCTCGGGGAACGACTGGAAGCCGAATTCACTGGCAAAGCGCGGAAGTCGGCCGGCCATTCCTTCGAACGGCAGGTGTCCGTACCAGAGCCCCCAGTCGTGCACATCGCTCGATGCGAATGTTTCGGGATTTCCCCAGTTGGAATCGTATGGCGAACCGTGGATATAGCTGCGTGTTCCGTCGAACTCATTTACCAGGCCAGGAATGAGTTCACGGAACGTCTTGTCGTAACCTTCGAGCCAGACGTTGTAAATATCCGCCGGGTATTGTTTGTCCCAACCCCAGTGTTGAAGCCCTTCTTCCACCTCATTGTTCCCGCACCAGAACGCGAGGGAAGCATGATTGCGCAGACGTTTGAGGTTGTATATAACTTCATCTTTCACGTTGGCCAGAAAACGATCGTCAGACGGGTAGGGCACACAGCCGAAAATGAAATCCTGCCAAACCAGGATGCCTCTTTTATCGGCCTGGCGATAAAATTCTTCGTTCTCGTAGATTCCGCCGCCCCACACGCGGACAAAGTTCATATTTGCCGCTTCAATGTTATCAAAAAGTTTTGTGTAATAATCTTCGTTTTGTTGAGTAGTGAAAATCTCGCCCGGGATGTAGTTGGCGCCCTTGGCAAAGAGCGGGATGCCGTTTACTTCAAAGTAGAACGATTTGCCATGCTTGTCGGGCTCTTGTACCAGTCGAATCGTACGTAAACCTGTTGTTACGATTTCTTGTGCAATCTCTTGATTATCTATATTTATCGATGCAATAAAGTCATAAAGGTAGGGAGTACCCCAACCTGTGGGCATCCATAGATAGGGCTGGTTGATTTCTACTGGAATGGAGATGCTGTTTTTGCCAGGATTTAGGGTTGTTTTCTTGTTGATTTGACGGCGGTAGCTCATTACCCACATGTTGTACTTTACTGAAATCGTAGCTTCAACCGGTTTTTCATTAAGTGAAAATACTTCGATGATGTTTTCAATTTCCGCTTTTTCTTTCGATATGCTTTTCTGTTTTACATAGAAATCGTCAATGCGAGCCTTGTCGTAAAACGTAAGCGATACAGGCTTCCAGATCCCCATCTGTGCTATTCGGATTCCCCAGTCCCAACCGAAATGGTACGGTGCTTTCCGGTTGTAGATGCTCAGCTTCTCATCACGGTGGTCGTTTCCGGCCGGATAATCGTACCCTGCGGTCAGCCGTGCAGGCATCAGCGATTGTACGGGTGAATAAAACCGGATGTATAAACTGTTTTCACCCTCTTTAAGTATGTTTTTTACCGATATTTTGTAGCCAACAAACATATTTTCGGAACGTAGAATCCGAGCGCCGTTCAGGAAAACATCGGCTTGCGTGTCTAATCCCTCGAAGAAGATAACCGCGTCGTCATGCTTGAGTTGCTTGGCCGAAACGTTAAACGTTTTTTTGAAATCCCAGTTTTCGTCTTCTACCCATTGAATCAGCTTTTCATTGGTTCCGTAAAACGGATCGGGCAACACTTTGTGCCGGATGAGGTCGTGCTGCACCGAACCCGGAACTTGAGCTTCGTGCCAGGTGTCTTTATTGGTTTGCGAAAATGTCCACCCGTCGTTCAACAATAATGTTTCTCCGTTTTTTTGGGCGTATCCAAAAACCGGCAAAAATATCAACAGCCAAAGGGATAGTTTTTTCATTTCTTCTGTCAATCTTTTTTACAGGGTTTTTAGTCGGATGTTTCTGAACTCCACCTTCATGGGAGGACCCACATGAACCTGAACGCCAATTAATCCTTGTTTCTTTCCGTTAAGCAAATCATTATCCGTCACCTCGCTCATCAAAACACCGTTCAGAAAGTGCTTCATGTTATTGCCGTTTACAATAAGGTGACAGGAGTTCCAATCGTTATTTTTGATGTGGCTTTTTAATTCGGCAACATCGGCCAACTCAATTATTTCTGCTTTTGTCCAGGCATTGTTTTTGACCAGGTCCGAAACTGGAAGACTGGATAAGGAGTCAGGTAAAGGATGTAACACTACCGTTTGTCCTTGATAGGCGAGTGTTGTTCTTCGCCGTTCTTCGTAGTTCTGTCCGGTATAGTTGTTTTTGCCGTCGATATCGAACTGGTATCCCCTAAGTGCATGGGGAAGATCGGGAATCTCCTCACTCCTGTAGTTGATGCCGCTGTTTCCGTCTTCGCTTATCCGGTATTCCAGTTTCAATTCAAAGTCTTCGGGGGCTCCGTTCTGCCAGACAATAAAGGTATTTCTCTCTAAAATGGTTTCAGGAGTTATCTCACCGGTGAGAATACCGTTCTCTACACGCCAGTAAGTGGAGTCGCCTTTCCATCCGTTCAATGATTTCCCATCGAAAATGGATATAAATCCATCGTCGGTTTTTTTGTTTTGACATCCCGCAACAATTCCAAAAATTAACAGGGCTCCAGGAATGAATAAGTTTTTCATTTGCTTGTTTTTAGAAATACAAAAATAATAAATAAACCGTTAATCGGAAATAATTGCAGCATGGAAACCTGACATTAAACCGGATTTTTTAATCTTTCCGGCGACAAGTTTAAGAGTAAAACAGTCTATTTGTTTCAAAAAATTGTAATTTTACGTTGCAAACCGGACATGAGTTGACAAAAATGAAAACAGTACCCGCTATCCCTTTCGATGATTACGTTTTTTTGCACCGGAGGCTGTACGGCTTATTCCGGCAGAGATGGAGTATGTCGCAAACCGGCCTCTTGAAAAGAGTCTGGAAGGATTCCTTGCAGAAGTCCGCTGATGAAGAATCGGAAGATTTGTTGGCCGGCCTTTTGTTTGATGTAAGAACCGCGGTGATCTTGATTGACGAGATCGGGTTAAAACAAGCAGTGGTTTGTGCAGTTTTGATGTTCAGGCCGTTGATGAAGGGGTACATTACGGTTGATGAAATTAGGAAGGATTTCGGTGAAGAGGTGGCAGCCATTATTCGGGGTTTGAAGAAGGTGAACGACTTGACCGAAAAAAAATCGCGTGTTGAGTCGGAGAATTATATCAAGTTGCTCCTATCCATAGCTGAAGATATCCGTGTGGTTTTCGTACTATTGGCCGAACAATTGCAGTTGATGCGTGATGCAAAAAAATCAACTCCGGAAAATCGATTGGATCTTTCCGTTGAATCCACTTACCTGTATGCGCCGTTGGCGCACCGGTTGGGTTTGTACACTATTAAGTCGGAACTGGAAGACTTGTCGCTGAAGTATACGGATAGGGAGACTTATGATTTCATTGCCCGAAAACTTAACGAAAGTAAACGTTCTCGTGATAAATATATTGAGGAATTTATCCATCCGTTAAAAGAACGTCTGGATAAAACAAACCTGAAATACGATATCAAAGGCCGTACAAAATCCATTCATTCCATTAACAGCAAGCTGAAAAAACAAAAGATTGAATTCGACAATATTTACGACCTCTTTGCTATACGCATCATCCTTGATTCTCCTTCGGAAATGGAAAAGGCACATTGCTGGCAAGTATACTCTATTGTGACCGATATGTATCAGCCAAATCCGAAGCGGTTGAAAGACTGGTTGTCCATACCCAAAAGTAACGGATATGAGTCGTTGCATATTACGGTGATGGGGCCTGACTCAAAATGGGTGGAAGTACAGATCAGGACCCGGCGAATGGACGATATTGCCGAACGGGGCCTGGCCGCTCACTGGAAATATAAGGGAATAAAAGAAGAATCCACACTGGACGATTGGTTAAAATCTTTGCGGGAATCCCTGGAGAACAGGGATGTGGATATCAGGGATAAACTGGGCGATTTTAAACTCGATTTGTACGACGAGGAGATTTTTGTTTTCACCCCGAAAGGTGATCTGTTCAAACTTCCTAAAGGTGCGTCGGTCCTCGATTTTGCTTTTGCCATACATTCTAAATTGGGTGCTACTTGTGTGTCTGGAAAGGTGAACGGAAAGAATGTGCCGATAAAACACATGCTGAAAAGCGGAGACCAGGTCGAGATAAACACCTCGTCGCACCAGTCTCCCAAACAGGACTGGTTGAATTATGTGGTGACCTCGAAGGCCAAAACCCGGATCCGGCAGTTGCTCAAGGAAGAAGCAGGAAAACAGGTGGATATTGCCAAGGAAATGTTGTCAAGACGGATGAAAAACCGCAAGATAGATCTGGACGATCCACTGTTGATGCAACTGATTAAAAAGTTAAAATATAAAACGGTAACAGACTTTTATATTGATATTGCCGCTGAGAAGCTAGATGTAAACTGGGTGATAGACCGTTACTTGGAATTGGGAAGTAAAGAGTTTGAACACAGGGACTTTCTTTCAGCTACGGGTGCAGATAGTTTTATAATCAAACCATCTTCGCAAGAAATAAAAAGTTCCGACGAGCTTATTATTGATCAAAACCTGACTGGGGTGGACTATCGGTTGGCAAAATGCTGCAACCCCATTTACGGGGATGAAATTTTTGGATTTGTGTCGTCGCAGGGAATTAAAATCCACCGGATAAGCTGTCCCAACGCACACGACCTGTTTTCGCGTTTCGGTTACCGGATTTTAAAAGCCCGGTGGTCGGGCAAAACCTCGGGGACAGCAAACTATACATCCGTACTGCGCATCATTGGAAATGATCAGCTCAATATCGTAGCTAACTTGATGTCAATCATTTCCAAGGAAGACGGAGTACAGATGCGTTCCATTTCCATCGATTCAAACGATGGATTATTTCAGGGAAACATCACTGTAATGCTGGCAAGCACCTCAATGCTGGAACAATTAATAAAAAAATTGAAAGCGGTGAAAGGGATAAAGTCTGTTTCAAGGTTGAACTGAGCTGTTATCACCAGGGCGTTGGATGAGACGGGTTTATGTGAAAGAAGTAGAATCAGCTGATTAACCGGGTCAACAATGCTTGCACATAAGCTCTCTCGTAGTCATCCGGACGAAGAATTTCGTCACCATACTGAAGCAGATCGATATCTATAATAACCTTTCCTGTATCTTTATCGCGTGGTTGCCGTCCCATAGCAAACTCTATCATTTTTAATTTTTGGACAATTTCCTCCGAAGGTAAGTCACTGTAAAAAACTGCCAATACATTCCGGAACGGAAAAGAATACTTCTCATCGGTCGCCGTAGTTATTATCGATGGGGTGAAAACAACGTCGGGGAAATAATGAGCGAGCATCCTTCTTGCCCTGTCAATATTTTGTTTTGAGTATATGTTCGAGCCTAAACTGACTAAGATTTTAACCATAGTAGATTTAAATTTAAAAAGGCAAATATAATCAGTTTTTTTTAAAAGGGGCAACGTAGAAATGAAAAACAACTATCTTTGTAAAAATAAACCTGTTAAATGATGAAAAATATCAGGCAGACTTTCGTTTTTTTTTTCATTCTCTTTGTCCATGCGACTTATGGACAGTATTCTAAGCCACTGATTTACAAAATCAATATAAAAGAGAACATTGGAAGCAATACCTGGGTGTACTTACAGAACGGAATGCATCAGGCCCTGAACAAGAATGCCGATTGCATACTTCTTCACATGAATACATACGGTGGTTCTGTTGCAGAAGCCGACTCCATGCGTACCGCCATTTTGAATTTTAAGCTTCCTGTTTATGTATTTATAGATAATAACGCTGCTTCTGCCGGTGCGCTTATCTCCATTGCGTGCGACAGTATTTTTATGAGATCGGCGGCTTCCATTGGAGCAGCAACTGTAGTGAGTGGCCAGGACGGTTCCAAAGCTCCCGACAAATACCAGTCATACATGCGAGGAATGATGCGTGCAACTGCAGAAAGTCACGGCAGAGACACGGTCATTCAAAACAAAGATACATTGATAGAGTGGAAACGCGATCCGAAAGTTGCCGAGGCGATGGTGGATGAAAAAATTGTGATACCTGGCTTTGCAGATTCTACCCAGATTCTGACGTTAACGGCAAGTCAGGCCGTTGAGTTGCGTTACTGTGACGGCATTGCGGAAAATATCAACCAGATTGCCGTACAGTACCTGGGTTATAGTGATTACGACCTTGAAACTTATAATCCAACGCTTTACGACAGAATAAAGGGCTTGTTGATGAATGGACTTCTGCAGGCCATATTGATCATGTTAATCATTGGAGGAATTTATTTCGAATTGCAAACGCCGGGGATCGGCTTTCCTACTGCGGTAGCTGTGACGGCTGCCTTGTTGTATTTCACTCCGCTTTACCTGACCGGTTATGCGCAAAACTGGGAGGTTTTGTTGTTTGTATTGGGTTTAATTTTGATTGTCTTTGAGATTTTTGTAATTCCCGGGTTTGGGGTGGCGGGTATCTCAGGGATAATTCTCGTTTTTACTGCTTTGGTACTTGCTCTGGTCGGAAATATTCATTTCGATTTCAGCGGTTTATCTCTCAGGCAACTGTTTCGTGCGATAATGGTTGTTTTTGCAGGAATAGGAATGGGGTTGGCCCTGATAATCTATATGTCGAGCCGGATCGGAAAACCGGGAATTTTCAGCCGCGTTGCCTTGGTTTCCGATCAGGAAGGATATGTTTCTGTGCCCATGGAACCGCTGACATTGGTCGGACAAACCGGAATGGCCTCTACTGTGCTTCGTCCGTCCGGAAAAGTAAGAATAGGAGATCAACATTACGACGCGGTATCGATGAAAGGATTTATAGAAAAGGGAGACGAAGTAGTTGTAAAACGTTACGAAAACTTCCAGCTTTATGTGATGAAGAAATAAACGCTATAAATCCCCGTACTCCGGTATTTCCTGTAAATAATCAAACGACATATCTTCGTAGTTCATTTTACAGCAATAGTGAGACATCCCGTTGGATACAATCAGGTATTTCACTTTCAATACGATATTGTATCTAACTACCTGATCGAAAGCTTGTTGAGTAATCTCTATGTCGGGTTTCTTAAATTCGCAGATAACCACCGGACGAAGGCTATTGTCATACACAACGGTATCGCATCGTTTGGTGAGCGAGTTTAACCTGATCATTGCTTCATTTGCCATTAAAGAAGCCGGATATCCTTTTTCCGAAATCAGGTAATGTACAAAATGCTGGCGCACCCACTCTTCGGGGGTCAAGGATACATATTTCCTGCGTAACGGATCGAAAATTTCCAAACCGTTAGGGGTTTTTCGGATTTTAGCATCGAAAGTTGGCAAATTTAACGCATACATATGTTATCTTTGTTCATCGGGAAAAGTGATCAGACAAAAGTAAATTAAATATGAGAACCAAACAAGAAATTGTTGAAAATTGGCTTCCACGTTATACAAAGCGCTCTTTGGAAGATTTCACCAAATTCATTCTGTTGACCAATTTTCAAAAATATGTCGAAATTTTTGCCCATCATTTTAACGTTCCTATCTTGGGACTGGATGCCAACATGCCCAGCGCATCGTCCGACGGAGTTACCATCATTAATTTTGGTATGGGTAGCGCCAATGCCGCGACAATCATGGATTTACTAAGCGCAATTTCTCCAACAGCAGTATTGTTTCTGGGAAAATGTGGCGGAGTAAAAGCACAAAACGAACTAGGTGATTATATTTTACCCATTGCTGCTATTCGCGGAGAAGGGACCTCAAACGATTATCTTCCACCCGAAGTACCTTCACTGCCGGCATTTAGCCTTATGCGTGCCGTTTCTTCGAATATCCGGGATTTTGGGCGTGATTACTGGACCGGAACAGTTTACACCACGAATCGCCGAGTCTGGGAATATGACGATGAATTCAAAAACTACCTGCGGAAATTGCGCGTAATGGCTGTGGATATGGAAACAGCAACATTATTCACGTGCGGCTTTGCCAATCATATTCCTACGGGAGCCCTGCTGTTGGTTTCGGACCAACCTATGATTTCTACAGGCGTAAAAACAGATAAAAGCGATAAGGTCATTACCGAGAATTTCGTGGAAGAACACGTTAAGATTGGTATTAAATCGCTTACCACACTTATCAACAGAGGTTCAACGGTAAAACATCTCCGGTTTGACTGGTAATGATGACGGATGCTGAAATCTTCATATCTAAAAATTTAAAAGTCAAAAATAAATGGCCAACATTACCTTCGATTCACTGAAAAAAGACATCTCCAGCCGCATTTTTGCCCCTGTCTATTTATTGATGGGGGACGAAGCCTATTTTATAGATCAACTGACAGAGCTGTTGTTGGAGAAAGTACTTACTGAGACGGAAAAAGATTTCAACTTGCTCACATTTTACGGGGTGGATTCTGATGTGAATGCCATTGTAGCTGCAGCACGTCGTTTTCCGATGATGGCTGAATACCAGCTTATTGTAGTGAAAGAGGCGCAGGAACTCAGCAAGTTTGACCTGTTGGATTCTTACGTCAAAAATCCATTGAAAAGTACGGTGTTGGTTATCAACTACAAACATGGTACCGTGGATAAAAGAAAGGCTGTGATAAAGCACATTGAGAAAAACGGAGGTGTAGTGTTTGAGTCGAAAAAGTGGTACGAAAACCAGGTGCCGTCTTTTATAAAAAACTATTTTTCCGAAAGAATGATCCGGATCGATGAGAAATCGGCTCAGATGATTACCGATTTTGTAGGGAACGACATCAGTAAACTTATTCAGCAACTTCAAAAACTGGAAGTTTCCCTTCCCGAAGGTTCCAACACGGTTACTTCGGAACTTATAGAAAAGAACGTGGGTATCAGTAAAGATTATAACAACTTTGAATTGTTAAAAGCTATTGCCGAAAAAAATATCTTAAAGGCCAATACAATTGTCGATTATTTTAGCAAAAATCAAAAAGACAACCCTAGTATTGTAACGTTGTCGGTTTTGTTCAACTACTTCAGTAATTTGTTGGAATGCTTTTGGTTACCGCAAAAAAACGAACAAAACGTGATGTCGGCGCTTAACCTGAAATCATCGTTTTTCGCCCGTGATTACATGACCGGCCTACGGAATTACAACGCCGTAAAAGTAATGGAGATTATCACCTATTTACGTATTTTCGACGGGAAATCCAAAGGGATTGATAATCACTCTGCTTCCTCCGGAGAGTTACTCAAAGAATTGGTTTACAAAATAATGCATTAGTTTTTTGTCAACCAATTCAGAATGACTTTGCTTTTGGGACTTTCTTTAGGCATCACCACATCCACCAGGTTTCCCTTCTCATCAATCAGGAATTTCTGGAAATTCCAGGTGACTTCCTGATCAATTTTTCCATTTTCAGATTTATGGGTCAGCCATTTATAAAGAGGAGCTTGATCATTGCCGGCAACACTAATTTTCTCCATCATCGGGAAAGTCACACCGTAATTCAGGGTACAAAACTCTTTTATCTCTTTGTTGGAACCGGGTTCCTGATCCTTGAAGTTATTCGCCGGGAATCCAATAATAACGAAGCCCGTGTCCTTATATTCATCGTAGAGTTCCTGAAGAAGTTCGTATTGGGGAGTGAACCCGCATTTTGAAGCAACATTAACGATCATGACTTTTTTTCCCTTAAACTGAGAAAGGTCGAATTTCTTTCCGTCGATATCAATAACTGTAAAATCGTATAGATTTTTTTGTTTGTTTTGGGCAGATGCCAGCAGAACAACGGTGATGAACAGTAAAACTGAAATTATTCCTTTTTTCATTTTTTATACGTTTAAAGTTTCACAAATTAAATCATTTTTCTCTGATTTTCCATTTTTTACTCTTATTATTTATCAGATCACTTTTTTTAGCATAGATTTTTAGTATCAATTGTCTGATTATCAGTAAATAATAGTTTTTTGAATCCTACGAGAATCGATTATTTCTATTGACATGGGGAGTTCCCGGTATTTTTTTGTTTTTAGTGGAGTTCTGGTGTATTTCGAGTATTTATCCTCTGTCTTCCCAAACGCTACTGATTGCTTGACGAAAAAATACGGTTCGGCTTAAATAAATTTTCAACAGTCGTTGAATAATTACAAGCAATAAGACACATACAAATAATTTACTTTTGTATCTATTTCAAAAGTAAACAACAAATGTACCAAGACTAAGATCAAACATAAATACCAAAAAGTATAAAACATTTGTATATTTATTATTTTAACAAACAGATAATCAATTTATTTATAGATACTAAATATCTATAAATCATATAGTTAAAATCATTTATTAAATTTATAGATTAGTTTTTAGCGATTTTCAACTCTAAGAATGCGGATAATTTGTTAAATAATAGCATTATATATTATTTATAATGATATATATCAGTACTATAGATTAATATTTTAAAGTTTATATTTTTTCAGTTTTTGACGTTGTTAACCGTTGTTATTTTATTTGCAAGTACAATTGTTTATTGATGAGATACTTTTGTAATTAACAAATATATATTTTAATAGTTTCTATTTGTAAATAATGTTTCGTACATTTGTATCTAAATTAAATACTGAATATTTATTCATTATTCATATTCTTGCATCATGAGAGAACGAATTAGACAAATAATGGAAAATGAAAATTTGACGCCGGCAAAATTTGCCGATAGACTTCAGATTAACCGGGCCAATATTTCTCATATTCTAAACGGAAGAAACAACCCTAGCCTCGATGTCGTTACCAAAATTTTATCAGGAATGCCGTACATCAATACTGAGTGGCTAATCAATGGTACAGGACAGATGTATAAAGATGGATTTGATATGGATTCTATACCTAAAGAACATGATTTATTCCATCAGGGCCCTCCTGCAACACTCCAGGAGAAAGAAACGGTCGTTAAACCTGAAGGAATTGACGTTAATAAGCCTGAAAAAAATATTCAAGTTATTGAAAATAAGATTATTGATGCTCAGAAAAATAATGATAAAAAAATCAGGCAAATAATTATTTATTACAACGACAGCACATTTGAAACTTTTGTACCGCAGCCGGTTAAATAATGTGTTGTTTTTGACGCTTTCCCTATTCCTCAAAAATTAAATTTCCTTTCCCGTTCAATCCGGAACCCTTGTTTTATTTGACGGATACCTGTAGAACATTAATAAATTAATTATTTGTATCTTTGGATTTGCGATAACTGATGGTGTTATGCAAAAGAACAACGCAAATACAGGCAACGGATCAACAGTTGACAGCAGGATTTCTTCGGATCAAAACGAGATATGTCCGCCCGCAGCTCCCAAACCTACATTACGCCTTATAGACGCTATTGTTCTGATTACAGGCATTGTGATCGGTGCTGGAATTTTCAGAACACCGTCGGTGGTTGCAGCGAACACTCCCGATGGATTTTGGTTCTTGAGTGTCTGGGTGCTGGGAGGCCTGGTTTCTCTTGCCGGTGCGCTTTGCTATTCGGAGCTTAGCTCTGCCTTTCCCAGTGCTGGAGGCGATTACCATTTTTTAAGAATGGCGTTTGGTAATGGGTTCTCTTTCTTGTTTGCCTGGGCGCGTATTGCGGTTATTCAAACAGGCTCCATTGCTATACTGGCTTATATTGCGGGTGACTATATGTCGAAACTGCTATCGTTTGGCGAACATTCAGCCTCTTTTTATGCTGTTCTCGTAGTGGTTCTGCTCACCCTGGTAAATAGGCTGGGAATTCAATTCGGAACTGGCCTTCAAAAGCTTCTGTCCGCATTGCAGTTTACCGGCATACTGATCATCATCGTAGTGGGTTTTTTTGTAGAGCCCGATATTTCGTCAACAGCCTCTCCGGGTATTGAATCATCGCCCTCTTTTCAATCATTCAGCCTGGCTCTTATTTTTGTTTTATTGACTTTTGGCGGATGGAATGAGGCAGCTTATGTCTCTTCGGAGTTGAAGGCTGGCAGTAGGAAGATGGTATTTGTGCTGGTTGCGGGTATTTTGATCATAACCGCGGTGTACCTTCTTATCAATATGGCTTTTTTGAATGTGTTGGGACTTCCTGGGATGGCTGCGTCGGATGCCGTTGGGGTGGATATGATGAGGGTTACGCTTGGAAAAAAAGGGGTTGTTTTAATAGGCTTGCTGGTAATATTCTCTGCTTTAACATCATTAAACACAACTATTTTTACGGGTGCACGATCCAATTATGCACTGGGAAAAGATTTCAGTCTGTTTGCCACTCTCGGAAAATGGAACGAAAGAAAGTCTGCGCCGCTCAATTCCCTTCTTATTCAAGGTGTCATTGCTGTTTTGCTTATAATTTTCGGAGCATTTAGCCGGAGCGGATTCGAATCCATGGTCGATTTTACAGCACCCGTTTTTTGGTTTTTCTTTTTGTGTATGGGCATTGGATTGATTGTACTGCGGGTAAAGATGCCTGACGTACCACGACCGTTCAAAGTTCCGTTGTTCCCGGTAACCCCGCTCTTGTTTGTTGTGTTTTGTGGATATTTACTTTATTCGAGTCTGTCTTATACCGGCAAAGGTGCTTTATTGGGGGCGGCACTTTTAATCATCGGGCTGATTTTTTACCTTCTTTTCAAAAACAAGATTGTAGCCAGGAAGGATTAACAGTCTTAAATTGTTAATTTTACCTTATTTATTCTTACATCGGTTGAACAATTAACGGTACCCGTTGATTTATTACATAAGACCCTTATTTTCTAACAATTAAAAATTACACAACATGAAATCAGTCAAGTGCTTGTTTGTTTTGTTATTCACGTTGGCATTCACACAGTTAAATGCCCAGATAGATCTTGACGTTCCCTATGTTCCTACTCCGATGGAGGTGGTAGATGTTATGCTTGATTTGGCAAAAGTAAACAGGAGCGATGTCGTTTACGATTTGGGATGCGGTGATGGGCGTATAGTGATAACTGCTGCCAAAAAATATGGAGCTACCGGGATAGGAGTGGATCTGAACCCGGAAAGGATTGAGGAGGCCAATGCTTATGCTAAGAAAAAAGGAGTAGAAAAGAAAGTGAAATTTTACGAAGGAAATCTTTTCGATTTTGATTTCAGTAAAGCTACTGTGCTAACCCTTTATCTGCTACCGGATGTCAACCTGAAATTAATGCCGAAAATACTGAAAGAAATGAACCCGGGAAGCAGGGTTGTTTCTCATGCTTTTGACATGGGTGACTGGAAGCCAGATAAGCAGGTATCAGTAGATGGCAGAACGGTATATTTGTGGACGGTTCCCAAAAGAAAGGATAGCAGCCGGATAAAATAGAGAAAAGGGGTTTTTAAAAAACCGTAATCCTGCTTCAGAACCAGGTTTGCCCTTTGCAAGCCTGGTTTTATTTTTGTGCGCCTGTGCAGGAATTGAAAATTATAGTGTAAATTTGTACCCAATAAAGTTTTCACCGATGAAAGTACTCGACTTCATTGTTCGCTCAAACGAACCTCTTAATTACCAGAACAACCTGATCAAGGTTACTCCGGCAGATAATGATACGTTGCCCGATATGTTTCCGGGACAGTTTGTTCAGGTTTTAGTAAGTAATTCAGGCAATGTGTTTCTTCGAAGGCCTATATCCATAAACTTTGTAGATAAGGAAAAAAATGAAATGTGGCTTTTGATACAGCGTGTGGGTGAAGGAACCCGAAAAATATGTGAAACACCTGCAGGTCAACTATTGAATCTGATTTTTCCGCTGGGCAACTCCTTTACCATTCCGAAGAAAGAGGGCAAATACCTGCTTGTGGGAGGGGGAGTGGGCACTGCTCCCATGCTTTTTCTGGGGAAAAAACTCAATGAAAAAGGGTATTCTCCCGAGTTCCTGTTAGGGGGACGTTCCCAAAGGGATATACTTCAATTGAGTGATTTTGAGGCGTTGGGAACAGTGTACTGTACTACTGAGGACGGATCGTTGGGCGAAAAAGGATTTGTAACCGATCATTCTGTTCTTCGGAACAACGTATACGACTTTATTTATACATGCGGACCAAAACCTATGATGGTGGCGGTAGCCCGGTATGCACGCACGAACAAAACCGGATGTGAAGCATCATTGGAAAATCTTATGGCGTGCGGTTTCGGAGCTTGCCTCTGTTGTATCGAGAAAACAACCCGGGGAAATCTTTGCGCCTGCACCGATGGACCCGTCTTTAACATTAACGAACTCACATGGATCGATTAAAAGTAAATATCGGAGAACTGGAATTGCAAAATCCGGTAACCACGGCATCGGGAACCTTCGGTTACGGAGTGGAATATGCTGATTTCATTGACTTGAACCGGTTGGGGGCAATTTTTGTCAAGGGAACTACCCTGGAGCCGAGACAAGGCAACGACTATCCCAGGATGGCTGAAACACCTTCCGGAATGCTTAATTCTGTCGGCTTGCAAAATAAAGGTGTGGACTACTTTGTCGAACATATTTATCCCGGAATAAAAGGGTACAATACCTGCATAATCGTTAATGTATCGGGCTCAACGCTCGATGATTACGTAAAATGTTCCGAAAGACTGGCCGATTTGGATAAAGTTCCTGCCATTGAACTGAACATTTCCTGCCCCAACATCAAAGAGGGCGGAATGGCTTTTGGTACTTCGTGCCAGTCGGCTGCAAACGTTACCAGAGCAGTTCGCAATGTTTACCATAAGACATTGATTGTAAAGTTATCGCCCAACGTTACCGATATAGCTGATATTGCGAGAGCGGTTGAGGATGAGGGGGCTGATTCTGTCTCGCTGGTAAATACATTTCTGGGAATGGCTATCGATGCGGAAACCAGAAGGCCCAGGCTCTCCACCGTGACGGGAGGGTTGTCGGGTCCGTGTATAAAGCCTATCGCGCTGCGAATGGTTTGGCAAGTATACAATGCCGTGAAAATTCCGGTTATCGGGATGGGAGGAATTTCAAATGCAGCCGATGCCATTGAATTTATGCTTGCCGGGTCGACAGCCATACAAATCGGGACCTATAACTTTATAGATCCTGCGGTTTCCATGAAAGTAATCGACGGAATTACCGATTACCTGGATAGGCATAATTTGAAGTCAGTCAGCGAAATAATAGGCAAACTAGAGGTTTAATGCTCTTTTGATCTTATTTTATTAAAAAAATTGTCAAAATGAGTATTTGTGATGAAAATATTTGACAAACTGAATAATTGATGTATCTTTGCAGACGATTACATCAAAACGGTATAAAATGTCAAACCTGATTGTTCCAAAAGGATATAAACCCTTGTTAAATCTAAGGCAGACGGAGCTTGGAATTAAAAAAATCAAGGATTTTTTTCAGCAAAATTTAGCATCGGAGTTACGTTTACGGCGTGTTACCGCACCTCTTTTTGTGGAAAAGGGAACCGGAATCAACGACGACCTGAATGGAATAGAGCGTCCGGTGAGTTTTCCTATTAAGGATATGAACGATACCGTTGCTGAAATTGTACATTCTCTTGCCAAATGGAAAAGAATGACTCTGGCCGATTACGGAATAGAAAAGGGGTATGGTATTTATACCGACATGAATGCTATCAGAGCTGATGAAGAATTGGACAACCTGCATTCGCTTTATGTTGACCAGTGGGATTGGGAGTTGGTAATCGATGAAAAAGAAAGAACGGTTACGTTCCTGAAAGATGTTGTAAAGCGGATTTACAGCGCTATGCTCCGTACCGAATATCTGGTACATGAATATTTTCCTCAGTTAACACCTGAGCTTCCACGCGAAATAACCTTCATTTCTTCTGAAGATTTGTTGCAAAAATATCCGGATCTGGCGGCAAAGGAACGAGAAGATGCCATAGCAAGAGAATGCGGAGCCGTTTTTATTATTGGTATCGGGGGGAGCTTATCTAACGGTGAGCCACACGATGGACGTTCTGCCGATTACGACGACTGGACAACACTCAACGAGGAGGGTTTCGAGGGATTGAATGGCGATTTGCTTGTTTGGAACTCCGTGCTAGATAGGGCTGTGGAACTGTCATCCATGGGAATTCGGGTGGACAAGAAAGCCTTGTTGAAGCAGTTAAAAATCAAAAATCAGGAGGAAAAACTCCGTTTGTTTTTTCACAAACGGTTGGTCAACGATGAACTTCCCCTTTCCATAGGTGGAGGGATAGGACAGTCACGCTTGTGTATGTACTATTTGCGTAAAGCGCATATCGGGGAGATCCAGGCCAGCATATGGTCGAAAGAAATGAGAAGAGAAGCTGCAGAGAACGATATCTTCCTGATATAAGCCGAAGACTTTTCTGTTGAATTTCATTGAAAATTCCTGTTTCTGCTTGTTTTTTTGTATTTTTACTCACCAAAAACCAACTGTTGCGTCAGGCTATGCGAACAGACAATGCTTAAGCCTGCATGAGTCATGCCTTAGCAAGCAATAGTCTAGCTTTATAAACCGTTATGACTGTAAAAATAGAAGAGAGCTGGAAACAACGACTGAGTGAAGAGTTTGAAAAACCTTATTTTAAAACCCTGACTGATTTCGTACGGCAGGAGTATTCCACACGAGCCGTTTATCCGCCGGCAAAGCTGATTTTTAACTCTTTTGACCAATGCCCTTTTGAGCAGGTAAAGGTGGTTATTGTGGGTCAAGATCCGTATCACGAACCCGGACAGGCTCATGGATTGTGTTTTTCAGTGAACGATGGAGTACAAATTCCTCCATCGCTGGTCAATATATACAAAGAGATTCACAACGATTTAGGAAACCCCGTTCCGGCATCGGGAAACTTGGAAAGATGGAGCAGGCAGGGGGTTCTTTTATTGAATGCAACGCTAACTGTCCGTGCCCATCAGGCCGGCTCACACCAACACAAAGGATGGGAAGAATTTACCGATTCCGCTATTTATCACCTCGCCAACGAACGTGAAAATCTGGTTTTCCTCCTTTGGGGAGCCTATGCACAGCGTAAAGGTTCCGTTGTTGATACGAATAGACATCTTGTGTTGAAATCCCCGCACCCTTCGCCATTATCTGCACATCGGGGATTCTTTGGAAACAAGCATTTTAGTAAAACAAATACGTATTTACGGGCTCACGGTATTTCCCCCATAGATTGGTAAATGTAAACTTCAACAAATCTTCAAATGTTGCCTAAACCCATTCATCTTTTCTTATTTTTCTCATTTTTTTTTGATGTTCAGGTCTCCTTTACCCAATCCATCGATTGGGAACCGCAGGACAAAATTATTTTCGAGCATTACAGAAAACACATAGACCCTATCCGGTCAAAATCAAAAGAACTGATTTTGCAACAGACAGCGGAATTTTTTCTCAATGCGCCTTATGTTACCGGGACTTTGGATAAAAACGATACCGAAAGACTGGTGATAAATTTACGGGAATTCGATTGTGTGACTTTTGTGGAAACAGTTATTGCCCTTGCCAACACAGTTGTTTCGGACGATCTTTCGTTTGACAATTTTGCTTCGCAACTAAAACGAATCAGGTATAGAAATGGTGTTGTCGATGGTTACGATTCCCGGCTGCATTACACTTCTGACTGGATTTACGATAACGTGAAAAAGAAAATTTTATCGGAAGCAAGCCAACGGTTGGGTGGAATATCTGAAACGAAAACCATCGATTTTATGACTTCGCACCGCACTGCTTACCGTTTGTTGAAAACAGACGATCAAATGCTCGAAAGAATAAGGAATATTGAAGGCGAGATAAACGCCAGGGGAGGATTTTACTACCTCCCTAAAGAAAAGTTAGAGTCAGCGAAAGTAGATATTCCACACATGGCGATGATTGCCTTTACCACCTCCATCAAAGGGTTGGACACCACACACACGGGGTTTTCCTACAAAAAGGACGGTAAACTGACGTTTATCCACGCATCGAGTGCGAAAAACAACGTGGTGATTGATGAAAAAACGTTGAGTGATTATTGTAAGAAGCAAAAATCCTGTACGGGAATCACGGTAATGCTTGTCCGTTGATTTCTATTCGAATGAATGATCGTTGTTATTTCCGGCTTTCTTTTTCTTCTCTCCCATAAACCATTTGTCCGCTTTCTTGAAGGCCGTATTGACCAGGATAATCAACAGGGCGGAAATCAACAGCTCCACATACAAACCCAATCCGGCAAGGGAGCCCAGGGCGGCGCTGCACCATATCGTAGCCGCAGTGGTGAGGCCCTGGACATTGATGCCCCTGTGCAGGATCACACCCGCTCCCAGAAAGCCGATTCCCGTTACGATCTGGCCGATTATCCGGGTAGGGTCTCCGCCGTTTTCGGTTAAAATTACATTGATCAGCACGTAAATACAGGCACCTACCGATACCAGGGTATTGGTACGGAATCCCGCACTTTTATTATTGATTTGACGTTCAAGTCCCACGGCGCCACCGGCAGCAACTGCCGCCAGCAGGCGAAAAACAAACTCCCATGTTGGCATAGCTTAAAACGATCCAATTAGTTGATCGGCCTTGGTTGCAAAGATATTCATTTTTTGCCATTCTTCCGGGGTTAGCTCCGGAATTGCCTTTTTTTTGTGTTCCTCTACCGGAATGACCGTGTATTTCAACTTCCCGTTTTCGGTATGTTTTCTCACCCAGATCAACGAGTAACTGCACGATATTATCTTCACCGGACTGTTATCATCCGCCATATGGATAACTATCTCAGCCATTGCCCCGCCGTCGGTATTTATTTTTTGCTGGTTGGAGACGAAATTACCGAGCGAATAATAAACAACGGTCTCAATCTCGTTGTTTGTTTTATTCTTAGCCAACGGTTGTACTACGTGCGGATGATTGCCGATAATGATTCTGACACCGTTCCTGAAAAGAAAACTGGCCAGCCTTTTCTGTTCGGCATTCGGACGGGTTACGTATTCATCGCCCCAATGCATATTGGCGATAACGATATCGGGGTTATAAAGTTGCGTGAGCCTTAAATCGCTTTTCATTTGCAGCGTATCGATGACGTTCACCATATGGGGCGCAGTAACCGGGAGTCCGTTGGTGTCGTACGTGTAGTTCAGGAAAGCAATCCGGATACCGTTTTTAATAACCATAAGAGGGTAGTTCAATGCCCGGAAGTCTTTCGAACGGAATACTCCTGTATGTTTTATCCCGATGGAATCCAGCACGCCGAGTGTGCGCTCAACTCCCCTGCGCCCTTTATCAACGACGTGGTTGTTGGCCAGAAAGAAAATATCAAATCCCGCATCTTTCAATCCGGAAGCAAACTCGTCGGGAGCACTAAATTGTGGATATCCCGAATAAGGTTTTCCAGCTAATGTGGTCTCGAAATTCACACAAGCGATGTCTGCAGACGCTATTTTCTCCTTCAGCAAATAAAAACAGGAATCGTAATTGTATCCGTCAGGGGTTTGTGCTGCACGTATTTGCGGCAGGTGTTGCATAGCGTCTCCGGCAAAAATCAACCTTACCTGTTTCTCCTGGGCTTGTGAAAGTGAAAAGGCAAGGAACAGAAATAAAGTTGAAGCAGTGAAACGCACGGCAAGTGGGTTATTGAGGTCCGGTTACGGGTTGCGGCTGGAGCGTGCGAGCGTAAAGTTGTTTGTCTTTCAGCACTTCTTTGGCCTTCTTCAGTGCCGCATCATCCTTCAGCTCATACATCAGTACACCTTCTTTGTAATAGTACCGCTGAACAATCTCGGTTTCGATCATCTGCCTGATCTCTTTACTGAAAAGTTCCAGGTCACGATCGAGGTTGGGTTGCAATTTTTCTTCCAGTGCCTTGAATTCTTCCGAAGCTGTGTTGAAATATCCCTCGAACTCCATGATGTTTTTTAACGACTGTAACGAGCGGTTGCTCATTTGGTCGTACTGAAAATCCTTGCTTTTTACAAACTGTTTAAACAGTTCGTAATCAGCGTCGGAAAGATGAAAATTGGCGGGAGGTGCAACGGACGGATGTTTTAGGGCCCAATCGGTGACGTAGTCGAAAATAATGTTTTCGGTAAGTAAATAATAACCGATCGTGCCGCTTTTTTCCTGGGGAATGACGTAGTCAGGGGTGATACCGCCGCCATCACGCACTTCACGACCGCTTTTAGTTTTGAAAACATGCGTCAAACTATCCGGAACACGTGCTACGGAACCATCGGGATTGCGGTGCGAATAATCCAGGGCCTGAATACAACGTCCGCTTGGAATGTAATACTTCGATGTAGTGATTTTGATGTTTCCACCGTAAGGTAAATCACGTGGTGTCTGCACCAAGCCTTTTCCGAAGGAGCGATTGCCGATAATAACAGCCCGGTCCAAATCCTGAAGTGAGCCGGCAACAATTTCAGAGGCAGAAGCCGAGCCGGTATCGATAAGCACAACAATCGGCATAAGTGTATCGATCGGTTGGTTTTGAGTGTGATACGATCTGTCCCATTGTTTTACCTTGCCTCTTGTGGAAACAATCTCAAGCCCTTTCTGCACGAAGAAGTTGACAACGTTGACGGCTTCATCCAAAATACCTCCACCGTTTCCGCGCAGGTCAATAACCAGAGATTCAGCGCCTTTTTTCTTCAGATCCAGGATCGTTTCCTTAACCCGGTTCGAGCTGCCGTTGGTAAAGCCGGAATAATGCAAATATCCCACGGCATCATCCAAAACGGCAGAATAGGTGATGGGGTCGATTTCTATTTTTTCGCGAACAAGGGTTATCTCGCGGGATTTGTTTTCTCCGGGACGTTGAATTTTCAGTTTCAACGTTGTTCCGGGAGTTCCTTTTAACTTATCGCTGACCTCTTTTACGGATGCTTTTACCATATCCGCTCCGTCAATTTCCAGAATGGCATCGCCTGCCTTTAGGCCTGCTTTATCGGCCGCAAGTCCTTTGTAGGGTTCGTTGATAATCACCCGGTTGTTGTTGTAGGAAATGATTGACCCTATGCCGCCATATTCGCCTGTAGTCATAAATTGAAGATCACCGATATTCTCTTCGGCATAGTACTCCGTATAGGGATCCATCCGGGCCAGCATGGTGCGGATGGTTCCGTTGATCAAACTGTCTACCTTTACGCTGTCCACGTAGAACATATCCAATTCCCTGATCACGGAGTTGAAAATATCGATGCTTTTGTTGATATCGAAATACCGTTGATTTTTATCGGTTTGCGTGGTTTGGGCTTTAACGGTTGTTGCGATTAATACGATTAATAGAAGAAAAGAAATTTTTTTCATATTTAAAGAAATCCGAAAATGATCGTTTTGTATGTTGTTTTTTGTATTTAGCTGACAAAGAAACGAATTTTTCAGGAATTTAAGGGATTGTTTTAGTTATATGTTTTTAAAATTGAGCGTGGAGTCATGTTTTTAAATTATCTTTGAGACGTTTTTTGCAAAACGATGTCCCTATATGAATAATTATCTCCGTCATATTCTTCTTCCCGTTTTTGTTGGATTCCTGATTTTCACCGTAACCTGCTTGATTAGTTCTGATGATGTCCCTCAACTTCCACAAATTATAGCTTGGGACAAGATAGCTCACTTCGGAATGTTTTTTGTATTGTCGGCCGTCTCCTTGTTTGATTATTATCGCTTGCATAACGGTCGTCCCAGAATGAGCCGCTGGGTTTTCTGGGGATTTATTTTACCTGTTATATACGGAGCAGCTATTGAACTGATGCAGAAGTACTTCTTTAGCTCGCGCAGTGCAGAACTGGCCGATTTTTTGGCCGACCTCCTGGGTTCCCTTACCGCTTGGCTTATCGCTTTATTTTTATACAAAAAAAATCGGAAACAGGAAAAAAAACTATCTTTGTGAAGTGTAAACGAAGAACAAAGCGTTTAGCGTAAAAGATTTATTTTTGAAAACCGTTAAAATCATATGCTTAAAGGATTATCTTTCATTTTTTTATTTGTCCTGGCGTTGGTATCGTGTAACCCCTCCGTGAAAAAGAACGGTGTTAATACGCAAAAACAAAATACCGTTCAGGTTCAGGATACCCTTGACCGCCAATACCGGGTAAAAGTAGGAGACCCTGCTCCCGATTTTGAGATGGCTTTGCCCGACGGTAAAAAAATAAAACTATCCGATTTGCGCGGGAGAGTGGTGATGCTGCAATTTACCGCCAGTTGGTGCGGGGTTTGTCGGAAAGAAATGCCGCACATCGAGAAAGAGATATGGCAAAAACACAAAGACAATCCCCAGTTTGCGTTGTATGGTATTGACCGGGAGGAACCGGCAGAAAAAATTCAGGTGCTGCGTGAGGCAACCGGTGTTACCTATCCCATTGGAATGGATCCGGATGCGGGAATCTTCGGGTTGTACGCCGAAAAAGATGCCGGCATCACGCGCAATATCATTATTGACAGGGAGGGTAAGATCGTTATGCTTACCCGGTTGTTTGAAGAAGAGGAATTCAACGAAATGGTTTCCTTGATTGACAAGTTGCTGAGAGCTATGAGTTAAGATTAAATGTACTACATAACACAAAAAAGATCATGAAATACGAAGATTTAAAAATTCTGGACCAACTTCGTGAAAAAGGAAGCATCACCGAAGAAGAATACCAACGTGAAAAAGCGAAGATATTGAATGAAACAATTTCGTCGTCGACATCGTCGGGCAGTAAGCCTCTTTTCGGACTGGAAGAAAACACTTACCTCATGTTGATGCATGTTTCCCAATTGCTGGGTTTGCTGATACCGTTAGCTGGGTTTGTGGCGCCCGTACTCATGTGGGTTATCAATAAGGATATCAACGCCAACGTGGATCTTCACGGAAAAAATATATTGAATTTTACGATCAGCTATCTCATTTACAGTGCGGTACTAGCTATTACTATTATCGGTATTCCGTTGCTCGTCGTTCTGGGTATTGTTTACCTGGTTTTTGTTATTTTGGCTGCTGTTAAAGCCAATAACGGCGAATACTGGAGATATCCGTTTATTATTCAATTTTTAAAATAATGAGTGACGATTTTTTGATAAAATATACCGGAGTACAACTCAACAGAGAGGAAAATATAATTTTACGTGATGTGAACCTGGAGGTCAACCGGGGTGATTTTTTATACATTATCGGTAAAGTAGGGTCGGGGAAAAGTACATTACTGAAGAGTATGTATGCTGAAATTCCGATTGAGTCCGGCGATGCCCGTGTCTTCGATTACCACTTGCAAGCCTTGAAAAGAAAACAGATCCCTTACCTGCGTAGAAAGATCGGTATCGTTTTCCAGGATTTTCAGCTTCTCATCGACCGTACGGTAGAAAAGAACCTGGAGTTTGTGCTCCGGGCGACGGGTTGGAAAGACAAAATAATTATTAAGGACCGTATTATTGAGGTATTGACTCAGGTTGGAATGCAAAACAAAACCTACAAAATGCCGCACGAACTTTCAGGTGGCGAACAGCAACGTGTGGTAATTGCCCGGGCGTTGCTCAATTCGCCATTGCTGATTCTTGCCGATGAACCTACAGGAAATCTGGATCCCGAAACCGGTAGCCAGATTGTAGACTTACTGCAACAGATTTCCAGTGGGGGCACTGCTGTTATTATGTCGACCCACAATTATTCCATTGTTCAGACTTTTCCCGGACGTATCATGAAATGTGAAAACACGGAATTGGTCGATTTGAAGAATTTCGGCTATTAGAGAATTGTTAGGAGGATTCTCAATAGTTTTTACTATAATTGCAAAAATATTTTTTAACTCAAATACTATGGTTTTCAAAATTAATGTAAATTTTTTTTTAAAGTTGTCCGTATGGATGGCATGCTGTATGGCAGTAACTTCATGTACCGATAAAAAAAACACGGTTAAGGAGAGCAGTAATAATTCTGAGTATTACGTTGCAGCCTACATTTGGCCATCGTGCCATCACGACGAGCGTTTCGGTGATATGTTGTGGCCCGAAGGAACCGGGGAATGGGAGGTGATCAAGAAAGGAAACCCACGATTTGAAGGCCATTACCAGCCGAGGCTTCCGTTGTGGGGTTATGAGATGGATAACGACCCTAAGGTGGTTGAGAAATGGATTGACCTGGCAGTGGAACATGGAGTCAATGTCTTTGTGTATGACTGGTACTGGTATGACGAGGGACCATTTCTGGAAAGTGCGCTGAACGATGGATTCCTGAAAGCAAAAAATAACTCGAAGATGCAGTTTTATATCATGTGGGCCAATCACGATGTAAAGCGCAATTATTGGAATGTTCACAAATATAAGGACGATACGTCGGTTTTGTGGAACGCTGTTGTTGATGAAAATAATTTTAAGATTATCGTTGACCGGGTGATCAATCAATATTTCAAGCAACCGAATTATTTTAAGATTGACGGCAAGCCCGTTTTCTCTATTTTCAGTATTGACAAGCTGATGGAGAGCTTCGGAGGAGATGCGAAGAGAACACGGGAAGCACTGGATTATTTCCGGGAGGAAGTTAAAAAAGCGGGATTCCCGGACCTGCATATTCAATGGAACCAGGGGGGAGGCTCCCTCATGTCGAAAGAGTCGGCTGAAAAATTTTCAAACAAAGTAGAGGAGATGGGGTTCAACAGTGTTGCCATGTATAATATGGGAGGACTCAACGAAGATTATTTGGTATACGGCGACAATTCAAGAAAAATACGGACTCAAATGGATTCCATATTGAACGTACCGTTATTCCCATGTGTATCTGTTGGCTGGGATGATACGCCGCGTTTTCCAGCGAAAGGCATGAAGGATGTGGTTCATTACCACAACACCCCCGAAAGCTTCGCAGCTTTGTTGTATCAAGCTAAGAAGTATGCTGATAGTCATCCTGAACAAACGAAACTCATTACCATAAATGCCTGGAATGAATGGGTGGAGGGGAGCTATCTCCTGCCTGATATGCAGAATGGATTTGGCTATTTAAAAGCCGTAAAAGAGGTGATGAGCGGGGAATACGAGCCTTAAAACAGGAAATACCTGAATTGCAAAACGGTCGATTAAGAGATATGATACCCTGTGGCGATGAAAAGCAAGTAAAAAAAATTTACCTGCAACAGGCTCCTCAGTTAATCGCCTTTGCCAGAAAGTTTGTCGATAACTTCACAGCTGAAGATATTGTACATGATGTGTTTCTTAAGTTTTATCACCAAAATTCAGAGAAGTTTAATGAAAACGGAATAAAGGCTTACCTTTTCCGCATGGTAAGAAATGCCTGTCTCGATTATCTGGAGCATCTTAAAGTTGAAGAGACTTATGTGTCAAGGATTCAGGCAGAACTGAAGATTGAAGAATTAAGATGGTATGATTTAAACGAAGATATTTTATTTAATGAGAAAATCAATGCTGTCTATGATGAAATAGAGAGACTTCCCCCACAATGTAAAAGAATTTTTATTAAAGCTTACCTTGAAGAAGAAAAACATGCCAGAATTGCTAAAGATTTAAATATCTCCGTAAGAACCGTAGAAACACAAGTTTATAAAGCTTTGAAAATAATTCGTGATAATTTAATGCCTTTACTTCTCTCCATTTTTTTTGTTTTATTGTGAAAATTATTTAATTTTTTGTAATTTATATACGTAGTTTTTGTTCTTAAACCGTATATATATCAAAAGACGCTATAAAGGCCGTAGAGTCTTTTTGATTATTAGAAGAAATAAGTAATTGATGGACTTTAATATAGAGGAAATAATCATTCGGGTTTTACAAAATACCGTTTCGGAAGAAGAAATGCATTTCTTTTCTGAATGGATTCATTTAACCGACAAAAACAAAAAATTGTTTTTCGAACTAAAAAATATCTATGATTATCGAAAAGGAGATTTGTCTATTGATGGTGTTGAGTTGGAAACCGGATGGAATCGCCTATGGGCAAAACTTCAAAAAAGTAAAAGTAAGGATGAGATAGTTGTTACAAAGAAAAAATCAATACTGTTCAACCGTTGGAAAATAGCTACAACTGCCGCTGTCGCTGGATTCTTAATTTGGGGCGTTACTTTGTTTTACATACGGCAGGAAACATCCGTTACCTGGGTGGAAGTTCATAATCCCGCGTGTAGTCTTCCTAAAACCATTCATTTACCCGATGGTTCGTGGGTACAACTAAATGCGTCGTCTTATTTAAGATATCCGAAGAAATTTAAAAATGAAGAACGTAAAGTATACCTCGATGGTGAAGCATTGTTCAACGTAATAAAGCAGGAAAACAAATTATTTATTGTTCACAGCAATAAACAACAAATCAATGTGCTGGGAACGAGATTTAATGTTATGGATTATTCAACAGATGCATATTCCGTCACTACCCTGATCAGTGGAAAAGTGCAACTGGAAACTTTTGACGAAGAGAAAAATTTAAGGGATCGTATTGTAATGAGTCCTGAGCAACAACTTCGCTTTGATGCATATACCGGACAAATAACCTTGAACCAGACCGATACCCATGAGGTAATATCTTGGACCAACGGGATATATTCGTTTCAGGATGTTCCTTTGCAACAAATAACTGATCGGTTGAGTAAAATGTACGGTGTAACCATTATTGTTACTGATAAAGAAAGCCGTGCGGAGAAGTATACCGGTAAATTCTTATCGAATCAGAGCATAGAAGAGGTTATGCGGATTATTAATTTTCATGGAGAATTCCGGACAATTTTTAGCAACGACTCCATTACAATTGCGTTAAAATAAACATTAAATCATTTAAAATTAAAACCTATGGACGGATAAAAGAAGAATAAAAAGAACCGGGCAATTCGATAGACTACCCGATTCAAGATAAGGCGTTTTTAATCAATTAACAACTGTTCCGGGTGTCTGGTAAACTAACGGAACAATTAGTTCTAACCCAATCAAAAACATGCAAATATATGAATAAAATAGTAATCTTACGAGGATTTATACCCGGAAAAATAGTATTAACCATGAAGTTTATCGTAATTTTTATGTTGGCGGGCATTTGTAATGCATTTGCTCTGAGTCACGCACAAAGTGAAAAAATTACTGTTAAAGCAAAGGATGCCACTTTTAACGAGGTGGTTTCCATAATTGAAAAACAATCGAGTTATGTGTTTTTTTATAAAAACCGCGATGTGGATAATTCTTACCGGTTCAATTTAGATATGACTGATAAAACGGTTAAAGAAATTCTGGAAGTGATGACCCAAAACACTTCTTTGTCATATTCTGTTTCCGACAAGTATATTTTTTTCGATCGCAAACGCACTATCGAACTGGTATCTGAACAACAACCCCAGCAAAAAGTTGTTACGGGAAAGGTTACCGATGTAAACGGTGAACCTGTTATTGGTGCTAACATTATAGAGAAAGGAACAAGTAATGGCACTATCACCGATGTTAATGGGAGTTTTTCGTTGCGTGTGGCTCTTGATGCCATTCTACATGTATCTTATATTGGTTATCTTCCTTATGAAATAACAACAACCGGACAAACATCATTAAGTGTTATAATACAGGAAGATACAAAAACATTGGATGAAGTAGTGGTCGTTGGGTATGGTACTATGAAGAAAAGTGACTTGACAGGTTCTGTTGCTAGTGTCAAAGGAGAAGATTTAACCGGAATACCGGTTAGATCTGCATCAGAAGCATTACAAGGAAAAGTCCCTGGGGTTACCATTATGTCAACAGGAGGCAGCCCGGGAACACCCCCGTCGGTAAGGATTAGGGGTATCGGAACGGTTAACGGGAACGATCCTCTTTATGTGGTTGATGGTTTTCCTCAATCAGATATAGGGTGGCTTAATCAAAATGATATCCAATCGATGGAAATTCTGAAGGATGCATCAGCAGAAGCCATTTATGGATCACGTGGTGCCAACGGAGTTGTTATTATTACTACAAAAAAAGGGACAATGAGTAGCACTCATAGAATGAATGTGAACTTAGATGTTTATTTTGGCAAACAAAATGTTACAAAAAAATTCGATCTTTTAGATGCTGAAGAGTTTATTGATTATCGGAACTTAGCCTATACAAACGGAACTGGACAACCTTGGATTTCGTCAAGTGACAAGCAACAATTATTGGATTTCTTGAAGAATAATTTCGGTAGTACAAAAGGTACGGACTGGCAGGAGCAAATATTTCAATCTGCTCCCATCCGTAATTATAATTTATCCATCTCCAACGGAACAGAAAAAACCTCTTATTATTCTTCCCTTGGTTATATGTCTCAGGATGGAATTGTGAAAGAATCTGACTTTAAAAGAGTTTCATGGAGAACAACCGTGGACAATCAGTTAACCAGCTGGGCCAGGCTTTCCAGCAATTTTTCCATTGTTTCGCAAGAACGCCGCAATGTAGTGGAAAACACTATTTACGATGGAACAATATTCTCCTCATTAACAGTAGATCCGGTTACCCCAATTTTTAGAACCAATTTAAATAACGTAGCTCCTTTATTGGCCAACTTATTGTTGATTGACAAAATTGACGCAAGTAATCCTTATACGGCTTACAGTCCTGTTTTTTTTAACAACAGAGCCAATCCGGTTGCACAATTGGATATAAATAAGAATAATAGGTGGAAGGATGTTACCTTTAGAGGAGGAAGCACGTTGGATATTGACATCTTCAAATGGTTGAAATACAGAGGGACAGTAAATTTATCGATATACAGGGCTAATCCTGAGTATTTTACGCCCTCCTATTATATTGGGGCTTATCAAAATAATATAGACGGATATGTAGGTGCAGCATCCTATTTTTCAAATTATACGGTGATTGATAACTTATTAACTTTGGACAAAACATACGATTGGAATGGAAAGCAACACACGACATTTTTATTGGGGAATTCTGTTGAAATGACTAAAGGTGGGGCATTCAGTGCATCAAAAACAGGTATTGTAACCAATGCGGAAAGTCAGACAGTAATTGATGCAGCCACTAAGAATCCATCTGCCGGGGGAAGTAAATACAATGGATCGATGGTTTCCTATTTTGGACGTCTTTTCCATTCGTGGCAAGATAGATATTTGTTAACCGCCACTCTAAGATACGATGGTTCGTCCAGTTTCGGTATCGGAAATAGGTGGGGAGTATTTCCGTCGGCATCAGCTGCTTGGGTGTTTTCAGAAGAAAGTTTTCTGAAAAACATGGATAGTCATCTATCTAATGGAAAACTGCGTTTAAGCTGGGGACAAATAGGAAACCAAGCAATAGACGGAGGAGCGTATCGTTCAACATATAGTCTTAACAGTGGATATTTCTTCTTTAACGGGATTTTCCAGTTAGCCGGTGGAAAAAGCTATATGGGTAATCCAAACGTAAAATGGGAAACTACAGAACAGACGGATTTAGGTATAGATTTGGGTTTTTTTGATAACAAATTAACTTTTGTTGGTGACTTATTCTATAAAAAGACAAAAGACATGCTTTTGCAGGTACCACTACCTCACTATTTAGGTTATACTAATAACCCATGGACAAATGCAGGAAGTATTGAGAATAAAGGAATAGAATTAAGTATTAATTATCTGGGAAGTACCGGAGATCTTAATTATTCTTTAGGTGGTAATTTCTTTACTTACTCCAATAAAGTTCTTTCATTAGGTGGAGGTCAGCCTTTATACGGAGTTGGGTATGATAATAAAACCATTACGAAAACTGAAGTTGGTCAGCCAGTAGGTTATTTTTACGGTTTAAAGACCAACGGAATTTTTCAATCACAACAAGAAATCGACAGCTATAAAAATGCCGAAGGCAAACAAGTCGTTCAAGATAAAGCTCGACCGGGTGACTTGAGATATGTTGACGTTAATAATGACGGAATAATTTCTGACGCTGATCGAACATATTTGGGTAGCCCGTTTCCGAAATTTACTTTCGGATTAAATGCAAGTTTCGATTACAAAGGTTTTGATTTATTAATGGATTTCTACGGTGTACAAGGAAATACCATTATGAATATGAAAAAATTGGATTTATATTCGGGAACTGCTTACTATAATGCACCAAAGGATTTGATGGAGAATGCTTGGAGTGAAACAAACAAATCCAATACGCAATTCCGCATTACAACCGACAATTCAACAAATGTCCAAGTATCAGATTGGTTAGCCGAAGACGGCTCATATTTTCAAATGAAAAATATTCAAATTGGATACAGATTGCCTGCAAATCTTCTCAAAAAAATATATATGCAGGAAATGAGAATTTGGATAGGCGCATACAATTTATTCACGTTAACCAAGTACACGGGCATGTCTCCTGAAATTGCTGATAGCAGACCTTTATTCAACGGTGTGGATATTGCGTTTTACCCGCAAGCACGTCAGTATCTAATAGGATTAAGTGTTAAATTTTAAAAAAATCGCAATATGAAAAAAATAATATATATACCCATCATTTTTTTGTTGTTTTTAGTTTATTCTTGTTCAGATAGTTTTTTAAATTCGAAACAATATGCTTCTATTGATGAGGCAGGATATTATAATACCCCAGATGCTGCTTTTAAAGCCGTAACAAATTGTTACATAAATATGATTCCATGGGGAGACTGGGATTATTATCTGAATAGGATAGAACTTGGAAGTAATATAACGGATGATGCGGATGCCGGCGGTTCAGATGCAAATGATCGAGCTGAAACGAAAGAGGTAGCTACTGGAAGGCCATTAACCTCAAACGGTGAATTATTGAATATGTGGACGCGAAGGTATACCGGAATATCTCGTTGTAATTCAGCAATTGAAGGTATTAGTACTGCTACATCTTTAGTGGCAGCAGATGGAAGTTTGCTTTCTGAACAAGTAAAATCACGGTATGTCTCCGAAGTGAAATTTCTTCGAGCCTGGTATTATTTTGATTTAGTTTCAACTTTTGGAACTGTTCCTTTATTAACGGGCACCCCTGCACCTTCTGAATTACCCGAAAAAGCCTCTATTGAAGATTTACGAACACAAATACTGAAAGATATTGATGAATGTTTAGCTGATCCGAATATGCCAATACAGGTAACTGGCAATGAATATGGTCGGATATCTAAGCACGTAGCTAACGCTTTCAAAGCAAGAGTTTGTTTATTTTTTGCCGGATTAATGGAAACGGGAAAACTACAAGGTAATGCCGGCGTAGAATATACTCTAGCTTTGAATGCGGCAAAAACTGTTTATGACAGCAAATCTTTTGCTTTAGTTTCAGATTATCAAAACCTTTTTAGGGGAGATTATTTCGCCGGTGAACACAGTGCAGAACTTTATAAAGAAACCATATTTACTGTAATAAGAAAATATGTTCCCGGATATCTTGATATTGGTTATTGTACTGCCGTTATGTATGCCGGACGCGGGGAGGTTGGCGGTTGGGGAGGTAACTGCCCTACAATTGACTTTGCCGAGTCTTTTGACAAAAGAGATCCCAGAAAATTGTTTTCCGTTATAAAATCAGGAGATATCTTTCCGAACGTGGGAGGTAAGCAAATTGAACACTCTTATAAAGGTTATGATAATGTTCATTTTCAGCAAAGCAGGAAAGCATTTGTACCCGATAAATTTAGAGCAGGGTATTCTTTGGGTGATATTCGTTCAGATTGGACTCCATACTATATTCGCTACGCAGATCTCATATTGATGTATGCTGAGGCGCTTTTAAAAACTGGAGGCGATAATCAGAAAGTGGCTAGTTTAGTTAATGAAGTTCGTTACAGGGCTTTTGTTACCACTTCAAAAAAAGATGAAGAAGCCAGCTTCAGGGCTTTTGAAGCTGATTTGATTCCTATTGATGATGTATATTTTGAAACGAATTTAGCAGTTAAGGCTTCTGATGATTTACTGAAAGCGATTAAAAATGAACGAAGATGGGAGCTTGGATTAGAAGGATATAGATTTATAGATCTTTTGCGTTGGGGTGATTTTGTGACCGTTATGAATACTTATAACGTAAAACAGCCCTACGCCAATAAAGGTAAATTAGTTACGGATAAAAGTTGGCCATTTCCAATTCCTCAAACTGAAATTGACACTTCAAACGGAGTGTTGATTCAAAATGATAATTACAAATAGTTTCCAAAATTTTAAAACAATGAACACATATTCACGCAGAAAATTTTTAAAAACAGCGGCAGCAGGCGCTGCCGGGTTGACCATCGTACCTGACAGCATATTAGGTAAATCTTTTGGCCATATGGCTCCCAGCGACAAGCTCAATATTGCGGGTGTTGGCGTTGGGGGCATGGGGCGCCGCAACCTGGCCAACATGAAAACGGAGAACATCATAGCCCTTTGCGACGTGGACTGGAAATATGCCGCAAAGACATTCGGCGATCATCCAAAGGCCAGGCAGTTTAAAGACTGGCGGGAAATGTTCGACAAGATGGGAAACTCCATCGATGCCATCCTGGTGGCGACACCCGACCACACCCACGCGGGCGTGGCCGCCCACGCCATCACCCTGGGGAAGCACACTTATGTACAAAAACCGCTGACACACAGCGTGTATGAATCCAGGCTGCTGACCAGGCTGGCTAAAAAATACAAGGTTGCCACCCAGATGGGCAACCAGGGCAACTCCTTCGACTGGTGCAGACAAGTGGCAGAGTGGGTAAAGTCAGGTGTCATCGGGGATGTCCACGAAGCCCACTGCTGGACTGACCGCCCCATCTGGCCGCAAGGGCTGGCAGAGCCCAAGGGGGGTGTCCCCGTTCCGGCGGCTCTCGACTGGGACCTGTTCATCGGTCCGGCCGCAAGACGGCCCTACGACCCGGCATACACCCCGTGGAACTGGCGGGGATTCTGGGATTTCGGCACAGGCGCCCTGGGAGACATGGCCTGCCACATCATGGACCCGCTCTACTGGGCACTCGACTTGAAATACCCCTCTTCGGTAGAAGGCAGCTCCACGCTTTCCAACCTCTATTCACCGCCGCAGGCACAGAAGGTAACCTATAAATTCCCGGCAAGGCCTCCCAAAGGCAATGTAAACATGCCGGAGCTCACCGTTTACTGGTATGATGGCGGTCTGGTTCCCGACCGTCCCAAGGAACTGAAAGACGGAGAGATGATGGGCGATTCAAACGGCGGCATCATACTGGTGGGAACCAAAGGAAAGATCATGACCGGATGTTACGGCATGAACCCGACGCTCCTGCCGACCTCCCTGATGGCAGACTTCAAAGAGCCGGAGCCCACCATTCCCAGGGTTAAGGGAGGAAACGGGAATATTTGGGCTACCGATGCCCACGAGCAAGACTGGATAAGGGCATGTAAGGAGTCTCCAAATAACCGGAAAGAGTCCTCGTCCAACTTCCAGTTCTCGGGACCGTTTAATGAAATGGTCGTAATGGGCGTACTGGCAACCAGGCTCTCCGGGCTGCACGGCCTGCACCGGGAACTGAAGTGGGATGGAGAGAATATGAAGTTCACCAATATCTCCCCGACCGACAAGATAAAGATTGTGACGGTGGATGAGTATGCGGTGATAGACGGGGACCCGAAGTTCGACCGCAGGTTTGCCGAATTCAACGCCCTGGAGATGGCCAATGAGTGGATTAGGCATACATACCAAAACGGGTTCACGCTGCCGGAAATGCCAAACATTTGAGAATTAATGAAAAAACGATAGTGCTCCGGGGACCGGATGCACTATCGTTATAAAACAAACCGTATGAAAATTAAAAAATTGCTGTTTTTTCTTTTGGCCGGCTGCCTGTCGGCTTGCGTTGCTTCATCCAAGACGGAAACCAAAGCGGAAAAGCAAGGCTGGAGACTTTCCATGCAATCCTACACCTTTCACCTGTTTTCCGTGGTGGAATCATTGGAGAAGACCCGGGAACTGGGACTGCATTACATTGAAATCTATCCCGGACAAAAGATGGGAGAAGGGTTTGGCGATGCTGTTTTCGGTTATGGCCTGACTACGGAGCAACAAGAACAATTGAGGGAGCTGGCCGCATCCAGGGAGGTGAAAATCGTATCTTCCGGTGTCTGGACTTCCTCGCGCGATGAATGGGAGAAGGTTTTCTCGTTTGCCAAAGATATGGGAATGGAATTCATCAGCGCCGAGCCGGCACGCGAGGACTGGGATATCGTGGAACTCTTTGCCAAAGAATATGGCATAAAGGTAGCCACCCACAATCATCCGAACGGGGACTCCTATTGGAAACCTGAACTTTTGCTGGAGTACATCGGACAAAGAGATCCGCTATTGGGATCAAGCGCCGATGTAGGCCATTTCAAGAGAATGGGAATCGATCCGATACCGGCGCTGGGGCAACTGGAGGGAAGGCTCATGGCCATGCACTTTAAGGACATTGCCCCTGAAGGGCCGGAGGGAGTCCTGGAAGATGTGGTCTGGGGAACCGGAGTGTTGAATGTGAAGGGAATGCTGGAAGAGTTGAAGCGTCAGGACTTCAGCGGGTATTTCACCATTGAATATGAAGCAAACTGGGAAAACAACCTGCCGGAAATCAGACAGTCTATTGATTATTTCAATAAAGTTGCGGATGAGGTTTTGTAAAACACTAAAATATTGATCATTAGAAAATTTTAACCCGTCGGAACCATAACTTTTCCGGCGGGTTCTTTTTTGTCTTTAGAAATTGGATGAAGACTGGCTGCATTTATTATTTGAACAGAATTTTATAGAATTTATTCAATTAAAGGTACTTAGTTCGTTCCAAACCTCGATGTATCCACCTGCTTGTGTTCTTTTTCCTTGTAACCGCCAAAGCGGTAGATGAAGGAGAGGGAAACGGTGCGGGTGTCTCGGAAAGCGTTTAGCGTGCTTTTTTGCCCTTTAAAATCGATGGAGGCAAGAGGCGTGCGGGTGTTGAGAACATCGTCAGCTTTTAGGATGATTTGGGTGCGGTTGCGGTCGAATGTCCACGTGAGCGCACCCGCGAGGTTACCTGACGCACCCAAATCGTAAATTCCCTGAATCCCTGTGGGCGTGGAAACGTATCCTGAAACATTCATTTTCACGTCGGGTTTTGCCGACAATGTAATATCGTGGTTCATCTGAAAAATACCCAAAACGGTTTTACGGTCAAACGACAAATTGAAAAACTCGTCGTCTTTCTCGCGCCAGTGCATCACGTTGGTAACCAGTCGCGACGAAACGCGCTTGCCGATAGTGAACGGCAAAACACCCATCAACCCGACAACTTGCCTGTATGTGTAGTTTTGTTCCACAAACTCCTGTTGCAATTTTTCGGGTGACTGATAGGGCAACTGCACAAAATAATGGGGAATGTAATTGAAATAAGGACGAATTACATATTTCCGTTTGTGGATATAGGTGAGGCCGATGCTGTAATCGCGGCTTGGTCGCAGGTGCGGATTTCCATAAGTTACGCCGTAGGTACTGAAATAAAACACGCTTGGATTGAGGCTCCAATACGAGGGATAGGTTTTGTCGGACGAAACGGCAAACTGAAAAATATGGTCGGACGAAGGCTTGTAACTCGCGTTGAGCGTCGGAAACCAAGCTACATCGTTCCAAAGCGGATTGGTATGGCCTTTGGATGTTTCGGAAGCTTTGTAATATTCTGCCGCCAACGATGCTTGCATGGATAGTTTTTCGGAAAACGATTTGGAAAATCCCGCGAAGAAATTCCAGATATGTTCGCGCTGCCGCGTGTCGAAAGTAGCGTCGTCAAATCCCTCGCCGTTTTTGAGCGCGCGGGAACGGTTTTGGGTGTGCGCACCCGAATAGTTGAGCCCGTAATTGATGCTCCAATCGTTGTTGAGCGTGTGCGATTGGGTGACATAAAACATCGTTCGGCGGACTTCCTGCTCGGACTGATAGGTAAGTTTGTTGGCAAGCGCGGAAGATGCCAACGACGTGTTTTCGAGAAAATAATCCGATTTATCGTTATACGCGGTGTAATCTGCTCCGATGTTTAGCCCGAAATGCGCGGAATAATCGGCTTTGATGTTGTGTGTGGACGAGGGCCCCGACGTTCCTGTTTTCGAATTGGTTACCGTGCCTGAAATATCGGTGGACGCGGTTCGGTTGGACCGCCCGTCATCGAAGATTCCCGTGTAGGAAACATCGCCTTTGTCTTTGTTGCCGAACGTGTGTTGAAGCGCCATGTGCACGTTGTGTCCATCGCCTTTGTTCGTTCCTTCGCTGTGTTGACGAATATCGTACACCGTACCGTTGAGTGTATGTGCTGCCGTGAGTTCTTCTTCGCTGAACTCCCTTCCGTTTCGGTACGCATAGAGTGCTTCTGCCGTTGTGCGTTTTCCCACATAAAGCATACTTGCCCGCAATCCGCCCACAGCGTAGGTGCGTTGGCGGTATTCGCTTGTTACTTCGCCCTGCCACGCGTTTTGCTCGTCATCGCCCTGCTGTTTCAAAACCACGTTGATGGCCGCTCCGCGAATGTTGTATTGCGGCGGCGTGCTGTACATGATTTCCACGTCTTCCACGCGCGAGAGTGGAATGCTTTTGAGCATCGCCATCAGTTGCTCGTAAGTCATTGATGTTTTTCGTCCGTTGAGCAGCACCGTCATGCCGCTTGTACCGATGAGGGTGAGGCGTTCGCCCTGCTCCATCACGCCCGGGATTTCTTTGAGTGCGTCGTAAGCGTTGGTTACACCTTTCCCGCGCAAAAGCGTGGGTGTGTGGTAGATAAGTTTTCCGTTTTCGGTTTTCAGGGCGGGGCGTTGGCCTTCCACCACAAGTTCCTGCAACACGGTTTCGTCGGCGGGTAACGTGAAATTGCGCACGATGGGCTGACGGTTTTCGTCCGATACCACAAACTCCGAATACTGTGTTTTGTAGCCGATAAACGACACTTGTAGACGGTATGTGGCGGGCTTCACGTTGGCCAATTTGTAGTAGCCCGCCTCGTCGGTAACTGCACCATAGCCCAGTTTGGTGGTATCGTCGGGTTGCAGCAGCACCACGTTGGCGTAAGGCACGGGTAAGCCTTTTTCATCGATAACCGTGCCGAAAACCTCCGCCCGCTGGCTCTCATATCGGTGTTTGGTGATGATAATGAGTTCGTCCGACTGCATGATGTATGTTAAATCCGTGCCTTCCAATATCATGTGCAGGATTTTTTTTACCGATGTGTTTTCGGCGGTTACCGATACGCGTAAATCATCCGTCACCACTTTGTCATTATATAAAATACGGTAGCCCGATTTTTGTTGGATTTCGGCGAAAACTTGTTTTATGGGCGTGTTTTTTGCCGAGATGGAAATGGGTTTGGTTTGGGCAAATGTGCCGAAGGAAAATAAAAATAGTAAAATGAAAATGACTATTTTTGTTTGATACACAAGGCATTGCGTCTCTACAGTGGTGTGAATGTTATTGTTGTGCATAGTGGTTTGTTTTTTTTGTCTATCAGTCTATCGGTCTAATAGTCTATTGTCATCTATCCTGGTTCCTGTCTCTTGGTTCTAATTTTCTATCTAATTAGGACTGTCTTCCCGTCAATCTCATACTCAAACGGATACGATTGTTTTAGTGCGTCCAGCATTTGCGTAAGACTTTCGTTCTTGATGCTGCCCGTGAATTGCTGTTCGGCAATGGTGGGATTGAGGAGCGTGATTTCCACGCCAAACCGGACTTCCATCAGTTTAGCCAAATTGGTAAAGCGTTGTTTTTGGAAAACGAGCGCGTCGCCCAACCATTGGGTTTCGAGAACGATGGTGTCGTTGGTTTGCGTAACTTGGTAATTGTGTTCGTTTAACACGAGTTTTCCATGGCCTACTGTCGCTTTCTGGTTGGGATACAACAAGAACGCTTCGGTGTCTTTTCGGCGATTCTCTTTCACAGACACCAGCCCGCGGACGAGCACAACCTCTACATCGGGTTGCGTCGCATTCACATTAAACGCCGTGCCTTTCACGGTTATATCCACCTCGTTCGCCGAAACCGTCAGCGGTACTTCGGGGCGATGCGCCACATCGAAGAACGCTTCGCCTGAGAGACGTATTTTTCGTTTTTTTTCACCAAAATTCTTATTGTATGCCAATTGAGAGTGCTTGCTCAACCATACCTGCGTGCCATCGTCTAGCACGGCATAAAGGTTTTCATCTCCGGTTTGCAATGTTTGCGTATGGAGCATCCGCTCGTTCGGCAAATGGTTGTACGCCAGTATGCCCAATCCCACGATTATTGCCACCGATGCGGCTACATGTGCCCACAACGGAACAATCCGCTTGGGAGTATCCGGCTCTTCCGGCTCCAGTTGTGTATGGATACGACGCCACACTTCATCGAGTTTGCCTTCCACGTCCACGACAGGTTGATGGTGTTTCGTCTGCATAAATCGCTGCACTTCGGTATAAACCCGGTCGAATGTCGGATTTTCTTCCCGACTTTCGTCCAACATTTTTTTCTCATCCGTTGAAATAGTCCCTGATATTTCTTTGGCGAGCAGGTGAAGAAACGATTTTTTTGTCATTGTATTACGTTGTTTAATGGGGGTAGAGCAATATCCAACTCGCTTTGTAGATAAGCGGCTTGCGGGCTGCTTCACCTGGGTTCTGTAATAAGGACACGGGAAAGAAAAGGAATACGTAGTGAAAAAACGGAAAATCTACGATATATGAAAACTCTTTATCTCACAATGCCAACGTGATCATCCGATTTACCGTTTTTTTCTTGGGCGAATAACCCAGATATCCGGTAATCTCTTCCTCGAGTCGCTTTACGGCTTTATAGATATGGGTTTCCACGGTTCGAGGCGAAAGCTGTAGGATTTTAGCCGTTTGTTTGGCTGTTAATCCGTTCTCTTTAATCATGCGAAAAATAACTTGCTGTTGCTCTGGAAGCTGACTGATCAAACGGTTTAATTTCTCATACAACTCCCGATGTTCCATTACTTCCTGCGGATTTTCATATTCCAGCATTTTTACATCAGGTTGTGTTTCAGGGGCTACGGCAAAAATTTTGCTCCGCGAGGCGTTAAGGCACCTGTTTTTCACGGATACGTACAAGTAAGTATCTGCGTGATTAACAGTGGCCAATTTTTGGCGATTTATCCAAAGCGATACAAAAACATCCGACACCACTTCTTCCGCCAGACCGCTTTCGGAAACAAAGGTTTGGGCAAAACCCACCAATCTCGCATACCAATCCCGAAAAAGCATATCAAATGCTTCCTGATTCCCAGTAGATAGTTGATTAAATAAATATTTTGTATTACCTGCGGATTTTTGCAAAATAATGGGTTTATATTGTAAAGGACACCTCAAAAGAGGAAAATACGTATCCTGTTTGTGATTTGCCGTATGCAAAGATACTTTTTTCACGGAAAGTCGCAAATCTCCACCTGTTGTAATCCGGATCACCGGTTCAAATTCAGCCGCAGGCTCATTCCTGCACTTGTGTTGGCTGTGGGGTATGCTGCTGAGGAGACCAACGGCACATGAATGGTTTTATCGAAGAATGCACGGAGCGTGAGTGACCGGCTCAACGCATAGTCCGCAGAAAAGCGGATGGCGGTGGTTTTTAATCCGCTGGTGGCTTGGGTAAACCGGTCTTCGATCTTACGGATAAGGGCCTGTGTGATTTTGTGCGACACATCTACCCGGATGTTCAGGTCGTTGTTGAATTCCGGCAGGTTATCGGCGTTCTCTGTTTGCGTTGCTTGTGCGCGGTTAACACGTGTTTGCCTGCGACCGGCTTTTACCGAGTTAGAGCCAAAGCCGATAATGCGGTTAAAATCGGGTAGTCGGTAACCTAACCCGAAAACCATATCGTTGTCGTTCGTTTCCACGACTTGGTAAGATGCGATGTTCAGGTTGAGCGAACGCGTGTGGTTAATGCGGAAATTGAAGGTCATGTTGTTATCGAGTACCCCCCGTGCCTCGATAAGCGGACTAAAAGTTTCGATCAGGTTTACCGCAGAGATGTCGTATGGTGACGACGGAACAGGCGAACCGGTAAGCACATCGCGGACATATCCCAAATCGGAGGTATCATCCAGGGGTACCCAGCTGAGGAACGAGGAGAACGCTCCTACACGATACTGCGACACATATTTGTGCGTAAGCAGCAGCGATTTGAAGTTTGCCCGGAGCGCAGGCAGCATTTGTAAAACGTTGTACGAAATGTCCCAGTTGGGCAGTAGCGATAGCAGGTCAGGAAAAGCGGTCAATCCGATTTTTTGAGCATCCCGTCCCGTATAGGCGGCCAGGAAAGAGGGTATCAGCACATCTGCCGAATGGAGGTTCACGTCGCCGTTTTCCGGACTAAAGGGCTGGTTTTGAAATGCCGTTTCAGCAATAAACCCCCGATTGGGGTAGGTGGAGTTTTGGTACCGGCTGCGTACCCTGCCGGCGACGACTTCCCGGTTTGCCAGGAACCGGTCGAACGATGGCGAGGCGTAATCATTTCTAGCCTTGGAGTTCTCAAAAGCCGAAGCCAAGGCTAATGTACTTATCGCAAAACTTCCGCCGTAAATTTTGGGCATTCCGTCGAACATATATTGGATTTCCGTACGGCGGCTATTTTCATACAGCGCATTTAAATCAATTTTCAGACCGCGGAGCGGTTCAAGTGTGGCCTCCATACGCACGTTATGTGTTTGTTGGTATAGAGCCGGCGAGATATTGTCTGCGTTTTTAACTAACCAGTTGTTGGCATCAGACTTTTCCAGAAAACGTTCACCTCCATCAAATCCAAAAGCAAAGCCCAGCCCGGGGATCAGTCCCGCAGGCGTGTGGCTTTGTCCGAAAAAATCACCGACCATAGGATCAAAACCCGGAATATCTGTCCTGGACCTGTACCCGAAATTTACGTTCACACTGCGCACCATCATCAGGCTGCGTGCCAGGTATTGGGCAACGTCTGCATCAAAGCGTTGTCCGGTTTTTCGCAGAAACCCTATTTTGTTGTACAGCTGTACCAGGTTCAGCCGTCCGTTTACGGTGAGCGACAGGTCGTTTTGCAAAATGTTTCCGATATTTTCATCGCGGATAAACGCACCTCGTTCCCACCGGTAACGCGAATTGTATGCTGTGCTTACACTCATCCAGTCCAGAACAGGAATTTGCGCAAACGGAAGTGTGTAGCTTATATCTGCCGTTTGTTCGTAATTGAGTGGCTTTCCCAGGTTCTGAATACTCTGAATGACAGAATCTTTCCAAAGCTCATAGTCGTCGCGGTTAAGTTTTTTGTTTACCTGCAGATAAGGTTCTTCTATTTCAGCAATGGTGCCCGAACGGAACGAGGTCTTCAGGTTTCGGGTCAGGTCCCAGGTAATCGAAAAATCCCTGTCCCAAGTGAAGAATTGGCTGAACGTTAAATACTGCCGTTGCGACTGTGAAAATCCCGACATGTGTGCGTTCAGATCGCGTAGCTGCGTTTCCTGGTAGTTTCGCATCAGTTGGGAACTGATCTGGATATTGTTGGGGAGGTAGTTGAAACTGAAATTTTTAAAAGGTTCAAACGGTTTCACAAGCGGAGTGTAACCGTAATTCGCCTGCAAGCGCTGATGGATGCTGTTGTTGTATTCGGTATCGGGGCTTTGAAAATGGTTCTCGCTGTAGGAATATCCGAAACTGAAATTCGTTGGGTCGTACGGCATCGGATTCTTACTCTTTATATTCATTTTTATATTGTTCAGAATCAAACTTTTGTTTAGTGTTTGTGTGACAGCCAGGCGAATAACCGAATCCCGTTCTTGTTTGTTTCGCGTGTTTTTTAACGATTCCGAAAGCAAAATATCCCGGTTGAGCGGATCATATTGTGGTGCGGTAGTTTGATTGGAATAGGAATAGTAGAGGGGAGCCGATATCTTTAACGGCTCAGGTAGGAATCGTCCCAGTTCCATATTCATGGCGACATTTATTGATGAATAATCGTCGTTCCGTCTTTCCAGCAAGCTTTGGTCAAGTGTACCGAAGCCCACTGTCTCCTTTCTTCCCGAAACCGTTAACGACCCGATATCCGATAACGCGAGATTAACGTTCCCCTGTACCGCCCAACCTCCTTTCTCGTCGAACTCGCTTAATCGGAGTTCGTTTGCCCACACTTCGGAAGACTTGGCGCTGACGGAGTTATTTCTAACGCCGATCATTATCACTTTCACTTCGGCAAGTGACGGATTTCCCACAACGGTTAACCTGTTCTCCGGCTTTTGGGGATCTGCTTCGGAATAAGGAGTAAGGTAGGTCACACCGCTTCCACGACGTTTTTCCGCATTGCGTTTCAGTTTCAGGCTTGTCAGCAGTTCAAGCGGAAAATCGAACTTGTTCCCGGGTTTCCATACCGTTTCCTGGTGATCGGGGATGTTCGAACTGTAGCGTCCTGCAGGAGTTAATTTAAGTGGAATTTCGTACTCGTAATAATTGTTCCGGTAATCAGAACCGATACGTAAAAAAATACTCATCTCGTCGTCTTGCAGATCGCTGCTGCCGTCTGCCGTTTCTTCGGCATGTATGAACATCTGGAGGCGTTTGTAGCGACGCAGGTCGTACTCGGTGTTTTTGTAAATGGCGCGTGAGTCGCCCGGATCGAGATCCTTTACTTTCAATGCGATGGCTTGCTCGTTTTGTTGACGAAGTTGCGGCTGGCTAGGATCGAGGATACGTGTCACACCCGGAGGTAAAACGTAATTCACGGGAGTACGGTCTCCGTTCTCTTCGATGCTTACGGTTGAGACTTCCAGCTTACCCGGTCCCGATACGGTTCCGCCTGATTGAAGGCTTTGAGTGTATGTCCGCCATTCACTGCGCACGAGTTCCAGCGTGGCAAACCGAAGAAATACAGGTTGTCCGAAACCGGTAAGAAACATTCTCATAAACCGGATGTTGTTGAATCCCCTCATATTACCTACCCGGGACTGGTAATCACGTAGGGGAATCTTAAATTGATACCAGTTCACTTTTCCCGTTTTTCCGTTGCGCAACGAAACGTTTGCTTCTCGTTTATCAACGATATAGTTGCTACCCACTGTCATGTTTCCGGGACGAAGCTGCACTTTATACTGGTAATACGACTCGTTCTCATTCAGCGTATTGTCGTTGTCAATATCTTCCACATCGGGTGTTGTGCGCGATGCGGTGGAGTAGGGCTGTGTTTCATCGGGCGCGAGAGAATTTCCTTCGGTCCCGTTGTAGTATTTATAACGGTCCAGAATACTCAGTTGCGCCCGGTCCTGTTCTTGTCCCCTGTAATGCCTGAAATTGTCTCCTGAAGGGTCGTTGAGCAATGAATGTCTGTCTGCCCGCATTCTTGGCAATACCTCTTCAGAAAGTTTAGGAATAATTTCATCCAAATAGGCGGCGTAGGTAGGAAACGCTTTTTCTTCTTCCGTACTCAATCCGTTCAGGCCCACGTCCTGTACACGGCGCGATTCATCTCCCTGCGAATTATCGAAAGCATAGACGGTGGACTGGCGCAAGGGGTATTTTCCCCAAATACTGGTACCGGAGGTACTCGCATCACCGTTAACAGGTAATCCGTTTTCAAAAAACTTTTTTCCATCTTTCAGCACGTCTTCCGAAATTTCACCCAGGTTAAAATACAAATCGCCGCCACGGTCAGCTCCCGTTTTATCGTTCACAAACGGGTCCATCAGCCAGAATTCGATATATTCGATGTTAGCCGCTTCAAAATCGCGAATGTCCATTTTTCGTGTGATTCCTCCCCACCGCTTTTCCGGGTTAAGTAATTTTCCTTCGGGATCGATGCTGGTGTCGAGGTTGTATGGGCCGCGTTCGTCGGGGTAAAAAGAGATGTTCATCACCGGAAGTGTAGGGGGATCGCCGTAAACGGCTTCCTTGTCGGGAAAAATCTCACGTTCGTAGATTTCGCGTACCAGGTGATTGGATAGCTGCTCCTTGTCGTTTTTTATGTGTGCGGGGGTGAGTGAGGAGTTCCGGTGTGTAAACAGCCCGTCAATATAGAACCACGCCATGTGCGCCCGGTTTTTTCCGTAATCGATATTGTTGGTTAATGCCGCTTCGGGAAACAGCCCGGTGGAGGTATCGTTGAATGGTGTTGATGCCAGCGACCAACCGTAGGGTGACCGTAAGTCGATTCTTGAGGTAGATGTTTCAAAATCGTCCAGGTAAGAATATCCGCCTGTGTACTTGTTGCGGTAATGTCCGGGAATCATGTGGGCAAATTCCAGGTTGGCTGTCAGTTGGGATGGGGCGGAGGCGTCCACGAAGGGCAGTATATCGAGCAGGCGGGTTAGCGCATACGATTGTTTCCTAAACGAGGTATTCAGGCCCCAAAGGGTGTTTTTTACAGATTCTTCGCCAAAAACGGTTTTCACGGTAAGGGGTTTTTCGTAATAGTGCATAACAGTAGCTCCAACCCTTAAATCTTTCGAGAAGTTGTACGCCAGGTCAACTCCCATCATTGTTTTACGCTGCATGTTGAACACCGATTGATTTTCGAGTGTCACGGTCACAGGTGTTCCCGCATCCAGGATCGCCTGGTTGATGATAGTCACCGTCCCGGAAATATAATCCACCGTATAGTCGGTGCCCTCGATTAACGCTACGCCGTTAGCTGTGACCCGCACGGATCCGCGCGTAATGTTCGTGGCATTCAGGTTGAGTTCCGCGCCCGAACTGCCCCGGTATTCGCCCGAAATCCTGAATTTATTTTTCTCTGCAAACTGCCGGGCAACGGTCAGTGTGGAGTCATAAAGTTGTTGAAAAACGTATTTTTCAGCAACGGCATCGTCAGCGATCATTTTTCGCAAGTGTGAACCGAAAGGTTCCACTACAGGAAAGATGATCCGTCCGTTATCGGCCATAACGGTGTAACCGTCCAGAAAGTCAAAAATACCGTCAGGATGAGGGTCGTTAGTTGAATTCAGGTTGTCCAGATTCATCACGCTCAGCAATAGGTGATCGCGGATATCGCCTTCGGGAATATAATTCAGGTAAACGCCGGTGGTGTCGCTCTGGTAAGTGATACTGAGCTTAAACCGGTCTTTCTGTATGTTGTACGCATTGTATCCCAGTGAATAGATATTTTTCATCATCAAATCCCAGGTATAGGCTTGCGGAGAAAGGGAGACAGGCTTCAAGAGCTTCAGAAAAAGGGCACCAACGTTTTGGTTGGATGAAAATTCCCCCACCTGATAAGCTTTTCCGTTGTAGATGTATTCGTAGGCAACAGCTAGTACTTCATCGGCCTGCAACGGTGTACGCAACGAAACATAACCCAATTGCGGCTGGAAAGTATATTCGGAAGGAGTGAGCAGCCGTGCGCTTTCAATTTTCTCGTAATCGCGGCCCATAATCACGGTTGAAGGAAGGACTGCCGCGGTTTGGCTGATATCGCGTGCGGCAACGTAAGTGGAGATCAGTTCCCGGTGCATCGTATTGGCATCGTTATGCGGCACAGTTTCTGTACCGGTAGTCGACCACAGGGGATTATGGATGGAGCTGTGCTCCCCCAGATCAGCTAAAGCCAGTATGTCCCGTGCCTGGTCATAGCTGCTTCGTTTGTTGGTCACCCATACTTCTAACCGGGTTATCGAGACCGCCGATTGGACGTAAGGCAATTTTGCCAGTGCTTTGTCGTAATTGTCCCTGAAGTAATGACTTAAAAAGAAATGACGGTTTTCGTCGTACTGATCGGCATTAATTTCGAAAGGTGTGGTTTGAACGGCACCGCGAGAACTGATGGTCCGGGATTCCGACTCCTGTTGCGACAAAACAGTGCTTACGCGCAATTTGCCGAACTGTAGGTCTGATTTGATACCGAAAAGAGCCGTTCCGCCGTTGATAAGCGAGTTTTCGGTGGTCATACTCACGTTTCCGGCTTCCATGTTTTTGATGATTTCGTCTTCATCACCCTGATAAGCGAGTTTTACACGTCTGGCATCGAAATTGAACGCAGCATCGGTATCGTAATTCAGTCCGAAATTAATCTTGTTGCCGACTTTGGCATTGACGTTAAGCTGAATTTGTGGATCGAGATCGAACCGGGTTCGCTTTCGGGAGCGCTCGGGGAGGGTGGGGTTGTCGATTACGTTTCTTATTAACCCGCTGCTGAGTTCTATCGATCCCTGAGTGGTCAACTGGATTCCGCCAGGCCCGAAAACGTCTTCCAGCAGCGTGTTGCTCCGACGTAGGTTGAAAAACGGTAACGGCTCCTTGCCTGCAGGTTTGTCCTCTTTCCTGATGGCATTTCTATCTTTGAAATACTTGTCGTTCGATTCTTTCAACGTATATTCCATGTACTCCGCAGGCGTCATGGTAAATGGAATTCCTGTTACCTTATCGCCGACTTTGTTTTGGAAAACATACCGGTTGGTTTTGTAATCATAAAACACTTCCGTTCTTATGTTCGAGGGTGTTTGGAGATCTGCAGGTAATTTTTTAGTTAGGTCTTCCACCGTTTCAACGGTCGTTTTCTGCACCGGAAACCTTGATTTGGTGGTGTCTTGCTGAGCAACAACAGGTTGTATTCTGCTCACAGCAAGCAGAACAATGAGAAAGAGGTTATATAATGCTGTTCTTTTCAATTATCCAGTGAGTGGATAGATAACATAACTCACAACTCATTTTACATCCGTTTCAACGCCTCTTTAATAATGGCCTCTACCGATAGTGACGGTGATTCTTTCGCTATTTTTGCCACTGCCTTTTCCGAAGCTTGTTTGGTAAATCCTAGCATCACCAGTGCAGAAACAGCTTCCAGGGCCGCTCCCGAGATAAACAAGGCAGCCGGTATTTTCACCGTTGAACCCTCTTCCGTATACTTGATCTTATCCTTCAGATCGATGATGATGCGTTGTGCGGTTTTTGCACCGATACCCTTTACAGACTGGAGTACAGTCGCGTTTTCAGAAGCAATAACCGCTTCCAGTTCACGGGAACTGAGTGACGACAAAATCATTCGTCCTGTGCTTGGGCCGACACCCGATACGCTGATAAGGTGTAGAAAAATTTCGCGTTCGTGTTTGTCGGCAAAACCAAAAAGCACGTGTGCGTCTTCGCGGATGGATTCAAAAATGTAAAGCTTGGCCGATTGTTTGCCGTTGAGTGCGGTGTACGTGTTCAGGGAAATATTTGCCATATAGCCAATGCCATTGCATTCAATTGTAATGGAAGCAGGTGTTAACTCAGCGATTTCACCTTTGATATAGTCAATCATAAATTCAAAAAGTTGTAACGATACTCGATTCAGTAAATATAACGGAAATTTTGGTTAAAACGTATAAATCAGGGGGAGAAAAATCGTTTATAAGCAAAAACCTTAAAACAACCTTTCCGGACACAGGCAACTCAGTAGGTTTTCACTTGACTTTCCTTCCTATGAACCGGATTACGTTACCGGTACCTATGTGGCTGCTTCCTTCGGAAAGTTCCACCTCTCCTTCACTTGATTCGATGGGCTCAAAATCGTCAAAATCACTCCGGATCATCTCCAGGGTATACAACATCCCGATATTTCGTGGCCCACCGATATTGGGATATTTTTTCTGATATTCGATGTGCTGTTGGCTGAATCCCTCCACAATAATAAGACCCTCGGGCTTGATAAGTTTACCGATCAACCGGTGATACTCCAAACGCAGTTGTGGGGTAAAATGAGCATAAATAAGAGCGGCAGCGGTGAAAATTTCTCCCTCCAACGGAAGATCGGGAAGTTCACCTACTCGATAATCAATTTTTACACCGGCTTTGTCAGCCAGTTTTAGGGCTTTCTTCTTTCCTTCTTTGCTTTGGTCGAACGCGACTACCTCCAAGCCTTTCTTGACAGCATACACGGCATTCCGACCTTCTCCTTCGGCCGGTAGAAGTAATCTTCCGGCCGGTAGAAAAGTATCTATTGCGTACTTGAAGTATTCATTCGGTTCTTCTCCGTAAACATATTCATTTGTGGAATATTTGTTGTCCCAGAATTCTTTCATTCCGATTCTCGTGTTAATTCTTCGAGTGCGTAAATCAAGCGGGTTTGGGAGCCATCCTGCGATCCGAAAATTGACCGGGTCGGGTTGCCTTCTTTATCCAACAGAATCCAATGGGGTGTGCCCTCGCATTCAAACGTTTCGTAATTTGTTTTTTCAATGTCAAAATAGATAGGGAATGGTAGCTCCTTCATTGTAAATAAGTTGAGGATGTCGTCTTTGGAGATCATCTCTTTCCCAAAAGTGGTGTGGATGGCCACTACGTTCAGGTCTTTGAATTCCTGCAGGTAGTCGTAGGCCAAGGGGATTGCTCTGCCCACACATCCCAGGCAATGGATGTTGAAAAACAAGATTAGCAGAGGTTTTCCCCGATAAATATCCATTAAATTCAGCGTGTTGCCGTCCAGAGACTTTACGGTGATTTTTTCTGTTTTAGTTTGCATCTTTTTTGTTTTTATATTTGTCAAGCATTTTTATCATCTGTAGGATAGCCATGTTGGTTGTTCTGTTTATGTTTTCTTCGCGGGAAGTACCGAATTGATATTTTTTCGTTACCGTTTCGCGATGCATCCGGGTGCAAATCCATACCGTTCCCACTGGTTTTTCGGGTGTGCCTCCATCAGGGCCGGCAATACCTGATACGGCTATGGAGCAGTCGGTCTTCATTTTTTCAGATACATTCTGCGCCATTTGCTCCACTACTTCGCGGCTGACGGCACCGTACGTTTCAATTGCTTGGTTTGAAACCTCCAGCAGGGAGATTTTAACTCTGTTGTCGTACGATACAACCGTACCTTTGTAATACTCCGACGCGCCCGGAACAAGCGTTATCCGGTGGGCAATGTTTCCTCCGGTGCAACTCTCGGCTGTGGAGAGGGTGAGCTTTTCTTTTCTCAAAGCTTCACCCAGCAATGCTTCAAGCGGTTCATCACTATCAGCAACAAGGAAATCGCACAACACTTCCCTGAGTTTTTTCTCTTGAAACCTCATTTCCGGAAGGTTCTCTTTGCCCCGGGCCGACAGTCGTAAGCGGATCAATCCGTAGGAGGGGAGATAGGCGAGTGAGAAATTGCCTGGAAGTGTCGCTTCAAAGTCTTCCAGCAGGATGGCCAATGACGATTCCGTGATTCCCGATACGAGGAATGAAGACTTCAGGTAGTCAACCGATAGGAATCGTTTTTTTAATCGGGGAATGATTTCAGTGGTTACTGCTGTTTTCATCTCGAAAGGAACACCTGGCATTGAAACCAATATGTGGCTTCTTTGTTCAAACCAAAGAAGGGGGGCTGTTCCGACTCTATTCTGTATAACAGTACAACCTTTCGGAACAAAAGCCTGGTTCTTTGTCAATTCATTCATCGGATAATTTTTGTGTGCAAAGAGACGGTTGATTTGTCGAAAGACCTTTTCGTTGAAAATTAATTCGGTACGGAAGTAGTTGCAGAGTGTTTTCTTGGTAATATCGTCCCGGGTGGGTCCAACTCCCCCCGTCATCAACAGTACATCCGCCCTGGAAAAGCCTGTGTCAATAGCTTTCGCCATATCTTCTTCCTGGTCGCCGACGGTTGTAATTGCCACGGTTTCAAATCCCTGCCGGGTGAGTTCTGCTGCCATCCAGGCGGAATTGGTATCAATGATTTGCCCGATAAGGATTTCATCTCCAACGGTTATAATCTCTATTTTCATTTGTGTGTAACCGATTTACATGCTTGTTTCTTTTTAGCTTTCCAATTTCGTACAAAATTAAGCTATCGGAATCGATTTTTTCTAAATTATTTCTATTTAATTTTTCTATTTCAATGAATTGTTATATCTTTGCATTCCGAAAATCCAAAGCAACAAAAATAAAACAAATCATATAACAATGAAAAAAGAAATACATCCAAGCAATTATCGCCCGGTAGTTTTCAAAGATATGTCGAACGAAGAAATTTTTATTTCACGTTCTACTATAAACGCCAAGGAAACCATTGAGATTGACGGTGTTACTTATCCTTTGGTGAAACTTGAAATTACCAGTTCATCGCATCCGTTTTACACCGGAAAACAAAAATTGGTGGATACAGCCGGACGTGTCGACAAGTTTATGAGCCGTTACGGAGATCGTAAGAAAAAATAAATCCTTTTTCAGGTAATAATAAAAAACGGTGGTTTTCGAAAGAGAATCACCGTTTTTGTTAACGAACAATGCGAAGCCGACAAACTATTTGGGATAGCCAACCGTTTGTGTGAGCAGCACTTCCTGATTTGCCGGTAATTGCAGGAGCTCTTCAAGTACCTTTTTGTCGTACGAACCGCGTACAACCGTTGCCAATCCTTCGGAGGCGCAGAACAAATAAATATTTTGCGAAACAAAGCCGCAATCGGTGTATGCATAGTTTTTGCCCGATGCTTTTCCGGAATCGGAAACAAAAAGGATATTCACCGGTGCGTTGGCAACATAGGTTTGTGTACCAGCACTTTTCCTATAATCGCCTTTTTTTACCAACGCCAGTCTATGTTCCCGGGCATTGTAAAAATAAATACCGCTTTTCATCACCAGGTAAAGTTCGAGTTCCTGCCTGTTGTTGGCTGTTGGGGCAGTACGCTTATCTTCGCGGTTAAATCCGTTGGCCGCCCAAAGTAAATTGGATAGAACCTCGTCCGGCAGTTCTTTTTCCTGAAACTCACGGGCGGATTTGCGTTCACTCAACGCCTGCATTAGAGGTTTTCCGCCTTTTTTATCCGGAGCGGAGAGTTGAATGTCCTGAGCATCCAAGGGTAGTGTCAGCCATGAAAATAAAAGAAAAATAACCAATTTGTTCATGCTTAAAATTTTAGATTTACGACGTACAAACTTATATAAAAAAGTTTGAATTTTATACGCCGCCCGATAAAAATCGGGGCCGTAACTGTTCTACTTGTAATTAACGTGTTCTAAGACACAAAGTATAATTTAAAATTATCATTATGAGAACAGTTAGCGGCCTCGACGTTCACAAAGATAGCATATTTATGTGCATCCTGGACGAGCAAGGCAAAAAAACAGAAGAAAAATTCGGAGTTACCACTCGCGAAATAAAGCGGATGGCCGTTGTAATGCACTCCCGTTTTGTGAGTGATGTATGTATGGAGAGTACGGGCATTTATTGGATTCCCCTCTGGCGTTTATTGGAATCAGATTTCAAGCTTCATCTGGTCAACCCCCAGTTTCTTAAACAATTGCCCGGTCGCAAGAGCGATGTGAAAGACGCACAGTGGATTGCCACGGCCCTGCTCAAGGAATTAGTCAGGGACAGCTTTGTTCCTGACGGCAACATTCAACGCCTGCGCCAATACGGACGGCGCATCAACGAGATAAACAAGGACACGGTTCGTTGTGAACAGCGTATCGACATGCTTCTTCAGCGCTGCAACGTGCGTTTGAGCAATTATGTCTCGCGCACCAGAAGCAGGAGCTACCGCAAAGTGGTGGATTCCCTGATAAGGGGTGAGACATCCGTGGATGAACTTATCCGGCTTATCCACGGGCGCACGGTTAACCGACACGGAAAATCGGCGGTGCATGATGCGTTGGAGGGCTGCATCGTTGAAAGCGACAGGGATTTGCTTGGGCAATACACGCAGATGCTTGACATGTATCAATCACAAAAACAGCAATGCCACGAGGCGATGGTTCAAATGTGTATGAACCTTTATCGGGAAGCATTTTTGTTTCTGCTCGGTATTCCGGGTGTGAAGGAGCTCTCGGCGGCCATCATCATTTCTGAAATAGGCGACAATATGGAACTTTTTGCTACCGCAGCAGCCCTTGTGTCATGGGCAGGACTCAGACCGCGTAACGATGAAAGCGCAGGAAAAATTAAGAGCCGCCAAATAACACACGGGAACAAGTATCTGAGAAAAGCTTTGATAGAATGTGCATGGAGTGCCGCCCGAACAAGAGGATCCGTGTTTTACTGCCGTTTTTGGCATTTAAAAGGCATGAAGAAACACCATAACGCCATTATCGTAGCCGTTGCACGGGAGATGCTTACCGTTATCTGGACACTGCTTTCCAGACATGAGAACTTTGATGAAACGTATCATCTGAAGAAAAAAACTGCTTCGTAGGGCGGACTCCTGTTCCGCTTTTCCGGAGCAGTCGGATTGTTTGTAAGGCCTTTATATTTGTGGTGGATTTTATACCCCGGTTCGCAAACTGACCGTGGCAGACAATCCGTATTGAACGCCGATCAAGAACCGTAAGAGTTCGAAGAGGAAATTAATTTACATTGACGAAAGTTCATTCTTCTTTCGTCAGTAAATCTATGTGTCTAAAATATAGCAAACCAGCTTCAATGAGTTTATTATGCAGGGAAACAAATGGATTTATAGAGGAAATATAGCCAAAAATGCCGAACGTATGGTTTAAAAACAGGTTAAAATATAGCGGATTATCCCATTTTTCAGGCATCGGTTGTGTCAGAAACCGAGAGGTAGGTGGAGGTCCTGTGGTTTTTCCATTGATTGAAAAGCCGTGAAAATAAACTTTTATATGTAAATTTGCATTTCCAACATAAGTTCAGTCGATAATGAAAAAATATTTTTTTGCCCTGATTCTTATCACGATGTCGGTTTTTGCAAATGCCCAGGTAGTATTGAGCGACAGTGCCAAAATAAGCCTGATGACCTGCGGGCCATGGTCGGGAGCAGTTTATGCGTTTTACGGACATACGGCGTTGCGTGTACAGGACGATTCCGCACACATGGATATTGTATTCAATTACGGTTTTTTTGATCCTACCCAGCCCAATTTTATGTATCACTTTGTAAGGGGAGAAACCGATTATATTTTGGGAACAACATCTTTTGAAGGATTTATCAGCGAATATGCCTACAAGAAGGTGGCCGTTTATGAACAGGAGCTTAATTTAGCTCAACCGGAAAAGCAACAGTTATGGGAGGCCTTGTACCTCAATCATTTGCCGGAAAACAGGGGGTATCGGTATAATTATTTTTACGACAACTGCGCCACACGTCCGCGCGATATGGTGGAGAAATTCGCCGGAGGTAAGATTATATACCCACCCACAAAGGAAGGACAAACCTATCGGGATCTCTTGCACGAATGTTTACAACCCTATCCGTGGAACAAATTCGGTATTGATTTGGTCATAGGTGCGGGAGCCGATTCCCCTATTGATGTTCGTGCAAAAATGTTTATTCCTTCTTATTTGATGAATTCATTTGAGGGGGCAACCGTTGTTAAGAGCGACTCTGTCAGCTACCCCCTTATCAGAAGTACAACTACGGTATTGGTTTCAAATGAGGAGGACAATGGTAGCGAACAGATTATATTTTCACCGTTAATAGCGGCATTCGCGCTTTTTTTTATAACCTTGCTGGTATCGATTATTCAATACATAAAGTGGAATAAAACCCAGTTGCCCCAAATTTATGACACGATTTTGTTCGCTGTTTACGGCTTGGGAGGATGTATCCTGTTTCTCCTGATGTTTTTTTCGGAGCATCCGGCTACAAATCCTAACTGGAATTTTGTATGGCTAAACATTTTTGCGCTTGTCGCTGCCATTTTATTTTGGGCAAAGCCGGTGAAAAAAGCGGTAAATATCTATCATTTTATTAACTTTGCAGCCCTAACCCTCTTTCTGCTTTTCTGGTGGTTGCTGCCACAACAATTACCGGTGGCAGGCATTCTTTTTTCAATGAGTATGTGGCTCAGATCGGGAATGAATGTATTTATGCAGACGAAAAGGAGAAAGGTTAATAAGCGGTATGTTTCGTCGAAATACATGAAGGCAGGTTGGGGGCAATGATGTGAATCAAAACGTAGCACGGTTTTTGCATGATACAATAAGAACTGTATTGCGCACATAAAGAAGCCAACAGAACAAGCTTAAATGAAAGATATACTCTCAAATGAATAAAATATTATCCTCTCTTGTCGCTCTTTTTTCGGTAACCGCTCTTTGTGCCCAGGACACACCAATCGTCCCCAAGTTGGTTGTGGGGATCACCATAGATCAATTACGCGGCGATTACCTGGAGATGTTTCAACATACTTTCGGAGAAAAAGGATTTAAAAGGCTCCTGAATGGGGGGTTGGTTTATGCAGATCTGGAATTTGATTTTCCCCACCTTGATCGTGCTTCCACCATCACTACCATTTTCACGGGTGCCAATCCCGCTTACCACGGAATTACCGGAGAAAACAGGTTTATACTGAAAGAAAACCGGGAAATTCCTGCTTTTTCCGATAACAATTATGCCGGAAATTTCACTACCGAACGTTATTCTCCATTACCTGTAAAGGTTTCTACCCTTGCCGACGAACTCAAAATCGCTTCCGGAGGACAATCGGATGTGTTTGCTTTTGCGCCTCACGCTTCACAGGCATTGGCATCCGGAGGACACGCTGCCAGTGGTGCGTACTGGGTTGAAGACATGACCGGAAACTGGGCAACGACGGCTTTTTATAAAACCCGGCAACCCATCGTGGATCAACATAACCGTACACCGGAGTCATTGAGTAAGAAAATTGGTTCCATCACGTGGCGCCCAGCTATCGACATATCGAATTACAAAGCGTTTCCTTATACCAAGAACCTGTATAACTTCCAGCATTACTTCGGTGTGGATAAAAAAAATCACGTTCGGTTATTGAAACAGTCGCCTTATGTTAACACGGAAGTTCGTGAAATTGCAGAGAAGGTACTAAAATCCAGCTCGTTGGGAAAACGTCAAAATCCTGATTTCCTGGCGTTGACTTTCTATGCCGGCAATTTTGAAAATTCGCTCGACAAAAACTATTCCGTTGAAGTGCAAGACACTTACTACCGGCTGGATCAGGAAATAGAGAAACTGCTCGAAGCTATTGATTCAGCTGTAGGCCTGCAGAACACCCTGATCTTTGTGGTTTCCACCGGATATTTCAACGAACAGGAGATCCACCCTTCGGATATGGTTACTTCAGGCGGAGATTTTTATCCCGACAGGAGCATCGCATTGCTCAACATGTATCTCATGGCCATTTACGGTCGCGAACAATGGGTAAGCAAATATTACAACCAGCAGCTGTTTTTCAACCGGAAACTGATTGAAGACCGGAAAATCAATTTCGTGGAATTTCAGCAAAAAGCGGCGGAATTTCTTGTTCAATCGGCCGGTATACAGGATGTCATTACCTCTCACCAGATGCTGCACGGTGCTTACAATCAACGTGTGCAACATTACAGAAATGGTTTCTACAAAGGAATATCGGGTGATCTTTACCTGGAATTGCAGCCCGGATGGAAGGTAGTGGTAGAAAATGACCTCAACAACAACGTCCGCGTAAGAGACAATGCCGTTCATGCGCCGGTCATCTTTTTCGGAAACAACATTAAACCGCAGCGGATCAATCGTGTGATTGATGCAACGGAGATCGCCCCCAGCGTTTCACACCGCTTGCGGATTCGTGCTCCCAACGCTGCCCAAGCCAATATTTTGGAAGAACTGTTTTAAATAGAGAAGTTAACAATTAACAATTAAAATTAAGGGGACCGGATAAATCCGTACAACAGGTCGGACCTGAAATCCGAAACCCGCAATACAAAACAATATGGGATTCAATTCATTTATAAGTAAAATATTTGGTAATAAGGCACAGAGGGACCTGAACGAGATAAACCCCATTGTAAATTTAATAAAGGAGGCTTATCCGGGAATAGCCAAGCTCTCAAACGATGAGTTACGTGCAAAAACCAAAGAACTCGAAAAGAAAATAGAAGAATACATTACCGGGGATAACGCCCGTATCGCGGAGCTAAAAGCCAGTATTGAAGAAGTGGAACTCGAAAAACGCGAGTCGGTTTGGAACGAGATAGATAAAATTGAAAAGGAGATTACATCGAAATTGGGGAAAATATTATCGGAAATTCTTCCCGAAGCATTTTCTATTGTCAAGGAAACAGCTAAAAGATTTAAGGAAAACCCGGAAACTGTGGTTACGGCCACCGATTTTGACCGTGATTTAGCGGCCAGTCACGATTTTGTGCGTATAGAGGGAGATAAGGCTGTTTACCTGAATCGCTGGGTTGCCGGTGGCAATGAAATAACCTGGGACATGGTGCATTACGATGTGCAGCTGTTTGGGGGCGTGGTGCTGCACCAGGGCAAGATTGCCGAAATGGCAACCGGTGAAGGGAAAACGTTGGTGGCCACCCTGCCGGTATTCCTCAATGCTCTTACACACAGAGGAGTGCATGTGGTTACCGTAAACGATTACTTGTCCAAACGTGACTCGGAGTGGATGGGGCCAATATACATGTTCCACGGGCTTTCGGTAGATTGTATCGATAAGCATGAACCCAACTCCGACGCCCGCCGCAAGGCTTACGAAGCCGACATTACCTTTGGTACGAACAACGAGTTTGGGTTCGATTACCTTCGCGACAATATGGCTGTTTCACCCAAAGATCTGGTGCAACGTATACACAACTATGCCATCGTGGACGAGGTTGACTCCGTATTAATTGACGATGCGCGTACCCCCTTGATCATATCGGGACCCGTTCCGAAAGGCGATGATCAGTTGTTTGATCTTTTCCGTCCACGGGTGGAGCAGGTGGTAAAAGCACAGCGTGATTTTACTACCCGGTTGCTTGCTGATGCAAAAGCCAAAATGACTTCGGAAGATAAAAAGGAACAGGAGGAAGGAGCCTTGTTGCTCTTCCGTTCTTACAAGGGTATGCCAAAATACAAGCCGCTCATCAAATTTTTAAGTGAACAGGGTGTGAAAGCGGCCATGCTGAAGACCGAAGAGTTTTATATGCAGGAGCAGTCGCGCAACATGCATATCGTTACCGACCCGTTGTACTTCGTGATTGACGAGAAACAGAACAGCATCGAATTGACCGATAAAGGCATCGACCTGCTGACGGGGAAGTCGGACGATCCGCACTTTTTTGTGTTGCCCGACATTGCCTCGCAACTGGCCGAACTGGACAACCTGCCGTTGTCCGACGAAGAGAAAGCAGCTAAAAAAGATGAGCTCCTACAGAATTACGCGATAAAATCGGAACGTGTTCATACGATAAACCAGCTTCTTAAAGCTTACACCCTGTTCGAGAAAGACGACGAGTACGTGGTGATCGACAACAAAGTGAAAATCGTGGATGAACAAACAGGCCGTATTATGGAAGGACGCCGTTACTCTGACGGGTTGCATCAGGCTATTGAGGCAAAGGAACGGGTGAAAGTGGAAGCTGCGACGCAAACCTTTGCCACCATTACCTTGCAAAACTACTTCAGGATGTATAACAAGCTTGCGGGTATGACCGGGACAGCAGAAACAGAGGCTGGTGAATTTTGGGACATTTACAAGCTGGACGTGGTGGTGATTCCAACCAACCGGCCCATTGTCCGTAATGATATGAACGACCGCATCTATAAAACCAAACGTGAGAAATATACAGCGGTAATCGACGAAATAGAAAATACCATTTCTAAAGGCCGCCCGGTTCTGGTGGGAACAACCTCAGTAGAGATTTCCGAACTGTTAAGCAGGATGCTTACACTTCGAAAAATAAAACACAACGTGTTGAACGCCAAATTACATCAACGCGAAGCGGAAATTGTTGCCAATGCCGGACAGCGTGGAATGGTAACCATCGCTACCAACATGGCGGGGCGTGGTACCGATATTAAACTTACGCCGGAGGTAAAAGATGCCGGAGGGTTGGCTATTATAGGTACGGAACGGCATGAAAGTCGCCGTGTCGACCGTCAGTTACGTGGCCGTGCCGGCCGTCAGGGAGATCCGGGCTCTTCGGTTTTTTTCGTATCTCTCGAAGATGACCTGATGCGCTTGTTTGCCACCGAACGGATTGCCGGGCTTATGGACCGGATGGGCTTCAAGGAAGGCGATATGCTTGAGCACGACATGTTGAACAAATCGGTGGAACGTGCCCAGAAAAAAGTGGAGGAAAACAACTTTGGTATTCGTAAACGGTTGTTGGAATACGATGACGTGATGAATTCTCAACGCGAAGTGATCTATAAACGTCGCCGTCATGCATTGATGGGCGACCGTATCGAGATTGATGTTACCAACATGATAACGGAGACGGCCAAGAATGTGGTGGAGGCTAACGAGGACGATTTCGAAAACATGAAACTGGACCTTTTCCGTGTAATGGCAGTTGAGATTCCTTTCTCCGAAAAAGAGATGAAGGAGATGAAAATCGACGTGCAAGTTGAAAAAGTGGTTCAAAAGGCTATTTCGGGATTCAAGCGCAAAGCGGATCGATTGGCAGAAATTGCCCAGCCGGTTATCAAGGATGTGTACGAAAAACAGGGTGCCATGTATGAAAACATCCTTATCCCCATTTCCGATGGAAAAAGAATATACAACATTGCTACCAACCTGAAAGAAGCGTATGAATCGGGGTCAAAAGCGCTGGTCAAATCGTTTGAAAAATCAATTTTACTCCACACCATCGACGAAGACTGGAAGGAACATCTCCGGGAAATGGACGAATTACGACATTCGGTTCAAAACGCCAGTTACGAACAAAAAGACCCGCTACTGATTTATAAGCTTGAATCGTTTAGTCTATTTAAAATAATGGTCAACGACATCAATTCAAAGGCGGTTTCTATCCTCATGCGTGGCCAGATTCCCGTTCAGGATCCTAAAAACGTTCGCCAGGCTGCCCCTGAACAGAAAACCGATTACAGCAAATACCGTACTCAAAAGGATGAAATTGAAGGGGGGCCCTCATCCAATGGTTCACCTAGACAGCCTGAACAAAGAAAACTAGAGCCAGTCCGCGTGGAAAAGAAAGTGGGTCGAAACGATCCATGCCCTTGCGGAAGCGGGAAAAAATTCAAAAATTGTCACGGACAAGGTGCCTGATAGTAGTCTAAAAGATAAAACAACAGAACAAACAAACCCGAAGCAAATTTAACTTGCTTCGGGTTGTTTTTTGTTGGAAAAAACCTTCTGGAACAAACAATAAAAAACATTAATTACGGCCTGAGGTAAACGATTTTTGATTGGATTTCTTTTGTTAAACCGTGGAAAATCCGTACCTTAGTACGTTATTTAAAAAGAAGTAAAAGGCCTGTTTATTATTCTGTATTTCAACAAAATATAAGACATGTCTGAAGAAAAAAATTACATTTTAATATGATTGACCAAGAAGACAGAGTCATTAAGATCAACATTGAAGATGAAATGAAGTCGGCGTACATCGATTATTCGATGTCCGTAATCGTTTCACGTGCATTACCTGACGTTCGTGATGGATTTAAACCCGTGCACAGACGTATCCTTTTTGGAATGTCCGAATTAGGGAACACATCGGATAAGCCGCACAAGAAATCGGCTAGAATCGTAGGGGAGGTACTCGGGAAGTACCATCCGCATGGCGATTCATCGGTTTATAATGCCATGGTGCGCCTGGCGCAAGAGTGGAGTATGCGCTACACGCTGGTTGACGGTCAGGGAAACATGGGAAGTGTTGACGGTGACAGCCCTGCGGCTATGCGTTATACCGAAGCCAGGATGAACAAACTTGGCGAAGAAATGTTGCGCGATATCGATAAAGAAACTGTAGATTTTCAATTCAATTTCGACGATACTCTTCAGGAGCCAACGGTTTTGCCGACACGGATACCCAACCTGCTCATCAACGGCGCATCGGGTATTGCGGTAGGAATGGCAACTAACATGGCACCGCACAATTTAACGGAAGTGATTAACGGAATTATAGCATATATTGATGATAAAGAGATAGATACTGAAGGGTTGATGCATTACATCAAGGCTCCCGACTTTCCCACAGGTGGTTATATTTATGGTTATAAAGGGGTTATTGATGCTTTTGAAACGGGTAGGGGACGCATCGTTATGCGTGGAAAAGCCGAAATTGAATCGGGAAAAAACCACGATAAAATAATCATTTCAGAGATCCCGTATCTGGTAAACAAAGCGGAGTTGATTAAGCACATTGCTGACTTGGTGGGCGAAAAGAGGATTGAGGGAATATCAAACGTAAATGATGAGTCGGACCGCCAGGGAATGCGTATAGTTGTTGATGTCAAACGCGACGCTAATGCAAACGTTGTTCTTAACAAGCTATACAAATTAACTGCCATGCAGTCGTCTTTCAGTGTGAACAATATTGCGTTGGTGAATGGCCGTCCGGAAATGCTTAACCTGAAGCGGATGATTGAACTGTTCGTTGAACACCGCCACGATGTGGTTGTGCGACGTACAAAATATGAACTTCGCAAAGCAGAAGAAAGAGCACACATATTGCAAGGTCTGATTATTGCCTCCGATAATATTGACGAGGTAATTGCCATAATCCGCGGTTCAAGCACACCGCAAGAGGCCATTCAACGGTTGATCGAACGCTTTGAGTTGTCCGATATCCAGGCACGTGCCATAGTAGAGATGCGGTTAAGGCAACTTACCGGGCTGGAGCAGGATAAGCTTCATGCCGAATTCGAAGAAATTCAACGGGTGATCGCTCATTTAAACGATGTCCTGAATAATGAGGAACTGCGTATGCAGATCATCAAAGAGGAGTTGATTGAAGTGCGCGACAAGTTCGGTGATCAACGCCGTTCTGAAATTATTTTTGCTTCGGAAGAGATGAATCCCGAAGATTTTTACTCCGATGATGAAATGATAATTACCATCTCTCATTTTGGTTACATCAAACGTACCCCACTGACAGAGTTCCGCACGCAGAACAGGGGTGGAGTAGGGGCTAAAGGGTCGCAAACAAGGGACGAAGATTTTGTTGAATACATTTATCCCGCTACCAACCACAATTATATGCTCTTCTTTACTCAAAAAGGCAAATGTTACTGGTTGAAGGTTTACGAAATTCCGGAAGGAACCAAGACATCGAAAGGAAGAGCCATTCAAAACCTGCTAAACATTGATTCAGATGACAGCATCACCGCTTTTGTACGAGTGCTTACCCTGGATGACGAAGAGTACATCAACTCCAATTACCTGGTTTTCGGAACACAATCGGGGGTTGTTAAGAAAACATTGCTGGAAGCTTATTCGCGACCGCGTCAAAATGGGGTGATTGCCATAGGATTAAGGGAGGATGATCAGGTGATTTCCGTAAGGTTGACCGACGGTAAAAAGGACATCATTATGGCTAACCGAAATGGCCGGGCCATTCGTTTCAACGAAGAGGATGTGAGACCGATGGGCCGTACTGCAACCGGAGTAAAAGGAATGACGTTGGATGAGGACGGCGAAGATTATGTAATCGGTATGATTTGCATGGATCCCGACTCAAAAGACACTATCCTGGTTGTATCCGAACAAGGGTACGGTAAGCGAACAATGCTTAATGACGAGGATGGGGAACCGGTTTATAGGATTACCTACCGAGGCGGGAAAGGGGTTAAAACGCTGAACATTACAGAAAAGACCGGAAAACTTGTCGCAATAAAAAGTGTGACAGACGATAATGATTTAATGATTATTAACAAATCGGGCATAACAATACGTGTGAAAATTTCCGATATTCGCACCATGGGACGTGCTACACAGGGAGTTCGGCTCATAAACCTGGAAAAACGAAACGATGAAATCGCTTCGGTATGTAAAGTTAATTCCGAAGAAGAAATAGATGAGGTGGAAACCGTTTTGCCAGAAGATGTCGATAGTGAGGAAAATTTTACGGATGAGGTCAGCGAATAATGTACATATTTTAAACTTTTTGTATTTTTACAGTCAAATAAATCAATAGAAATTTTAAACAATTAAGAAAAGACGAATACTTAACTTAAAACGATGAATAAAATGAGAAAATTATTTTTCCTTACTGCGGTGGCTGTCTTTGCTGCAAGTTCCATGTTTGCACAAAAGTCGGCTCTGAGAGATGCCAAGAGATCTTTAGGAAGCAACGACCTGAATGAAGCTCGCACCCTGATAAAACAGGCCACTACTAACGCAGAAACCGCCAATGATCCTGAAACCTGGAAAATCTTTGGAGATATCGGTAACAAGGCATTCGACAACGAGAGAACCAATGAAATGTTGGGAAAACAAGCAAACCAGGAAGTGATGTACAACGGACTGTTGGAATCTTACACACCGTATCTGAAAGCCGATTCACTAGGTGAGTTGCCGGATGAAAAAGGCAAAGTGAAAAACAAATTCAGAAAAGACATCGCCGGAGTTTTAAAAGCTAATCATCCTTTCTACATCAACGGGGGAATTTTCTTTAACGAAAAACAACAATATGCCAAAGCTTCCGATTTCTTCGAAATATACTGGAACATTCCTTCGTTACCGATGTTTGCCGGACAGAAAGACCCTTTTCTGATCGACAGTACTTTTCAAACCATTAAATATTATGCCATTATCACGGCTATTCAGGCGCAAGACCATAAAAGAGCATTGGCTATGCTGAAAAGAGCGGCCAGTGAACCTTTTATCGCCAACAGTGCTTATCAGGAAAGCGATATTTACGAACTTATTGCCAGCGAATATATTCAACAGGGAGATACGGCTAAATATATAGAAACTCTTTACGAAGGAGCGGAAAAATTCCCCAAAAGCAAGTATTTTACTCCTAATCTGGTAAACGTTTTTATCCGTCAGGGCGACAATCAGAAAGCCATGGAATACCTGGATGAAGCCATTAAGAACGATCCTTCCAACGCGTGTGATTTAAACAGTGTAAAAGGGGCATTATTGGCAGAAAAAGGAGATTTTGCAGCAGCTGAAGAAGAATATAACAAGGCATTAACGCAAGATCCCAATTGTGAAAGAGCGCTTGAAGCACTTGCGGTGAACTTTATCTTGCAGGCTCAGAATCTGAAGGAAAAAACAGCAACCATGTCGGACCGCAAATTGCAGTTGGAAAATGACAAAAAAACGGTCGATTTTTACCAAAGAGCATTGCCGCACCTGGAGAAATTTACCAAGTCATTGAAAGACAGGACTGCCGACAAAACAGAGATTGACGGCGCTTTAATGAAACTCAGAAATGTTTATTATAACTTAAGCATGATGGGTGTTGACAAATCTGCACAACTGAAACAAGTGGAAGCAGAACTTGGGTTGTAAATTGAAACGATTATTTAATAGCATAAAGAGAAGCGGCATCGGTAAAAACCGATGCCACTTTTTTTATCTATGCAAACAGGATAGAGATTGAATTAAACATAATAGTAATTATAGGAAAAATATCCGTGTTTAAATTAATGGGCGAAATTCGTAGTTTTTTATTACTTTTGTACGGTAACATTATTTGACATTGTCTTCGGTTCAGGATATGAATAAAAAAAACGATCAACGATACAACCTTCGCGGTGTTTCCGCCTCAAAAGAAGATGTGCATGATGCCATAAAAAATATCGATAAAGGAATTTATCCGAAAGCATTCTGCAAAATAATTCCCGATATACTTGGCGATGACCCGGATTTTTGTAACATCATGCATGCTGACGGTGCCGGAACTAAATCGTCACTGGCGTATGTTTACTGGCGGGAAACCGGCGATATTTCCGTTTGGAAAGGAATCGCGCAGGATGCGCTCATCATGAATATTGATGACTTGTTGTGCGTTGGCGCTACCGATAACATACTGTTGTCTTCCACCATTGGGCGCAATAAAAACCTGATCCCAGGAGAAGTAATTTCCGCCATTATAAACGGCACAAACGAGCTTTGCGAAGAACTATCGTCGCTGGGCGTACGTATTTATCCTACAGGCGGAGAAACGGCTGACGTGGGCGATTTGGTGAGGACGATCATTGTGGATAGTACGGTGACTTGCCGCATGAAACGCAAGGATGTTATTGATAATGCCAATATACAGGCCGGAGACGTTATTGTTGGTTTATCCTCTTCCGGGCAAGCCACCTACGAAAGTGAATATAACGGCGGTATGGGGAGTAATGGCCTAACCTCTGCCCGCCACGATGTATTTGCCCATTATCTGGCACAGGATTATCCCGAAAGTTACGATGCTGCCATTCCTGAAGATTTAATCTATTCGGGCAATATGCGGCTCACTGAACAAATAGAAAACCTGGGAATGGATGCCGGGAAGTTGATTCTGTCCCCTACCCGCACCTATTCGCCAATTATATCATTGATATTAAGGGATTTGCGTAGGAATATCCACGGAATGGTACATTGCTCCGGAGGTGCACAAACAAAAATTATGCATTTTCTTAACGATGGTCTGCGCGTTACAAAAGACAACCTCTTCCCTCTTCCTCCTTTGTTCAAACTTATTCATGACCAATCGAATACCGATTGGAAAGAAATGTACAGAGTTTTTAATATGGGACATCGAATGGAAATTTACCTGCCGGAAGTTTATGCTTCGAAGGTGATTGAGATTTCCAGATCGTTTAATGTTGATGCACAGGTAGTTGGACGTGTGGAGAAATCGAATATCCGGGAATTGGTGATTGAGAGTGAATTTGGAAGGTTTGTTTATTCCTAAATCCTCATTCGTTGTACCTCCCAATGGAAAAACATAATATCATCAAACAAAACGATTAAATTCCTTTCAAGAAAATCAGAGGCATCATACTATGTCGGAAAACTCATTATTGGATAAACTCAATCATTTGGTCACCCGTTTCGAAGAGATAGGAACGTTGATTACCGACCCTACAATCATAGGCGATATGAAGCGTTTTGTAAAACTCAACAAAGAATACCGGGAGTTGGAAGAAATTGTGGAAGCCCGAAACGAGTATAAACAGGCACTAGACTCCATCGAAGAAGCCAAAATAATTCTGGAAACCGAATCGGACACTGATTTACGTTTGCTTGCCAACGAGGAACTCTCTGCCAACACCCAGAAACTTCCGGAATTGGAAGAGAAAATAAAGCTTTTGCTTATTCCGGCCGATCCTGAAGACGAAAAAAATGTGATCATGGAAATTCGTGGCGGTACGGGAGGTGATGAAGCGTCGATTTTTGCAGGGGATCTGTATAAAATGTACACCCGGTATTGCGAAAGCAAAGGGTGGAAAACCGAAGTATCCAGTTACACAGAAGGTACAGCGGGTGGTTTCAAGGAGATCATATTTACGGTTAGTGGCGAAAATGTTTACGGAACTTTGAAATACGAGTCGGGCGTTCACCGGGTGCAACGTGTTCCGGCGACCGAAACTCAAGGCCGTGTGCACACCTCGGCTGCCACTGTTGCCGTGCTGCCTGAGGCGGAAGAATTTGATGTAGAAATCAATCCTGCCGATATAGATTTTCATACAGCACGTTCCAGTGGCGCCGGAGGGCAGAATGTAAACAAGGTGGAAACAAAGGTTCAGCTTACCCATAAACCCACCGGTATTGTGGTGGTTTGTCAGCAGGCCCGTTCGCAATTGGCTAACCGGGAGCTCGCCATGCAGATGTTGCGTGCCAAGCTTTACGATATTGAACTTACCAAACGCCAGGGCGACATAGCTTCGCGGCGAAAGACCATGGTGTCCACCGGTGACCGTTCGGCTAAAATCCGCACGTACAACTATCCGCAGGGACGCATTACCGATCACCGCATCAATTACACCGTTTATAACCTTTCCGCATTTATGGACGGTGACATCCAGGATGTCATCAATCAGCTTATCGTAAGCGAAAATGCTGAACGGATGAAGGAAGCGGAAATCTAGTTGAATCTAGACAAAAACACAAGTTATATTTAATTATATGACCTATGAAACAAAAAATTTTGTTACCGACACTTCTGTTGTTAATCAGCGTATCTTTATCCGCACAAACGGAATACAAGATACCGCGTTTACGCATTAGTACATCGGGAGGATTGGGTTATTTGGTTGCGGAAGGAAGTACCGGCGATGCCGGTTCTATCGTCAATGTTGAAAAAATCACGCAATTCAACAATGATTTGAGGTGGACTCCCTCCTTGAACGCAGATGTGCATTATCTATTCAAAGATTGGGGATTGGGAGTGAAGTATATTTTCAATACTTCCTCTGCCACGGCGACGGATCTCATTGTGGATGTCCAGGATAACCAGCATTATCTGGTTGGCGATGCATTGGAAAAGATGTATGTAAACTACGTGGGACTTTCTGTATCAGGACAATACAGGTTTGGAAGAGAAGAGAGATTTCAGTTTTTTGCTTCTTCTTCAGGCGGTTATGCCCGATTGCGGGACGAAAGCCACGTATTAATGAGGAACATGTTGATTACGGGAAATGCTTACGGTGTAAATTACGAGATGGGAATTGAATATTTTTTAAATTCGAACTTTTCATGGGGATTGAATACCGCATTTTTCTGGACAAATTTTTATACGGTGAAAGTGACGGACGGTATCAGTACCGAAGTGAAAAAATTGGGAAGAGAAGACAACATCAATGTTTCCAACGTAAATTTAACAACCGGTCTGCGGTATTACATCAACAAATAAATGAAGCGTCATGAAAAAGAAGATCATTTATCTGCTTACTGTTGTTGTCCTGTTCATTTCCTCTTCGTGCAACAACGATTTTCTGGAAGAAAACAAAAAACAGGTTGATGGATATCATCTCGATACACCTCTTTTTGTGCAGCCTGTCTCAGCATACACCGAAGCCTCAGTTACCCTTCCCGATTTAAAAAACAAAGGTTTCAGGATACTCCAGTATCCGAAAATTATTCATTTTGAAACTTTTGACGGACATATAGATGAGTCGGGAAAATTGTCATTCCGAATAAAAGTGGATGCATACGATAATCCCGTTCAACTGGAGCCACAAAACCTGGGAAGCATCATTTTAAATGTAGAAGAATTTGGACTCCTGTCTATAAACGTTCAAAGCATAAACTGGGGAATGCCAAAAGCATCCGTTCGCGAAACGCTGGTTGACTTTGATTTGTTAAGGGACAGAAAAGAACTTAGAATTGAGAATTTTGCCGACGGAATACTTTTCTATAAATTGACGAAAAAGCCGTCGTGGCTGGAGGTGAGCAAGTCATCCTGGGACAGTGATAATATAAAGACAGGAGATGTAAACTATCTGGAACCAAACAGATACTATACCCTTTTTCTAATTCCTGATGCCGATGAATTAAGCCCGGGAGTGCATGAAGGTGAAATTGTCTTCGAAACATCCGACCCGGAACACCCTCTTCTCAAGATTAACGTAAAAATTAGAGAAAGGACATACGAAAATCCGGAAACGATGATCCCCATAGAAGGTGAAGTGGTGGATGCAGAATTTGATAAAACCACAAACACAGCGGTCTTTATTACCCGCAATCCGGCAAAACTGGTTGCGTTCAATGCCGACACCGGTATGAAAAAAGAAAAACTGTTGGACAAAAATCCCTATTGCGTTGGCTTGTCTGCCGAAAGTAACACAATTCTGCTAGGAGAAAGTGGGCAGATGAAGTTCATCGATTTATCCACGTTCACCGTAAAAGAAAAGGTTGTTCTACCGTATATTGTTGTGGATATTGTTGATGGTGAAAATGGTCATTACTATTATTCGAATAAGGAAGGGGAGATCTACTCCTTTAACCTTTCGTCCAAAGAGGTAAAAAAACAGTTCATTGCCGATTCATTCGGGTACGGAATAAAAGCGGATATCCTATTGAAAGTAGGAAATAAATCGCAGTTGGCATTAACCGGAAGTTTTGTTTCCCCAAATGGCTTTTATCTGATTGACGCAGCCGTGCCGGATGATTTGAAACTCGTCCATTATTGGCACGAAAGCTTTGGAAAGAAATTACTGACCTCCGAAGATTGCAAATACCTGTTTTCTTTTACCAGTTCCATCTACAAATTTCCGGATGAAAATACCGGCAATACGATTCACCTGTTGGGTGAATTAAGCTTGCAGTCACATACTGGAATTACCTGGATGCATCATTCGGCCTTAACCTCTTCTGTTTGGATCTCCTACAGTCCTTATGATCCTTCCCAAAGTTGGTTTAAAGAGGTTATTGCGGAATACGACGACAAAACCTTTGACCTAAAACGTACTATCGCACTAAACGAATATGTGGCGACATACAATGGAACAAAGGATTATTACCATACGTCTGCCCGTTATTTTTTCTCCACCAAAGCGGGGAATAAATTATTTCTGATAAAAAATATCGATGTTGCTAGTCCTCCGGCCGACACTTGGCACATCGAAATTATTGATGTTTAAAAATAGCACTATCGCGTTGTGCCATAAAAGCAGCAGCCAAACTTGTCTGAATTATGCCACGGCGAGCAATATTCTGATAAAATTGAACAAGATATGACCAAACAACAGCTTTTTGCACAAATTCAAAAAAAGAAATCTTTTCTTTGTGTGGGATTGGATACCGATATCAAGAAAATTCCGGAACATCTGCTGGAAAAAGAAGATCCGGTTTATGCCTTTAACAAAGAAATTATCGATAAAACGGCACCCTATTGCGTGGCATACAAGCCTAACCTGGCTTTTTACGAAAGTCAGGGCGTGACCGGTTGGCTAGCGTTCGAAAAAACGGTAGCCTACATCAGGCAGCGGTATCCCGACCAATTTGTGATAGCCGATGCCAAACGGGGCGATATCGGTAATACCAGTGAAATGTATGCTCGTACATTTTTTGAAACTGCCAGGGTGGATGCCGTAACTGTAGCACCGTACATGGGCGAAGACAGCGTAACTCCTTTTCTGAATTACAACGGGAAATGGGTTATTCTGCTCCTTCTTACAAGCAATAAAGGGTCACTAGATTTTCAGTTTGTTCAGGATCAAAACGGTGAGCGTTTGTTTGAGAAAGTACTCCGCAGGTCGCAGGCATGGGCGTCGGAAGACCAAATGATGTACGTTGTGGGCGCTACACAGGGAAAATTATTCGAAGAGGTAAGAAAACTCGCTCCCGATCATTTCTTCCTTGTCCCAGGCGTAGGAGCTCAGGGTGGGTCGCTGGAAGAGGTTTGCCGATACGGAATGAACACAGCATGTGGCTTATTGGTCAACTCTTCGCGCAGTATTATCTATGCCGACAGTACCGAGACATTTGCGGAAGCTGCCGGCAAGGAAGCCCGAAAACTGCAGGTGGAGATGGCGGAAATGCTGGAAAGGTTTTTATAATTTCGTTCCTATCACCCAGATCTTCTCGCTGTCGGCAACAGTGGTAGCAAAAAGGTACACGTCCCCACCCTCTCTCAATCCGGTTTTTCGTCGGATCTCGGCAACGGACAATGGAAAATTGCGGACAGCGATGTTCGCTTTTTTTGTCAGTGATAGAAATGATTTTACGTTTTTTTTGTTCGGTACAAACCATTCCTTCACTTCAAACACGCGTCCGGGAAAAGTGGAAATTTGGTTATCGGAAGTATACAGGTGGCTGTTTACGTGCAGTTTTTGAACAGCATACTGTTGTGCTACACTTTTGAAGGCTCCCGCTTTGAGGATGGAAGCATTGGGTTCGTAAAGGTATTTACCGATAGTTCTGGTAAAAGGAATCTCGAGGCTTCGCTCTTCCTCCGGAGTAAAGGAAAACACTTCAATGTTGCCTCCTTTATTCAGATTAACAGCATAGTACACCGTATCCTCAGCCTGGGAAGAAAGTAAAAACAGCAACTCTTTGCATTCGTTCTCCACGGAGACGACATGAACTTCACTCACCTTTTTCAGGCTTCTTACCGCTGATGAAATATCGAGCATGGGTGAGAATTTAATCACAACCAACTTTGCTTTGGTCAGCAAAGCATTCTGAATTTCAGACACATCTGGAGAACAGTCTTCTATCCGGATCACTTTGCGTCCTGCATCATCCCGGCGCGCCGGATCCAGGAAAACCATGTCTGTAAGGGACATTTTTTCTACAAAAGTTTCACTTGCTTCGTTCTTTACCACAAAGCCTTGCAGGCCAAGTGTTTGGAAATTATTGGCGGCTATCTCACAAAGTTCCGGGTCTTGTTCCACGTAAACCGACAGTATAAATCGTTGGGAGAGAATGGTGAAATCCACCCCCATCCCACCGGTCAAATCCACAAAGGTTTTGTATCCGTCAGGAATCAATGAAACCTTATAGTTGGCAGTGGCTTCAGACGATGCTTGTTCCAACGATAAATGAACCGGATAAATGATCTCATCGTTGGCATAAAAAAAAGGAAATTTCTCTTTTGCTGTTTGGCGTCCCGAGATTTGTTTTAAAATAAACTCAACATTCAATTCCCTCTGTTTCCCGTTATCGAGTTTCAACGCCAGTTCCCGTACATCGTGTTGTTCGTTCTGGCGGATAAAATTCTTTTGCTGCTGAGTCAGTTTCATTTTGTGAAAATAAAAAACAACCTGACTATCGAAATAGCAGGTTGTTCCTATCAACTAAAAAATTATTATTTTATGGATCAAGTATTCTTGATTTCAAGCAGGCAAAAGCCTTATGCTTCTGCTTCCACTTTCGGAAGAACCGATACGAATGAACGGTTGTTGTGACGTTTACGGAAAACCACAACACCGTCGATCAACGCAAAAAGCGTATGATCTTTACCGATTCCTACGTTTTCTCCCGGGTGATGAACCGTTCCCCGCTGGCGAACCAAAATGTTGCCCGCTTTTGTGGTTTCTCCACCAAATATTTTAACGCCCAATCGTTTACTTTCCGATTCGCGGCCGTTCTTTGAACTTCCTACACCTTTCTTATGTGCCATTTTCTTCTGATTTTAACTGATTAAGCAATAATTTCTTTAACCCTTACTTCTGAAAACTGTTGACGGTGGCCGTTCAGTTTCCGGTAACCTTTTCTTCTTTTCTTCTTGAAAACGAGAACTTTATCTCCTTTTACGTGCGAAAGAACTTCTACAATCACTTTTGCTCCTTCAATGACGGGAGCACCCACTTGTACATCGCCATCGTTATCGATGAGCATCACTTTTCCAAATTCCACCTCACTGCCCTGATCGGCATTGATTCTGTGGACAAATAACTTTTGGTCTTGCTGAACTTTAAACTGCTGACCTTGGATATCTACAATTACGTACATATTAAATAACTTATACGTTATATGCCTGAGGCGAGCGGCGTTGTGCCCCTTCTTATTGAGCCTATTAGCGAATCGAGGTGCAAAAGTACATAATTTTTACGAAATTGCCAAATATGTGAAGTATAAATTTACCGACAGGATGATATGTAAGTTCATTTTTCAGTTTCCCCATTCCTTATTCGGGCCGGCTCCCATCTGTAGCGTCAATGTTCCGCCCCGGATGATGTCAGCGTAGTCGATATAACATTTGTTCCACGTTTTTCCGTTGAGGGTAGCACCCTGAATATAGCGGTTCTTCACAGAATTATCTTGGGCTTCGATGGTAAATGTTTTCCCCTGTGCATACCGGGGATCTAACCTGATAGTTATTTTTGAAAACACCGGACTGGTAATCTCTAGACGGGTTTCACCGGGACACACGGGATGAAGTCCCGATGCAGCCAGCACGTACCAGGCCGACATCTGTCCGATATCCTCGTTTCCGACCAACCCCTCCACACTGTTGTGATATGCACGCGAACAGATTTCGCGCGTCCATCTTTGAGTTAGCCAGGGAGCACCCAGCCGGTTAAACAGAAACGGCACATGATGTACAGGTTCGTTGGCATGGTTGTAATAATCGTTCCATAACATATCTTCCGGTACATTTTCAAAAAAGGAGATAAGGTCTTTGATTACCTTCTCCCGGCCACCCATCAGGTTGGCCATACCTTCTAAGTCATGCGGCACAAACCATCCCTGCTGGTAGGGGTTGCTTTCCACACAGCCGTAATTCTGGGTCAACCTCCCTTTTTCAGGCCAAGGAAGCCAGTCACCGCTCCCTTTCTTCGGCCTGAACCAATTGACAGAAGGATCGAAAATATTCCGGTAGCTTTGTGCTCTGACAGCGTAAAGCTTTTCGTCTTCCGGTTTATTCAGGTGATGGGCCAGTTGCGAAAGACACCATTCGAAATAAGCATGTTCGAGGGTTGTTGAAATCCCGTCAGAGAATCCTTTTTCACCGTTGCCGAATTTTTCAACCGTCTGCCGGGAGTATGTATAAGCTTTAGCGATATCAAAATTCCGTATTCCCTTGGCATAGGCATCCGTGATGATAGAAACGGCCGGATTGCCGATCATGCACCCACTATAAGCGTTCAGAAATTCCCAGCGCTCCAGATAATCGTTTCCGCTTTCTTCGGCCAGGGTCACCAACGAGTTGATCATGTCACTGACCACCTCAGGGTTGATGATCGTTTGCAGAGGAAACTGGCTTCGGAAAACATCCCAGCCACTGAAAATAGTGCGTTTGGTAAATGTGGAGCGTTGACGGATTTTCCCGTCACCCCCGGGATAGTTTCCGTCCACATCGGTAAATGTTCGCGGATCGATCAGGGTGTGATAAAGGGCGGTATAGAAAATCGTTTTTTCATCTTTGGTGCCCCCTTCCACGCTAATCTTTTCAAGTGCTTCATTCCATAACTCCCTGGCAAGGACATGTATTCGGTCAAAATCCCAGTCGCTAATTTCCGCCTGCAGGTTCTTTTCGGCCCCCTCCAGGCTGACAAACGAGATGCCGGCTTTCAGCAAAACCTCTTCCCGGTCTTTGGTGGCAAATTCAGTGAAAAAACCCAGGTGCTTTCCTTCCATCTCCTGTACATTGCGGAATACCGGTGCTTGGGCAACAAGCGCCTGATACTCCGGACTAGTCACCTCTTCTCTTTTACGGACACACGAATCCGGGATTTCGGCACTCCAAACCCCCGTATTGATAAAAGGCTTACTGAATTGGGCATAAAAGTAGACGGTATAATCCGCTTTTCCGTCACCGTTTCCCCATCCGCCTCCTTCCGGAGTGCATTTCATCCATCCCCGGATTGTATGGTCGTCCATCACCTGGATAAACTGGTGGGTTGATGTGCCGCCGACTCTTCGCGCAAGGTCAACCTGAATACGTGATTGGTTATGCTCTGGAAACGTAAAGCGCATGATCCCACTATGAGGAGCGGCAGTCATTTCAGCGCGAATACCATAATCTGTCAACGTTACGCCGTAATACCCGGCAGATGCTGTTTCGTCTTCTTTTGAGTAGCGGGAGCGGTATCCTTCTTCCGGTTTTTCTTCTTTTCCGGCTGCTGTTTTTAATTCACCGGTTACGGGCATAACCAGAAAATTTCCCAGGTCGCCATACCATCCGGTACCGCTCATTTGGGTAAAGGCAAATCCTTCAATGGTCGTATGTTCATTGCTGTAACCGGAAGCATTGTCTCCTCCTGTGATTGTATTCGGACTGAGTTGAGTCAGTCCAAAAGGAGTAGCGGCGCCGGGGAATGTTTTTCCCAGTCCGTGACTGGCACCGGCTTTCTCCATGTTGGTACTGGCACCAATAAAGGGGTTCACGTAATCGGCAGGTTGTTGAACACGGTCGGAGCAACCTGTTATTAAAGCAAATAAAATAGCCACGGTGTTGGCTTTAATCAAATTCTTTTTAAGCATGTTGTTTGACTTAGTTTATTTTTCTTATCAACAGTACAATGTTTGAAATTGCTATTTCTCGATGTCAAAATAGGCATTTCCGATGTTATCGATAATGTCCGAAGCTGTAAAACTTCGGGCGTGAATCTTCGTTGCCGACAAGTTTGCCGTTAAACCGTGGATAAAAACACCTGCTTTAGCTGCGTCCAAAGGCTCATAACCTTGTGCGAGCAAGCTTGTGATGATACCTGTCAGTACATCCCCGCTTCCGGCTGTAGCCAACGCCGGGGTTCCGGAACTGTTGACATAAACATTTTCTGAATCGATAATCAGCGTGTAAGCTCCTTTCAGAACGATAATTAACCGGTATTTTTTTGCGAATTCCCTTGTTTTATATATCTTATCATAGTCTTCGTTCCACACCCCAATAAGTCTGGAAAGTTCTTTTGGATGAGGGGTCAAGATTGTTCTTGAGGGTAATAGGGCTAACCATTCTTTATTCTTCGACAAAATATTCAATCCGTCAGCATCGATAACCAGAGGGGATTTATTCTGCTGCAAAAAGCGGTAAAAAGCATGTTGTGTTTCCGGTGATTCGCTTAAGCCCACACCGGCCCCGACGGCATCCGGATGTATGGTGAAATCGATTCCCGTAATGTGTGTGTCGTTTCTGTCTTCAACCACCATCGCTTCGGGAAAAGCGGATTGAAGAACCGATGTTCCACATTTGGGTACATATGCAGTGACCAGTCCGCATCCTGTTTTCAAGGCCGCCCGGGATGCCAGGCAGACTGAGCCCATCTTCCCGATGCTTCCGCCGATAAGCAAACTGTGTCCTTGAGTACCTTTATGAGCAAATTTATCCAACGGTTTCAGCAGTTCTTTTATTTCTTGTTTTGTGATAAAGTAAAAAGCGGTTTTCGCATCACTGATGGCCGTTTCGTTTAGTCCAATGTTTATCAGATACACCTCTCCGGTGAAATTTCGGTTGTCCGGCAAATACAGTGCAAGCTTGGGGATCTGCATCGTTACCGTTTCTGTGGCGTGAACGGCAAAATAAGTTTTTCCGTTCATCGACAATCCGCTAGGTACGTCGATGCTGATGATTTTTTTCCCGCTCCTGTTGATTTTTTCAATCACTTCACGGGCTATGCCTGTCACTTCCCGATTAAGCCCTGTTCCAAAAATAGCATCAATAATTATCTCAAAGCCGGACAAGGAAGGGAGATCACCGGTTGAGGTAATTTTTTTAATCGGAATATTTTCAACTTTGGCACGACGAACATTGTGCGCGCAATCTTCGGAATAGTGCTGACTGTACTCTACTATAAAAACATTAACCTTGTATCCCGATTTCTGAAGCATTCTTGCGACAACCAATCCGTCACCGCCGTTATTTCCCGTTCCAGAAAATACCGAAACAGGAAGGTTTTTATCGGTAAACCTCGTTGTAAACCAGTCGAAGAAAGCCTTTGATGCTCTCTTCATCAGTTCCAGCGAAGAAATGTTTTCGTAGGTAGTTGTCTTTAAGTCAATCTCCCTGATTTGTTCGGCAGTGAGTATTTTCATTTTCATCGGTTTTAGCACGCTAAGTTATCTTTTTTCCCTGTAAAAACAAAAACAGGCATCCAATTTCTTGAATACCTGTTTTAGTTGTGCACCTTTTGACACAAAACTCGAACTCTTTACTCGAAGATTTGAAAAAATTAAACCAGCTAAAAAGCTCTAAAAATCAACAGACTGCACCCTACCGTAAAGATAGAAAAGATATCACAGTTCAACCTCCAGAGGTAAAAAAATCGAAAAAATTAAGAAGATGATAGTTTCGTTAAAAAAATCACACAAATAAATAGTCAAAATTTATAGCATTTTCCAGGACATAACTGTTCTCCAATTTTCGTACGTTTTGATCCGACTCACTTGTGAAAATATGTCGGATTATATAGTTTAAAAGAAATTGACTGAGAGGATAATTTGTTTATAATATTACTAATTCTGAATAGCTAAATTGATTTTGCATTATTATATTCATCAATAATCCAATATTGATTGAATTGGTAGAGAAAATATATAATTTCACTGCATGTTGATCTATTCGATTTAAAGTAAATGTATTTTTGGTATAAGAATCAATGCTATAGATATTAACGGTCTTATTAATGTCATCATCTCTCAAATCACCAGATGGATTACTAATGGTTAATTTTACTCCATACTGAGGCATCGATATAGTTTCTTGACGCTGTTTTGCCAATGTACTTATTTGGTAGCTTAGACTCTCAATCCTCTTAATAATCACATCCTGATCACTCCCTGGAGTTATTACCTTATCCATTGCAAAACTTTCCTCAGCTCTATAGATGGGATTGACAGGTTTTTTGTCCTTCAAAGGGCTTACACCGGCAGTGGAGTTACTAACTTTGCTGGGACAAAAAGTTAAGCATAAAAAACTTACATTTGTCAAAGTATGAGAAAACAAAGAACACATTATGACAAGGCATTTAAAGATAATGCCGTCAAATTAAGTTTCGAGCGGAAGAATGTTTCCGAACTCGCACACGAATTGGGCATATCACCTGCACTATTGTATCGCTGGTGCAAAGAGTACCGGGAACGTGGGGAAAGCAGTTTCCCGGGCAACGGAGTCCGTTCTCGTGAAAGAGAAGCCGGAAGGGTTGCAGAACTGGAAAAACGCCTTAAAGAGGCTGAAACAGAGCGTGACATATTAAAAAAAGCCTTAGGCATCATCTCCACGAGCGATCGTTGATTTATCAATTTATAAAGGATTACAACTCGAGGGAGTGGACGATTGGGATGATGTGCAGAGTATTGAGTGTATCTCGCAGCAGTTATTACCGTTGGATTAATAACCCTATAAATAAACGAGAACAAAAGCATATGGAACTTAGCCGAGAGATTAAAGATGCATACTTCGATGCCAAGGGGCGCAACGGCAGTCCCAGGTTGGCTAAAGATTTGCAAGCATCCGGAGTCAATGTTTCCAGAACAACTGTTGCCCGTCATATGAGAAATATGGGATTGCGCAGCAAGCTTTCTAAGAAGTTTAGGGTAACCACTGATGCATCCCACAATTACAATGTAGCGCCTAATTTGCTTAACCGTGAGTTCAATCAAAAAGAACCAATGAGGGCTTGTGTGTCCGACATTACTTACATCTGCTGTAAGGATGGATTCCTTTACCTTACGTGCGTGATTGATCTTTTTGATCGAAAACTCATTGGGTGGTCTATCAGCGATAATTTGACTGCTTCCGGCACTGTCATACCGGCTATCAGGATGGCCAACCGAAACAGACCGTTTAAAGAAGGGATGATCTTTCACTCTGACAGGGGCATTCAATATGCCTGCAAACAGACCGTTAATTTGTTGCAGTACCATAGGGTAGAGCAAAGCATGAGCGGGAAAGGCAACTGTTGGGATAATGCGGTGGCTGAAAGTTTCTTTAAATCTTTCAAAATCACTTCAGAGACCGAATGGTTGGTGGTATATTTGAGGCTTCGACTAACCCCGAATTCAAAAAACCGGATACACTTCATATCATAAAGGAGAGGCCGTTTCGTTTGTACCATCATGTCCCGGTGTCTTCTGCCGAGCCATATAGATTTATACGGTATAAAGGCCCTAAGGATAGCTACTGTAACGTTTCCGAAATTCAATTTTTCTCGGATTCCATTCTTTTACGGGGAAAAATTATGGGAACACCGGGAAGCTGGCACAATGACGGCTCCCATGAATATACCAATGCTTTTGATGGCTCGACCGAAACGTCTTTTGATCATAACACCCCGAGCGACGGATGGACCGGTCTGGATCTCGGACAACCCCAGAAAATAACGGAAATTGTATATTCACCCCGGAATCACGACAATTACATCAAAAAAGGGGATAGGTACGAACTGTTCATAAGTGACCGGGCGGGGTGGAGTTCCATGGGTATTCAGATTGCTTCTTCGGATTCTTTGCGGTATGAGAATATTCCTACGGAGGGTTTGTATTATCTGAAAAACCACTCCCGAGGAACTCAGGAACGACCATTTATAATGGAAGAAGGTAAAGCGGTTTTCCAATAATAAAGAGTTTAAGGAGGGTTGACCGTAATAAGTATCATAACTCTCAGGATACAATTTATTATGCATCTAAAGGATAAAATAGATCGGTCTATAATAAGTGATATAATAATAGCCGCTCACTTTCAGCGAATTAAAAAAAATGAGTTATAAATGAGTCAAAAAAATAGGAAGTAATTATATTTTTCTGCTCTTTTACATAATTAAGTTAGTAAGATAAAAACAAAAATACAGACAAGACCCTTTTCGAAAAGAGTTATAAGTAATCATTTTTAAAATTAGTTCCTATGTTTAAACTTGGAAAAGACGGATAGGTAGTCCAGTAAAAAAGCTATATCATTTTAGTTAACTTTGTTTTTGAGAGATAACAATCTTAACTTAAACAATATAGCTTATGAATACAAGGCAAAGTAACAAATTAGATTTCAAAGGACAAAATATTTACATAGGAATTGATGTCCATTTGAAGAGTTGGTCGGTATCGGTATTGTCGGAACATTCGGTTCTGAAGAGGTTCAGTCAATCTCCAAGTCCGGAATCGCTGCACAAGTTTTTGACAACCCATTATCCGGGAGCGGATTATCATTCGGTTTATGAAGCGGGCTTCAGCGGGTTCTGGATACATGAGAAGTTAGTAACATTGGGGATCAACAATATCGTAGTCAATCCGGCGGATGTGCCGACCATGAGTAAGGAGAAATTGCGCAAGACCGACGCGGTTGATTGCGGGAAACTGGCCAGGGAGTTACGGTCGGGAACATTAAAAGGTATTTATGTGCCGGATATAGCCACCCTGGAAATGCGTTCTTTGATAAGGTTGAGAAACAGGATCGTAAAAGACACCACGAGGGAGAAGAACCGGATAAAGTCATTTTTTACGCTTCCACGGGATAGATATCCCGGAGGAATTCACACGTTATTCGGTGGGTAACTGGTCAAAGCGGTTTCTGACATGGCTACGCGAAGTACTCCTTTCTACCGAATATGGAAAGGAAGCACTGGGGATACATATTGAGCAGTTTGTACGCCTGCGGGGCATACTCCTGGGGCAAACACGCCTGCTGCGTGCGTTATCCCGCAGTGATGCACTCAAGGAGCCAATACGTCTGCTGACTTCGGTCCCGGGAATAGGGATAACCACCGCCATGTCGTTGGCGGTCGAGATAGACGATATCGGGCGGTTTTGCAATGCCGATGCGCTGGCCTCCTACATCGGTCTGATACCGATGTGTCATTCCAGCGGGGAAAGTCAGGCAAACGGTAACATCACGGTTCGCAAGCACGCCATGTTGCGCTGTTATATAATCGAGGCTGCCTGGATAGCCATAAGGAAAGACCCGGCAATGACGATGGCTTACCAAGGGTACCGTAAACGGATGAACGCTCAGAAGGCCATCGTCAAGATTGCCCGTAAACTGGTGAACAGGATATTTTTCGTACTCAAACATGGACAGGAATATGTGCCTTGTGTTGTCAATTAACATACAATCCTACAGTGTAAGCAATTTTTCCACGGGGGAAACACTATCATAATGTTGCAGCTTTGAAGTCTGCTTAAATTAGTATGTGACCCCCGCCTATCGTAAACTGATACAGGAATTTGCAGCTCCCGCCGAAAGGACGGACAGTCTGCTGTGGAAAGATTGTTTACCGTAGGATGTAGGATCGGGTTTTCTTAGCCATATGGACAGTATCAGTAATACAAAAAGGGAGGTAGAATCTCGACCTCCCCCAGTAGCATTACTGCGTACCGTCAGGGTGCTTATTGCTGACAGGTTGCCCCCCGGCAGAGCCTGTTTCCTCTTAACACCCTGACACAAAGATAAAATTTAAAAGTTAATTAAAGTGAATTGTCCAATTTTATTTGGATTTTAAATGGAAAATCATTATGAAGAAAAAAATCTTTAAATTTGTAGGAGCAGCTGCTCTTGTAACTGTATTGGGGTTGAATTTATCCCTAGGTATGAATAAAAAAAGTGTTGAGAGTGTTGATCTCCTCAACTTATCTCAAACAGCACAGGCAGCATGTGAAGCTTGGAACGATTGGTCTGCCCATGGCAAATGCTTACAATTAAGCCAGATTTGTGTTTTCGCTGTTGAGTATGAGCAATGCGATCCTTACAAGAGTTAAACCTTGTTGGAGTAAGGCAAAAATTTGCCTTACTCCAATAATAATAATTTATTATCTAACAAAAACATTATGTGGAAACACTTTTACCTTGTATATGTTACCTTGTTCATTTTTTCTTGCACCCACAATACAATTCAAGTTGTAAATGAAGAAAAGGGTAAATTAACAGCAACACATGAGCTGGTTATTAATGGGGAGAAAAAATTTTATCTGGATTCTGTTACGGCCCCCTTTCCACCCTATACACAAATGATAACAGATTCTACAGGGAACAATCTGTTTACTTTCCTAAATCCCTATAACAACTCCATCTATTTTTACAATTATACCGACACTAACTATATAAACCGGATACAATATTACCGTGAGGGGGCCAATGCAATACTTAAGCCGGCAGGATATTATATACACAACATGGATTCAATCTATATCTATAATATGCCTATGACAGAAATTGTTTTAAGCAATGATGCCGGAATGGTAAACGATAAAATTTCATTACGGAGCAATGATCCTGAGTGGCCATTATATCTGCCACAATATTTATTAAGTACGGTAAATCCTATTTATGAAATAGACCGTCACCTTATCATTACCGGACAATCATTTTTCTCAATCCCCGAGCAAAATTTGTCAAAGTTCCGCTTTTCTGCCTATATAGACATTCAGAATAATCAGGTTAATTATTCTCATACCTACCCCGAAGAGATATACGGTAAAAACTCCAATTGGGAAGGAGGTTTACCTACACAGGTATATCCGGCATTGTCTCCCAATGGATCTTTAATATACAGTTTCCCGGCTTCACACGATCTGTACATATCTGATTACGATTCCAACGAATATAAAAAAGTATATGGCGGAAGCAACAATGCCAATACCATCAGGTCTATTGACAGGGAAGCCAAAAATACACCGGATGAGTTGGTAGTTGCACATTATTTACAACAGGATATGTATGCAGCTGTTCTTTATGACAAATTCAGGGATATATACTATCGCTTTCTGTTAAAAGGCGTACCGGGTGCTACTTTCAGTACTCCCAAGGAGGAAAAACCCATCATGATCATAATAATGGATGAAAACTTCAACTATTTAGGCGAAACAAATATCGGCACAGGCAAAGAATGGAATTGGAATAACTCGTTTATCACCCGTGAAGGATTGAATATTGAATTTATTGGTGATGATTTGAATGAGGATTATCTTACTTTTAAGATTTTCTCTATGGATTCGATTAATTAAATATACACATACAATGAAAATCATATTAAAAGTTCTTTTTCTGTTTCTTTTATTTTCATCCTGTGGTGACAATGATACAAAGAAAGAAATGGAGTTTTTGACAAACGCAATTAATCAGGTTCCGATTGATAACCATTACAAATGGGTCGTTATCTTACCCGGATTAGGATGCCATGGTTGCATTCAGGAAGGAGAATACTTTCTGAAAAGCCATGTTGATAACAATGAAATTCTTTTTGTACTTTTAAAAACACCTTCATTGAAAATTCTTCAACAAAAAGTAGAAGTAAATCTACTTGATCGTCAAAACGTATTAATAGATAAAGAGCTTCTCTTCAACATCCCCACACAAAATAATATTTACCCATGCGTGGTATCCCTCAAGGATGGTAAAGTAGTCAAACATTCTTTTCAATCACCTGAAACAACAGCTTTATATGATCTCGAAAGACAACTTTAATAGTTCCATTTGGTATTATGAAAAAGGAAATTCTCATCTGTATCTTTGTCATTGGACATGTGCTTTCGTCCCAGGCCCAGTCTGACCTTGACATGCTTGCAGGGAGGGTTACGCAACAATTGAGCCACCACGCACCCGAGATGATCTATTTGCAAACATCCAAAGACACTTATGAAACCGGGGAGGACCTCTGGTTCAAGGCATACCAGTTAGACGCACAGACACTGCAATTTTCCAACCTCAGCCGGACACTCTACCTCGAATTAAGAGGCGAGAACGACACACTGGTATGGCAGGAAAAATATCCCATAGAAAAAGGCGTGGCCGAGGGTCAGGTATACATTGACAGGGAACTGCCTCCTGGTGATTACTTCATGGAAGCATTCACCCCGCAATCATTCCGTGCAGACAGCACCCGGTTCACATCGCTGCGGAAGATACGGGTCGTGGACAATATCAGTGGACATACTTATTCCTTAGATACTGTCGCTATGGCCGGCATAGAACCTAAGGGGGAGACCTCATCTTTCGTCATCCTGCCCGAAGGTGGGAACCTCGTCAGAGGTTTTCCGGCACGGTTGGCATTCAAGGCGACTGATGGAAAGGGAAAGCCGGTCGAAGTATCGGGCATGCTCTATGAAGATGATCACCCCCTACAGCCAGTCTCAACCATCCATGCAGGAATGGGGACTGTAGAATTCACACCTCGAAGCGACAAGGATTACCGCATGGAACTCACCAATGGGAAAAGCTATCCATTACCCCATATTCATGACGAAGGTATTTCCCTGCGGCTCTCCGAGCAAACCGGAGAATATTTACAGTTTACCGTTTTCCAAAGTCCCGGACTGTCACCACAGCCATTCTACCTGCTCGGACAACAAAGGGGCATTGTATGCAGCATCGCCCGGGGGATGTTGAGGGACAGCATCCCGGTAAAGATGCCGCTCGGCGATTTTCCCGGCCAGGGTATCGCGCAGTTCACCCTCTTCACCCGTGACATGAAACCGGTATGCGAACGGCTGGTGTACCTGTTCCCGGAGAGGAAGCTGAATATCAGCCTGGCAACCCCTAAAGATATTTATTACACCCGTGAAAAAACGGAGGTGGTTATAAAGGTAACCGACAAAGAGGGTAAACCGGTGCAGGCGCACCTCGGTCTAAGCGTGTTCGACGAGGCATACTCCAACCCTGCCGATCCGGTAAACATACTAACCCACTATCACCTTTCTACACAGCTGAAAGGAAGGATTTTCAATCCCGCCTACTATTTTGATGAGGAAAATGAAGACCGTATTGAGGCGTTGGACTTGCTGATGCTCACCCAGGGATGGAGGCGTTACGTGTGGGATGCAGAAACCTTTACACCATGCGGTGAAATTTTCCTTCCTGACGGCGTACCCGGACGGCAGACGTTCAAAAGCGAACGCAAAAGCAGGGATGTCAGCGGTGGCGAACAACTCGTGCAGGTTTTCGGGGCCGAAGGCGACGCACAGTTTGTTTGGACGGATTCTGCAGGGTATTTCAACGTGGAACCTGAAATATTGAGAGATTTGAGGGGTGGCTATATCTACCTGAAACCGATGCTTGGCAAGGAGTTTACACCCAAAGTGGAAACCGAAGGATTTTTCCATCTGGTCGACAGCTTGAGAAAGATAAAAGCTCGAAACTACCCCCTTGCAGCTAATAGGCCACAACCGAACGGGAAACAGGAAGACAGGATGCCGGTGATGAGCAGCGACAGCATCATCATGCTGGATGAATTCACTGTCATCGGAACGAGGGGGCGTGTTTACCGTGACAAGTTCATGGGACGGCTCGACAGCCTGGCACAGGTCAACCTCAACCCGGCATGGGTGTGTGACCATCAAGGTAGCTACCCCTTTTTGAATGATTATCTGCCAGGATATACACATCATCCAATGGGCTGTCCCTGTTCTCATTACGATGGAAAAAGATCTGCTCCGGTTCATGGAAAAACATACGAGATCATTAAATACGAACCAAGAGAGGATGGCTATTGGCATGTAAAAGATATCAAAGTAATAGAATACCGAGGCCCCTACTACACTGACGAGGAACTATTGGAAATGAATAATATCTTCCGTGAAAAAGGTTACTACGGAAAACGGGAATTTTACCAACCCGACGAGTTTGATATACTTTCCTCGATTCCCGACAGCCGAAATACACTTCTTTGGGAACCCAATGTAGTAACCGATGAGAACGGCGAGGCTACTGTTTCATTCTACTGCTCGGACATCAACAACAAATTCAAAATGTATGTGGAAGGAGCCGGAGGTAACGGACTTCTCGGTACCGGTAAAAAAGATTTCCGTGTAATGAGGAATGTAAAAGTTTCATCCGAATAACCACTTAAATATAAAAAGTAAAAATTATTTATCAATTTAATTCAATAGTTCGGTAAATATTTAACTAACTAATTAATAATCAATGATTTATACAACATGATTTAACATAAAAAATAAGGTTAAGCAGCTGATATTCAGTATCTTTATAGTAATTGCAAACACTGTAAAGATGGACAAAACCAGCATACTTAACCAATATAGGGATATCTGTAGTGACGTTTTAAATAAACTAGCTACGAAGTTAAACAAAAGTTTCAAATCGTTCCTTATGGAGACATTAATCTTATACACAATCATCCCTGGCAGGATTAATTTCCTCCAGATGGGAAGGTATGGCAAATCGTGTGAACAACGATTCCGTCAAAACTTCTCGAAGGATTTTGATTGGCTTTCGTTTAACCTTTCCTTGTCTGAACGGATATTAAACGGCGATCGTAAGGCCATAGCCATTGACCCCAGTTATATATCCAAGTCAGGAAAGTGTACTCCCTGGATTGGTTACTTCTGGTCGGGCACAGCCGGAGGGGCAAAAAAAGGATTGGAAATTCTCGGAGTAGGCCTCATTGACATAGACAATAAAGACTGCATCAGTCTTCAGGCTGTTCAGACACCGGATGGTAAAACGCTGGAGAGCAACGATATCAACCTGATTGATTGGTACCTTCTTGTACTAAAATCAATGGAAGAAAAACTTCACAAGATAAGCCCTTATGTGGTAGCTGATTCCTATTTCTCCAAAATCAGTTTCGCTTCCGGTTTAAAAGAAATGGACTTCCATCTTATCAGCCGTTTCAGGGATGATGCCGTTTTGTTTTATCCTACACTGGAGGGCCCAACAGGTAAAAGAGGCAGACCTAAGCTATACGACGGCAAGATTGACATGGCAAATCTTGATAAATCAAGAGCTGAGAAAATAGCTGTCGATAATGGAGGGCTATATACGCTGACAGCCTACTCAAAATCACTAAAGCAGATGGTACGACTTGTTATCTGGTATTCTAAGGACTCAAAAAAGCCTAAGCTGTTTTTCTCAACTAACCCCCACATGAGCGGTAAAGATGTAATAGAATACTACCGTACCCGTTTTCAAATTGAATTTTGTTTCCGTGATGCCAAGTCTTTTACAGGACTTATGCAATCCCAGGCAAGAGATGTTTCAAAATTATCTTTCAACTTTAATGCTTCTCTTACATCGGTAAACCTGGCAAAGGTGTTGGCAAAAGAAAAGGGCATCCCTTTTTCAATGGCTTCCTGTAAAACTATGATTCACAATGCGTATCTGCTTGAACGATTTATTTGCGTGTCCGGCATAAAGCCGAACAGAAGATTAAATGATAAACTTGTTAAAGAACTCGTGGAGTTTGCAGCCATTGCTGCATGACTCATATAGTAAATTTTTAACGGACTATTGTTAATTATATTGTTATGAAAAAAAGAATTTTGATTTTTTTTGCGGCTATTGTTCTTGTGACAATCATAGGATTTAACTTATCCCTTGGTTTAAGTAAAAAAAGCATTGATAGTATCAACCTGTTAAGTTTAACTCAATCTGCTGAAGCGTGTGAAATCGGTTCCCCCAGCACAAACGTTGGCAAGTGTATACAACTGAGTCATATTTGTGTGTTCACCCATGATTTTCGAGACTGTGATCCATTTTTGGATTAATAAAAAGTTTCCGCAATGATCTGTTATAATTTTTGAAATATAACTATGCTGTTATCGGATAAAGTAGAAAATGAGGAGGATAATATTATAGGAACAAATGATATGGTCACTTAAGAACAGAATTCATTTCAAAAATTCATAGATGGAATCAATTATTTTAAAAAACAGGAGAATATATATACTTCTGATATTCGGTTTGTTATTTTTTCATTTGATATGTATAAACTGTAGTCCGGGCAAAAAAGACACTGCACTAAATCAATCATTAAAATTTGCCGGAGAGAACAAAATAGAACTGGAAAAAGTATTGGAACATTTTGAGAGTGATAGCCTAAAACTGGAAGCTGCAAAGTTCCTGATCAGGAATATGCCTTTTCATTATTATTATGACTATGATGCTCTGGATAAATACTATGCGGATTTTTATAACATAGTTACTTCTTATGATATTTCAATTAAAGAACTTGCTGATTCTTTAAATGAAGTGTACGGAAGAAAAATTTTTTCCAATAACGTTATGTTCAATGATGCAGAAAATATAAAAGCCGATTATCTTATAGAAAATATTAATCATGCGTTTATGGCATGGGAAAATTCTGCATGGAGAAATAACCTGAATTTTTCAGAATTTTGTAATGAAATACTACCTTATCGTGTGGGGAATGAACCAACGGAAAGATGGCGCGAACCTTATTACAAAAAATTCCATCCCGTCCTTGATTCTCTGTTAACTAAAAAAGACCCGGTATCAGCTTGCCAAATATTATATGATTCAATCATAAAGCAAAAATGGATATTTGTACCGGATCCGGGGCTACCCCACCGAAGTGCTTTATTCCTGCTTGATAAAAGAACGGGAAGTTGTGCGGAATATAGTAAATTCATGACGTATGTCATGCGTGCTCTTGCAATTCCCGGAGGAATTGATATGATCGTACAAAATCCCGATAGTTATTACCGTGCGCATTATTGGAATTATGTGTCTGACACAAAAGGAAAACATGTGGATTATTCTTTGTATGAAAAAAGACCTGACACCAATATAATTGGACCTCCTAACCGGGTTATTGGAAAGGTGTATCGAATGAATTTTGAAGTTCAAAAAGAATCTTTACGCTATTTATACCCTGACTTGGAAATTCCTGTATCATTAAGTAATATTTTTTTATCGAATATTTCCGATAAATACATAGATGGAGTATATTTAACTTTTAAGATTGACGATATAAAAATAAAAAACGGTGATATCTTATATATCAGTGTTTTTAATAATAAAGATTGGATTCCTATCGATTGGGCAATCGTAAATGACAGGAAAATTATTTTTAAAAATTTAGAACCGGGTATCGTTTATTCTCTTACCTCTTATAAAGATAATACGAACAAACAGATGGATTTTCCCGTATTAATTCAGAAAGATAAAAAAATTAGAAAACTGATACCATCTGAGAATATAAATCATATTTCGATAAAACGAAAATATCCTTTAAAAGCTTCCTATATAAAAAGGATGGCGGGCGGAAAATTCCAGGCATCAAATAATATACAATTTCATGACGCAACAACTTTATATACAATACCGGAGACAAATACCGAACCTTATGATACAATTTTGATAGAAACAACAAAAGAATATAAATATATTCGCTATTTATCCGCTCCGGGAGCACGTTGTAATGTGGCTGAAATAAATTTCTTTTCAGATAAAAATCAAAAAATGAAGGGCCGTATAATAGGGACTGACGGTTCTTATAAAAATATCAAGAGCGGAAATAAATATGCAGTATTCGATAATGACCCTCTTACTTTCTTTGACGCAAGAGAGAGTTCGGGGGCGTGGGTCGGCCTCGAATTAAATTATCCTCAGAAAATAAAACGAATTGAATATATCTTCAGGAACGATGATAATAATATCAGACCCGGAGACCTATATGAATTATTTTATTTTTCAAGAAACGATATAAAATCTTTAGGTATACAAACAGGAAAGGCAAATAAGGTCTTAGAATTTAATAATGTTCCACGAGGGGCATTGTTATGGTTACACAATAGAACCAGGGGAAATGAAGAAAGAATTTTCACCTATGAAAACAATGAACAGGTATGGTGGTAATGAGGGTGAAAATAAATAAACCTGTAATAAGTGATGGAATAATACTATTATTCTCAATAATAGTTTTTACGACTTTTCAATACGGGAAGAATCTTTCACCAGAGTTTCTCCTGTTTTTTATTCAAATAGTACTCCTTTGGTTTATCTTAAAAATCACGTACCGGTTTTTTCCTAAATTTAAAGCGTTTATATTAATCGGGCTGTTGGTTTGGGGACTGGTTGAAGCCGTATGGGGATTAGGGCAGTTATATAATTATTTCCCGACAAAACACGCCCTGTTCAAAACCACCGGATCGTTTTTCAACCCCGGTCCGTACGGTGGATTTATAGCATTGATATTTCCTTTGGCTCTGCACTATTGGCTATTTTACAGATATAAAAACAAACTGACTGGTTATCTTTTCCTTTTCGCCGGAGCGGTTTGCCTGATGGTGTTTCCTGCTACATTGAGCCGTACGGCATGGATTGCAGCAATAGTGGGATGTGCGGTCGTATTGCTGTCAGACAAACGCATTATTGTAAAGTTACGCCTGTTTTGGAAACGCCATAGAAAACAGTGTATCATTGGAGCAGCTCTTCTAAGCTTGTTTTTAGTTGTAGCTGTTTATGGTATCTACCACCTCAAAAAAGACTCTGCGGACGGACGCTTATTTATGTGGAAAATCACCGCATTGGCCATACGGGAATCTCCGGTAAAAGGATCCGGGCTGGGCGGATTCCCTGCCGCTTATGCAAAAGCGCAAATGGAATATTTTAAAAACGGCAATGGTTCCGAAACCGAAAAATTAATGGCGGGAAGTCCGGAATATGCCTTCAATGAATATTTGCAGATATTTCTCGAACAGGGGTTGTTCGGCTTTATCCTATTTCTTTTACTTTCATTCCTGATCATCAAATCAGGTATTCAGAATAAACAGATCGGAGCGGTCGGCAGTTTTGTAACCCTATCGGTATTTGCTTTTGCCTCTTATCCCTATCAGTTGTGGCAATTTCCGGTTGTTTGGGTATTATTGGGAACCGCTTGTACAGTCGGAACAGACAGTAAAAATAGTCGAATTTACCAGCATGGTTGGAAAAAAATAGTCGTTTTCATTCTACTGTTAGGAGCTTTGTGCTCTGTTTCTGTTATCACTGCATACCGGCAAAAGATATTCTATCAGGAAAAAAAAGAGTGGAAAAAACTTCGGCCTTTTTACGCCATGAAAGCATATGAAAATGTGGCAAACGATTATGAACAGTTGTATCCGATACTGAATTACGAACCGAAATTCGTCTTTGAATATGGAATAATACTGAACGCCATAGGACAACGGGAAGATGCTGACAGCATTTTCAACCGGGGGCTTGAGAAAAGCTGTGATCCAATGTTTTACAATGTAAAAGGACGTAATTATCAGGAAATGGGAGAATATAGTAAAGCTGAAGAATGCTATATAAACTCTATATGGCTGCTGCCGGAACGAATTTATCCTTACTACTTACTCACAAAACTGTATGCTGATTCGCTCAACTATCAACCCGGAAAAATGCGGCAGGCAGCTTTGGCAGTTCTTGAAAAAGAACCGAAAGTCCATTCCCTGGCTATCAGGGAAATGCGCGATGAAGTAAAAAAGATATTGAAAGAAAAGGAGGTAATGAATGAACAATAAAAATAAAATAATCCGCAAGATCGGAAATACCGTCCTCAATCTGTTTTATTATACTTCCATTGTAGTATTCGGTTTTATATTATTACGTGTATTTGTATTCGGTTCATACAAGATACCGACGGATTCCATGGAACCTGCCATTGTACCGGGCGACTATGTGCTGGTTAACAAGTTAGCCTACGGCGCCAGGTTGTTCAATCTGTTCGCTGCGGTGGAAGGAAAGCAGGTAAAAATTAAACGCATGCCGGGTTACACCCATATTAAAAATAACGATGTGGTCGTTTTTCATATTCCCCATCCCAATACATGGGATAAGATAGAGATGAACATGTCAAAATACTTTATCAAACGCTGTATAGGCGTTTCGGGGGATACCCTACGTATTGTGAACGGCATCTACACTGTGAACTCTGATACGTCAAAGCGGCTGGGAAACTACCCGGAGCAATTAGCTTTGAGCGGCAAGCCGGAAGATGCATTTCCGGAAGGCGTGTATAATACTTTACCCTGGGACACTGTATTGAATTGGAATATCAAAGATTTCGGACCGATATATATCCCTAAGAAAGGAGACCGTATTATACTGGACAAGGCAAACGCGTTGCTCTATAAAAAGATCATCGAGTGGGAAAAAGGCTATTCCGTTACTTTTAAAAATGATAAGTTGCGGGATAATGAAAAGCCTTTACAAACATATACTTTCACCCATAATTATTATTTTATGGGAGGCGATAAGGTAGAAAATTCGCAGGATTCCCGTTACTGGGGACTGCTTCCCGACGACCTTATCGTCGGGAAAGCATTGATGGTATGGAAATCGGTGAATCCTTATTCAGGTAGGTCCAGAAGGGATAGGATCATAAGAAAAATTGAATAAACTGCCAAATAGACTAACATCCACAATGCCGGCGGACGTCGTCAATGTCTTTTTTAAGAAAAAAGTGGAACAGGACGGCTTTACCTCGTTTATCCTGCTGTCAGGCATAACAATCAATGTTGCCATCTATATCCTGAAACGAATACAACCTGATCCGGCACATGGGGGATATTTCTCTGACTCATTTTGTCACTTTATTGTCTAACCTGATGAAAATAAGAAAATATAAACATTTATCCACTCAGGCCACAAATGAAATTTTATGTCTGATTGGAAATTAATAAGCAGACACTATTTAACTCTTTTTGTACAGAGATGATATTTTTGTAATAAATAAACTATTATCATGTTATACATTCCTGTAAAGTTTAAGGTTACATATTTGCTGGTTGAGGTAAAAATACTCTTTTTAGAGTAAATTCCAGATAATTGTCAGCAACTTTCTCGTTACTTTTAATCCAATATGTTATAGATTATCCTAATTCCTCTGTAACCTTCCCTATTTGTAGGACAGTTCCAAGTTAGACAAAAGTATTAACTTTGTTTTGCATAGGAACAACAATGAAAAAGAAAGTACACAGCGAGTCAGAGAAGGTAAAGGCAGTCCATCAGCTTGAAAGTGGAGTGGATGCCGCAGTTGTAGCGCGTGACTACAACATATCCAGGGCTACCCTTTATAATTGGAAGTCCAAGTACAGTGGGATGGAGGTGAGTCAGGTCAAACGCCTCAAAGAGCTTGAAGATGAGAACCGGAAGTTGAAGCAGATGTATGCTGACCTTGCTCTCGACAACAAGATCCTGAAGGAGGTCATCGAAAAAAAGCTCTAGAGCCCGAGGTAAAGAAGGAACTGGCAGGAGAGATAGTGGAAGAACATGGTATAAGCATCTCTCGGGCGTGCAAGCTGATGGAGATCCATCGCTCCTACTTCTACTATACAGAGAAGAAAGATGATACGGAAGTGGAAGAAGCAATCCGTGCCGCCGCCGAGTTCGGTGATGGCTTCTGGAAGATTTATTCAAGACTGAGACGTGAGGGTAAGAGATGGAACCACAAGAAGGTTTACAGGGTGTACAAGGCAATGCGCTATGAGAAACGAAGCCGATTGAAGAAACGCTTACCCGCAAGGGTTAAAAACCCTCTGGTTATGCCCAAAGAGCCCAATGTTACCTGGTCCATTGATTTTGTCAGTGACAGGATTGAGTGCGGAAGGCAGTTCCGCGTTCTTAACATCATGGATGATGCCTGCAAGATTGCCGTGGCGCAGGAGATATCGATGTCCATGCCGGCAAAACGGGTCATTAAAGTTCTGGAAAAGATCATATGGCTGAATGGCAAACCCAAAAACATACGCTGCGACAACGGCCCTGAGTTTATCGCCCAGGCATTCAAGGATTGGTGCGAAGGCAATGAGATAAACATCATCTATATTCAGCCCGGTAAACCCACTCAGAACAGTTACATTGAACGCTTCAACGGAAGTTACAGGCGGGCTGTTCTTGATAGATATATTTTCCGCAACATATCCGAAGTCAGGGAACTGACTGAAGCCTGGCGGAAATACTACAACGAAGAACGGCCCCATGAAGCGTTGGACAACATGACGCCCTTTGAATATAGGGAAGAACTGATAAAACGAAAGGAAGCAGTATGACAGATGCTTTGACAAGCAAAGTTAACACGAGCCGGTACAGCGGTCAAGGCCAAGACGAGTGCCCTTACGGGCAGTCTTGCCCGCTGTACCGCCTCGTATTGGGGGTGGCTTATCAAAAATCTGTCAGACATCATAACATTGTACACGAAAATAACTAATTTAGCAGTCTAATCTAAGACTGTCCTAAAATGTAATAGTTCAGACTTGATCTGACAGTGGGCATTTTTTAATTTATGGATTTGAGTTTTTTGAGACATAGCTGACCGGAATGGGAAAGTGGTAAGAGGGGGTATTTTCACCCCCTCGGCCATTCCAGCCAGTCGGATTATTTCTGACAAGTTGCTCTCCAGCAGCGCCTGTTTCCTCTTCATCCGACGGAGTCAAAGATACAAAATTTTGATTCAGAGTATCCAATAATTTCTCTTTTGTCAGATGCAGACTGTCATTCCAGGTTTGCATCGGGGTTTTACCGTAGCAATATTTGCCTGAATGTGGTCTCTCGTTGTTATAGTACTTCAACCAGATATCCACATCGTTTTGCAATTCCTCGACCGTTTTGTAAATTTTCTTCCGGAATGCAGTCGCATAAAACTCTTCCTGCATTGTTCGGTGAAAACGTTCACAGATACCGTTTGTTTGTGGACTCCTGGCCTTGGTCTTCGTGTGATCGATATCCTCAATAGCCAGGTAGAGTTGATACTCGTGGTGTTCTCTAGCACCACAATATTCGGTTCCTCTATCAGTGAGCACACGCATCAATGGGATCCCGTACTGGTCATAAAGAGGGAGAACCCGGTCATTCAGCATATCAGCAGCGACAAGAGCCACCTTCCGGTCATAAAGCTTAACAATGGCCACCTTTGTGTACGTGTCAATAAATGTCTGTTGATAAATACGTCCCACGCCTTTGATGTTGCCAACATAATATGTATCCTGGGATCCAAGATAACCGGGATGATAGGTCTCGATTTCACCTTTGGCTACTTTTTCCTCTTTGGCCTTCTCCAAAGCCACAACCTGAGATTCAGTGAGTACGATTCCTTCCTGGGCAACCTTTGATTCCAACGCTTTCAATCGCTTGCGAAATGTCTCCAGGTCATTTCTCAACCAAATACTTCGAACTCCTGATGGGGATACAAAAACACCTTCCTTTTTCAGCTCGTTGGAAACGCGGACCTGACCAAAAGCAGGATTATCTGTTGCAAATGCTACTACCCGATCCTCAATCTCCTGTTCAATACGATTCTTGATGATGGGCTTGCGTCTGCTAATCTCCTTGAGAGCTAATTCACCACCGGTTTCCACTAGTTCCCTGTATCGGTAGAAAGTATCCCGGCTGTATCCTAAATACTTGCATGCCTGAGAGACATTGCCCAATTCTTCTGCTAATTTAAGCAGTCCTAACTTGTTTTTGATTAACTTCGTTTCTGAATTCATTTCTGACAGTTTTAAGGGTTGAACTTTCTTTGTTTGTGCAATTACAAATTTAAGTTTTTGCCCTTAACTGTCAGATTAAATCAAAACTAATTCACCTAAAAACGGGTAGCTTACACCTCTATCAATCTTTTGTACCGCTCCCTCATGTGGCGGGAGTGATATTGTTTTTTATAGGTATCGGTTACACCGCTTCTGATCCTTTCCTTCAATTCACCGGAATCCAACAACCTGTTAATACAATTCGTCAAGTTTGCTATATACTCCCTGTAATCGTTCTTTGGATTTCCGATTTTGGCAACCAACGCGTTCTCTCCCTGCCGGAACATATCTCTCAGCCCTATACCATCTGAAGCAATTATTGGCAACCCATGCATCATCATTTCCATTCCGACATAACTGCATTGTTCGTATAGGGAAGGTATAACGGCTATGTCCGTAACCGCATACCATTTGAACAACTCCTTTCTCGGAATAAAGCCGATAAAGGTTATCCTCGAAGCGATAGATGAATGATTTTTGGAGATATACTCCAAAGCTTCTTCTTTAAAAGTTCCGACAACAATCAACCGCAGGTTAGGTTCTCTCTTCAACACTTTTTCAAACGACCGGATAAGCGCGAACAATCCTTTCTGTTCGGTCGCTCTTCCCACATACAACATAATTTTCTCTCTTTCTGGAAGAAACAAAAGATTTCGTAGTTTATCCGTATCCCGTACTTTTAATTTGTTTGTTCGTATCCCGTTTGGGATAATAGATATTTTACAGGACGGAACTTTATAGATATCGGTCAGGATCTTGAATGTGCTTTCCGACAGACAAACCACCCTGTCCACAAGGGTATACATCCTTTGCTCTTCTCGGAAATAACTGTAGATATTCTTTTCCGTCTCATCCTTTTCCTTTTTGCTCAGTACGTGCTTCAACCGTTCCAGACTGCCGTTCAGGAGTTCTGTCCATATCAGGTCATGAATAATAAAGACCCGCTTGGATAAAGGGTGGGAGGATTTTATAGATTCCAAGAGTTTTTCACAGGGTGTATGATTCAGGAAAAACAGGTTATCAGTCGAATCCGGAATATAGAGCAACATAAACTTATTGATTATGCCAACATACTTCTGATACTCCCGATCATTATTCATTATGGGGAATAAATACCTTTTCACTCCATACTCTTCCCTGATCGTAAACCCTTCTGTCTTTGCATTGAATGACAGGAGATGGATACGAAAATCCAACTCCCTCATGATTGAAACAAACTCTTTAAGGAAAGTGCCGATCCCGTTTTCACGGGAACTTAAAGAATCATCGAGAATATAAACGTTCTTACTCATTTGTGATCTCCTTCAATAATAACCCTGCCAACCCATCTTTGATCCCTAAAGGATAATCTGTTAACTTATCCGTATCAAGATGAACTATATCTATAAAAGAGAATAAATGGAGTGGATAGTCGATCGGCTCCTGTTTTTCTATAAAGTCCATATAAATCTCCGCTAATGATCTGAATGAATCCGGGATATCCTCTTGACAAGCTTGTTTAACAACAGTGTACAGATCTTTCAAGTACAGGCTGTCAAAAGGAAGCCTGACGTTTTGTTTGATACTCGCTGATATATGTATAAGCACATAATGTATGAGCCCTTCCAGCCCCTGTTCGAGGGAAAGGTCGGATATTCGCCTCGGATCGCTTTCCATGATCTTTTGGTCAATATTTTCACAGATTTCCACACCACATCCGTCTACGAAACCTTTCAGAATAAGGTATTCAATTCCCCATCCAATACCGGTCAGTCCGTTACTGAAAGCGATATCAATGCTTTTGTCGAGGGATTCAAGCGCATTGTCCAACAGTTCACCAGCAAAGTCTCCATAGACAGCACACTCGGTGTGCCTGTAATATGTGTAAAAAGCAAGCGCAATACCCACTTGTCCGGTCAACAATCCTACGGATGGTATAAAAGGTGCGTTTAACAGCAGGCGGTGGATAATTTGTTGCTCTTGATTGAATAGTTGGTTGCTTTTCTCCATTTTAAACCACTATTTCTTTTGCTTTATCAGCATAATCACCGGATTGTCATCTTCATCCAACCTCGAGGCGATTTCTTTCAATTGGCCATCTTTCAGTTGGCCTTTCTCGTAAATTTCAACAAGTCGAAATGCATCCAAAATAGTGACGTATTCGATTTCACGATTAACTGGTGCCGCTGTCATCGCTACAGGTCTTTTTTCTGCATAGTCACCATTGTATACGGCAACTTGGAATAGGGCTTTTTCTTCCTTGTCGTACACCAGTTCATCAGTATAGAATCCGTTACCCTTCTCAAAGTTAAATACATTTTTAACGGTTTGCATAAAATAATAACGGTCGGTACAAATACCCATATAAAGAAAAACTTCAGGATCCATGGTATGTGTGGAGGGGGTTCTTGCTATAAAGGGGCTTAATGTACCATCCGGTGCATAGTTATACAATGTATCGGATGATGTCTCTATAAGTGTCCATTCGCCGTGGCTTAGTCGTATCTGGTAAGAATAACTTGCTACAAATTGATCCCCATCAACCGCAATCGGGGTGTTGATCGTTTTAAAAGGAATAAAGATTTCCCGGGTGATACTTCCATCCTGTTTTGATATGATAACATGGTATGATCTGGTTCTATCCTCTCCCTTACTATGATAATCCGACATGTCATAGCAAATCAAATTATGTTTGTCATAGTCAAAAACAGATGAAACTTCCCGATCAAGATTCAACACCCGTTTGAAACTTCCGTAAAGATCGTACACTAAGATTCTATTTCCCGGCGACTCTACGAATATTTCGCCATTGCTTTCATCAAGAATCATATCATTAATCCTTGCATATTCTTCCCCCCCTTGCCCTTGCCGGTTTATCTTCCTTACTCCTTTGCCGGTTTTTCTGTCAAAAATTAAGATATCACCATCACTATTCCTATTTTTTACCAATAAGTATTCTTTTCCTACATCCAGTACCAAACCTTGTGTAAGAAATTCGTCAGTGGTTTCGAGCGCAATATATTCCACATCCATAAAATCCTGAAGAATCAGTTCTTTTTTAGGATAGCTTTTCGAAACGTCAACGATGATTACATCGTCGTTTGATTGTTTGTTTCCTCCACACCCTACCAATACCATCAACAGAACAAGTGCTAAAATTGTATTTATTTGTTTCATTTCAGTTATTTTTTATATGACAAAGATTAGTACGACCAATAATTATCTCATAGTCGGATGGTGATGGGCAAAACCACTGATAAACACAATTATTGCATGGTGCATGATTGCGGACATTGAACCAGGATTTCCCATTATCAATTTCTTTTTGTATTATTTCATAAATATTTTCTTTATAAATATTTCCCAGCATAGGGTGTTTTAAATTTGCATAAACGTCACCGGTAGGTAATATGTTGATTTTTCCAAAATCATATAAATTTAGTGCCTGACGAGAGAAGAAATCTTTTATAGTCATAGGTGTGGATAAAATGTCCTCTTTCGAGAGAAAAACATTTTCTTCAAAAAAACCTATATTCTCCCCGGTATATACTGGGTTTAACCGATATTTTTCAATCTGTAGCGCTTCAACAAGTAGTTCTACCTCTTGACAATCTTCAAGTGAAGATACTTCAAAAACATACTCAACCGGCAAATCCTGGCTGAGTAATATCATTCTTGACCGGTTCAATTGCTGCTCGTATAAAGGGAAATCGACAGATACTATGTATGAAAAATTATTATTAAAATCCGGCTGTAAGGCGACTAAGTGCTTGTAAGAGCATATGATGTTTTTTGGCGAAAGATGATGATCTAAATAAGACAGAATTTCATTGTAATTTGTGACCTCTCCAATATTTCCAATGATATTAAATGTTGGACCTTCCGGTATAGATTCCAAGAATGAAATCAATCTTGTAGCGTTAGTTTCGAAATTTAAATGGACATTTATTTCAAGAAGATTTTTTAAAATATTTCTATCAGAAGAAAAACTATGCATTTTGTATATTGCCAACTTATCTGTCTTATCTGCGTCAGAAAAATTAAAAAAAGGCAATAATTGAATCGGTTTCCCTTTTGATAAAGCGACGTCAATAATATCTCCCATGTATTTCTCTCGAAGCTCTTTGATAAAAGCCTTTATGTTATTATTGAGATACCTCTCCTCTGTTAATAAAATTACGCCATGATTGTCTTTATAAATCGACTCACGAAGCAAGGTAATCACTTCAATTTTATCTGATTCAATAGTGACTCCATCAAGAGTATTGTATAATAATGTGTATTGATTTGTTAGTCCAATAACCACATAAGGTTCTATCGTGAACCAATAATCAGCTGCTTTTTCTTTCATTCCTCAATTATAAAATTTTCCAATATTTCAAAAAAGTCATTTGGATTCTTTTCTAAAAAAGAAAATATATGATACAATTTCTTTTGAAATTTCTTTTTATCATAAAAATTATCGCAAACAAATTTTTTAGTTTTTAATTTGTCAAAATTTTTAATTTGAAACATACATAAGCCGCAAGACTTGTATGAATAACAGTATTGGCAAACTTTTTTCAAACCTTCATAATAAGAATTATATTGTTGTGTGATACCTTGAATATCAATTTCCACATCTTGATTAACTGTTCCTAATATATAATTATTTCCAATTTGGAATTACTAACTTAGCCGGGACACAGAGTTAAGCATAAACGCTTATTTTTGTGTAATATGAGAAAACAAAGAACCCATTTTGACAAGGCATTCAAAGAGAATGCGGTCAAACTCAGTTTAGAACGCAAGAATATTTCCGAGCTTGCACAGGAATTGGGTATTGCCCCCTTTCTTTTATATCGTTGGCGGAAAGAATACCAGCAGAAAGGAGAAGCCAGTTTCCCCGGACACGGTGTCCAGTCATTAAGTGAAGATACCAAAAGGATTGCTGAACTGGAAAAACGCCTTGGCGAGGCTGAAACGGAGCGGGACATATTAAAAAAAGCTTTGAGCATCATCTCCAAGAGAGATCGTTGATCTATCTCTTTATAAAGGAATATAACTCGAAACAATGGACGGTCGAGGTGATGTGCAGAGTACTGAAAGTCCCCAGGAGCAGTTATTACCGCTGGCTTAAAGATCCGGAGGGCCAACGTAAGCGCAAATATATGGAGCTGGACGAAAAGATCAGGGATGCATATTTTGCAGCCAGGGGACGCAATGGAAGCCCCCGGCTGGCAAAGGATTTGCAGGTATCCGGAACTCCTGTCTCGAGAACCACTGTAGCATGCCACATGAGGAAAATGGGCTTGCGCAGCAAACTCTCGAGACGATTCAAAGTGACGACGGATGCCTCTCACAACTATAAGGTTGCTCCAAATCTGTTGAATCGCGAATTTAATCAGAATGAGCCTGTGAAAGCGTGTGTCTCTGACCTGACGTATATTCCGTGTAAGGATGGATTTCTTTATCTGACCTGTGTGCTGGATCTTTTTGACCGCAAACTGATCGGATGGTCCATAAGCGATCATATGAATGCATCCCATACCGTAGTTCCGGCCATCAGGATGGCCAATAGGAACAGACCTTTTGGAGAAGGAATGATATTTCATTCTGACCGGGGCATACAATATGCTTGCAAACAGACTGTCAATCTGTTGAAATCCTTGAAGCTGGAACAAAGTATGAGTGGAAAGGGAAATTGTTGGGATAATGCCGTGGCTGAAAGCTTTTTCAAAACTTTCAAATCTGAATTGGTCTATGGTACCAAACTCAAAACAAGAGAGCAAATGCGCTTGTATGTATTTGAATATATTGAATCCTGGTATAATCATAAAAGAAGATTCTCAGCATTGGGAAACTTAACCATTGATGAATTTTGGAATCAGTATAATATTAAAAAAGAATCAATTAAAAATGTCGCTTAACTTTTTGTCTCAATTAAGTTTGCAAGTCCAGGACGAAGTTGGCTATTTTGTGGATGGTCAGCACGTACCCCTTATCAGTGAAAAAATGTTCTTTGAAGTTCAAGCTGTCCTTGATGGTAGGAAGCGCGAAATAAAACCAAAAATCGTGTCAGTGGATAATTTGCCTTTAAGAGGATTTATTAAATGTCCTAAATGCACAAGGATGTTGACTGGCAGTGCCTCTAAAGGAAAAATGGGTGTCTACTATTATTATTATCATTGTACGTCATCCTGTGGAACAAGATTTAAAGCTGAAGACGTCAATGAAGCTTTTGTGAAACAATTACGGTATTTATCTCCTAAACCTGGTATTGTTGATGTTTGTATTGAGTCATTTTTAAATGATTTCAATAAACAGACGAAATCACAGAATAGTGAACGTGCCCAAATCATTGCCCAACTCGATACATTAAATAAGCGCTATCAAAATGCCCTTATTATGAATGCCGATGGCGAAATGGAGTATGATGATTTTAGAGAACTTAAAAGAATAACCAAATCAAAAATAGATGAACTAGAAAAGAAATTAAATGATTTAGCTGACATAAATGCAGAAATAAGAGATTTAATGACTTCTTCATTAAAGTATGTCGCTAATATAGATAAACGCTATGAAAACGGGGATATTGAAGAGAAAAGAATGATAATAAGTTCGATCTTTCCTGAATATTTAGAATTTGACGGTACACGACATCGAACTCAAAGAATAAACTCTGCGGTTCATTTTATATATCAGAGTATCAACAAATTAACACAAAAAAAGAATGAGTCCAATACTTTTTTTTCTGACATGTGTCAGGATGTGCGCAGAATGAGACTCGAACTCACACGCCGTAACCGGCACTACCCCCTCAAAGTAGCGTGTATACCAATTTCACCACCTGCGCAAACATGTTTGCGAAGTGCCCGGAACAGGACTCGAACCTGCACATCGTTTCCAACACTAGTCCCTGAAACTAGCGCGTCTACCAATTCCGCCATCCGGGCGTGCTCCACTACTTATAGAAATATACGGCCACTGCCGTGTTCATTTTTTGTGGCTGCAAAGTTAAATCTTTTTTAAACCTTTACAAAATATTTTTCAGGTTTTATTTTCTCGGAAACTGTTTTAAATCCAATTTTGGGTCAATTTTCTGAGGAGTGTAAATCAATTCGTCCCACATTATCTTTTCTTGTTTCGAAGCAGCCTCTCTTCCCAGGATCGCACTCAACGTTGAGTGGCAGCCCGATTCCAGTTGGTTTAAATAATTCCCACTGGTAATGCTTTCGATGAAAGCTTTGCCTTTGTTGGGGTCGGCATCGTCCAGTGAAGATGAACTGGCACCTTTTGCTATGGATTCCGGAGTCAGTTCCGATGCAGAACGCACAATTCCCGAATCCCATTTGTTGTCGCCGTTGATAAAGACTCCTCCGCTGTAATGTGCTTCTGCCAACCCTTTGGTCCCGATGAATCGGGCGCATACATCACCAAAAACTTTTCCGAACTTGGAAGAATGAACAGATACGTTTACATCGTTGGGATATTTGTATATTACCTGGTAGTTGGTCCAGGCATTTCCAAAATCTGGTCCGCCCTTTTTGCTGCCGTCTCCAATTGCGTATAGCGGAGTGGTACCGAGAATCCAGTTGCAAACATCGATCATATGAATGGCCTGGTCGAGGTAACATCCTCCCGAAATTTCGTGGAAATGATAGTGGTTCCGGATACGCATCTCATCGTATGACATTCCTTCGTAAGGTATTATGGCAGCACCTGATGAGAAATAGTAAAGTTGTACTGTAACAAGTTCACCTATATCGCCTCTTTTTATTCTTTTTGCCATTTCAACGTAGGGTGTTGCGTAACGGATCTGAAAACCGTCGAAAGCCGAAATCTTTCCGTTAATGGTATTGGCTGTCCGGATAATCTGGTTGCATCCGTCCGCATCAACCGCTAACGGTTTTTCGCAATAAACATGTTTTCCGGCAGCTACGGTATCTTCCAGTATTTGAGGATGTGAGTAACCGGGAGAAGCAATGATGACAGCATCTACCTCTTTATCTTCCAATAACCTGAGATAAGCATCTGATCCAACATATGTTTTGTTCTTAGCTACTGCCGCATAGTTTCTTTTTTTGTTCAGTCCATTAGCAAACTCTATTCCTTTGATGACTTTATCTTCAAAGATATCGGCAAGGGCAGTGATATGAATGTTGGCATTGTCGGCCATGCTGCCCAATATTCCCGTTGCGCGAGACCCACACCCAATCAGCCCGATCCTCACGGCAGAATTGGTATTGGATGCAAAAACAATTTCGGGCTTTAAAATGGTCAGCGTAGAGAGTGCAGATACATTTCTTATAAAATTTCGTCTGTTCATATGGCATACATATTTAAAATTTTACTAAATATCGAAATCCGAAACGGTGACGGTTAATTTTTCTCCGTTCCCGGTATGACAATTCTCTACGGTAAAAACGGTTTCAGGTCCAGGAATAGTTAGTAAGACGGTTTTATTTGCTGGGAGAATGTATAAATTATTGCCGGAAACTGCCCGGTAAGTAATGTCGGAGATATTAGTTACTTCTGCTCGTTTTTCATTGATGATACGTATTTTCACGGAGGCTTTCAGCAAGCCTTTCAGGTGTTCCGGTTTACCTGCCAGCTCACCGTGAAAATAAGCGATACTTCGTTTTGCAAACAGAGCTTCCTTGATGCTTTCCACACTTCGCTCTTTGGCCAGAACGAGTGTCATGGGACGGATTTTGTTCCCCGCACCGTAGTCGGTATTTATCAAACCATGAATATCTGTATTGGCCATAAAAGCCAGATTATTATTTTTGCTCCAGTCAAAAGTTACCGGATAATATTCCATGTAATTAAATACTTCTACACCGTGAATTTTTCCGGCTTTTATCAGTTCTTCGTGAACGGGGTAAAGGGTTGATTTGTCATCGGGCCAGCCGGGGTGATTCCACATAATGAACGCACCTTGTTGTATAGCTTTCTCAATAGCCTCCAGGGGATCTTCAATATCCAAGGGCATGGCATCACTGATGAAAAGTGCGTTGAGATGACCCAGGGGTTTGCTTCGGGTGATTTCTGTTCCGTGAATAACCATAAATCCGGTGGCATCTCCGGCTCTTTTGGCAATTTTATACGATTCGTTCAGGTCTCCCTTGAGGGTTTCTTTGTTCGGCCGATACTCAATGTGATCGGTTATGGCAATGGCATCCAATCCTTCCTGCCAGGCTTCTGCTACCCGGATATCGGGCCAGACCTTTCCATCTGAAAAAACGGTGTGAATGTGAAAATCGCATTTCAATGTTTTATAACCGTCAATGTCAGGAATGTGAATTTCGCTTCTCACGCGCGAATTATCCATCTCCGTTACCTCGTAAACATCGTTGTTGCGTAGTTGTGCTTGAAGGGACAAAACGCTGCATAACATTAAAAAAACGGAAACCTTTTTCATGTTGCTTTAAATTTAGTACTATCGGTATAGGTTTTAATTGAGTTTAGAAAGCCCGGTTGTTAAGCAATATACGCTCCAAAACGATGGTTTTTGGAGCGTATATACTAACATTTGAGCGGAAAACGAGACTCGAACTCGCGACCCTAACCTTGGCAAGGTTATGCTCTACCAACTGAGCTATTTCCGCAAAGGGGTTTATTTTGTAAGGATTCAGCGGATGGACTGAATTCATGTTGCAAAGATAATTTGTTTTTTTGAACTTTAGAAATTTATTTCTCAGAATTTGATCCATCCCGCTATTTCCGACAGGAATTTCTCATCTGTCTCATCAAAATGGTTGAGAAATTCACTGTCCACATCCAAGACCGCAGTAATTTTTCCGTAATGAAAAACGGGAACGACAATTTCTGATCTGGACAAAGAACTACAGGCAATGTGTCCGGGAAATTCATCTACATTGGGAACAAGAATTGGTTTTTGCTCTTTCCATGCCGTGCCACACACTCCCTTTCCGTACCGGATACGCGTACAGGCAACCGGACCCTGAAAAGGTCCCAGTACCAACTGTTCGTCTCTGACGATATAAAAACCTACCCAAAAGAATCTGAAAATTTCTTTTAAGGCTGCAGAAATGTTTGCCATGTTGGCTATCACATCTGTTTCAGACTCTACCAATGGCTTTAATTGCAGGATTAAAGTTTCATATTTTTCTGCTTTTGAAATTCCTTCCGGAATAATTATCTCTTCTGCCATGCTTTTGTTCAACTAAAAATCGCACTACCGAAACCGATAATGCGATTTTATATAGCCTACCTTTATTAATTATTTTACTTGTTCCTGAGCTTCTTTTACCATCTTGGCATTTGGAAGAATGAAAACTTCTACACGGCGGTTCTGAGCTCTTCCGGCGACTGTACTGTTGTCGGCAACCGGTTGGGAGGATCCGTAACCTTGAGAAGTCATGCGAGTTCCTGCTACACCTTTGGATACGAGGTAATTGTAAACTGATTCTGCACGACGATCAGAGAGCGGATTGTTGATAGCGTCACTACCCGTACTGTCGGTATGCCCATAGATTTTAACATCTGTATCGGGGTTATTCAACAGAGATGTGGCAAATTTGTCCAGGGAAGCACGTGATGCTGTGTTTAAGGTGCTTGAGTTGGTTGCAAAAAGGATTCCTGATTCGAAAGTAACCTTTATAGCCTCGCCTTCGTTGATCTTTTCAACCTGTGCTCCTTCAATTTGTTCCAGCTCAGCTGCCTGCTTATCCATCTTGTTTCCAATAATGGCACCAGCAGCTCCACCGAGAACAGCGCCGATTCCTGCACCCCAAGCTGCGCCTTTGCCTCCGCCTGCAATTGCACCTACACCGGCTCCTACTGCTGCGCCTGCACCTGCACCAATACCTGTACCTTTAACCGTGTTGCTTGTTCCACAACCGGATAATACCAAAGCACCACCTAGAATAATGATGCCAAAAAATTTAAAAATCTGTTTCATAGTTAATGTTTTTGGAAAATATAGTTAATTGATTTGTTAAAAGAATTATTCAAAAAGATTCAAAGTGTCGCAATACGCTAATTCACCGGCAACGATAGCTTCGACCTGTTCATCGGTAAAATCCCTGATCTTGTCTTTACGGGCGTTTTTAATAACATAGTCCAATAGCTCATCTTCGTCAATCTCAATGTCTTTGTCATCATCTTCATCCAGAAAGCCCTTCTCTTCGTAAAACTCATATACCAAATCAACGATGTAGTTGATTTCGTCATCCGAAAATTCGTTTTGCATTTCTTCAGGCAGACTTTTCCGTATAAATTTTACGGATTCATCTTCATCGTACTCAATAATAGTTTTCTCTTTACTCATACCGATAATATTTGTAGTTTACTTTTGATTGAATCAGTAGTATTATTTTTAATTTTCAACCTCAATCTTAAAACAACTATTCAAAAAATAAGTTCAACAAGTACTTGGGATTTTAGGGAAAACTTACTCTGCAACCTAAAAAAGAAGAAAATCAGGAAGAAAATTGTAAAAAGTCTTACCCAAGAGAAACTGATTGAGTTCGTAAGGTTATTGGCAGATTCGACGAAGATTAAGCTGGAGATAAAAATTGAAGATTCAATAGTGCTAAAATATCTTGTAACACTTGAAAAGGATGCGGCTGAACCAGAGAGTGCCAACAAGGGCACCTTGTAAACCTATTTTAAACAAATTGCCCAAAGGCATGCCGGTATGCCGATACCGGATGAAGAAGGTTCGGTTTAAAAGGAAAACAGCCCGAGAGAAAAATTCTCCCGGGCCATTTTCTATCGTTGAAATTATTGAAAATTCTACGTTTACTTGCGGTAATTTTTCTTTGCTGCTTCTTTTGCCCTTTCGCGAGCTTGTTTTTCCTGCATTTTTTGAGCTTCAGCCAGTCGAGCCATAAAACCCGATTGTTTTTTGGGCTTTTTCTTGTTGGCTTCCAGCTGGGCAAGCAGTTTATCTTCGTTCAGAAACTGTTTGAACAGGAACGTAAACCCAATGGTGAACAATGTGGATAAGAAATAATAGTAATTCAAACCTGCGGGATAAGAGTTCAGGAAAAAGAACATCATAACGGACATAAGAATGGGCATCGATTTCATTCCCGGCATTTGGGTCTGCCCGGTATCGGTGGCCGCCATGTTGTATTTGGTGTAAAACACGTTCACTACCGTCATCAATAAACAAAACAAGCTGATGTGGTTCCCGAGGAACTTCGAAATAAACGGAATATTAGCCTCCCACCTTATAATGGAGTCGAATGTGGAAAGGTCGTGTGCCCACAGAAAACTTTGCTGGCGCAACTCGATTGCCGAAGGGAAAAAGAAGAAAAAAGCAAGCAAAATAGGCATTTGAAGCAACATCGGGAAACATCCGCTCATAGGGCTTGCCCCAGCTTTGTTATAAAGTTCCATAGTGGCCTGTTGACGTTTGAGCATCATTTCCTTATCCTGTCCGGGATATTTGGCTTCAATTTCTTTGATTTGCGGGCGTAGCACACGCATTTTCGCAGATGATTTAAACGACTTATATGTCAACGGAAGAATGATCAACTTGATTAAAAGTGTCATTATAAGAATAATGATTCCCATTCCCCAATCGAATTTCAGGAAGTAATTAAATACGGGAATGGTGAAATATTTGTTGATCCAACTTAACCATTTGTATCCTAAATCTACCAGTTCTTCCAGATAAAGTTTCTGATTGTTCTCCTTGATCGCTTTATCGTAGTTTTTCAGTGTATAAAAATGGTTTGGCCCGAAATAGTAATTAAAAGATGCGGTGAGTTCGTCTTTCTGCGGGTCGGCAGTTACCGGGACCCAGGTTTCAGCCTTATAATCCTTGATGTATTCGGTTGTACTGAGCGGTTGTGATGTAAGAATGGTGTTGCTGAAAGGTTTTTCGGCAATAATGATCGTGCTGAAGAACTGATCTTTGAACGCAACCCATTTTACCGGCTCGGTAAGTTCTTTCCGCTCGTTTTTGCTGTCACTTAATTTCAGGACATCTTGCCCTAGGTACCTGTAGTTCAATCGAGCGAAACGGTTTTCAAACTGACGTCCCTGCTCTTGCTGACGTATTTTTTGTTCCCAGTTGATGCGGAAATTTGTTAAACTCTCCGGATGCAAACCGTTCTTCATTCCGGCTATCCGGATATCAAAGCCCAGCATGAATTCATTGGCAGGAAGGGTGTAGATTAAGTCAATGTGCTGTTCCGGAGAACTTTCTAAACGCATTATCACTGACTTTCCGTCTGCGGTTAGTATTGGAGTAAACAATTGATCTTCCGTGGATAAACGAACGCTGTTGCGGTTAAAGAGTTCCAGGTTAAACCGAGCTTCGTCGCCTTCAAAAAGATAAAGGCTATCGCCGTTAAATTTCTTCTCGCCTTTGAGTTGTACTGCATGAATGCTTCCACCCAATGTGCTTAATACCAATTTAAGCTTTTCATTTTCCAAGGTGACAAATTCTTCTTCAGCGGCCTTTGTTTCTGTTGTTGAATCGGCTGGAGCACCAATTGAATCATTGGCAGCAGGTGTTCCGGTTGCGAAAAAATCGGCAGCTCTGTTTTGTTGTTTGATTTCAGAAGTTTGCCGGGGACCATCGGTTGCTAATCGTTCTGCTTCCGACACAGCCTTTTGGCTTTCAACCTGTTGTATTGAATCGCGCAATCTTTGCTGCTCCGCTATCTGTTCCTGGCTGGGCCGGTTTAAAAATGTGAAAGCAATAACTATTGCACCAATCAGTAAAAAACCAATAATTGTATTTTTATCCATCCTTACACAATAAAAGAGAGCGAATTGAATCACTCTCGCAATTATCAAAAATAACTATTTCTTTTAATCGAAACCAACATTTTCGTTGATCAAATCAACCAGAAGCCAAACTTGCCCGGATTATGAGCATAGACGACTCTAAATGGTAAACTTTACTAAGCTCGTTTTTCTCGAAGCTACAAAGGTACAAAAAAAAGTAAAACGAATAACAGAAGAACTTTTTTTTAGCGATTCAACCATTTGTTACCGACAAGGTAAAATATATTTCATAATTGACAAAATAATTGTTTTTTCGTATCATATTAAAATTATATTTGCCGATAACGTAATACTTTTGTAGTTTTGTGCCCTGAAATAAAAAAATATTTACGAAATTTATGAACCCTGTTACAGAGAAAATAAAAATGGTGTGTGCCAGCAAAAATATTCCGGCGGAAGAGCTGGCGGCTAATGCAGGCTTGGCTGTAGAGCAGATTGAACTTATTTTTAACAGTGAAAAAATACCTTCACTGTCATCGCTTATCAAAATTTCCAGGGCACTGGGAGTTAGATTAGGAACCTTTCTTGATGACAATGAAAACATGGGGCCCGTTGTCAATAAAAACTCTAGGCAATCGTCTCCGGTTACTTTTACCAGCCATTTAACCAATGATAATTCACACATCGATTTTTTTTCTTTAGCGGCAAGCAAATCGGGGAGGCATATGGAGCCGTTCCTTATTGACATAAAGCCTTCCGGCTCATCCAAAATGACCCCTTCTTCACACGAGGGAGAAGAGTTTCTCTACGTTTTGAAAGGATCGATAACTGTTTTATACGGATCGGATAAGTTTGTTTTGAATACCGGTGAAAGCATTTACTACGACTCAGTAGTAGAGCATCTGGTAATCTCGGCAAGCGATGAGCCTGCTCAGGTGCTTGCGGTAGTATACACCCCTAATTAATTCACCGTTTTATGCAACTTTTTGAGAAGACACTAGGTGATTGGCTCGAGTACTGGGCCAATGAAACCCCTGATAAAGAATATATTGTATATTCCGATCGAAACCTTCGCTTCACATGGAAGTCGTTCGATGAACGGGTAAACAACATGGCCAATGGGCTGTTATCGATCGGAGTAACCCGAGGAACTAACGTAGGGATTTGGGCACAAAATGTTCCCGATTGGTTAACAGTGCTTTATGCCACGGCAAAAATAGGTGCTGTGGCAGTGACTGTTAACACTAACTACAAAACCGAAGAACTGGCTTTTGTGCTGAAAAATGCGGATATGCACACGCTATGCCTAACTGAAGGAATCCCCGGTAGTGATTATATTGATATGATTTATGAACTTTTGCCGGAATTGAGAACCACACAACGCGGAAAACTCAAAAACGACCGTTTTCCCGGGATGAGGAATGTGGTATATATTGGACAGGAAAAATTCCGCGGGATGTACAACACAGCTGAGCTTCTTTTAGTAGGTGCCAGCCGTCCCAAAGATGAGTTCCGTGCGCTCCGAGAGCAGACCGGTTGCCACGATATAGTGAATATGCAGTATACATCGGGAACAACCGGATTTCCAAAAGGCGTGATGCTCAGCCACCACAACATCACCAACAACGGTTATTTAACGGGTGTCCACATGAAATTCACACCCGATGATAAGTGCTGTATCTGCGTTCCTTTGTTCCATTGTTTTGGCGTAGTGTTGGCTACGATGTGTTGCCTCACTCATGGGAGCACCCAGGTAATGGTGGAGAGATTTGATCCGCTATTGGTTCTGGCTTCTATTCACAAGGAGCGCTGTACCGTCTTGCACGGCGTTCCTACTATGTTTATTGCCGAGTTGAATCATCCCATGTTCCCTTTGTTCGATATGAGTTCGTTGCGGACGGGAATAATGGCTGGTTCGCTTTGTCCGGTAGAACTGATGAAGCAGGTAAACGAAAAAATGTTCATGGACATTACCAGCGTGTACGGACTTACTGAAACCTCGCCGGGAATGACACAAACCCATGTTGATGATCCATTCGGAGTACGTTGTTCAACCGTAGGGCGTGCCTATGAGTTTACCGATGTTAAGGTGCTTGATCCGGTTACAGGAAGAGAATGTCCCGTAGGAGTAGAAGGAGAAATGTGCTGTCGCGGTTATAATGTGATGAAGGGTTATTACAAAAACCCGGAAGCAACTGCTCAGGTAATTGATGCTAATGGATACCTGCACTCGGGCGACCTGGGTATGAAAGACGAAGACGGCAATTATCGTATCACGGGAAGGATCAAAGACATGATTATTAGGGGCGGAGAAAACATTTCTCCCAAAGAAGTAGAGGATTTTCTTTATAAAATGCCTGAAGTCAGGGATGTGCAGGTAGTAGCAGTGGCTTCACCCAGATATGGGGAGGACGTGGGTGCTTTTATTATTCTAAAAGAGGGAAAAGAACTGACGCGTGAAGATGTCCGCGATTTTTGCAAGGATCATATTGCCCGGTACAAAATTCCAAGATACGTGTTCTTTATCAGTCAATTCCCAATGACAGGAAGCGGTAAAATACAAAAATTCCGTCTGCGCCAAATGGCATTGGAAATGTGCGAAGCGCAAGGCATTGAGATAATTTAAGGGTCGTCATCGACCTGAAGAATGAATCAGTTCCCTCGCTTTTTCGATAATGGAGTCTTTTCCTTTTGATTTGTCACTTTCAGTCATGGAAACATATACATCGGGTTCGATACCGAATTCGATATGTTCCTTGTTAACATTGTACATGGGTGATGCGGAAAACCGGATAGACCAGCCATTTGGTAGTTCCGACGAGAAAGGTAATCCGCTCCCGCCGCCAGTTTTATCCCCAATAATTGTAGCGTTTGGGGCATGTTTCATAACGTTTACGAAGTCGTTCGTGGCGCTGTAACAACTTCTGTTGGTCAGAACAATTACCGGCTTTTGATACCTTATCTTGTCGTAGCTGTTCACGTATTTGGGATAAAAATCAGAAAAGTCGGAATGCCCTTTACCAATCTTGTGGGAAATATATCCTACCAGTGTTTTTTCGTTGAAAAATCGTGAAGCAATTCGCTCTACGTTGGTTAAACTGCCTCCTCCATTGTTGCGGACATCAAAGATGATTCCTTTACAAACAGCCATCTGGCTTAATACCTGCGACATATTTGCGTCACCGATATCGTTCGAAAAGCTACCGTAGTAAACGTAGCCGATATTATCGTCCAAAATTTTATAATACATTCCACCGGCAATGGCGAAATCTCGCTCAAGGTATTTTTTCTGAATATTCGGGTCAAAGTTTAACGGGAAATCCTCCGTCCAACTCCAATAACGGGACATGTCGTGCGAGGCAATCAAGTTTACATGTCCGTCTTTCAGCTCGGAGAGCATTTCACCCATTAGGTTGAAAAGGGCGTAGTTTCCCATATCGTTCTTTACCCTTGAACCGTACTTTTTGTACACGGCATCCCAGTCAATTTCCTTGTATTCAAAGAAACAATAATTCTCATCGAGAATCTTCCAAAGTGCGTCGAAATTACTGCGTGGATCGTTATCAAAACGCATACTGTCTTCGCATCCCGAAACAACGGAAAGCGAAAAGAGAAAAATCAACAGGTGTTTTATTTTTCTGAATATCATTGCGCTAAGGTAATAACAATTTTTTAAAGTCATCAAATGAATTGCGGTAATAATTCAGGTCGATATCGTTAACAACACCGGAAATTTTTCCTGTATGCGAAAATTGCCACATTACCCAGTTCTTATAGTCACCGCCGGGTTCTTTATGTAAGTCGCATATCCATAACGGGTTGTCTGGAAAATTATCCTTTATATACATTTTATAGCATTCCTTGTTGGTATATATTACCGGACGTTTGCCGTATTGTTTAAACAGTGCGGACTCGAGGTTTCTGAGCTCTTTTATCATTCTCCCGTGCGACTCTTTATCGTTGCAGGCACGGTTGATAGCAGAATGTTCAACATCTATGGCTGGAATCATGTCGCCGGATTGCAGGGTCGAATTTCGTATGAAATGCTGTGCCTGTTTTTTACCGTCCCGTCCGAAAGTGTAAAAATGGTAGGAGCCAATTCTCAGGCCCGCATCTTTGGCTACTTTATAATTTTTCTTGTAATCCCTGTCTTTGTGCTTCGATCCTTCGGTTGATTTCAGATAGACAAACGTAATGTTTTCTTCCCGGAGTTGGTGCCAGTTGATATAAGAATTATGATGAGAGACGTCTACCCCGCGAACCAGGTACTTTTGAGAGAACTGTGGATGGTCAAAAGAATGAAATATTTCATTCGTTGAAAAGCGGATGAACCGATAAACGCCAACGGCAAAAAGAGCAGCCAGAAAAACGACAATAAGCCAAACAACCTGTCGTCCATTTTTGCTTAATTTTAATCGTTTCCCGCGGCTGTATGCAGCCCGTCTTCTTTTTGCCATTGGCGTTCAAATACAACAAACTCTCTTATTCGCAGGGAATCTTGTTGATTCTTCTCTCGTGTCTACCACCTTCGAAAGGCGTATTGAGAAAGGTTACCAGGATTTCGTAAATTTCTTCCTCGTTTAGCAGCCTGCCTGGCAAGGCCAGCACATTAGCATTGTTGTGAGCACGCGCCAGATAAGCTACTTCTTTGTTCCAGCAGAGGGCGGAGCGAATATCCCGGTGCTTGTTCATCGTCATATTTATACCGTTCCCCGATCCACAAGCAGCAATTCCAGGATAACATTCTCCGTTCTCAACGGCTGTTGCCAGGGGATGGGCAAAATCGGCATAATCTGAACTTTCTTCGGAATAGGCACCAAAATCTTTGAAAGGAATTCCCTTTTCCGTCAACAGTTTGATAACAATTTGTTTGGCCGCAAAACCAGCATGGTCTGAAGCCAATCCAATGGGTTTCTCTGTTTTATCGAATAAAGACATGATTCTTTTATTTAAACTCAAAACTTGTTATAGTAATTTTTTCACTTGCTCATACACGTTTTTACCCGTGTAGCCGAGTTTTTCATCCAGGATCTTGTAGGGTGCCGAAAATCCAAAAGAATTCATTCCCCATACTTTTCCGTCTGCACCGACCAGGCCTTCTAGCGTTACAGGGAGTCCAGCGGTTAAACCGAATTTCTTTTTGCCTTCAGGCAGAATCGATTCCTGGTATTCTTTGGTTTGACTGCGGAACAATCCTTCTGATGGAACAGAGACGATTCGCGTTTTTATACCATCGGCTTTCAGTAGTTCTGCTCCCTCTGCAAGTGTGGAGACTTCCGAGCCCGAAGCCAGGAGAATCACATCATAGTCATTCTCATCCTGTACCACGTAAGCTCCTTTTTCAGCCTGTAATGCTTCTTTGTACCGGGATCCTGCAGCGGGTAGATCCTTGATGTTCTGTCTCGATAAGATCAACCCTGTAGGCGTCTGTGCATTTTCCAACGCCATTTTCCAGGCGACTGTCGTTTCATGCACATCTGCAGGACGGAGAACAAGCATCGAATTTTGTCCGTGGTGATTTTGTAGCTTTTCCAACAACCGGATTTGTGCTTCCTGTTCAACGGGTTGGTGTGTTGGCCCGTCTTCTCCTACTCGGAAAGCATCGTGAGTCCAGATGAAAATAACGGGCGTTCCCATCAAGGCGGCTACACGAATTGCCGGCTTCATGTAATCGGAGAAGGCGAAGAACGTACCGCACGCAGGAATAACGCCTCCGTGCAAACTCATTCCAATACACATGGCCGACAGGGTGAACTCGGCTACACCGGCTTGCAAAAATGCTCCGGAGAAATCATTCTTTTCAAATGCTTTCGTATACTTTAAAAAACCGTCTGTTTTGTCGGAATTTGACAAGTCGGCTGAAGCAACAATCATGTTTTCTACTTTTTGAGCCAAAACGCCCAGGACGGTCGCCGATGCTGCACGAGTAGCGTTATCCGGTTTTTGCCCGATAGAGGCCCAATCGATTTCGGGCAGTTCCCGGGCAAACCAGCGGTGTTTTTTCGCTGCAAGTTCGGGATTGGCTTTTGCCCATACATTGTACCTTGCTTTTTTAGCAGCTACGATATCGTTGAGTTCTTTTTTTCTCTTCTCGTAAAGTGCTGTAACTTCGGGGAAAATAACAAAAGGATTTTCCGGATCACCTCCCAGGTTTTTAACGGTTTGAGCAAAATCAGCTCCTGCTGCACTTAGGGGTTGTCCGTGTGTTGATACCTGGCATTCAAACGATGTGCAATCTGCTGCCAAAGCACCACGCCCCATGATGGTATTACCGATAATCAGTGTCGGGCGTTCTTTTTCCGCCTTGGCTTCCGTTAACGCTTTGCGGATTTCATCCACATTGTTTCCGTCTATCGTGATCACTTTCCAGTTCCACGCTTCGTATTTCTTGGCTACATCTTCACTTGTAACGGCGTCTGTAGTGGTAGAAAGCTGAATGTTATTGGAATCATAAAACATGATGAAATTATCCAATCCCAAGTGGCCGGCAAGCCGCCCTACCCCTTGTGAAATCTCTTCCTGAATACCACCGTCCGTAATGTATGCATAAATGGTATGATCAATGGTATCTCCCAGGCGTGCTTTTAGAAATTTAGCGGCAACAGCGGCTCCGGCACCGTAAGCGTGTCCTTGCCCCAGAGGCCCCGAAGTGTTTTCGATTCCCCGTTCGATATCCCGTTCCGGATGGCCGGGTGTGGGACTCCCCCACTGGCGGAATGCTTTGGTCTCGTCTATCGAGAACTTACCGCTTAAACACAAAACCGAATAGAACATAGGCGACATATGTCCCGCATCGAGGAAAAACCGGTCACGGCCTTCCCAATGAGGGTTTTCGGGATCGTATTCCAGAAATTCGCTGTAGAGAACGTTAATAAAATCAGCACCACCCATAGGGCCTCCCGGGTGTCCTGATTTTGCTTTTTCTACCATTGATGCCGACAGGATGCGGATATTATCGGCCGCTTTGTTCATTAATGCATTGTCATTCATAAGATTAGGAAATATTTATTTTTATCAGTTTCTAACGGATCCTTATTGATGTAATTCGTGGAACAGTTTCTTATCATACAAAGATACGGTTTTTTAAAAATAAAGGGGTGTGAAAATTGACATCATTTTGTGGATATTTGACTCTTTTAATTTATTAACTACCTTTGCAACGTTTAATACAACAGAAATGCCGCTGAGTAAAAACAGAATAAAACAGATTCGGTCTTTAAGTGAAAAAAAGTACCGCAGCGAACACGGTACGTTTGTTGCCGAAGGGAAAAAATTGGTTCTCGATTTGCTTGGTAATTGCCGGTGCCAGTTTTTAGCCGGATTACCGGATATTTTGCAGGAGATCCCGCGTTTATCGGCAGAAGAGATGGTAGAAGCTACCCCCGAGGAACTGAAAAAGGCATCTCACCTGAAAACCCCGCCGCAACTTATCGGTATTTTTTATCAGCCCAAAAACGCTCTTGAAGAAATTGAGTTTGTTGGTAAGTTGCACCTTGTCCTCGACGGAATTCAGGACCCGGGTAATATGGGTACCATTGTCCGGTTGAGCGACTGGTTTGGCATTCAACACGTTTTCTGTTCACCCGATACCGCCGACATTTTCAACCCCAAAACAGTACAAGCTACCATGGGGGCTATTGCACGGGTCAATGTTCATTATGTAGACCTGAAAGACTTGTTAACTAGAAATAACTCATTGCCTGTTTTCGGTACATTACTGGAAGGTGAAAACATTTACAAAGCAGAATTACCGAAAAACGGATTTATTGTTATGGGGAACGAGGGAAAAGGAATTTCCCCCGATATTCAAAAACTCATTACCCATAAACTGTTTATTCCTAATTATCCAACAAATTCTCAAACATCGGAATCACTAAATGTGGCTGTGGCTGCAGCCATTGTGTGCTCCGAATTCAGAAGAAGGGTCTGAACCGGCAGATTCAGTACTCCTGCCAGCTTTTGATTTTCAACTGCTCTACATCCAACATGCAGAAAGCCGTAATAAAAGCCGATGCCAGTCGTGCATTGGTGATAAGCGGAACGTTAAAATCCACCGCAGTGCGCCGGATAATGTAACCGTTGGTAAGCTCGCGTCGGGTAACATCCTTGGGAATATTGATAATCAGATCGAACTTATTGTGGGTAATCATCTCCTGAATGTTGTGTTCGCCTCCTTCATCCGGCCAATTCACATCGGTAGCTGCAACGCCGTTATCGGTCAGAAATTGTTGTGTCCCGTGGCTCGCATACAAGTCGTACCCTTTGGCATGGAGCAGTTTGCAGGCTTCCAACAAATCCACTTTCGATTTCACTTCTCCCGACGAAATCAGGATCCCTTTTCTGGGAATCCGGTATCCTACCGAAAGCATCGATTTAAGAATAGCCTCATTAAAGTCGTCGCCTATACAGCCCACTTCTCCCGTCGAGGCCATGTCTACTCCCAAAATCGGATCAAACTTCTGTAAGCGGGAATAGGAGAATTGTGACGATTTCACACCGATGTGGTCGAGATCGAAAACAGTGCCGTCCGGTTTGTTGTAAGAGGCTCCCAGCATTACACGGGTTGCTGTGTCGATAAAGTTATGCTTGATGACTTTGGAGACAAACGGGAATGAACGCGAGGCGCGCAAATTACACTCGATGACCTTTATTTCATTGTTTTTAGCTAGAAACTGAATATTAAACGGCCCACTTATATTCAACTCTTTGGCAATCTGCCGAGATATCTTCTTGATGCGGCGCATGGTTTCGAAGTATATTTTTTGTGCCGGGAAAACCAGTGTAGCGTCACCTGAATGCACACCTGCAAACTCCACGTGCTCAGAAATGGCATATTCCACAATTTCGCCTTCTTTTGCCACAGCATCCATTTCCACCTCCTTGGCATTTTGCATGAAAACAGAAACTACTACCGGATATTCTTTGGACACGTTGGCGGCCATTTCGAGAAAACGGTGCATCTGTTCTTTGTCATAACAAACGTTCATGGCTGCTCCCGAAAGCACATACGACGGACGGATCAATACCGGGAATCCTACTTCTTCAACAAACTTATCCACTTCTTCGTAGCTCGAAAGCTCTTTCCATCGCGGCTGGTCGATACCCAACCTATCGAGCATGGCAGAGAACTTGTGCCGGTTTTCCGCACGGTCAATCGATTCGGGAGATGTCCCTAAAATGGGCGCGTTTTGGCGATGCAGCTTCATGGCCAGGTTATTTGGAATCTGCCCACCCATGGATACGATTACTCCTTTGGGAACCTCAATGTCAATAACGTCGAGCGTACGTTCAAAAGTAAGTTCGTCGAAGTATAACCTGTCGCACATATCGTAATCGGTGGATACCGTTTCAGGGTTATAATTGATCATTACTGACTCGTAACCCAATTTACGTGCAGTCTCTACGGCATTTACCGAACACCAGTCGAACTCAACCGACGACCCGATGCGATACGCTCCCGAACCCAGGACGATGATTACTTCCTTACCCGATTTCACAGGTTGGTAGGCTTTGTCCGATCCGTACGTGAAATAGAGATAATTGGTTTTCTCCGGGTCTTCCGATGCCACTGTGTTGATACGCCGGACAACAGGCAAGACGTGTTGCTTTTTCCGCCATTCGCGCACACGGATCAATTCGGGTTCCATTGTTCCCTGTGGGTTTTCCACGTAACGGGCTATCTGAAAATCGGAGAATCCCAGTCTTTTCGCTTCCGCAAGGACCTCTTTTGGCAGGTCCTCTATTTTCTTGTATTGGGTAAGCACATGTGTGTAGTTGTAAATATTCTCCAGCTTTTCGAGAAACCATTTGTCAATCTTTGTCAGCGATTCAATCCGGTCTACCGTGAATCCTTTTTCAAAAGCATCGGCAATGGCAAAGATGCGCAAATCCGTAGGATTGGACAGTGCTTCTTCCACGTTATCGAATGTAAGGTCGCGGTTGCCTACAAAGCCGTGCATACCTTGCCCGATCATGCGCAACCCTTTCTGGATGATCTCTTCAAACGATTGCCCGATAGACATGATTTCACCCACTGATTTCATGGATGAGCCAATCTCACGACTCACTCCGGCGAATTTAGACAAGTCCCAGCGGGGGATTTTTACAATCATGTAATCCACTTTTGGGGCCACATAAGCCGAATTGAGCGTACCCATTTCGCCGATCTGATCAAGTGAATAACCCAATGCCAACTTGGTTGCCACAAACGCCAGCGGATAACCCGAAGCCTTGGAGGCCAGTGCCGATGAGCGGCTCAGGCGGGCATTGATTTCGATAATGCGATAATCATTGGTTTCCACGTTAAACGCATATTGGATGTTGCATTCACCCACTATCCCGATATGGCGTACAACACGGCGGGCTATGTCTTCCAACAAGGCTATCTGTTCCCTGGAAAGAGTAATGATGGGTGCCACAACAATACTTTCTCCCGTATGTATTCCCAACGGGTCAAAATTTTCCATGGGAACGACTGTAAAACAGTGATCATTTTTGTCGCGGATAACTTCAAACTCAATTTCTTTCCATCCTTTCAGGCTCTCTTCCACCAGAATCTGTTTCGAGAACGAAAGGGCGCTTTCGCAAAGCGTAACAAACTCTTCTTCGTTGGTGCAAATTCCCGAGCCCAGGCCACCCAGTGCGTAAGCTGAGCGTACCATTACGGGAAAACCAATTGTATGAGCCGCTTTCAGTGCATCTTCCATGCTTTCCACCGCTTGCGAAACCGGTGTTTTGGCATCAATCTGGTTGAGTTTCTTTACAAACAAATCCCGGTCTTCGGTAATCATTATCGCTTCAACTGAGGTGCCCAGCACTTTTACATCATATTTATCCAGTACACCGCTTTGATACAGTTCCGTCCCGCAATTTAGTGCCGTTTGTCCGCCAAAAGCCAGCAAAATGCCATCGGGTTTTTCTTTCTGAATCACTTTCTCTACAAAAAACGGGGTGATCGGAAGGAAATAAACCGTGTCCGCCACCCCCTCGGAAGTTTGTATGGTTGCAATGTTAGGATTGATAAGTACCGTGCTTATTCCTTCCTCCCTCAAGGCCTTTAATGCTTGTGATCCTGAATAATCGAACTCACCTGCCTGTCCGATCTTTAATGCTCCTGACCCCAATAAGATAATTTTTTTGATTGATTTGTCCATTTTTATTTTTGTTCAAAACGTTCTGTATGTTTTTAGTTGCTGACTTCAGGCTTCAGCTCTCTTCTCTAACAGATTTCAGTCGGAAGAACGTCCAAAGGGCTGATGCCTGTCACCTTCTACTTTGTATCATAAATCAGTACACGTGTCCACCAATTGGCGTATTTTTCGCGGAATTCGTCGTGGATGGGATGTGTCTGATACACATCGTGTCCATTTTCGTCATCGAAAACAACAAGCAGTGAAAACGTATATGTGGTATCAATAATTTCACGGTTTGTGGCTGCCGGAGTACCTATATGCCTGAACCGAACGGTTTCCACAGATGCCAGTTTAATTAACGCTTCGCGAAAGTCACGTTTTACTTTTTCATCGTCAGGCTGCTTAAGCCAGAAAAAAACGTGATGCATAAACTTACCGCTTATATCGTTTCCTTTTCCTTTTGAACGGCAACTTGTCAGTACTGGTGCTGCAGCAATAGCGCCCAAAGCTGCCGTTTGTTTTAAAAAGTTTCTTCTGTCAGAATGCTTCATACGGATAAAAAAATAAGTGATTTGCTGACTTGGAGGAAATCAACGAATGGATTGTAGAACCGGAAAGGAAGGAGTATTTGTACATTTACTGTTTTAGTTTGCAAATTTACACAAAAATAACCGAATTAAATCTCATTTTCTGACTAAAACGCCGACTGAAGAAGAATATTTGCTAACTCTTTTGTTTCCAAGGAAAAGATTTTCTTAACTTTGCCTCTGCATTAATCTACAAAGCCTCAATGAGAAAATTTAAACTTGTTATTGGATTGACAGCTATGTTTCTTGTGCTGCTTCTCACCGGATTTATATACGCTACCTTTTTCAGACCGCATTATGCGGTGCCCGAAAACAATACGTTGGGATTATTGATTTTTGGGTCGATCATCGGTGCGGTTATTGCTTTTTTGATTTTCAAATTGATTTACCCATCAAGCAGTATTGGCAGTTCAACGAACGTTACTTCCCATACCGTTGTTGAAAGTATCCGCAGGGTGTTTAAAATTGTGGTAGCTGAAGGCCAGTTGAATGAAATCTATAACTATGAGAACACAAAAAAACTGCTAAAGTTTATTCCTTCGACCAAAAAAGCCCTGGTCATTGTAAAAGCTAAAGTGCTGATTGGTTATGATATTGAAAAATGCAAATGGGAAGTGGATAATGAAAATAAAATAATAAAACTACTCACCTTCCCGGCTCCAGAGATTCTTTCCCTTGACCCGGATTTCGATTATTATTATTTCGAGGATGACCTGTTTAACTTTATTAGCCGGAAAGATTTGCAACTCATTCAAGGGCTGGCAAAAGAACAGGTAAAACAGGCAGCATTAAACAGCGGATTGATGAAAATTGCATCGATGCAGATGAAGACCCTGTTGACCGAAATGCTAAACGCGAATAAATGGCAACTGGAAGGTGTTGAGAAGATTGAGGATTATCACGTGATCCCAGTTACCCCACAAAAATCAGAAATAACCATAGGTGACAACATTACCTTGTCGGAAGTGGACACCCTTCGCAAATAACCACAAAAAAACCGGGCAATCTATAAGGACAGCCCGGCACTAAAAAATTAACATGAATTATCTAAAACCTGTACCCGAGTGTCAGCAATCCTCTTACGGATCTGTTTTTCAGGGTAAAGGGAGATGCATCAATAACTAGTTCTTCCCGTGTATCACCGTTATAGGTAAACAGGTTCGGAAACGGATACAGCTGGTCTTCCTGGGTTTGATAAACCACCGCCAGATCGGCATAGAAATTTCTGTTGAACCGATAACCCAATCCTCCGGTGAGGTAATGGGTATCACCTTCCATTCTGTAGATGGTGTTTGAACCAGATACAGCGGCATCTCCTGCTTTAGAAAAATCAGCATCATACGGGTTCTGCATCCATGCGTAACCCAATCTTCCTGAAAATTGCGGAGTAAAACGGTATTCTGTACCCACCCTTACAGTAGATGCAACTTTAAAATCTTTTTTGATGTAATCGTTATCAATATCGTACCAATCTTTGCTGGAATAACTACCGGAAGGCACGCTCAGTTTCATGTTCCGATAGTTCATCACTTCGTAATCGGCACTCAAGATAAAACTGTTTCCTAAAACTGCGGCACCGCTTAGCACCCATTTATCGGGAGTTTTTAAATCGTAGTAATTGGTGAATTTGGCAGAATAAGTTCTACCTTTTTCATAATTGGGATCAACTACATAGGCACCTAAATCATCATCAATACTTGCCTTATAAATTTCTGACATAGAGTACCAGGTAGGTGTATGGTATGCCAAACCAATCCTGAATGTATTAACCGGACGGTAAATTACCCCCAGCTTGGCACCAACTCCGGCACCGTTTGTTATTATTTCGTTGTTCAGTGTATAACCTCCGCTGTTAAAGTCTTCCAGAAAATCGGTAGAAAGAGAGTGGTTGATGTCAGATATATTCAGTGCTAATCCAACATTCACCACATTATTTATAGTGGTTCCGATGGTAAAATCGTAATTATCGATATAACCTCTTTCTGAAAGTATAATTTCTTGAAATGGTGTTTCGTTCCTAGTGTTCAACGGATTATAAAAATTTCCGTTAGGAGACATTAACTTTGAATTATATCCTAAAACAGATAACCAAGGTTGATCGATAAATGGGTCGGGTATGTTATCACCTACAAGAAGCGAGTTGGGATTAATTCCACTATTGTTATTTGCACCATTAGTTCTATCAACAATATAATCAATCATCCTACTCTTACCATCCCCTTTAGCGTTGATATCGGTATTGAACGTTTTTTGTTTGTTGTACGAAAAACCGAAATTAATCATGGGCATTACCTCGTTTCTCAAGGGAAAGTACCCGACAAATCCCAGGTTATGCAGGTTGAAATCACTCACTTTTTTGTCGATATCACCCACCTTGGCTGTGTTTTGTTGTATTCCTAACGTACCCACTACTTCTGAGCTCCTGTAAACAGCAATTCCGGCAGGATTGATGGAAACACCCGTGATGTCTCCTCCCAGTGCGCCAAAAGCATTGCCCATTGCCATAGAACGTGCTGTTCCGTAAAGCTCATTTCGGGAATACTTCAAAGCTTCCACTTCTCCTTGCGAGTAGGAGTAGTTGGCAATAAACACTAAAGAGAAAAGAAAATATGCAAATTTTTTCATTTTTATAGTTTTTATTTTGTTTTCACTAAATTATGCTCTTTCCTGCCAGGCAAAATACAAGTAATCCAGGCATATGCTCGTACGGTTTTACAAAATGTTGGATAAAAAATGACTGCCTCATTTAAACCCCTTCTGAGATTTTTGTGAAGCAGTCATTGTTTATTGTTTATAGTTTAACGACGTCCTCCACTGCTACGACCGCTGCTTCCGCTGCTATATGAGCCGGAAGAGGAACTTCTACTGGAACCCGATGAGGAGGAACCAAACGATGAGCTGCGGCTTGAAGAGTCGTACGAAGACGAACGACTTGAGCTTGAACTTCTGCTTGGCGCGGAATACGAACCGCTGCCCGACGAACTTCTCGAAGGTGTTGAGTAGGTATTGCTTCTGCTCGACGAGCTTCTTTCGTAAGTGTTGCCACCGCTTCTCGCCGGCGAGGTGCTGGAACTACCCCTGCTGTTATATATCCTGGAATTGGCACCTAATGTGCCGGTGCTGGAGGAGCGGGAAGAAGATGAGCCTCTGTTTATAATTTGGCCGGACCGGGAGTCATAGACTCTTCCGCTGTTATCGATAATCCTTGTTCTTGGTGATGCAGATGAACTTCTGCTGTAAGCCGAGGAACTTCTGCCTGAGGCAGTTCTTGTGGAGCTACCAATTGCCGAGCGGCCTGATGTTGCGCTTGAACTTCTGCCTACACTTGCTACAGATGATCTGTTAGCAATGTTTGCCGAGCTTCTTCTGTAACTTCCCGTACTTCTGCCGGAGCGATTGTTACTTAATCCGGAATAGTATCCGTCGTAGAAACCGCTATAATAACCGCCTCCGTACCATCCGCCGTAACCGTAATACCAAGGATCATAGTAACCACCGTAGTACCAGGGAGAATACCAGGATGAGTACCACCCACCGTAATACCATGGGTTGTGCCAACGGCTGTAATACCACGGGCTGTACCAACGGTTGGAATAAGGATAACCCCATCCGTATCCGTAGTACCAGGGATCATACCAGGGATCGTACCACGGATAGTAGCTGTTCCAACCCCACCCTGTACCGAAATAGAGGTTAGAGCCCCATCCACGGTTATCGTAATAATCGGCGTAAATGTCGTCACCTACATAAACAGTAACCTCATCGGCACCGGTTATCTTGATACTCGATTCCGGGTCGTGATACTTGATAATCCTGTCTGTATATTCGTATTGCTGATAGGCTGTATCTTCAAGAATTACTGTGTCATTGGCAGCCAATTCTTTTTGTTCACGACGGTTATACTCGTCAATATTGCGGCCGTTTGCTCGGACTTCCATATTGGATGCTTTTCCCTCAACAACAACAATTTTCTTTTTTTGTGGTTCTTGTTTCTTCTGAACCTTTAGGGTTGTAGTGTTTTGAGCGGGATCGGCATAAATATCATCCCACTCCTGGGCAAAACCTATAACGGGCGCCAGGACCAGCAACCCCGAAATAATTAAGTTTTTAGTTTTCATAGCTTTTTCCCTTTATTTTTTGTTTTTGGTTGTTTTAAATAATTCATTCCGCAGAGTTTGACAATAATTCATTCATTTGGTTTAACTCACTGTTCCGTTATTTATCATCCACAAATATACAAATTTTTAAACGTCAACTCATCGATTTGTTTATTATATAGATGAAAAATGTATAAAAACGCTGCACTTTACGTAGTTAAAAAAATACAAAAGCTCCCCGTTTTTTACAGTGATAACTCTAATCCGTCATAAGCAAGGGTAAAGGATGAGGGCAAATCCTTGCTTATCGCTTTATGCAAACCGATCTGATGACTCATATGTGTAAAATAGGTTTGTTCCGCTCCAATTTTTTTTGCCAACGAAAGAGCTTCTTCCAGTGTTTGGTGTGAAGGGTGTTTCTCCTTTCTCAATGCGCTTACTATCAGTATATCTAGGGCGGCGAGTTTGCTTAGCTCTTCGTCGGGCAAATATTTTACGTCGGTAAGGTAAGCGACATTATTTATCCGGAAACCTAAGATGGGGAGTTTAAAATGCATGACCCGGATAGGAATAACTTTTGTGTTATTTATAAAGAAAGGATGAAGGCCGTCGGTTGTTCGTATCCTGATATCCGGAACGCCGGTGTACCTTTGTTCTCCAAAACAATAGGGTATTCGTTGCATCAACGCGCTTTTCACTTTAGTTTCGGCAAAAACATCGACGGGTCCAAACCTGCAAAAAGGCCTTAAGTCGTCCATCCCGCCCACGTGATCATAATGTTCGTGGGTGATGAGCAACCCGTCAATTTTCCTGAAAGGCAAATCCATCACCTGTTGCCTGAAGTCGGGTGTGCAATCGATGATAAGGCGTGAATCAGCAGTCTCCACTTGAACAGAACATCTTAACCGTTTGTCTTTAGCATCGACTGATGTACATACTTCACAATTGCAACCTATTTCGGGAACTCCTGTAGATGTCCCCGTACCTAAAAACCGTACTTTCATTTTTTATTGTCCGTGTAAAATAATAAAAGCTACCCGTTTCAATAGCGGGCAGCTTTATTATACGTTCATTTCCTATTGGTCACCAGACATCCGGATCCGGTGTTTTAACATTTAATACTGTCTTTCTAAAATCCAAAGATCGTTGAAAGGAACGCCGTAAGTTCTTCGCAAGTAATCGGTATTGCCAAGGGCAGCATATTTTTGGTAAATCTCATCGCGTTTTGCAGCAGCCGATGCTTTGTCATCATAGCTTGCAACGATAACCCTGTACATGCCTTGCTCGTTTTCGGCCAGAATCACCGGATACCCTTCGTTTTGCATTCGTGTCTTCAACGATTCAGCATTAAGCTTTACACTTAAAGAAGCGATTACTACGCTGAAGTTCTTTAAATTGGCGGCATCTGAAGCAAGAACGGGTTCAACCTTCTCTTTTCTCACTGACACTTCAACCGGAGGCAGTGTGCCGGCATCTTTTACAACAGTTGGCTGTGACGCCGTTTGCTGCATTTCCCTTTCTTTGGCAGCTTCATATACTTGTTTATATGCACTTTGTTTTGGTTTACAGGAAATTGCTAAAACCAACATGGCAGAAAGCGCCATCATCAAATAGATTGATCTTTTCATTTGTGTCATTGTTTTATTGTTCGAATATCAAAACTAAAAGCAAAGATAGAAATAAGTAAATGATTATAACTCCTACAGATGTGAAAATAAATTAAATTGTTAAAAACATCTTTTCTCCAGACAGAAACTCAAGAGAACCAATGACTAAAGTTACAGTTTTTCGAGTTCGGAGAAGTTTATTTTCGGAATTTTGTTTTCCTTTTTCCTTGTGAATCTTGATTCGTAAAGAGTTGATTTGTTGAAGAATCCTCCGTTTTGAAGATAAAACAGGTTCTTTTGCTTGTTGTACCCGCCCCGGTAATCCAACCGGACTTGTTTTCGGGCAGTTTCATCGTATGTGAAAACCGATTCGCCGGCTTCTATCCATTTCCGGTTACTGGTCACAAACCATTGATTCCCAAACAATACCTTTCGGGTCAGGTATCCTTGTCCAGGAATAAAATTTTCGAGGAAAGAATGTGCACGGGTATAAAAAACATGGGTTTTGGGCCTAAGGAAGCTGGCTATCAGCCTCCATCGATTTTCATCGGAAGCAAAGAAATAAGAGGTATACACGGTGTTCCCCAGTCCGTCTGGCTTTATCCGGGTCAGGAATTTATAGGCCTTGCCGGCTTTCCAGTTGTACCGCAAAAAACTTTGTCCGCCCGAACCTTCGTTTCCAAATTCACCGATATAGACTCCTTCTCCTTTTCGTAAGAGTTTGATCTTTAAACTGTCGGGAATACGTTTTGGATCCTGTGTGTTGAACGGGCTCCAAACGGAGAACAGCACCCTTCGTTCGGTTTCGGAATTGCATTGAATTCCAAAATACCCTTCACCAAAACCGTTCGCCATGTAATAACTGCCCGGGATATCGTTTCCTGCCGGAACAGTGACTTCGTTATAAAACCATTCAACCGTATCTTCGGGCATTGTATAACGAAGATGAACAGAAGGCCCTCGCCTACCCCAATAGTCGGAGAAATCGTGCACATAAGTTGGTTGTTCCTCCGATTGAACAACAAACGATTCTATCTGGGCGAACTCTTTCCCTGACCTGCTTATACCCCGTAATTCTATGGGTTGATAACCCGTGTTGAGAATTTGAAAGATCCCTAGAGGAATTTTAAATCTTCCGGCAGGAACAGAAATTTTTGACCTCTTCCCTTGGAAAGTCGCTTCAATCACTGACTCTTTATCCGAATCTCCTTTTATTGAAATCACTATTTTTTCCGTTTTGTGGAAATAAACGAATGTCTTGATGACGGATTTTTCGTTGACCCATTCTTCAAGTCCGGACCGGGTGATGGATGCACCCTGTTGAAAAGAAGTCACGTAAGCATTTCCATTTAATTCAATTTCATACGTTACTTCTTGCGAAAACAAAAATAAGGCGGAACAGCAAAAGAGAACTGTTGAGCAAATCTTATTCATCTGTTTGAATTTATCTGCAAAGTTACGTGTAAAGACCAATAAAAACAACAAAGCCCCCGGGAAAAGGGGCCTTGCTTTTTTTTACTCGATAGTATGCTAATACTTGTTGTATTACTTTACCAATGTAACGGTGCCTACATCTTTTATCTCGCCTTTAACAACCGGAACACTCTCCATTACAAAATTAGTATATTCCGTTGCCGTGTCGGCAATAAACTCCACTTTCCACGTACCTTCGTCAATACCCGGGAACAAGAATTTACCGTCCTCTTCGGGCAGCGAAATCAATGTGTCCGTTGCTTTGGTAATTTGAACAAAAGCGTTGGCTTCCGGCGGGAGGACAAAACCTCTCAATGTGGCGCCCCAAGCTTCTGCGTACGTACGAATAACCGGTTTTAAAATGTACTTGTTATTTCCCGTAGCGACTACCGAACGCGCAGCATCAAAATCAATGACGAAACTGTACATCATGTCGGCAAGTAAAGTTTCGTGAAGATTGAACTTCAACCCGCTTGTTTGTGCAGATGGTGTCTTAAGGGGATACTCTGTTCCATCCTTAGTTTCCACATAGCTGTCGGGGCCCAGCAGTAACCTGACCTGGCTTATTTTTCCAGCGGGAATTTCTCCACCGGCCAAGGCGATCATTTCTCCGTTTCTGTAATCCAGCAAATTATACAATCCGGGGTTGCTAATGTTCAGGGTAACCCATTCAACTTCGTCTAATTCATCGGTGTCATCATAAAAAGGATCGTTGTCATCCTCGTAATATTCATCCGCTACTCCAACTTTAACGCCCTGTATGTCAATAACCACTTTGGCGTAATCTAATGATGGGGCATCGGTCAGTTTAAACTGAATTTGAGCTTTTCCGCCGGACAACCCTTCGTTTTCATTTGCACAGCTTGTAGCAAAAAACAACAATGCCAGAATGGGCAATGCTGATAGGATGTGTTTAAAAAATTCTTTTCTCATAAAATTTGATGTTTTAGTTAAACTTTTTCTTTCTTAATATGACCCATTTTTCGAGTGTACCAATAAAACACCCCATCTCTTGCCTTTGTTGTACAGTTGTGCTTAAGAAATACAAAAAAACAACTTGCTTTTTAACCCGGAAGATTAAAAAAAAGAAATTTGTATGACAAAACGTTTATTTTTTTAGGACAATCTTCGATTTCAACTCCCGTGTTTTGCCGACAAATACGGAATCCACAAAAAGTGTATCCCGGTAACCCAGGCTCGAAGCTGATAAAACGGCAATTTCCCATTCACCTGCTTTCAAGCCTTTAAAAAGAAACATCCCATCGGATTTTTCGGGTATGGTGAATAGCGTATCCTTGTCTTTTACGATTTTGACGATAGGCATGGCTTCCACGGGCAGGGCATACCCTTTTAACGACCCGCCAAACGCTTCTGGGAAAATACGCAATACCGGTTTAAGAAAATAATTCCCGTTGGATTCGTAGAACGAAAGGGCTGCATTGATATCAATCATTATGCTGGTGATGTAATTGGCATAGAGGTTCTCATTGACCTCCACAACAATACCGTCTTTAATCTCGGAATCCAAAATAAGGTCTTTTTCCCCTGTGTCTGTTTTAATTTTTGAATTGTTTCCAAACGTTATTTTTATTTTTCGCAATACTCCTGCCGGGAAAAACTGATCGATAATCTGTTTTGATTTTCCGTTCGAAAGCGGAAGAACGTTGTAAACCCCTCCCTGGAAATCAAGGGTCGTCCATTTTTCATCGCTGGTGGTGTTGTCGGTAGTAGAGATTTCAATTTTCTGAATGTCTATGTTAAATTCCGATATCAGTAATACGGGAGCATCCGTAAGTTTTATTCTCAGCCGGGTGGCGTTTATGCTCGGATCGTTCTTGGAGCATCCCGTAAAAGAGATTGCAAAAAGAAAAAGGGAAAATAGGGTTAGAATAGCCTTCATTTTTAGTCAATTTACCGCAAAGATAACGAATAACGGAAAAAAGATACGAGAAAAAAACCAAAATGTGTTTTAAACAAATGTTTAAAACACTTGTTTAATAAATGGGGATTGTATACTTTTGCATAAAAAATAAACCTGAAAATGGAAGACTTGACTACGGAACAGAAAATAGCAGCAGCTGCGAGAAAAATATTCACCCAAAAAGGGTATGCGGCGACCAAGACGCGGGACATCGCGGAGGAAGCCGGAATAAACCTGGCATTGGTCAATTACTACTTCGGCAGCAAGGAAAATCTGTTCAAACAGGTTTTGAAGGAAAAATTTGAAGCTCTTTTCGGCTTGATGATGCCCGTTTTATCGGATAGAGATATTTCTCTGGATGAGAAAATCAGGCTTCTTGTCAAGAATTACACGAAATTGTTAATAGAAAATGAAGAGCTGCCCATTTTCGTGCTCAACGAACTAAGAAATAATGAAAATATATTTAACCCCATTTTACAGCAGGCGCGGACAATATCCCAGCCAACCATAGACGAGCAGCTTCAACACAACGGTTTTGCCATTTCCACACCTGACTTTATCATGAATATCGTCAGCCTGACCATCTTTCCCTTTATCGCCAAACCCCTGTTTATCACTTCAGGAATGGTGAAAGAAGAAGATTTTTTACAATTTATCGAAAACAGGGAAAAATTGATCCCTGAATGGATTTTTGCCATCTTAAAACAATCTCAGCAATGAAATACAGAAGATTTACATTATTTATACCGCTGTTTTTTATACCCGTGTTCACAGTTAATGCACAATCCCTCACTATCGAAGATTGTCAGGGGATGGCTCGCGAAAATTATCCAGCCATTGCACGGTTTAATGTCATTGAAAATATCAGGAGTTTTAATTTGGAAAACGCTAACAGAGCCTATTACCCGCAACTTTCCCTGAATGCAAAAGCAACCTGGCAAAGCGATGTTACAAAGATTGATCTGGAGCTGCCTTCTAATTTCCCTCCTCTTGAGGTTCCGGTTCCCGATAAAGACCAGTATCAGGTCTATGGCCAATTGAATCAGCTTATCTGGGATGGTGGAAAGGTTTCAGCGCAAAAAGAGATGATCGTCGCCAATGCCGAAGTGGAGAAACAAAAACTTGAAACCGAAATCTATTCGCTTCAGGAACGGGTCAATCAGGTTTTTTTTGGTATTTTACTGCTTAACGAACAATTGACGCAACAGGGTATCCTGGAAAAAGAGTTGCAGCGAAACTTAGAGAAAGTGCAAAGCTACGTGTTAAACGGTGTGGCCAACGATGCCGATTTAAGCGCCGTAAAAGTGGAGCAACTAAAAACAAACCAGCAACGCATTCAAATGGAATCGGCGTTGGACAGTTATATCAAGATCCTTTCCGTTTTGACCGGACGCCGTATAGATCCGAAAACCGTTTTTGTAAAACCACCGGTAGCTGAAGTACCTGATCATGTGGTTATTGACCGTCCCGAACTGCGGTTATTTACGGCTCAGGAAAACCTGCTTAATTCACAAAAAACAGCCCTGAACGCCAGGAACAGGCCTGTTATCAGTGCGTTTGCCCAGGGCGGATACGGAAAGCCGGCATTGAACATGTTTGAAAATAAATTTAAACCGTATGTGATTGGAGGAGTGAGTTTCTCGTGGAATCTCGGCAGCCTGTATACCTACAAACAAGAGAAAAAAAGCATTGAACAGCAAAAACTGACGCTCGATTCAGAGCGTGAGACCTTTCTCTATAACCTGAACGTGCAGCTTCCGCAACAGCAAAACGAAATAAAAAAATACCGCCATACCATGCAGGATGATGACGAGATTATCCGGCTGAGAAAGCAAATAAAAGACGCTGCGGAAGCAAAAGTGGAGAACGGAACGCTGACGGTTTCTGATTTACTGCAGGAGATCAACGCTCTGGAAGCTGCCAGGCAGGCAAAATCGCTGCACGAAATTCAATACCTGATGTCGGTTTACAAGTTAAAATTCACAACGAATTTAAATTGAAAATCAATATAAACAGCAACAATATGAAGCCAACAAAACTTTTTATTTTTCCGGTTATACTTTTTCTTCTTGCTTCCTGTTCAGGCAATGACAGCGACTACGACGCCACCGGATCGTTCGAGGCCACAGAAATTATTGTGTCGGCGCAGGGAAGCGGTGAAATTCTGTCGCTGGACATTGCAGAAGGACAAACACTACAAGCCGGAGAAGTTGTGGGGCAGATAGACACCGTGCAACTTTTTCTACAAAAAATGAGCTTGGAGTCAAACATACAGGGTGTCCGGGTGCAACGTCCAAATATCGGTGCGCAAACAGCTGCCATTGAGAAGCAAATTCAAACGTTGCAACGGGAGCGCACCCGTACGCAGAACCTGGTTGAGGCAAACGCGGCAAATAAAAAGCAACTGGACGACATAAACGCTCAAATTGAAGTTTTACAAAAACAATTGTCGGCCCAAACCTCCACCTTACAAAAGAGCAGCGAGAATATATACGCACAAAGCTCCGCCTTGCAGATTCAGGTAGCACAATTGGATGATTTGTTGAAAAAATGCACCATAAAAAGCCCTACTTCGGGTGTAGTGCTCAACAAATACGCCGAACGGGGTGAACTTGCCGGTACGGGATCACCGCTTTTCAAAATCGCCGACATCGACAATATGTACCTACGTGCCTACATCACCAGCGATCAGCTATCTGGCATAAAACTTAACGATTCCGTGACCGTACGTGTGGATGCCGGAGAGGGTGACATGAAATCATACCCCGGTACCGTGTCGTGGATATCCGGAAAATCGGAATTCACGCCCAAAACGATTCAAACCAAAAATGAACGGGCAAACCTGGTGTATGCGATAAAAATTGCTGTAAAGAACGACGGTTTTCTTAAAATTGGCATGTACGGAGAAGTTAAATTCCGGAACCTGGAGGGAAGGCCATGATTACGGCAACAAATTTGCATAAAACGTACGGGAAGGTAACCGCGTTAAACGACCTTTCCTTTTCGGTAAACGACGGAGAAATCTTTGGTGTGATCGGGCCCGACGGTTCGGGGAAAACCACCCTTTTTCGCATTCTAGCCTCATTGTTGTTGCCTGATAGCGGATCTGCCGGAATAAATGGATGGGACTTAGTCAAAGATTTCCGGAAAATTCGTTGCATAATCGGATATATGCCGGGGAGGTTTTCGCTTTATCCGGATTTGAGCGTGGAAGAAAACCTCAAGTTTTTTGCCACCGTTTTCAATACCACCCTGGAGGAGAACTACCCGCTTATCAAGGATATTTACCAACAGATTGAACCTTTTAAGAAACGCCGGGCGGGAGCATTGTCGGGCGGGATGAAACAGAAACTTGCTCTCAGTTGCGCGTTGATACACAAACCCGGAGTACTGATTCTTGACGAACCCACAACCGGTGTGGACCCTGTTTCCCGGAAAGAATTCTGGGATATGCTGGAGCGGTTGAAATCCGAAGGGATAACCGTTTTGGTTTCCACGGCATATATGGACGAGGCAAGCCTATGCGACCGCATTGCGTTAATGCGCGAAGGAAGCTTTATCGCTACCGATACGCCGCAAAACATCATAAACCGTTATACAGAAACCTTGTGGACGGTACAAACTGAAAATTTATCGGCATCGTTGCACGATTTACGGGCGCATCCAAAGGTGAAAACCTGCTTTGCGTTCGGAAATGAACACCATGTTACCGTTCAGCCGGATTTACCGGTCGCCGGGCTTCAATACTATCTAAAAGAAAAAGGGTATTCAAAAGTGCAGATCAATGTTACGACGCCGACTGTGGAGGATTGTTTCATGGCGTTGACAAGTGAAACGTGAAGAATGGAAAGTGATATTGTAATAAATGTCTCGGGATTGACGAAAAAGTTTGGCAACTTCACCGCTGTTGACCGTATCTCCTTCGATGTCCGCAAAGGGGAAGTATTTGGTTTTCTGGGTGCTAACGGCGCCGGGAAGACCACTGCCATGCAGATGCTGTGCGGGATCAGCAAGCCTACATCAGGAAAAGGGACGGTGGCCGGATACGATATCCTGAAAGAAAACGAGAAGATAAAACGCAGCATCGGATATATGAGTCAGCGTTTTTCGTTGTACGAAGACCTGAAAGTATGGGAAAATATACGCCTTTTTGGTGGGATTTACGGGTTGACAGACAAAGAGATAAAAGAAAAAACGGATGAATTGCTTCACCGGTTGAGGTTCGAAAGTGAACGAAACACTTTGGTTAAATCCCTGCCGTTGGGTTGGAAGCAGAAACTCGCTTTTTCGGTAGCTGTTTTTCACACGCCTCAAATTGTTTTTCTTGATGAACCTACCGGCGGAGTCGATCCGGCCATGCGGCGCCAGTTCTGGGAAATGATTTACGAAGCTTCCGACCGTGGGATCACGGTTTTTGTAACCACGCACTACATGGATGAAGCCGAATATTGTCACCGAGTATCGATAATGGTCGACGGAAGAATTGAAACGTTGGACAGCCCCGGCAACCTCAAGGAAATTCATCAGGCGGAAAGCATGGATGAGGTATTCCGGAAGTTGGCCAGAAAAGCGACAAGAATGGATAATGGATAATAGACAATTGATATGAAGCAATTTTTCTCTTTCGTACATAAGGAATTCTACCACATACTCCGTGACGGACGCACCATGCTGATCCTTCTGGGAATGCCGGTTGTGCAGATTTTGTTGTTCGGATTCGCTATCAATATGGAAGTACAACATATCCGTACCGTGGTCTTCGATCCGGCACAAGATGCCGCCACACGCGATATTACCGAACGCCTTATGGCGAATCCCTATTTCCATATGCAGGGATATGTGTACTCGCCCGATGAGATAAACAAGTTGCTGCAACGAGGGGAAACGGATGTGGCCATCGTGTACGAACAAAATTTCAACGAGAACCTTGTCCATTCAAAGAAAGCTCAACTGCAGATCATTGCCGACGCATCCAATCCAAATACGGGAACCATTGTAGCCGGATACGTAACCGCTATCGTTGGCGAGTACCAGCAGGAAATGCTGCGACTCAACAGCATCCCTTATCGGATTGAAGTGGAGAATAAACTGCTTTACAATCCCGAAATGAAATCGGCATACACTTTTGTGCCCGGAATCATGGGATTGGTGCTGATGATAATCTGTGCCATCATGACTTCGATCTCCATCGTCCGGGAAAAGGAGCGCGGTACGATGGAAGTACTTCTGGCATCGCCGCTAAAACCAGGAACGGTACTGATTTCAAAAACGGTCCCTTACTTGGCACTCTCGTTCATCAACCTGATTACCATCCTGTTGTTGTCTTATTTTGTGTTGGATGTTCCTATCCAGGGAAATTTGGCCCTGCTGATTGCCGTATCGGTTCTTTTCATTTTCCTGGCGCTCTCTCTGGGTTTGCTTATTTCTACCCTCGTACAAACACAGGTAACCGCTGTGCTTATCTCGGGAATAGGACTGATGATGCCTACTTTGATCCTGTCAGGAATGATTTTCCCCATTGACAATATGCCTGAACCGTTGCAATGGGCATCATCGGTTGTACCTGCACGTTGGTACATTGCTGCGGTGAAAAAGGTGATGATCGAAGGACTGGGATTTACCCATGTGGCAAAAGAAGTAGGTATCCTTGCCGGGATGGTTGTTTTTCTTATCGGGGCAAGCATTGCGAAAATCAAAAACCGACTTTAAACAATTAAAACAACATGAGTCAACTTAAATACCTCATTGAGAAAGAGTTCAAGCAGATCAGCAGGAATGCGATCATACCCAAGATGATCGTGCTGTATCCGGTTTTGGTACTGTTGATCTTTCCGTGGGCGATTAATTTTGAAGTGAAGAACATACAAATCAACGTGGTGGACAATGCCAGAAGTGTCTACTCCCAACGGTTGATAAACAAAATAGATGCATCAGCTTATTTTATTCTTACGGGTGTATCCACCCGTTACAACGATGCCATTAGCGATATAGAGAAAGAAAAGGCGGATATTGTCTTGGAAATTCCCGCTTCATTCGACACCGATATGGTGAAGGAGCGACGTGCTAAGGTAATGATTTCAGCAAACGCTGTAAACAGTACACAGGGGTTGTTGGGGAACAATTACCTGACGCAGATTATCAATGATTATTCGCAGGAACTTCGTACTGAACTCTTTCCGGCATCCGAACTGTCGGATGCATCGCACATTGATGCCGTAACCGATTACCGTTACAACAAACGCCTCGATTACAAAACCTTTATGCTGCCGGCGTTTATTGTGCTCATGATGACGCTGATATGCGGTATTTTGCCTTCACTGAACATCGTGATTGAAAAAGAGACCGGCACCATCCAGCAGATCAACGCCACGCCGGTGAGTAAATTTAATTTTATTCTGGCAAAGCTTATTCCGTACTGGATTATCGGGCTTGTTATCCTGACCCTGTCGTTCTTGGTCACGTGGGTGATTTACGGATTGCTTCCGTCGGGAAGTTTTGCCACGCTGTATATCTCCGCCGTTGTTTTCCTGCTGGGGATTACCGGATTGGGAATCATCATTTCCAACTATTCCGACACGTTACAGCAGTCGATGTTTCTGGTTATGTTTTTTATTCTGATCATTATCCTGCTCAGCGGGATGTTCACCCCTGTTTCCGCCATGCCCGGGTGGGCACAGGCTGTCGCTTATGCCAATCCCCTCACCTACTTCATCGAGATCATGCGGCTCGTATATCTGAAGGGCAGTGCATTGCCCGATCTTTTTAAGCCGTTGATGTGGCTAACCGGGTTTGCGGTGTTCTTCAATACGTGGGCGGTATTGAGTTATAAAAAACGTGGCTGAATAATTGAGAATAGGCTATTGAAACAAAAGTGCAAGAAAAGTGTTATTAAAAATATGAAACAAAACATTTCCACAATCGTTATTCTTGCCGTAGTCCTGTTAACGGGAGCGGCCTGTAACCGACAAGCAAAAGAAGCTGCCGGCGGTATTCAACAGCCTCCTAAGACAACTGTTGAAAAAACGGAGCAACTTTCGAAAAACCTTCACGACAAATTAATGTCGTCCTTCAGCCCCAACTGGGAAATGGAGGAACCGGCAGCAACCGACTACCCTCCATACTACGGTGGCTCTTTTATCGACAACGATGGAAAATTTGTGATCTGTGTGGTGGGGAATCCGGAACAGTACCGTCCGGTATTAGCCTCGATTCTTGGAACTGATGATTTTCTGACTGAACCCTGTACCTATTCTTACCGTGAAATGATGCAGGTGATGGATCGTATCGACCAGTTCCTCAGCAATTCGTCCGTCCCGGCCGACCATCCCTTTCTAACCCGTTTTGCCGGTGCCGGTGCCGACGTTTTTGAGAACAGGGTGGTTGTTCAGTTGACGGAAATGAATGATGACGCCATACAATCCTTCAAAAAAGACATTTCCAATTCTCCGGCCGTTAAATTTGAAAAGGGAGAGGCGCCGGTTTTGATGTAAGAATGAAAAGAAACCCTACTAAAAATGACAGATTACAAAAATGAAGATGCACTTGTCCTTTTTTCAGGAGGACAAGATTCTACCACCTGCCTGTTTTGGGCAAAACAAACTTTTAGAAACGTTGAAGCGTTGTGCTTTTCCTACGGACAACGGCATTCGCTGGAAGTAGAGGTTGCCCGGAACATTGCCGAAATAGCCGGTGTGTCGTTTCAGCTGCTCGATGCTTCCGTTATCTCCCACCTATCGCCCAATTCGTTAACAGACGCGTCCATTGTTATGGATGAAGAACAACCTGCCGGTTCATATCCCAATACGTTTGTGCCGGGACGAAACATGTTATTTATCACATTTGCGGCAGCTGTCGCTTATGCAAAAAACATCAAGCATCTGGTAACAGGCGTTTCCGAGGCTGATTACAGCGGATACCCCGATTGCAGGGACACGTTTATCCATTCGTTAAACGCAACGATAAACCTTGCTATGGATAAGCATTTTGTCATCCACACCCCACTGATGCACCGGGATAAAGCAAAAGTATGGGCACTTGCCGACGATCTAGGGGTCTTTGATATCGTAAAAAATGAAACACTTACTTGCTACAACGGAATTAAAGCCGGGGGGTGCGGACACTGCCCCGCATGTAAGTTACGCAACCGGGGATTACAGGAATATCTTGCGGATAGAAAGTAAAACTTACCGTGTACACAAAAATGCGCCATGAAACCAGCCTGTAAATTCGTAAGCTTTTTCTTGGAAATTACTCATATTACTCGGTTTTTGATCAGTTTGTTCATTACCGGTGGTGCCTTTTTTCTGATAGAAAGAGAGGTCCCCGTTCTTTTTCGCTTAATGATTGCCTGGATTATTTTTTCGTGTGTTTTTCTAATCCTCAGTTGGATGGTTATCTTTTTGCGTCAGGTAGATCAGATTAAGAAAAAAGCGGTGGAAGATGACGGGAGTACAATATTTGTGTTCTTCATGGTGATCATCTCTTCTTTTACCAATATTTTTATCGTTCTGTTGTTGATGATGTCCAAGGATCAAACATTCATGGAAAACCCTTTTTTCGTTCCTCTTAATGTGGCAGGTATCCTTTTGAGTTGGGCGATGATGCATACGATTTATGTCTTTCATTACGCTCATGAATATTACAATGGAACGGGAATTAAAGGCGAACGATTTACGGGAGGTCTGGACTTTCCTTCAGAGAAAAACCCCGATTATATGGACTTTGCGTATTTCTCTTTTGTGATGGGCTCTACCTTTCAGGTTTCCGATGTTTCTATTGTTTCGAAGAGAATACGCCGTATTGCACTGGTGCATGGAGTCCTGTCTTTTTTGTTCAACACTTTTGTTGTGGCTCTTACCATTAACATTATTGCGGGACTCATGAAGTGACCGTATTATCAGAAACGCTTAAATAATAGGAGAACGGCGGATCGGATTTTCTCTTCTACAGAAAAACAGGAGAATATTTTATTTGTATTTTTTTTCGTATTATATTTGAAGAATAATCGACTTACAATTGAAATTATGTCTCAAACCGAAAACTTAAGCCTTCTCGGCAAAAAAACAGCATACAAGCAAGATTACGCTCCCGAGGTATTGGAAGCTTTTGAAAACAAGCACCAAAGTAACGATTACTGGGTTACCTTTGATTGTCCCGAGTTCACGAGTTTATGTCCCATAACAGGACAACCCGACTTCGCCACCATACGGATCGATTATATTCCCGACGTAAAAATGGTAGAGAGCAAATCGTTAAAGATCTATCTGTTCAGTTTTCGCAATCACGGTGCTTTTCACGAGGATTGTGTCAACATCATTATGAAAGACCTCATCGGGTTGATGGATCCGAAGTATATTGAAGTTACCGGAGTTTTTACTCCCCGCGGCGGCATCAGCATTTATCCGTATGTCAACTACGGCCGTTCCGGTACCCGATACGAGAGATTGGCTGAGGAAAGACTGTTTAACCATTCGTTTCCCCTAAATACCTGAAAATATGAAAAAGTTATCGCGTCGCAAATTTATCCAGGCATCCGTTGCGCTGGGAGCCGGATCTGTTTTACTGCCTGAGAATGTACTTGCACAGGGAATGATCCTCAATGCGGAGAGGGAGAGCACGGTTTTAAAAGGCAAGAAAGTTTTGTATGTTTATGGGGGCTGGGATGGCCATGAACCCCGGCAGTCCGTCGACATCTTCGTGCCGTGGCTCCGAGCTGAAGGTGCGGAGGTAATTGTTTCCGATAAACTGGATACGTATGCCGACAAGGAACTGATGGAGTCCCTTGATCTTATCGTTCAGGTTGTCACGATGGCCAAAATAACGCAGGAGCAGGAAAAAGGGCTGCTGGAAGCGGTTAAGGCAGGATGCGGTTTTGCCGGATGGCACGGAGGAATCGGGGATTCTTTCCGGGAAAATACGGAATATCAGTTTATGGTTGGCGGACAATGGGTGGCTCATCCCGGCGGAATTATCGATTACCGGGTGAAGATTACCGATCATAAGGATGGAGTTACCCGGGGATTGAACGATTTTGACATGCACTCCGAACAGTATTTCGTACACGTCGATCCCAACGTGAAAGTGCTTGCCACAACGACTTTTACTGGAGAGCATTCCTCATGGATTGATGGATGTGTTGTTCCTGTTGCGTGGAAAAAGTACTACGGGACCGGACGAGTTTTTTACTCCTCCCTGGGGCACGTAATGAGTGACTTTAACGTTCTGCAGGCCCTGGAGATTCAAAAGAGGGGAATCCGATGGGCGGCCGAAAGCAAATACCGGCCGAAAGAACAATGGGTCAGTCCCGTGTATAAGTAACGGCTTAATTTTTCTTAGGCTCGTAATAGCGTACCCAGTCGATATACATCTCTACGGGTAGCTCCGCCGGATTGACAGCCCCTACCCAACTGCCGCCCAGCTGCATGTCGAGCAACAGGTAGAACTCCTGGTCAGCAAATGGAAATTGCCCTTCCTGAGAAGTTGTAATCCGCGGATAATTTTTTGTCCGGGTGCCGTTCACATAGAAAACCAGGCTGTCCGGGTATTTTTCAAGGGCGTATACGTTGTAGGTATCGGGATTCATACCCACAATGGAACTGGCTGGCGGATTAACCCGTAAACTGTCGGTTTGTGTATACCTGGAATGTACGGTTTGATAAATAAGCTTGTCGTGGCTTAACCTTTCCATAATGTCTATTTCACCTCCATCGGGCCATTTCCCTTCTTTCGGGAGCATCCAGAATGCAGGCCAGGCACCTTTAGCAGGATTTAATTTTGCCTTTATCTCCAAACGACCCAGTCCGAATGTCCGTTTGTCTTTGGTATAAACCCCGCCCGTCAGAAAAGGAGCCGTATCGTTGGGTAAAACGTGGTTCTGGATACCCCTCAGCACCAGGTTACCGTCTTTCATAACATACAGTCCGTCGTAATCGCTCATGTAATTGTTCCAATCGCTTTTTCCCCGGGGAATTTTAGACCATTGGGTAGTATCCAGTTGTTTCCCTTTGAAATCGTCTTCCCAGACCAGTGTCCATTTATCATTTTTCGGATCGCTTTTTTTTTGTTCCGAACAAGCGGAAAGATTCAACAATAGGGCCGGCATGAGAACCAGCAAAAAAGAGTTTTTCATTATTTCGTGATTTTAATTGTCTACAAATGTAAGAAAAATAAAACAGTTAACCGGAAACCAAAACACCCGATTTTGCAGCGTTTTGCAAAACCGGGTGTTTTTACAACGATTAATCCCGTTTCTCACGGTTCCCTGTATTTGCAACAAGCGGGCAAAGCGTTATAGACCTCGTCAGGTGCTTTGTCCTTGTCTGTATCGTGTCCAGCTGCGGCAATAGCCTTACTGATAGTCTCAATACTGGTTTTGTCGGGATCAAAATTCAGATGGAGTTCTTGCTTTTCCATATCCCAGCTTGCAAAAGTGACGTTTTCCACACTCTTTGCTGCCTTCTCGATACGATCCTTGCACATTTCACAACTTCCCTTTACGCCAAGCATGGCATGCTCTTCGTTGACCGTTCCGGGTGTCATCTCTATGTGCTCTCTCTGCGTTTTATTTTCTTTGGAGGTTCCTGAATTGCAGGAAATGAACAATAATCCGCTCAGTGCAAATGTCACTAAAATTTTTGTTTTCATTTTTGTTTTCACTTTTTGGTTTGTAAATCTGATTATTAATCTCTGTACTTGCAGCAAGAAGGTAACGCATCATATGTAGCCTTGTCTGCTTTGTATTTATCGGTATCGTGCCCGGCTTTGGCAATGGCTTTGCTAACAGCATCGACCGATGTTTTGGCCGGATCAAAATCAAGATGTAGTTGTTTTGTATTTAAATTCCAACTGGCAGTATTAACTCCAATAACTGATTTCGCAGCTTTTTCTATACGATCTTTACACATTTCACACAATCCCTGCACCGCCAGCATCGCATGTTCACTGCCCGAAGCGGCGGCCTGCATGTTATGACCCTCATAACCCGTAGCTGGTGCCGTGGTTGCAGGAGTGGATCCATTCATTGTATGTCCTTCATGCCCCATAACGGCCCGGCCCACTTCATCGTTCATCATGCTTCGTTTTCCAGCCAGTTGAGCACTGGCATCGATGGTAAAGGTGCCGTTAGTCACGATTTCATCCCCCTCGTTGAGGCCGGACAGAACCACGTAGGCATCTCCCAGCGATGGCCCAACTTCTATTTCCCGGAGCAGGAACGCCGGCGTTTCCGTATCCGGCTGCTTCACATAGACGATGGATCGTTTCCCGGTCCAAAGAATAGCCGACTTGGGTACAACAATTTCATTGTTATATTGTTTCAGCGGTGCACGGATGAAGGCATTGGCATACATCTCCGGTTTCAGTTCCATGCGGGGGTTGGCTGTCTCTACCCGCACCTTTGCTGTCCGCGTGGACGGATCGAGGATAGGATTGATAAAGGAGATTTTTCCCGAGAATGTTTTGCCTGGCAACGACTGGAGTGTATATTCCAGCCGGTCGCCCACTTTCAGGAAAGGGAGGTCCGATTCGTACGCATCGAACAGGGCCCAGACCTGTGATAAGTTGGCTACATCAAAGAGCACAGTACCGGTATTTACATAGTCACCCTGGTTCACTTTCTTTGCCATCACGACTCCACTTGTGGTGGCAGTCACATTGATCAGCGGAGAGACCTCGCCCGATTGTTCAATGCGCGCAATCTGTTCATCCGTCAGCTTCCATAGCCGCATTTTTTCCCGTACTGCCTGTAATAGTGCAGGCTGAAGGTCTTTCATTTTTACCGCCTCAATCAGTTCCTGCTGGGCATTTAACAACTCAGGGGAGTAGATGGTGGCGATGGGTTGTCCGCGGCGTACACTTTCGCCGGTGAAAGAGACATACAGCCTTTCGATGCGTCCGCTCACGTGCGATGTTTGCGATTGAGAAAGCCGCTCATCCACTTGGATGGTACCGTAAAGCTGCACTTCCTTCACCGGATTTTGTTTGCTTACGATCGTGGTTTGCACATTGGCTAGTGCAGCCGCTTCAACGGAGAGCTGAATAGCATCCGGATCGACGGAGATATCGCCCGATCCGTTGGTTTGCAAAGGAATCAGGTCCATTCCGCAAATGGGGCAATCACCGGGTTCTTCCATCCTTATCTGTGGATGCATGGAGCAAGTCCAAACTGAGGAATCCTCTCCGTGATCATGGTCATGATGGCCGACCGGAGATGTTACATCTCCGCCGGAAGGGCTACCGGAGAAAATTAGCCAGCCGAGAAATAATCCGGCCAGCAGGATCAGCCCGTACCTGAGGTAAGGGCGATGGAGAATTTCTTGTATTTTATGCTTATTCATAATGATTGTCTTGAGTTAATTGTTGGATGTTTGAAAAGAACGCAATTTCCGGATGGAAGCCACCTTTGTGTTGTATTCGGCAATGGCTTCAGCTTGTCGCAACCGGTAATCTAACAGTTGCCGTTGAACCTGGATCACGTTGGTAAGATCACTTTTTGCTGAGACAAACTCCTGTACCACCAGTTGATAGGCTGTCAGCGCCAGTTGTTCCTGTTTCCGGTAAAGCGCGATCTTTCGCTCCGCATCATCGAGCTGGTGTTTCAGCCGTAACAAGTCGGATTGAAGTGTGTTCAGCGTGTTTCGGTACTTTTCCCGGGCTGCCTGCTGCATAAACCGGCTTTCCCGTTGTTGTGCCTTGTATTTGTTCCGGTAAATGGGAAGGGTGATGGAAATCATGGGCATGACCATGTCCATACCGCTCATGCCGTTGTCCATTCCCTGATCCATCGGTGTTGCAGCGTTTTTGCCGATCAGCATGTACTGCAGCCCGATGCCAAACATGGGATAACTCATTTTTTTTTCCATCTCACCTTTTGCCCGGAAAACCTGTTCCTCTTCCATCAACATACCTAGCATAGGGTTTTGGTTTTCAATCTCTCCCTGAGAAACGGCCTCATCAAAAAGAAAGGAAACTTTTGCTATGGAATCGGGCAGGGTTACTTCAAGACCTGTGGGACGGCTTAATAACGCGTTGAATCTGGCTTTTTCAGCTGCAATCTCCGAAAGAATGCTTTCAATATTATTTTCGATTTCAACTACTTCCAGTTGTACACGGAGCACATCCGACATGCCTGGGGCAATGCTACCCATACCTGAAGACATACTACCTCCTGAACCGCTCATACTGGACATAGAGGAAGAGGAGGTACCGGAAGAAGTTGTGGATCCCCCCATCGAACCCATCCCCGCCATGCCACCGCCAGTTGGTGATGAGCTGCTGCTTTTTGTCGCCGGAGAAGGAGCAGGTACAGAATAACCTGAAGTAGAACCACTGAACGGAGAGGATACTTTGCGAAGGGCAAGCTCTTCGAGTTGTTTCAACAGTTGCAGATTCTCACGGTTGTTATTGAGCTGTTCCACCAGTGTAGAAAGAACGTACCACTGGGTATATACCTCCAAGTAAAGGTTGTCGCGTGTCTCCCTGAATTGTTCATACGCCATCCTCGCCATATGGGTGGCTTCGGTCTGTGCCGTCTTTTTGGTTCCAAACCAGGGGAACATCTGCATGAGGGTAAAATCGGCGATCTGCCGCCCACCCACAATGTCCATCGGCTTAAGAAAAAAACCGATATCCAGCTCCGGATCGGGCCAAGAACCGGCCTGCGGCACTTTTTCAAGTGAAGCTTTGTAAGTCAGGAAGTCAGCATTCAGCCCCGGATTATTCCTGCCGGCGACTTCAAGGTAGTGGCTGAGCGAATCCGTTTCCTGTGCGAAGATGGATATTATGCTCCAGGTAATCGCCACGGTTGCGGTAAGAAAAAGTCTTAATCTTATGTTGTGTTGCATAATGTTTTGTATTTTATTCGTTGATATGTCCCTGTTTTCTGATAGCCCATTCCCTCCACATGCATTGCAATACGGGGACGATGAAAATCGTCATCGTCTGGATCAACATGCCTCCGAATGTGGGTATTGACATGGGTACCATGATGTCCGATCCCCTTCCCGTAGAGGTCAGAATCGGCAGCAGTGCGATGAGTGTGACGGAAGTGGTCATGGCAGCGGGGCGAACCCGGCGCAGCCCGGCAAACACCACTGCCTCCCTGATTTCTTCCTTTGTCTGCGGGTTCCGCTCCAGGAACGTGTCGTGAATGAATGATCCCATCAACACGCCATCACTGGTGGAAATACCGAACAGGGCAATAAAGCCAACCCATACCGCGATACTCAGGTTGATGGGATGTATCTGAAAAACATCGCGCAAGTTAACATCACCCAGGTTGATGTCCAGGAACCAGGGTTGCCCGTAAAGCCACAACAAGATGAATCCACCCGCGAATGCTACAAATACGCCGGAGAAATGGATAAAAGCTGCGGTGAACGATTTAAACTGAAAATGAAGGATCAGTATTATCAGTACCAGACAGGCAGGAATCAGTATGGAAAGACGTTTCGCTGCACGTGCCTGTTGCTCGTAGTTTCCCGCGAAATGGTAGGAAACCCCTTTTGGAAGTTCCAGTTCCCCGGTTCTTATTTTCTCCTGAAGTACCCTCCGGGCTTCCTGTACCACATCTACCTCGGCCTTGTCAGCTACCTTGTCGAAGATCACATACCCTATCAGGAAGGTATTCTCGCTTTGGATCATCTGCGCACCCCGAGTGTAAGTGATATCGGCCACATCACCCAGCGGAATCTGTGCACCGGTTGCGGTCGGCACGATGATACGTGCCAGCTCCTCGGGATTTTCCCGCAGTTCACGGGGGTAGCGCAGCCTTACCGGAAAGCGTTCGCGCCCTTCTACCGTGGTAGTCAGCGGCATTCCGCCGACGGCCGCGCCGATTACGTCCTGCAGGTCGGCTACAGTAAGGCCGTAACGGGCCATATGCTGCCTGTTCAGGTTGATTTCAATATAGGGAGCACCCACAGCGCGGTCGTAAAACACGGTAGAGGGCAAGACGGAAGGTACGTCTTTCAATGCCTCTTCTAGTGCTTTACCCCCTTGTTCGATGGCCTCCAGGTTAGGCCCCGACACCTTTACGCCCATGGGGGCGCGCATGCCCGTAGACAGCATCACGGTACGTGCTTCGATGGGTTGCAGTTTCGGAGCCGAGGTGAGCCCGGGTATGTGGGATACATTGATGATCTCTTTCCAGATATCGTCCTCGTTTTTGATTTCCGGGCGCCATTGCCTGAAGTACTCTCCTCCCCTGTCTGCAACCAGGCTGTCGGCTGGTATCAGCCTGAATCCGTCCTTGGGATTGTAGGTGGATTGATCGATCAGGACATAGGCACCGTCGCGGTTGACTTTGAAGCGTTGGCGATGGCCGTCCTGATCGACAATAAACTCGGGACGGTAATTGATGGTATTTTCGAACATCTGTGTCGGTGCCGGGTCGAGAGCCGAATTGACACGTCCCCATTTCCCCACGGTCATCTCCACCTCTGGAATATTGCTGATACGCTTATCCAGCGTTTCAATATATTGCAGATTCTGCTCGATACCGGTATGGGGCATGCTGGTCGGCATCAGCAGGAAAGATCCTTCGTTCAGGCTGGGCATGAATTCTTCTCCGATACCGGGAAAAGTACGGTTGGCCGCCTGCCATACCCCGGTCTGCCGGAACGATTTCCAGCCTACTGTTTCAAAACCTTTGGCCACAAACCCAAAAAGCGAATCGAAGCCAAACCAGATCGTCACACCCAAAAGTAACGTGAGTGCGGGGAGGATCATAAACTTCCAGCGATTGGCCAGACACCAGCGGATCAGGAATTCGTAATTTGAAATCAGGGTCTCGAAAAAGGCCAGGATCAGAGCGATGCTGACTATCACAACAATGAAATTCACGACAAAACCACTGTGAGGACCTACAGGCATCCATTCTGAAGTAAGCAGGTATAGGGCTGCCAGAACGGCAATAGCCGCACTGATATAGGTGGTTGTCTTGGTATTTTTCCATTTGTGAGCAAGCAGGTTGCTGAACCCGAAAAGGGAAATGAAAAGCACCAGGAATGTGCCCGAGAAGGCGTACCACACAATACCGCCCACAATAAGCAAGACATTGAACACCCTCTTCACTTTCTTTGAAGAGAGACCGATTGAAAAAACGTAATAGGCCAGGGTCGGCACTACAGTCATACCCAGCACGAGTGCACTCACCAGGGTGATGGTCTTTGTGTAGGCCAACGGCTTGAAGAGCTTACCTTCCTGAGCTTCCAGGAAGAAAACGGGGATAAAACTGACAATGGTGGTCAGCATGGCTACGATTGTGGGTACCGATACCTCGCTGACACTCCTGTAAATCAGGTCCACAAATGCCTGACCTTTCGTGATTCCCTTGTTTGCCGGCTTCTCCATATGTTGAATGATGTTTTCCACAAACACCACACCGATGTCGACCATCACACCTACGGCAATGGCAATACCGGAAAGGGCGACAATGTTGGCGTCGATCCGCAGGAGACGCATGACAATAAAAGTAAGCAATACCGTCAGGGGCAATAATCCGGATACAATAAACGAAGCTTTTAGGCTCATAAGAATGACAATGATCACGATGACGCTGATTAGGATCTCATGCGATAAATCTTCCTGTAGGGTGCCGATAGTCTCCTGGATCAGGCCTGAACGATCATAGAACGGAACCACCGTCACTTTGGTTACAGTCCCGTCGGCCAGGGTCTTTTGCGGAAGTCCCGACTCCATCTCTTCGATTTTTGCCTTCACGTTGTTGATCACATGAAGCGGGTTGGATCCGTAACGGGCCACCACCACACCGCCCACGGCTTCCACTCCTTCCTTGTCGAGCCCTCCGCGCCGGGTAGCGGGCCCCAGTGTGACAAAGGCCACATCCTTTATTTTTACCGGCACGCCATTCCGGACGGTTATTACCGCTTCTTCAAGGTCAGACACATGCCTGATGTATCCCAGCCCTCGGACCAGGTACTCCACCTTATTGATCTCGGCCGTTTCAGCACCAATGTCCAGGTTACTCTTTTGTACGGCAGTCATCACATCCATGATGGTGATGTTATAGGCCCGGAGTGCGTTGGGATTCACCTCCACCTGGTACTCTTTCACAAAACCTCCGACGGAGGCGACTTCGGCTACTCCTTCGGCTGAGGAAAGCGTGTACTTGGCATAGAAATCCTGTACCGTCCGCAGCTCTTCCGGATCCCAGCCTCCCGTAGGCTCTCCCGTCTCCGGATTCCGCCCTTCGAGAGTATACCAGAATATCTGCCCCAGTGCGGTCGCATCAGGGCCAAGGCCGGGTTGGACACCGTCGGGTAACGTTCCGGGCGGGAGTGAATTGAGTTTTTCCAATATCCGGGAGCGGCTCCAGTAAAATTCGATATTTTCTTCGAAGATGATGTAGATAAACGACATCCCGAACATGGAGGTACTTCGGATGGTTTTCACTCCCGGGATACCCAGCAGTGAAGTGGTTAGCGGATAGGTAATCTGCTCCTGTATATCTTTGGGTGAACGCCCCATCCATTCAGTGGCCACAATCTGTTGATTGTCACCCAGGTCGGGAATGGCATCCACCGGTATGGGGTCGCGCGGCAGCAGGCTTTTCCAGTTAAACGGTGCCGTGGATATCCCCCATGCAATGATGACAACAAGCAGTAACAGGGTAATTAACCTATTATTCAGAAAATGCTTGATTATTTTGTTTAGCATAATGATTTTATTCAATTGTTGAACAACTTATTTTATCTGTTGGTAAATAAAAGTATGCGCAGTATTTTTCAAAGTCAATACCCATGGGTATGAAAACATGAAAAATGCACATAAGTGTCCTGTCAATAACCGGTAATTGCGATCATTGACAATCGAAAAAATCAAATGCGGTAGATGCAGATGTAATCGCGGATACTTACATCTTGCAGAAAAAGCCCTTTGGGCGGAAAGTCATTTTGAAGTAAAAGGGTATTGGGTTCGGCAATTGTCCCCCCAAGCAGGTTATACAGGGTAAGCCATACATTTTCAAACGTGAGGGACAATTTATCTGAATTAAACTCCTGTATTTGTTTCTGATAATCGTCTGTTGCAACCTGAATGGTTTCAAAGTCGCAGCAATCATCCAGGGCTTTATTCAAACTGCAATTCGGATTGTCAGAAGAATGGGTTCCGCAGCAGGAGTGTCCTTTTGTTCCCGGCTGGCAGCACGACGACTCGTCGTTACTAGCAAACAACCCCCAGGAATACAACTCTCCTTCACAGAAATGCATGGCTATAACCGGTTGAACAGCAACCAGCGCCATGATATTCAGTAAAAATAGAGCCAACCCTTTTTTCATTTTAGTTCCTTCAATTATTATGGTATGAACAACAACTGCTCAAGAAAGTTGACAAAAATACGTTTTATTTTGGAATACTGCAAATCCGGGAAGATCGAACAGTTTCCGATTTTGTCAATGAATGGACCTGTTTAACGATGAATTGCTGTAATTTTCCGGAGATTTTAGGTCACAATATTTAAAATGATTAATTTTGCAACACTTATTTGTAAAAAAATGAAAACCCGGTCGCTGAAAAAATTCATGTATCTGTCCATTGCTGCAGCAGTGGTAACTATCGGTTTGAAGTTTACGGCTTATTTAAAAACCGGGTCAATGGGTTTTTTCTCCGATGCGTTGGAGTCTTTTGTGAACCTTTTTGCCGCGGTTATAGCCCTTATTCTCCTGCATATTTCCGAAAAACCTGCCGATGAGGGTCACGAATACGGGCACGGAAAAGCCGAATATTTCTCAAGCGCCATTGAGGGTGCGCTTATCCTGATTGCGGCCTTCAGCATTATTTACACGTCAATCCCGCGGATTATCCATCCGCAACCGCTGGAAAACCTGGGTATAGGAACGTTGTTCTCTGTTGGGGCATCCTTGGTGAACCTGTTTGCAGGAACTCTATTGATTCAAAACGGAAAGAAACACCGGTCAATGGTGCTCGAGGCTGACGGAAAGCACCTGATGACAGATGTGTGGACTTCAGCAGGGGTTATTGCGGGGGTTTTGGTGGTGAAATTTACAGGGCTTCTGGTACTCGACCCCATCATCGCTATTCTTGTTGCGTTGAACATTGTTTACACAGGGTATAAACTCATCAGCAGGTCGGCAAGCGGACTGATGGATGCTTCCATCCCGCAGGAAGAAATCAAACAGATTACGGGTTATTTCGATTCACTGAAAGGAAAGAACATCGATTATCATTCGTTGTTGACACGTCAGGCCGGACACCGGAAATTCATATCGTTTCATTTGCTGGTTCCGGGAGACTGGACAGTAAAAGAAGGCCACGACTACGCCGAAATAATTGAACAGCGCATCGAAAATATGTTCGATGATACGGTTACCGTCACCACCCACATTGAGCCCATTGAAGATCCATTGTCGCTGAACGACATCAAAATCGACCGGATGAATTATTCCGACGATGACGATTTTGATACCTGATCAACTGACTTTTGAAAACCGGGTCAGGGAAAAATCCCCGGGCATCAATATGCTCTTTAATTTATCCTCCGGCTCCACCGCCACGAAAAAGTATGCTGCCAGGTTATCGTCTTTCAGCTTCAGGAAATTATCCTCTTTTTCCCACGTTCCATTGGAAAGTTCCAACGAATAAAACCGTATGGAATAGGTTCCGTCTTCATGCGCACGAAACGTAAACTCCGGATTGAAATCGGATTGATAAAAACCATTTCTGAATTTATTTTTGTAAATATTCTTATCTATCCTTATCTTTTCCCTGTAACTGAGCAGCTCACTGCGCGACAGGAAATCACTTGAAATTGATACGGGGGACGAGGGCTTATCCGAGCTTTTTACAAAATAATTTAATTGCATCCATCTGAATCCGTCCTTCACCATAAAAATCTTGTTTCCCGTAACAGGTTCCAGGGTAATGACATATTGATTTGTCCCGTCGGTCAGCGTGTAGTTGCCGTTATCTTCCACCGCATACTTCCCGAAGGACAAAGGTTGCGATATCACCAGGTCGGGAGCATTTTTGTGGCTTAATTTTATCAGGTACTTCCCACTTTCAAAGATATCGAGGTAGCAAGCCAGATCGTTGTTTGTCAATTGCAAGGCATAGGATTGCGCCCGTACCGTCAAAAAAGCAGGAAAAATAATCAGGAAAGAGAACAGTATTTTTTTCATTGTTTTGGTCCTTTGTTTTCTGATCAGACTACATTTTTAGCCATTGGATTAATTGGATACAAAAAAGCCGCCCTTGTATCGGAGGACGGCTTTTGAAGAATAATGAACTGTATTTATACCGCAATTGCGCTTCCGATAAGGAATGCAGCGGCAAGGGCCACAATAGCGTAAAGCTCGGGAAATACGGCAAGAATCAGGGTGTTACCGAAAGCATCGTGTCCCTGCCCAATCGAGACGACACCGTTAGCGCAAACCTGCCCCTGACGGATTGCCGACAACAAGCCGATAAAGCCCAGTGCAAGTCCGGCTGCAAGCGTGGCCATTGACTGGAAAAATGTGATCTCGGGTGTAAGCACGTTAAAGATGTTTTGAAACATAAAGTATCCGGCAAATCCATACAATCCTTGCGTCCCTGGCAAGGCTGTTAGAACCAGGAAGTTACCGAATTTTCCGTCCACTTTTTTAGCAGCGCCAATGGCTGCATTTCCCACAATCGTAACCCCGTAAGCACTTCCGATACCTGTGAGAGCCAACATAATCGCTATGCCGATATAGGCAATAAATAAATTAGTTTCCATAAATTGTTTTTAAATTATTGTGTTTATTAATTTCTGATTGCTATTTTCTAAACGGACTGTATTTTTTTCCTCCTCCTTCGAATTCCGAGTTCTTGTAAAATTCAACAAATGTAAGGCGCACAGGATGCACGATAGCTCCCAATGTATTCATAAAGATATTGATGGCGTGTCCGATAAGAAATATCAACACATAAACAATGGGTTTTGCTATAGCGTTATCGGGGCTCATGCCTGCTGCCAGGCTGTTGAATACACTTGCCAGGATTCCTCCCGACAACCCCAGGGCAAACAGGCGGACGTAAGACAACACATCACCCAATAGTCCGGTAGCCATGTTGTAGGTGTCCCACAAACCTATCCCCAGATTCAGGAACGGATTCTTGTCCGGTGAGTTGTAAAAGTAAATGAGCAACGCTGCCGGAATGAGCACGATAAGGTGAACGGTTCCGAACATCGGTAACGCGTTAGGCAATAACGCCGCGACAATAAAACTCACCAGAAGTACAATCCATCCCACGGTGGATAGCGAATACTTGAATCCTTGCTGTTTTATGCGGTTGAAAACCTTCATGCACATACCGAATAAAACCTGAACGACACCGAGCACGAGCGACAACATAAACATGCGGTTATTGTCGAAAAAGGCTTTCTCTTTCAATGCCTGAACAATAGGCCAGTCGAGATCGTATAAGGCAAATCCGAAGAATCCGCCTGTCAGCAAGCCTGTTACCATGGTGGACGCACCCAACACCTGTACCAACGACAGGATCGCCTTCATGGAAGTGCTGAGTTTGCTTTTCTGAAGTATTTTAGCCAATGTGGCTGCCGTGAAAAGAAAAAGTCCGTAACCGACATCGCCGAGCGACAAGCCGAAGAACACCATGTAAAACGGTGCAAAATAGGGAGTCAGGTCAATTTCATTGTATTTCGGAAGCATATAAAGTTCGGCTATCGGTTCAAAAAGTCGGGCGAACTTGTTGTTTTTGAACTTGATGGGCACCTCATCGTCGGGAGTGGGATCGGCAACGTCAAAATATACCGCTTTCAATTCCAGGTAATCCGATATTTCCCGTTGGTTGTCTGCCGGTGCCCAGCCCTGTAACAACATTAATTTGTCGTCGGCCAGTGAAGTGCCGCTTTGGTGAACCCGGGTATAGTTCATCCTTTGTTCAATATCCCCTATCGCTGCTTTCAGCGAAGGCAGTTCTGCTGCGAGCGCTTTCAGCTTTTGATCTTGAACCTGAATTTTTTCGCGCAGTGATGCAATGAGCCCGTCCAGTTGCGTGAGGGATATCCCGGGAATTTTCACACTCTCCAGGTTTAGCTCGTCTGCCACTTTTTCGTTTTGTGTAAGGGTGACAAAATAGGTCCTGGAGGTTTCCCGTTTCACCACTACCGCATCGTAGGTAGTTTCCCATTCGGGATTGTACTGATTATCGGGGACTATGAAGAAATCCAGTAAGTATCCTGCTTTTCGTAGCCGTTCAATGTTTTCAGGATCGAAGTTTCCCCAGGGTCGCAGTAATTCGCGTTCTTTGATGCTCACCTGCAATTGCTGGTTCAACGAAGCCGTTGCGTTCTGGATAAGTTCAATCTCGCGGGGAATTGTTTTTCCCCGTTCGATATCGGGTTCATTTAGCGGGGCCGCTGATTTTTTATCGATTTGCCTGTTCAATATTTTTTGTGCCTCCCGCAACTGTTTTAACTTCACCAGGAACTCGTCCAGTTGTTCGTTATCTTCCACCGGCCGGTCCGACGCTGCCACATGAATAAGCCCCAGATCGCGCAAATCATGCAAAAACGCATCGTAATCCCTGTAAAAGGCAAGGAAAGTGAATTTTTTCATTTTTGCTACCATACGCTATCCTCCTCTTCCTTCTTTTTCTCTAAATGAGCACGCATAATCTTTTGCGATGACTTGGAGAGATTTTCCTCGTCCTCGAGGTATCGTTTTATTTTCAGGATGGCATCCTGATAACCGGGTATCTGAACTTTCTCGAACAGATTTACTTTTTGAGTCGTCTTCTTTCTCGCGTGATCGAGCCGCTGAATCCGTAACTCGTGAAAATCTCTCCGTATACCTATTTCGGCAAGCGTTTCGAGTGTCCGGACCCCGTCCAGGTACCATTTCGGACGATTAAAAACACTGAACGGCCGGGTTTCGAAATCCACCGTTTCCAGTATCGGGATCAATACGCCGGCTATTTTCTTTTTTGAGAAATGAACATCTTTTACGCGGAGAAGGCTCGCGTCGAACTCGAGCCACATTCCCACCATTTTTTGGTAAGACCGGATCTGTTTTTCGAGTTCTTTTTCCAGCTCATCGATTTCATTTTTTGCCCTTTTCACCTCCATACGCAAGGCTGTTTCCTTGTTTTGCAACGTAGGGAGTGCACGCTCGCGTATCTTCAGTTGTTTTTCCAACTGCTGACGCGACGTTTTGTTGTATTGAAATTTTATAGCCATAAACTTTACCTGTTACTGCTTCCAGTACCTGTCTACCATTTCGCGCTTCATGTTTACTTCCTGCGGTTTGAAATGCTTCGATAACAACGTCCAGGTTGTATCCAGCATCTCAACGGTGTCGAGGTTTACATCTATGGCGAGAAGGTATTCGGAATAGTCCCTGGCGAACGACAATGCCCGCTGGTCGTAATCAGTCAGGTCGAAGCCGTTCTCGAGTTTGGTTTTCGCATTGGCGGCATCAGCGTACAAGCGTACGGCAGCGTTCATCACCTGCGGGTGGTCTTCACGTGTCTTCTTGCCTTGAACCAGTTGTTTCAATCGCGAAAGCGAACGGAAAGGATCCACGATCACCTTACCTACATCGCTGTCCCGGCGAAGGAACAGCTGTCCTTCGGTAATGTATCCGGTATTATCGGGAACGGCGTGTGTGATATCGCCGCCCGAAAGCGTTGTAACAGCGATGATCGTGATGGAACCGCCATCGGGGAATTGAGCCGCTTTCTCATACACTTTTGCCAGGTCTGAATATAACGATCCCGGCATGGAATCTTTCGACGGAATCTGGTCCATACGGTTAGACACGATGGACAACGCATCGGCATACGAGGTCATGTCCGACAAAAGGACCAGCACCTGTTCGTTTTTATCTACGGCAAAATATTCTGCGGCCGTCAATGCCATATCGGGAACGAGCAGCCGTTCAACGGCTGGATTTTCCGTCGTGTTCATAAAGCTGATGATGCGGTCGAGCGCGCCAGCGTTGCTGAACACATTTTTGTAATAGAGGTAATCGTCATTCGTCATCCCCATCCCGCCGAGAATAATTTTATCGGCCTTGGCACGAAGGGCCACCGTTGCCATTACCTGGTTGAAAGGCTGGTCGGGATCGGCAAAGAACGGGATTTTCTGTCCCGAGACGAGCGTGTTGTTCAGGTCTATACCCGAGATGCCCGTAGCGATGAGTTCCGACGGTTGTTTCCTTCTTACCGGGTTAACCGATGGCCCGCCAATCTGGCGTTCTTCTCCTTCGGGTACAGGCCCGCCGTCGATGGGGTCGCCGTAGGCATTAAAAAAACGTCCGGCAAGTTGGTCTCCCACTTTCAGCGAAGGCGCTTTTCCGAGAAAGACCACTTCTGCATTGGTCGGGATGCCTTCCGTTCCTTCGAAAATCTGGAGGGTAACCTCGTCGTTGATGATTTTCACTACCTGGGCCAATCGTCCGTCTACGGTGGCCAGTTCGTCGTAACCCACATCGGTGGCTTTTACAGAACACGTGGCTTTGGTGATCTGTGTGATCTTGGTGTATATTTTTTGAAATGCTTTAGCCATAATTTTTCAATTGTTAATTAATTCCTCCAGTTGCCTGCGGTAATCGTTGAATTTATCCGATTTGAACTCCGAATAATTCATCTGTCTGCATACGTTGATCAGTTTCTTGAAGTATTCCGCTACCTGGTTGAAATTTTCAAATTCGAATTCAGCACGACATATGTCTACTACCATATCCAGGATATACTTCTGCCGTTCGATCGGTGTTACCGAATCAATTTCGTCAAAAGCGTCCTGTTGCAGGATAACAAAATCGATCAACTCCGATTTCCAGAATGTGATGTGGTATTCAACGGGGACACCGTCGTCGCCGAGAATATTAATTTGCTCGGCAATTTCCTTTCCCCGGAGCAACCGCGTTTTAATGTCGTTGACCTTTGTTGTCCAGTCTCCGGATATCTCTTTTGAGATATATTCCTCAAATTCGGGATATTCAATGTATTTGGAATAAGATTCGATGGGGTTGATGGCCGGGTAGCGTTTTCTGTCGGCGCGATCCTGCTCGAGTGCGTAATAACAACGGGCTACTTTCTTCGTGTTTTCGGTAACGGGTTCTTTCAGGTTACCGCCAGCAGGCGACACGGTTCCGATAAAGGTGATGGAACCTTCCTTGCCGTTATTCAGCGTAACGTGTCCGGCACGTCCGTAGAAGTTCGAAATGATCGCCGACAAGTCCATCGGGAAAGCATCGGGTCCAGGAAGCTCCTCCAGCCGGTTGCTCATCTCGCGTAACGCTTGCGCCCAACGCGATGTGGAGTCGGCCATCAGCAACACCTTCAGCCCCATGGAACGATAATATTCTCCGATGGTCATGGCCGTGTAAACCGAGGCTTCGCGTGCGGCAACGGGCATGTTGGACGTGTTTGCAACGATAATGGTCCGCTCCATCAGTTTCCGTCCGGTATGCGGGTCATCAAGTTCGGGAAATTCGGTGAAAATTTCCACCACCTCGTTAGCACGTTCACCACAGGCAGCGATAATAACAATATCGGCCTCCGCTTGTTTGGAAATGGCGTGCTGCAGCACCGTTTTCCCAGTTCCGAAAGCGCCGGGTATAAATCCGGTTCCGCCTTCCACAATCGGGTTCAGTGTATCTATCGTTCTCACGCCGGTTTCCAGCAGTTTAAACGGCCTGGGTTTTTCCTTGTACAGGGTAATGGGCACTTTCACCGGCCATTTCTGAATCATGTTCAGTTTATGCTCCTCCCCGTTTTTATCTTCAACCACCGCTACGGTGTGGTAAATGTTGTACTCTCCTTCCGGTGCGATACTTTTCACCTTGTATTCGCTGGTCATCACGAACGGGACCATTATCTTGTGGGGTTGGAAATTCTCATCCACTTCACCCAACCATGATCCTCCGGAAACGTTGTCGCCAACCTGTGCTATGGGCTTAAAAGCCCATTTTTTTTCCTCGTCAAGCGGAAAAGTATATTGTCCCCTTTTCAGAAAGACACCCTCCATCTTGTCCAGATCGTTTTCCAAGCCGTCCAGGTTTCGTTCAAGAAGACCCGGTCCGAGCACAACTTCGAGCATATGTCCCCGAAACTCCACCCCGGCGCCTACCTTAAGACCGCGCGTGCTTTCAAAAACCTGGACATACACGTTTTTTCCGATAACCTTAATGACTTCCGACATCAGATGCGTACCGTCAAGATTGATATAGGCAATTTCGTTCTGCGCAACAGGGCCATCTACCTCCACAATTACCAGGTTGGAAATGATCCCCTTTACTGTTCCTTTTGTCATATTATAATTCTTTGTTATTTGCTTCGTGTTATGCAATGGAAATTCAACTTCTTTTTTATTCCTCAGGCATTTTTACATCGCCTTTTAATCCAGCGATTAGTTCACGGAAAACACGTTCACCTTCTTCGGCATTCAGTTTTACCCAGCGTTCCAGCATCTGGAGCTTGCACAGGTAGGCAAAAATATATTCTATGTTGAAATAATCGAAAACCGTGTTTTCTTCCAGCCAATCCCAACGGAATTTGTCCATTTTCCTTTCGCGTTCGTATATATCCGTCTCTTCGGAGAGCCGCACGACAGCATCAAAAATCTCCAGTTCCTGACTCAACCCGAAATCGCGGGCATTCGCGTTCTCACGGATCAGCTGAGCTACCGGGTTATGGCCAACGACCACCCGGGCCACATCCAATCCATACTTTCGGGCATAAATTGCCGACAACAGGTTGCCTATATTCAGATTGAGCTCAAACCATCGCGACATGAGCGAATTTTTCACCTCTGTGCCGTAATCCATATACAAAGAGGCCATCAGGTCGTCCCACAATTTGTTTTCTGCCTGAGCCTCTTCGTCCAGCCACGCTCGGATGAATTTTTCGTGGAAAGCAGGGATCTTTTTGTTTTTTACCGGTAAGTCCTCCTTGATTCTTCCGATCGTTTCCTGAATCTCTTCGCGGGAAATACTCCCCATCGGATTCAGTTCGGCATCCTTGTTTTTCAACAAGTACAGGAGGTTGTCGTTGTCGTACTTCAGGAAGTATTTGCTCAGCAACCGTTTGTCGTCCGGCTTCAATTCTTCGTCGAGCGTCCGCTTGAACTCTTCCACGGTAAACGGAAGTTTCATGGTGTCGAAAGAAAAATCGGGTAATCCTGCTATAAAACAGTAATATTGATGTTTGAAAAGCATATGTTTCACAGTTTTTTGCCTGCGTTGTAAGTTAGCTCCGCCGTAATTTGCGTTTTGCGTACTATTGGTGCGACGTTGAGCCGTTTAACGAAACAACGGATTACAATAGAATAGGTGCTGGATTACAGCTGAATACCTTTTAAAAAAGCAGTTTTTGTATTTGCGGGCGAAGGAATTCACGGAAATATTCTATAAACTCTTCTTCGCCGAATTTTACCCGGTAAGAACCGTCTTCGGGGGATAAGATAAAGCTGGTTTTCAATCCATTCACGGATTCAATCTTCAGGCCTTTGTCAAGCAGGTATTTAGCGTTTTCGGAAATGTATTGCTTCAATTCCTCGGAATTTTCTACTCCGATTGTTAATGTTTCGTTCTTCGACCAATTTTGCACAAGTTCAGTGATCAGTTTTTGCATGAACGTTTTGTCTTCCAACGCTGCTTTCACGTTGGATGCCGATAACTTACCGGTCACCAGGTTGGTGATTTCGCTCTTCAGCGCCTCGACCGCCTGAGATGCGAAAAGCTTAAGTTCAGACTCCGTATTGCTTTTCCATTCGTGGGTTTCTTTCTTTGCTGACACAACGATCTGTTCGGCCTCTTTTTTTGCCTCCTCCACTATCTGATCACGCAATACTTTTGCTTCGGCAACAATTTTATTGGCCTCTTCCTTACCTTTTTCTATTCCTTCCGCGTAGAGTTTAGAGGTGATTTCCTGAATTTTGTCCATAAATTTTTTCTGTTATTGAGCAACAAGGTTAATCGCTTATTGGCTATCAAAATTTTATAGAACAAAGATATAAAAAAGGAAGATAATCATCACAAAATATTTTCTTTTATTTTTTGTGGATCTTTTTTTCTTTCAAAATAGTTTTTTACCCGTGTCAATGTTTTGTATTATTTTTGCAGCCATGGATAAGAAAATCTTTCGGCTTGCCATACCCAATATAATCACCAACATTACTGTTCCGCTGCTTGGGATGATCGATATCGCCATTGCGGGGCATTTGGGTTCGGCAGTATATATAGGTGCCATAGCTCTCGGCGCCAATATCTTCAACATGATTTACTGGAATTTTGGGTTTATCCGGATGAGCTCCAGCGGATTTGCCGCGCAGGCCTATGGAGCCCGCGATTTTACCGAAGCCATGAATGTGTTGATACGTTCGCTTATCGTGGGTGTGGGAATCGGGCTGCTGATTGTCTTGTTGCAATACCCCATCGGGAAGTTTGCCTTAAGCCTGATAAAGTCCGGTTCCGAAAGTAAAGCAGCTGTTGAAACCTATTTCCGTATTTGTGTCTGGAGTGCCCCGGCCGTACTCGGGACGTATGCTTTTAAAGGTTTTTTCATCGGAATGCAGAATGCTAAAACACCAATGGTAATTGCCATTCTCAACAACGTGCTGAATATTGTCCTGAGCATGTTGTTTGTTTTCGGATTTGGCATGAAGGTGGCAGGAATTGCCCTTGGGACAATGTTATCGCAGGTGATAACACTTGTCGTTTGTGTGCTGATGTGGCTGAAATTTTACGGCCGGCTGAGAAAATACATTGTCAGGTCTTCTGTTTTGGAAACCGCTGCCATCCGGTCTTATTTCCGGGTAAACGGCGATGTTTTTGTACGCACGTTCCTGTTGACGCTGGTTACCACGTTTTTCACGTTTGTGTCATCGGGTATGGGAGACATGATTTTAGCTGCCAACGCCCTGTTGATGCAGTTTTTCATGCTTTTCTCCTACTTTATGGATGGATTTGCATACGCTGGGGAAGCATTAACGGGAAGATACATAGGGGCAGATAACAAGGTGCTGCTTGCCGGGATGCTAAGAAGATTGTTTTTCTGGGGATTTATCGTGAGTGCCGTATCGGTAATGATTTACCTGTTCTTCCCCGACCCGATTTTGAAAATGCTCACCAACGATAAAGCGGTCATTGAAACCACCAAATCGTTCCTTTTCTGGACAGTGCTTATCCCGGTAACCGGTTTTGCTGCTTTTCTCTGGGACGGTGTTTTCATTGGGGCAACAGCCTCGAAAGAGATGCGCAACGCTATGGTGTTCTCTGCTGTCGTTTTCTTTGCCTGTTATTATATCGCCGTGCCGGTACTCGGAAACAACGGCCTGTGGCTGGCTTTTATTTTGTATTTGTCCGTTCGGGGAATTTTACAAACCGTATGGGCGAAAAAGGCGTTAAAAATGGCACAATCCTAAACCTGTAATTCAAAGAAATGAAACAATTCGAATCCATAACCGAACTGAAACGTTTTTTAACGGTTCCTTACGTAGAAGAGATTGCCGTTCAATCGCTTCGCCTGACCGAGATTGAACCGCTAATGCTCAATATCCGTTTTTCCAGGTGTTTGTTTCTGGGTTGTTCGATGTCTGACGACCTGTTGCACCATTTACTGCCCGGGAATTTTATTTTTCCCCTCCTGGATGTTCCGTTCAATACCTATCCGAGCCGGTTGTACGACACAGATTCGCTTTATGCCGGTTTTAACCGCCACAAGCCTAAAACGTACCTGAAGACTCCTGATAAGGTTGTTTACGATTATTACCGGGAGTCCCGGAAAAACCTGTCGATAAAGGATACGCTGGCGCAACGTTTGCACGACCACTCCATCACCGATTCGCTGCACGAGTACATCGCCAGTTTTGATGAACGCAAGCTCGTGGCAATAATGGGCGGACATGGCATCCTGCGAACCGAACACATCTACCGGCAAGTGGTCTTGCTGTCGAAATCACTCACGGAGCAGGGTTACCTGATGCTTTCCGGAGGCGGCCCCGGGGCAATGGAAGCCACGCACCTGGGAGCGTGGATGGCCGGAAGGGGCGACAACGAATGTCTTCGGGCCGTCGGCATCTTGAGTGCGGCCCCCCGTTACTCCGATGAGGGATGGCTTTCTTCGGCATTCGAGGTAATGGAACGTTTCCCCGACCCGCCTTTCGATAGTCTGGGAATTCCCACATGGCATTACGGGCACGAGCTCCCCACCCCATTTGCCACGAAAATTGCCAAATATTTCGAGAACAGTATCCGCGAAGAAGGGTTGCTCGCCATCGCCAAAGGAGGCGTGGTTTTCACCCCCGGAAGTGCGGGGACCCTGCAGGAGGTTTTTCAGGACCTGGCACAAAACCATTACGAGTCATACGGTTACGCCAGCCCGATGATTTTTTTGGATAAGCACTTCTGGACAACCGAACGCCCCGTCTACCCCGTCATCGGAGAAATGGCGGAACGCGGCGATTTGCATCACCTCAACCTGGGGCTTTACGATAACAATGAAGAGGTTATCGCCCACTTGAAAAAGTTTTCGGAATAAACCGGTACCGTCACTTTCTGGCTCCGTATTTTAACATCTCGATCATAAAATAATGCGAAACGAAAACCATATTCTTTAAAAAATTCAAGCCTGTTTCTGAAAAATTATAAATTTCCGTACCTTTGAACCAAATTCATCGATTAAACAGGCAGTAAATGAAAAACTCGCTCCTTTTTCCCCTATTTGGATTGATCCTCATGTTGAGTGGATGTGTTCAAAAAACGGAACAAAAAATGATCGACAATTACTCGTTGCCCCGCAGTACACCTGAAGCAGAGGGCTTATCGTCCGAGGCGGTCATCCAATTTATCGACGCTGCTGAGAGCGTTCGCGACAGCAGCATCGAACTCCACAGTTTCATGATCGTACGGCACGGAAAAGTCCTGGCCGAAGGCTGGTGGTCACCCTACCGGCGCGGCCTCAGGCACACGATGTATTCCGTGTCCAAAAGTTTTACTTCCACCGCCATAGGCCTAGCTGTGGCGGAAGGGAGACTGAAACTGACCGACAAGGTGGTTTCGTTTTTTCCCGAATCATTACCCGACACGGTCTCTCCTTATCTCGCGCAGCTCGATGTGGACGACCTGCTGAAAATGTCCGTGGGACAGGCCCGGGAACCTCAGGAGATGCGCTTTAGCGACGATTGGATAAAAACGTTTTTGGCCGCTCCTGTCCAATACGAGCCGGGAACGGTTTTCCTTTATAACTCGGCAGGATCGTTCATGCTGTCTGCCATCCTGCAAAAAGCGACAGGTGAAAAACTCATCGATTACCTCAAGCCCCGCCTGTTTGAACCTTTGGGCATTAAAGATGCCGATTGGGAAGTGAACCCGCAGGGAATAAACGTCGGCGGATGGGGGCTGCGCGTTAAGACGGAAGATATGGCGAAACTGGGGCTGCTCTACTTGCAAAAAGGTAAATGGAGAGATCACCGGATCCTGACGGAAGAATGGGTGAATGCGGCTACTTCCGAGCAGATCAAGACCGTAACGGGAGAAGAAGACCCGGCGAATGACTGGGCACAAGGTTACGGTTATCAGTTCTGGCAAACGCGAAATAACGCGTTCCGCGGCGACGGGGCTTTCGGGCAGTTCATCATTGTCCTGCCGGAGAAAGATGCGGTTATTGTCCTTACGGCTAACGCTCAGGATATGCAAAAGGAGATCAACCTGGTCTGGAAGCATATTTTTCCTGCTTTCCGGGAATCTGCGTTGGCTGAGGACGGTGACGCGCTGGACAGGTTGAAATCCCGTTTGTCGGCGTTGAGGTTACCTGTCCACACCACGAGAACCTCCTCTCCTGTCCGGGAAATTATTTCCGGAAAAACAATGGCTTTCAACAAAAATCCACTGAAAATATCGGAATTAACATTGCGATTCGAAGGCGACGTTTGTCGGATGACCCTAAGACAAGACACGGCAACCTACGAATTCCGGTTCAACTCCACTTCGTGGGAAGAAGGTGAAACGTTGCGCCACGGGCCTTCGCTCACTGCTGGCTCCAAAGCCGGTTTAACGGGTTTGCCACCCTTTAAGGTGGCGGGAAACTATGTCTGGAAAGATGAAAAAACACTGGAGTTGGTGCTCCGTTACATAGAGAGCCCCAACGACGAGCGGTTCGTCTTTTCTTTCGAAAAACCGGCCGTTTCGGTAGAGTATTCAGCTAGTTACGATTTTTATCAACAGAAACTACGGTGGACTGAAAAATAACAATATAAATCCGACAATCATGAATCAAAAAAATGTAATCATTACCCTGATCTTTCTGACGTTTGTTTTTTCCGCAACGTCACAGGAAATCATTGCGCATCGCGGATACTGGAAAACTGAGGGTTCCGCACAAAACTCCGTTGCTGCCTTAATGAACGCCGATGCGCTTGACGTTTACGGATCTGAAGTAGATATCTGGCTATCGTCGGACGGCGTGCCTGTGGTAAATCACGACGCCGATGTGCTGCTCGACGGGAAGAAATTACGGGTGCAGGAAACTTCTGCCGCTGTCCTCCGGAAAGTGAAATTAGCAAACGGTGAACCGTTGCCTACGGTAGAAGAATATTTAACTGCGTTTGAAAAATGCAGGAACGCCCGGCTGATAGTCGAATTCAAGACGCACAGCGACAGAAAAGCGGAAGATGAGTTGGCAGAGAAGGTGATCAATATGATTCGAGAAAAAGGATTGCAAAACCGGGTAGAATACATTTCATTCGGCATTAATTTTGTTAATCAGGTCAGAAAACTTGATCCGGCGGCACCGGTATATTACCTGAACGGAGACCTGTCGCCCCGGGTAATCAAATCCATGGGCGCAGCAGGCATAGACTATCACTTCAATGTGTTGAAGAAAAATCCGCACTGGGTGAAGGAAGCACACGACCTCGGACTGAAGGTCAACGTGTGGACGGTGAATACGCCTGAGGGTATCCGGGAAATGCTTGACCTGAAAGTCGATTTCATAACCACCGACGAGCCTCTTTTGACCGGGGAATTGATAAACAAACAAAAATGACTCTGCAGGAACAGCTCTTACGGGCGACGGATATTGCCATCGAAGCGCATACGGGGCATTACGATAAAAACGGACAGCCCTACCTCGGACACGTCTTGCGCGTGATGAGCACCGGGCATACGTTACGGGAAAAAATTGCCGGTGCGCTGCACGATGTGATCGAAGACTCTGATTGGACATTGGAAGATCTGGCGGAAGAAGGTTTTTCCCCGGAAATACTGGATGCGGTCGGAGCCTTGACGCATGATGATCCGGAAACATACGACGCGTATCTGGCGCGTGTAGCGAAAAATCCCCTGGCGGTTCGGGTAAAGATGAACGATTTGTCGGACAACATGGATGTTCGCCGCTTCAGAGAACTTGATGATACCGCCGTTTCCCGTATCCGGAAGTATTTAAAAGCTTATAAATTTCTCATAGAAACCCTTCCCACACTCCAATCCGAATAATGGCCGGCATTTACATCCACATCCCTTTTTGTAAAACGCGTTGCGTTTACTGCGATTTTTACAAGGAAACCGACGAAAGCAAAATAAAGGTTTTTGCGGAGGCGCTTTGCGCCGAAGCTTTACGTAGAAAAAACGAAGTGAGGGAACCGGTAAAAACTATTTATTTCGGGGGCGGAACGCCGTCGAGATTAGATAACCAAGCTTTCGGGGAAATTTTTGAAACATTGTTCTCCCATTTTCCGATAGAGGAAGATGCGGAAATCACCCTAGAAGCAAATCCTGACGATCTTTCGGAAGAATATATACACTTGCTGCGGAAATTGCCTTTCAACCGGATCAGTATTGGAATTCAAAGTTTCGATGACGGGGAATTGAAGTTTTTAAGCCGAAGGCACTCGGCCCGACAGGCGATCCAGGCAGTCAAGCTCTGCCGGCAAGCAGGGTTTGAAAACATAAGCATTGACCTGATGTACGGTTTGCCCGGCCAGACACCCGGAATATGGGAGAAGAGCCTGCGACAGGCCTGTGAACTGGATGTCTGGCACATCTCGGCGTACCACCTTATTTACGAGAAGCAGACCAGGCTCTATGCTCTCCTGCAGAAAGGGAGCGTGAGGCCCGTTACCGACGAAGCAAGCACGGAAATGTTTTCCATGCTCATCGATACGCTTGCCCAAAACGGGTTTGAACATTACGAAATTTCAAATTTTGCCAAAAGCAAGAAATATTCCATTCACAACACCTCGTATTGGAAAAACGAAAAATATATCGGACTGGGACCTTCGGCCCACTCATACGATGGGGAAAACCGGTCGTGGAACATAGCTTCGCTCGAAAAATACATCACCGCAATTCAGTCCGGGGAACTTTTGCAGGAAACGGAAAAGTTAACGTTCACCCAAAAATACAACGAGTTTATTCTGACGGGGTTGCGCACGATGTGGGGCGTGGACCTAAACCTGCTGAAGGAAAAATTCGGACAGGAACTGTTCGATTACTGCTTGCAAAATGCGCGAAAATTCATCCGTGAAGGCTTTCTTGTGTCTAAAGACAATTCGCTGATAATGAATCGGAAAGGTATATTTATTTCCGATGGGATAATGAGTGAGTTGATGCGGGTGTAAGAAATCGCGAGAGCCAGGCATTCAGGCTATCCAGCAGAACAGGCGAGTCTTTCCGCACCGCCCACGACTCCAATTGCGTGAAGCTGATGTCGGTATCAACATCTATCTCCGGCATCTCTTTGGCAAGTTTTCGCGCAAGTACCTCGTCACAAACCGTGAAGTCAATATCCCCGCCTGCAACCATCATCACCAGTTGTTCTGTTTCGTATATATCGTTTTGTATTATAAAAATGGTATCTCCTATTTCGTGAGAAAGGTTTTGCAGACGCAAAATTACGGGCGAATCCCTGTGTATATGGATGGTTTTTTTGGCTAAATCCAGGTGTTGGCGGATGGGTGTTATGCTGTCGTTAAACTCCGGTTTTCGCTGTACAAGTACCTGTTTATTCAGGTTAATTGACTCGGTAAAGCCAAACTGCTGACGCAAATGCGTGGTTACGGGAATGTTCCGGGCAACGATATCGTACCGTCCCTGTTTCAGCCCTTGAAGATTTTTATCCAGGCTGTTCTCCAGAAAGATATTTACTTTCAGCTTCCAATCCTGTTCCAGGGCCTTGATGAGCCCATGCTGAAATCCGGCCAGGGTATCGCCGGAGACATGGTATCCAATGGGATTATAATCGGTAACGATGTTCAACTCGCCGCTGTTCACTATCTCGGAAAAATCTCTGGGTAAAACAATCTCCACCTTCCTGGAAACGGTATAAAGGATAACCATCAGGGAAAGCGCGACAACTAAAAGTACGCCGTAAATGACAATTATTTTTTTCGATTTCACAGCAGAGAAAATTAATTGTGCAGGTCAACCGAAAGCCCCAGTTTAAGCATCATTGGATTTACCGGATAGCCAGGCAAAGAGAAGTAATCGCGTGGTTTCCAAACGGCAGACGCCGCGTTGTAAAGCATCACAAAAAAGCGGGTTTGTTTCAGGTGCATGTTGGCATACACCGTTGCAATGGGGTAATTTCCGATCTCTTTTTCCCGCTGATTGTAAAATTGGAGCAATGCCGGCTCGTATCCGGGGGAAAAATAAGCGGTATGATAATGTGCATCAACTCCAAACTGAAAAGTTAATTCATTCACTATCAATGCTTTCAGATACATGTTTGAATAGATACTTACCGTAGGGACGGGGATTACCTCCTGATTTCCTGAAGTTTGATACACTACCCGGTTATCCCAGTTAAAAACGCCCAGTCTCAGGTTCTGCTCCACACCAACGGTCAAAACCTGTACGTTTGAAGAATACTGTGCACTGTTTCTGTCCTTGTCAAAATAGATATAATTCTGCAAATTTTCTACTCCGACACTCAATGTCGTATTGGTAAAGGGTATATAAAGTTTACCGCCTACAAACACCCTGCGCATATTATTGAAGTCTTTGTTCCACCAAAAATACTTGGAGTGATAGTGTTTTTGCAAATAATTAGGGGTTAGGTTCTTAATATATGCATGGCCGCTTAAGACAGTTCGTTTTCCAGCAATGGTAAAACCTGTTTCAACCTCACCTTCCAGGTTAAATTCTCCGAGATCGACCCCCACCACCCCAAGATTGGCCTGAAGGTTGAATCGGAGGTTTTCGCCCTGTTGTTTATTAAGAATTCCACCGATAAAAAGCGAGTTCTCCCGGTGTTTTCTCCGGTCAATAGTCCCGTTGATGGAGTCCATCATCGAAAAATTACGGAGCTCGTGTTCGATATATCCCGTTAATCCGAACTTCACCCACGGTTTGAATCCTTCGCGAAGCGATAGGGCAAACGTGTTTTTTAAGGATGAGAACGTTGTGCTATCGTCGACCGCGGTGTTATAAAACCGGTTGGGGTAAAACTGATCAATACGCTGCATCTCCTTGCCTTCTACCGTTACCTGCACCGTGTCGTAAGAAAGGAAGCGGCGGTCCTGTCCGGTATAATGCGACGTAAAAATGACACTCGCCACGGGAATAAACTCTCCGTTACCGAGTGAATCCTTTTTCTGATCATTGTAGCCGATATTGTATTTTCCTGAAAAAAACAAATGATTGGTCTTCATCTTGTTCCATGTATCGGTAAATTTTACAGGAATGTCTACAGTCGAAAAGTTCTGTCCAACGGATTCCGGATCACGGATAAACCGTTCGTCGGTAACCCCGCCGTTTTCAAATTGCTTGGCAGTTGATGTCGATACCAAAAGATGGGTCTCAAACCGGTCGCTCAGGTAGTTCCCAAAGAAGCTCCAGTCATTATGCTTGGTCTCCTGCGACTTGTATAATCCTTTTGCACTGATCAGGTCCCCCTCGAGGCCCACATTGAGGCGTTTTCCGAAGTTTGTTGTCAGTAAGGCCCTAAGACGCTGCTCCCTCAACGGACGGCTGCCCGCCGTCTGGTAGTCCAGTCGGGCATACGGCACCCGGGTATTATAAAAGACCTGTTGCCTGGGAGATTTGTTGTAGGGTTTGTAGGCATCGTAAAACGGAAACTGGCTCGTTTCATCCCTTTCAAAAAACAGTTTGGATATAAACGGTGAACCAATCGGGCCGAGATACCCTCCGGCAACCGAATACCCATCTGGAACGGTCGTTTGCTGGAAGTTGTGCTTCAACGTATCCATGGGCACAACGATGCGGTCTCCGCTTCTTGGATGTAAATGCCATACCGTTGCTGCCGGCAATTCCAGGTTGACGGTATCGAAAGGTTCTTCCGGGCCACGGCTTAGGCCTGACGGAGCTTGTCGGGGTAACAGGTTTACCGAATCGGGATGGGTGGTGATCTGCGACGAATCGGGCAAAATAACGCGCGCCTGCGAAAACACAAGCGTCGTACTCACGCAGAAAAAGAGAAGTATGAGCAGTTTTCCTTTCATCGGTGCAAACTTACATAAAAATTTGCCACATGCCGATAGCTAACAGCCTATTTGTTGTGTTTTTTCAGGATTTTTAGGAAGCAAAAGAAAAATAAACAGTTATTTTTGTCCCGCATTAAAATTATTCTATTATCTTCCCGTGTTTGACACTTTGATTTTGTCAGACTGGTGATAGATCAAGGCCACAGGCCGCTTCAGGGGCGATTTGTGGCCTTGCTGTTTTTTCTGACTTTGTAGCAATATGGCAGGTGTGGGACGGTGAGGGATACAGGGGAAGGGGGCCTGTGGGGCCTCCGCCCCATGGATGAGGTTGCCTGCCCGGCGGCGTTGCCGCCGGCAGGCCCCTTCTCCTGTATTCTACCTACTCCTCATCCTTCTCCCTTTTCCTGGTTTGGGCAATGATACTCCTCATCTTCTGTTTGGTGACTATCTGGGTATCCGTCCTGAAGCCCGCGCTGCCATGGAGATGATTGGTCAAGTCCGTCCTGGTGTAAGTGGGGATATATCCTTCACCGGGTATGCCTAGGAAGTCCATCCCCCTGAGCGTATCCACTATCTCATCTGTTGTGAAGTGCTTCCCGCCACGGTTCACTTTCTTCTCCAGATACTTGTATACCAGCAGTGCCAGGAAGCATGTGAGGAAGTGGGCCTTGATGCGGTCATCCCTTCTCACGTATACCGGCCGGGCATCGAAATCGGTTTTCATGATACGGAAGCCGTTCTCGATGATCCAACGGCCGCCGTTGAGTTCGATGATGGCCGGGGCCGGGTCTTCGAGGTCCGTACACAGGGCATAGAAGCCGTCGAAGCGCGCCTCCTGGTCTATCATATCCTGATTGAGCGAGAAGTTCTCTATCTGGGCCAGCTCACCGTCCGCGGTGACGTGCTCGGCCTTGATGAAGCGCTTGGCATCGCCCGGGCTCTTCTTCTTTGAGGTGGCACCCCAGCCCTTGGCAAGCAAAGCTTTGGCACGAGCTATCTGACGTTCGCGGACATGGCGGAGGTACTCCTGATACTTGAACGAGAAGGTCACGATGACGCGCTGCTCCAACGTCTCTCCAGTTGACATCAGCGTGGGGTCCCAGCGTTCCTTGAAAAAGAGAGTCTCATGGTACTCCTTTGCGTCCAGGATGCTGATGTCATACTCCTCCTTGCCCTGCGAACCGGCAATACGCCAACCCTTGCTGTCCAGGGCCCATTCCTGCAGGTGCTTTTTCAACTTCTTCAGTGACTGCACGGTAATGAATGACCTGTCTCCCACGCTGTCATTCTTGCGGTTCTCATAGCTTGAAAGGCCTCCATCGGTGCAGACCACCAGCCTGGACAGGCCGAACTTGTCCCTCAGTATCTGCTCCATCGGCTTCAGGGTGGTGGTCTCCGCCGTATTGCCCGGCTCGACGCACATTGCCAGCGGGAAGCCGTCGCGGTCCATGAACAGCCCCATCTGCACGATGGGCAGCGGACGGTTCTCCTTGCTGTGGCCATACTGGCGCAAGCCGCTTTCCTCTTCACACTCGAAGAAGTAGTTCGTCAGGTCATAATACACCACCCGCGTATTGCGCTTCCCGAGTTTGAGACTGCGTTTGTACACGCCGGCCTGTATCTCGTTGAACTCACCGGCCAGCAGCGAAAGCGCCCTGTACACCTGCTCCAGCGCGCACTCCGGCTGCTCGAGGAACTTCCTTGCATCTTCCAACGAGGACCGCTTGGATCCCGGATACAGTATCCGGGTGTATACCAACATCGAAAGAATGCCGTTCAGGTCATACTTCAGCAGCTTGTGCTTCTTCGCTATCTTCTTGCAGATGTAGTCCAGGCCCAGTTCGTAATATATTTTCTGAAGGAACAGGTAGCCGCCGTTGTACGAGCGCTGCTCGCCTTTGGGGATAAGCGCCATGGGGTTGCAGTCAATAATGACGTGCTTGTTCTCTTCTTTTTCAAGTGCGGTCATCCCGGCAACTTGAGTCCTTGCCCATTCAATCGGGTCTTCACCATTCAACTTCTCGCGCAGTTCTTCAACGGTCCCTAGACGCTTGACCACTTTGGACGTGCTTTTGCCGCTTTCGCTCCTGTAAGAACGTGCCGCGTAGAGAATAGTACAGTTCTTGGACTTGACAATATTCAATTTCATATCTGTAACAATGCTGTATAATGCTACAAATATAGAAAAAATATTTGACAAAAAAAAGACCTCCGGAGGTCTTTTATCAAAAAAATCGAAAATTTATTGTGTCAAACTACCGAGCTAACAGCCTATTTGTTGTGTTTTTTCAGGATTTTTAGGAAGCAAAAGAAAAATAAACAGTTATTTTTGTCCCGCATTAAAATTATTCTATTATCTTTGCGTTATCAAAACAGATAAAATGAAAGTAAACAAGCTTCACCATCATCATTTTCATACTTGCAATCAGGCGAGCTGAATAGGATGTGTAGAAGCATGAATATACAACATAGACCCGTCTGAACAGCTCAGGCGGGTTTTTTTAATTAACACTCAGCGGTTCGGAGCCGCTAACGCAAAAAAGAAAAGCAATGGAAAAACTGAAAATAGCCATCCAGAAAAGCGGACGATTAAGCGAAAAATCGTTGCAGCTGTTGAACGAATGCGGCATTAAAGTATCGAACGGTGACCGGAAACTCAGGACAGAAGCTCGCAACTTTCCCATGGAAATCCTTTTCCTACGTGACGATGATATTCCTCAATACGTTGAAAATGGCGTTGCAGACATCGGTATCCTGGGAGAAAACGAAGTGTGGGAAAAAGAAAAAGACGTGGATGAAATTGAAAAGCTGGGATTCGGCAACTGTCGGCTTTCGCTCGCTATTCCCAAGGACGAAGTGTATACCAACCTGGATTATTTTCACGGGAAACGCATTGCCACCAGCTATCCGAAAATTCTCAAAAAGTACTTCGGCGTTAAAGGCATTGATGTAAAGATCGAAGAACTGGGAGGGAGTGTTGAGATTGCCACCGGGATTGGGCTAGCTGATGGGATTTTTGATATTGTAAGTACGGGCAGTACCCTTATTATGAACGGCCTGAAAGAAGTTGAGGCCATCATAAAGAGTGAAGCGGTACTGATTGCCAACAAGAGCCTCAACGAAGTCAAACAAGAGCTGCTGGAAAGGTTTCTTTTCCGTATACGGGCTTACAAAAGAGGCATGGGCAGCAAGTACATTGTAATGAACGCGCCGAATTCGTCGATTCCAAGAATTTGCTCCATCCTTCCGGGTATGAAATCGCCCAGTATCCTTCCGCTTGCCGAAGAGGGATGGAGCAGCGTGCACTCGGTAGTACAGGAAGACCAGTTTTGGGATGTGATTGATGCGTTGAAAGACGTGAATGCCCAGGGAATCTTAGTGATGAACATTGAGAAAATGATACTCTAAAAGTGAAAACATTAAACAACCCGGCCGAAAGGAAATGGCCGCAATTGGCAGAAAGGTCCGCCATCAAGCAAGCCAGGCTGATGGAGTTAGTGGACAAGGTTTTTTACGATATCCGTAAAAAAGGTGATAAGGCGGTGTTGAAATATGCCCGGCAGTTTGACAGGTTTTCGGCGGATGACTTCACGGTTGATCACGAGACAATCGAGGCGGCGTCGCAACAGGTCTCGGAACGGTTGAAGCAAGCCATCGCCCTTGCAAAAAGCAACATCGAGAAATTCCACTTTTCGCAGAAAGAGGAAATTGTAAAAGTGGAAACCTCTCCCGGTGTGGTATGCTGGCGCGAAGCACGGCCTATCGAGAATGTAGGGATTTATGTCCCCGGAGGAACCGCTCCTCTTTTTTCCACGGTACTGATGCTGGCCATTCCGGCAAAGATAGCCGGCTGTAAAGAGATCGTGCTTTGTTCGCCTCCCGGCAAGGAAGGCGCTATCCACCCCGCCATTCTTTACGCAGCGAACCTTGCGGGGGTAACCCGCATATTTGCGGTCGGAGGTATCCAGGCTATCGGGGCCATGTCTTTCGGCACGAAGTCCGTCCCGAAAGTAGAGAAAATATTCGGCCCAGGCAACCAGTACGTGATGACGGCAAAGCATGCCGCCCAGTACTACGGTACAGCTATCGATATGCCTGCCGGACCCAGCGAACTCCTTGTGGTGGCGGATGAGACCTGCCGCCCGTCGTTCGTCGCCTCCGACCTGCTTTCTCAGGCAGAACACGGGCCGGACAGTGAGGTCATCCTTTTGTCGGACAACAAAAAGGTGGTTAAGGAAATAAACAAGGAACTCGATATTCAACTGGCGAATCTGCCGCGAAAAGAAATGGCGGAAAAAGCGCTGAAGAACAGCCGTGCCATTTTGTTTAAAGACGTAGAGACCTGCATCCGCTTCAGCAACGTTTACGCTCCCGAGCACCTGATCCTGGCGGTAGAGAATCCTGTTTTGCGCAGCCGTGAGGTGACCAACGCGGGCTCCGTTTTTCTGGGGAACTACAGTTGCGAAAGTGCCGGTGATTACGCTAGCGGCACTAACCACACGCTTCCCACAAGCGGATACGCGAAAGCATACAGCGGCGTTTCTCTGGACAGTTTTATAAAGAAAATCACCTTTCAGCAACTGTCGGAAGAAGGAATTGTCGGTATCGGGGTAGCCGTGGAAACCATGGCTGAAGCAGAAGAACTTTTCGCTCACAAGAATGCCATGACACTGCGTTTGGGCGAAGTGTCGGCACAGCAAGCAAAGAATTATGAGAACAGTTGATATAGAAAAAATGGTCAGGCCGAATATCCTGGCACTAAAACCCTATTCAAGTGCCCGCGATGAATTTTCGGGCAACGAAGGTATCTTTCTCGATGCAAACGAAAATCCGTACGGGACACTCAACCGGTATCCCGACCCCCACCAGAAAGCGTTAAAGACGAAGCTGTCAGAAGTTAAAAACGTACCTTTCAACCAGATTTTTATCGGCAACGGAAGTGACGAGGTCATCGACCTGATATACCGAATTTTCTGTGAACCTGGAAAAGACAGCGCGATTGTTTGTCCGCCCACTTACGGGATGTACGAAGTCTCGGCTAACATCAATCACATCCAACTGCATGAAATCCCATTAACATCCGATTTTCAGCTTGATATTGAAAAGATCCTGCAGACGGCCGAAACAGACAGTTCCGTAAAGCTTATTTTCGTTTGCTCACCGAATAACCCCACCGGGAACAGGTTGGACAACCTGGAGAAGCTGCTTGAAAACTTTAACGGAATCGTGGTGGCAGACGAAGCTTACGTGGATTTTTGCCCCGAATACAGCCTGAAAAGCAAAATAAACAAATACTCCCACCTTATTGTGATGCAGACATTCAGCAAAGCATGGGCGTTGGCGGGTGTCCGGGTTGGAATGGCTTTTGCCGGCGAAAAAATCATATCGTTGCTGGACAAAACCAAACCGCCCTACAACGTCAGTATCATCAATCAGCAAGTTGCCCTGGAAGCGCTTTCGCGCGTGGATGAATTTGAAAAGCGCCGCGACACGATTCTGCAGCAAAGAGCATATCTCGCCGAAGAATTATCGAAACTGGAAATTGTAAAGAAGATTTATCCTTCGGATGCCAACTTCCTCTTGGTTGAAGTATCAGATGCCAACCGGATTTACAACGAACTGGTACAAAAAAAGGTGATTGTCCGCAACCGGAACAGGCAGGTGACAAACTGTGTGAGAATTACCATCGGCACTCCCGGTGAGAATGAGGAGTTGTTGAATAAATTACGCACCCTTGTATGAAAAAAGTTTTATTTATCGACCGGGACGGAACACTGGTTATCGAGCCGCCCGTTGACTTCCAGATTGACAGCCTGGAGAAGCTGGAGTTTTACCCGCAAGTATTTCAGTACCTGTCGCGGATTGCCCGAGAATTGGAATATGAATTGGTTATGGTGACGAATCAGGACGGGTTGGGAACTCCGTCTTTTCCCGAAGATACGTTCTGGCCGGCACACCATAAAATGGTAAAAGCATTCGAAAACGAAGGGGTTGTTTTTAGCGAAATCCTTATCGACCGCTCTTTTGAACACGAAAACCTTCCTACCCGAAAACCGGGGATAGCGTTGCTGACACATTACACAAAAGGGGGTTACGATTTGGAAAACTCTTACGTTATCGGAGACCGGAAAACTGATGTGCGGTTGGCCAGAAACCTTGGCTGCAAAGCCATTTACCTGAACGTGGATAAAACCGATGATGCCGTGCTGTGCACGACCGACTGGGCCGAGATATACGCCTACTTGAAGTTGGAACCCAGAAAAGGAATTGTCCGCCGCAAAACTTCAGAAACCGATATCGTTGTGGAGATCAATCTTGACGGATCAGGAAAAAGCCGGATAGCTACCGGATTAGGTTTTTTCGACCATATGTTGGAGCAAATTGCCCGTCACGGAAATGTGGACCTCTCCATCCGGGTAAACGGTGATTTGCATATCGACGAACACCATACGGTCGAAGATACGGCCATCGCCCTGGGAGAGGCTTTTTTACAAGCACTGGGGAAGAAGAAGGGTATAGAACGTTACGGGTTTCTGCTGCCCATGGACGATTGCCTGGCACAGGTTGCTATCGACTTCGGCGGCCGGCCTTGGCTGGTCTGGGAGGTGGATTTTAAACGCGAGAGAATTGGAGATGTGCCTGCCGAAATGTTTATGCACTTCTTCAAGTCGTTTTCCGATAACGCCAGGTGTAACCTTAACATCAAAGCCGAAGGCGATAACGAACATCACAAAGCGGAAGCCATTTTCAAAGCATTCGCCAAATCGATCAAGATGGCGGTGAAACGTGGTGAAAATACAGGAATTCCCAGCACAAAAGGAATATTATAATGTCAATGGTTGCTATCATCAAATACAATGCTGGCAACATCGCGTCGGTAAAAAATGCGGTGGAGCGGTTGGGGCATCAGTGCGTCATTACCGATAGCGAGGTTGAAATCCGCCGTGCGGATAAGGTGATTTTTCCCGGTGTGGGCGAAGCATCGTCGGCCATGGAATATTTAAAAGAGCGGAAGCTGGATGCGGTAATAAAAACGCTCGGGCAGCCCGTTCTGGGAATATGCCTGGGCCTGCAACTGCTGTGCCGGTATTCGGAAGAGGGAAACACCGGCTGCCTGGGTATCTTTGATACTGCGGTAAAAAAATTCCCGTTGACGGACATTGTTCCCCACATCGGATGGGACAACCTGAAGCATACGGAGTCATTGCTTTTTGATGGTTTTGGAAAGGATGATACGGTCTATTTCGTACACAGTTATTATGCCGAGAGCTGTGCGCAAACTATCGCCGAGTGCGATTATATTTTGCCGTTCAGTGCCGCCATGCGGAACAGGAATTTTTATGCCACGCAGTTCCATCCCGAGAAATCGGCGAATGTCGGTGAACGAATATTGAAGAATTTTTTGAAAATAAGGTAAACAAACGATTGAAGTTTATGAGAATTATTCCTGCCATAGACATTATTGACGGAAAGTGTGTCCGCCTGACCAAAGGCGATTACAGCACCCAAAAAATATATAACGAAAATCCGGTGGAAGTTGCAAAATCGTTTGAAGCCAACGGAATTCGATATTTACACTTGGTTGATTTGGATGGAGCCAAATCAAAACATATTGTGAATAAAGATATTCTGAGAAAAATATCAACAAAAACTTCATTGACGGTTGATTTTGGCGGAGGTATTAAAACCGATGAAGATGTACGCATCGCTTTCGAAAACGGAGCTGCACAGGTTACGGTGGGAAGCATAGCTGCTCAAGAACCGGACCTTTTTTTAAAATGGCTGTCGGTATACGGTCCGGACAAGATTATTTTAGGTGCAGACAGCCACGGCAGAAAAATTGCCACCCAGGGATGGCAGCAGCAATCGGAACTGGATGTTGTGGATTTTATTGCCGGTTATGAACGCAAAGGCGTAACATACGTGATCTGTACCGACATCTCGAAAGACGGTATGCTGCAAGGCACTTCCAATGAGCTTTACGCTGAAATTCTCCGGGAGACCGGAGTTAAGCTGATTGCCAGCGGTGGTGTTTCATCGATGGACGATCTGACAAAGGTAAAGGAGTTAGGTTGTGAGGGAGCCATTATCGGCAAAGCTCTTTACGAAGGGAGAATTAGCCTGGACGAGTTACGCGTTGCGGGTTTCCTGTAACGGGTTTGAAAGAACAAAAAATATAAACTTATATGCTTAAAAAAAGAATTATTCCCTGCCTCGATATCAAGGATGGCCGGACGGTGAAAGGCATTAACTTTGTGGGGCTTCGCGATGCCGGCGACGCTGTGGAACTGGCCAAACGTTACGTCCAGGAAGGTGCGGATGAACTGGTGTTTCTCGATATTACCGCCACCGTTGAGAAACGGAAGAACCTGACCGGACTGGTCGAAAAGATTGCCCGTGAAATCAACATCCCGTTCACCGTGGGCGGTGGCATAAATTCGGTGGAAGATGCGCAGGCAATAATCAAAGCGGGAGCCGACAAGGTGAGCATTAACACTGCGGCTGTAGATCATCCGGAGATTGTTTCGGAAATTGCTGCAAAATTTGGCAGCCAGTGTGTTGTACTGGCGATTGACACCAAGCTTGATGACGGTGAATGGAAGGTTTATATTCACGGAGGCAGGACTCCTACTCCACTCAATGCCGTTGACTGGGCACTGGAGGGCGAACGGCGCGGTGCAGGGGAAATTCTGCTTACATCCATGAACAACGACGGTACCAAAAACGGTTTCGCACTCGATATCACCGCCGCGGTTTCCTCAGCCGTCAATATTCCTGTTGTCGCCTCTGGTGGCGCGGGGACAATGCAACATTTTGCTGATGTCTTCCAACAGACAAGGGCAAGTGCGGCATTGGCGGCAAGCATTTTCCATTTCGGTGAAATACCGATACCCCGGTTGAAACAGTTTTTAAAACAACAAAACATTGAAGTGAGGATTTAAAAAGTAAAAAAATTATGACCATCAATTTCAAAAAATCCGGAGGATTGGTTCCGGTAATCATCCAGAACACCCATACGTTACAAGTGCTGATGCTCGGCTACATGAATGAAGAAGCCCTCGAAAAAACCAAAGCGGAAGGCCGGGTTACTTTTTTTAGCCGCAGTCAGAACCGGTTATGGACAAAAGGAGAAACTTCCGGAAATTATCTTATCGTGAACGAAATCCGGGAAGATTGTGATAACGACACGTTGCTGATCAAAGCCCTTCCTCAGGGACCCACCTGCCATACCGGAGCCACAACCTGTTTTTCCGAAGAAACACCGAAAGGTTTTATCTATGAACTGGAAAAAGTGATCGAACAACGGATAGAAGCTAAAACCGAAGGATCCTACACGAGCAGGCTTTTCAACAGCGGAGTAAATAAAGTGGCGCAAAAAGTAGGTGAAGAAGCCGTTGAGCTCGTTATCGAAGCTAAGGATAACAACATCGACCTGTTTAAAAACGAAGCGGCTGACCTGCTCTATCACTTCCTGATCCTGTTGAAGACAAAAGCGTTGAAACTGGAAGACATCGAAGGGGTGTTAAAAGGAAGGCACAAGTAGGAGAGCTTTTCGGATAGTGGCAAAAAAAATCACGTATGTAAAATACGTGATTACCTAAAACAAATCTAAGAGAGAAAACACCTATTACCAGTGTATTCGGGTGGAAAACGGGATTCGAACCCGCGACCTACGGAACCACAATCCGTCGCTCTAACCAACTGAGCTATAACCACCGTGTCGTAAAGTGGGTGCAAAGATAAATAATTTTCTTCATAATCCCCAATAAATTTCCAAAAAATCAAAAAAATGCACTTATTCCTGTTTTTCTTGTTTAAAAATTGTATTTTTGAAGTTATAACCGATTAACAGCAATAATTGTGACGAATAAAGTTAAACTCTCCATATTGGGTATATCGTTCAGCCAGGTGCAAGCCGGAGCGTATGCGCTTATATTTGCTGAAGAGAACGGCATACGCCGGCTGCCGATTGTGATTGGTACGCCTGAAGCGCAATCCATTGCCCTGGTAATGGAAAACATGACCCCTCCCCGCCCCCTGGCACATGATCTGATATACAACATTTTCGAATCCTTAAGTATCGAGTTGCTGGAAGTTTTTATTTATAAATTTGAGGACGGTGCTTTTTTTGCCGAGCTGCTTTTGCGTCAAGACAATCGGGAGTTTCGTATCGATTCCCGGACATCGGATGCCGTTGCCATCGCATTGAGGACACATTCACCCATTTTCACCACGGAAACCATCATGCAGAATATGGCCATTGTGTTTGATGAAAAAGAGGTGCTTTCCACAGAGTTTCAGAACAAGGACATGGAAGTGGAGGAGATCGTGGAGAATATGGAGGAGGTAAAAATCGACGCGTTGAAAAAACGGCTGGAAGAAGCCATAAAAGACGAAGATTACGAGTTGGCGACTAAGCTTCGCGATGAGATAAACCGCCGGCAGGGTGCAGAAAATGGCTGATACGGTTTTTTATTCGCCCGGTATCCGGCACTTGCAGCAGTTGCCCGAACAAGAATCGCTACATTGCGTAAAAGTGCTTCGAATGAAGGAAGGGGATAAATTGACCGTTACCGACGGTAAAGGCTTCTTTTACCCGTGTACGCTGATTCAGGCACATCCCAAGCATTGCGTGGTTAGCATGGACGCGGAAGTTGCTCAACCCAAAACGTGGAATTTCAGCCTTCATATAGCTTTTGCGCCTACCAAAAACATCGACAGGATGGAATGGTTCGCCGAGAAAGCCACCGAATCGGGAATAGACCGGTTTACACCGTTGCTTTGCCGCTTTTCGGAAAGGAAAGAGTTGAAAACCGAAAGGTTGGAAAAAATAGTCGTTTCGGCAATGAAGCAGTCGCAACAAGCCGTAATGCCAGTTATTGACGAGATGAATCCCTTTGACTTGTTTGTTGAGAACCCGTTTACGGGCAGAAAGTTTATCGCGCACTGCCACCCTACCCCTAAAACAGCGTTGGCCAAAACCTACCAAAAGGGAGAAGATGCCCTGATTCTTATCGGTCCCGAAGGAGATTTCAGTGAAGAAGAAATTCAAAAAGCCGTCAGTCTCGGCTTTGAACCGGTGAGTCTGGGCGAAAACCGCTTGAGAACGGAAACCGCCTGTCTAGTGGCTTGCCATACCCTTCACGTGTTGAATTTAACGTAAAAACGATGAAAGAAACGCCCAAACCGATACTGAAAGAACTCGCGGCACTTTTTCTTAAGCTGGGCATTATCGGTTTTGGCGGACCGGCTGCGCATATTGCCATGATGCAGCAGGAAGTGGTCGAAAAAAGGAAGTGGCTCACGGAACAGGAGTTTCTCGACCTTCTGGGTGCCACCAACCTGATTCCCGGCCCCAACAGTACTGAGATGGCCATCCATATCGGACAGGAAAAAGGAGGCTGGAGAGGGTTGATCATTGCCGGAGCCTGCTTCATTTTTCCCGCGGTGTTGATTGTCGGCTTTCTGGCATGGCTGTATAAGGATTACGGCCAGTTACCACAGGTACAGCCATTTATATACGGAATCAAACCCGCCATCATCGCCGTTATCCTTGGAGCCGTATTCCCGTTGGCAAAAAAGTCGATAAAATCGGTTGAACTGGCTATTCTAGGCATCCTAGTACTAGTTTTATCTCTGCTGAATATCAATGAAATATACCTGATGTTTGGTGCAGGATTGCTAGCGATGCTGCTTGCCCGAATCCGGAACCGGCAGAAAATAAAATTCAACGGAATCGTTCCCCTGGCATTGTTGCCACCAACAGTCCCAGTCCTGTTGTCGGTTTCCAATGTCAACCTGTTTTTGATTTTCCTGAAAATCGGAGCTATTTTGTACGGTAGCGGTTACGTGCTGTTCGCTTTTTTGGATACGGAACTGGTGACAACCGGGTTCATGTCGCGTCAACAACTTATCGATGCCATTGCCGTAGGCCAGTTTACTCCCGGCCCCGTTTTTACGTCGGTTACCTTTATCGGTTACCAGATCAACGGTTTTTGGGGAGCCGTAGTCTCTACTGTCGGCATCTTTTTACCCTCTTTTGTGTTCGTTGCGTTGTTGAATCCTGTTGTAAAGAAAATGCGAAAATCAACGCTTTTCTCCCTGTTTCTAGATGCCGTGAACGTTGCTTCGGTTGCCATTATCGCGGCCATTTGTTTAATAATGGGGAAAGAGACCATAACAGACGTGCGAACGGTTGTTATCGCAGTATTAAGTATGGCTGTGGTCTTTCGTTACCGAAAAGTCAATAGTGCATTTATTGTGATCGGAGGCTGTTTGGCAGGATACCTGTTGTCGCTGATTTGATTTTTTACTAATTTTGATGCTTTAAACCCAACCGAAAAAATTACAAACAGATGAAAAAACTTTTTTCTACTTCCCTCCTTTTGGCCATACTGATTTCAGCCGTGGGATGTCAAAACCATAAAAAGAAGCTTCCGAGAATAGCTATTGCCGGGCTTGCCATTGAGTCGAGCACGTTTTCACCCGCCGTTTCCCACGAAGATGCGTTCCGGGCAAGGTATGGCGACAGTGTTTTCAGTTATTACCCGTTCTTTGCTGCTGATTCGGGCATTATCGACCGGGCCGTTTGGCTGCCGACCTTGCGCGGACATGCCATGCCGGGTGGCATTGTAAGCCGTGAAGCCTACGAATCGCTGGTGTCAAAAACACTGGACAGCTTAAAAGCAAAACTGCCCCTGGATGCCCTCTTTTTTGATGTTCACGGTGCTATGAGCGTTCAAGGGTTGGATGATCCCGAGGGCGATTTCCTGGTCCGCATACGCGAACTGGTGGGCACGGATGTGTTGATTTCCACCTCGATGGACCTGCACGGAAGCGTTTCGCCGCGTTTGGCACAGAATACCGACTTAATTACCTGCTACCGCCTGGCACCACACGAAGATGCCATTGAGTCGAAAAAAAGGGCGGTTACCAACCTTCTCGATCGCCTCGAAAACGGCAAGGGAAAGCCTGCGTATAAAGCGTGGATTCCCGTTCCCATCCTGCTCCCCGGGGAAAAGACCAGCACCCGCATCGAGCCGGGGAAAAGCCTGTATGCACAGATTCCGGAGGTTATTGAAAAAGACAAGGTGATTGACGCATCCATCTGGATGTCCTACCCTTGGGCCGATGAACCTAGAAATCACGGTGTGGTGGTTGCTTACGGAGATGACAAGGAGGCTGTTGGCAAAGCAGCCGAAAAACTGGCCGCCCATTTCTGGAACGTGAGAAAAGAGTTCGATTTTGTGGCTCCTACCGTTTATTTGGATGAGGCTTTGGAAAAAGCGCTGGCAAGCGATAAAAAACCGTTTATCATCAGCGATATGGGTGATAACCCCACGGCAGGAGGAGCAGGAGATGTTACCTGGACACTGCAGGAGATACTGAAAAGGCCGGAATTGAAGTCGCCGCGGGCAAAGTCGTTGATTTACGCCTCCATTCCCGGTGAAGAGTTTGTGAAGAAAGCCAAGGAGATTGGTGTTGGCGGAAAAATTGATGCGACAGCCGGAGCGGCCGTAGATAACCGGTTCGCACCGCCGGTAAGGATCACCGGAACCATTACGGCCATCCACGAAGGGCATCCCAATGCCAAAACCGAAGTGGTGGTAAGAAACGGCAACACCTCTGTGATAGTCACTGAAAGACGCATGGCCTACCATTACGAAAAGGACTTCACCAAACTGAGGTTAAATCCGCGTGAAACAGATATCCTGGTGGTTAAAATCGGCTACCTCGTGCCTGAGTTGTACGACATGCGTGCCGATTGGTTAATGGCATTAACACCCGGCGGGGTTGATCAGGACCTTCTCCGACTGGATTACAAGCGGATCAACCGCCCCATTTATCCACTCGATCCCGATATGGCCGATCCCGATCTCAACGCAACATTTATCCCGTTATCGGATGAGATAAAAAGATGATTAGAATGACAAAGAAACAACGCTTCGCTTATGTGATGGACTGGTTCCTGGAAAATGCCGAATCTTCCGAAACCGAGCTTCATTACGCCAACAACTATCAACTGCTTGTTGCCGTCATCCTGTCGGCACAATGCACCGATAAACGGGTAAACCTGATTTCCCCGCATGTTTTTGAGGCGTTTCCAACCCCCGAAGTCATGGCAGCATCGTCACCCGACGAAGTTTTCGAATACATAAAATCGTGCTCTTACCCCAACAACAAGGCCAAAAATCTGGTGGGAATGGCAAGAAAACTTGTCTCCGATTTCAACGGGGAAGTCCCGTCAACCATTGACGATTTGCTGACCATTCCCGGTGTGGGCAGAAAAACAGCTAACGTGATGTTGTCCGTCGCTTTCGATCTTCCTGCCATGGCAGTGGATACTCACGTTTTCCGGGTTTCTAACCGGATCGGGTTGACGGACAACTCGAGATCACCACTCGAGACCGAACGGGAACTGGTCAAATATATCCCAGAGAAATTGTTGACCCGAGCCCATCACTGGCTGATTCTTCACGGCAGGTACATCTGCATCGCACGAAAACCCAAGTGCGGTATTTGCGGGCTGAGGGATTGGTGTAAATACTATCAGCGTGAAGTTGTTGTGGGATTGCCTCAAAAATCGGAATAATCTGCCGGACGCAGAAAGGTGATATCGCTGTGGGAAACGTTGTTTTGATATTCAGGCAAGGAAGACATCCGTTTCCAGGCAGGGTCTACACGAAAGGCATCCCAGTGTGCATCCCTGTCTTCTTTATTTTCAAACGTTGTCATATACATCAGGTTGGGCATTTTTCCCCCTGCGACCACCTCGCTGTAGAATACAGGGTTGAAATTAAGCCGGGTGAATATCTCCATTTCCCCGCCTTCGTTAAACATGTGCACTTTATTCCGGAAAATTTTCTCACTGGCGCTCTCGTAACTGCGTAACTCATATATCCGTTGTTTTTTTGCTGATTTTAGGTTTGGAAGCTTCATTGCGGGTGCCAGGGGAAAAGCTTTTAGAAGTATAGTTTCCATCCGGTTGTAGGCCGGATTATTGTGAAGAACATCTGCGTACTCTTTATTGTTCGCATTAAACTTATTGTTCCTCATTAAACGGGTGTTAATTTCATCCACCGCATTCAACGATTTTAACGGAACAAAAAGATAGAGCGTTTTGTTTGCGGAGGTATCGTTTGCTATAGCTTTAAATACGCCGACGGACTTGATCTTCATTTCGTGCAAGGCAGGTATCAATGCTCCCTGCAGGTAATTATCGATAATTTTCTCCTGATCGATCGTATTGTAGTGATAAACCGTCAGCTGATAGAATTCACGAGGTTGTCCTTTCGACTGTGACCGGATAAATTGGGGAACGATAAAAAGAATGACAAATAGCGGAAGCAAAAGTTTTGTTTTCATTGGATGGGGCTGGATTATAGAATGTTTGTGTCACAGGTTCACCGAGAACTTATAGATACAGCGGCTGGTGTATTTTTCCCCGGGTTTCAGGTAGGAGGATGGCCAATCGGGCTTGTTGGGTGAATCGGGATATTTTTGCGATTCCAAGCATATGGCACTGCGTTTGTTGTAAACGATTCCTTTCTTTCCGGTCATTGTACCATCGAGAAAGTTTCCCGTGTAAACCTGCAATCCGGGTTCCGAGGTATATACGTCCAGTTGAATTCCGGTAACCGGAGATACCACCGTGGCCGCAACTTGGGTGACATCACCTTTTGCGTTCAGCACCCAGTTGTGGTCATAGCCTTTGCCGTTTTTCAATTGAACGAAAGTGGTATCCTCAATACGCTGTCCGATGGGTGTGGCAACCGTAAAATCCATGGGCGTGTCTTTCACCGGATCAATTTTTCCGGTGGTCATAAATGTATCGTCAACCGGAGTATATCCATCGGCATAAATAGTCAGAAGATGATCCAGTACCGTGTTGTTGGGGTCTCCGCTCAAGTTGAAGTAGGAATGGTTCGTCAAATTCACAACGGTTTCCTTGTCGGTATCCGCCTCGTATTGAATGTCGACAGCATTATCGTTTGTCAGGTTCATGGTGACTTTTACGTTCAGGTTTCCGGGAAATCCGGCTTCACCGTCTTTTGAAAGATAAGTTAGTACAACTGTCTGGCTGTCGGGTTGTATTGCCCTAAAAACTTTTGTGTCGTAACCTTCAGGACCACCGTGCAATGTGTGGCCGTAATTGTTTTGCGGAAGCTGGTATTCTACACCGGCAACCTTTATTTTCCCGTTAGCAATGCGGTTCCCGTAGCGTCCGATGGTTGCTCCCAAATTGTTGGAAACGCTTGTATAGCCCTGAATAGAGTCGAATCCGAGGACAACATCCTGCAGGGTTCCGGTCTTATCCGGGACCATTACCGATACAATACGCCCTCCGTAATTCGTCACGGTAACTTCCATCCCGTTGGTATTTTTCAACACAAACAAATCGGTGGAATCACCGTTTACTGACGACTGAAAATGGCTTCTTTTCAACCCCGATAACGTTGAAGGTTCCCCCGGGGCTTCTTTTGGATTGGATGTGCAAGAAATCATGGCGGCAACTGCCATAATCCATGCTGTTAAATACTTTAGTTTCATCATGTTGTTTTCTTTTTTATATAAAAATGAGTATCCGGTTCAATCGTGTAACACAAATTTACATCATTTTCACCTACAAACTGTTTTATTTGGATAAAAAATTCTCGGCCCTGCCGGGAGAGAGCAGTTCCCATAGAGAGGCTACGGTCCATCCCGGAGCAAAAATATCGTTATAAAACCCTTTTCCGTTCTTGCCATAGTCCCAGTTAGTATGTTGCACCACCTCCGGATAATAGCCGGTCTTGGCCACTCCACACATATGATTTTCAAACGGCAACAACTGGCGCATCGACGACGAAATAACTTGTACAAAATCGTGAAAACGAGGTTCGTTGTATCTTTTTGAGAGCCAGTTGAGCACCGAACCAAACTCGAAAATAAATACGTCTATGTGGTTGTTTTCTACCGAAACGTTGCCCCATCCCCTTGTCTGTAGACCGTTGTCGCCAATCATCTGGCCTTGTGCGAACGGCACATCCCACAGGTAGTACCACGAGAGCGCGAAGTAAGAAGCCTTCAGACACAGGTCGGCATAACGTTGTTGTTCTTCGCCTGTGGAAATCAATGCCAGGTAGTACATGGCTGTAGCAGCATACAGGGATGCTTCCTTGTCTTCACAATTGGCATCGAGGGTAGACGAGAAATAATCTGCCTTCGAAATGATTTCACGTTCCAGGTAGTCGGCAGTTTTTTGGGCAGCGGTGAGGTATTTAGGGTTGTTGAAATACCTGTATGCCATCACCAGGGGTAAGGTCACCGAAGGGGTGCTTCCTCCGCTTGCGTCACTGATGACCAGGTTGTCAGTGAATTTCCGTGGAAAACTACCGTCTTCATTCTGTAAAAGAAGCATCCGGTCCAACAAGGTTTGCAATTTTGTCTCCCATTCCGGATGCCGTCTTCCGTTGTTTTTTTCGTATTGGAGGAACTGGAACATCGCGTACACACCTTCCGATTGTCGGCGAATACTTAAGTTACTGGCCTCCGTGTTTTTGTCGTAGTACACATGTTCGCGGAGAAGTCCGTTGGCTGTGAACCCATGCTCCAGGTAACTGTCAAAAACGGAATAGCCGTTGGCTACCAACTCCGAACGGTTGTTCTGTTGTCCATATTCCAACGCATTGAAGGCGTTCAACAAAACTCGACCTACAAAACCTATTTCCGCGCGGGCAAGGTTTTCACAGGTAGCTACTACCAGCCCTTCGCCCGAATTGAACTTCAAGGGATAATCGCTCACGAAGCTCCGGGTGAAAAAACCGGTAAGGGTTTTCTTCACGAACGCATCGCTAAAGGGTGTGTTAACGGGGCCCGGGAGCCAGGCATCATAACTGTATTCCCACGATTGACGTACGAAATCCGAGAAATCCGAGGCTTTTCCCGATTTCACTAACCACGTGAGCCGGATGGATTTCCCTTTTTCGAGAAACTGGAATGCTTCTACCGAAGGCGCCAGCGTAAGTTTACGAATATAGGTCTTTGGCGTTTCCTGGTAAGGAAACCCGAAGGATATACGGGCATCGCCATTCTTGTTCTCGAATCCGGTATAGCCGATAGATGTTTTTCCGGAGATAATTACTTCTCCTTCTTTATGGGTAGTAAGTGCTTCATGCTTAAAATCATCCATTCGCATTACCGACAGGTACGTTCCCGATTTTTCATTAAATATGGCCGTCATAGGCACGCTCAATCTATCCTCACGCACTGTCCAGCTATCGGAGGTGTGAAAAGAAGGGGCCTCCTTGGGCGAGCGCAAGTTGCGGCGGTACCAGAACCCCGGCATGTAGAATTGACAATCGTTGTGAGAATAACGAGTATTTACCCACTGCTTGAAGTTGAAATAGATATTTTCTTTAGCAGTAATCACCACTTCCACCACATGATCTGCAGCCGAAAGGTTAGGTGACACGATGGTTCGTGTTATCACTACCGGGATGTTTTGATTGGCTTTTAATTGAACTACATCCCCTTTCCGAATTTCTTGTAAAGGGTAGTGAGCCGCATTGTTTCCTGGTATTTTCAAAGCGATGGAGGAACTAAAATTATTTTCAGCCACACGGGCTGTTGCCTGTACCGTGCTCACTATAAACAAAACAAGCAGAGCATACCGTGCAATATCCTTAATTTTCATGCAATATTTCTTTTTCTAATTAAAAATTGGTTTTGGAGATGTTAACGAAGAGGTATTTCCTTCCACGTAGGGCCACTCATCCTTCCACCGTACCTGGTCCATCATCAGGACACGCCCTTTGGGATTGTCCACCGAGACGGCGTGATAAAGCATCCAATCCTGTCCTTCCTGGTCCTGCACGATCTCCGAGTTATGTCCCGTACCCACGAATTTTTGATTCTTCCGGATCATTACTTCGTGATGATTATCCATCATGGACTGTCCTTGCTTATCCACATAAGGGCCAAAAAGATTTTCTGAACGCCCTACCACAGTGGTATACGTGCTGTTTAACCCTTCGCAGCAGGATCCGACGGAGGCAAACAGGTAATAAAAACCGTTTCGTTTATGTATGTATGTCCCTTCATAAGCCGTGCCGGCAATTCGTTGCTTTTCGGCTCCCGGTCTTACGCTGACGTCGTCCGAAAGTTCGATGGCGTAAATGCCCCGAAAGCTGCCCCAGAACAGGTATTTCTTCGCGTTTTCTTCGATATAAAAGGGATCGATGGAATTTTGCACATCGATCTCGTTGCTGCGAAACAGCTTGCCGTGATCGGTAAACGGGCCTTCGGGTTTATCGGAGGTAGCCACGCCTATCCCGCAGGTCCATTCCTCACCCCATACCGACATGGAATAGTACAGCACATACTTTCCGTTAATGTAATTGATATCGGGCGCCCACAAACCGCCTTTCGGTTCAAATGTCGGACGGGTTGCATCGGTAAATGCAGTGCCAACAAATTTCCAGTTCACTAAATCTTGCGAACAATAAATGGGAGTATTCCGGATATCTTCAGTCGCATAAAGGTAGAAGAATCCGTCGTTGGCTTTGATCACTGTCGGATCGGGAAGACTGTAGTTAATTACCGGGTTTTTATAGGTGTCATTTCCCGCAGAAGGAATTTCCGGTGGGGTTTCTATTGCTTTACATCCTAACAAGAGCAAGAGCGCCAATGCCTGTTGAATAATATGTATCATCTTCATTTTATTGTTTTCTGATTTTCCCTTTAATCATCCAAACTCCTATTTTTTCTCCTTCGAAGTTTGTGGAAGCAAGTGCGGCAATGGTGTTGTTCCCTAAATCGGCCAATGAATTCCATTTAGCTTCTTTCGACAGTGGGACAATGAAAGGCTGAGACGGGTTACTGAAATCGGACGGCACACCGCTAACCTGTATCTCCATAGTCGACCGTTCCCAATCGAAACTCCTGTTGTTTGTAGTCTGATAGGAGAGTACGTAAACGTTGTTCTCTGTACGAATGAGGTAAGGAGCTCCTGCGTAAACCGTATCGGGTAGCGGAGACCGTAATGCAGAATAGCGGTACGGGGAATCTTTTCGCACGGCTTCTACCCATGGACTACCAACCGCACTGCGAATGATGTACGGTTTAAACTGCCCCGACAAGTTATCTTCGATAGCCAGGTAGATATTCGTACCGTCATGAATGGCTACCGGCATCCCATCGCGATATCCTTGCCTGAAACTAACCGTTGTTGGGTTTTCACTCCACGTATAGCCGTTATCAACAGATCGTATCATTGATATTTCCTGTTCATCCGAGTTGCGGTAAGGCGATTCGTTCGCGAAATAAATCTGTACCGTTCCGTCCGGCAAAATCAGGAAAGAAGGTTCCCAGCAGCCATCCCTGAAAAACGGAGCAGCTTGATAGAGTATTTGTGCCTGGGACCACGTCCTCCCCTTGTCAACACTCCTTTTTAACGCAATCGAAAACGGATAAAGACCTTCTTTTCGGGGGCGCAAATTACTGGCCAGCAGAATATCCCCGTTGGCCAACTGAACAATTTCAGGATTGGCTATATTCACTACCGTAGAAGCAGAAGACGCCGGATCGACAAATTCAAACTTTTCGTATGCAGTTACCGGGTCATCCCAGGAAACACCTTCATTGCTGCTCCTTTTTACAACCACATCTCCTTGCCTATTCTCGTATGCTGCCAAAAACGAACCGTCGTTTAAACGGCGTAAACGAGGATATCCCCCCTCTTCCGCTATGCGAAGGAGGGAGGCTCTATCCCATTCAATATAATAATACTGATCGTTATGGTCCTTCTCGCCTTGACAAGCAGAAAAAATGAGCAGGAGGATTGAAATAAAAATCAGTCGTTCAGTATATGGCATATTTCCTGATTTACTTTCCGTACCCTGCCTTCGTCGATCTTCACTACAGCCCTGTCGTAAGTCATCAGCCCGTTCACTTCCACTTCCACATCGGTAGTCTGGGTGTATACAGCAGCGGAGAAACCCTGACGGATCATCTGTTTCAGCTGTTCAGCATATTTAATATACTCGTTGGTCACTTCATTGGAGCTGTTGAACTGTACGTATCCCCAGTTGCGGTCGGGTTCCCAGAGGTGTTCCTTGTTTGCCCAACCGATTCCTCCGTATTCGCCAAGAACAGTTGCCCGCTGTCCGTCGTACAAATACATTTCCGGGTGTGGGTAATTATGTAAGTCAAGCATGTCTCCTAGGTGATAATGATTTCCTCCACTGGCCGGGTTTACCAGACGAGACGGGTCATACTGCTTGGTCCATTCCACAATTTCCTGCGTTTTAAATTGTCCCCAGGCTTCGTTGAACGGGACCCAAACACCGATTGAAGGATATGAGTACAGGTAATCCATGATTTCTTTCCACTCTTTGCGGTAGTTGGCTTCCGACTCCGGTGAACGCAGTCTTTCCGCACCGGTGAAATATTCGCGCATTTGCCACTCGGGGCTTCTGTCACCGTTAGGCATGTCTTGCCACACAATGATACCAAGCTGGTCGCAGTGCATATACCAACGGGCAGGTTCCACTTTTACGTGTTTGCGAATCATGTTGAATCCAAAGTCTTTGGTTTTAACCACGTCATATCTCAACGCCTCGTCAGTAGGAGCCGTATACAGTCCGTCAGGCCACCATCCCTGGTCGAGCGGGCCGAACTGGAACAAATCTTTATTGTTCAGTTGTAAACGGACAATTCCTTTGTCATCGCGCTTGGTTGAATATTTGCGCATGGCTGTGTAGCTTTTCACCTTATCCAGCTGTTTCGAACCGTTGAACACGGTTACTTCCAAATCATACAAGAAAGGATCATTGGGCGACCATAACCGGGGATTCGCCGGCATAGACACTTCAACAGGCTGGTTATTGATGGACTGTCCCGTAGCCACGACATGGGAACCTTCCATCACTTTCACTTCAATCCTGTCGGAAGCGGTTGCCTGATTGATAAAAGCTTCAACACCTATGGTGTTCTTATCGATATCCGGGGTGATTTTTACATTTTCGATGTATTTCTCAGGAACGGGTTCCAGCCATACGGTTTGCCAGATGCCGCTCACCGGGGTATACCAGATGCCGTGCGGATTGTTTACCTGTTTTCCCCGCGGCTGGTATCCTTGGTCGGTTCCGTCCCATACCTTTACCACCAGTTTGTTCGTTCCGCTTTTCAAAGCGGGTGTTACGTCAAATGAGAACGGGGCATATCCGCCGGTGTGTTGTCCTACCTTAATGTCGTTTACCCAGACATCGGCTTTCCAGTCCACAGCTCCAAAGTGAAGCAGTACCCTGTTGTTTTTCCAGTTAGACGGAACGGTGAATTCACGCTGGTACCAGAGTTCGTTCTCGCTTCCTAATCTTTTCTGCACACCCGACAAACTCGATTCAATGGCGAACGGGACAAGTATTTTCCCATCGAAAGAAGTCGGGTTTTGTTTCCCCACCGGTAGAATGGCATAATTCCATAACCCGTTGAGGTTCTGCCACTGGGAACGCTCCATGATGGGCCGGGGATATTCCGGCAATACGTTGTTCACATCTATCTGTGAGGCCCAACGCGTTTTAAGCCTGTCACCCGCCGGTTTCCACTGAGCGGAAAGTGAGAGCGTTGCTGTAAGCAAAATGAATACGACTAATTTTGATTTCATGCTGATATTATTTTAATGAATTAATATTTTTTATTCCACGAAAATAGTTACTTTAAACAGAAAAAATGAGAGCAAATTGATCAAAAAGTATAAATACAATCTCAAATGCAGAACTTATTGCTCAAAATCTCTTGGCAGGACCCCGAATTGTTGTTGAAAGCATTTCGAAAAATAGGAAGGAGAGTTAAATCCTACCATGTAACAGATTTCGTTCACCTTGTATGTTTTTTCCTTGAGCAGCTGAGCGGCTTTTTTCAAACGTTCCACCCGGATATACTCGTTGGGTGTCAGATTGAGTACGCCTTTTATTTTTCGATAAAAACTGGCACGGCTCATGTTGAACTGCTCGGCGATATCTTCCACGATAAAGCCGGAGTTGTCTATATTTTCAAGTACAATAGCATGCAGCTTCCGGATAAATTCTTCGTCTGACTTGGTAAGGGCCACGCTGTTGGCACCAATATAGGGATGTTTTAAAAATGTTTCACGTAATTTTTCCCGGTTTTGCAACAAGTTGGCAATCTGCGCCAACAATACTTCCAGGGAGAAAGGTTTATCGATATACGCATCCGCACCGATCTCAAACCCTTGTACCTTTGACTCCACGTTTACTTTTGCCGTCAATAATATCACGGGGATATGGCTGAACTCGATATTGGATTTTACCCGTCGGGTAAACTCAAAACCGTCCATCTCGGGCATCATGATGTCACAAACTACCAAGTTCACATTAGCCTCCCGCAGCACTTCCAAGGCTTCTTTACCGTTCCTTGCCGTTAACACATGGTAGTGAGGGGAGAGAAATTTCTCTTCAAAATGAAGCAATTCCGGATCATCGTCTACCAACAGGATGGTTGTATGGGATGACTTACCCGTTTCACCGGAAAATTCCAGGATTACGTCTGTTGAGCTTCCTACCGGCAGTACGAGGTGGAACCGGACAGTATCCTCCGAGTCCTCCAGGTCGAGTGTCCCTTTGTGAAGCTCAGTCAATGAACGTGATAGCGCTAGGCCAATCCCGGTACCGTTAACCGTCCGGTCATCCTTGTCCAGTTGCACGAAAGGTTTGAAGATTGCCTGCTTATGTTCGTCGGGGATTTTTTCTCCGTCATTGTCTGTAATCAGGTGAAACCAGCTGTCTTCATTATCTCCGGCGATGTAAGCCTTAAGCCTCACGAAGCTTTTGCAATACCGGATAGCATTATTTATCAGGTTGCTGATAATTTTCAGGAATGCCTCCTTATCCACCTGCACGTACATATCCTTTTCGGGGAGATCCATATCAAAAAGCAATCCTTTCTGCTTTGCCAGGGGGGTAAAACGAAGTGACGTCTCCCGGATCAGTTCCGATACGTTTCTCGGTTCAAGATTCAACAGATACGCATCCGACTCGGTTTTTTGGAAATCGAGCAGCTGGTTGGTCAGGTTAAGAAGCCGGTCCGTATTCTTGCTCATGATCTGCAGGTTCTCTTTTACGCCTTCTGACACCTCTTCCGTATTAATCACATAATCCAGTGGTGCCTTAATAAGGGACAGCGGGGTGCGAATTTCGTGGGCAACGTTGGTGAAGAAATCAATTTTCGAACGATACAGTTCCCGTTCTTTCTGTTGCTCGAAAATTTGCATTCTCTCTCTTTGTATTTTTTGGCTACGATAACTCAGAAAGCGAAATAAACCTGCTATTCCGGCTATAAACAGCACCACATAAACCAGGTAGGCCCACCTACTAAGCCAGAATGGGGGGCGAATATGGATAGTTAACGATTTTAGTGTTTCTTCATCACTGTCCTTCAATCCATTATGTAATTTCAACGAGAGTACGTACTTTCCTGGTTTCAGGTTAGAGTAGATGATATCGTTATTTGATTCCGACTGAATCCATTCTTTATCAAAGTCATCCAGTTTATAAAGTATCTGGTAATCATTTCTGTTTGAATAGTTCAGTACTGCATAACTTAACCGGAAGGAGTTTTTACGGTGTGCTAAGGTTAGGTTTTCCGTAAACAAGATGCTTTGTTTCAGCAGTGATTTTTCATCCTTAGGGCTTACCGGAGCATTATTAATAAACAGTTCGGTAAACACTACCGGTACAGCGTGTTCAGATTCTCTGAAGGTTGAGGGATTAAACCGTACAAAGCCGTCAATTGATCCGAAATAAAGTGTTCCGTCTGACGCCTTAAAACTGGACTGGTAATTGAACTGATTGGTTTTCAGTCCATTTTCAACCGTATAATTTCTGAATGATTCTGTTTGAGGGTCATATTTAACAAGTCCCGAATTTGTTGAAAGCCATAAATTACCATCCAAATCTTCCTGCAATTGATATACCACATCGTTAGGTAGTCCTTTCGAACTATTGACCGGAATAAATTCTTCGTTTTTCCTGTCGAAAAGATAAAAACCTCCGCCTTCCGTAGCCACCCACAGTTGTTTCTGACTGTCCTCAAATATACTTGTTATTTTATTATACAGCGTGTTTCCACCATCGGCAGGATGATGGAAAAAAATCTTCCAGGCGCCTGTGGCCGGATCATGCCGGTAAAGCCCCTTGGTAAAAGTGGCTACCCATATTTTCCCATCTGTATCTTCAAAAATATCCTGAACATATATCCCTTGGAATGCATCGACTTGTTTGAAGTTGTTATTCTCGTAGTCATAGATATTTAATCCCGACAGATTTCCTATCCACAATGTGTTTTGCCGATCCTTGTATATGGAGAAAGTGCTGTTTTGACTAATGGAGTTAGGCGCATCCGATTGTTTGAATGTAACCAGTTCGTTTGTTTTCAGGTTAAACCGGTTTAATCCTTTTGAAAAAGTTCCGATCCATAAATAGTCTCCGTCAGCATATAATGCATGTATATTCGTGTAAAGCGATTGTAGCGGGAGTGGAAGTGGTAGAAATTCATTCTTCACGGGATCGAAGAGGTTGAGTCCATTGTCTTCGGTCCCGATCCAGATTTTTCCATCGGGGGCTTCACAAAATTCACGGACCCGGCTTCCTTTCATCCGGTTCACTCCATCCACGGGATAAAACAACTCAAATTGATTGTATTGATTGGAATAATAATCGACCCCTCCAAAAAACGACCCCACCCAAATACCTCCTTCCCTGTCTTTGAAAATAGAATAAATAGCGTTGTCAGATAACGAATAAGGTACGGACCTGTTGTGACGGAGGTTTTCGGCTTTTCTCGTTTCGGTATTATAAATATACAATCCCGATTCACTGCCTATCCAGATCGTTTTAGGATCGATCTTTGTCAGACATCGGGCAAAGATAGGCTGACCTTCTGCGTCTTCAGCCAACAGAATGCGGTGCGTCTTACTCACGGTGTTTACACTTATAAGGCCTTTAGTAGACGATGCGATGAGCAATTGATTGTATTCATCAGCAACTACTTTCCATATCTCTCCCGTATTGTAAAATAAATCAGGGTTATCAACAAGCTTAAAGTCAGTTATTTTACCTGTTTTTTTATCAATACTGACAAAAGGAAGATTGTAAGGGAATGCCCAGATATCCCCCTCTTTCCCGAGACATAAACTGACCATACTCATCCCGTCTGGAGCTTGTGGTATTTTGTAATTCGTTAGGACACCTGTGAGATAATTGTAATGAAAAACTCCTTTTTCTTCCAGGGAAATCCAGATATCCCCTTCTTTATCTTCCAGCATATCACTTACCACACCATCTATCGATACGTTATCGGGTGTGGTTAATTCAAAACGGTTGAACTCTTCTTTCCGCGGGTCATAAATGTATATTCCGTCATCGGTCCCTACCCACAGGTTATCCAGTTTATCTTGAAGGATACGATGAAATACATTGTCTCTCAAATTCTCTCCCGGAGAAAATTTATAAATTTTAAACAACGTCCCGTCAAATCGGTTGAGGCCATCTTTTGTGCCAAACCACATGAATCCGAGTTTGTCTTGAAAAATGGCATGGACAGTATTCTGGGATAATCCGTTGTTTATGTTGTAATGTTTGAAAGAATAACTTGGCAAACAGAATAACTCATTGATGTTCAAAACGAATAGGATGAACATCAAAATAAAGAGTTGATTATGTTTTTTCAATTTCATCAAAAATAAAGACACACCATATAGTCTTAAGGAGAGTTATGTTTTTTGTCAGCAAGATAAACAAATTTTTTTATTTTTCTCAGAATGCTACGGTAAAATTACTCCACGCCAACCAGAGAATGTACGGAATGAGTAGCGATTGATGAATTCATTTTTGGGTAACCGTTAATTTGGGTATCAGGTATTCTTGGGAAATATAAAGTTTATCCACTTCCCCTTCTTGTTTGAATTCGACTTTTCCGATGTACATCTTTCGCGGGTGTATATTTTTATCGTCATGATGTGCATGAAAAACTATTCGCAAATTCTCTTTTTTATCCCGGAATAATGCACTGTGCCCTACACCAACCAGATTACCGGGTTTCTGAAGCAGGGGATTATCCGGATATTTTGTCCATTCACCCATGATACTCGTGGCGGTAGCACACCCGACACCATAGAACGGGCTTTCATAGCTGTTTGCGGAGTACGTCATGTAATACATGCCGTTATGTTTTGTTACGAAAGCACCTTCATTTACCCTGGGCCATACTTTTTCCCATTCTTGAGATACATGAATGCACGGATGTAACGTTTGCTTTTTGATGGTTATCAGATCCTCTTCCAGTTCTGCGACCCAGATATTTAGCCCGTCATTAAACCGATCGAAGAAAAGGTAAGGAGTTCCGTCATCATCGATAAACAGAGAATTATCAATAGTCTTTTCACCTTCCAGCATCGGCTTTTTAACCTCCTGGATAAACGGACCCAACGGAGAATCGGAAGTTGCCGCACACATATGCTCTTCTGCCGTATAATACATGTAAAACTTCCCGTTAACGTAATATACTTCAGGTGCCCAAAACCATTTGTCACCAAAAGAGTTATCCTTGTGAAGAGCGAGAGCAGGAACCTTTTCCCATTCTTCAAGATTATCCGATGTGTATACTTCAATTCCATCTTCGGCCTGGGTACCGTAAGCGTAATATACGCCTTGATGCAGCATGATAAATGGATCGCCCAACGAAACAGGAGTGGTGTAGCGAATCGTTTCATCTGCCTTATCAACACCTTTGCAGGACGATGCGATTATGAATACACCTATAAACAACAGATACCAGTATTTTTTCATCTCTATTTTATTTTAAAATACCTCCCCAACCGGGTAGCCGGGGAGGTATAATGCTTTTATTAATAATCAGGATTCTGAGAAATATTGGGGTTATTATTCACTTCATCAGAAGGAATAGGCAGGCAGCTATGGCGACCGATGATGAAATTATTGAAATCCGGATCACGTGATTTCAATTCGTCGATACCGGCTTGGTTATCCAGCAATCCCCAGCGCTTGATATCTGCCCAACGTTGTCCCTCTGTAGCTAATTCAAGGACTCTCTCCACCTGTAGGCGTTTCAGAAAAGCATCCTTGCTGGAGACTACGGCTGGATGATTGACGGCAAGCGCCGGCATTTCTACCCTGGCCCTTACCCTGTCGACATGTGCAATTGCATCAGACAAGTTTCCTCCTGACTGGGCAATACATTCTGCGTACATCAACAATACGTCTGCAAATCGAACCAACCTTACATTGGTCGGATTATGATAATCATCAAAATCGCGAAAATGCTCCGAACTGTATTTTCTGTAAAAAACACGGCCTTTCCAGTTGTCCCTGTTCCACGTTGCATCATTGCTGACCTCACGGTATATCCGTTCATTATTGGGAAAATCCAAATGTTGTTCACTGTAAAAAGCAGTATGTCTTAAACGTATATCGTAACCTTCGTTCAGGTTTTTTTCTTTTTTAAATTCTGTTACCAGCCAGGGACGTATTTCACCGTCTGTCCATCCAATTCCGGGAGGAGCAAAAAACTGACCGCGATTCAGTCCTAAGTTCGGATCCACATCAAAGTCCCCGTCTCCGGCAGGAGCCTTATGAATATCGGAATACTGTATCTCAAAAACAGATTCAATATTGTTCTCCGTATCTTTTCTGAAATTATCCGCGTAATTGGCCGCAAGGTCGTAATATTTCTTGCCCTCACCTTCTACCAACCATTGTAAATCATTTTTAGCTTCATTCCATTGGAGCAGTTGCATGTGACATTTTGCCCTGAAAGCCAATGCAGCACCTTTCGTTGCACGTCCTTTATTGGCGTCGTCCCACACTTCCGGCAAAACTTTCTGTGCTTCTGTAAAATCGCTGATTGCCTGTTGGTATACAGCGATACCATTATGGCCTTCGGGCTGCATACCCGGCGTTGATGGTTCCAGAACAATCGGAAGACTGTTGTTTTCACTCCCCCACAACACTGCCAGGTTGTAGTAGAAAAGGCCTCTCAGAAAGTATGCCTGTCCGAGGATTTTGTTTTTTTCGGTTTCATTTGCAAACTGAATTTCGGGAACGTGGTACAACACCTGGTTGGCTCTGAATATTGCTTCATAACTATCCCGGTAAGTCCAGCTATTGCCTTCCCAGAAGTTATAGTTTCTGTATTGAAACTGTGTCCATTCTTTCAATTCAGCCCAGGGGCTCTGACTAAACCCTTCATCTGAGGTTAGATCCAGCCGGAACCACAACCAACGGCTGTAAGTCCCCGGTTTGTAGAACATGTTGTACACAGCATTGATGCCATATTGTGCATCGGTTTCCGTTTTCCAGAATGTGGCGGTAGTAATGGTGTTCGGATTATCCACGCTCACATCACAGCTATTCAGCAAGAATACGGCGAATAATAAGTATATGATTTTTTTCATTGTGATAAGTTTTCTGAAAATTAGAATGATATTTGTGCTCCAAAAGTTACACCATACGGATTAGGATAAGCTCCCCCGTCGTAGCTGCGGTCCCATATATTACCATTTAAGAACTCAGGATCCAAGCCTGTATAGGAAGTTAACGTGATCAGGTTCTGAGCATTTACATATAGACGAATGTCACTGAATGTACTGCCAAGCATGGATTTAGGCAAGTTATATCCGAGAGCTATTTGTTTTACTTTTAGGTAGTTACCGTTCTCTAACCAGCGGTCTTGATCGCCCCGGACATTGCGGGAATCTGCGTAGATAGGCCGTGGGTCTTTTGCGTTTGGATTGTCTGGAGTCCACGGATCGTAACTGGCCCTATAGTTTGAGTTGTCGTCAAACCGGTCAAATCCGCTGCGCGGACCGTTGAACGCTTTATATCCAAATGCCCCTCCTAACTGGAATTGGAGATCGAAATTTTTATATTCAAATCCAAGGTTCATTCCCAGCTGGAATTTCGGGATAGTGGATCCGCAGTGTTGTCTGTCGGCGTCTGTTATTACTCCGTCATCGTTGTAATCTATATACTTTACATCACCCGGCTTGGCATTGGGTTGAATAACTTTTCCTTCACTGTTTGTATGAGCCACCACTTCTTCCTGAGTACGGAACAATCCATCAGTTTTAATGAGGTACCATTCACCGATGGGTTTTCCGACTATGGATTTAGTATCCCATTGTGTAAATTCTTTGCGTCCGTATCCCAATTCCAATATTTTGTTTTTAAGATAAGAGCCATTCACATTGATGCTATAACCAAAATCAGAGCCTACCTTGTCTCTCCAGGTAGCAGAGATTTCAACTCCCGTATTCTGCAAAGTAGCTGCATTCACATACGGATTACCTCCGTTATTGCCTGTAACCATCAATATCTGCATCGGGGTAAGCACATCCTTCGTTTCTTTTAAGAAATAATCTGCCGAAAGATTCAATTTATTATTAAGCAGAACAGCATCAAATCCGGCATTCAGCTGAGTCAACTTCTCCCACCTGAGATCAGCATTTGCAAGTCGTATTTGAGTCATTCCGGTTTGCAATGACTGACTTCTGCCGAATATGGCCTGCGGGAAAACGGTAATAAATGACACCCAATCCCATACGCCAATATTCGATGTTCCTAAAATCCCGTAATTCGCTCTTAACTTCAGGTCATTCAGCCAGGACACATCAAAGAAGTCCTCCTGGCTTATTCTCCAACCTCCTGACACAGAAGGAAAATACCCTACCCGGGTAGACGGTGAAAATTTAGAAGACTCGTCCCTTCGCACGGTAAAACTGAACAAATACTTCTCATCGTAATTATAGTTTACACGGCCAAAAACGGAAAATAATTTCTGTAAATCGGTGTAATTTCCAGTTTTTGGATTGGTCAGGGCTGCATCCAAGTTTCTGAAATAGTCATCTCCGGACCTAAGCACATCATTTTTTGTACCCCATATTTGCTCATAGGTAGATGTTTGATAGCTCAGTCCGAATACAGAAGAAATATCGTGTTTTCCAAACTTTTTATTGTATTCCAAGGTATTATCAAACACGAGCCCCTGATACTGGGCTTGATTTTTATTTAAAGAAGAGGGATCATACGGTTGATTATACGTCCAATATCCTTCTTTCCGCAAATAGGTATGCCTATCGTTGCTAAAATCAAATCCCATGTTAAACCTGTATTTCAATGCTTTCAGCAGTTCCAGTTCGGTAAAAATATTTCCCCGGATGCGCAAGTTACTGTTTTTCGTATCTTCAAAGTCTTCTTTGGCAAAGGGATTGGTACCGAACGTAACATCCCTGCTTCCGTCCCCGAATCCGTATCCACCTTTAGCTGTATTGTTTGGATCATACACAGGAATAGTAGGAAGCATGCGGTAAACATCGACAATAGGATTTGTATTTAACTCATCCACAGCAAAGTGACTTAACACGATATTCTCACCAATACGGAATGTAACCTCATCGCCAAAATCACGTGAAGCCGACGTATTTGAACGTAAAGTGAAACGTTCGCTTTGTGTTCCGATAGTTGTTCCCGAATTATGCTGGTAGTTACCTGAAATAAAATACCGACTATCTTTGTTGCCTCCAGAAAAAGCAATATTATGATCCTGTACTATGCCGGATTTGAATACTTCTTTTTGCCAGTCTGTATTTCCGTCAAAATGGTTGGCAGCAGGTCGGCCGGCATTTGCAAAAGCCAGGTCATTTAGTTCAATCCATTGATTACGGTTTGTAAGGTCGTATTTTGGTAGCCATTGCAAGGTTGCACGAGAAGAGACATCTATCTTCATTTTCCCTTCTTTCCCTTGCTTGGTGGTAATAATAATTACTCCGTTTCCGGCTCTTGATCCGTAAATTGCTGCAGCAGAAGCATCTTTTAAGACCTGGATGCTTTCAATATCGTTAAAGTTGAAATCCCTATTTGCGCCGGAGATAACCCCATCAACCACATACAGCGGAGCACTGTTTCCAAATGTTCCCGTACCACGAATTTCTACTTTTCCTTCCCTACCCGGAGCGCCGGATGTGCGTACATTAACCCCGGGAAGAGTGCCTAAAGCATCCCCTACCGTACCGGTTACGATTGTATTTTTCATTTCATCGGGATTAAATACGGAAACAGATCCTGTTAAATCGGCTTTTCGGATCGTCTGGTAACCGATAACCACAAGTTCTTCCAACATTTCCGTGTCTTCCTCCAGCGTGATGCTGATGGATGTTCTCCCGTTAAGAGAAACAATCCGGGTTCTCATTCCCACATAAGAGATTTCTAATGAAGCATTTGGATTCACATTAGTCAATCTGAAGTTTCCATCCAGGTCGGTAACGGTACCCACAGAAGTACCTTGCACCTGAAGGGTTACTCCAACGAGTGTCCCTCCACTAGTATCATACACCGTTCCACTCACCGTAATGGGTTGAGCAAACACAGCAAAGGAAAATACCCACAATACAGCGGGCAGTAAACCTTTCAATAGTTTAATTGAGTTTTTCTTTTTCATTCCATCATTTGTTTTAGATTAATAAAGATCGTTGCTTTAAGACATCGTTACTAAATAAATTTCATTTAATTCAATCAACATGCATCCAATGGGTGGTTTTCTTTGGGTTCGTGTTTTCTCGACTATTATTTTTCAGTGTGTCTTTTCTGCGAAAGTAGTGGTAAAGGTCTAGAACGCATACAACATTTATCTCAAAAAATAACACATTTTTGTCAAACACCTGTTAAATAGATTAATCCCGATGTTCACAGCCCACCAGCGATGGTTTGTAGATTTCACTCTTCCGGAGATGGATGCTTGTAAACCCACGTAATAAAAAAAGGCGACCAAAAAACTGATCGCCTAACATTTTATATAAAGCAATTATTATAGTTCCTCGTCTATGGCTGCAATTTTTTTCACCAGCAACTCAAGCTCTGATTTTATTTTTTTCATCTTCTGGTTCATATCGTCCACCAGGTTGTTGCCTTTTTTCGACGAAACCGACAAGAAGCCGATGTTGTTTTCGTACGTTTGCAATTCCACTTTCATACGCTCATATTGGCGCATCAGCCTTTCCCGTTCACGCAACAATTGACCTTTGGCATTATCCGATCTGGCTATATCCGAGATGTTCGACCTGAAACTGTCTAATTTCCGGTCGGTTTTATCGATATTCAACCTGTCGAACTGAGCTTCGGTAGCATCATAGAACTCTTTGTAAGCCCTGTCCTTAACCTTGAAAGGCACGTGTCCGATACCATACCACTCATCCATTAGTTCCCTTAACAGCGGCAACGCCTGTTCAGGAGTGAGGGTGGTATCCAGCATGTTTATCTTCTCCACGATCTCTTTTTTCTTTTCGAAATTTCTGGCCTCTTCATCGTGTTGAGTGGAGGTGTGGAGTTTCTTTTGTTCAAAGAAATAATCACAAGCGGCAATAAACCGTTTCCACGTGCTGTCCACATATTTGCGGGGAACAATACCAATGGTTTTCCACTCTTTCTGAATAGAAATCATTTCCTGGGTTGTTTTTTTCCAATCCTGGCTATCCTTTAAGGCTTCGGCACGTTCACAAAGAGCAACTTTCTTTTTCAGGTTTTCCTCCATTTCGCCGTGCATCGATTTGTAGAAATCGTTTTTATTACGGAAAAAGAAGTCACAGGCAGCACGGTAACGGTCGTATATTTTGGTGTTCCATTTTTTTGGCACATAGCCTATCTCACGCCATTGCTTCTGAATATCAAGAACTTCCTTAATCTTGTTGTTCCAGTCCCTAACGGAGTTTAATTTCGAATAATCGATGGCTTCAAGGGTTTCGCACAACGCGGTTTTAGCCGCCAGATTCTCCTCTTCTTTCCCTTTAAGGCTTTCGAAATGAGATTGATACTTTTTATTGATTAGGGTAGAAGCTGCTTTAAAACGGTTCCAGATTTCTTCGCGGTCTTTGCGAGAAACCGGGCCTACATCACGCCACTCCTGGTGAAGATTTTGCAGTTGATGAAACGCCGAAACCACATCCGGTTCTTCGTCGAGCCTTTCGGCTGCTTCGCAAAGTTCGGTCTTGAGTTCCAGATTTTTTTTGAAGTCGTATTCACGGAACTCGTTGTTGATGCGCACCAGGTCGTAAAATTTTTCCACATGGCGTTGGTATTCTTTCCAAAGTTCATTCACTTTAGTCTGTGGTACAAGTTTAATCTCGTTCCACTGTTGCTGAAGTGAGCGGAACTCCTGATAAGTTTTGTTAAAATCCTCCTGGCTTTGATTTTCGGCAAGGTGTCTTACCTGATCGATAATCGCCATTTTTTTAGCAACATTCTTTTCCTTTTCCGCATCTTCACGGGCGAGAATTACAGCACGTTTTTCTTTTATTTTTTGAATCAGTTCCTTACCTTCGGCATAGATTTCCGATTCATTAACAACAAAATCGATAGACTCGCCTCCCGATTCGAGGAAAACAGCTTTTTGCGCTTCGGTTTCGTTGCGAAGTGAACGGTAAAATTGATTTTTCACCTCATCCACTTCTCTTCGCTGAGGATGGTCGGAAGCCAGCAAATTCCTGAGTTTCTGCACAATCTCTTCTATGGCCAATAACTCCGTGGAATCATCATCCGAAACGCTGTTTTCATCTACTTCTTCCTCCGCATCTTCAGTTTCCGCATTCACACCTTCTGGAGTTTCTATATCGTAATTGATTTCACCCTCCTCTCCGTCAACAGATTTTTCGGTTTTCAGCTCCGAATCAGGCGCTTGTTCCGTTTCGGCATCCTTTACCGGCTCTGTTTCAGCCACTTCTGGTTCCGCAACTGTTTTTTCTGCCTCTACCGGCTCTCCGGAAGTGGTTTCAACGGGCTCCGCAGATACTTTTTCTTCCTGGGGAAGTTGGTCAATAGTTTCTTCAGCCTTACCTTCCCTGTTTTCAGGAAGTTTCTCATTTTCAAGATTGTTACTATTCATCAATTCACTCTTCCTATTTTAATCCCAACCAACATAGTTGAGAAATATTGCTACATAAACGTCTTTTGGTAAAATAAGTTTACGTTCAATTTGTTTAACTTATCCTATAAATTATATACAAATTAACGAATTTTTTTTCTCATATCATCGATTTTTCATGTTTATTTACAAAAAACCGCGTAATAATTGTATTTTTGTAAACTGAATTATTTGTTATTCAGCAGATAACATTAAATTCGATAAACAACGTTTGTTATGGAAGACCTGAAAATTGTTTATTCGTTACCGTCGAAAGTGAAGATTACCGCATTGGTTGCCGGAGGGTTTCTGTTTGCGCTGGCTGTTGGAGTCGGCATATCCCAGGCTATACACGCCAGCTTGGATTTTCTGTTTTATGTTGGGGTAGCAGGAGCTGTTTTAGCGGCACTATTGGTGTTTACAGTAACCGTTTGGCAATCGGATTTTATTGTGGAAATTGATAACGATGAATTTCGAATTAAATTACCTAAACAACGCATAAACGGTTCCATCTTGTGGGAAACGGTCACACAACTGGGTATCGGGCTAAGCTACCTGACACTGACTACTACCGGGACCAACTACAAGATAGACCTGGGTAACCTTAAATACAACGACTTAAAAAGGATTAAGGCCAAACTGATTGAGGTCTGCGAGGCAAAAAACATTCCTTTCGGGAATATTTGAGGACCATTATTGTGTCATCACTTTTCCCGGAAAAAAACATTAATCGGCGTTCCGGTGAAGTTCCAGTTTTCACGCATCCGGTTTTCGATGAACCGCTTATAAGGCTCTTTGATCCATTGGGGAAGGTTGCAAAAAAACACAAAAGAGGGAACTTGAGTGTTTGGCAGTTGCGTTATATACTTAACTTTTATGTACTTCCCTTTATTTGCCGGTGGCGGAGTCCTTTCAATAATAGGCAGCATCACTTCGTTAAGTTTGTGCGTAGGCACTTTTTGTTTTTTGTTCTGATATACCTCTTTTGCCAAATCCATCACTTTCAGAATCCGTTGTTTAGTTAAGGCTGAACCAAAAATAATGGGGAAATCAGTGAACGGTGCAAATCGTTCGCGAATAATGTTCTCGAAGTTCTTTATCAGGTTGTTGTCTTTTTCTTCAATTAAATCCCATTTATTGACGAACACCACCAGGCCCTTCCGGTTTTTCTGGATCAGTGAGAATATATTCAGGTCCTGGCTTTCTATTCCTCGCGTGGCATCAATCATAAGGATACAGACATCAGCCTCCTCAATGGCACGGATGGAGCGGATAACCGAGAAATATTCCAGGTCTTCCGTCACTTTTCCTTTTTTGCGAATCCCTGCAGTATCGATGAGGTAAAAATCCATCCCAAACTTATCATACCGGGTATAAATGGAGTCCCGGGTAGTACCGGCAATCTCGGTCACGATATTGCGTTCTTCACCCACCAGAGCATTTACGATCGATGATTTCCCGGCATTGGGACGGCCAACAACAGCGAACTTGGGAATATCTGCTAATTTTTCCTCTTCACCTTCTTTCTTGAACAACGACAAAACGTGATCCAACAGATCACCCGTTCCCGAACCATTGATGGCCGAAATAGGAAAAGGATCACCTAGCCCCAGCGTATAAAACTCTGCCGATTGATGACCGATCTCAAAATTGTCGGCTTTGTTGGCAACCACGACTACAGGCTTGCCGGAACGACGCAGCAAATGAGCCACCCCATTATCCAGGTCGGTAAGCCCGTTCATTACGTCAACAACAAAAAGGATCACGTCGGCTTCTTCCACCGCGATCTGTACCTGCTTGTTTATTTCGTCCTCCATTATATCGTCGGAATTGACTACCCAGCCGCCGGTATCGACCAGCGAAAAGTCTTGTCCGCTCCAATTGACTTTTCCGTACAAACGGTCGCGTGTGGTTCCCGATACATCGGTAACAATAGCCTGGCGGCTTTGTGTTAACCGGTTAAATAACGCTGATTTCCCGACGTTCGGGCGTCCAACTATAGCTACTAAGTTTCTCATATTCTTTTAAGACTATCAGACAAAAGACATTGGGCTTTCAGACTGATAAATTTAATTTGTAATTTGTAATTGATAATTGGAAATTCTATTCCAACTTGTACCCAAAATTCTTCAACAGATTGTCCCTGTTTCGCCAGTCTTTTTCTACTTTAACGTAAAGTTGCAAGAATACTTTTTTTTCAAAAAACAGTTCGATGTCTTTTCGCGCCAGGGTACCCAGTCTTTTCAGCGACTCCCCTTTATGGCCGATTACGATGCCCTTTTGTGTATCTCTCTCCACCAAGATAATGGCGCGGATACGGATAATGTCCGTTTCTTCCTTAAATTCTTCCACTATCGCTTCAATGGAATAGGGAACCTCTTTCTGATACAGCAACAAGGCTTTTTCGCGGATGATCTCGTTAACAAAGAACCGGGCAGGCTTATCCGTCAGCGCATCTTTCTCAAAGTAAGGCGGTGACTCGGGCAAAAGCTCTAAAATGCGCTTTTGCACCCTGTCAATACTGAAGTTATTGAGTGCTGATATGGGGTAAATTTCAGCATCCGGCAACATCTCGTGCCACGTATCAACCATTTTTTCAAGTTCCGTTTGTGTGGTCTGGTCAATTTTATTGATAAGCAATAAAACCGGAAGGTTCAACCGTTGTACCTTGGAGAGGAATTCATCGTTTTTATCGGTTTTTTCCACTACATCGGTCACGTACAGCAACACATCGGCATCATCAAGCGCGGATAACGAGAAGTTAAGCATCTGCTCCTGTAGCTTGTAGTTGGGACGAAGCACACCGGGCGTATCGGAATACACTACCTGGTATTCAGGGGTGTTTACGATGCCGATAATGCGGTGACGCGTGGTTTGCGATTTGGGCGTTATTATGGATAACTTTTCGCCTACCAGCCGGTTCATCAGCGTGGATTTTCCCACGTTGGGATTTCCCACAATATTTACGAATCCGGAACGATGATTTTGTTGCTGCACTTATTGGACACTTTGGGTTTGAGGTGCAAAGATACGAAAAAAAGAGATACGTCAATTAAAGAGCAAAGAATCAAGACAAAATAACGGGAATGGATTGCGACAATAAACTCGTATGATATCATAATCATGACTAATGAGTAATTATCAAGACAACAAATTAGTAAATTTTTTACGAAAATATAGTAATAAATGATTTATTGTTCTATATTTGCAAATAAGTATAAGTGTTTATAACCTTGGAACACATAAAGATATAGCATTTACTAATCCAACATAAAACATAATGGCTATGAAAAAAATATTTTTCTTTTCTTTCCTGATTTATTTTACCAGCAGCCTGTGTGCACAAAATCAAGTCCTGACCATACATCCATTAAAGCCTGAATCGGGAGATACAGTAACCGTTACATACATAGGAGATTTAGCAAAACCGGATACGGAAATTTCTTATTTTTTTAATTATATGGGGGAGAACAGGTTTAAAAATGAAATTATTCCGTCTGAATTTCAAAACAATAAAATTACAGGACGTTTTAAATTGCCGGACACAGTGTTGTATGTTTCTATAAAGATTACCAACGGAAAAGAATTTGACAATAACCGTGACAAAGGTTACGGTTTCAATGTTTATGAAAACGGAAAACCTAAAAAAGGAACTTTTTTTACACAAGGAGCAGTAAGCCTCTACAACAAATATTTCTTTAATGCAAAAGTGGATACCCTCAAAGCCATTCAACTCATGGAAAAAGAGTACCAATTGCATCCCGATTTAAAAGAATCGACGTTACCGATATATTTGAGCACGTTGAAACTCGATAAATCAAAAGAAGCGGAAGCAGTTAAATTGGCAACTGAGTATTACAATAAAATTTTGGAAACAGGGAAAAACGACAATTTTACGGAGCGAATTGTTGAAACCATCGTTGGCAGGGATCATCAAAAAAGAGATTCTTTGATCAATGAAGTGATTAAAAAACACCCTAAAGGAAAAGCAGCGTTAAGAAAACAATATATAGATTTTTATTTTATGGCGATGTATTTACCCGATTCCGCCCTTACAAGATATAATTCAATCGTGGAAAATTTCAGTGATATAGAACCGGAAATGCGAACACAGCTTACCCACAGTTTGATTACTACTTATAGAGGTTTGTTGGATTACGATAATTTCGAAAAACATATTTCCAAAGTTAACGATCCTTCTTTTCTTGCCAGAGAATATAACGAAATTGCTTGGAAGATGGCTACAAAGGATAAAGATATGGACTTGGCAAAAAAATATTCAGAAAAATCGTTGCTTAACGTAGATAAAATGATGGAAGTTAAAAAACCGGAGACCACAAGAATAATATTTCTCAGAAACAAGGCCAATTATTTAGATACTTACGCTTATATTCTCAATAAACTTGGGGATACACAAGGTGCGGTAGATAATGAGGTGAAATCGGCAGAATTATTCAATTGGGAAAATTTAGGGGCAAATGAGAATGTTGTGCAGTATTTAGTGAACAACAAGCAATTTGAAGACGCATTATCAAAATCCGAAAATTTTATAAAAGATAAGTACGGAAGCGCCAAAATGGATTCGTTATACAAAGTTGCTTACATCGCCTTAAACGGCGATGATACCGGATTACATCAAGCTCTGGAAAATCTGAAAAATGCCGGAAATTTATCATACATTGAGGAGTTGAAAAAGAAGATGATTAGTATGCCGGCTCCCGATTTTTCACTGAAAGATGATGAGGGAAACACGGTAAGACTATCAGATTTTAAAGGTAGTGTGGTAATTTTAGATTTTTGGGCAAGCTGGTGTGGTCCCTGCATCGCTTCTTTTCCGGCTATGCTAAAAGCGATGAATGAATTGAAAGGCGAAGATGTTGTATTTCTTTTTATCAATACACAAGAATATGACAACAGTGATGAAAAAAGACTTGAAGCCATTAGTAAAACTCTTGATGATAAATTTGCCGATTTTCGAGTATTGATCGATGAAAAAAATAATGATCAGTTTTTAGTAGGTAATTTATACAATGTAAAAGCTATTCCGGTAAAGTTTTTTATCGATAAACAAGGCACATTGCGTTACTCAAGCACCGGTTTCGAGAGTGAAGAAAAACTTGTCAAGGAACTTAAAGCGTTGGTTAATGTTTTGAAATAAATGTTCGGGGTAAAATTTAAATGTATGGATATTTTAGGAACGTGCTTATTTTGCAAAAAATATTTTCTTTTGAATCATTTGAATTGATGTCCGCAAGAAACAGCATATAGAAACGATTGATAATAGGCGATCTATTGAATAATCGATATAGAAAAAGAAGGTTAGAGTGTGAAAGTATGTGGGATCTTTATCGATTACCCCAATTAAAGGATATTGTTATATGAAGATTAAAACATTTATCATCTTACTTTCTATATTCCTATTTTGGACAATTATTGGTTCACCAGCCCTGGAGTCTACTCAAAAAACACCCAATCGCGAAATATTAGATTCCGCTTTTTTTCGTGTGTTTTATAAAGTCGAGCAACGTGCACTGAAAGATGGTAACCCAATAATTATTACGGATACCATGGCATTAGATATTGGGCAAAACTGGTCATCGTATTTTTTTATTGGACAAGACAAGACTCCTGCAAACAAGGTTTCTCCAAGAAAAATACGTTACAGCAGTGATGCTGAAGCTTTAGAAAAACGGTTAACTGCTAAACAAGAAGTCTTAGAAGTCAGAAACTTAAGAAATAATCTGGGTGAATCTGCCAAAATATTTAAAAATAAAGAGAAGAACGAAATCATAACTATAGATCAGGGACCGATAACCTCTTTCGATAAATTCGCTCTTTTTCGTATTATTGAATTTATTCCACCCCAACAATGGTTAATAAGTGAAGATATGCTTACTATTCTGAATTATCCCTGCCACAAAGCAACCACAGTTTTCAGAGGCCGTCAATATGCCGCATGGTTTACGTTAGATCTGCCTATGAATGAAGGGCCTTGGAAGTTTTATGGATTACCTGGACTGATACTGAAAATAGCAGACAATGAGAAAGTATTTGAATTAAATGCTATTGGCATGCAAGAATTGACAGATACGGAAATTGCTATTGATTGGGATTTTCGATTTGTGTCAGGATACTTAAATGGCAGCATAAAACAATGGCAAGCATTTCGAAAAGATAAATTTAGTCGTATTACTATCGGCTTTTCTGATGGTGATGCCGTTATTTATTATCGGAGCAAAAATCCGATAATGTATCCTGAAATGAAAATTATAGAATGAATACCAGCAAAAAATTCAAAAATGAAAAAGTCTGTATCAATTATTAACTCTCTTTTATTGTTGTTTTTATCCGCAAAAGCACAATCGATCAAAGAAACGCAAAACTCTGCCATTTTCCGTATAATCTATAGAGCCGAACAGCAAGCAATTAAGAATGGAGACCCTTTTGTCATAACCGATACCATGGCTTTAGATATTGAAAATTCATATTCGGTATACTATGACTGGAGACTCAGAACTATTGATTCCACAGATAATTCAAATTTTCTGAAAATGAAAAGGTTACGTTTTTCAACCGACAAACAAGAACTCGAAAGAAGATTGGAGTTAAACATGAAAGTAGATGAAACAACTGGTGGAAGAAAAGCTGAGACTGCATATATCTTTAAGGAACGTCTTTCTAATGAAGTTATTACATTAGGCAGAGATAATGATTTAAAATATAAATATAAAGTAGCCGAGTCAATTGTTTTAGACTGGGAAATATTAGCTGATACAGCGACTATTCTTAATTATCATTGTATGAAGGCTGTAACGCAGTTTAGAGGTCGCAGATACTATGCATGGTTTACAATTGATATTCCTATTAATGACGGCCCGTGGAAATTTCACGGATTGCCCGGAATGATTATGAAAATTGAGGATTCTGACAACGTTTTTTGTATGACAGCCATTGGACTGGAAAAGATTGATTCTCCGATATTGAAAGTCAATGATATTTTAAATAATACTTTTGAAACAATCGATTATAAGCTATTTAATAAATTAAAACAAAATAAGTATCAGAAAGTTGGGTATGGTTTTTACGAAAGTTCAAACTCAATAATCTTTTTTTACAATATAAATAACCCCATTACATATCCCGAAATGGAAATAGGTGAATAAGCATAAATGAGCAGAAAAACAACTCTTTTCATTCTAATACTGTTGCTTTCTTTTAGTGCTGTTTTTGCTCAGAAAGAAATCAAAGGCCGAGTACTTGACCAACAAACCCGGGAGCCTGTTGCAAATGCTGCCGTTACAATGCATCCTGTAGGCTCAACATCAATTATATCCTATTCGATGACTTCGAAAGAGGGGACGTTCACGCTAAGGAGCGCCAATATGCCCGACTCGGTAGAAATATCCGTGAAAGCCATGACATTGGAAAGCCAGACAAAACACGTAAAAAGCGATATAGGGTTCGTGGAATTCTTGGTAGTTGAAAAAACAATGGAGCTAAAAGAAGTTATTGTCCAGGCACCTAAAATCCGTCAGTTGGGTGATACTATCCATTACGATGTAGCGAGTTTTCTGGACGAAACCGACCGCAGCATTGGCGACGTATTAAAAAAACTGCCCGGAATCCAAGTGTTATCTTCGGGACAGATACTCTATCAGAACAAAGCTATCAGCAAATTTTATGTAGAAGGATTGGACCTGCTGAAAGGGAAGTACGGTATCGCCACCAATAATGTCGATGCTACAAAAGTGGCATCCGTGCAAGTGCTTGAGAACCACCAACCCATCAAGGCGCTAAAAGACATGGAAATTCCCGAAGCAGCCGCCATTAATCTTAAATTAAAAAAATCGGCACACGGTGCTTTTTTTCTTACTGCGCAAGCCGGAGCGGGACTTCCACCTATGTTATTGAGCAACGAATTGGTAGGAATGCGTTTCTCGGCGACTCAACAAGATATGTCGGTCTATAAGGGCGATAATACAGGACGGGATATCGTGCGGGAGTTGACGTCTTTTTACGGTGGATCCGGCGGAGGCCCGGTAAACTTCATGTCGGTAATTGCACCCGTTCCGCCTGCCATAAGAGAACAGCATCATCTGTTTAATAATGCACACTTGGGATCGCTCAACAGCCTGAAAGCATTAAAGAAAGATCTTACGCTGACCGGGAACCTTAATTATTTATACGATCAACAAAAAAGCAGTAGTTATTCAAAACGAGATATATTTGTGGCTGACGGTGGAAACATCCACATAACCGAAGATATGAATGCCCAATTATTAAAGCGTGAGCTGGAGGGAACACTTACACTGGAGGGGAATACCGATGAATATTTCCTGAATAACAAGCTCAATGTATCTTCCAGATGGAACGAGCATACCGGTAAAATTGCCGCTGTACGCGACATATCCCAATTTCTACAATTTCCATCGTTCAACATTGGCAACGATTTCGAGTACTTGCGCCGGAAAGAGAATAAAAATTTCAGGGTTGGCTCTCAAATATCCTATACTATGCAGAATCATTCACTGAGCGTTTCACCTGTTTTGTTCGATGAAGTTTTTACTAACTTAAAAGAATCAGATACATTAATCCGGCAAGAGGTTTCTTATAACCATTTAAAAACTAATCTGTATGTATCTGGAGGAAACTTGGGCAAGCGTTTTACGGTTGGCTACAGCACCAATGTATTTTCCGATCATTACTTTATGCAGTCCGGCCTTTTTGTGTCTGATGCGATTTCATCAGTTTCGGCAGACACTTTACGAAACCGATTACATCGAAACGAAATTGGTATTCGCCTTAATGGGAGCCTGTCTTATCGTTTTTCGGAAAATTTCAAACCGATTCTTTCTTTTCCGGTTAGTTATCTGTTTATCAATCGGAACGCCCACATTCGAAATACTTCAAAAAACGGGGGGCATGTGCTTATTTCACCACTCCTGATCATTCAATATCCTATCAGTTCGCGATGGGACTTGTTTTCAAACGTACGTTTTTCAAATCAATTTGGGGGTATTAACGAAGATTATCTGGGATATATCATGGCTAATTACCGGGGAATGAACAGAAGTAACGGATTGCTCGGCAAAAACCATCAAACCGGCACTTTCGTGCATTTCAGTTACAAAAATCCCTTTACAACATTATTTACATCTTTCAGGTTATCCTATTCCAATATATGGCGCAATACACTTGGAGATGTCCGCTATAACGGCATAATGAGCAGTTCCACGAGTATTCCTTATACTAATACTTCGCATTACTACGGGTTGGATTATTCTTTCAGCCAAAGTATCGATGCGATAAAATCGGAAATGAAGTTGTTTGCAAGTTATAATAAAAGCAAAACCCTGTCGCTAAATCAAGGCATTGTTTCGAATTTGAATTTTGACTCTTACTCCTTATCCCCTTCCATTACTACGGATATTGGCAGATTTATGGTCCTCAAATACGACATTTCTTATCGCCATACCCGAAGTAAAATCCGCAATCAATCCATGCCGGCCGTTCATAATGTTGCACAAAATCTAGGCACCTCAATAATTCCGGTAAAAAAACTGATTTTCAATATATCGTTCAATCATTATTTCAACAGCTTGATAGAGTCTGAAGCCCGGTCATCTTGGTTTGGGAACCTGGGTGTAAAATACAAGTTAAAAAACGTGGATTTAATGCTGGATTGGACAAACATTTTTAATACAAACAAGTTCATAACCTATTCCTACAGCGATATCAGCAGTTATTATTCAATATATGATTTGCGCCCGTCAGAAATACTTTTGAGAGTGAGATTTAAAATCTTGTGACTAACATATGAAAAAGTTAAGTGAAATTAAACTGTATGAAGCAGTAGTTCTTGAAAATTGCTACATACTGCATAAACACGCTACCAGGTTTCTGTCGCCAAACGCATTATCCACGCGGGCAACATTTACCCAGAATTTGTTTTCTGCCACGAAAGGCAACGGATAAACCGCCTTGCTGCGCGGGTAAGCATGCTTCCACTCGTCGGCAACCGATTCGTACTCGGGATGCGGAGCATTTACCAGTACATTGTCTTCGGCAGTGTATTCGCCTCGTGAGACCTCGATGATTTCGGCATGGATTTGCTGCATGGCATCCACAAATCGATTCAACTCGGCAAGGCTTTCACTTTCGGTAGGTTCGATCATTAACGTCCCGTGGACAGGGAACGAGAGTGTGGGCGCATGAAATCCGTAATCCATCAGTCGTTTGGCAATATCCGTTTCTGTGATTCCGGAAACGGATTTCAATCCCCGGCATTCCAGAATCAACTCGTGCCCTACCCTGCCGTTCGCTCCGCGATAAACGATCCCGTAAGAATCGTTTAATTTCTCAGCCAGATAGTTGGCGTTCAAGATAGCTATTTTAGTGGCTTCCGTTAAGCCATCCGTTCCCATCATTTTTATATATCCGTAAGTAATAGCAAGCACGCCTGCGCTGCCGTAAGGAGCAGCAGAGACGGCATTCACGCCCGATTCGAACATCACTGGATGGCCCGGGAGGAAGGGCACCAAATGTTCGGCCACGCAAATAGGGCCAACTCCCGGCCCACCACCGCCGTGAGGGATAGCAAATGTTTTGTGCAGGTTGAGGTGGCAAACATCGGCTCCGATAGTTCCGGGGTTAGTTAGCCCGACCTGTGCGTTCATGTTCGCACCGTCCATATAAACCTGTCCGCCCGCCTCGTGAATGATGTTGCACATTTCCCGGATCTCGACTTCGAAGATACCGTGTGTAGAGGGATAGGTAATCATGTAGGCAGCGAGATCGTCACGATGTGTTTCTACTTTTTTCCGCAAATCTTCCATATCGACGTTCCCTTTCATATCCGTCGCCACAGTCACCGGGTTAAAACCGGCCTGCACTGCGCTGGCAGGATTGGTTCCGTGTGCAGAAGCCGGGATAAGCACTGTCTTGCGATGTCCCTGGCCAATGCTCTTCAGGTAACTGGCTATAACCAGTAACCCGGAAAATTCTCCGGCAGCACCCGAATTGGGTTGTAAGCTCGTTGCCGTAAATCCGGTAATTTCAGCCAACATGGATTCCAATTCATGAATCATTTCCTGATAACCCTGCACCTGGTCTTCAGGAGCAAATGGGTGTATTTTCTGAAATCCCGGATGCCCCAGAGGGAGAAGCTCTGATGCCGCATTCAGTTTCATGGTGCATGACCCGAGCGAAATCATGGAATGTGCCAGGGATATATCTTTTCTTTCCAACCGCTTGATGTAACGCATCAACTCAGTCTCGGAGTGATAATTATTGAAGTTGGGATGAGACAGGAAATCCGAGGTGCGCAACTGATCTCCCTTCAACGTTATTTTCTCCGGCATTTCGTCAATCATAAATACCTTGGAGCTTCCTGCCGCCATGGCAAACACGGCCAGTAATTCATGAACACGATAACCGTCTGTTGTTTCATCGATACTGATACCTATTTCTCCGGTATCGAAGTAACGGAGATTGATGTTGCGCATTTCAGCCAGGTCTTTCACACCGCCTTGCGTTATATTTTCGGGAAGCTGCAGTTTTAGCGTATCGAAGTAGCTACTATTAAGCTGTTTAAACCCGAGTTCTTTTAACTCATCTGCCACCAGCGAGGTAACGGAATGAATACGTTTCGCAATCTTTTTCAATCCCTCGGGTCCGTGGTAAACGGCATAGAACGAGGCCATAGTTGCCAGCAATGCCTGAGCAGTACAAATATTGGACGTGGCCTTTTCGCGCTTGATGTGCTGTTCCCGTGTTTGCAGGGCCATGCGCAGTGCATCCTTGCCGTAAACGTCTTTCGATATGCCAATGATCCTCCCCGGCATACTGCGTTTATACTCATCACGCGTGGCAAAAAAAGCAGCCGAAGGACCACCGAAAAACATGGGAATCCCAAAACGCTGGCTGCTGCCGAAAGCAATATCAGCTCCCCACTCGCCCGGAGGTGTCAACAATACGAGCGACATCAGGTCCGCGGCAACAGCCACTTTGCAATCCGATGCGTGTGCTTTTTCCACAAAACTCCGGTAATCTTCCACATTTCCGTTGCTGTTGGGATACTGTACGATGGCGCCAAAATATTTTTTCTCCGCATCGAAACATTTGTAATCCCCCACTTCAATTTCGATGCCTGCCATTCCCATTCGCGTGCGTAAGACGCCCAGTGTTTGCGGGAAAATGTATTGATCAACAAAAAGGATTTCCGTGTTATTTTTCACCTGATCGCGGCTTCGCAACCCGTACATCATTGTTGCTGCTTCTGCAGCTGCAGTAGCTTCGTCCAGCAGCGAACAATTGGCCAGGGGCAGGCCGGTCAGTTCGCTCACTGCCGTTTGAAAATTAAGCAATGCCTCGAGCCTTCCCTGCGAGATCTCGGCCTGGTATGGCGTATAAGAGGTGTACCATACGGGATTTTCAAATACGTTGCGGTAAATGGCAGCAGGCGTAATCGTATCGTACCATCCCATACCGATGTATGACGTAAAAACTCTGTTTGCCGACGCAATACGTCCGATCTCTTCGGCGTACTCCATTTCGGATTGTGCTTTAGGCAATGATAAAGGCTTCTTTAGCCGAATATCTGCCGGAATAGTTTGATCGATCAGTTCGTCAACAGAAGAGACTCCTACGGTCTGCAACATGTTGCCCAAGTCCTCCGGCTTAATTCCGATATGACGGGTTTTAAAATGCTCCATTTCCATATAGTTATTTGTTTAAAGTTTAATTATGATTTACAAATTACGAATTAAGAGCATCTTAGCTCCTTATCCTTTGTTTTTCACCCGTGGTCCTAACTCCCTGTTCCAACAAAAGGGTTGTATCTTCTCTCCTGTCCGATAGTTGTTTTGGGGCCATGTCCCGGGTAAACTTCCGTATCATCGGGAAAAGTAAAGAGTTTTGTCCGAATACCTTCGGTAAGTTGTTCAAAGCTTCCTTCGAGCAAGTCTGTGCGTCCGATGCTTCCGTTGAAAAGTACATCTCCGACCAGGGCAAGCTTCTCTTTTTCGTTGTAGAAAACAATGCTTCCGGGAGAATGTCCGGGGACGTGCAAGACCTTCAATTGTTGCTCTCCAAAAGAAACTACATCGTTTTCAGCAAGAAAACCGCCGATTTCAGGCCGGTAATCCACATTTGTATTGAATCCAAACAGCTGAAGTTGTTGCGACAGGTTTTCAAGCAAGACAATATCGTCCCGATGCACCAGGAGTTTCAAACCAAATTGCGATGCTAAAAAATTTACCCCGAAAATATGATCAAAATGCAAATGAGTGTTTACAAGATGTTTAACAACTAAGTTGTTATCCAGTATAAAATTAAGCAGCAGCTTATTCTCATCGGGGAAAAAACAGGATGCATCCACAACAATACACTCACCCGTTCTGTCATATAATACGTAGGTGTTAACTCCCAATGGGTTAAATTCGAATGTCTTAATCTTCATCTATCGGCAGAAATTTCTTGTAATGCGTTTCCTATTTTGATACAAATATACGGCTTTCTTTTCAAATTGTAGTGTAAAAAAAAGCTATTCCGGCGTCATCTCGAAAATGAAAACCGGAATAGCATATTTCGTTTTATATCTCCCTAAAAAAATTAAGGTAACAGTAAATTCACAGAAAGATGTTTGTCGCTGCGGACGTAAGTGGTAACCACGCTGTATACGGGTTGGCCGCTCTCGGCGGCAATTACTTGTGACGATTGCGGATAAAGGACAATACGTCCGGGGCCGTTACCGGCTGTACGTTCCATCTCGAAATACAAGTCGCTGTTGTTTCTGATCTGATAATATTTGATGGTTTTTCCCTCGCGATTGGTTTCGGAATGATGGCTAGGAAGAACTTCCACACATGCATTAAACAGAGAGCGGACATTTTCTTCTTTTCCCATGAGGTATTTACTTGCCCATGCCACTGTTCTTCGTGCATCCAACGCTTCCCGGACAGATTCGGGAGTGTTATCACGGACCAGAACAAGGGTCATCGTACGGTGTACATAATCTCGGCTGTTGTCATAACTAAGGCTGATTAAATTGTGAACATCTGTCGATCCCATTACGGTCAGGTTTTTGTCGATACACCAATCCAGTGCTTTCATGTGAAAACCTGTTCCGTTAACAACCTCTATTCCGTCGAGCGCTTTATTTTTATACAAATCTTCAATAAACGGAAGCCATTCATACGAACCGGCTATTCCGGGCTGCCAACCGGGATGGTTCCAGAAAATAAAAGCATTTTGTGCCTCGGCTTTCATCACGGCTTCACGATCCGTCTCGTTGGTGTTCACGGTTAAATAATCGTCCGTATCACCGATAAACAAGGCATTGAAATGTCCGGGAGGAGTCTGGCGGGTCACTTCCGTTCCTTTTACCAGGGTAATCCCCTGCCGTTGAGCACTGGGTTTCGCTATTTCATAAGGACGGTTGTTGTTGGGTGTAATATCGTCTTTTTTTGGCGTATACTCCATGTGATCGGTTATTGCAATGGCGTCAAGCCCTTCCCTCCACGCTTCCTGAACACGTACCGTAGGCCAGACATCGCCATCGGAAAAAACAGTGTGCATGTGGAAGTCACACTTCAGCACCTTAAAGCCGTTTACATCCGGTATGACGATATTACTGCGTTTGTTGGGCCTGGAAAATTCATTGAGATTCATCACGCCGTTATTGATCTGTTGGGCCTGCGAAACAAAGGCGAAAAAAGAAGCAAGAAACAGGGTAAAAATTGTCTTTTTCATACGATTATTTTATTTGTGTTATGTATAAAATTCAGATGATTCCGGATACAAAGAAACAAAAATAAATCCGGAAAAATATTACGTTCTAATTAAGAAACAGCATTTCCACACTCACACACATGCGTTCTGACAAAAAAAACCGGATAACCGGAAAAGACTCTTGTTTTTAAGGAATAACTTGAAGTTCCACAAAACGAGCCGCCGCATTCAGGAAATGCGCTGTAATCCAGAAAACGGTCCAGCCTTCTGCGTATCCACCCCGCAGGTTATGTACATTGCTCATATCGCCGCGCTGCGCAAAATTGGTCTGTTGCAGTTGCTCTCCCTGCGACCCGTACATATCAGTAAGCTGAAAACACGAGCGGTACATTACTCTCGCCAATTGCTTTAACCGGTCGTCGTCCAGATATTTGCCCATCTTATAAACTTCCGGAGCGAATAGGACGGCATAGACATCAATATGCTGGTTTTGCGGAGAGACTACGCTCCAACCAGTCGATTTGAAATGAAAGTCGGCTAGACGTCCTGCGGGTAAAGGGATATCCCACACCACCACATAACTCAGGCATACGTCCATCGCGTGTTTGGCCCAGTCCAGGTATTTATCCTCTTTGAACCGCTCGTACAGTTCCAAAAAACCCTGGAAAGCAGCCCATGCCCCCTCTTTGTCCTCGCAGGTCGCATCGAGGGTACCTCCCCAATAGCAGCCGTCCATGGCAAGGTGACGATCCGCGTAGATTGCGGCTATTTTTTCCGAGGCTTGTCGGTATTCTTTTTTACCAAACAGAACCGATGCTATTGCCAGTGGTGCCATGTAAAAACCTTCGGCAGTAGAGTGAGGATCCCAGGCCGGATTCAATATTCGTTTTACCTGTCCATCGCATGCCGATGTGAGAAATGCTTCCCATTTTTCCGTGTTGTACCGTTTGTTTTTTTGAGCCGTTTCAATTGCTTTGGCAAAATTATACAGCGCTTGTCCGCACGAAACATGATCACCCCCATAGAATTCTTTTCCGTTAAAACCCACAGGAAACATCCCGTTCTCCCTATTCACCGGAAATGATGCCAGAAAATCCAACGATTGCTGTACTTTAGCCGGTAAATCCTCATCGTTTAACCGGTCGGCAAGAACCTGCAACGCATATCCCGGGGATTCCGCCTGGCCGCACCATCCCATCACCATATCTTTTCTGTTTTGCAAATCATACATTCCATAGCCTGCGGCATTATTGCCGTAATCCACCCACCGGCTCCGGGCAAAGCGGTATTTGCTTGCAAGTATCGTATTGAAATCCGGAAACCTCTCCGCATCATAGGGTTTGTGCAAATCCAGTGAAGTGTATACCGGTTGTTGAAAACCGCTCCCTTCCCGATCAATTGAATACAGCTCGATATAAAATTCTTTTTCGATAATACGTCCCGGCTCCATACTCAAATAGGTATTGGTATATTTCATGGGAGTTAACTGGAGAGCCTTGGCTACACTGTGTTTTTTGTTGTAGCCGATAGGGCCGGAATAAAGGACAAAATCTGTATACCCGTCACCAGCCTCTACACCGGCAGACCACCATTGATCAGCTAGCAAAGCTCCACGCACGGGGCTGGGGGTAAAATGAATCGCGGCCGCGTATTGATCTTCCCGGTTTTCCAGCATTACAAACGGCATCGGGTAACGATGATCTTCAAAGATGGCAAATTCACCGGCTTTCCCTGTATAAACCGGAATAATGTCGGGATTGACACGCGCTCCGTTTTTATTTCCATAGTAAAGAATCCCGGGCATAAAAACGGACATCTCCTTCCCTTTTACGCGCAAACGCACAGAGAGGGTTAAAGGAGATAATGTCTTTTCCCCTTTCCATTCAAACCGCCGTACACATTTGATCAATCCCGGCTTTTCCTCACGATAGGCATCCCTCATGTAGAGAACTCCATGCGGCAACACAATCTCTCCTTTCAGGATAGTCCATTCATCGTATTGCTCCACTTCAGTTGGAGTAGCATGGACCCATTCTGTCATCCAGTCGTTTTCCCATCCTGTGGCAACCGACCAGACTCCTTCCTCCGGAGCGGTAATGATCGCATCATTCTTCAAGACAAACAACGGTCTGTGATCTTCTACTTTCAGCTGCGCCTGGCCTTGCAGGCATAATAATAGGCACGCCAGTACCCCGATCCCTGTTTTTTTCATTTTATCGCAAACAAAATCATTAGTTCGTTGAGCGGACAGAAATACAAAATAAATTACTTTCTTGTCACGACGACAAAATTATCGATTTTTTCCTGTTTCCTGAAAGATTCTGTGTATCTTTGAATACAAAATAATAATATGGACCTGAAAAATCAATCGTTAACACTCTTTTTCATTATTGTTATCAACGCTTTGCCGTTATGCGGTCAGACCGTAAAAAAGCTATCGGAAATTCCTATCCGTGATCCTTACATTATGCCAGATAAAAAAAGCGGATATTACTACATGTACAAATCCGCTTCAGTCAATACTTCGGGAAAAGTTATGGGAGGAGTTGAGGCTTATAAAAGTAGGGACCTGAAAAACTGGGAAGGTCCGGTGCAGGTGTTTACTGTGCCGGATGACAACTGGATAACCGGAGCGGTTTGGGCTCCCGAAGTGCACACTTATAATGGGAAATACTACCTTTTTGCCACGTTAAATTCAAATATTCAGTGGAAGAAAGAGCAGCAAGGATGGCCTAAATACCTTTTCCGGGGAACACAAATCTTTGTTTCCGACCATCCTGATGGGCCTTTCCTCCCTTACGCAAAAGTACCTCATACACCTATGGACCAAATGGCGCTTGATGGAACATTATGGGTTGAGGAGGGACGCCCCTATATGATTTATTGCCACGAATGGGTGCAGGTGATCGACGGTACCATGGTATTGGTGGAACTGTCTGCAGACCTTTCCGCTCCCGCAGGAGACCCGCTGACCTTGTTTCACGCTTCGGCAGCCGGTTGGTCCACAGGATCCTCACACGACAACATTTCCGTAAAATCGTACGTTACCGACGGATGTTTTCTTTACCGCACCAAAACAGGTAAATTACTGATGATATGGTCCAGCTTTATGAACGGTGAATATGCCATTGGAATAGCGGAGTCGGTAACCGGAAAAATACACGGGCCATGGGTACAACAAGAGAAGCCACTGTTCACGCAAAACGGCGGACACGGCATGATATTCCGCACTTTCGAAGGCCGTCTATGCATGACTTTTCACCGTCCCAACTCACCGAGAGGCCAGGAACGTGCCCGGATATTCGAACTGCAAGATACCGGAGATACCCTGCAACTGCTTCAGGAATTAACGCTTTAACGTTATGCAGTAAATTATTTAACTACATCTGCAACCCATGATTGAACGGAGAGATTTTTTAAAAAAAGTTGCAATTAGCGGTGTCGCACTAACATCCGCAAATGGATTAACAAGTTTTACCTCTCGCTTTCCCGACACACCAAATAATTCCGAAGGACAAGGGATTATCGAGAAAGAAAAAGATACACTTTCTGCTGTGTGGAAATTTGATTTTGACGAGAGAAATGCTCAACTTATCCTGCAAAATCTAAATGTGACCCTAAAGGGAAAATTACGTTTTCTGTCGGACGATACGCCCTGGATGGTCTGCTGCTCCCGGGACGGAGTTGCCAACCGGAATACCTTGGTGGATCCTCGAGGCGACGTGCAGGGTTATTGGGTGCTCAATACAGTAGGCACGCAGCTAGAGCTACTGTTCTACCACCGGACAGCACAGCGATTCGCAGGGAGGTTCTCTTTTGAGGGTACTATTTTCTTTTCAGAAGATGCTTTTCCCTGTCGGACCAAACCCGTTGTCGGAGAGAGGGTGTTAAATCTGATGAGTGGGTTTGCCGATTCGCTCCTGAATGATTCCTTATTCTCTCCGAAGGATGATCTTTTATTACAGTTCACTGCCGCAAATTTCAGGATCCAAACGGTTGTCAAGGGGGAGTTTTCATTCCGGTTAAGCGGACGAATCGAAGATGCCGCTGAGACGGTTTTTGTCTTCAACATGGAGCCTGGTTACTTTCAAAAACGATATATCCCCTACTATCAGCCCATTGACAGGAAACGCTGTCCTGTCGTCCCTACCGGATGGATGTCCTGGAACACCTATTTCGATAAAGCTTCGGCGGAAGACAACTTGGCCGAAGCCCGGATTGGAAAGAAGTACCTTCAACCTTTCGGTTGCGAGTTTTGGTCCATCGAGTCTTGGCAAGGAAATTCCGATCAATTGCCAGTGAGGGACTTCTACAACATGAACCTTGAGGTAAATGAAAAACAATTTCCCAAAGGAATGAAAGCGTTGGCCGATGAAATACGGTTGCTGGGTTTTCGTCCCGGGTTGTGGATGGCTCCTTTTGGCACGGGAAATGAATTGTTTTATAAGGAACACCATAGCTGGTTCTTGCACGACAAGAACGGAAAACCCATCAGCTCCTGGAACGGCAAGTACACTCTGGATCCCACGGTAAGGGAAGCGAGAGAACACCTGCGGGAAATACACCGGATCGCATCCAGGGAATGGGGATATGAGTTTTTTAAGATTGATGGTATGTCGGGACGAAATTCCGGTTACTGCGCTCATTTATACGAACGACCCGAAATCAGGGCGTGTTTCAACGATCCGTCCTGCCTCAATCCTTTTGAACTCTGCGTACAGGCATTCCGTGAAGGAATGGGTGAGGACCGGGTATTTCTGGCCTGTCAAGGACATACTTCGGGTCCGGAAGCGAGATATGCAGAGGCCTCCCGTATCGGGGCAGATATTGTACATCCTAACCAGCCGGTCGTGTGGAGTGGCGTGGTAAATCAGGCAAGTTGTCTGGTTAATCAAGTATTTACTCACAATATCGTAATGATAGCAGATCCCGATACCTTGCTTGTGGGTGATCTTCCTTTGGAGGAAGCACGTACCTCGGCCACGATTGTCGCTTTACCCGGACAAATGACATTTTTTGGTGATAAACTAGCTGGCCTAGAGGAAAGAAAAATGAAAATTCTACAACAGACATTGCCCGTAGCAGATGTTCGTCCAGGGAATCTCTATCCCTATTTTGGGACAATGCCTGTGTGGAATTTGCGGATACAACACGAATTTATAGGCAAGTATAATGTGATCGCTTTTTTTAATTGGGAGGATCAGAGAAACTTCATATCTACAACGCCGGAGGAGTTAGGCATCGAGAATCAGGATTACACCGGTTTTGAATTCTGGGAAAAACAACCTTTTAATTATAAATCGATTGAGAAACAATTTTCGTTGGAAGTTCCTCCTCATGCTGTGAGATTGGTGGCCATCCATCCGATAAAAGATGTTCCTCAATGGATCAGTAGTGATCGTCACATTACCCAAAATGGTATGGAGGTGTCGGCTATGGAATGGGAAAGCAAGCGAATGCTATTGAACGGAACTGTTCGGCTTGTCGGGTCGTTTCCTTTATCCATGTATATCAAAGTTCCTCGGCGATATACATTCGGGGACATAACATGTAAAGACGCCAAATGTCGTGTTATTCAAAATCAGGATGTGCTTTCGATCACTTTTCAAGGAGAAGAGTCTGGGGAAACGGACTTTTCCATCAAATTCAAACAGAAGATTAGTTAATATATCTTTTTTAAAAAAAATTAAACCATAAAAGTCATGATCATGAATGCAGATGGCCGTGTAAAAAGAATGGGTTTTTCATTCAGAGTGAAATTAGCGATTCTAATAATTCTGTGTTGTTTTTTCAACAGTTATGCACAAGTAATAAATGTCAATATCCACGCTCATCGTGGTGGAATGCTTGAATACGAAGAAAATACGATCAATGCTCTGAAAGAAACCTATGAGCGGGGTATTCGCGGATACGAAATTGATATACGGCAAACGAAGGACGGTAAGTTAGTCCTTTTACATGACGCATCTTTGCTCCGGTCGGTCGGCATTGATCGTCCCATTGAATATTTAACATTAAATGAGATCAGAAAATTAAGGACGAAACAGGGAAATACAATTCCGACATTGGAAGAGGTTCTTGATTTTTTCAACGATAAAGAGGAGGTATATGTGGAATTCGAAATGAAAACAAATAACCCCATGTATGATGAAGCCACTTTAAAGCGCTATTGCGACCAGCTTTGTGATAAAATATATGCAGCGAAACCGCCAACATCCACATATGTATTGACATCCTTTGACAAAAGACCACTGAAGTATTTAAAAGAAAATCGTCCGAAAACAGAATTAATGTTAATAAAATCGGAAGGATTGAGTGAAAATCTGCTGCAGGAGGCCAACGAACTTGGAATTAAAAGAGTCGCGTGCAGAATTGATGGAACCACACGCGGGATGGTTCAGCATGCGAAAGAAGAAGGATTTACGGTTTGTCTATGGCCCGGCACGTCTGTAGAGGATTTTTTACTAGGGGTTGCCTTAGGAGGTGATCATTTGTGTACGGATGTTCCTTTGGCAATTTCGAAATGGGTAAAAGCAAATGTTTCTTGGATTAAGTTAAAGTGAAATCATTAATTTAGGCACTCATAAACGACACCTGCAAGCATCACTCACATAAATAAACATTTAATCCTGAGATAAGTGGAGAATATCGGAGTCGAACCGATGACCTTTTGACTGCCAGTCAAACGCTCTAGCCAGCTGAGCTAATCCCCCATGTTTTTTGTTTCGGTTTGCAAAGATAGAGTTTTTATTTAAATTTGCAACGGTATTCGAAAAGTAAATTTACAGAAAAGAACACAATGATTATTTATAACACTACTTTTAGCGTTCCGACAGAATTACAGAACAAGTTTCTGGATTTTATCCGTAACGAGTACATCCCCTTATCCACCCAAAACCATGTCATGAAAGAGCCAAGGCTCACACGTGTTTTTTCTAAAGACGACAACGGGGATGCCTCCTATGCCCTGGAGTTTAAATCCGATACAATTGAAGCCCTGGAGGAATGGAACAAAACTGTGGGAAGAAAGCTCTATTTTTTAATAACAACAAGATTTGGACAAAACATTCAGGGATTTGCAACACTTTTGCAACCCATTGATCTATGATACAACAACCGCCTATAAAAGAACGAATTATTCTGGGTATCGACCCGGGGACACAAGTTATGGGATACGGAATTCTCAAGGTCCTCGGGAACAAGCCGGCACTTGAAGCAATGGGTGTTATGCAGCTCGACAAATATGAAAACCATTACCTTCGTCTGGCAAAAATTTATTCACGGGTTGTCAGCTTGATCGAAGAATATTTACCCGATGAGATGGCTATTGAAGCACCTTTTTACGGTAAAAATGTGCAAAGCATGCTCAAACTTGGCCGTGCACAAGGTGTTGCCATGGCCGCAGCCATAGCACGAGACGTTCCCATTTTTGAATACGCTCCGTTGAAAATAAAAATGTCCATTACCGGAAATGGGCGTGCGGCAAAAGAACAGGTGGCCTACATGTTGCAAAAGATTCTGCAGATCCCTGACGCGAACATGCTTCCTCAGCTGGATGCCACGGACGGTCTGGCTGCAGCCATGTGCCACTATTACCAGTCTTTGGGTGTTCAATCCGATGGTCTTAAATACAAGAACTGGAAAGATTTTGCAGAACGTAATCAGACAAAAATAAGAAAATAAATTTTCAAATCCATAATCATTTTTTTATCTTTGCGTTATGAACCAGCTGATTTCCCATATAGAATATCTTTTACATACACACAATTGTGTAATTGTTCCTTCACTGGGAGGATTTGTTGTGAATACGGCTCCTGCCCACAGAAACGGACTCTCGGTTTTCAATCCACCGGAGTGTGAACTGGTATTTAATCGAGAACTCTCCCACAACGACGGATTATTGGTGGAGTCTTACATGCGTATTGACGGCATTTCTTTTGAAAACGCCACACAAAAAATCAATGACTCCGTGCGACAGATTAAAAACCAGTTACGTTCTGAGAAATCTGTCGATCTGGGCGATCTGGGAAGTTTCCGGATGGTGGATGATCAGCGGTTTGTTTATCAGTCAAAAAATTTTGTGCGACCCGAACACTTTGGGCTTTCCAGTGCTTCCTTGAAACCCGTAATTCAGCTGCAGCCGGCTGCACAGTTAGTCGAAATACCGGAAAGCAGCAAGAAATCCATTGTAAGGAAAGCAGGCATTGGTGCAGCTGCAGCAGCGGTTATTGCCGCTATAATGCTTCTTTTCCCCATTCAGGACAGTACTCTTCGCCATCAAACGGCTCAATTCTTCTCCCTCGGTTCAGTTCCATCCGTTGCGGCTGGAGTTGTTTCCGGGGAAACGCCGGAGCTTAGTGAAAACATTACCACAACCCAACCCGAAGTAGAAGCTACGCTGTCATCGGAAGGCCCCAAGTTTTACATCGTGACCGGTGTTTATCAGGTTCGCAATGTAGCCGATGACATGATTGCCCTGTTGCATTCCGAAGGATTTTCAGCTGCTTCCGTTATCGATCGCCCCAATCGTATCGATGTTTACGCCTTGTCTTTCTCTACACGCGAGGAAGCTGAACAAAACCTGAAACAGCTCAAAAAGGATTTTCCCAATCACCGGGATGCCTGGGTATTGAAAAGGTGATCGTTTACTCCTGAATATAAATCCCGTCCCGCGGTAACAAATTCTTTAAATTAGCCATGTTATAAACTGTAACCGCCTGCGTTACGGATGTATAGTCCATGTACTCAGGAATGCTTAAGTTATACAGGTCGCGGGTAGTATGCCAGATTTCCCGGTAACTGAAATTATACCCTAACGGATCCGTATTGCTGAAAGCAAGAGTCGGAACGCCATTCATGGCAAAATAGGCATGATCGCTACCTCCGGCAGTAATGGGGACTGCACGAGGAGGTTGTGTGCTTTTTTCAACGGTGAAAGGAATCTGAGGGTTGTAATCGGCTAACCCCTCCGTACATTTTACAATATCGTCGTACATATTTTCGGGAACGTTCAACCCCGATGCGGCGGTTGGACCGCCGTCACGGTTAAAATAATTGGATATCTTTTTCAATTTATCCGGATTGTTCTCCACCCAAAATTTAGAGCCCAACAACCCAAACTCTTCTCCTGCCCAAAAACAAAACAAAATCGTCCTGTCGGGACGGTTTCCTCCGGCAGCCATGATCATCCGCGCCATTTCCAGATTAGGAGCAACGCCCGTCCCACAATCAACCGCCCCAGTGGAGGAATCGTAGGAGTCCAGATGACAGCCGCTCATCACGTATTCATCCGGATATTTCGTCCCCCGGATCTTTCCTATCACATTGTGGTATTTTACCGGTCCGGGTTTGAAATGGTTGCGTATGTCAAATTCCAACATTACAAACTCCCTCCTTTCCACTTTTTTTCGAATAATATTATACTGATCTTCATTCAATTTTATATCGGGAATGGTGGGCAGGTTATCAAACGACAAGCTGTAAATATTTTTCCGGTCATACATCGCCACCAGTGGAACCGGAGCCGACTGGATCGTTCCCAGAATTCCGGCTTCCCTCATCTCCTTATAGAATAATGCCGGCTCGGTGATTTTGTCAGAATCGTTTGGAGATGCTTCTTTTTTGGCAATGATGGCACTCCGCAGGGAATCTCCGCTTACAGAGTGATCAATAGGAAAACCGGTATTCTGTCCTTCAATCAACACCCATGCTCCTTTCAATTTCCCCTTCATCCGTTCAAACTCCTGCCGGGTTTTGGGTTCAACAACCACATGTCCGCGTTGTACTCCCTTTGTTCCGGATGTATAGCTAGGCGTTACAAAATCGAGTGACATGGAGGTATCACTGTACATTTTCCCAAACCAGGGGCCCCGGTTAAAACCCACGGGCATTTCTCCCACTTCCTGAATTTCCACTTCCAACCCCCACTCCTTCAGTTTACCGGCCACCCAGTACGTAGCATTTTCATAAGCGTCGGAACCTATCGGCCTACCGCCGATCCGGTTGGTGAGTATATCCAAATGTTGCATGGTGCGGTTATCCGTTTTTCCTAACTCCATGATTTTTCTGCTCACTTTGTTCTGCGCTCCAACAGGTAGGCTTCCTATCAGCAGAACGAGGAAGCAAACTTTTCTGATAATATGCATTTGAAATGTATTTTGATTTTTTTTTTGCAAAGATATTCATATTTACGTAAAATCCGCCATCAAACTTCCTTTCAAAAAGGAAACCTCCCGAATACTTTTAACTTTTCTTATGCAGTGATTTTGAAAAATTGGGCATCTCTTAAGAAACAAATGATTAATTTTGTTATAGATAGCAGGTAACAGATATTAGACTGAAATCTGTCAGAAAGGCGGTCTGATTTTGATAGTGTAACGGCCAAAATATACAATATGAAGATTCCGCAACGACTTTTACTTCTGTTTTTCCTGATGTTTCTGGTGTTTTATTCGGTGTGCGCACAAGAGAACCCCATCAGAAAAGACAGTTTAAGGATAATCCCGAAAAATCCGTTGTCCTTGCCCTCCGATTCTGCTGCACCGGGTGGTGTTTCCGTCACTATTCCCACCATACACCCGATCGTGGGAAAAGACGGGCTTCAATACAACCGCTTCAACGACTTCACGGTAAATCCTTACCTTATGTCTCGCACACAACCATCGGGCGTTCAGTTCTACGGTACCGGATCGGATAATATTAATTCCAAATCACGAACAGCCGTAGCAACCTATTCACCGGTTCCGAGAATAAGCCTTTATTCTGCAGCTACACTGGGATTAGTGGAAACCCCTTTTTTTGGGAAAGGAAACTATTATATACTGAATGCCGGGGCTAGCTATCTGCTTACACCCAATCTCAATGCGGGGTTATCGGGGATGTATAATTCAAATTTTAACGTTATTCCCTTCTGGAGCGTCTCTGCAGATTTACAGTATCTGGCAGGCAGGAACTTGATGTTAGAAGGCAGTGCCGGCTTTATGAAGACCGGCGCCAACATGTTTGGGCTGAATCAATCGGCCGTCTTGGTGGATTTACATGCCCGATACCGATTATCCGACGACTGGTTCCTGAACGCCTACGGCGGATTTCCGGTGACGCAAAAGACCAACCGCCCTGCTGTACCCATGATGCCGATGATGGACAACACGCACTACGGCGGCACTGTTGAGTACTGGTTTCAACCCACTGTTGGTGCGGAAGCAGGTTTGATTTGGATACGCGATATGTTTTCGGGCAAGATGCGCCCGCAGCCGAAACTGGAACTTAAGTTCAGGCCGGGAAGGGGTAAATGATTCAGATTTCCACCAGCCCTTCTTTAATGGCAAACTTCACCAAATCAACGAGATTGGAAAAGCCTAATTTTGCCAGTATATTGCTTTTGTGCGTTTCTACGGTACGTATGCTGATACACAAACGGCTGGCAATTTCTTTCATTGATTTACCATCGCACAGCAGGCAGATTATCTCTGTTTCACGTTCAGAGAGAATGGATTCTGATGGCGCCGCCGGTGAAATTTGTTTTTTATAATTGAAAATCCCTTTTTTGCGCGGGCTATCTTTTTGATATTGTTGTGCCAGATAAATTTCGTACATCATTTTGGCAACGCTCCGCCCGAAATACGGGTTGCCCCCTGCTACCGTACATAATGCCGCCTGCAAATCTTCCCTGCGCGCCAATTTATTCAGGTATCCGTCCACGCCTATTTCCAGCAATTCGGTAATCAATTCTTCTGAAACCTCGGAAGAGAGCATGATGATTTTCATTTCGGGATATTCCAGCCGGAGTTTGCGCGCTATTTCCACTCCCGACAAGTCGGGCAGCATAATGTCCAGCAGCGCCATATCGGGAATATCGCCTTTTTGCAGAAACATGAAAAACTCAGCGGCAGAACCCGCCTCTCCAATTATTTCGCATGGACACTCAGTTAGTTTAGACATCGAGGATCTTATTCCTTCTCGATACATGGCGTGGTCGTCAACTAAAATTACTGTATGCATATTTTTTTAAGTTTGAAGATTTAATGCGGGGTTGTGTGCTTGCTGCCAAGCCTGTGGAATGTATGGTTGGAATTTAATCGTTCAGTCTGTTTTCAACATCCATCCGTTGATGCAACACCCTAATTATTTCAACACAACTCTTTTCAAGGTTAATTCTGTAAAAGATGAAATGTGATTTTACTTTTGAACGAAAATATCCCTTTCTTATTTTGCCGTAATTTTTTGCTGCCTTTGGATTATTGGCTATATATTCTATTTCGTCAAGAATTAAGCCGACATATCTATCAGCTTGTTCTATTGACCACGTTTCAAAAGTATAAAGCCAATTTTTTTCAAGGTCAGCTTGAGCTTCATTACTGATTTTCAACTCCATTATTGGGCAATTTATGTTTTTGATGTAAATTATCTAAAAAAACTTCTCTATTGAAGTTCTTAATGAACCCCGATTGCTCTCCTTTTTTAAGTTCCTTAATCAATTCCGTTTTTTTAGCTTCTTCATGTTCAAACATTCTGAGCGCCGCCCTCACAACTTCACTTGCCGAAGAGAATTTTCCGGATTCAATTTGCTTGTTTATAAAATTATTGAAATAGTCGCCAAGTAAAATGGATGTATTTTTAGCCATAATTAAAAATTGTTTTTGCGAAAATACCAATTATTGGTACACCTTGCAAACCTCCACGAGTTAAATATATAAAAAAACGTTTTCACCGCCCAAACCCCTAAATATCAAACCCCACCTCCGTGCCTTTTCCTTTCACGCTGTGGATAATAAGTCGGCTATTGTTTCTGACAAGCATTTCTTCACAGATAATCAGTCCCAGCCCGCTACCTGTTTCTCCGTGGGTGCCGTTGGTTGATTTGCTTTCGCCGAGCGTTACTATTTTTTTCACATCCTCTTCACTTATTCCCACGCCGTTGTCTTTTATCCGAAGCGAAACACCCGTTTCATCACACGTTACATCGACGTTGATTTCTCCTTCTTCGGGCGTGAATTTCACGGCGTTGTTCAGCAGATTGCGCAGCACCGTGTGTATCATCTGGCGGTCGGCGGTAACCATACAGCGTTCATCGCTGTTCAACCGCAGGGTTATTGCTTTGTTTTGCGCGGGCAGCCGGTAAAGTTCCATTACCTCCCTCATCATTTCAGACAAGTCAAACAGCGATGGGCGGTATTTCATCTCGCCGGTTTGCATGCGCGCCCAGTTGAGCAGATTTTGGAGCAGCTCCAGCTGGGTTTCAATTGCCCGGCGGAACTCGTTCAGGTTTTTCAGCAAGGAGTCCGTGTTATAATCGTCAAAACTTTCAAGCATATTCTCCACGGCCATGCGCTGTGCGGCTACGGGCGCTTTCAGGTCGTGCGAAATTATGGAGAACAGTTTGTCTTTGGTTGCATTCAGTCGGTGCAGACGCTTGTTCTGCCTCCTGCGGATACGGTACATGACGTAAAACATCCCCCCGAGCAGCAAGGCAGATACAGCGACAACCGCCAGCAGCAGGCGGTGCGTCCGCGCGAGTTTGACTTCCTGTTCCTTCCCCTCCACGTCATGCTTCACCCGCATCTCCTGCAGCGAGCGGTGCAGGGTGTAGTCCGACTGGCGGCGCATCAGTTCATGAAACCGTTGATGGCTGTTTATGGTCATTTTCACGTCGCCGAGATGCGCGTAAATCCCTACCAGATGGTCATACATCTGTATCAGCATGGCATAGTGAGTCGGCTCGCACATTTCTATTACTTTATGCGCATAGTTCAATGCGTTATTGTAGTCTTTCTCCACCCGGTAGTAGCGCACATAATTGGCATAAGTGCCCAGGGTGAGCAGCGGGATATTCTTCATGGCAACCAATTCCATCGCTTCGTCCAGATACTGCTTCACTTTCACTTGGTATTCGGGTAGCACGGGGTCGGTATAGCGATTCAGGTTGGTGTAATAGGCGGCATGCAGGTTCAGGTTTTGGATCATGTACAGGGTATCTTTCAGTTGCTTTGCAGTTTCGAGCGATTTAGCCGCCAGCGCGAGGCATTCCTCGTTGCGCTCGAGTACGGAATACAATTGCGACAACGAATTTTCGACCATCATCACCTCTCTATTCAGGTGATTTCGTTCTGCCAGTTTTTTGGCTTGGAGCATATAATCTTCTGCCAGCGAATCATTATACATCAGGTAATGCACTTTGCCAACAGCCAGCATCGACAGGGCGGTCAGCCGGTTGTCTTTGTGTTTCTTGCTGATATCGTAAGAGAGGATGGCATCTTCGAGAGCCGGTTCAAAAAAGGTAAGGGTTCCCAGCACGCGGCTTCGGAGAAGGAGAGCCTCCGCCCTGCGCGCGTAATGGGCGGTGTCTTGCATGCCTGCCAGGGCAAGGTCGAGGCATACCAGCGCCGAGTCGTTTTTGGCGTTCAGGTAATACTTATCCGCTTTGGCATAATAGTCGCCGCTTTCGGATAAAGCCCGGCAGAACAACGTGGAGCACATGGCGGCAAGCAGGATGACAATGAAGATTTTTTTCATACGATTAAAACTATTATTTTCAAAGGTATCGTATGAAACTCGCTTTTAATCATGCACATGGGTGTAACTAATTTAGATGCTCGTTTCATAAACTTTAATCAGTAGTTGTTTTTATCAAAAAATGATTTTAGTACTACGAACGCGATTTTTTTCTGACACGACAAATATACAAACGTTTTTTAACACAACCAACCATTTTGTTAAAAATAAATACAGAAATTAACAGAAAAGCATCTGCTCACGTGCGCGGGTTAACATTGCCACTCGCACACGTGTCATAACTTCTACATTTTGCACAAAACACGTACGTAAAACCCGCAATTTTAACATTTAAAAATACGTGTTTTTACGGATTGACAGCCCCCTGTTTATCCCCTAATTTTGCGATGTATATGAATGCAGGCATTTTAGTATAGGAAAAGAATGAGCGGAAAAGACAATATCGGGAAAGATGCGGAAAGAATACGGCAGATTTTGCGGCAGTTGGCTGACTCGTACAAGCAGTTTCTGGATGCCTTGAACGGCGCGCTGCCCCCGCCTCCGAAAAAGAGCGATGAGCAAGGAGAAAAGAGCGAAGAGTAAGGAGTGATGAGGAAATCTTACCAACATCAGTATTAATATAAAAACAGAACAGTTATGAAGTACAAATTAATTGAGCGGGAAAACCCGCAAGACCGCAGCCAAAAGAAATGGTACGCGCAGCCCGTCAACGAAGGAAGGATAGGACAAAAAGAAATCGCGACAGACATCATGGACTTATCGTCCTTGTCGCGCGGCGATGTGTCCAACGTCATCGAAAGCCTGATAGCCACCGTGCCCCGCTACCTGCTGATGGGCAAGAGCGTAAACCTGGGCAACCTGGGCACGCTGCGCCTCTCGTTCTCGAGCGAGGGAACAACCGACCCCAAGGCATTCAACACGGGCATGATTTCGGGAGTGAAAGTCATCTTTACCCCGAGCGTGGAGTTCAAGGAAAAACTGACCAAAATCAGTTTCGAGAAAGCCGAATAAGAACAGACGCGCCGGACGCTTGAATTTTCCCACGCGCGTAAAAATATTTAGGCACGCGAGAAAATAAAATTACCCACGTGAGAAAAAATATTCGCGCACGTAGGCAAGAACAAGCGACAAGTGGACGAGCCCCCCCACGCGGGAATTTGCTTAACAAAAACCCCCAAACGACCGAACGCATAAACTTTTTAACATCCCGATGCTTCGGGACAACAGTTCAACGATTCAACAGTTCAACAATAATCAATAACAATTGGTAAATAAAAGCACATGAAAAAACTAATTGCAATCCTCATCCTTGCATTGGCGGTACAAGTTCCCGCGCATGCGCAGCTCGGCGGGCTGCTCAACAAAGCAAAAGACGCCGTGAAAAAAGAAACCCAAAAAGCAGTGGACAAGGCGGAGGAAAAATTGGACAGGACAGCTTCCGCTGGAACATCCGGCGCAGCATCCGGCAGCGGGAAAGCCGTTGCTAAAGGCGAAATCCCCAAAGGGACAAAAACCATTTATGTTTCGGCAAACAAAGGAAGCAACCGTAATGACGGCAGCAAATCATCGCCACTCAAAGACTTACAGCGCGCGGTGGACGATGCGCCCGAAGGAGCCGTCATTCTGGTGGCCCAAGGAAATTACCTGGGAAAATTAGACGCGGGGTACATTTCCATCAAGAAATACATCTCCATCGTGGGCGGCTACTCCGATGATTTCTCCGAGCGCGACCCGCTGAAATACCGCACCATGATACAACCCGGTTCCGCTGCCGGAGGCACCAACGCCAACTACGGGCTGCTCGACATCTACGTGCGCGGCAAACGCACCGGCGTAATTCTTATAGACGGAATGATTTTAGACAAAGGACAGATGAACAAATACGTCATCCCCAATCCGCCTAATCCAAAATTCAAAGCGCCCGAAGGGTTGGAATCGAGCCTGCTGAATCCTCCCGGAAAACAAATCAACCAGCCTTCCATGAACGGAATTACAACAGTTTCCAACCAACTGATACACGGCGATGTAGAAGGTCAAGTTACCATTCGCAACTGTGTTTTCCTGAACGGAAGCCATTTTGGCATACAAATGGGCAATATCGGCGGGAATTGGAATATCTATAACAATGTATTTCTCGCCAGCCGGATGGCGGCGTGCGAAGTACGCAGCATGAACAAAACGCCCGGCGAAGCTGCCGTAGAGTTTCACAACAACACCGTGCTTTTTACCTGGCGGAGGGACTGGGTGCCGAGCGACAAAGACATGGGATACGGATTCCGCTATATGACAGGAATAAATGCCGATGTGTATAATAACATTATAGGGTGCTCCGATTTCTCAGCTTTAGACCGTACATACGTGGATGCCGACAAAAGCAAGGAAGCAGCCCGCAAAACATCGGCTTGGGACAACCTCTTTTTCGGAAACATAGAAGCCGACCTCGCGATGCCGTCAGGCGGCGGAAAGTTCTTACGCGTCTTCGCTAAAAGTTTCGAAGATGTAGATCAATTAGTGAAATACGAGGGCAACCGCGAAATGACCGATGCCGAAGTGAAGACATTCAGCAAGGCGGTAGATGACGCCTACCTCAAAGCATTTCTGAACATGGAAGGTTCGTCTGTATCTACCCACAACCCCAACTCTTCGGAAAATATCTTCCGCTCGGCGCTGGGGATGAACATGCGCGGCACAGAGAGCAACTATACATCCATGTACGGCAATATCTATCCGCTCGAAAAAGCATTCGACCTGTTTGGAGCCATGCCGAAGTATGGGGCGCAGATGATTGAACAGATTTAGCGGTGAGCAGTGAACGGTGCACGAAACAATTTTATAGTTTGAAACAAGTAAACGGATGAACACCCAAACACCCAAACAACTATGAACCAAGGAATCTTACAATCAATCGAAACAAGGCGGGAGTCGTTGTACAGCGCTTTTAATTTACCGCCGGAAGCAAAGAGCAAAGCCGAAGAGCTGTTTTCGCGCATGGAGGAATTCGGGAAGACGTGCGAAGACCAAGCCGATTTTGAGAAAAAACTCCTCAACTCCCCATTAACCGACGAATACCACAAGCTTTTTGAAGGATTTACACGCTACGCGAAAGGAAGAGAACAACTTCCTACATCCGAAGAACTTATCAAGGGCGCCGTCAGCTCCAGCATAGAACACCGTGCAAAAGTGGGACTGCGGGCAAGGATTTTCAGAATGATGCCCGAATCAATACAAAATTGGATGGTGCGCGGAGCGTACAACATACCCATAATCGGCGACATTCTCTCTGCCCGCAATCAGGTAGATATGGTGCGAAGATTTACCGGAGGATTTAACGATGATGAAGAGGATGACACAAAGCCGGAAGGAAAAAACAAAATTACAAAAAGAGAAACAAGTAACTTAATGTGCCAATAACCACCTCATCGGTAAAATAAACAGCAAAGACAAAGCATGCCTTGTTTCAACAACCCAACGCCCAAACGAGTGAAGCGTCCCTGCCTGCGGTAGGCAGGCAAACACCCAAACACCCGAACAATTAACTAATCAACAAATTAACTAAAAATAAAATGAAAAAAATAATTGCAATTCTCATCCTTGCATTGGCGGTACAAGGTACCGCACAAGCGCAGCTTGGCGGGCTGCTCAACAAAGCAAAAGACGCCGTGAAAAAAGAAACCCAAAAAACAGTCAATAAAAGCACAGAACGAACCGAAACAAAACTTTCGGAACAAGCGGAAAAACAAATATCACAGTCCACCGCTTCCACTACAGATATTGACCCCTATTTGGGCGTATCTATGAGTCAACTGAAAGCATCGTACGAAAAATTGGACCCCAATATTTACTATGCCCCTTATCATAGAGAGCCAAACTTTTTCTACGCGAACAGCGGCAACGAAACCAACAATTTGTTTATGAGCCAGCGCACGATTTTAGCATGGCAGATGAGTTCGGGAAAAGATTCACCGCCCGTAGTTTACGAGTGGGGAAAAGGATTCCCCGGCATCCCTGCCGAGTTTATTATCAATGCCAATTTTGCTGTGTTCAAAGCTTTTCCCAAGCAAGCCTATCCGCTATTCTTAGAGGCGCGCACCTTATTGCGTGCTATGGAAAATGGAAAAATCAGAGTAGATGTGGAAGACGCGAGCACAATATGCGGCTACAAAAAAGGAGATGAACTCTTTTTCAAAGCCTCCCCCGATAAGAAACACGGGTTCGGATACAAACGCGGTTTGATTGAATACGTCGGCGATGTGAATGCGCCTGCATCTGACCTGATTAAACAGTGGAAAGCCGAAGAAGCGAGGCTGCTGAAACTCTATAAAGAAAACACACCTTTTGAAAATGTAAAAAACACATTCTTCAACACCATGGTAGAATCTGTAAACCTGAGCAAGCAGCAAAACTGGGGCATCGGGCTATACAAAGGCTATCAATTGGAGCTGGCGGCTGAGGATATGAAAACGCACCCCAAAAAGGTGGAAGACAAAGATTACAATGACGGATTGGCATCGTACGAAAAACTATCCAAAGACAATTATCCCAAATGGGAAAAACACATAAAATCCCAATGGATGGATATCTTGGAAGCATACGACTTCAATGCGCTGGAGAAAGTACCGAAAGCTGCTATCAGCAACCCAAAATTAGAGGCAGAGATGATAGCCATTGCCAAAACAATTTACGACGATGGACGCGTACCCGTGAAAGCAGTTATCAAATATCCCGACTGGAATTATACCCGCAACGCGTTTGGCGTTATCATAGACCGCTATCACACGGCTTACATTATTTTCAAAATGAAAGACGGCACACACCGCATGGTGGATATCGGCTTCAAACAACTGTACAACGGCAGCTCGTACGGTAAGACCCAACTGCGGGGCATCGGAACTAACAACCTGACCGTAGAATATCCGTAAGCGGGTAATCGGTCATAGTTTGAGAAACTAACAAGTTGGATAACGGTAGTTTGATGTTGAGATGCAATGACCCCGCTCGCGAGGATTTGCAAACCGAAGCCCCGGCGAAGACGACGGCCCTATTATCTGCTGGCTGTTAGCTGTTAGCTATTGGCATTATCCAAACACCCAAACAACTAAACAACCAAACAACTAAACAACTAAACAACTAAATAACTAAACATCCAAACATAACGTAAAACAAAAAAAAATGAAAACTAAAAATTTATTTACATTACTCGCCATCCTCGCGTTGATTCTATCAGCAGGATGCCAGCGCACCGATTTCGATGAAATCCTGCGCAGACAAGAAAACCAATTGGTAACACTAAACGACCACGAGGCGCGCATAAAGACTCTCGAAGACCTCGTGAAGACAGTAAACACCGACATTGCCACCATCAAAGGACTGGTTGATGCCTTAGAGAAAAAAGTAAGCATCGTATCGTACAATCCGTTGGCAGACGGCACAGGCTATGAACTCTCCATGAGCGACGGCTCAAAAATCACCCTTAAAAATGGAGACAAAGGAGATAAAGGCGATAAAGGAGACAAAGGAGACAAAGGAGACAAAGGAGACAAAGGAGACAAAGGAGACAAAGGAGACAAAGGAGACAAGGGCGATACCCCTATTGTTAACGTAAAACTCCACACCGACGGCGTGCTCTATTGGACCATCAACGGCGAGTGGATGCTCGATGCCAAAGGCAATAAAGTACCTGCCACAGGTAAAGACGGGCAAGACGGCAAGACGCCGCAAATGCGCGTGAACACCACCGGAAACTGGGAAATGAGCCTCGACGGAGGAACCACCTGGCAAGAAGTGAAAGATACCAACGGCAACCCCGTGAAAGCTATTGGAAAAGACGGAAAAGACGGTGTTGACGGAAAAGACGGTGTTGACGGAAAAGACGGTGTTGACGGAAAAGACGGTGTTGACGGAAAAGACGGTGCCGATGGTGCCACCGGACCGCAAGGACCTGCCGGGCAAGACGGCGACGCCAACCTCACCATTACCGAAACCCCCACTGCCATCATCATTGTATATAAAGGCGTTACCTACAAGATTAGTAAAGGAACGGGATTAACTCCCGATGATGCGTTACGCAAATACGCCTATGTAACATTCAGGATACAATCAGGATCAGGAACAATCACAGCTAAAATGTCCGATGGCACGCCTGTTACTAGCCCTTCAGTTGTTGATGTTACTAAGCAACCTGTAACATTTACGGCTACACCCGCCGAAGGCTATGAAGTGGTGCAATGGTTGGATGACGACAAAACAGTCTTGCCCTTCCCCGGAAAAGTGTATTCAAAAGCATTGAACGATTATCAAGGAACTGCCATTGTCAGAGTCGAATTTGACGAAATTGCAGCTACTTCCATTGATCCGGCGCTTATCATTGGCAATTGGGAGCTGAACAGGTTAAGGATGTTAGAAGATGGAATCTGGTATAACGTGATGCCCCCAAAATACTCGGTGCAGTTCCTCACTACGAACACAGGGGTGGCCAACAACACCAATAATTTCACCTATACCATCGGCGGGCTGTGGCTTCAACAAAGCACAAGTTATCCTCCCTCTATTCCGGAATACGCCCACGTAAAAATACGTAAACTTACCGCTACCGAGCTTGTATATTCGTACGATGATTCAGACGGTAGGCATAGAAGGTATTATTTCACAAAGCAATAATTCTTCCGCGCTCTCTCCCCCTCGTTTGCAGCTGGGGGCTTTGGAGCTGTCGATTTCAGAACAGTCGGTTACCCTGCGGCAAGCGGGCTAACCGGCTACTAAAAAAACATCAGCTAAATTAAAAAAAACAATGGAAACAAAAACCATAAAAAAAGCGGGTTTGCTGTACAGACGCCCCCTTACCGGACGGGTAAAAGAAAACCTGATAAAAGTAATAGAAGACCAACCGGTGAAACGCAGTCCGGGCATTATTACAATAGGCGGTGAAGACTGCGGGCCTATTATAATAGTGGATTTTGGTCCCGCACCCCAACAACCGGTGGGAGACCCCCGCGTGATGCAAACAGTAAAAAACGCCATAAAAACAGGCAGTATAAAACGAACTTCTGCCGGCGGTATTACCACGCTTACCATTTCCCAAAAGGGCATTGCTCCTATCCGGGTAATCGTTATTGAAAAGACCCCCCGACGCGGGGATTTTTAACCCAAAGCCCCGACGGAGACAAACCCATTAGCACGTTCTGAAAACGGATGAAAAGTATCGGCTGTTAGCTGTTAGCTGTTGGCTGTTGGTATTATCCAAACATCCAAACAACTAAACATCCAAACAACCAAACAACCAAACGAGCGAAGCTCCAAAACATCCGAACATCCGAACGAGCGAACAAACAAAAACAACGTAAAACAAAAAAAAAGTTTATGAATAAAATAAGAATAATTTTTATCGTCCTGCTCGCTACCCTATCTATGGGTGCGCAAGCGCAGCGGGCTGACGCGGCGGAGAGCAACCCGCGCGGCTTTTACCTCGGCGTGCAGGCAAATTCCCCCCTTATGTGGGGCGACCTCTTTTCATTGGGCAAAGAAACCCGCCCGGGCTACGGCGGCGGCGTGTTTGCCGGATATACCATCGGGGGATGGTTTTCGCCGGAGCTATCGTTCGATTACGGTATCGGCCGCCTCGGCGCCAAAGAGCATCAGATAAACGACTACTTCAACAAAGCCGGTATCATCAAATACGTGCAGTACGACCCATCGGATATGAAATTGGGCGATATTTACAGCAAAGCCCAATATATGCAAGCCGGGCTGCGCCTGCAAATGGGTTTGATAAGCCTTATCCGCGGCGGGCGCTACACGCCGTTCGATATTGAGCTGGCGCCGGCAATATATGCCCAAAAGTTCTCGCCCACCCTCTATGCCGCCGCCGACAACAAGAAACTGGACGGCTACGGCATCGCCGAGAGTGGCTGGAACTATGCCGCGGGCGGAGACCTGGGGCTGCGTTACCGCTTCTCGCCCAAAGTATCGGCACACCTGCGCGGCGGCTTGCTGTGGATGCGCAACGAAGCCTTCGAAGGCGTGAACAACGACCCCCTCTGGCGCGTGAACCTCATGGCAAACGCATCGGTGGGCGTAACCTTCCATCTGGGCAAAACCGCACCCAATCCCGTAAAGACGGACGGACGTCCGTCTATGAAAACGGACGGACAGACGTCTATGGTTCCACCCGCACCCGATGACAGCGACCAAAAAGCCGCCGAAGCCGAACGCCTCCGTCAAGAGCAATTGGCACGTGAGCAGGCTGAAAAAGAAGCGCAAGCTAAAATGTTGGCAGATGCCGAAAAACAACGAATGGCAGATGCTGAAGCCAAAGCCAAAGCATATCAGAACGAAGTGGCGGCGCTCCGCATTCCTCCTGTTTATTTCCGCAGGGGAAGCGCTGTTATACACAAGGATATCAACGAAGAAAACCTGAATGAAATCCTCCGTGTTCTCCATGCCTACCCCGAAACGGCAATCCGCATAGAAGGCTGGTGCGACGTAACGGGAACGGAAAGGATTAATGCGCTTCTTTCACAGCAACGAGCCGACTCGCTCCGCAACTATCTGACCGGTAAAGGTATTAATTCCCAGCGTTTTGTATCAGCAAAGGGTATGGGTGTGGATGAAGTAGGCGGATATAGCCAAGAAGCGAGAAGAGTTGTCGTAACACTAAGTTTGGAATAGGAGTGGCGGCAGGAATGTCGCCACTCCCAAGCCTCCGCCCTTTCGACTTCTTTACTCCTTCACCACCTTGTATGTGCCGGTGTCTTTGGCGGTACGGAGTTTGAGGATATAGACGCCGCTGTTCAGGTGCGATATGCTTAAACAGCGGCAAGTGCGGCTTTTTTCTCCTTCCCGTGCTTGATTAGGTAGAAAATCAGCGCGCCTGAAACAACCAATAGCGCTATCGCTATTACCGGCCTGTATGCCAGCCACGCAATGGCGATAACCAACACGCTCCACGCAATGCCCGCTACCGCAACTATCAGCCCTACACCCGCTCCAACGATATTTGCCAAAAAGGGAAGGACTTTAAACAGCGTTTCGACAATGCTGAACATAGCACACAGCCCGCCGATAACCATCAAGACGCCTACTAACCGAAGCATCCACGTCATCATCGAGTTTTCGGAATGGGCATCGGCAAACATTGTTTCGGCGCCGACCGTCCCCTGTGCCACGCGGGATACGGTTTTGCCGTTTTTTGCCACATACTTTTCAAATGTGTTTCCGTTTACTTTTGCCAAAATAGAAATATCGCACGGCTCGGTCTTAGTTATCGTTACCCGCACATCGCCTATCTGCGGATTGGTGGACGACCCGCCCATATAAACGATATCATATTTATGCCGAATACACTGGTTCTGGCACATTATTGTTGGGCAACAGGTTCTTAATACCTCCCACCGGCATCGCCATTGCCAACACGCCCATCTATACCTGGCCCGGGAAATCAAACGATATCGGCCTCACGCTTACTCCCACGGTAAACGACCCCGAATTTATAAGATGGTTACAGAGCAATAGCAACACCTCCCCGGGGATAGGATTGAATAAAGATACGGATACGGGTAGTAAATGGTCGGCGCGGTTCAATAGCACCAATAACCCCGGCTATCAAGCCGCTGAAGGCGTAAAATTCACGCTTACCGGCAGGCTGCCCAACAATTCCGAGGCAACCACCGACATATACGCACGGTTAAACATGTGGGGGCGTTGGGGCAATGACTGGAACAGCGGCACTGTTGTGTGGATGAACGTCGGTTCCGGTATATCGTGGGCGAAAGCTAGCACCACCTTAAAGGGAAGAGCCTATTATGCCAAGGATGCCACGCAATTTGCGAAACCTACCGATATCAATGGCGATAATAATCTAACCAAGATACCCACAACGGAATACACCGTCACGTCGAGCGATACGCTCAAAGAGGTTACCATAACCTACACCTTCGGCAACCAAACCTTTACCGATGTATTGACGTTGCTGAAGAACTAAATTCACAAGTTTCCCAAGTAGCTGCTGCTTCCAAAGCAGCCGCTACTTTGAGAAGCCTCCGTAGCTCGCGCACTTCTGTGAAGTGTGTGTACAATCTTTTGCAAAGACGACAACCGTTTGCCAATCACAAAAGATATCCAGATGTTTGTATCTACAATGATTTTCATCGCTTATAGCGGACGGCATATAACTCATTCAAAATCTCATCATCTGAAATGGGTACATCCTTCGGACGCGATTTAATAAAGTCACCCAATACGCTTTTCTTAGTTTTCACACTCCAGCCCATTTTCTTGGCCAATGTGTTGAAAAACTGATAATCGGTTGCGGGCAATTCAATGTAGAAACCTTTGGTTGATGTGTTCATAACAACATATTTTATGGTTACAAATATAAATTATTTATCATATAACCACAAGAATAAAACAGCAAAATCGGTTTTTGGTTCATTATTTCCATATAGATGTAGCGCGTTGAAGTATCCCCCGCTCGCGCAAGTTCCTCGTCAAAACGAGCGAACAAGTTCGAGCGGTAATTTGTGTCATAAAGAATTCGAACCCTAATACGCATGTTACATTATCAAATTGCCGGACATACCGTAGCCATTGAAACGCCCGATGCATCGGCAACGGCAGCGTTGCTGCCCAATTTCGATCTGTTTCGTGTTCATGATGCGGCAAACGGCGTGCTGTTCCGCTTGTCGTGCGATCTGCCCCTTGCCGTTCCCAGTTGCCCGCGCTACGACAGTTTCGAGTGGAACGGCATCCAATACGAAGTATATAATACTCCCGGCGGATGGACAATAACCATGCAACTGAACAACTGCAAACAGGTGCTCTATGCCACCCACGACTGGCAGCATATATATACCGACCTGTCGCTGGTGACGAAAAATGAGGCGCTGTTTCTCAATAATTTCCTCGTCATGGCTTTCGGGATGGCATCGGCCCCGGTGAAAACCGTAAAAATGCACGCTTCGGTAATTGAGGCGGATGGCAAAGCGTTGCTGTTTCTCGGCAAAAGCGGTACGGGCAAAAGCACTCACAGCCGCCTGTGGCAGGAATTTGTGCCGGATTGCGCGTTGCTGAACGATGACGAACCGGTGGTGCGCCTTTGTTCCAATGGTATGGTGCGCGTATTTGGTACACCGTGGAGCGGAAAAACGCCGTGCTACAAAAACCGGTCGGCAGAAGTTGCCGCTTTCGTGCACCTGTATCAGCACCACGAAAATAAACTCACGCAGCAGAAAGGGCTGGCCGCCATTTCATCGTTGCTGCAATCTGCCAGTGTGATGCGTGCCAACTCGCACAACAAGGAACTGATAACCTATACCCTGAGCGACATATTGAAACGCACGCCTGTTTATCGCCTCGATTGCCGTCCCGACCGCGAAGCGGTGTCCCTTACGGAACAATTGCTGGAGAGAAGTGCCCTGTAGCGAAATTATCGACATTGAACTCACGCAGAATATCCTGGGCGGAAGCGTACCCAACGTGCCCGGAGAACCCATGTGGGCGTAATAAGTTGGCAGTTAGCATCAGACATCACATAGCCCACAGCCATGGCTCTTGGTTCTAAAATCTTTAAAACAAATATGAAAATCAGAAACTTCTGAACAGAAACCACGCAACAACAAGCGTCAGGACAATATTAAATCCCTGCGCAATAAGAAACGACCAGATATATTTTGAATTTTCTTTCTTGAAGATATCCCTGAAGCTGGTTTCCAGGCCAATGCAAACAAAAGCCAACGAGAAGAGCAACCCGCGCGATTCCTGGGCAATTTTCGAGAGACTTTTCCCGGTTGCCGGTTCAAAAGCAAAGCTGAAGATCAGCGATGCCACAAGAAACCCAAGGACAAATTTTGGGAAACGCTCCCACAAAACACTCCCCGAAGGACGAATATTGGAATTTGTACCTTTGTAAGACCAGTAAATGGATATAGCAAAAGCAGCAACACCCAGCAACACGTTTTGCGCCGATTTAATGATAACGCTGTATTGCTCTGCCGTTTCCCCGATGAATTTTCCCGAAGCCACCACGGCAGCCGTAGTATCAATAGTGCCTCCCAACCAAGCCCCGGCCACCTGCTCACTCAATCCCATCCATTTGGCAAAGAAAGGCAGGATATACATCATCGGGATAGCGACAATAAGAACAAGCGAAACAATGAAAGAGAGTTTTTTAGGGTCGCCCTTGATGGCTCCGCAAGTAGCAATGGCAGCAGAAACACCGCAAATGGAAACTGAGCTCGATAACATCATGGACATTTCAGAATCAACACCCATCTTCCGCGAAACCCAGAAACTGAAATACCACACGCTTAGCACCACAATTACGGCTTGAATCATACCCAGGCTGCCCGCCCTCATAATTTCTCCGAAAAGGATGCTGCTACCCAGGATAACCAAGCCCGCTTTTATGTAATATTCACTCCGGACGGCAGCTCCCATCCATTTGGGTAATCCAATCGTATTACGCACAATCAATCCTATCAGAACAGAGAAAAAGACCGATTCCAGCCCCATTTTTTTCACAAAAGCCACGTCGGTTATCACATCAGCCAACAAGGCAAGTGCGTAGATAATGATAAAGGATAAGATAAATTGTCCCTTATCTTTGTTTCCTAAAAAAAGATATCCCAGGTAGGATAACACGGCAATTGATGTAAACAAAACTACCGGATTTTTCATGTAACCCGGCATCAATATGACAAGCAACAAAATGACTCCACCAATGAGCGTAGCCGTCCAGTCTTCGTTCTTTAAGGATTTTAACATTTTGAATGAGATTTTTGATTTTCTTCGCCAAAGGTATAAATAAATTTTATTTCTCATCCGTTATTTACGTCATTTCGTCGATACAATCCACTCGTTTGTCTATTTCATTTGTTATCCAGGTGACATCCGGTTATTTTTGTTCCGGTTTTAACAGCGAATTTACAGTTTTGGTCGATCGCTTATCAAAATCAGTTAAATTAATAAACGTATGAAAAGATTTGTTTTATTTATCGGATTACTACTCATCGGGGTGTCAATTTTCGCTCAAAATAACGGAAGAATTACGGGGAAAATTGTCGATCAGGAGACAAAAGAGCCTGTTGCCCAAGCCAATGTTCGCATTTTACATCAGAAAGATAGCCTTTATCTCAACGGAGTAGCCAGTGATCAGGAAGGTAATTTTGCTATATCGGTTCCTTACGGAAACTACATTATACACGTTACGTATGTTGGCCACCATGATCTTTTTCGTAATGTGACCATCAGTAATACAAACAGAACGGCTAATTTAGGTAGCGTTGAGCTGGGAACAGACAATATCCTGCTCGATGCGGCAGTGGTAACGGCAAAAGCTGCAGAAATTGTAGTCAGGGGAGATACCGTTGAATACAATGCTGACTCGTACAAGGTGACCGAAAGTGCTATTCTCGAGGATCTGCTGAAAAAGATGCCGGGGATTGAAATAGATTCGGAAGGGAAGATAACCGTTAACGGCCGCGAAATAAAAAAAATCATGGTAGACGGTGAAGAGTTTTTCAGCACTGACCCGAAAGTGGCCTCGAAGAATCTGCCCGCCAAAATGGTCGAAAAGTTGCAAGTCCTTGACCGGAGAACAGATATGGCGCAGATGACCGGATTTGATGACGGAGAAGAAGAGACCATCATCAACCTGATGGTAAAACCCGGGATGAAAGAAGGTTTGTTTGGTAACGCCTTTGTGGGATACGGCACAAAAGACCGGTACGAAGGGAATGCGATGGTCAATTATATGAAGGACAAGAACCAATATACTGTTTTGGGTGGTTTTAACAACACCAACAATGCCGGATTTTCCGATTTGGCATCTTCGATGTTTGGAAGTGGAGGCGGTGGAGGTAGAAGGATGTTCTTTGGCGGACGAAGCGGAATCACCACATCCGGAAATGCAGGTTTTAATTTCAGCCAGCAATTTACCAACAAACTGAAGCTCGGCGGTAATCTCCGGTATGGAAATACTGACAACAATACACTTTCCAAAACACATACACAAAATATTCTCAGCAGTGGTAACACATTGGAAGACGAAAATAATTCCAGCAACAATTACAGCCAGAATTTCAACATGGACCTGCGCCTGGAATGGACACCCGATACGTTGACAAGAATTATTTTTAATCCTGAAGGATCGGTTTACAACAATCGAAGGACTGAGCTCAGTGACTTTCTGACCACAACCGAAACCCTGGAGGATTCCATAAATTACGGAGATTCAAGATATAATTCCACGGGTGATGGGAAGAACCTTTCTGCGCGTTTGGATGTGAGCCGTACACTCGGTAAAAAAGGCCGTATATTGAGTGTCCAGTTGCGTGGAGGAATGTCCGATTCTGAAAATGAAGGGACAAATCTATCCAACACTTTTTACAACGGGACGAAACCCGATGACCTTATTGATCAGCGGTTTGTCAATACCAATGATTCCAAAAACTGGCGCGGTTATGTATCTTACGTTGAGCCGTTGGGAAACAACAACGCTATTCAGTTTGCCTATCAGTATCGCCAAAATATTTCCGGATCGGATAAAGATACCCGTGTTAAGGATGAGTCAGGTAATTACACGGTTTTAGATGAACAGTACAGCAAACGTCTGGAAAATAATTTCACCAATCAGGAGATTGAGTTTAACTTTCAGTCTGTTCGTCAGAAGTACGATTATACGATTGGGTTCTCTGTACAACCTTCAAGCTCACAAAGCAAAACGTTTATAGGAGACAATAAAATCAGTGATTTTACCCGAGATGTGGTCAATTATGCACCCATGGCGCAGTTCAACTACAGATGGACACGACAGCATAACCTGAGGCTCCGTTATTTTGGCAATACCGATCAACCTTCGGTAACCCAACTGTCTCCGGTGGTGGATGTTTCGAACCCGCTGAACATCACTTATGGGAATCCCGATTTGAAGCCTTCTTTTGAACACCGGCTAAACCTTCGTTACCAGAATTTTAATCCCGAGAAGAACCGTTCCATGGGTTTTTTTGGAGACATCCGTTACCTGACTAATGATATTGTCTCATCCACCATGACCGACCGGGAAACGGGACGCAGGGAAACCACGTATGAAAACGTGACAGGGAACTGGAATGCTAACGGCCGTATGATGATGAATATCCCGTTGAAGAACATCAGATTCTCTGTTTTCTCCATGTCATTTGCCAGCTATAATCATGCAAACGGTTTCTCTAATCTGGAGAAAAACCTGAGCCGCAGGCTCAATCTGGGTGAAACGCTCGGGTTAAACTACCGGTCGGACCTGATAGACTTTGGGATCCGCGGTAATATTAGCTATAATAAAGTAAAAAACAGCCTGGAAGGACAACGCGACCAGGAGTTCCTGAACTACGGGGGAAATGCCAATACCACCCTTTACCTTCCCTGGGATATGTCCATTGAGAGCGATATCAACTACAGTACCAATTCAGGTTATTCCGATGGTTTTACGCAAGACGAGTGGTTATGGAATGCTTCCATTCAGAAGCAATTGTTTAAACAAAAGAACGGCACCATCCGTTTAAAGATATATGATATTCTGCAACAACGTAGCAACATCAGTAGATCTGTGACGTCCAACTATATTCGTGACACAACAACCAACACGCTTACCACCTACTTCATGGTGCACTTTGTTTATCGTTTCAATATTTTTAAAAATGGAGCAACACGAGAAGACATGATGCCTCAGCACGGTCCAGGTCCCGGAAGAGGTTTTGGACGTGGCCATGGCGGTTAATGCTACGGAGACACCTTTAATTACCCAAATTTTAAACTGGATTTACAATGGAAAATCGCATCAGGAACAACACGACCAATACATACGCAGTCATTCTTGTGCACATTTTATTGTGGAGCATGATTGTGGTTGCACCCTATTTTTTTATTGACCGGGAAAGGCTTTTTCGCTGGGACCTGTTCATCCGTTCAACACCCGATACATTGGGATTGTTGCTGGTTTTCTATATCAATTATTTTCTGCTGATAAAACAGTTTTTATTTAAAGGGAGAACAAGGGAATTCATTTTCTATAACTTGCTGTTGATCGTTGCCGCTGCCGTACTCATGCATTTTGGAAATGATTTGTTGCGATGGATAAGCCCGGAACATATGCCGCGACGCGGTGGCCGTAAATTCAGGCCTTCGCCCTGGCTTTTTGTCATCCGGAACTTAACTACTTTAGTAACCATGATGGGATTAAGCGTTGCCCTGAAAATGACTTTTCGTTGGTTTGAAGTGGAGAGTGAGCGGAAAGAGCTGGAAAAAGCAAAATCGGAAGCTGAATTACAAAACATGAAAAATCAGATCAGCCCTCACTTTCTGCTCAACACCCTCAATAACATCTATGCGCTGGTGGAATTTAATCCTTCCAAAGCACAACAGGCTGTGCTAGATTTGAGTAAACTATTGCGTCACATCCTTTACGACAACGACAAACCGCTTGTTCCTTTGCATCAGGAAGTGGATTTTATCAAAAATTACGTTGACCTGATGCGGATCAGGCTGTCTGAAAATGTAAAGCTGAACACACAACTTTCAGTAAAAACAAACAGCGGTACCCCCATAGCACCGTTAATTTTTATATCTTTGATTGAAAATGCTTTTAAACACGGGATCAGCGGTGATAAACCATCATTTATCGATATTTCTTTGTCGGAAACACCCGATGGAAAAATCGAATTTGTTTCCCGGAACAGTTACTATCCCAAGTCGGAGGCAGACAAGAGCGGTAGCGGAATCGGACTAGGGCTCGTTAAAAAACGGTTGGAAATGGCTTATCCAGGGCGGTATCAATGGGATTCCGAAGTTACCGGAGACACCTACTCCACCACTTTGATCATCAATACGAAAGAAAATTAATAACGTTATGAAACTGAATTGCTGGATAGTTGACGATGAGCCTCTGGCATTGGAATTACTTGATTCTTATGTGCAGAAAACACCTTTTTTAAACTCGACCGGCAAATACTCCAGTGCCATACAGGCGATGAACAATATGCCCAACGAGCGCATAGATGTGATTTTTCTCGACATTCAAATGCCTGAAGTGAACGGCATGGAATTTGCGCGGTTCCTGGATAAAAACACTCGTATTATTTTCACTACCGCTTTCAGCGAATATGCTCTGGATGGGTACAAGGTCAATGCTTTGGATTATCTACTGAAACCTTTCTCATACTCCGAATTTTTAAGTGCTTCGAAAAAGGCATTGGAATGGTTTGAAATGAAAGCCGCTTCGGAGGAGAAGGGAGAATCTGAAGTTTCGGGAATTTTCGTCCGCTCCGACTATAAGCTGGTGCATGTCCTTTTTGATGACATCCTATTGGTTGAGGGGTTGAAAGATTATATTAAAATTTTCACCGGTAAAGATCCCAAGCCCATCCTTACGCTCATGAGTATGAAATCGATGGAAGATGAATTGCCAGCTACACGGTTTATTCGCGTACATCGGTCGTTTATCGTGAATCGCGATAAGATTGTCCGGGTAGAAAAAAACCGCATTATCATCGGAAAGCACGAAATCCCTATCGGTGAAACTTACCGCAAAGCGTTTATGGAAGAAATTAATGGGAAGTAAATAAAAAATATTCTATTCCAATCGCCGCTTATAAATTTCAAAATTCTCTTCATCAAAACACACGAAAGTAACTTCTTCCACAAATTTAGCCGGAAAATTTTTCACTGCATCCACAGCTATTTCAGCTGCTCTTTCCTTCGGAAACCGGTAAACCCCGGTACTGATGTTGGGAAAGGCTATCGATTTCAATCCTTGCTCATCGGCAAGTTTAAGTGAATTTACATAACACTCCTTCAGCAGACTCTCTTCGTTTCGGCTTCCACCGTGCCAAACGGGTCCTACCGTATGTATAACGTGTTTTACCGGCAACCGGTAACCACGGGTTATTTTAGCTTTTCCGGTTTCACAACCGTTCAACGTTCTGCACTCTTCCAGCAACTCCGGCCCTGCAGCACGGTGGATCGCCCCGTCTACCCCACCTCCACCCAATAACATACTGTTTGCAGCATTTACAACAGCGTCCACTTCCAGTCGGGTTATATCGGCTTTTACCCATTTAATTTTCATTTTTTTCAATCGATTAAAACCATTTTCTCTTTTTAAAATACCCAATCATCCCGGCGACAATGAGTAACATTATGCCCCAGACGATAAAGTATCCGTATTTCCAGTGCAACTCGGGAAAATTATCAAAATTCATTCCGTAAACACCCACAATAAAAGTTAACGGGATAAAAATCACCGAAAAAATGGTGAGTACGGTCATGGTGTCATTGAGTTTTGTACTCATCGATGAATGGTACATGTTTAATTCATCGTAAAGTACTTCGCGGTAATAATCAAGCAGGTCAACTGCCTGATTAATATTGTCCTGAAGCTCTTTGTAATGCTTTTCGTTTTCCTCCTGTATAAAATCCGTATCCAGTTTCACCAGTCCCATAATCATTTCTTTTGCCGGTTTTATATCAACACGTAAATTATTGAGCTCGTGTTTAAAAAGGTTGATTATCTTAAGTGTTTCTTTATTGGTGTCCAGAATAAGTTTTCCTTCAAGTGTTTCCACTTTTTCGCCGTAAACACCTAAAATATAGATATAATTATCGATCACGACATCCAGCAGGGTGAACGCCAGATAATCGGATCCGGATGTGCGGATTTTAGTTTTGTGCTTGCGGATCCTTTCCCGGACAGGTTCAAACACATCGCCTTTTTCTTCCTGAAAAGTGACAAGAATCTTGTCCATCACGATAAGACTCAGGTTATCGACCGACATTCTGTTCTTTTTCTCATTAAACTCCATCATCTTTATGGAAACGAAGAAACCGTTATCAAACTCCTCCGCCTGTGGACGGGACGATGGCTCCATCACATCCGAGAGGATATCAGCGGGAATAGAAAAGATATCCGACAAATCACGGATAATTTGTTCGTTGTGCAATCCGTCAACGTTTATCCAGGTGATGGAATCAGAGCTCAAATACTTCCTCAGTTCCCCGGTATCTTTTATTTCCGTTTCACGTACCCCTTCCAGGTCAAAATCGATGACCTGAACACGTATGTCTTCGGCTTTCTTTTTCCCTCTGAATTTCAATTCATAGGGTGAAAGGCCAATGTCTTCTTTCTTCTTATGTGGAATATAAGGCATAAAAATTTAGGATTTTCACAAAGTTAATCATTTCATAAAAAAAATGCGGATTACGAAAAAAGTTTCGCAACCCGCAACTTGTTAAAACCCAATTCCGAAATCGAGAATTGTAATTCCTATCATTCTTCTCCCAACAAGATCTTTACAATCTGGATGGCCGATTTCGCCACCGGGGAGCCCGGGCCAAAAATAGCGGCAACCCCTGCCTTGTAAAGGAAATCGTAATCCTGGGCGGGAATTACACCACCGGCGATAACGATAATATCGGGACGGCCTAATTTAGCCAGTTCTTCAATGACCTGAGGAACAAGCGTTTTATGTCCGGCTGCCAACGAAGATACGCCCAGCACGTGAACATCGTTTTCTACGGCCTGGCGGGCAGCTTCTGCCGGAGTCTGGAAGAGCGGTCCCATATCCACATCGAAACCGCAGTCGGCATAACCCGTAGCAACCACTTTTGCTCCACGGTCGTGTCCGTCCTGTCCCATTTTTGCCACCATGATTCTCGGCTGGCGGCCTTCTTTCCTGGCAAATTTTTCGGTCATCGCACGTGCTTCCTCGAGCGTGGCGTCTGATTTTGATTCTGCTGAATACACTCCTGAAATTGTTCTGATTACTGCATTATAACGTCCTACAACTTTTTCGCAGGCATCGGATATTTCGCCCAGTGTAGCGCGAACCCGTGCTGCTTCGACCGATAGTTCAAGGAGATTTCCCTGTTTAGTTTCCACGCATTTGGTAATGGCGTCCAGCGCTTTGCGCACCGCTTCGTTATCTCGTCCGGCCTTAAGTTGTTCCAACCGGGAAATTTGCTGTTTCCGTACTTCGGTATTATCCACTTCAAGAATATCGATGGGGTCTTCTTTCTCCAGCCGGCAAACGTTTACACCGATTATCTTCTGTGCTCCCGAATCGATACGGGCTTGAGTACGTGCGGCAGCCTCTTCAATACGCATTTTGGGAACACCCGTTTCAATAGCCTTAGCCATTCCGCCCAGTTTCTCAATTTCCTGAATCAACGCCCACGCTTTGTCCACCAGTTCCTGGGTAAGCGATTCCACGTAATAGGAGCCTGCCCACGGGTCAACCTGTTTGGTGATCTGCGTTTCTTCCTGGATATAGATTTGCGTGTTACGGGCAATACGGGCCGAGAAGTCGGTCGGCAGAGCGATGGCCTCGTCCAATGCATTTGTGTGCAACGATTGCGTGTGTCCCAGAGCAGCCGCCATAGCTTCGATACAAGTACGTCCCACATTGTTGAACGGGTCTTGTTCGGTCAACGACCAACCTGATGTCTGCGAATGGGTTCTTAACGCCATCGATTTTGGGTTCTTCGCGCCCATGCTTTTCACAATCTTCGCCCAAAGCAGCCTGGCTGCCCTCATTTTGGCAATTTCCATGAAGTGGTTCATACCAATGGCCCAGAAGAACGACAAGCGGGGAGCAAAAGCATCGATATTGATGCCCGCGTTGATTCCAGCACGCAGGTACTCAATGCCATCAGCCAAGGTATAAGCCAGTTCTATATCGGCTGTCGCTCCTGCTTCCTGCATATGGTATCCCGAAATGGAAATAGAGTTGAACTTCGGCATCTTCTGTGACGTAAACTCAAAAATATCGGCAATGATTTTCATGGAGAATTCGGGTGGATAGATGTAGGTGTTTCGCACCATAAATTCTTTCAGGATATCGTTCTGAATCGTTCCAGCCATCTCTTCCAGATTAGCTCCCTGTTCCTGTGCCGCAACAATATAGAAAGCCAGGATGGGTAACACAGCCCCGTTCATGGTCATGGAAACAGACATCTTGTTAAGCGGAATTCCATCGAAAAGAATTTTCATGTCTTCCACCGAACAAATCGATACCCCAGCTTTGCCCACATCGCCTACCACACGCTCGTTGTTGGCATCATATCCACGGTGTGTGGGTAGATCGAAAGCAACGGACAATCCTTTTTGGCCCGAAGCCAGGTTGCGGCGATAAAAGGCATTGGACTCTTCGGCGGTAGAAAATCCGGCATATTGACGAATAGTCCACGGACGCATTACATACATGGTAGAATAAGGTCCACGCAAGAAAGGCTCCACTCCGGCAGCATATCCGAGATGTTCCATTCCTTCGAGGTCTTCCCTTGTGTATACAGGTTTTACCGGAATTTGTTCCGGTGTAAGCCAATCGGCTTTTATTTCATTTTTCTCAGCCCACTCGGCAACGTCTGTTGCTTCAAAGCCAGCCGATTTAAAATCAATACTTTTGAAATCAGGTTTCATATTTTTTCTTTTTTAGAGTCAGGACTCTTAAATTCAAGAGCCAAGACTTTTAAATACTATTTTTTCTGTATGAAATGTACTTTATCTTTAATCGTGTACTATTTTTCCTATCAATCCAAGCCCAATGTCTTGATTCTTGTTTCTTTTTGTCTAGACAAACGGTGCGATAAAGTTTGCCGCCGATAACAGCACGCTGAACATCAATACCAGTTTTGCCGTGTAGGTATCGAGAAACTGTATTTTTACCAGGTTGTCAACAGTAGCTTTTTTCATGAGTTTGATGTTTTTTATGGCCAATGGAAAAGTAACGAGCACCACAAAAACAACAGGATGCAGAAAACGCATCATTACGGCAATAGCTACTATAAGATAAGCCACCAGCAACAACGTTTGATACACTATTTGTGATCCCTCCAGCCCCAACTTCATCGCTTGCGTTTTAATGCCGGCTTCCTTGTCCTGAAGCATATCGCGGGTATTGTTAGCGTGCAGTATAGCTACGATAAGCATTCCCACGGGTGTGCTGATCAGCAATATCGGCCAGTAGAGTTCCGTTGTCATGACATACACCACGCCTAAAGTGATAGACAATCCATAACAGATGAATATTACCAAGTCACTCATACCGGCATACTTGAACTTATAATAAAGTGTGGAGCTGATAATCCCTATTGTTCCTATAATAAGCAAAGGAAACCCTGTGTTTACCAACAGGTAAATACCCAGGAGGATACCTGCAGACAGTACCAAGTACCCGTACAGCAACACCGGCTTCGGTTCAAAGATACCGAGAACGATAAGGCGTACGGGGCCTGTTTTTTCCAGTTTATCCACTCCGCTTACGTAATCGTGATATTCACTGATGAGGTTTCCGGCTGCATGGAATATTACTGCTCCGATTATCGCCAACATGCCAAAGAGCCAATTCACTTCAGCCACAACACCGGTTTTGTACATGTAAAACACGTACGAAAAAGCGATCATTGCCGGTGATCCCGACGCGGGCCAGGACCAGGGATGTGCAACCATTAACCAGTGTTTGAGCTTGGGCATATTTTGTTTGGATTGTTAGAGTAATCTCTTGTTAAACCCTTTCAACGTTTCATACACGTTGCTGCGAACATGGATGAAGTATTCAATTCCGTGAGCTTTCAAATCATCCATACAAGCGGGAGCGCCTGCAACTACAAAGATCTCTTTTCCGCCTTTCAACAGATCAAAAACCTTGGGAGCCAACTCCACATACTCGTCGTCGCTTGAACAGAGGACCACCACGTCGGCTCCTGCATTACGGGCAGCAATTACGCCATCTTCCACTGTTGGAAAACCGTTGTTATCGATGATCTGGTATCCTGCACACGAGAAGAAGTTGCTGGAGAATTGCGAACGAGCGAGACGCATAGCCAGGTTTCCGATAGTAAGCATAAACACTTTCGGTGTTTTACCGCTCTTTTCGGTAGCCAAACGAAGCGTGTTGAACGGTTCGGCCAAACGCCGTATCGCAAGCGGCTTCAGTGCCGTCTTGTCTCCAGTACCGCACCCACACGAATGATCTTTAGGATCAGCTAATTTTTCAGCCATTTTTTCCGTGAAGTTTGGATACTGGTTGGTTCCCAGCAGAATTTCTTTTCTGTTGGCCACTGCATTAAAACGAGCATCGGACGATGCTGCGATGACATCTTGTACAGCACCTGCTTTGAGAGCTTCGTAAAAACCTTTTTCTTCAGTTTCGAGGAATAATTTCCACGCTTGTTCGGCAAGCGATACAGTTAATGTTTCTATATAGTAAGAGCCCGAAGAAGGATCGGTAACTTTATCGAAGTGTGCTTCTTCTTTTAACAACAGTTGCTGATTCACGGCAATGCGTTTCGCAAATTCGGATGGCGTTTCAAACGCTTCGTCAAAAGGACGTACGGTCAGCGAATCCACCGCACCAAGAGTAGCCGACATAGCTTCGGTTTGTGTCCGTAGCAAATTCACGTACGGGTCATAAAGCGACTGATTAAATCGCGATGTGGAAGCGTGAATATTCATTTTGGCCGCACAAAGGCAAGTGCCGTCTGTAGCAGTGTTTTCACATTCAATATAAGGAGGGCAAGGCGGCTTGTATGCATTCACAATCTCGGCCCACAACCAACGTCCTGCACGGAATTTGGCAATTTCCATAAAATAGTTGGATCCTACACCCAATTCAAATTTAATTTTTTTGGCTGCCAACGACGGGGCAAGCCCTTTTCCGACAAGTGCACCCAACAACTGGTTTGCATAGGAAAGGCTGAAGCCCAACTCCTGGTAGCTGTATGCCCCGGCATCGTTCAGCAAGTTTCCGGTAATGGAAATACTTCTGTAGCGGGGAAGCGAAGCCGTAATTTTCACCATTTCGGCAGCATCGTCCATCCAGTTGGGCACATCCACTCCCTTTTTCAGGATCTTCCGGAACGGATCGTACTCAATGGAGCCAAAACATTTCAGAAGATCCAGGTTTTGCGATGTAACGTATGCCACCACCAACCGGGCAAGTTCGTGTGTTTTGGAGATACAGGTTCTGAAGTTCAACTCCACTTTATCGGGAGCGATGCCGTTGAGGAGAACTTTAAGGTTTTCCGCCGAAAGGTTATTCTTCGGAAGATGAAACCCAAGCGATGTGACGCCTTTATCCAACAGCGACAAGGCTTTCCTGTTGGCTTCGGCATAATCCTTCACGTCAATATCTTGACGCACATACCAAACATTATCCTTTCTTGTGCTGCGCACGTAAGGGAATTGCCCCGGCAGGTTTCTGGCCGAAAGAAATCCTTCGATATTTTCAGCCCTGTAGAAAGGATTTACATTAAAACCTTCGTTTGTTTTCCACACCAGTCTTTTTTGAAAGTCAGCCCCTTTCAGGTCCTTGTTAATAACTTCCATCCACTTTTCGGTGGATACCGGAGGGAAATCGGTAAAAAGTTTTTCTTTCTGATTACTCATAGTTTACTCATATTTATTATTTTGGGTTTTTCCAAGTTTAATGCAGAAAACAATTTTTTTCGCTTCTGGATTCTCTTAATCTCTTGTCATCAATAAGCTTGCAAAATTACTCTTTTTTGCTTAGTTAAAAAAGAGTTTTAGGGATTTGTTTTTGAGAAGTTAACAGCAAAAAAATAGTTTTCTTTCTTTTGCTTATTGTTGTTAGCGAATGTTTTGTAAATTTGGACGAAAAATCGGTTATTCTGAATCCTCGGTCCGGACGAGGTTATGGTTTAACTCGGGTTTTCGCTTTAATTTTAATCGTATGAAATATCTTTTTTCTTTTTACATTTTTATCGTCGGCTGTGCAACCGTTGCCTCTGCACAACAGACAAACATCGTATTTATCGGTAACAGCATCACGCAGGGAGTTATACTGGATAACCCGCACGAAGAAGCGCCTCCCGTGCAGGCTGTACGGTGGCTTGAGCAACGAATCCCGGGAAAAATTGAATTTCGCAATTGTGGTATAAGTGGCTCGACTACAGTGAACTTTCTACCCGCTTCCAACACTTTTTTCACAAGAGTGAAAGCTGCTGCCGACGAGTTATCGAAAGAAGGCGGGACGCTTCTCTTCTCCATTATGCTAGGAACTAACGACAGCGCGTTGCGTGGAAACCTCAAGTCTCGCATGCAGCCGGAACAATATTATACAAACATGAAGGCGATCACGGATGAGCTCCTGAGGTTATATCCTTCCAGCCGGATCGTGCTCAACCGGCCCATATGGTACAGCCCCACCACACACAACAGATCCACTTATCTGCAGGAAGGACTGGAGGTATTGCAGTCTTATTTTCCGGAGTTGAAGAAACTGGCAGCCGATTATGGCTCCATTTTCCCCGGACAGGTAATGCTGGGAGACACAGCCGCATTCGATCATTTCAAGGACAACAAACCGCTCTTTTTCAAAGAAGAAGGTAATTCAGGAACGTTTTACCTTCATCCGAACAAGACAGGTGCGCAAAAACTCGGTGAATTCTGGGGGAAGGCAATCAAACAGGCGGTTCAACCCAAAGAATGGGCAGAATACTCGTTGGGAACTGTAAAAGACACTCCGGCAATGGACAAGGAGGATTCAAGAGGCATGCTTGCTCCTTCTGTGCGCGTATACCTGCCCGATCCCGATAAAGCTACAGGAAGAGCAGTTATTGCCTTACCCGGCGGAGGGTATCAGGGGCTGGCTGTTTTTCACGAAGGGTTCGATTGGGCACCTTTTTTCCTGGAAAGGGGCATTGCTCTTGTCGTACTGAAGTACCGGATGCCGCAAGGCAATCCCTCCGTTCCGTTTATTGATGTTAAGGCAGCTTTCGATCTGGTGAAACAGCATGCTTCGGAATGGCGCATTAATTTGGAGGATATCGGTATAATGGGCTCATCGGCAGGCGGGCACCTGGCTTCAACTTACGCTACGCATACGAGCGGCGCCGACCGTCCCGCCTATCAGATACTGCTTTACCCGGTAATAACCATGGATAAAACATTTACACACGCTGGATCGAGAAAAAATCTGATCGGGGAAGATCCTTCGCCAGAACTTACCAGCAAATACTCTAACGATAAACAAGTAACCGGAGAGACGCCTCCGGCGTTTGTTATCTTCGCTGCAGACGATAAGGTTGTCCCTCCGCAAAACGGATTCCGATATGTTGAAGCATTGCAACGGAACAACGTCCCGGTAACATTTTTGTTGTATCCGGCCGGAGGTCACGGTTTCGGATACAGGGAATCCTATTCGTATCATTCTCTTTTTCTTTCCGAACTATCGAAGTGGCTGGAGGGGTTACGTGAATAGACCTTCAAAAGACAGGTAAGCGGAAAATATGTTTAACTTTTGTGTTAATTTTAACAATTAAAATTATGGCTTATTCAACTGCAAGAGCTGTCGAAACCATTGAAGTTAATGGCCACAGCTATCGTTACAGTTCATTGAAGAATCTGCCGGGGGAGGCCATTGAGCACTTACCCTTCAGTATCCGGATTCTTCTGGAAAACGTGTTGAGGAATTACGACGGCTTCAGCATCACCGATGATCATATTCAGACGTTGACCCATTGGTCGCCCAATCCCGTGGACAAAGATATCCCGTTTAAACCGGCACGTATCTTGATGCAGGATTTTACCGGCGTGCCGGCTGTAGTGGATATGGCTTCACTAAGAGCTGAATACGTCCGTCACGGAAAAAACGGACAAAAAATCAATCCGGCTATTCCGGTCGATTTGGTTATCGATCATTCGGTTCAAGTGGATTATTTCGGGACCAATTACTCCTACAGCAAGAACGTGGAGTTGGAATACGAAAGGAACAAGGAGCGTTACGAACTGCTGAAATGGGCACAAAAAGGATTGAAAAACTTTACCGTTGTGCCACCTGGAATGGGTATATGCCATCAGGTAAACCTGGAATACCTGGCTCAGGGAATCACAATACGCGACGGATGGTTGTTTCCCGACACCCTGGTGGGAACCGACTCACACACACCAATGGTAAACGGGATCGGAGTTGTCGGCTGGGGCGTAGGTGGAATTGAAGCGGAAGCTGCCATGCTGGGACAGCCTATTTTCTTCACTTGTCCCGAAGTTATCGGGCTAAAACTTGCCGGCACCATTCCGGCGGGCTGTACGGCCACAGATATGGTACTGTCCATTACAAAAGTGCTGCGTGAAAAAGGTGTGGTGGGAAAATTCGTGGAAGTTTTTGGTGACGGGCTGGACAACCTGACGGTAACCGACCGGGCTACCATTGCCAATATGTCGCCCGAATTCGGATGTACGGTAACCTATTTTCCCATTGACAACCGGACGTTGGAATACATGCACGTTACCAACCGTTCACCGGAGCAGATAAAGATTGTGGAGGAATACAGCAAGGAAAACCTGTTGTGGAGAACAGGCAACGAGAAGATCGCTTATTCATCGGTAGTGGAGTTCGACCTATCCATGCTGGAGCCGACCGTCTCCGGGCCAAAACGGCCTCAGGACAAAATTCCGGTAAAAGAGCTGGGATACAAATTTTCCGAGTTGCTTGAAAAAGAACACAACCGGAAGTACCAATCCCCTCTGCAACGTTCGGAGTCAGCATGGTTGGCCGACGGCGGTTCGGGAACAGAGTTCACCTTCGGTAAAACGCCTGTCGAAGGCGCTGCTCCACACGAAATCATTGCGGAATCCCTGCAATCCGTACGCATTAAACACAAGAACAAAGAACTTATCCTCAGCGACGGGAGCATCGTTATTGCGGCCATCACCAGCTGTACCAACACCTCTAATCCTGCCGTGATGATTGGCGCCGGGTTATTGGCCCGTAATGCGGTAGAAAAAGGATTAAGGACCAAGTCGTGGGTAAAAACTTCGCTGGCCCCCGGCTCAAAAGTGGTTACGCAGTACTTGAAACGGGCGGGACTAAATGAATATTTTGATGCGTTGCGTTTCCATACCGTAGGTTATGGATGCACCTCCTGTATCGGTAACTCCGGTCCTTTACCGCCACAAATAGCGGAAGCCGTTGAGAAAGGAGATCTGGTAGTGGCGTCAGTCTTATCGGGGAACCGAAATTTCGAGGCACGGGTCCACCCGCAGGTCAAAATGAATTTCCTGATGTCGCCCATGCTGGTAGTAGCTTATGCATTGGCCGGACGCGTCGATATTAACCTTATGGAGGAACCCCTGGATTATGATCCTAACGGAAATCCTGTCTATCTGGCAGACGTTTGGCCCGGTCGGGAAGAGATTGTGGAAACCATCAACAAATGTGTGAAACAAAACGATTTTCAAGAAGTGTATGATGTTATTTTCGAAGGTTCAAAAGATTGGCAGGAGCTGAAAGTAAATCTCGATGAAAATTTCGAATGGAACAGGCAATCCACCTATATAAAAGAAGCTCCGTTTTTTAAAGACCTCACTGTAGACCCCGACCCGATGATCAATATCCGAAACGCCCGCGTACTTCTCTACCTGGGCGACTCGGTAACCACCGATCACATTTCGCCGGCAGGTTCATTCCGGGAAGAGAGTGCCGCAGGACAGTACCTGAAAGCCCACGGAGTGGGGAAAGCGGATTTTAACTCATACGGGGCACGGCGCGGAAACCACGAAGTGATGATGCGAGGTACTTTTGCCAACGTGCGTATCAGAAACAGAATCGTTGACCGGGAAGGTGGTTTCAGCCGGTATTTTCCGACCGATGAGGTAAAAACCGTTTACGAAACAGCGATGGCGTATAAACGGGATAAAACGCCCTTAATCATCTTAGCGGGTAAAGAATACGGTTCAGGTTCTTCCCGCGACTGGGCAGCCAAAGGAACTTTCCTGTTGGGTGTAAAAGCCGTCATAGCCGAAAGCTTCGAACGCATTCACCGGAGTAATCTCGTAGGAATGGGGGTAGCACCGCTTGTATTCCTCGCAGGTGAGAATGCGGAAACCCTCGGTCTGGACGGAACCGAAACCTACAACATCACCGGGCTGGCCGACAACCTGATCCCCCATAAATTACTGGAGGTTGAAGCGGTACATCCTGACGGAAAAGTGACCGTATTCGAAGTGGAAGTACGTTTGGATTCCGCTATCGAAATTGAATACTACAGAAACAACGGAATCTTGCAGTACGTGCTGAGGGATTACCTGAAGAACAGTTGATAAAAATGTTGTGGATAAGATTTACCACGCTTTCAACTCAACCAGTAAACCGGCAATTTTCCCCACCACAGCTTCGGCATATCTTTTGCCTTTTTCGGCAGTGGATTTTGCAGGATTACCTATCCCTGTGTCTTCGGAAACCTGTTGCCAGGGTCGTGGTAACCAGCCAACTTTTTGATTGATGGACTCCATCGGTAAGGGAGATGTTTTGCCATTACCGGCTTGTTCCATCTTCACCAAATCGGGACGGTAATGGAGCAGCACCGAGGTTTCCTGCTCCCCACCGTGCTCATCGATCTTCTCTTCAAAGTAGGCACCGGTAGGCACAATGGACCACCAGTCCACGGCGATAACGGTAAAATCGGGATATTTCTTGGCTAAATCGCGAATGTAGGTTTTGAATGTATTGCCGCCGTGTCCGTTTACGATAACCAGTTTTTTTAATCCTTGCCCGTGCAGGGAATCGACTATATCGCACAATATGGCTTTTTGCGTCTCGCTGTTCGTGTGAATGCACAACGGCAAGTCCCATTGTCCGGGGTTTTGTGATCCGAAATAAACCGGCGGCAGAACAGCACACAACACGCCGGATTTCTCATAAGCGAGTAAAGCGCTCTCCAAGGCTATATGATGCGATAAGTAACAATCCGTAAGGTACGGTAAATGATAATTGTGCGGCTCAAAAGCGCCCCAGGGTAATACCACGGCATCGTAGCTGGCTTCTTTTACGTCCTTCCAGTTGGCAGACCTTAAATCAATTGAGTTCATATGTTGAAAAATTAAATGTCAATAACGAATAGCCGTTTTCTTATCTGCTTTTCCAATCAACAGGAAAATAAAAATCATCATTACAATTTCCACAAGAACCACATACGGAAAAACATTCATTCCAAACTTTTCGGTCAGTATGCCGATTGAATAATTTATAATTGTATTTCCGGTGAGCGCAATGAGCATCGCAAAACTGAAAGCAGTCCCGGAAACCTCCTTGAAGATTTCACCTACCAAACCCAGCATGACCGGAAAACCCGGGGCCAGGCCGCTACCGATAAGAAACATTCCCAGCAAGTGCACAAAGTAGGATGCCGGTAGCACCAGACAGATCAACCCGAGCGAAAACAGCAATAACGACAATTGAATCAACCGAAAATGATGCCATTTTTTCAATACGCTTCCCGTAAGAATTCTCATGCAAACCAGTCCTGAGACAGAAACCGATAATGCTATCAATGCCTGATATTGAGGCACGGCAAGTTTATCAATAAAAAACGAAACCGACCAATTGTTGATTATGGCTTCGAAGGCCGACTGAAAAAACAGGTAAAAACAAATGGCCATAAACAGCTTGTTCTTTACAAAAACAGGAATGAGCTTTAACGATATTTTTTCCTTTTGAACGGTCAACGGATAATTGATGAGAAGAAAAATTAAGGCAACAGCTAGGCTGATGCCACTCACCACATCAATAACCAAGGTGTAATGTATCTCATCTATCCGGCTCAGGATCATTGGCATGGAAAATGCACCAATACCGTAAAACAATCCTAGCCAGTTCAGGTTTATGATTTTATTTTTTCCTTCGCTTAAGTCGGAAACCAATGCGCTGGTACCGCCGTTAATGACTCCACCGCCCAATCCGAAAAAGAAAATACCGGCCCTCAACAAGTGAAGGGAACCCACGTGGACTATCCCGAAAAACCCGAGCGATAGAAACAGCGAAGCAACGGAAAGCACCCACCTGTAACCGAACTTGTCTACAACAGGCCCAAACAAAACCGAGCCGGCAAGCATACCAACGGGAAGAACGGAGAATAAACCTCCGGCAGCAATATCAGACATTCCGAAACGGGCCTTCAGCAACGGCAAAATCGAACCGATAATCACCATGGAAATTCCGAAAAGAAAGATGCCCGTAAAGTTGGCTATAAATGCAATTGTTTTATTATTCATATTCCTTTTTGCCTTTGCTAAACAACATGGTCGCCGGGAGAAACATATCCGTTGGAAATAGAGTAAAACGTAAGCCCGGAAACCGTTTTAATACCGGTCTTCGCAATAATATTTTTACGGTGCGAAAGGACTGTGTTCAGGCTTATGTTCAGCTTATCGGCAATCTCTTTGTTTAAACGTCCCTGAACTATAAGCTTCAGTACCTCTATTTCCCGGTTGGTCAACTGCTTATTCTCCTCTTGCAATTTATGTTCATCGGAAAAGGTATGGTTCAGGTGTTCGATATGTCCGGAATCCAGTTCCTTGAGTTTCGGACGCAACACTTTTTCCAGCAACCGGTTATGAATGTGCAGCTCCTTTTCGAGGGCAGTTATTGAAAAAATAACCGCGTAAGCAAGGTTTTGGTTAAAATTTCCCGAAATATGCCTGATGATAATGTTTTTTAAATCGTGCAACAATTCATTTGGGTAGTCACTGAGCTGCTCAAGGCCTTGCTGCAGATGTTCAGAAAGCTCCGATTTGAACTGATAGAATATTTTATGCAACAGTTTTAGTTCTTCATTTTCGCCACCACTCATCGCGATAAAAGGGGTGAAGTGCTTTTCCAGGTTCGGAACAGACGCCTGCATATAATTTTCGACGGTACGTTTAAGATAATCCACGATAAGTGAGACATCAAACGCATCGAGATCCTTTTCCGGATTATATTCTTCATCCAGGTAAACATTCAGGATGGCCAGAATGAAATCAATGTTCAGGTCATTTTCCAAGCAGATTTTTTCGATCGTTTTCTCTCCCACTCCCAGTTTTATGCCAAACCTGTTCACAACAGGTATAAGTTCACTGTGCTCGGTAAGCAATTCAGATAAGACCGCATTTTTTTTAATGTCTGCCATTTATTTCCGGAAAGATTTTTCAGCAACCGAAGAGAAGCGATCCCGCCTGTATTCTTTGTAGAAATGCCGGACAGCATCTATGGGATGCCAAAACAGCATTCTGGGGCCTGAAAATCGCATTACTTCTTTTATTTTCAATCGCATATCGTTTTTATAGCAATGAACAGTGCAGGATCCGCAGGTAGGTTTTTTTTCACCGAAAGGGCAATTTTCAAGCCGTTTCATTGCATAATTTTTCAGTACGGTACATTCTTCACACAGTCCCGTCACATGTTTATGATTCGCCCTACAATAGATGGCCATCATCTTGTTCACCACTTTTTTTTCACCTTCGTTCATATATCGTTTAAACAGCCAGGCGCGTTCTGTAATCAGCGTTATTGGTATAAGCTTGATTATTGCCTGAGTCCGTTTCTATAAAGAACCGTAAAAGTAACCCTTTTATTTTTTTTCTCAAAATCGGGACAAAATGATTTGATGAAAAGAAGAGTCACTCCTTTTCCGAAGCCGGAGGAAGTTGTACTGTACGCATTTGCCGGAGGATATGCGATTGCCGTTGCCTGATATATGAAGACGGTTTTTTTGAGCTAAATTTCAGCGGATTAGGCAATGTTGCGGCCACCAATGCCGACTGTGAAGCCGAAAGTTTCTCCGCCGTAGTATTGAAATGTTCATGGGCAACCGCTTCCACGCCATAAATCCCGTCACCCACCTCCATACAGTTCAGGTAGACCGTCAAAATACGTTCCTTTGTCCAGAAAAATTCAATTAAAACTGTGAAATAGGCTTCCAATCCTTTTCTCAGCCACGACGACCGGGGCCAGAGAAACACGTTTTTAGCCGTTTGCTGACTGATGGTGCTTGCTCCCCGGGGACGTTTACGGGTTTTATTCTCTTTGAGGGCTTTTTTAATTTCCACCTTGTCGAAGCCGTTGTGATTAAAGAAACGCTGGTCTTCCGAGGCGACAACAGCGCGTTTCATATTATTCGAAATACGTGTGTACGAAACCCATTTGTGCTTAACCTCAGGCTTTCTCCCCTCTGCGATCTGTTCCGTCATTCTTATTCCCATCAGTGGAGTAAAATAGACAGGGACAAACCTGTACCCTATCACGGATACTACGCTCCAGAGAAAGAAAAAAAGCACTATTTTACCGAAGATACGAGGTATTTTTTTCATGACTTCTCTACCACAATTTGAACCTTACCCGCCACCTTCCATCGCTAAAATCGTGGCTAATAATTTCAAAACGCCCGATTTCCGATGTGTTTCCAACATGTGAACCGATGCAGGCGCAAACATCATAGTCACCTACCCTGACAATACGCAATGTTTCTGATACATTATCGGGAAGTTTTGATAAATCCACTATCTCTGCTGCCGCTGAGACCGGTAGAAATTCTTCTGAAACGGGCAGATGACGGCCGATAATCTCGTTTACGCCCGCCTCAATGGCCTGTACTTGTTCAGGGGTGGGCGATTGAGACAAAAAATAATCGGCTTTGCTTTTCTTCCGTTCTATGTGTGTATTTTTCGAGCGGGCACAACCGAACATCCTTACCATTGTCTGGTTAAGAATATGTTCCGTAGTGTGCATGGGAGGGTATTCCTGTTTGTTGTGTCCGTTAAGCTCAAGTTCCATAATCCGTTTCAAAGCACAAAGATAAGAAAAATCACTCGTTTTTTTTCTTCGTCATCAAATAATTCCCCTGATTGTTTTTTTCAAGGTAATATCCTTTGTTCAGCTCAATGCGCCACCCTTCGCCGGTAATTTCATCTTCGCCGATCTCCACCGGTTCAGAAACAACCACCCATACTAGTCCGGGCGACAACAGCGCACCTCCGCCGGTCACCGTCAAGATTCCCCAGTTGTCGCTTATGCGGATGGTGGGATAAACCGTCCCTTCGTCAACATCCAGGGGAATCGGGTTAACCGGGTCGAACGACATGTTCATATCCTCCAGTTTAATTTCAAGTCGCGGCTTTTCCAGAAACTTATCCCGCAACTCATTCAGTGTTAATGTGTGTTTTTCGCTACGTAAAGTCTCTTCATCACGAATTTCCTTGCCGCGATAATCTTCCGATAATTGCCTTACGTATGAAGGTAAAACTATTCGCATATCTAACTCAAAAGCCTCTTCGAAAAATTCTGTAAGATCGGTTTCTCCGCTAATACCCTTGTTCCAGTTGTTGTTTTTCTGATAAAGAAAAAAGCCATACACCGCCACAGTTTCATAAGCAAAAGACCTGACAAACGAAGGAGTGTTGGGATAATCTTCCAGTCTCGCTATGAGGTATTCGCGCAACTGCCATTTATCGCGTCCGCTCATCATTTGTCCGGTGTAGGTTGCAAGGCCTTCAAGCAATTCCAGTTTGTTCTCCGATAGTTGCGATCCGCTGTATACCAGATGACGATACTTCCTGAATATCAATGCATTTCGCAAATGTTCTTCTGCCAGCGAAAGCCTCCTGGCCCTCAGTGCTTTTTTTAAGGCTTCAAGTTCGAGCCGAAGAAATACCCTGCCGTCTTTCTCATCCAGGTGATAATTATCTGATCCCCGTATATCGAAGCCAAGCGAAAGTTGTGCACTGTGGAACAGTTCGTGCGTAATAAGATCGAGTCGCTGGTATTTATTGGGTGAAAGCGGCAAAACGACTGTTGCCCATGTTTTTCCGTTCCAATCGAGCGAAGTGTTCTGAAAACTGATTTCTTTGGGCAGGACTCCCGTGTAATAACCCCTCCTTGCCACCAATACATTGTCTTTGTCCGGCTCATTGGCATAGATTACACGGGTACCTTCCTCTATGAGCATAATAGGGCCGTAGATGTCCTTATCCCATATTTTAACATTTTCGCGTGTTGCCTGTTTTACCTGATCAAAATAATGCGGAATACTGTCCCTGTTTATCATCGGGGTTTGTGCACCGGCCACAGGGATAAAAAAAGAAATCAATACTGCGCAAACAATACCTTTCATTCCTCTCCAACATCTTGAGGCGAAAGATACAAAAAACATTTCCTTTTAAAGAAAATTGCTCAAAATCTTTTCTTTTAATCTGTAAGTCTACTTCAAAAACTCCGAAGACTTATTTTATCGTAGAAGACTTATCTGTTAAAAAACACATGGAGGTTAAAAAGGTTAACTTTCAGGATTCACCTCCCGAATGAATGTCTATATCCTTTACCACAAGTGAAGCCAGTGTCATTCCGAAAATTGCCGGCAGGTAAGACATTGTACCGTTAATTCGTGCTTTTTTTGTATCCCATTGAGAAACAGGAGCATTACTCTCCTCTAGAAACGATTTTTCTCCTTTGTTTTCACGCGCTTCATTGCTGTAGACACAAAGGAATTTTTTTTCCAGCCCGCCAAGTTTCTTTATTCTTGTCCGGAGTGCGGCAGCCAGGGGACAACCTTTCACTTTCCAAAACTCATCTACCCTGATGTAGGAAGGGTCAATCTTCAACGCCGCACCCATCGATGAAAAGAAAACTCCAGGCATTTGCGAGGCTAAACGTATAAGATGAACTTTATTGGAAAGGCTGTCGATAGCATCAATAATGAAATCATACGATTCGAGCTTAAAGGAACCGGCGGTCTCCGGACTATACACTACTTGCATAGAAACAATTTCGGCATTGGGATTTATTTCGAGCAGTCGTTCCTTTAACACCTCCACCTTCACTTGTCCGATAGTTTTCACCGTAGCCATCAGCTGCCGGTTGATATTGGTTACGGCAACCTTGTCTGAATCCACCAGCGTAAGATGGGTAATCCCGCTTCTTATCAGCATTTCTGCGCACCAGCTCCCGACTCCTCCCACACCAAATATAATAACCCTCTTTCGCTCTGCGAGATCCAAATAACGGCTTCCCATAAGGAGCTCAGTTCGCTGAAATATCTCTTTTTCGTTTATCATAAAACAGGACATGAAAAAATTCAAAACAGTTTCTAACAATCGAGTACTTTTCTTTACCAGGAAATCACTTTTGCGGAAAGGGTTATCAGCCATTTGCGCGGAATAAACCTGACCAGGTTGGCTACGAATTTATTCAATCCTCCTTGAATAACCAGTGTTTTTCCTTTCATCATGGCACGATAACCAAACGCTACCACTTCCCCCGGCAAAGGCGTTTTCATGTCTTTCAGAAATCCGTTTGGGTGCTGCATCCGGGCAGCTATCCCAAAATTGGTTCTGACGGGTCCAGGGCACAGTGCAGTGACGGTAATGCCGTATTTTTGGAATTCGTAAGCAATGGCTTGTGAGAAGCTTGCCACGTATGCTTTGGACGCAAAATAAACCGACATCCCCGGGCCCGGTTGAAAGGCAGCTGTGGATGCTATATTCAATATCTTTCCCGATTTACGCGGGATCCAATCCTGAACAAAAAGATAACAAAAATAAGATAATGTTTTCATATTCAAATCGATCATCTGCTCATGCCTCTCCCATTCCGTATCGGAGAAATGGCCAAAATCGCCAAACCCTGCGTTGTTCACCAAGTAATCTACCTCGATTCCAGTGTCCTTTATTTCATCGTATACAAATCGTACGTTTTCCGGCTTTGTCAGGTCTTTTGCAATTATCCGTACCGATATGTTAAATGTATTTTCCAATTCATCTTTCAAATCATTCAATTCTTTTTCGCTTCGGGCAACGAGAATCAGGTTTGTGCCCTTTGAAGCGAACAGCCGGGCAAACTCAGCACCAAGCCCCCTCGACGCACCCGTAATTAATGCAGTATGGTTCATTTTTTTTGATTTTGGAACAAAATTAAACTTTTTTTCCGTAGCGCGGTCGAAGAAAATGAACCAATTAACGAAACGTTAACTGGCTACGCATAAAAAATGCCGCCAAACTGAAAAAAAAATTGGGTTCTAATTGATAGGATGCATGCCGGTTGTGAAATTAGTGTGCATCCACTTTTTATGCTCTTTTCCGTCCTTTGTCTATCCGCAGAAAAATAAACAACAAGATGGTAAATCCCCACAACGACGAACCGCCGTAACTAAAGAATGGCAACGGGATCCCAATTACGGGCATAATGCCAATCACCATTCCGATGTTTACCAGCAAATGGAACAGAAATATACTTACAACACCATAGCCATACACGCGGCCAAAGATTGTGGTCTGTCGTTCCGCCAAAGAAATAAGCCTCAGTATGAACACGGCAAAAAGCAGGAGAATAATGGTTGAACCGATAAAGCCCCACTCTTCGCCTATCGTGCAGAAAATAAAATCGGTGTCTTGCTCGGGGACATATTTCAGTTTGGTTTGTGTACCGTTTAAGAAACCCTTTCCAGACATCCCGCCCGATCCAATGGCTATTTTCGATTGCCCCACGTGATAACCCGATCCACGCAAATCCTGCTCCATTCCCAGCGTTACCTTGATGCGCATTTGCTGGTGCGGTTGCAGGACATCGTTAAAAACATACTCACTCGATTCAACAAACGCGAACGAACCCACAACAAACAACAAGATATACAAATAAACCTTTTTCCAAAACCGAAGCGACAAGTAAGCCAGGTAAACCGCGACCAATCCTAATGCCACAAGCGCCAATAAACCGGGATTGACAGGAAGATTAAAAAAATGCATAATCCATCCGGCTGCCAGGACAATCAATCCTAGTCCGATGATGATGAAAGCCGTTTCTCGGCGTTTTACGTAGTTCCAGACCATGGCGGCAGCAAAAACAATAATCAGTATAACTGCGATGAACTCGCCGACGGACAACATTCCCAGTTGAACGTCCGAAAAACGGATAGCCAGTACAAAATATAAAATTGCCGCCACACCCATGAAAAGAATTCCACCAGGTAGCCCCTCACGGTACAACACAAAAATAAGGCTCAGGTAAACCAGTGCGGTACCTGTTTCACTTTGCAGGATCACCAGCACCAACGGAAGGAAAATTAAGGAGAATACGATGATCAGGTTTTTCCTTTCCATCAGGCGGAAATTGTACACGTTGAAAATCTTTGCCAGCGTAAGTGCTATGATAAACTTCATAAATTCGGCAGGCTGCAACCGTACCGGACCTATCACCAACCACGAACGTGAACCTTTGATTTCGGGCGCGACAACAAGGGTAATGATCAACAATGCGATTCCGGCGATATAAGCTACAAAGGCATACGTTTCGTAAAATGAAGTATCGATTTTGAGAAGGGCAAACGCAAGCAGCAACGAGGTACCCATCCAAACAAGTTGCATCCCGGCCCGGCCGGAAAGGTCGAACATGCTCACCGCATTCTCCAGGTCGAAGCTGGCCGCATAAATGTTCAACCAACCCAGCACTATAAAGAGTAGGTACATAAGCGCAGTAAAGCGGTCTACCCTTCCCTTTTCCTGTATTTCCCTAGTTCCTCTGTACATTTCTAACTTGAGTTGCTGTGGTATCGATGCGTTGGGCAGAAGCATTTCTTCTGTACGCAAACGGTAAAATCACCCGGCTGGCAATAGTTTTTTCCAACACCTGGTCCTGCGGCATAATTTCTCCCATCAAGTACTTCTGCATCATTAATCTTCCAATAGGAACGGCGTTCGTGGCTCCAAAGCCTCCGTTTTCCACAATCACGGCAATGGCCACTTTCGGGTCGTCCTTCGGAGCAAACCCGATGAACAGGGAGTGATCTTCCCCGTGCGGGTTTTCGGCCGTTCCCGTCTTGCCGCAAACCGTTAAGAACGGTTCCATATTTGCCCTCCGGCAGGTTCCGTGTGTTACGGCATCGGCCATTCCCGCAACCGTCAGTTCAAAATGCTCGCGGCGGATGTTCGACTCTCTTCGTTTACTGAAGAGCGTATCTAACGGAGCACCTTTTCTGGCTTTCACCACATGCGGTTTATGATAATAACCCCTGTTGGCGATTAGCGCCGTATAATTAGCAAGCTGCAGGGGAGTGGCCAATATTTCTCCTTGTCCAATAGCAATAGAAATGATGTTATGAGCCACCCATCTATCGTTCTTAAATGCATTTGAATAATATTTGCTGTTCGGGATAAAGCCTCTTTTTTCAGAAGGTAAATCTACATCTGTTTTATAGCCGAATCCCAGATCAACCATGTGCTCTTTCCAAACCTCAAAAGCCTCAATAGTACTACTGTATTTGGTACGGTTATTAAGCATGGCGTTAAGTCCATAACAGAAAAACGAGTTGCACGAAGTGGCCAGCGCCGGCTGTAGGCTGAGCGGTGAAGCGTGTCCGTGGCAGGCAGGACGCCCTCCCAATGGCGGATAGCCTCCGAAACAGCTGTACCGGGTATCAGGAGTAATGATTCCTTCTTCCAGAAAAATCAATCCTTGTGAGGGCTTAAAAGTGGATCCGGGTGGATACAATCCCGAAACAGCCCGGTTGATCAACGGCTTGTAAGGATCCTGTTCGAGTTGAAGGTAATTCTGGCTGAAGTTTTTTCCGGTCAGGATCGACGGATCATAAGAAGGTGCAGCCACCATACAAAGGATTTCGCCTGTTTTGGGTTCAATCATAATGATGGACCCGATTTTGTTCTGCATCAGGTACTCCCCGTACGCTTGCAAATTAATGTCAATGGCCAGCGTTAAATCACGACCTGAAACGGGCGATTTGTCAAATTCTCCATCACGGTATTTTCCCTGTACGCGACCGTGTGCGTCGCGCAAAAGGACTTCCACTCCTTTTTCACCCCGCAAGTCTTCTTCGTGAGAAAGTTCGATCCCAGACTTTCCCACATAATCAGTACGGGTATAATACGGATCAGCATCCATCTTATTTTTGTCTACTATGCCCACGTACCCCAATATCAACCCCATATTAGGATATTTGTATTGACGCTCGGTCCGGTTTTGAATATAAATTCCAGGGAACTTGTACAACTTTTCCTGCAACAAGCCGTATTCTTCCACATCGAGTTGCGACATGAAAAGCTGCGGTGTATAGGAGGAATAGCCTGGATTTTTTCGCCGGTCTTTCATTTCGGCTTCCAGCTGTAGAAAAGCTGCTTTGTCGATGTTTAGCGTGTTACAAAAATCGAGCGTGTCAAATTGCTTCATTTCACGGACAACCATCATGACATCGTATGTGGGCTGATTGAAAACGACCAATTCGCCGTTTCTGTCATAAATGGCTCCACGTGCCGGATAAAGTGTTTTTCTGAAAAAAGCGTTGCTGTCGGCAAAGTTTCTATATTCCGGACTAAGAATCTGCAAATTAAATAGTTGTGCAATATACACCAATAGCGTTACCACGACAACAGACGCAATGATATACTTCCTTTTCTCGTATGACTTGTTATTGTTAACCACTTTTCTCTCTCCTGATTGATAGGGAATCCAGTGCCAGAATCAGGACAATAGTCAGTATCGAAGAAGACCCAATCCGGATAAGGGTGCTGGTTAAATTAAAGAGTGTGAAGGCTTCGATAAAAAAGAGCAACGTCTGATGCAACAATACCATCATTACTGTAAATTTCACAAAAGCCGCTGTTGACGTATGAATACCGGGAACCAGGTCTTCGTACTCATTTTTGGGATAAAACAGGTTTAACACCATGCTTCTCAGTGTAGCAGTAATGGTTGTGGCAGCAGCATTCATACCGGGTGTATTCAAAAAAATATCGATAACAATTCCCAACAGGAAACCCGAAACAATTACATAGAACCGGTTTCTTCCGTAAGGCAGTTTTATGAGAAAATAGATATACAGAATAGGCACAGCCAATCCAAAAACAGCAATACGATTAAGCAGCAATACTTGTAACAATACCAATATTACGAACAGCAAAATCTCTTTGAATATGGAAACCGCTTTCATTATGGAATTGAATTTTCTAATTCATTCTGTTCTTCAAAATGCGCATCATTTATAATAAGAATATCCCTCACAGAATAAAAATCAGTAGCTATTCGCAAATTTAACGTATTGAAATTGTCATCTTTAGATAAAATCTGCCCGGTAACGTATCCGATAACAATATCTTTTGGGAAAATGCGTGAAAAACTGGTTACTACCGTGTCTCCCGGTTGAAAAACTTCGTGTTTGGGAAGTTCTCCTATCTGCGCTGTAATCAAATCCTTGCCGTCCCACGAAATTGATCCCGTATTGTTGGAATTTTTCAGTTTGGCACTCAACCTGAATTTCGGATTTATAATGGGAATAACCACTGAAAATGATGGAGAGGTCTTCAATACTACTCCCACCACTCCATTTTGTGAAACTACACCCATATCAGGTTTGACACCGTGTATGGAACCTTTGTTTACCGTGATGAAATTGTTTGGGCCCGAGAAACTGACATTGATCACTTCAGCGGGAACAAATGAAAACCTTGAAGCTGGAATGGAATCACTCAGAAAAGCATTCGTTGTTAACGTGTCCCTTTGCGTGTCCGACAAGTAGGACTTTAACGAGTATAGTTCTTCTTCGAGCCGTGCATTCCGTTCCAGTAAAAGCTTGTTGCTCTTGTTTAAATAGATAAAAGCCGTTGCTTTGTCAGAAATCTCGTAAAACCAGCCAGTAGCCTTGTTTGCAGATGTTAGGTATACACTTCTCTGATAAGAATTAAAAGAAAATACCAGATAGAAGCTGATGACAATCAAACCGATTGCGATCAGCCACGAACTGTTTCTGATAATAAACGAGAGAAGGTTTTTCATCCTATCTCATCAGGAATGTAAACTTGTCAATGTTTCTTAAAGCAATACCTGTTCCTTTGGCTACCACGTGTAACGGATCATCTACTACTTTGAACGGAATACCGATTTTATCGGTCAGCCGTTTATCCAAACCACGAAGCAAAGCACCGCCTCCTGTCAGGTAAATTCCATTACGTACAATATCGGCATATAACTCCGGGGGAGTTTGTTCCAGTGCACTAAGCACCGCTGAATCCACTTTAGATATCGACTTTTCAAGGCAGTGTGCTATCTCCTGATAGGATACGGGCACATCCATCGGCAAAGACGTCATGCGATTAGGACCGTGAACGACAAAATCTTCTGGAGGATCCTGAAGCTCGGTCAAGACGGAGCCTACATTAATCTTGATCTGTTCGGCGGTTCTCTCTCCCACTTTCATGTTGTGCTGACGCCCCATATAATCCATAATGTCTTCGGTGAGGTCGTCACCGGCAATCTTTATCGATTTGTTCGATACTATCCCGCCCAGTGAGATCACAGCAATCTCTGTTGTTCCCCCACCTATGTCCACAATCATGTTCCCTTCGGGAATCTCCACATCCAGGCCGATACCCAGAGCAGCTGCCATAGGCTCGAAGAGCATGTAAACATCGCGTCCTCCGGCATGTTCAGCTGAGTCACGAACCGCACGGATTTCCACTTCGGTGCTTCCTGACGGAATACAGATTACTACCCGAAGTGACGGCGAAAATAATCCGCCTTTGTTTTTTGTAGCCATTTTAATCATACCGCGAATCATCTGTTCTGCGGCGTTAAAATCAGCGATTACACCATCCCTCAGGGGCCTGACCGTATGTATGTTTTCGTGTGTTTTTCCGTGCATTTGGCGGGCCTTCTCGCCCAGCGCGATCATCCTGTCGGTCTTGCGGTCCAATGCCACTATGGACGGCTCGTCCAGCAGAATTTTTCCGGCATTGTTTACAATAATGGAGTTGGCGGTTCCCAGGTCCATTGCCAACTCTTGTGTGAATGAAAATAATCCCATATTGTTATGTTTGTTACGAGTTGCAGGGTGTGTTCACACTGCGAGAACCCACCCCTGGCTTCTCAATCAATGTTTAAAATGCCTGATCCCGGTTGTAACCATGGCCAGGCCGTTTTCGTTACAGTAAGCAACCGATTCTGCATCCTTGATGGAGCCTCCCGGCTGAACTATAGCCGTTATTCCGGCTTTGTGCGCTATTTCAACGCAATCGGGGAAAGGAAAGAAAGCGTCCGATGCCATTACGGCCCCGTTAAGATCAAATTTAAACGTTCCTGCTTTCTCTATCGCCTGATTCAACGCATCCACTCGCGATGTTTGTCCGGTCCCGCTAGCAATCAATTGCTTGTTTTTCGCCAGCACTATAGCGTTCGACTTCGTATGTTTCACCAGGATATTTGCAAACAGCAGATCTTCCGTTTCTTTTTCCGTTGGAACTTTTGCGGTTACCACCGTTAAATCGCTTCTTGTCTGAATACTCGTATCTTTATCCTGCAACAGGAATCCGTTTAATGCAGAACGGACCTGTGTATTGTTCGCCTCCTTTCCGGTTATTTTTTGCTTGAGGATGATCCGGTTCTTCTTCTGGAACAGGATATTGAGCGCATCCTGCGAATAATCGGGAGCAATAATTACTTCGAAGAAAATTTCATTTATAGCTTTAGCGGCCTCTGCATCCACCTGACGGTTAGTAACCACAATTCCGCCAAAAGCAGAGATAGGATCAGCCGCTAGAGCTGCATCCCAGGCTTCTTTTACCGTACTCCGACAGGCCATGCCACAAGCATTATTGTGCTTCAGAATAGCCAAGGCTGTTTCATCAAAATCGGCAATCAACGAAACGGCGGCGTCTATGTCGAGCAGGTTGTTGTACGAAATCTCTTTGCCGTGCAACTGCTCAAATATTTCATTAAAGTTACCGTAAAAAACGCCCTTTTGATGCGGATTTTCCCCGTATCTCAACGTTTTGCCACTGTCGGCAGAAATCCGCAAAACGGGGCTTTCGCCCTTGTCGAAATAATTAAAAATAGCCGAATCGTATCCCGATGAAACGGCAAAGGCTTCCTTGGCAAACCAGCGCCGATCCTCAATGTCGGTATTTCCGCTTTTCTTTTTTAACAGATCGAGCAACGGTTTATATTGCTTCATGGAAGCCACAACAATCACATCTTTAAAGTTTTTGGCAGCCCCGCGAATAAGCGAGATTCCGCCAATATCTATTTTCTCGATAATTTCATCTTCGGGAGCTTGTGTAGCTACGGTTTCTTCAAACGGATATAAATCAACGATGACCAGGTCTATAGAGGGAATATCATAGGATTTGATGATTTTCCGGTCCTGCTCCTCGTCACGGCGGTACAGAATTCCCCCGAAAACTTTAGGATGCAGTGTCTTTACCCGTCCGCCTAGAATAGATGGATAGCCGGTAACCTCTTCCACCGATTCACACTCATAACCCAACGACTGGATAAAATCACGGGTTCCCCCCGTTGATATAAGCTTTACGTTTAAACTGTTCAGCAATTTCAATATCTCCTCCAGGCCGTCTTTGTGGTATACCGAAATGAGTGCCGAATTTATTTTCTTTGACATCAATGATTATTTTTTTAAAGAATACAAAGGTATAAAATCTATCGGTCATTTTTGTGAAATTGGAGTTTGTTTTATGAATTTTTGAGAAAAAGAAGCTGTTCGGGGTTGTGCGACCGGATGGCGACCGCTTTTATCATGCTTTTTTAAATAATTATGCAAAGTATAGCAATTAATCAGTAGAAAAAAAAGAAAATATTGTCACTTGAATTTAATCAAGGAACTATCGAAATTAAAATATATAAATTTAATAATCAGAAATATAAAAAATAAAAGCACCTATGTTGATAACTTTTCCGGAAAACTTTATTGGTTTTCTAAAAAAGTAAATTTACCTTTGTGGTAACATTTGGTTTTTATTCATAGTTGTCTTTATGAATAAAATAAAAGGGAATGCCGTGAAAATCGGCAACAGTTCCCGCTGCTGTAAGCTCTTTTTTTGCGTGCTGAACAAACACCTCCACTGCCACTGTTCCGATGAACCGGAACGGGAAGGCGTTCAGACACAAGAGTAAGTCAGAAGACCTGCCAGATGCACTTATATACTCTTTTTGATGTCTTTCGGGTAAAAAGACGGTTAAAAATTTGATATCCCTATTTGTTATTTTAAAAACTGGCAGGTTTGCAGGTTTCAAGGGCTATTTATCCAATTATCTAAATGTCTAAATATGGGCAACAAAGAAATTTTTATTGTAAAACGAGACGGGAAAAAGGTTCCCTTCTCCATCGAGAAAATCAGAAATGCCGTTGCAAAAGCATTTCTGGCAGTAGGATCTTTCGCCACCGAAGAGGACTTTATCACGCTCCTCTCCCACCTCCACATTTCTGACGGCATGACTGTGGAAGAAATTCAGAACCAGGTAGAAACGGCGCTGATGAGGGAAAAATACTTCGCCGTTGCAAAAGCATACATGCTCTACCGGCAGAAACATACCGAAACACGTGAAATCCAGAGCAAGATGAACTTCCTGATGAACTATTGCAACGCACAGAACGCAGCAACGGGAAGCAAGTTCGATGCCAATGCCAACGTAGAGAAGAAAAACATTGCCACCCTCATCGGGGAATTACCCAAAAAGAACTTCATCGACCTGAACCGAAAGATGATCACCGACCGGATAAAGGAGATGTATGGGAAAGAACTGGCCGACAAATACATCGGTATGCTGAACGAGCATTTTATCTATAAAAACGATGAGACCAGCCTGGCCAACTACTGTGCCAGCATCACGATGTACCCGTGGTTGCTGAACGGCACCCTTCCCATCGGCGGCAACTCCATGCCCCCGACCAACCTGAAATCGTTCTGCGGTGGGTTCATCAATATGGTGTTCATCGTGTCGAGCATGCTCAGCGGCGCCTGCGCCACGCCCGAGTTCCTGATGTACCTGGACTATTTTATCCGAAAAGAGTACGGCGACGACTATTTCGGGCGTTCCGGGGACGTGGTGGACCTGTCAAGGAGGCAACGAACAATAGACAAAATGATTACCGACTGCTTCGAACAGATCGTTTATTCCATCAACCAGCCTACGGGAGCACGTAATTTCCAGGCGGTTTTCTGGAATATTTCCTACTATGACAGACACTACTTCGAAAGCCTGTTCGGGGAATTCCTTTTTCCCGACGGATCACGCCCCGTATGGGAATCGCTCAACTGGTTACAGAAACGATTTATGAAATGGTTTAACAAGGAACGCACCAAAACCGTGCTTACCTTTCCGGTGGAAACGATGGCATTGCTCTCGCGGGAAGAGGATGTGATCGATACAGAATATGCCGATTTTACCGCCGAAATGTATGCCGAAGGACACTCTTTCTTTACCTATATGAGCGACAATGCCGACTCATTATCGAGCTGCTGTCGCCTGCGCAACAAGATTCAGGACAACGGGTTCAGTTATACATTGGGGGCCGGCGGAGTGTCCACCGGATCGAAAAGCGTGCTCACCATCAACCTGAACCGCTGCGTTCAGTTCGCAAAACGTACGGGACAACCCTACAGCATTTTCCTTGAAGAGGTGGTGGATCTGGCGCACAAGGTACAGATCGCCTACAACGAGAATCTGAAAATGTTTCAACAAAAAGGGATGCTGCCACTGTTCGACGCGGGATATATCAATCTCAGCCGCCAATACCTTACTATCGGTGTAAACGGGTTAGTGGAAGCGGCTGAATCGCTAGGAATAACCATCAACCACAATCCTAAATATAAGGCCTTCGTACAGGAGGTGCTCGAGATCATTGAACAGTACAACAAAAAATACCGGTCGAGAAAATTGATGTTCAATTGTGAGATGATTCCCGCGGAAAACGTGGGCGTCAAACATGCCAAATGGGACAGGGAGGACGGTTATTTTGTGCCACGTGACTGCTACAATAGCTATTTTTACCGGGTGGAAGACCCGTCGCTTAACGTGATCGATAAATTCCGCCTGCACGGACGGGATTATATTGAACACCTGACAGGCGGATCAGCGCTTCACCTGAACCTGGAAGAACACCTCACAAAAGCACAATACCGGCAGTTATTACGTATAGCAGCCCACGAAGGCTGCAACTATTTCACCTTCAACATTCCAAATACCGTATGCAACGATTGTGGCGTCATCGACAAGCGCTTTCTGAAGGAATGCCCCGGATGCAGATCCCTGAATGTGGACTACCTCACACGCATTATCGGCTACATGAAGAGGGTGAGCAATTTCTCGGCTGCCCGGCAAGCGGAAGCGGAAAGAAGACATTACGGAAAGCCGGACGCAACAGAGAAGCCTAAAGAGGAACCTATTATTTATTAAGGTTATACATTAGTCGCAAGCATACCAAAGCTATGTTTGAGAATGAGATGCCAGAAAGGTATTACAGAAAAGCGGACATTTCAACCATAAGATAATTTTTATGCTTAAATACACAGACTATGATATTGTTTTTCAAGAGATTCCCGACGAGGTGACGTTAGCCGTCAACCTGTCGGGTTGCCCGCACCGCTGCAAAGGGTGCCACAGTCCCCACCTGCAGCAAGACATAGGGGAAGAACTGAACGAAGGAGCCCTTTCGAGACTGCTGCAGCTCTATGAGCATTCAATCACCTGCATTTGTTTTATGGGGGGCGATGCTCATGCCGAAGAGGTATGCCGGCTGGCAAACCATATCCGGATAAATTGGGGAAAATGGCTCAAAACAGCATGGTATTCGGGAAACAGTAACCTGCATCCTATGGCCACCGGCTGTTTTGATTTTGTAAAAACAGGGCCCTATATAGAAGCATTGGGAGGATTAAACAAAAAAACTACCAATCAGCGCTTATATATGTTTACCAACTGCAGTTTTAAAGATATTACGGTGAAAATGCAGAAATAAAAAAACTCTCTACTTTTTATTTATTATTTTGAAAAGGCATTCCAAGTGATTGGCGTGCCTTTTAGTTAACTCTGCTCATAAAAAACAGCCTACAATCACTTGCCGGCTGCGTAGAGCGGTGAGTAGAGCCGCTTAAAATAGAGAGAATGAAAAATATTATTCGGAAAACAACTTCACTTCTACCTCATCGTTGACATTTTCATTAGCGTAAAAGTTTCCGTTGTTTATATTTTCATTAGTATTGAGTGTTAGAAAATAATTCAAGTCGTTTATAGAGTTATCCATCAGCCTTCCCTTTACGACTCCCTTTCCCGTAAGAAAAGTGTTTTCCCAAATGCTTGAGACGGCCTGTTTGGTCTTTTTAATCGTCTTGCTGCGTACAACAAGTTTCTCTATAATCCCCGACAAGATTCCAGCAGATGCTTTACACAAGTCACGCACAAAACTGTCAATGGCTAATAACAACTCCTCTTTATGCCGGTGCGCATTCTCTATATTGTTTTCGTTTCCTCCGTAATGCGCAACAAGCATTTCCACAGCCGAGGGAGACAAGTTGGACAATACCATATCCGTAAACTTCTCCGCATCGGGAATGCGGATTATCCCCTTAAGCCATCGGGGTAAATATACAGGCAAGGATGAATGATATTCACTGATAAGAGCCGATATCATCTCATTAAAGCCTACATCAACCATCTTTTTCGCATAAGCCTGGAAATTCATACCCGAAGGAATAGGAAAATCTATACTATCCGTTAATTTTGTTTGTATGTCCAGATGGTTATTCGAAAGATCAATCACCCGGTAAGGACACGGATAAGTCACAACGGAGCCTGTCTCAATATCGTAAAGATAATTGCTTTTTTCATCTTCGATTCGGGCAATATCCGATGCATGAAAGTGTCCGGTAAACACAACATTCAGGCCGGCTTCCATGAATGATTGCTGAACCCATTCGAAATTATCGACGAGGTAAGGGCTAGCAAAAAAAGACTGATGGTCGAAATGTTCCACTACTCCGTGATGCATCATGGCAATCACTTGTTTTCCCAATAACTTAGCAAGCCGGACTTCATTTTTTATCCAGTTCATGGTTTCCGGTTTTACGGTACCGTGAGTGACACACGAATCTTTTTTCGCACCCCGGGAGATAAAAGTGTTGTCGCGATATTTACAGGCATCGATACAAATTATCCTTAACCCCTCGACAGGTTCATTTACGTAACTCAACGAATGTTCATCCAGACTGAGAGCGCTGTCATAGCCGTAATCCGAGTAAATATCTTTAAATTCAGCAGGTGTAACCGATCTAACCTTACGGGTTTCGCCTCCGTGAAAGATTACGGCGTCGGGGTTGTCGATATCGTGATTTCCGGGAACCACCAATACCTTCACTCCTTTTTCCCTGAGCGGAGACAAGAGTTCCACCACTCCACGGTGACTAACCAATTCTCCGTCTTTGGTCAGGTCGCCGGGAATAAGGACTACGTTTACATCCTCGCACAACAGATTCTCAACCGATTTCCGCAACAAGGCGTCGCTTTCGAGAAGAAGTTTTCTGTCGCGCCGTAAATAATCTTCCAGCGCTTTGCCTTTCTCAACAATCAGTGCCGGATACGTGTAATGCAGATCGGATATCACACCAATTCGGGCATGTTGTGCCTCAACGGAAAAAAACGAAGTGATAACCCAAAAAAAGAAAACGGATGAAACGGTTCTTTTCATTTTGTAGAAATTGTAAATTTCGTACAGCAAAACTACGCAATGAATGTTACGATCCGCTTACTTTTTCATTAAGATATAATGAAGATTTAGCTACAGAAATGTTAAGGGTAGATCTGATAACGTCGTCATACCTGGCAGACTACACGCCATGATGTAGTTTTAAACAGTTTTCCCTTTTTTGCGATTTTAGCCGTATAAAATAATATATCTTGCGCTATTTACAATAATTACTGCGTGAATTATATAAAATAATTTAAAAAACCAATGTTAATTTGTATTATGTTTGTTCATGAATTTATCCGTAACGTTAAAAGGGACGATTGAAAAACTTATATAACTGAACACATTAGATTTATAGCATGAAACATAAACCTAAATACTGTTTATTCTATGATAATCATACGATGAAGGCTATTCCCGATGTGGGAGAAAACTTCAATGTAGAGGTGTTTACTGACAGGATCAAAGCTTGTGGAGTTGATTATCTCGTGTTTCATGCTCGTTGTAATCAAGGGCTTGCATATTACAATACCCGAATTGGGACAAGACACCCTTCCTTAAAATACGATCTTTTCGGCAAATTGTCAGAAGCTTGTCAACGAAAAGGGATTGCATTGGGAGCATACTTTAATGCGGGTATTAGTAGTGAGGAAGGATTGCAGCATCGGGAGTGGACAACCTTGTATTTCGATGGCAGGTCGTTGCGTGAGCCACGTTTTACGCCGCATGTCCGTACCATGTGTTACAACTCGGGATATAGGGATCATCTGATTGAAATGGTAAAAGAGGTACTTTACCAATATCCCGTTGGGGGGCTGATGATTGATTGCTTAATCAATTATCCCTGTGTATGTCCTGTCTGTGTACAAGAGATGAAGAAAAGAAATATGGATTGGTCGGATTTAAGCGCGGTCACTCGTTTTGCGGAAATTTCAGCAGTACGTTTAGCAAAAGATATTGCGGAGGAAGCGATGAAAATAAACCCCGATTTACTTATTTCCAATAATTATCCGAGTTACGAAGAGTTATTGGGAATAAATACCTATTTCGATGTGGTGTCTTTACCGGCATCAGATAGCGGATACGAGTTTATGCCTGTGATGGCCCACTATTTAAGGACGCTGGGCGACTATCCGGTTTTGAATATGACGGGCCGGTTTTACGATTGGGGGGATTTTGGAGGATTACGTCCCGGGGAAGCCATCAAGTCGGAGTTGCTTTACGGGTTGGCCAACGGGATGCGTCCCAATATCGGAGGCCATTTTCACCCCAGGGGGGATCTCGAGAATGCCGTCCTTGACAGGGTGGAAAGAATATACAGGGAACTCCAGACCATGGAACTCTGGTTCGACAACGCCAAGAACATAACTGAAATAGCCATCGTCTATCCAAAGAAAATTGCAAACATACGGGGCGACAGACAACTCAAAAGCGCGGTGCGCATGTTGAGCGAATTGAAGCAGCAGTTCGATGTGGTGACGCTGGCATCGGACTGGAGCAAGTACAAGGTGCTGATCTTTCCCGACGACATTCTCTTTGACGAGGAAACGGCAAGACGCGTGAAGAAACACGTCAATGAAGGAAAGGCGGTCATTTCAACGGGGTTCTCCGGCCTTGATCCGGAGAAGAGACATTTTGTGCTCGAACAGGAATGGGGCATCAAATTTTTAGGAGAAAATCCGTTTGATCCGGCTTATTTTACCGTAGGGGAAAATTGTAATGAAGGGTTGCCGGACATGCCGCTCTCTTTATACTCCAACGGCATTGAAGTGGAAGCGTCCGGTAAAACAAGAACGGAGGCACGTCTTGTAAAACCATATCATAACCGGGATTGGGATGGGGAATATGCTTTCTATTATAATCCGCCAGACAGGGTGACGGAGAAGCCGGCGCTTACAATTAACGGGCAGGTGGCCCATTTCAGCCACCGTATATTCTCCGGGTATTACGATAAGGCATCCGTGGAGTTAAGAACAGTCTTTTCCAACGTGCTCGACCGGTTTCTTGCCAAACCGTTAGTAAAGACAAAAAATTTACCGTCATTCTCCCGGGTTTTTGTCACGGAACAACCCAAAAGAAGAATGGTGCATTTGCTTTCTTATCTGCCCGAGATGAGGGGAAATACGCAAATGATCGAAGAACCCATTGAACTTGACAACATAACCCTATCCCTTCGCCACGATGATAGAAATTTCAAGAACATCTACCTGGCACCCGAAAAGGTGAGGCTGTCTTATACCCTTGAAGGTGATTATGTCCATATCAACGTACCTAAAAGCAAAGGATACTCTCTGCTGGTTATCGAAGAATAAACAAATAACAAACATATGCAGTTATGAAAAAAATTATTATTCCATTATTTGTATTGATTAACATCATTTTAATGTCATGTGTGCAAAAAAATGAAAGTGGCAACCTCGAAAATGACGTTGTAATCGAAAATGAACAATTTAAATTAGTTATCGGTAATAATGCCGCTGCTAAGAGTTTGAAACTGAAGTCTACCGGCGAGGAGTGTTTGATGCAGGGAGAAAATATGGCAATTATCTCAGTGACTCAGGAAAGGCCGTACCACAATGAAATAAAATTGGGTCACCCCAATAAGAAAACGACATACCAGGCCGATACTATTTATCGGGAGGGAGACAAACTCATTGTTGGATTTGAATTAATTCCGTACAAAGCGGTTATTCAAGTCAAGGAAACACCTGATTATATAGGTTTCAGCCTTTACGATTTTATTACGGACGGCGTTTATCCCTCGTACCTTAAAATAACTCCTCCTCCCGCTACTGAAGTATGTATTTTACAATTACCCATCCGTAACCGGGAGAATTTTGGAGAATGGCTAAATGTCAGTTGGGATAATAAGGCTGCTATTAATGTGTTAGCCACAGATGAATACGCCTATATCGATTTTGAGAAACGAAACGGGTATAAAATATTGAAGGCAAGTGCCATTAAGGATATAAAATTTAAAGGCACCGGGGCTGCATTAATTGTTTCTGAATCCGATAAATTGCTGGATAATATTGCTCAGATAGAGAATGACTTTAATCTGCCCAAAGGCGTAGAAAGCCGTAGAAATGATTTTATCAATGCTTCATACTATTGGACGGCAAACATAAATCCAACGAATGTCGATCAACACATCAAATACGCCAAGATGGGTGGTTTCAGGTTGATGAATATCTATTACCCCAGTTTTGAAGGAGGAGGAGGATACGGTATCATTGGAAGTTATGAAATTGACAAGACGTTATATCCCAATGGAAAAGAAGATCTTCAGAAAATGTTGGATAAGATTAAAGCGGAAGGTATCATTCCGGGTGTTCATTTTCTTCATTCACATATCGGCAGAAAGAGCCAGTACGTAACTCCCGTTCCCGATTACCGGCTAAATCTCGTAAAAACATTTAATCTGTCGGAAAACCTGGGAAGGGACGATACGACTGTGTATGTAGAACAAAACCCCGAAGGATCCGTCATGGCGGAGGGATGCCGGGTTTTGAAGGTAGGAACGGAACTTATTTCATATGAGAATTTTACTACTGTACCACCTTATAAATTTACGGGATGCAAAAGGGCGATCGATAACACTACGGTGAACAGCCTTCCCAAGGGATACTCCATTGGTATACTGGATGTCAGTGAATTCGGCGCTACCAGTGTTTATATAAACCAGAAAACCAGCTTACAAGATGAAATTGCTGAAAAAATTGCGGCAATTTATGATGCCGGATTTCAATTTTTCTATTTTGACGGTTCAGAGGGGGTGGATCCTCCATTCGGTATCAACGTTGCTTTAGCGCAGTACAGGGTATTTAAACGGTTAAAACCCCAGCCTTTATTTGCAGAAGGGGCTGCTAAAACACATTTTAGCTGGCATATGTTGAGTGGAGGAAATGCTTTTGATGTTTTCAGGCCGGAAGTATTGAAGGAAGAAACAAAAAAATGGCCAGCAGAAGAAGCTCCCCGGATGAGACAGGATTTTACACGAATCAACTTCGGGTGGTTGGGTTATTGGGTTCCAAGTGAGACAACCGTAGGAACACAACCGGATATGTTGGAATACGTTACCAGTGTGGCAGCGGCCTGGGATTGCCCGATTTCCATTCATTCTAATCTTGAAGCATTTGAAGCTCATCCAAGAACTCCGGACAACCTGGAAGTAGTGCGAAGATGGGAGGAGGTCAGAGCGAAGCATTGGCTCACTGAAGAGCAGAAAAATGAGCTGAAAAATACGGAACAAGAGCATCATCTATTACTGAATGAACAAAATCAATTTGAGTTGGTGCCTTATGAGCAAATCTCCGGTGTAGCAGGAGGCAGCAAAGAAATCAGGGCTTTCATATTCCAGAGAAAGGGAGAGTATTACGTTGTTTATTGGCACATATCCGGAAATAAGAAACTGGAATTACCAATAGACAATAATAATGTAAAACTATACGAGAACCTGGGACAGGAAATTAACTTAATCCCCAGTCAAGAAAACCAGACAATAATCCCGGCCGACAGCCGTAGATACCTGAAAGTGAATGGAGTAACAAAAGAACAATTAATAGATTGTTTTGTCAAGGCTAAAATTCTCAATTAAAAAACCTGTCGTAAAGTTAGATTTCTAGAGTGGTTTAAACAAAAAGAATTAACCCCTCAACAAATACATCTTTAGTAATTATTCAATTTCTTAAATAAGAATAATAAAACAAACGTCAAACATGAGATTTTCTATTGTCTTACTTATCATAGCCAGTGTTGCATTAAACATAGATGCAAGAACAAATGATAACAGGGATATCGTCATTGAAAACGATCAAATGAGATTTGTTATCGGGGAAGATGGAATTGCCAAAAGTCTACTGTATAAACCAACCAATGAAGAATGTCTTTCGCAGCAATTAAACATGCCTGTTTTCTCTGTCACTCAGGAAAGGCCATTCCACAATGAAATAAAACTGGCTTATCCAACAAACAAAATATCATTCAATGCTAAATCCGTTAAAAAAGAAGGGAACGAACTGATTGTTGATTTTGAACTGATTTTCTATAAGGCACGTATAAAATTAGATATAACACCCAATTATATAAACTTCACGGTAAAGGATTTTTTTATAGAAGGCAATGATTATGGCATTGGTGTAAATAAAGGGATTTTACCTCCCGTTTATGAAATGAATTTTATTCAATTGCCTGTGCGCGACCGAGAACACTTCGGAGAATGGCTCAATGTAAGCTGGGACAATAAAATAGCCATTAACGTACTCGCAACAAATATTCATGCGCGGATCAATTCAGAAAAGCGTGAAGGGTATCGCATAATGAAGGCGGCAGTTGAAAGGGACATTCAGCTATTAGAGGTTGGAGCCGCTTTGATAGTCTGCAAAACAGGCGATTTACTAAACAATATCGCCCGGGTGGAGGAGGATTTTAATTTGCCAAAGGGCGTTGAAAGTCGCAGACACAAACTATACAATGCATCTTATTATGCCGCTTCGGATATCACTCCCGACAACGTAGATGAACATATAAAATATGCAAAAATGGGAGGATTTCGCAGTATGAAAATTCCATATAGCGCTATTGTAGAAAGTGGCCCATCATGGAGTAAAAAGGGAGATTATGACTGGAGAAAATCAATTTACCCAAATGAAAGGGAGGATTTGGAAAATTTACTTAAAAAAATCAAGGGTAAAGGCATCTCACCCGGTTTACATTTTTTACATTCACATATAGGAAGAGACAGTAGGTATGTTACGCCTATATCCGATCATCGATTGAATTTGCTTAAATATTTTACGCTGGCAAAACCACTGGGAACTAGCGACACAGAAATATTTGTGGAACAAAATCCAGTCAGTACTACATTAGCAGATGGTATGCGCGTGCTAAAAATAGGAACCGAATTGGTTTCCTACGAGAGCTATACGACATCGTGGCCGTATAAGTTTATCGGTTGTACAAGAGGAGTTGACAAAACAACCATAAATTCATTACCGGTTGGTACCATTTTTGGATTGCTTGATGTAAGTGAGTTCGGCACCCAAAGAAGTGTTTATATTGATCAGAGAACCAGCTTACAAGATGAAATTGCGGAAAAACTGGAAAACATATATAACGCCGGATTTGAGTTTTGCTACTTCGACGGTTCAGAAGGAGTTAACCCTCCATTTTGGTTTAATGTCCCTTATGCGCAGTGGAGAGTTTATAAGAGATTTGATCCTACACCCATTTATGCAGAAGGAGCGGCAAAGTCACATTTTAGCTGGCACATGCTAAGTGGAGGAAATGCGTTTGATGTTTTCAGGCCGGATGTTCTGAAGGAAGAAATAAAAAGATGGCCAGCTCAACAAGCAAGGCGGATGAAAGCCGATTTTTCAAGGGTTAATTTCGGGTGGCTGGGCTATTTTGTTCCTAATGAAAAATCAATTGGGACACAGCCTGATATGATTGAATTTGTAACTAGCGTAGCTGCTGCTTGGGATTGTCCTGTTTCATTAAACTCAAATTTGGAGGGATTTAAAAAACATGCCCGAACAGCCGATAACCTGGAAGTTTATAGGAGATGGGAAGAGGTAAGAAGTATTGATTGGCTCACCGAAGGACAAAAAACAATGCTTCAGGATATGGAACAAGAGCATCATCTATTACTGAATGAACAAAATCAATTTGAATTGGTGCCTTATGAACAAATCTCTGGCGTAGCAGGAGGCAGCAAAGAAATCAGGGCTTTCATATTCCAGAGAAAGGGAGATTATTACGTTGTTTATTGGCACATATCCGGAAATAAAAAACTTCAACTACAGTTAAAACCATCCGATATTACTTTATACAAGAGATTGGACGAGGAAGAGCCTGTTAATGACTCGAACGGTAATATTCTTATTCCCCTAAATGACAGACGGTATATCCGAACGAATAAACTTACCAAAGAAGAAATACTAGCCGTGTTATCTAATGCTAAAATCATTGATTGAAAAAATGAAGAAAATCATTCCTTTTGTTATTTACCTTGTCCTACCCTTTCTGGTTTATCCGCAGGGCAAAATTCATACGCCTAAGTATTGTCTGTTTTACGATAATCATACTATGCCTGCTATCCCGGATGTAGGAGAAAATTTTGATGTAGAGGCATTTACTGATAGGATCAAAGCCTGTGGAGTAGATTACCTGACATTCCACGCCCGCTGTAATTTGGGAATGGCTTATTACGATACAAAGATTGGCATAAAACACCCTTCTCTAAAATATGATCTTTTCGGGCAGCTTGCAGATGCATGCAATCGGAAAGGGATTGCTCTTACGGCATATCTGAATGGGGGAATAAGTAGTGCTGAGGGATTAAAACACAGAGAGTGGACGACTCTGTATTTTGACGGCCGCGAATATCGTGAGCCACGTTTTACGCCTTACGTACGAACCATGTGCTACAATACCGCTTACAGAGATCATTTAATTGCCATGGTAGAAGAGATCGCACGAAATTATCCGGTGTCCGGCTTCTTTATTGATTGCCTTCAGAATTTCCCTTGCGTCTGCCCTGTTTGCGTAAAGGAAATGAAAGAAAAGGGAATTGATTGGAACAATCTGGACGAAGTAACAAAATTTTCGGAATTCTCCGCGCTGAGATTAGCTGAAGATATTTACAAAGCGGCAACGAAAATAAATCCTAATTTATTAATATACCACAACAATCCCGGTTACGAGGAACAGAGTAAATTCAGTACTTACTTTGAAGTAGAATGCCTTCCTGCCGGCGCATGGGGATATGAATACTTACCGGTTTTATCTCACTATTTAAGGACGCTGGGCGACTATCCGGTTTTGAATATGACGGGCCGGTTTTACGATTGGGGGGATTTTGGAGGATTACGTCCCGGGGAAGCCATCAAGTCGGAGTTGCTTTACGGGTTGGCCAACGGGATGCGTCCCAATATCGGAGGCCATTTTCACCCCAGGGGGGATCTCGAGAATGCCGTCCTTGACAGGGTGGAAAGAATATACAGGGAACTCCAGACCATGGAACCCTGGTTCGACAACGCCAAGAACATAACTGAAATAGCCATCGTCTATCCAAAGAAAATTGCAAACATACGGGGCGACAGACAACTCAAAAGCGCGGTGCGCATGTTGAGCGAATTGAAGCAGCAGTTCGATGTGGTGACGCTGGCATCGGACTGGAGCAAGTACAAGGTGCTGATCTTTCCCGACGACATTCTCTTTGACGAGGAAACGGCAAGACGCGTGAAGAAACACGTCAATGAAGGAAAGGCGGTCATTTCAACGGGGTTCTCCGGCCTTGATCCGGAGAAGAGACATTTTGTGCTCGAACAGGAATGGGGCATCAAATTTTTAGGAGAAAATCCGTTTGATCCGGCTTATTTTACCGTAGGGGAAAATTGTAATGAAGGGTTGCCGGACATGCCGCTCTCTTTATACTCCAACGGCATTGAAGTGGAAGCGTCCGGTAAAACAAGAACGGAGGCACGTCTTGTAAAACCATATCATAACCGGGATTGGGATGGGGAATATGCTTTCTATTATAATCCGCCAGACAAGGTGACGGAGAAGCCGGCGCTTACAATTAACGGGCAGGTGGCCCATTTCAGCCACCGTATATTCTCCGGGTATTACGATAAGGCATCCGTGGAGTTAAGAACAGTCTTTTCCAACGTGCTCGACCGGTTTCTTGCCAAACCGTTAGTAAAGACAAAAAATTTACCGTCATTCTCCCGGGTTTTTGTCACGGAACAACCCAAAAGAAGAATGGTGCATTTGCTTTCTTATCTGCCCGAGATGAGGGGAAATACGCAAATGATCGAAGAACCCATTGAACTTGACAACATAACCCTATCCCTTCGCCACGATGATAGAAATTTCAAGAACATCTACCTGGCACCCGAAAAGGTGAAGCTGTCTTATACCCTTGAAGGTGATTATGTCCATATCAACGTACCTAAAAGCAAAGGATACTCTCTGCTGGTTATCGAAGAATAAACAAATATTTTTATAATAAACATGCACTTCTGGTAATAAACAGATCTCTCTTTAAAGGTATTCGAATACGTATATGTAAATACAATCAAAAAAATGAGAAAAAATTTTACCCGTAGAAATTTTTTAATTACAAGCACTACCGGCCTCGTCGGAATGACTGTTTCACCCACTATGGGCTTTGCTGAAAAGAGTGATATTTCCACAGAAAACACCATAAAAAACAGAAACGTAACCCCTTTCCTTTCAGAGGTTGAACGCCTTGCTGTGGAAGAACCGTATGACTACCACAAACATCTTTCAACGGCTCCTGTGCATGTATGGAGAAGGGACAAGAGCACCTCAGCGGAAAAGGATGAGATGACCATTCTCAATCACGGGTGGAAACTGGTTTACTTGAAACAGGCAGGTATTGTCACCTTAACCGCCGTTCAAGATTTTCAGGATTATATGGTTATTTCACACGGTGTGGCAATAGAATTCGAAGAAAGGGTCACCTTGAATGACTGGAAGAAATTAAGTCAATGTATTGTTGCAGGAACGAGAGAGCAGCTTCCCGGATGCGGGTTAACCCTTAAAAACCCCAAAGATTACGAAATACAGGTAACTCCTCGTCGTATTGTTGTGTGTGGTTATGACGAACAAGGAACAATGTTCGGCCTTTATAACCTGGAAGCAAGAATGAATCTTCGTGAAGCTCCTTTTTTACCCAACAACTTAAAAACAGTTCGCCACAGTTTATACCATACGCGCATGGTTCTATCGTGGATGGGATGGATGGAATGGCCTGATGCACTTTTGTCCCATCTTGTTCATGACGGCTTTGACGGTATTTTTGCCGGTGTATATACCAACCCGAATGGAGACCGGACAACAGCCGATAATTCTACCGATTTTTATGCACGCCTGATGTACGGAGTGCGTAAACAAGATCCTGCAAAAATAAGAGATCTGATTAAACGAGCTTCCAAATACGGCTTGAAAGTTTACACGCAGATCATTTTCCAATACTTGGGAACCGAAGAAAGCGAAGCGGAATTGCGTAGACTGGTACGCGATATTGTCCGGGAATTTCCTGAAATCAACGGATACATCCTCTTAACGGAGGGATTCTGGTACAAAAAATGGGGGGGAGGCCACGGTGCAAGTAAGGAGTACCTTCAGGATTGGGCTAAAAACTGGTCGTATGCTGTGGGAATAGTCGAAGAAGAGTGTCATAAAATGAACCCGGCCATAGAAATACTTCCATGGGAATACAATATCGATTTTCGTCCCCAAAATACGGAAATAAAGCGCTATTTCATTCAACAACTCCCTGAGAACACCACCCCCATGCTCACCTGGGAAAATGGAAAAAGTTTTGAAGTAGACGGCATGCAGGGATATTTGCGTGATTATTCCTTAAATCAAATTGGCCCGGCCGAAGTGACGGAAGCACAAATAGAGGAAGCCAAAAATCGTAACATGAGGGTCTTCTCTAAAGTAGACACCTTTGCCAGTTGGCAATACGGAACAATACCTTATCTGCCCTGTCCTTATCAATGGCATGACCGTTATAAGGCGTTGGAAAGACTAGGTGTGAACGGAACGTTGGAGAGCTGGAGCAGCGGTTACAAACCCAATTTTTTAAGTAAGCTTCGTGCATGGACTTGTTGGACAGATTATCCTTCTTTTGAGACACTTTTGAATCAAACGGCTACGGTAATTTTTGGAAAAAATCAGCAGGAACAGGTATTAAAAGCATGGGAACATTTTAGCAGGGCTATCCGTCTTGTTCCCGACACCGGGCCTAATATGGGCACTAACAATGCTATTGGAAATCCTATATTTTTCCAGGTACCCCCAGTAAGAACAGCAACTTTTACCTATTCATGGTCAGATCCGGCAAAGAATGATCCAGATCTCAACCCTTACTGGCCGTTTACCGTTTCCCGTATGGTATTCTTCCCCGATTTTTCGAATCAGGTAAATAGGGCAGAACAATATGCCAGAAATGCAACAGGTATTGTCGCTACAAATGAAACAAAGATTCTGCCCCTTTTCCTTAATTATCTAAAAAAAGCCATTGATGAAATGGAAAGGGGATTGACTTTATACAGGTCTGCCGCAATTAACAGTCCTGAGGCTAAACGCAGAGAAGCGGTAAGAGAAGTAATTGTGGCTGAACAACTACAACGAATGATGCAAAGCGACTACGCTATCCTTGAATTTGAAGATCTCCGGATGAAGCTAGTAAAAGAAAAAGAAAAAGAAGCTATTCAGGAGATCCTTGATAGAATGGAAAATATTGTAAAAGACGAGATCGAACGGACTGAACTCTCCTTATTGGCCACAACTAGAGATTCCCGTATGGGTTTTCAGTTTGAGCAAGATTATGTCTATACCCCATACTCATTAAAAGAGAAACTTTTGGTTTTGAAAGACACCTTATTGTACCAGTTGCCTAAAGTCAGAAAAGAAAACATTCGATAAACTTTATAACAAAATTATTAATGAAAAAAAAACTGTATTATGAACACAACAACAATCCCAACAAGTGAATTTAAAGAAAGAATCAGGAAGTTTCAGGCAAACATCAAAAAAGAAGGCTTAGACGCCTGTTTAGTACATGCCACAGAATCAGACATGGCATTCGTCAGGTATTTGAGTGAGTACTGGCCCGTGTTTGAAACAGCTGCGGTATTTGTACCGGCACAGGGAGAAGCAATATTGTTAGTTGGCCCCGAAAGTGATTTATACGCGTCTCAGAGAAGTTTTTTCAAAAATATTGAAAAGTTGATAGAATACCGCGAATCAGCTGAGCCGGACGCGCCTGGGATGTCTTTTATTACATACAAAGATTTGTTGGAGAAATACGATTTGCAACACATTCGTAAATTAGGCATCGTGGGATGGGCTATTACTCCCCTACCCGTATATACCTCCCTAAAAGAGCAGCTTCCTAACGTAGAAATCGTAAAAGCAGACATGACCCTTTGGCCCCTTCGGTTCGTAAAAAGTGAAAATGAACTCGCATGCATGAGGAAGGCGTACCAGATATCGGAACTTGCTGTGGAAGCTATATTGAACGAGATAAAACCGGGTATGACGGAACTCCAGGTCATTGGAATTGCCCAACGTGAGATATATAAACACGGGGGAGAATATGAAGGACACTCCCTTTACTGCTTTTGCGGAGAGTCTACCAACAATGCTATCTCAAGACCAGGACACAATACAATCGTAGAAAATGAAGTAATACAACTTAATATAGGCGCAAGAGTCAGTGGCTATTCATCCAGCGTGGGTTTGCCGTTCTCCATCGGGCCGTTGCCCGAGCGAAAAAGACGTTTAATAGAATTTGGGTTAGAAGCTCACAAAAAAACCATAGGTATGATTGCTGCAGGAAAGCCTGCCGGACAAGTTGTCAATGACTACGAGAATTGGGTAAAGAATCAAGGTTTTGGCCAATATCTTCTTTACGGCCCGTGTCATGCTATCGGCATGATGGAAGTAGAGCGCCCCTGGATGGAATCGACTTCCGAATATCTATTGCAGAAAAATATGACTTTTCAAATCGATACTTTTTTCTACGATAAAGATTTTGGCTTAAGGTGGGAAAACGGAGTCATTGTTAAAGATGGCGGTGTAGAAATGATGTCCTCTAAATTTATGAAATACATTGAACTTTAAACAATAAAAAATATGCGTTACGAATATATGTTTCCGGATCAAATCCGAAAGTCTATTGATGAGAATACTCCGGTAGTTATGGCGTTAGGTGTTATAGAATATCATGCCGAACATCTTTGCACAGGTGTAGATACATTAGTTGTACAAGGTGCGTTGGAAATGTTGGAGAAAGAAATGGAGGTGATTATTTTACCGCCTTTTTGGTTCGGCGCAGGATCTTATGCCGTATCCGGGCCTGAACGCAAGGGAGGCATGCACATTGATTCAGGCGTACTCAACACCTTTGCACGGCAATTATTTTACAACCTGTTGAGAATCGGTTTCCGCAATATTAATCTGTTTTATCACCACCAAAGTGAAAACTTCGCAAGCGGTATGCCAAACGATTTGGCGTTCAGATTGGCAGCCAAGCAGGAGATTTTTGCTTTTCTCGACCGGGAAAAAGGGGATGGCTGGTGGGGAGAAGACAAGGCCTCTGCCAATTACTACGCAGAACATGATGCGGGAACGGACCCGTTCAGTTGGATTCGGGTAGAACCCTTTATGAGTGCCGAGGCACAGGCACAGTGGCCGATTGATCATGCCGGTGAACAAGAGACCTCACTTATGATGGCTTTTGCTCCCGAAGGAGTCGACATGAAGCGTTTCGACGACAAATATTGGTATGCACAACACGCACCCAAGGCTAACATGGAATATGCGAATAAGGCAAAGGCCTTTATCTTGACAGATTTAAAGAAAAGATTAAGCAAATAAAAATGACCGGAATTGAGTTAACTGAACTGCTGAACAAGTCTTATCGACGTTGGCACCTTACCGGTAATATGGAAAATGGCGTGATAGCCGCATTAGATCTGGAAGGACGGTTGTTCACGATTGTAAACGGACAAGTTTTAAACAGGGTTCAGCCCTCGGCCATTGAAAAACGTTCCAATAAAAATGCATATCAAAACCCTGGGGGCGACGCGCTTTGGCCCGCCCCCGAAGGGACAACGTTAGGTTATGAATATCCAACAGGAAACTGGCGGGTTCCACCATCTGTTACTGGAGCAGTGTGGGAAGTTATTTTATCAGAAGAGGACAAAACGGTCTTAAGGGCTGAAATTGATTTGATAAATAACCAACAAACAGGCCTTCCGTGTGAATTTGAAAGACACGTAAAGATTGAAACAGATCAGCATGTTTTCAGACAAAACGTTACCGAACTTATTCGATACGTGGGAAAAAAGACGATCAACAACGGAGAATTTATGTTAGCGCCCTGGTCGTTGTGCCAGTTCGATTCTGGTGAAAGAGGCAGAGTCGTAATACCTGTTTCTGATGAAGAAAATGTTTGGGACTTGTACAACTCCAGTAAACAGCAGCGTTTTATTGAAGATGGCCGACTGATTGTCAACACAGAAACGGATCAAAGGTTTCAGTTGGGGTTAAGTGAAAAAGTAGATTGGATAGAATACCTTCCCGGTGAAAAGTTCAGGGTAAAGCGCAGCGTGTTGAACGTTGCATCGAAACATCAATATATTGATATTGCGGATATTTCTCCCGATAAAACTCCTTCAGCCAAAGGGGTCAAATTGAGTGTTTATTGCGACCCCTCCGGATTCATGGAGATAGAAGGTTGCGGTAGATGTCCCGATACACTAACACCCGGTATAGAAATGAGTGTCGATATTTTAACAGAATACATAGTTACAGATTATTAATGATTTAGATTCCGTATGTACAGCGATAAACATACAAAAGCTCAATTAATAACATATTAAGAATGAAAGTAGATAAAAAAAACATCATTGTACCGTTACTCCTGGTGGGTTCGATGAATGCTATATTGGGTTTTGCACTGGGAGTTAATGCTTTTTTTATTCCTTTTGTAAAACAGGCATTTCATGTTACCACAGCAATGTCATACTTGATCATGCTGGCTACATTTTCGGCTTACCTGGTCTTTGGTGGCGTAGCAGGCAATATTTTAAAAAAAGCAGGTTATAAAGGCGGAATGGTCATTGCACTTATACTGATGGCTGTAGGTTTTCTCATTATTGTGCCTTCAGCTAAAACGGTAAACTTTTCCTTGTTTTTATTGGCCCTCTTCATCAATGGTTTGGGACAAGCACTGCTGACAGGTGCTTACAGCACCTATGTCTCCATTATAGGATCACCTGAAAGTGCAGCATCAAGAATTTCATTCATGGGGATTTGTGCGAAAATATTTTATGCTGCCGCATCTTTTATTTTGGCTGTTTTTATGGATTTGAGCAATGTAAGGATAACCGACATTATTACTCCGTTTTATATCATTGCAGCCGTAATGTCTGTAATGGGAATTATCTATTATTTTTCTCCTCTGCCTGAAGTAAAAGCTATAGGAGAAGAAACAGAAACAGGAGAAATACAGAACTCTTATTCTTCTACAAAAACAAGTGTATGGCAGTTTCCACATTTGCTTTTAGGAGTTGTGGCCATATTTTTTACGGTGGGAGTGGAATATCTGGCTTTAGGAACAATAAATGATTATGCCAATATATTGGGATTGTCTTCCCCACATAACTATGTGTGGTTTGTTTCGTTTGCCATGATAGTAGGATATTTGGTAGGGATGATTTTTATCCCAAAATATATAAGTCAGACGCAGGCATTGCTTGCATCTACCATATTAGGAATTATTGTGAGCATAACCATTCTTATATTGCCTTCTACTATTTCTATCTACTTAATACCTTTATTGGGGCTCGCGAACGCTTTGTTGTGGCCTGCTATATGGCCCTTAGCTATTGCCGACTTAGGAAAGTTCACCAAATCGGGTTCTGCGTTATTGGTAACCGGGATTGTGGGTGCGGGCATTATTCCGTTGATCTTTGGGTATTTTGCACAACACTTTTCTTATCAAATGGCTTATGCCATAGGATTACCGGCTTACCTATTTATTATGTATTATGCACTGTGGGGAAGTAAAATACGGACAAAACAAGCCTGATTATATGGATTGAATTACTTGTCTTGACGAAAATTTGTAAAATTGCTTACTAGGAGGAAAGTAATCACATAAATCTTTTACGGTATTCTACCGGGGTACAGCCTTTTATTTTTCTAAACAACCTGAAAACGTTCGAATAATCATTAAATCCGGATTTAAAAATTATGTCGGATATGGATAAATTTGTCGTGGTTAACAAAAAAGTAAAATGTTCTATTCTTAAATTAAGAATAAACTGGTAGAGCGAAATTCCCATTTCATTTTTGAACTTACTTTCTATACTCCTGCGGGAAAGAGGCACTAAAGAAGTTAATTTATCTATTTTTATTGCCGAATCAAAATTCTTTTGAAGGTATTTCACAATTTCCAGGATATATTTATCTTTAACATTATAGTTCTCTGTAGATTTTCGCAATTCAATTCCTAAAGGGTTAATACAAATACTGAACGGCTTTGGATTATTCTCCTGTAACGTCTCATGAATCTTTCTGCCCAGTTCATATCCTCCCTTTTCGGCGTCCAGTATAATGGAAGAGATTGGAGGATCGGATAAATTACAAATTAATCTATCGTTGTCTACTCCTAAAAGAGCAATTTCTTTAGGGATGTTTATATTGTTTAATTTACAAATTTCCGATATCTGTATGGCAAAACTATCGTCGCATGCGAAAATTGCAACCGGCTTCGGCAGAGAAATCAGCCAATCTTCCAATTGGGTGTGCGTGTGCTCCCATTGCTTATCATTCAAATCTTCACTCTCGAAGTAATAATAATTTCCTTTAATTTTTTCAATTTCACGCCTATAACCCTCGGCTCTTTCTCTTGACCAGATAAATCCTTTATTTCCGTAGAAAGCAAAATTATTATAACGCCTTTGAATAAAAAACTTCGCAGCCATCGCCCCCATCCCAGTGTAATCGCCTGTAATATTTGAAAAACATTTGCCTTCCTCTTTGTAGTTTTGTAAAAAAACCGGTATCTGTAACTTCTGAAGCGATTCCAAACTCATGTAATTCCATTGGGCTATAATAATATTGGCCTCCCACTTTTGAGCCCACGCTATTACGCCTTCTTCTCCATGGATGTTTTTATAGTAAACAGGAAGGCGATAAAAACTCCATTGTCCCATTTCCTGAGCATATTGGATTAACCCATCCAGGAAACGGCGGCTGAACTCAGTTGAGTAATCTATTAGGACCAATACTTTAATCACGTTTTTTAAATAGGGTTAATAAAAAATTTCACGTTGTTTTTAAGGATAAAATTAAACCTTCTTTTTCTTTTTTCCGAGATCGTTAGTTATACTTTCCTACATAGATCTTATGCAAATGTAAATAAATCTCGGCTCTTTCACAAAAATGATTCGTTGCAGAGCCATGAAGGATGAAAACAAAAGAAAAAAACCGCCTCATTCCTGAGACGGTTTATAATCTGTAGTCTGTATAAAATCATCTCACTTCCCAACCCAGTGCGCTGGCGCCAAGTACCGCTGCATCACTTTCCTTGAGTTCAGAGAAGATCAATTTCACTTTGTTTTTGAAAATGGGCAACAGGTTTCTTTCCATTGATTCGCGGATTGGGTTCATAATGAGATCACCGGCTTTCGCCAATCCTCCAAAAAGGATAATGGCTTCAGGGCTTGAGAACGCTACAAAATCAGCAAATGCTTCACCTAACATTTCACCGGTAAAACGGAATATTTCTTTGGCCATTTCATCGCCTGCCATAGCCGCATCAAAGACATCTTTGGAAGTGATGTCATCAATGGGGATGTTACGCAACTGAGTTTTTGCGTCGTGTTGAAGCTCCAGGTATTCACGTGCAGTACGGGCTACTCCCGTTGCTGAGGTATATGCCTCCAAGCATCCCGATCTTCCGCAACCACACACTCTTCCGTTAGTGCGCCGCATGATTACATGTCCAAGTTCACCTGCAAAGCCATCGTGGCCGTACACCATTTGTCCGTTCACCACAATCCCACTTCCTACACCGGTTCCGAGAGTGATTACAATAAAGTCTTTCATTCCGCGGGCTGCCCCGTATGTCATTTCACCGATGGCTGCCGCATTGGCATCGTTGGTAAGCGCCACGGGAATACCTACTCTGTCTTCCAGCATTTGTGCAAACGGAATAACTCCTTTCCAACGAAGGTTGGGAGCAAATTCGATACTTCCGGTGAAATAGTTGCCGTTGGGTGTTCCGGCTCCAATTCCTTTGATTTGATCTTTGGTGGCAATATCCTTGATCACATCTTCAATCACTTGGCTCAATTCATTCAAGTAGTCTTCCACTTCAGCATGCTTAGCCGTTTTCAGACTTCCGCTACGTAAAATCTGTCCCCTCTTATCAACGATACCCACAACCGTATTTGTACCGCCGACATCTATACCTATTACATAAGGTTTATCCATGAGTTTCTGTTTAAATGTTATTCAATGAGATTAATTGTACTCGCAAATATACGATTAATTTGTCATCCTTACTTGAAATCGTTAAAAAAAATACAAGCGACCCGCTTTTTTTAAATTAAACTCAAATAATGGGTAATGATTTTATAATTTGACATATCTTTGCAGATCGTTTTGCCAAAACGACAGTTTTTCACATTAGATTTTGACCGATTAGAGGAATTCAGACTTTTATCTTTACAAAACAAAATAAACAATTATTATGCAGGAAATTAAATTTTATAACGGAGAGAATATCCCGTTGGAATTGCACAAAGTGCGTGTTGTGCAGAAACTACATTTAGTACCTATTGAACGTCGACTGGAAGCATTGGAAGAAGGCGGATTTAACACTTTCAGACTAAACACGAAAGATGTATTTCTGGACATGCTTACCGACAGCGGAACCAATGCTATGAGCGACAATCAGATGGCTGCGATGATGCAGGCAGATGATGCATATGCCGGATCACAAAGTTTTTACCGGTTAAAGAAAGCTGTAGAAGACGTTCTGGGGAAAAAACATTACCTGCCGGTTCATCAAGGCCGTGCAGCCGAAAATATTTTATCAAAAGCATACATCAAGCAAGGGAGCCTGATTCCGATGAACTATCACTTCACCACTACTTTGGCCCATATAACCGAGTGTGGTGGCCGTATCGTGGAACTGCTTTACGATGAAGGGTATGTGATGAATTCTGATCATCCGTTTAAAGGCAACATGAACATCGAAAAACTGGAAGAGAACATTATCCGGCACGGTTCAAAAAACGTTCCGTTTATCCGCATGGAAGCTTCCACCAACCTGATTGGTGGGCAACCATTTTCGATTCAAAACCTACGCGATGTGAGGGCTATTGCAGATAAATACAATATCCGTTTAGTGCTGGATGCCAGCTTATTGGGTGAAAATGCTTACCTGGTAAAATTGCGGGAAGAAGAGTTTAATGAAACGTCTATGGCGGATATTCTAAAAACAATGACCGAGCTGGCAGATATTGTCTATTTTTCGGCACGGAAGCTAAGTTCTTCGCGCGGTGGAGGTATCTGCACCAACAGCGAAGTGATTTACAAGGAGCTCGAGGCACTTGTTCCCCTTTATGAAGGATTTTTGACTTACGGTGGCATATCGGTACGTGAAATTGAATCAATGGCAGTCGGATTATACGAAACGTTGGATGAAACCATGATTTGTCAAAGTCCCGACTTTATCCGTTACCTGGTGGATGAACTGGATAAAAACGGAGTACCCATGCTGAAGCCTGCCGGCGTACTCGGTGCACACGTGAATGCTATGGAACTCTGTTCCCATATTCCTCAAACGCAGTATCCTGCCGGATCGCTTGCTGCAGCCTTGTTTCTGATATCCGGAATCCGGGGAATGGAACGCGGCTCGGTTTCCAACCAACGCGACGAGTACGGAAACGAAACATACGCCGACATGGAGTTAGTCCGACTTGCCGTTCCACGTCGTGTATTCACGTTATCACAGATAAAATACGTTATCGACCGGGTTACCTGGCTGAATGACAACCGTGAACTTATCGGTGGATTAAAATTCGTTTACGAACCGCCTGTTCTTCGTTTCTTTATGGGAGGGCTGGAGCCTGTTAACGATTGGCCACAAAGGCTTATTTCCAAATTCAAGGAAGATTTTGGAGAAAGCTTGTGAAGAATTTGAGAAAAAAGAGGCCGTCATGAGACGGCCTCTTAATATTTGTCAGTTTTTATACAAAACTACTTCTGTTTTTTAACAATATGTACAGCCTCGCCTAGAACATCTGCACAAGCTTCGAAGAGAGCTTCTGAGTAAGTGGGATGTCCGTATATAGTTTTGATTACTTCGTCCACGGTGATTTCCATTTCCATAAGCAACGATGCCTGGTTAATGATTTCAGCTGCCGCGGGACCTACAATATGCACACCAAGAATCTCGCCATATTTGCTGTCGGCGATCACTTTCACAAAACCAACATTATCACCGGATGCCATAGCCCGGCCGTTGGCAGCAAAATCAAAACGGCCAATACGAACGTCGTATTTCTCGCGTGCCTGTTCTTCCGTAAGACCAACCATAGCCACTTCGGGATGGGTATAAACTACCGAAGGAGCGGAATGCAATTTAAGTTCGCGATGATTGCCTTTTACAGCATTATCAGCTGCCACTTCACCCATGCGAAATGCTACATGCGCCAGCATCTTTATAGCATTCACATCGCCGGGTGCATAAATGCCTTTCACACTGGTTTCCATATATTTGTCAACCTTGATCCGGCCGCGCTCCATTTCAAACTGAATATCTCCCATCCCTTCGGTATCCGGTAAGCGTCCGATAGAAATCAGGACCTTATCAGCAATGACCGATTCTCCTCCTTCAATTTTAACTTCCACCTTGCCTTTTTTATCGGCAAGCTCAGTAATCTTGGTAGAAGTCATTATTTTCACGTTCTTCTTTTTCAGCAACTTGGTAAGTAATGCCGACGCTTCAGCGTCCACTGACGGAATAATCCTGTCCATCATCTCGATAACGGTTATTTTTGTTCCGAGCGCCTCAAATGCCTGAGCCATCTCTATACCGATAACACCTCCGCCAATCACCGCCAGCGTTTCGGGCAGTACGTCCAGCGCCAACAAATCATCACTGGTTAATACATTCGGATTATCAATACCCGGAATGTTTATTCTGGATACTTTTGACCCTCCCGCTAGAATAATTTTGTCACCTTTTATCACCGTGGAATCATCCACTACCACATCTTTGTTTTTATTGATTCGGGCAACTCCTTTGAAAATGTCCACTTTGTTGCTTCTCAGCAATGCTTCTACACCGCTTGTCAGCTTTTTTACCACCGAGTTTTTGTGCTGAACCACCCGAGGCATATCTATTTTGTACTTAACGCTTTCAAAAATGATTCCACGTGAAGCAGCCATCTCCATACCCTCGATAATTTCACCACTTTTGAGATATGCTTTCGTCGGAATACATCCCAAGTTAAGACACGTTCCTCCAAATTCTTTTTTTTCCACAATGGCCACTTTTGCCCCCTGTTGTGCAGCACGGATAGCAGCCACGTATCCAGCAGGTCCGCCACCAATGACGATCACATTGTATGAATCTTCGAGCCTTGTCATTGATTTGTCAGCAGCCTCTTCTTCAATCGGTTTCTCCTCTTCATATGCCTGCGGAACAATTTCCTCGCCTTCTTGTCCGATATAACCGATAACTTCCGTTACCGGAACAGTATCTCCGTCGTGACGGAGAATTTTAAGGAGCACGCCTGTTGCCTCGGCTTCAAGTTCCATACTTGTTTTATCGGTCATGATTTCGAGGATAATTTCACCTTGAGTCACAGGATCTCCTTCTTTTTTTAACCACTTTACAATTTGCCCTTCGGTCATGTCGATTCCCGCTTTGGGCATTATAATTTCGTATGCCATGTTTTGAGTTATGAGTTATGAGTTTTAAGTAAACCTCAAACGTTAAATTAATAATGTTAACGGATTTTCAAGCAGTTGCTTCAGGTCCGTCATGAATTTTGCCGCTGTAAGTCCGTCAATGATGCGATGATCACTGGTAAGGCTGACTTTCATTACCGGACGGATTACGGCCTCACCGTTGCGGACCACAAGGGTATCTTTTGTCGATGAGACGCTTAAAATGGCTGCATTCGGCTGATTGATGATTGCCGTAAAATGTTCCACGCCATACATTCCCAAGTTGCTGATGGTAAATGTACTTCCCGTTTGTTCATCGGGCAGCAACTTTTTCGAAAATGTACGTTCGGTAACGTCTTTCAAAGCTACTACCAGTTCGCTGAGCAACATTTTATCGGCATTTTTCACTACCGGCACCAGCAATCCCTCGTCCAATCCAACCGCCATTCCTAAATTCACGTAGTTGTGGAAAGTGATCTCGGTAACCTCGTTATTCAAGCTCGCATTGATGTATTTGTGTTTCATCAATGTTTTCACCACAGCAAACGAAATAAGATCGGTAACAGTCAGCTTTTTATCCGTTTTCTCCTTTATCGGATCCATCAATTTTTTGCGTAACTCAAGCAGTTCAGCCATATCTATTTCCCAGGTTTGAATAAACGAAGGGATCGAGAAATAACTTTCCGACATACGTTTTGCTATTACCTTGCGCATCATGCTCAACGGCTCGGTTTCGGTACTTACGGCTGCTTCCACCTTAACAGAGACATCGGGTTTGCTATCGGCAGGTATTACCTGAAGCTGCTTACTTATTCCCGAAAGAATTTTTGGTGCTGCCGTAGCTTCAGCAAAATCATTCCGGGTAAGGCGGGCTTTCAATACAGGATCAGAGATTAGCAACAGCACATCGTCCTTCATGATTTTATCGTTGTGACCGGTGCCCCTGACACCTTTCAGATCAATGTGATGTTCTTCAGCAATTCTGCGTGCGAGCGGCGAGACGTGAATTTTACCCTGAAAATTCCATCCGGCAACATCTTCTTTATGAACGCGTCCCTTATAACCTGTACCGGTCACATTTGTAAGCGTCACGTTCATTCGTTTAGCCAGCAATCTTGCTGCAGGAGTGGCTCTAACTAATTGTCTTTCTTCCATAAACCTCCTCTATCACCTTTTATTAACCAATTTGAGGATGTATTTTTTAATCCTTTCAACACTGGGTAGCATGGCTGCTTCAAGTTTGGCGTTGTAAGGAACGGGAACGTCTTCTGCCGCCAATCGCAGAATGCGGCCGTCGAGGTAATCGAAGGCATCGCTTTCGGCAATCATGGCGGCAATTTCACCGATGAAACCACCGGTTTTGTGCGCATCGTTAACGAGCAGCACACGACCGGTTTTTTTCACCGAATTAAGAACGGCTTCTTTGTCAAGCGGTATCAATGTTCTCAAATCAACCACTTCTACGCTTACCCCATCAGCCTCCCGTACCTGGTCGGCCGCCTGTAATACGCGTTCAAGCATTCTTCCATACGTAACAACAGTTACGTCCTTGCCCTCTCGTTTAAGTTCGGCTTTGCCTAATGGAATGGTAAATTCCGGATCGAGAGGAACTTCTCCTTTCATGTTGAATTGCGCTTTATATTCAAGGAAAATAACGGTGTTATTGTCCCTGATAGCGGATTTAAGTATTCCTTTTACATCGGCAGGTGTTCCCGGGGCAACAACCTTGAGTCCCGGGATGTGAGTAAACCAGGCTTCGAGCGACTGAGAATGTTGTGCAGCGGCACCCACTCCCGATCCTGCCGCGCAGCGAAACACAACAGGTACCTGTCCTTTTCCGCCGAACATATATCGGGTTTTTGCTGCCTGATTCACTATATTGTCCATCATATAAACAATAAAGTCCATAAAAGTTACATCAACAATGGGGCGCAGGCCGGTCATGGCTGCTCCGATGGCACAACCGGAAATAGCATTTTCAGAAATTGGCGTGTCGCGAACGCGTTCCTTACCAAATTCCTGAAGCATCCCTACCGATGTTCCGAAGTCGCCACCAAAAATACCCACGTCTTCACCCATAAGAAACACGTTTTCGTCACGGCGCATTTCTTCTGACATTGCCAAAATAATGGCATCTCTTACAGACATTACTTTAGTTTCGTTTTCCATTTTTTATTATTGTTGCTGAGAGCTTGGTGCAGAGGCTTAGGGTCAATCTGTACAATGAATCACCTTTGCTGTTAGCTTTTTTGCTCTGTATCGTTTTGTTGTATTTTGAGTTACTGATTGTAAAGGAGCGGCATTCCGCATCCCTAAGTCTTAATCTGCAAAAATATCTTCGAAAGCCGATTCCAGAGTTGGTTCGGGGCTTTCCATCGCAAATTTCACAGACGCTTCAACGGCGTCCATGGATTTACGGTCTATATCATCCAACTCTTCTTCGGAAGCTAGATTATTTTCCATCATATATTTTTTGTACTTGACAATCGGGTCTTTTTTCTTCCATTCATCCACCTCCTGTTTGGTACGGTATTTTCCGGGGTCTGAAGTTGAATGTCCGTACCAGCGATACGTGAGTGACTCAACCAAGACAGGCCCGTTTCCGCTGCGGACATAATCCACCAGCTCGACAAATTTGTTGTAAACAGCCAACAAATCATTTCCATCTTCGATAAGATGTCCTGGGACGCCGTAGGCGCTAGCACGCTGGTAATTGTAATCTATGTTGATTACGCTCGAAATAGGAGTACTGATTCCGTAAAAATTATTAATGGAATAGAAAATAACCGGTAACTTCCAAATGGATGCCATATTCATTGTTTCGTGAAAAGTACCTTCATTCACCGCTCCGTCACCAAAAAAACAGACGACAATCTTTCCGGTTTTTTTCATTTGTTGTGTCAGGGCAGCTCCGATAGCCATTCCCATTCCACCCCCCACAATTCCGTTGGCACCAAGATTTCCCTTATCCAGATCGGCTATATGCATTGAGCCTCCTTTTCCTTTACAGGTTCCTGTCGCTTTTCCCATAATTTCGGCCATCATCTCGTTAAGGTCTATTTCCATAGCAATGGTCTGCCCATGGCCGCGATGGTTGGAAGTAATTAAATCACCTTCCGACAGAGCAGCAATTGCACCCACATTGGCTGCTTCTTCACCTACCGAAAAATGCGTCATCCCGGGAACCTGGCCTCTCTTCACCATGTAATTGACCTTTTCGTCGAAATTACGGATATCGCACATTAACTTATGCATGTGCAGTAATTTTTCCTTGGGTATTTCTTGTTTAGCTGTTGATTTTTTAGATTTTGCCATAATATATTTAGTTGTAATATTGGATCAAACCTATCTCGTATTACCTGAATCAGTAACAATAACATTTTTTGAATGATATTTGTTTAACACATATCATTTTTTTATCGGTGATAAAGCGGGTTGATTGAAATCCTGATTCTGTGATTTTTCTACAAAGTTATTTAGAATTGTTTTAAATTACAAAACCGTTTAGTTTATTTAACCATTGCGTTTCTATTTTTCGGTTAAAATAAGCGTTGCCAGTCAAAAGTATTATTGCTTCCCCCACAGATAAGGGTAGTGTCAAACTTGTTCGGATTGTGTTAAGACGAGTAATAATCGAATAAAATTTATTGTTGCAGTTATGCTTTGATTTTTGGAAAAGTTATGAGAAAAAGCAACCCACCCTCGGGGCGATTTTTGGCTACGATGTTACCCTTGTGTAAAAGCACTGCATTTTTAACGATAGACAAACCTAAGCCTGAACCGCCGGTATCACGAGTACGTCCTTCGTTCACCCTGTAAAACCGTTCAAAAATCTTTACGAGGTGTTTCTCCTCCACCCCAACTCCGTTATCGTGAAATTCGAAGTACACAGCATCATCAGTTTCCATGTAACACCTAAGCACAATCTGAATAGACTTGCCAGCATATGCTAAGGAGTTTTCCACAAGGTTTCGGAAAATGGAATACAGGAGTGTGCGGCTGCCATAAATAACCACACTATCCGCTACCTCGATAGTAAATGTGGTGTTTTTTTCAAGGAATATATGGGCTAAATCAGATTTCAATTCATCAAGAAGCAATTTTATAAAAACGGGTTCTTTAACAAACCGGTCCGCAGCCTCTTCTATTTTAGTCAACATGCTTATATCCTGTATTAATTCGGATAACCGAATGGTTTGAACATACGCTCGATCAATAAAAACCTGCTGACGGTCTGTATCTTTGGGGTCAAGGTTAAGTATGGTCTCCAGATAACCACGGATACTGGTAACCGGTGTCCGGAGTTCATGAGCGATATTGTTGGTCATCTCCTGCTTGAGCAAGCGTCGCTTTTCAGCCTTAGTAATGTCGCTGATATAAATTTCAAAATTTTTATCTTCGAAAATAATAACCCTGATATTGAACTGCTTACCGTTTTTTTCTATACGCGTCGAGAACACATTTTCAGTACGGTCGGCCGAAGCTAGAAAAGCAACAATCTCTTCAAAATCAGGATCGGAAAATAAATATTCATCTTCCAACACGGGTTTATCTGCTATAACATTCAAAAATTGCAGAAAATGGGAGTTGGCGTAGATTTTCTTCCGTTCTTCGGAAAAAATGGCAATCCCCTCTTCGGAAAATTGAAAATGCTGAATAAGTTTTTCTCGCTCCAAAGCCAGTTTTTTCCGGTTTTCTTTCAATAAATTGTAATTCTCCACGATCTCGGCACTAACCTCTCCTACCTCATCGTCGGGAAACTCGAACGCTGTTTTTGTAGGCCTACCATTCTTCAGGTTTACCGCAAATTCCTTTAACTCTTTAATTGATTTGGAAAATTTATTGGCAAAATAGAACATCATCAGCGCACATACAATGAAAAACAAAATGATGAAATACATGAAACTGTTTTTGGAATTAAGAAACGGCCTCACTTCCACCTCGTAGGGCAAGGCAACGCGAATAAAATATGCTCCGTCGTAATTCCTGGCATAATATAAATACCGGATATGGTTACTGTCCGACATTCGTATGTTGGAACCGCTACCTGAAACCATTGCCTTTTGAATTTCGGGACGGTCTGTATGATTAGTCATCCTCTTCTCGTCCAGCAGATTATCATACATTACTCTGCCCGTCTTATCAATAATAGTCAAACGTAGGTTATCGGATAAATACGCTGTTAATTCATCCATCCGTTGTATGCTATCCGGGAATACAATATGCCGGCCTTTTATGTAGCGGTGAATAAAACCGGCATTTCCGTCAAGCATATTTTCAAGGCTTTTCGTACGTTCGTGCCGGACTTGCTTTTGTTCAAACAAAATAATCCCCGCCGTAAAAACTGCAATGATTACGGAGAAGTACAGCAAGATTCTTTTTCGGTATGACAGCCGGAAACTCATTCTGTCGTTTTTGGCTCTGAATTCAGGTAATATCCGAATCCTGAACGATTTACAATAATTGATGAATATTCGCCTAATTTTTTCCTGAGGCGAGTTATGTGCACATCTACTGTTCTGTCGAGAACAAACTCGTTGTCACCCCAAACCTGATTCAAGATTTCGCTGCGGGTATAAACGTTCGGGGAGGTTTGCGACAACAACGAAAGAATTTCAAACTCTTTTTTCGTGAGTGTAACTTCAACATCATCTATGGTCACCCTGTTATTAAGAATATCAATGGTTAATCCCTCATGCTGCCAGAGTGTCTGCGTCTCTTTCTTATTTAAACGGACTCTTTTTAAAACCGATTTTACCCTTGCAATCAGTTCTTTTACAGAAAAAGGTTTAGACACATAATCATCACCGCCTAAGGAGAAGCCCGTCAGCATATCGTTTTCGGTGTTTTTTGCCGTCAGAAATATGATGGGGACACTCTTTCCTTCTTTTCTGAGTCTCTCGGCCATTTTAAAACCCGACATCCCCCCCATCATAACATCCAGAATAATCAGATCGTGCCTGTCGGTAAGAATTGACAATGCCTCTTCAGCCGAATTAGCCAAATCTACTTTGTACCCTTCATTTTCAAGATTAAACTGAAGAATATCGCAAATGTCTTTTTCGTCGTCTACAACCAGAATTCTTTCTTCCATAACTGATAAAATTGATGTTTATTAAGATTCCTCTTCTGTTTTAAATGGCAATGACTTTTTTAGTTCTTTATCGTGCCGGACATCTTTTCCCTCCAACAGAAAAATAGCAGATTCTGCCATATCTACTGCTTTATCGCCAATACGTTCAATGTAATAAGCAATATTGTTAAGATTTACAATATTAATAAGCATTTGATAACTAGTGACTTTTTCTTGAAAACCTTCAGCCAGTTTGCGTTCCATTTTTCGTTCCATCTTGTCTACTTTATCGTCCATCAAAATGGTATTGTAAGCCATTTGGTTGCTCGAACCCGAAACGGAAAACACCGCATTTTTAAGCATTCCATCTGTATGCACAAGCATTTTCCCCATCAATTTAATATACGTATCGAAACCATCGAGCGAGAAATCTATCTTTTTAATTGACTCGGCAACATTTTGGATAAGATCCCCCACACGTTCCAAGGAAATAGTCATGTCGTAATAAGCCATAATCTTTCTCAAATCTATGGCTACGGGATTGAAGAACATGATGCTGTTTATTACTTTTTCTTTTATGGTGATATCCAACGAATCGATAATTTTTTCGTTCTTCTTCATCAGTATAAAGAGCTCTTCATTTTTTTCTGTCAAAAGATGTTGCGTGTTTGCCAACTGTTCCAATACAATTTCAGAAAGAAGCTGGAAGTCACTGTTCAATTGGTTGAAGTATTTTTCTTTTATACTGACGCCAGACGCGCTTAACAGGTTGTCGGATTCTTTGTTATTCGTTCCCATGATTGCAGTTATTAGAAAATTGATTTCACATACAAAGATAACCAACTATCCGAATACACCGGTCAGGTATTCTTCGGTTTTTTTATTCCGGGGTTTCGTAAACATGTGGCGTGTGTTGCCGTATTCAATCAAATTCCCCAGATACATAAACATGGAATTGTCCGAAATCCGTGCAGCCTGCGACATGTTGTGAGTAACAATCAGGATAGTGTATTTCGATTTCAAATCCAACAGTAATTCTTCAATTTTGTTAGTTGATATCGGATCAAGTGCTGAGGTAGGCTCATCCATTAACAACAATTCCGGTTTCAAGGCCAGCGTGCGGGCTATACACAGTCGTTGCTGCTGTCCGCCCGAAAGGAACGAACCACGTTTGGTCATCACGTCTTTTACCTCATCCCAAAGTGCCACCGAAACAAGGCTTTGCTCCACGATACGGTCTTTCTCCTGTCTATTTAAACGTATGCCGTTAAGGGAATAACCGGCCAATACGTTATCATAAATACTCATTGTTGGAAACGGATTGGGCTGCTGAAAAACCATTCCCGCCATACGACGCACTTCCATTGGATTCATCTGCAGTACATTCTTCCCTTTCAGGAGAATTTCTCCCGTCGTCTTCACACTGGGATACAAGTCGTGCATACGGTTAATGGCACGCAGCAAGGTGCTTTTCCCGCATCCCGACGGCCCCATAATTGCCGTGATGGTATTGGGGAATACATCTGCAGATACTTCATTCACTGCTTTTTTGTCCGGTGTGTATGCTACCGACACCGATTTTAATTGTAGGATAGGCTTATTGCCGTTATAATTTATATCTTCCATTTGCGTGCTACGATTTTTGCCAGCCAGTTTAAAAGAAATATGACGATAAGGAGCAGTAATGAGGTTGACCAAATTAAATCGACCAAGTTGGGATCGTTGTAAAAATCCCAGATCAGAAGTGGAATAGCGCTTGTTGGCTCCATCAAGTCCCAGTTTACCACGGTTGCCCCCAGGGCCGTCAACATCAGGGGTGCAGTCTCGCCCATTACCCGGGAGACAGCGAGTAAGATCCCGGTAAAAATTCCACCGAATCCCGAGGGAAGCAATATCTTGAAAACCACGTTCCTGTAGGAAGAACCTAATGCCAGTCCTGCTTCCTTATAGGAACGAGGCAGCATTTTCAGTGTCTCTTCGGTTGAACGTACCACCATAGGCAGCATCATTATCGTCAGCGCCACGCTTCCGGCCAGGGCAGAATACCCGCCCAAAGGCTTCACAACCCATGCGTACGCGATAATTCCAATAACAATTGAAGGCATTCCCTGCAACAAGTCAGTCAGGTAGCTGACCAACCGGGCAAACTTTTTTTGCGGGTTCTCCGAAAGATAAATCCCAATCAGCAATCCCAGCGGAATTGTCAGAAGAATAGCTACTCCAACAATGAGCAGAGTTCCGGTTATTCCGTTCAGGATTCCTCCGGGTATGGATTCGCCGTTGATACGTGATAGCATAGCATCCATCGACGACGGTGTCACTTCAGAAAACAGCTGTAGGTTGAAATTTTTGTATCCCCTGGATATTACTTCCCACAAAATGAAGAATAACGGCAGCATCGATAAGGCCGACAATGCACAGACAAGAACAAACACCAATTTGTCCTTGCTGCTTCGATACCTTATGCTTGTTTGTTTCCTCTCCATCATACCCTCGACAAGTGTTTCATTACCAGTTTTGCTATAAAATTGATAATTGCCGTAATTAAAAAAAGCAACAACCCGATAGCGATCAACGCACTTAGTTTCAACCCGTCAGCTTCACCAAATTGATTGGCAATAATGCTCGCCATGGTGTTTCCTGTATCGGCCAACCCTTTCGGAACATGATTGGTATTCCCGATAAGCATGGTTACCGCCATAGTCTCGCCCAGTGCTCTACCGAGCGCCAAGATATATGCGGCTACAATCCCGGAGCCGGCCGTTGGCAAACTGATGTGTTGAATAACCTCCATTCTTGTCGCACCCATACTGTAAGCACCTTCTTTCAGGTTATTGGGAACCATCGACAAAAATTCTCCGCTCAGTGAAGAGGCATAAGGAATAATCATGATCGCCAGTACGACTGATGCCGTAAAAACTCCGAATCCCTGAGAATTTATCCCTAAATCTACCACAAGCGGGCGTATGGCATAAAATCCCCACAAACCATAAACAATGGAAGGAATTCCAGCAAGTAAATTGACAACCGAACTCACAAACGAGGAAATCTTAGTCCCTTTGAAATATTCTCCGGTGAACAAAGCCACAGGCAATGAGAACAGAAGACAGATCAATAATGCAAACGATGCCGTAAAAAGTGTTCCCACAACAAAAGAAAACGCTCCGTACTCTTCGGTTGCCGACCTCGGATCCCACTCGGAATTTGTAATAAAACCGAGAAAACCATATTCTCTGAAAGCTTCTGAAGCACTACCCACCAAAGCGTAAATTATTCCGGCTGTAAGTAGCAAGACGCTTGCTGCAGCCGTAAACAAAATAGCTTTAAACAAGTTATCTTTCATCTCTTAACGTTTTACCAGGGTAACGGATCCGGATTGGCAGACTGCAGGACCTTGCCTCCGTAATGGATTTCCGAAATTAACTTTTGTGTCTTTATCAACGCCTGCTCCGACAAGGGGGCGTAATTAATTTTCGCTGCGACTTCCTGCCCTTCGGGTGAGAGCACGTAGGTGAGCAAATTGACTAAATCCCGGGCATCCTTTTCGGTTCTGTTTGCATATTGCTGGTTTTTGTACACCAAAATCCATGTCAACAGACTGATTGGGTAAGCATTGGGATCGGCAGAATCGGTAAGCGTGACCCGCATATCATCGGGTAAATCCACGTTAGCAGCAGCCGAGATAGTTTCAAGTGTGGCATCTACATAATTACCGGATTTATTTTTAAGTTTTGCCGTAGACAGCTTTAATGTGAGTGCATATTCAGAACCGATGTAACCGATAGCCCCTTCGGTTTGCTGAACAATTCCCGCCACTCCAGGGTTCCCTTTCGCGGCTATTCCGGCACTCCACTTCAGGGCTTTTCCTTTTCCCATGCTGCGTTTCCATTTATCACTCACCTCGCATAAATAATCGGAGAAATTAAACGTGGTACCGCTGCCATCGGATCGGTAAACAGGTGTAATTCTCAGATCGGGTAGTTCTACATCCGGATTTTCCTGAACAATAAGCGGATCGTCCCAACGGATGATATTGCCCATAAAAATTTCAGCAACCAACTCGCCAGTCAACCGCAAGCTGTCAACGCCCGGAAGCGTGTAAGCCATCACCACACCTCCCATACAGGTGGCTATATGAACAACTTCAGCATTCATTGATTTCAATTCCTTATCGGAAAGAAAAGCGTCGCTGGCTCCAAAATCCACGGAGTTATCGCGCAAACTCCGGATACCGCCTCCACTGCCAATGGCTCCGTAGTTCACGGTCATGCCCGGATTCACACGCATATAGTCGCGAAAAACAATGTTGTAGAAAGGATATGGGAAAGTAGCTCCGGCACCCGATATAGCAGAGTTGCCTTTAATGGGTGAATTTTGATTGACACAAGAACCTAAAACAAGTACGATGGCTGGAAACAGTAGAATCTTTTTCATCAAAACCTTAAAGTCTATCTGTAAGTGACGGCAAAGTTACAATTCTTATGTTACAAAACTGTTACTTTTTTGTTACGAAATTATTAAGATTTTAAGGCGGTTAAATGATGCTTAAAGCAAGTCTTATTCCATTTACACTTATACCGTGAAATCTGGACAAGTGCAGGATACTCACAATAATAAACAACGTATTTTTTTGATAAAACTAACTAAAAACCATACCTCCCAAAATAATATAACCCATTGTATTATTACCTGATAAAAAATATTACTCATTCAGATTTTGTAAATAATTTGCTTTTATCCGTTGCGTAGGTTTTGCGCAAAAGTAACATTGCTCTATATTTGTATCCTAATTCTAAAACAACATGTTTCTAAAGAAATATTTTTCCCTTCTTTCCTGGTCTGTAATCATTATTCTTCAGGCATGCAACACTACTCATAACTATGATGAGTTAAAAGAGGGCGATTTACTGTTTATTGTCGGAAAAAGCAAATCAGAACAGACCAGTGCCATTAAAAGAAGCACATCACAAAAAGAAGAAGTTCCTTATTCCCATGTAGGCATAGTAAAATTCGATAAAAAAGACGTATACGTCATAGAAGCTACCCCCTCGGATGGAATCATCCAGACGTTGCTTTACGAATTCATACAGAAAGCCGAAAAACGAAAAGGAAGACCCCTGATTGCAGTAGGAAGGGTAAAACCTGAATTTCAATACATTGTTCCACTTGCCGTTGAAAACGCCGGAGATCTACTAGGTAGACCTTATGATTACGCCTATGAAGAAGGGAACGATGCGTATTACTGTTCCGAGCTTGTTCGCTTCTCGTATCTAGATTCCTTACGTAACCCGATTTTTCCTGCTGTTTCTATGACATTCAAAAACAAGGAGACAGGCGAAACTGAAGCTTATTGGGAAAAACACTTTGCCGGACTGCAACTGGAAATTCCCGAAGGAAAGTCAGGGACAAATCCCGTTGATATGTCGAAATCGCCCATTATTGATATAGTTCACAAGTATTATTGACAGTATGCGATACTCTTTTATGCTTTTCTTGTTGTGTTGCTTTTTTACAGGATGCGTGAAGGAAGAAACTGACAACCGGGATACCGGATTTATTGTTGCGGTAGGTGATCCGGCTCCAGATTTTCAGATACACTATCAGGACGGAAACACACAATCACTGAAATCACTTCGCGGAAAAGTAGTTTTAATCCAATTTGCCGCTAGCTGGTGCAAAGTATGTCAGGATATTATGCCGCTTATGGAAAGGGAGTTTAATCTCAGATATAAATCGCATCCCGACTTTACCCTTTTTGCCGTTTGCAGAGGACAAACTCCGGAAGAAGTTCAGCAGTTCGCTGAAAAAGTCAAGGTAACTTATCCGCTTACGCTGGATGAAGACGAATCTATTTTCAGGCTGTATGCACTTGCCAAAGCCGGAGTAACACGAAATGTACTGATAGATAAGGACGGAAAAATAGTCTATTTAACCCGCCTTTACAACGAACAGGAATTTGCTCAATTAAATAAAACAATAGATTCGTTGTTGCAACCGTGAAAAATGTCTTGTTAAGGTAAAAAAGTTTATTAAAGTCGGGGATACCTGTTTCACTTAACGAAATAGTTGTATTTTTGTTTTTTTAAACAAAACGATGGACAATAATAATTCATTCAGAGAAACAAACTCACCGAAAGCAAGACTCCACGGGCTAAACCCTGTAACCGATTGGTTTGTAAGATTTATTAAGGGAATTATAGTAGGAATAGGTTTTATCCTTCCCGGATTATCGGGCGGCGTACTGGCGGTCATTGTGGGAATGTACGATCCGCTGATAAAATTCCTCGCTAACCTGAAAGAGAAATTCCTGAAAAATGTAATGTTCTTTCTGCCTTTTGCCGTCGGTGCTGCGGTTGGAATTGTGCTTTTCGCCGTGGTAGTGGAAAAAGCTTTTGGACAATATGCTGCTCAGTTTGTTTGTTTGTTTGTGGGTTTTGTTGCCGGAACATTCCCGTCGCTATTTAAAACTGCCGGAAAACAAGGACGCAAGAACAAAGATTTTTTTATCCTTATCCTCTCTGCGCTTGGAATTTTTGCGTTGATGCTTGCGGGGGGAAAACAACTGACCGAAGTAAATCCACACGTATTATCTTGGCTTGCATCTGGATTACTGATGGGGTTAGGATTGATCATTCCCGGACTAAGCCCTTCTAATTTCCTGATTTACTTTGGGATGTATGATAAAATGGCTACCGGTATCAAAGATTTCGATTTCGCGGTAATTATTCCGTTGGTGATCGGATTTATTCTTTGTGTGATTCTATTCTCGAAAATTGCGGCATATCTTTTTAAAAAATATTATCCGGGAATGTATCATTTTATTCTTGGTTTGGTTATCGGATCTTCACTGGCAATCTTTCCGACAGTTGTCTTTCCAGCTTTCCAGCCCGCTCAATTGTCTGCAGCCGGACTTAGCTTTACCGGAGCACTGCTTTTCTGTTTGGTGCTTTTTGCGGCGGGGACCGTTGCTTCCTATTTTTTCAGTAAACTGGAAGAGAAATATCCGAGGGAGGAAATATTTTAATAACGGATGGCGTTGCCAGGTAACACAGAACAATAATTTGCTATAATCGTTGAAGATCAACTTTTCGAATAAAAATTTCAGCTCCTTCCGATTGAATCTGTATCTTGCCTTTTTGCGGTTTTACACTGCAAGCCCGATTCACGAGCTTGCCGTTCAAATAAATGAGAAGTTCACTTCCAATCGCATAACATTCTATCCGGTTCCATTGTCCTACAGGTCTTTCCACATCGTTTACACCGCGAAAATCTTTTTTATCTTCCCATTGCGGATCACGACTGTGCCAATCGATCCTCCCGCGAACAAATGTTCTGGCTTCTCCTTCAGGATCGTAAAAGCAGGATTCTTCAAGCTCGCCGGGCTTTACGGTTGTTGTGGCCGAGAAGTTGTCTGTGCCATCACCTACGATAATGATATCTCCTGTTCCGCCCTCGATAATCTGACTTTCTATAGAATACATCCAAATTCCACCCGATCCTCCGTCTTCACCAACAGAGTGCAACAATATACCGCTATCGCGTGCCCGGTCGACGCGAGGTGCAAAAGTTCTTTCACCCCATTTGAACTCAACGGTCAGTTTGTAATTTTCAAATTCCTCATCGGTAGTTATGCAACCAAACTCTTCGCCCGATATAACAATATTGCCGTTTTTTACGGTAAACACTTCGTTGGGATCACTGTTTTTCCCTTTTCCTTTCAAAAAAGTGTACCATCCCTCCAAATTCTTTCCATTAAACAACTGAATGTATTTTTGTGAAGTTTTCTTCTGTCCGGCGAATGAATTGATTTTGTTTACCGGCCGTGCGCCAACACCTTCATTTGTCATTACAACCGGCAGAATCTTGTCGTCAGCACCAAACTCCAACTTGTCAATACAGGTCATGCGGGAATTTCCGTCTTTTTCTGTCAGTGGGCGACGATGATATACAATAAACCACTCATCTGTGCCGGGCACATTGATGACCGAATTATGGCCTGCTCCATTATGAAACTTATCGATTAACGGTCTTTCCAGGTAATCACGGAAAGGACCTTCGGGACGCTCCGAAACGCCAATACCGATGCCGCCCTCGCTTTCATTACTTTGAATATCATTGGCTGCAAAAAAAAGGTAATATTTTCCGCCTTTCTCCACAATGGCAGGAGCCCACATAGCTCTCTTTGCCCATTTGACCTGTGCGGTATCGATAATGTTGCTGTGCTTTGTCCAATTCACCAGGTCGGAAGAGGAAAAGGCATCCATAAACACCTGCTGGTTGTAGGGGGCCGAGAAAGTAGGATAAATCCAGTATTTATCACCTAAAACCGTCGCTTCGGGATCGGCATACCTGCCGGGGAAAACAGGATTCCCCGATTTTTGTGCGTTAAGCGTCGCAAAAAACAGCAATAACAGGCTAAAGAGCAAGGTTGTTTTTTTCATTTGCATTGAATGTATTTAGGCAATAAAGCTAGCGGTTACTTTTAAAAAATTCAACCGTCGGATTCCGCATTGTCATCCGTTAACCTGTATGAAAACGGATAAAACAAACAAGTAACCAAAGGCTCGATAAGAAATAACAACAGGCTAATCATCCATACAAAGATAAAAATTATTTCCAAAAAAAACTAAAAACAAAATGCTTCCGAAGCCATAGACTAACCGGCTTTTTTTATCGACGAACGATGGATTATTTTGTATAAACAACCGATATTTCCATTTAAATAATTGATTAATCGACTATTATGGCAATATAATTATAGTTAAACAGTCGTTTTGAATTAAACATTTCACTACCTTTAAACGTCATAACAACGATAAATTTTTAATTTCTACCTATTATCAACATTAAAAAATTTGAAGTATGAAAAAGTATGCAATGTTCATGTTAGTTACCATGCTGACAATCGGCTTGCCGATTTCAGCACAAAACGGGCAAAGAAAACAAAGAGTCGACGACAACAGTCGTACGCGTCAGGAGATGAGAATGACGGCAAAAGAGCGTGCCGAATGGATGGCGAAACAATTGGAGCTGACTGCCGATCAAACCGCAAAAGTACAGGCCTTACTGGAAAAACAAGATGCCAAACGTGCAGAACAAATGGCAAAGTTCCGGGAACAACGCGAACAAGTGACAACAAACCGGGAAAAAAATCGTGAAGAAATGCGTACTCTACGCGAAAAAGAAATGAAGGAAAACCAAGCTGAACTGGAGCGTATTATCGGAAAAGAAAAAATGAAAAAATTAAATTCGTTACGCGAACCGCGACAGCGAAAACCGCAGGCAAATCGCTAAAAAAATGTAAACCAGCAATTTTTGGTTATCGACTTCCCTTTCTTACATCAAAAAAACGCCGCTTTACAAAAGACGGCGTTTTTTTTGATGTATCGCCGCACTACATCGCCGCAAACTTCAAACAAACCGGTTTGCTGACATAAATATCTTGTCCGGTATCGGTGAGAGAGCCGGTTTTATTGTTGATGATAAAAACTTGAATTTTATTGTCATCACGGCTAGCCACAAGCAAGAATTTTCCATTGGGAGTGATCACAAAATTCCGGGGATGTCGTCCCGTCGGCTGATAACCAGCCTTGGTAAGGGTTCCGTCGTCCGGGTCAATCGAAAATATGGCTATACCATCGGCTTGAAGCCGGTTGGAGGCATATAGAAATTTCCCATCTGGCGAAACGTGAATATCTGCACTTCCACGTGAACCTACCACTGAGTCCGTAGCAATAACTTGTTTTTCTTTTAAGTCTCCTTCATCGTAATCATACACGATTACATCCCCCGACAACTCACCCAGCAGATAAAAATATTTTCCGGTGGGATGAAAATCGAAATGACGCGGTCCTGAACCGGCGGGAGCAGGAAATTCTTTCAAGCTTTCCCGGGAAAGTACCGGCTGGCCTTCGAAAACCGAACCTATAGCGCTGTAGCGATATATTTTATCTGTTCCCAAGTCGGCGGCGAACAGGAATCTCGTATCGGGAGAAAACCGGATGCTGTGCAGGTGGGAGCTCTTCTGCCGTGTCGTATCGGGTCCCGAGCCCTCAAAATTAATCACCGCTTCAGCAGAAGACAACGTTCCGTCATCTTTTACCTTAAATACTGAAATACTTCCACCCACATAATTTGCCGTAAGAACGCTTTTGCCTGCTTTATCCATCTCTATGAAGCACGGTCCCGGACTTTCGGTATAACTCGAATTTAAAAACTGAAGCACTCCTCTTTCCTTGTCGAACGCAAATGCGACAGAGGTGCTTTTCCCATCCCCATTTTCACTTACAGCGTATACGAATTTTTCGTCAGGGCTTACCACAAGATAGGATGGATTTACGGCTTCAGCCAGACTCAGGGAGTCAGATCTACCGGTTTCTGTATCAAACTTATAAACATAAATACCCTGGCTCCCTTCTTCTGAAGTATAAGTTCCTACAAGCAAAAACAGATCATTTGGTGTTGCCGAAGCAACGACTTTATTCATTGTATCCATATCTTCTTTTTTTGTTTTTCTGTTGGTGCACGTTACGAATAAAACAGCGCAGATGAGCGCGAAAATGACTTCTCTCTTCATTTGTATTGTATTTGTTTGTTAGCTTAAATCAGCCTAATGTTGTACTTCTTTACTGAATTTACACACCTTTCACGATCACTGTCAAATCTTTAAACGGACATGCATTGTTGGCAACCGTTTACGAACTGGACAGTCACATGCGAAATTACATCTTTTTACGGATATAACCATCGTCGGGAAAAAACAATTGCCGTTTTGTGTTGTAAAATTGCCGGAGACTGTGTATTTTTGCAAACTATTTTGAACTAAAAAATTTGAGTATGCTAAAGAAGATATTGTCTGTTTCCGGAAAGCCGGGTTTATATAAACTTATCTCTACCAGTAAAAACCTTAATATCGTGGAATCGCTTCTCGACGGCAAAAGAGTTCCCGTTTATTTGACCGAAAAAGTGGTTGCCCTCAGCGATGTCTCTATCTACACAACCGAAGAAGATGTGCCGTTGCGCGAAGTTTTCCAGAAAATAAAAGAAAAGGAGAACGGAGAAAAAACGGCTCTTGGCTCAAAGTCATCCAACGGAGAAGTCTTCCGCTATTTTGGAGAGGTGTTGCCCAACTATGACACCGAAAAAGTATACGCTTCAGACATAAAGAAGATATTGAGCTGGTATAATATTCTTATCAACAGCAAAATCGATTTCGAAAAAGTGGAGGAAGCCAATGCCGAAGGACCTGCCGGTAACGAACCGGAAAACAACGAAAAATAAAATCAATTGAACCCTAAAAACTTGTTCACTCGGATAGTAGCGGGAATTATTTATATTGCCGTTATTTTAGTGGGTATTCTGGGAGGTAAATACTCCTTTATCGCTGTTTTCGGGCTATTTTTAGTTATCGGGCTTTATGAATTTTACCGGATGACTGAAAAAAACACCTCTCATGCGATCAGTAAAGCGTTCAATATTGCCTCCGGTTTCCTTATTTTTCTTTCGGCATATCTTTATTTGGAGAATATTTGCAAGATTGCGTTGCCCCTAAGCTCCATAACCTATTTGCTTATCCTGTTTGCTTCGGCGATTTTCATAAACCGGAAAGATATTCTCCACGCCATTATCTATTCCTTTTTCGGACAAATTTACGTTACGTTGCCGCTTTCCATACTGATGTTATTGTCCTATCAATATCAAACGCTCTCCAACGAGTATTACTTTGCTTTTGTGCTGGCTATTTTCGTTATTATCTGGGTAAATGATACGGCGGCTTTCGTGGTAGGTTCCCTCTTGGGGAAACACAAGTTTATCGAAAGGATTTCGCCCAAAAAAACCGTCGAGGGCTTCATCGGGGGAATTGTATTTTCTGTCTTGGCTGCTGTCGTTCTTTCCTCTTTCTTTACCGATTATTCACTGCTTTTCTGGATAGGATTCAGCATTGTTTCAGCACTTTTCGGCACCTTGGGGGATCTGTTCGAGTCACTCATTAAAAGAACTTACGAAGTAAAGGATTCCGGCAGCCTCATTCCCGGACACGGTGGTATTCTCGACCGAATCGACAGCCTGCTTATTGCCATACCGGCAGTTTATATTTATCTCGCTATTATGCTTGTTTCCTAACCTCGTTTTTCTTTAAAAATATAGGTTGTCTCCATTGAACTTTTGTAGCCTCTTGCTGTTTCAACTATAATTGTCATACACCTAAGACGTAATAAGATGAACAAGAAAGCAATTGGAACAAACGCCGGCATCATCTGGAATTTATTGAACAGCAGTGAGAAATGGGACGTTTCTCAATTGATGGAAAAATCAGGCTTGACGGAAATAGAAGTGTACACGGCTATCGGTTGGTTGGCCCGAGAAAACAAGATAGAAATTGAGGAAAGACCAAACAACAAGCACTATTACTACCTTATTGTAGACTATTATTTCTAGTAAAGCCTAAAGAAGAATCAATTTCGGTACGCCGCTATCGAAAGATAAAATTACCGAAGAGACTGCACTACTGCTTATTTTACCTTTTGCAGGCAAAATAAGCAGGATTTCAAATTATTTATACGCGGGAATGAGGAGATTCCGAAGCTATACGCTGCTGCCATCTCCACGCCGATGCCACGGTATTTTCGATAGTCTCCTTTGCTGTCCAGCCAAGAACGTTGTTTGCTTTATCGGGATTAGCCCATATTTGTTCGATATCGCCTTCTCTTCGGCCTACAATCTTGTAATTCAGCTTCTTGCCTGAAACCTTTTCAAAAACATCTATCAGTTCCAGCACCGATACTCCCTTTCCCGTACCGAGATTGAAAATTTCCACTTTTTCATCCACTTTATCCGTGAGCATTCGCTCAATGGCTGTCACGTGCGCTTTGGCCAGATCAACCACATTAATAAAATCGCGGATGCATGAGCCGTCGGGAGTATTGTAATCGTTGCCGAAAACACTTAATTGTTCACGGATTCCCATGCCGGTTTGCGTAATGTACGGCACCAGGTTTTGCGGGACACCTATAGGCAGTTCGCCGATTTCAGCTGATGGATGTGCACCAATCGGGTTAAAATAGCGCAAAATAATACTTTTTACGGGAGCACCGGAATAAATAAAATCCCGGATTATCTCTTCGTTTATCTGTTTGGTGTTTCCGTAAGGCGATTCCGCGGGCTTTATGGGCGCACTTTCATCGATGGGATTGTTATCGGGTTCACCGTAGACCGTGCAAGACGATGAAAAAACGATGCCTTTCACATGAAACTGCGGCATCAGTTCCAGCAGGTTGAGCAACGATACCAGGTTGTTGCGGTAATACAATAGCGGCTTTTGAACCGACTCACCTACCGCTTTGCTGGCTGCAAAATGAACAACACCATCAATTCCCGGATATTTTTCGAACAACGCTCTCATCGCTGGAAAATCGACACAGTCGAGTTCTTCGAAAACAGGCCGTATTCCCGTAATTTTGACAATCCCCTCGATTACCTCCGCATTTGAATTGGATAAATTATCTATAACGACCACTTCATAGCCGGCTTGTTGCAGCTCAACTACCGTGTGCGAACCTATGTATCCGGTCCCGCCTGTAACAAGAATTTTTTTTGACATAAAGAATACTTTCAACTTTTTTACTATAGGCTACAAAGTTAATAAAATAACAGGTAATTTTCAGTATTTTTGTAATTTCCGCAAGAGAACAAAGTTCGGGTAATACCTTGGTCCAAGTTGCCTCAAGAAAGAATGGCAATAGGCATTCAATCAATATTTCCGTTAACATATGTTTTTATCAAAGTTTTTTCCTATTTTTGTGTAGTTCACAGATAATGGATTATCAGGTTAAAACATATTACAACAAGGAGGATCTTCCTCTTTTGAGCGATGTGAAGTTTTTTCACTACGTCTCTTCGTTTGACTGGAACAAAAATATTTCTTTTTACAGGCCTCTGATGATAGTTGTCTTTTACGATCATAAACCTGTAGCTTCAATGTTTGCCCTTATCATGCGCATCAATCGGCTGGTGTATGGTTCGGCGTTCAAAAGGTGTTATATTTCCCAGCAGCCCAGCTTTTACGTTGAAAACGTCAACAAGATAGAAATTTTCGATTTACTTATTTCTTCCCTGGTAAAAGAAGTTGAGAACAAGGTTTTTTTTATCGAATACCGGAACTTGAACGATGCTGTTTTCGGGTATAAAGGATTCCGTGAAAATGGATTCTACTCTGCAAAGTGGATTAACGTGCGAAACTCGTTACAACGAAAAAGAAAGATATGGGACCAATTGTCTTCTACCCGGAAAAATCAGGTCAACAAAGCCCGGCGGAAAGGTGTCGTTGTTGAAGAACTCACTTCTCACGATAAATTACGGGAAATTTATAAACTGATTGACAAGTCCAGGAATTGGAAAATGTCGAACAAATTTCCACCTTACCAATACTTCGAGAATTTTTTCAACTGTTATGTTCCCCAGGGAAAAGGAAAGATGCTGATCAGCCGTTACAACGAAAAGATCATTGGCGGAATTATCCTCGGGTTTGAACAAAAAACGGTTTATGTACTTTATTTTTGGGGAAAGGAGAAAAGGTACAAAACATATTATCCTACTGTTCTCACTATCTATTCAGCAATGGAAATAGCTGAAAAAGAGGGATATGAATTTTTCGATTTTATGGATTCGGGTTACCTGAATATCAATGCTGGAAAGCCTCGTTTCTTACTTCAATTTGGGGGAAAACCCAAATCGACAAGGCGTTGGTACCGCTTCAACTGGCGTTTGCTCAATTTTTTTGCAAAAAAATTATACGATTAACTGGGAAAAAGAATTTATCCGAAACCTATAATGCAAAATTGTGTAAACAATTTCGCATGCACTCGATTGCATTAACCCCTTTAGATTAAATAAAGTTAAGGGTAGTCACTTTTTCACCCTTACATTTGGCTGTAATTAAAAAGCACGCTATATTTGCATCGTGTTTTTCATGGTATTAGATTTAAGGTTAACAATGGAGATTGGTTGTCGTGAGACAACCATTTTCTTTTTATATTGATCCACACTCCGGATTCCTTTTAGTTTTAATCTTTAAACTTCTCCCACAAAGCAGAATGAATGATTTTCCTTGATTCATCTATCAATGTAGGGATATCGCATTCATTCAAATTTTCAGTACAAATAGGCTTGTGAATAATCAATTCCAGTTTATTGGGTTTTAAACAAAGTGAGCCACGTTTCATCACATCGAAAGGGCCGTTAATTGTTAGCGGAACGATAGGTAATCTGAGGTCGTAAGCAATCTGATAAGCTCCCCTTTTAAAATGTCCCAGTTTCCCGGTACGTGACCGGGCTCCTTCAGGAAAGAGCATAATGGAAACATCATCCGTCATTTTCTTTTTGGCTTCACGAATCGTATTGGCACGAGCTGCAGGGCTGGAATTATCCACAAAAACGTGGCCGGCCATTTCCGATGCAAAGCCTACCAAAGGTATATTGCGTAAGCTGGCTTTTTGTACCCATTTTATGTTCTGGTTCAAAAAACCGTAAATTAAAAAAATGTCGAAAGCTCCTTGATGATTGGCTACAAAAACATAAGACTGTTTAGAATTGAGATTTTCGTGTCCGCTGCTCTTTATCCGGCATAAAGCCAGCCAGCAAGTCATTCTTGACCACCATCTCGGGGGCACATATCCCCAATACCGACTTCCAAAAACGGGAGCAAAGACCATTACCGTCAATGCTGTTAAAATAGTAAACAGAAGGAAAATGGGCGCAAAAATAAGCCACTGGTATAAAAATATGAAAATCCTTTTTATCAACTTCATAACACAAGAAAATTCGCACTAACAAAAATAATCATTTTTTGCTATCCCCTGATTATAAAAAAGGTTGTTTTCAACTTCATGAAGGTTTTTGATGTCATAATTGAATTTTTAGCTTAAATAATTTTATTATTTGTGGAATTTTGTGTTTATTTGTGCTACGAAATCAAAAACATAATATAATAAACACACATGAAAGAATTAGCAAGGTATTCAGGCGTAATAGTAATGATTATTGGCGTGCTGATTTTGGCGCTTCCTTTTTTTAGCGGAACGACCAACAACACAAACCTTTTAATTGGTTTACTATTGGTAATTGAGGGTTTTTTGGGGCATCTCTATGTGAATAACATGAAAAAAGGAACTATTGTGGGTAACATTGTCTGGGCAATTATTCTTCTGGTTGTTCCCTATTTTTTGTTCACAGCAATGAAAAACCTGGCATACAGTAAAGACGAGTTTGCGCTGTATAATTAATTACAAAAATTGCATAACACAAAAAAAGAGGATTAAAAAATCCTCTTTTTTTGTGTTATGGCATCCTGTATATGACGCTGTTAATATTCATTCCTGCACCTACCGATGTGAGCACCAGATTATCTCCGGACGAGATGGAGTGTCCATTCATGGCTCCTCTCATCACCATATCCAATAAAGTGGGAACTGTAGCAACAGATGAGTTTCCCAACCACGAAATCGTCATAGGCATTACCGATTCTGGAATATCGTTGATGTTATACAACTTAAACAGTCTTTTGAGAATGGCATCATCCATTTTTCCGTTTGCCTGATGGATCAGTACTTTTTTCACATCGTTTACATGCAATTTAAGCTTGTCCAGACCTGATTTTATAGCTTTGGGAACATTTTCCAATGCATACTGATATAAACGACGGCCGTTCATTTTCAGGTATAAATCCTTTTTACCGGCCAACTCTCTGTCGTACGAATATCCCATGTGAAGCAAGTTTACATAATCCATGGAATCGCTTCGCGAATTATGCCCGATAATACCCACCGGCGTTTCGCTTTCCACTGCTTCTACAATGGCAGCACCAGCTCCATCAGCATAAATCATACTATCGCGGTCATGCGGATCTGAAATCCTCGATAGTACATCGGCACCGATGACCAGTATCTTTTTTGCGTCACCCGAACGAATATAATAATCTGCCTGAATAAGGGCTTGAACCCAGCCCGGACATCCATACAAAATATCGTATGCAATAGCCTGTGGACTCCGGATACCAAGTTTAGCCTTTACGCGCGAAGCAAGCGTAGGCAATATATCAATACGGGTATCATTCGGTTGGGTTTCTCCAAAATTATGTGCCAGAATCACATAATCAAGCTCTTCCCTGTCAATCCCTGCAGATTCGATGGCTTGTTCTGCTGCAATGAGAGCCAGATCAGAGGTTAGTTGATGATCTTCGGCATACCTTCGTTCGGAAATAGTTGTTATTTCTTCAAATTTATCCACTATTTCGCGATTTTCTTTGTCGATTTTTTCACCCGTCGACTCCAGGAAGTCATAATTCAAAAAGTCATCATTCTTAACAACTTTGGAAGGAACATAACTTCCGGTTCCGGTAATCAGGCTGTATATTTTTTTCATATAATAAAGTAATAATATTTATTTTCAGATGAAGGTCGTATAATCGTTTCAGCGCAACTCAAACCGCTGGCTTCACGCTCGTTCCATCATCAATCTCCACAAACAATAACCTAATTTCTCAGCAAAGGTAGCAATTTATTATCAATACAATTAAACTTCACCGGTTTTTCAGCAGGGCATATCCCTTTTTTCTACAATACCTGAAATTAACTTAATCCCAATTCTTTTGCCAGCAATTCGTAACCCTGTCGGCGTCCTTTCATCTGCGAATACAAATCGAAAATAATGATCTCGTCCACCAGGGTTTCTTTGGCCCATTGCCAAAGCATTTCGGAAACTTTACCGGGTGAGCCGATAACGAACTTCCGCATAATGCTTTGCTTCACCGCCTCTTCCTGAAGTGAATACCTATATGAAAGCGCTTCTTCAAAAGTAGGATTAACAATCCTCTTACCAACAGTCAACATCGTCCAGTGTAGAATAGCGGGCGCTGCCTGATAATAAGCTTCTTCATCGGTTTCTGCTGTAAAAACCATAATCGAAAGAATACTTTTAGGTTCCTGAAGATATTCCGAAGGCTTAAACTGCCGGCGATACATGGTAAGCACAGGGACCGCCAAATCTGCGTTTATCTGTGCCGCAAATACAAAAGGCAATCCTTTTGTCAAGGCAAACTCAACACCACCGGTACTGGAACCAAGCATATAGATTTCGGGGATGAGAAATGGGTCTGGCGATGCGTTGATGTGGGCAAAAGGATGTTTGTCGGGCAGGTTGTGGCCCAAGAATCCCAGAAGCTCCGTTAATTGTTCGGGAAACGTATCCTGCTTAATGGCCTCCCACGACCTTCGAAGAGCCAGCGCTGTCCGTCCGTCGGTTCCTGGTGCACGTCCTATACCCAGATCTATTCTGCCGGGATACAATGCCTCAAGCATAGCAAACCGTTCGGCAACACTGAAAGCACTGTGATTGGGCAACATCACTCCTCCCGTTCCTACACGAATCCGTTGAGTCTGCGTCGCAACATGTGCCACCATAATTTCGGGAAACATGCTCATGATCATAGAGGTATTATGATGCTCTGCGAACCAGTAACGGGTGTACCCCAGTTTATCGGCAAGTTTGGCTATTTCTGTGGATTGATTCAGTACTTCTGAAGCAGTTTTGGTTTCTTCAGTAAATTTAGCTAAATCAAGTATGGATAGTTTCAATTTGCTCATTCCGGTTTTGTCAGACAATAGAGATATATAAAGTGAGAATTCCCGTAACAATAGCTATTCCAAAACTCAACAAGGTCCCGATAAGAATATACTCTGTCAGTTTCCGGTTTCGCGAATCTTTCAAATCGCCAAAACGAAATACTGATTTAGCCGCGATCAGAAACCCAATAGCTTCCCAACGCCCCAAAACGACAAACAGGAAAACCAGAAGTCTTTCCAGAATACCGATATAACGGCCGGCATTGGGTAACGACTTTTCTTTATCGAGGTATATATCTTTTGTCCAGTTTGTTAACAGCACCTGAATCCCTATACCGCACACCACAGTTAAGAAAAGAATTGCTGTCACGTAAATCCAAAATTGTAGATTTTCAGCCAGCGCGCCGAAAGATATATCCGGATTAAAAAACAGGTACCACAAAGCCACAATGCTCAACACATGCAACAACTGATCCATCAGAAACCACCCGGTTTTATTGTTTTTTTTCTGAAAAGACAATTTCACCATGTCTATCCCGACATGAACAATGGCAATTGAAAGTGCCACAGCCCAATACCGTAAATCCCATAGAACCAGCCATGCCAACACACCGTGAATGAGGCCATGCAAGTACAACTTGATGGATCTTATGCCTTGTTTTTCTTTTTCCTCAACCCAAGATTTTGACTGAAGAATAAAATCACCGGCCAGATGCATTAAGATAAGCTTGACAAGTATAATCATAAAAGCAACCTTTCTAATTTGCGCCGATACATCTGCTCCATAGACAAAATTTCATCTATATTGGCCCTTTTCCATCTTCCGCTTACAGAGTTTTGTTTTATCCCCAGCCGGCTACCAATCTCGTTTTGGGTATAATCGGGATGTTTCAATACCACCTCCACCAACTCAGCAGAAGCGACCGACCATTTATCCATAAAAACTGAGGCCAGCCTGATAAAAAGATTCATTTCCCCGTCAAAATCCGGCCAGGGGCTTTTAACAAGCAAATTGAATTTTTCTTTTTCCAGTTCTTCAAATTTTTCTCCGGCATTTATAAACGCTTCTCCGTTACTTTCCGTTATCCGTTCGCCCGTATAACTCTTTCCTCCTATGCCTATCGCCATTCTCACATCAATAAGGCTTTTATTAGTTTCATCCGAAACTATCTTCTTTATTAATGCTTTCACCCGTAACGCCTTTTTCAGGGCTTCTTCCGGGCGATCTACTTCCAGTTGAAACGAGTCGCCCCACACGACCTCCCACTGTCCGGGCGATTTTCCCCATTCATTGAACAAGCCTTTCAGCGGCAATAGCCACTTTTCGGAATTCTCTATTTTTCGAGACGAGACAATGTCTCCTTTTATTATTGCTATCATCCGACAAATATCGTGAGAAAAAATGATATATCAAAATATCGTGAGAAATAACGATATTTGAAATTATCGCTGATATAAGCGATAATTTCACACCATAAATCCTAAATTGCAACTAACTCAATCCTTCCACTTTTCCGTTCACAATATCAATCCTTTTGGCTTGTGGATCAGCGGGAAGGCCAGGCATACGCATCATTTCGCCGGCAATAGCGACAATAAACTCCGATCCCTGGTTAATTACAATATCGTTGATCTTAAAGCGAAATCCTTTGGCTACACCATACTCCTTTGGATCGGCAGAGAACGAGAATTGCGTTTTTGCTATGCAAACCGGAAATTTTGCCAGTGGAGTATCGTCTATTCTCTTCAATCGCCTTAATGCCTTTTCGTTAAAGACTACATCCCGTGCACCGTAAATATTAAGTGCAATTTTTTCGAGTTTTGTCCGGATGGAATCTTCATCGGAATAAGTAAACTGTAACGGTTGAGACGGCTCTTTTTCAATGGCTTCCACTACTGCATTAGCCAGCTCAACAGCTCCCTGCCCGCCTTCAACAAACGCATTGTTTACGGCAAAACGAACCCCACGTTGGCGACAAAACTCAGCCACAGCATCTATTTCATCCTGTGTATCAAAAGCATATTTGTTGAATGCCACCACAACAGTTTGACCAAAAGAGGCCAGATTCTCCAGGTGTTTCGACAAGTTCTCCAACCCTTTTTTCAGTCCTTCCATGTCAGGCTGTCTGATATCGGCTTCGGGAGTTCCGCCGTGCATTTTCAGTCCCTGCGCAGTAACGACAATAACCGTTAGTTTGGGTTGCAAACCACTTTTTCTACATTTAATATTAAAAAACTTTTCCGCTCCCAGATCGGCACCGAAACCGGCTTCGGTAATCACATACTCGCCATACGACATGGCCATTTTTGTAGCAGAGACCGAATTGCAACCGTGTGCGATATTTGCAAAGGGGCCTCCATGAACAAATGCTGCCGTATTCTCAGTCGTTTGTACCAAATTGGGATGAATGGCGTCTTTCATCAGTACGGTTATGGCACCTGCAACACCCAGGTCTTTTACCGTAAACGGCTTGTCTTCCCGCGTATAACCCAATAAAATATTTTCGATGCGTCGACGCAAGTCCTCTTCATCCTCCGCCAGACACAAAATAGCCATCAATTCCGATGCTGCTGTAATATCAAAACCACCTTCGAGCGGAACTCCATTTCCCGGGCCAAGTCCAGTAACGATATAGCGCAGACTGCGATCGTTAACATCCAGCACCCGCTTCCAAAGCACTTCCTTGATCTCATGGGGTGTGCCCTGAACACGAAAAATATAATTGTCCAGGAGTGCCGATATTGTGTTGTGAGCCGATGTTATCGCATGAAAATCACCGGTAAAATGCAAATTGATATTCTCCATGGGAAGTACTTGGGCATATCCGCCGCCAGCAGCTCCTCCTTTCATTCCAAATACGGGGCCCAATGAGGGTTCACGTAATGCGACAATGGCTTTTTTACCAATTTTGTTCAGTCCCAATGCCAAGCCGATGGAAACGGTCGTTTTCCCGATTCCTGCTTTGGTGGGTGTAATAGCCGTAACCAAAACCAGCTTGCTTTGGTCAATTTTTTCCTGATTTTTTAACCGCAAGGGCACTTTTGCCATGTACGGACCGTAGTTATGCACCTCATCCCGGTCGATACCTATGTTTTCTGCTACTTCCTTTACTTTTTTTAGCGGTGTCTCTCTTGCAATCTGAATGTCTGATTTCATTTATATGCGGTTTTAAGATATGTTAGACTTCTCTGCAAGTTCGTCTTCCAATTTTATCAACTGATCACGCAACCTCGCCGCTTCAAGGAATTCCAGTTTTTTGGCAGCGGACAGCATAGCCTTTCGGGTCTGTTCGATTTTTGTTTTCAGATCGTCTGCAGTAGCATATTCGGGCAACGGTTCCGAAGCCATGGAATAGTAATCGGGCTCTACGTATGCCCTGGCTCCGGCGGTAACCGTATACTCCTTGTTTAGCGCGGATGACCGGGCTTTTATTATCTGTTGTGGCGTAATGCCGTGTTGTTCGTTGTATTTTATCTGCTTCTCCCGCCGACGGTTAGTTTCACCGATAGTCGTTTGCATGCTGTCGGTTATTTTATCGGCATAGAATATGACTTTCCCATTAACGTTTCGGGCGGCACGCCCGGCGGTTTGTGTCAGGGAACGATGCGACCGTAAGAAACCTTCCTTGTCGGCATCCAGGACAGCGACAAGCGAAACTTCGGGAAGATCCAATCCTTCGCGAAGCAGGTTGACTCCGATGAGCACATCAAAAATCCCGCTTCGCAGATCATCCATAATCTTCACGCGCTCGAGTGTTTCTACGTCGGAATGGATGTAGTTGCAACGTATATCGTGCTGTGAAAGGTAATCGGTCAGTTCTTCCGCCATGCGTTTGGTGAGTGTGGTTACGAGGACACGTTCATTTTTTTCTACCCGCAGCTGAATCTCCTCCATCAAATCATCAACCTGATTCAAACTCGGGCGCACATCAATGGGCGGGTCGAGCAATCCCGTCGGGCGGATCAGCTGGTCTACGACAATCCCTTCCGATTTTTCCAATTCATAATCGGCAGGAGTAGCGCTTACAAAAATGATTTCAGGCGTATGTGCTTCAAATTCCTCAAACGTAAGCGGGCGGTTATCTATGGCTGCAGGCAGGCGAAAACCGTATTCAACCAGGTTAAGCTTCCGCGAATGGTCACCGCCGTACATCGCCCGGATTTGAGGGATAGTCACGTGGCTTTCGTCGATAACGGTAAGGTAGTCTTCGGGAAAGAAGTCGAGCAGGCAGAAAGGCCGTGTTCCGGGCAAACGCCCGTCAAAATAGCGTGAATAATTCTCAATGCCCGAGCAATACCCAATCTCCTTGATCATTTCCACATCGTACGTAACACGTTCGTACAGGCGCTTGGCTTCAAGGGGTTTTCCGATGGACTGGAAAAACTCCACCTGTTTTCCCAGATCGATTTGGATTTCATCTATGGCGCGAAAAATCCGTTCTTTGGTAGTTACAAAAAGGTTGGCCGGAAAAATCCGGTAGGAGTTCAGGCGCTCGGTGGTCACTCCCGTGAGCGGGTCGACCGTTTCGATACTTTCTATTTCATCGCCCCAGAAGATTACGCGTACGATATAATCGTGGTATGCCAAAAAAACATCAACCGTATCCCCTTTCACGCGGAAATTTCCCCGGCTGAATTCGGCGGTTTCGTCGCGCGAATACAAGCTGTTTACAAGCAACCGCAGGAAATGGTCCCGTTCCAGCAATTGTCCCTCGCTGATATCCACAGTCGTTTTGTTGAAATCCTCCGGATTTCCGATTCCGTAGAGGCAGGAGACCGACGAAACAACAATCACGTCGTTTCGTCCCGAGAGCAACGATGAAGTGGCTGCCAAACGCAATTTTTCAATTTCATCGTTAATGGACAGGTCTTTCTCAATGTAAGTGTCTGTAGTTGGAATATAAGCCTCGGGTTGGTAATAGTCGTAATAAGAGACGAAATACTCCACCGCATTATTTGGGAAAAAGCCTTTGAACTCACTGTACAGTTGTGCTGCCAGTGTCTTGTTGTGGCTCAGCACCAACGTGGGTTTGTTCAATTGTGCTATCACGTTGGCAATGGTAAATGTCTTTCCCGAACCGGTAACTCCCAACAACGTCTGATAGGGGACTTTCTGTCTGAGTCCCTCTGTCAAAGCCTTTATGGCTTCCGGCTGATCGCCGGTAGGCCTGTATTCGGATGTAAGTTGGAATTGCATAGTTGTCATAAAACAACTTAATCCTCCATTTGTTTGGAGCCGCTGTATTTCTTACCCGCTGCTTCAGCCCGGATTGCTTGTCGCATCGAGATCTTTCTTTACAATGTTTGGAAGTTCCAGCCCAAAGCCTTTTTTCTTGTCCAGTGCTTTCAGGTAGAAAGCCAGTAAAAGTGCTGCAACTCCAAATCCGGCAAAGATAAGCATCGGAACAGTATAATTATATTTTACAGCTTCACCGGATGCAATCTGTTCGGCAATACCCGGGTTACTTCTTTTTAATGCCCATCCTATCAAAACCGGAGTCAGCATTAATCCAATGTTCTGAATCCAGAATATGATGGAATAAGCAGATCCCAAAACCTTGTTTTCCACCAACTTAGGAACTGAAGGCCACAGCGATGCAGGAACCAGGGAGAACGAAACACCCAGTACAATGATAGCTCCTAACGCCACGGCAAACGTAAAGTTTTCCTCCGGTGTAAGCGCAAAAATCAAATGGCAAACAATCACTAGCAGGGACCCCAACATCAGCATGGTAGCCGCCTTCCCCTTGTTATCAATAAACCATCCCAGCAAGGGTGTTAAAATCATGGCTCCAATAGGAAAATAGGAAAACAAGCCGCTCGCTTCGGAGGTAGTCATTCCCAAACGGCTTTCGAGCATCCCGGTAGCAAACTTCTGAAACGGGAAAATCGCTGAATAAAACAGAACGCATAGCCCGGCTACAACCATAAAGGTTTTTGACGTAAATATAGCTTTTAAATCGCTGATCCTGAACTCCTCTTCCGAGGAAGATTCATTACCGGTTCTGAGAGCATCGGTTTGCGAATCGAGCTTTTTATCGAAGAAGAAGTACACACTGAAAGTCAACAATCCGATCAGGAGCAACAAAGTCCCCACACCTACCGAAAGCGAAATGCCCCCCTTTTCAGCCAGGTACGGCGACAAACGGAATACGGCAAAAACACCCAGCCGCGCAATAGCCATCTCCAGGCCCATGGCCAGTGCCAATTCTTTTCCGGCAAACCATTTCACGATCCCTTTGGAAACGGTAACTCCCGCCATCTCAACCCCACAACCAAAAATAGCAAAACCAACCGAAGCCACTTTTGCCGATGCAGGAAACCCGGTCCAGAAAGAGTTGAAGAAATCGTATCCGAAGCCTCCGGCATTAAAATAATCGCTGATGCCATACAGCTTTATGGACGCTCCGATTACCATCAGGGAACCGGAGACAAGTGCAGCTTTCCTTACACCAATCCGGTCTAAAATAATTCCGGCAAATATCAGGAAGAAAGCAAATACATTCAGGAAGTATTCCGAACCGGCGACCGCACCAAAAGTGTCGGGCGTCCATTTCAGCGAAGTTTCGAGCATGGTACTCAGGGGTGCCAAAACATCGATAAACATATAAGCCACAAACATTGTGGAAGCCAGCAGTATTAATGCGGTCCATCTTGCCACGGAAGAATCACGAAGCGTACTGTGAATTTTCTCTACCATTTAATTTTTATTTTATGTTATGAAAGTGTTTCGAATGTGCAAAGATAAAAAAAATCACCGTTCTTTTACAGCGCATCCACGTGTAACCGGTTTAAAAACGCAACGGTTTTGTGAATCTCCTTATACATGACAATGTCTTCCTCTACAAAGGGTACCTCTTTCCGGTATTCTTTGATGGTTTTTTCAATAACAGGCGACGATTTAAGCGGACGACGAAACTCCATCGCTTGCACAGCATTCATCAGTTCTATCGATAAAATCAGATCAAGGTTATCCATTACTTTCAGCAATTTTATAGCCGATGTAGCCCCCATACTCACGTGGTCCTCCTGTCCGTTTGACGATACAATGGAATCACTCGAGGCCGCATAGCAATACATCTTGTTCTGACTTACGATGGAAGCCGACACGTATTGGGGAATCATAAATCCGGAATTCAATCCCGGATTAGCCACTAAAAATTCGGGCAGACTGCGGTTCCCGAGGATCAGTTGTGCTACCCGGCGTTCTGAAATATTACCGAGTTCGGCGAGGGCGAGTGCCAAGAAATCAAAAGTAATGGCGAGTGGCTGACCGTGAAAATTTCCGCCCGATATGATTTGATCATCATCGGGAAAGATGGTAGGATTATCGGTCACGGAATTGATTTCCGTAAACAATACCGATTTCACGTATGCGATAGCATCTTTGGTGGCACCGTGAACTTGCGGAATACAACGAAACGAGTAGGGATCCTGTATATGCTTCTTTTCCCGGGATATCAATTCACTACCCTCCAGAAACCGGGTAATATTCTGTGACGTTTCCAATTGTCCCAGGTGTGGACGGATAAGGTGTAACTTCTCGTCAAAAGGCTCCAGGTGTCCGTCGTAGGCATCGAGCGAAATAGCCGCGATCAGGTCGGCACGTTTCGACAAGCGTTGTGCTTTCATAACCGCAAACACTCCGTGTGCCGACATAAACTGGGTACCGTTCAGTAATGCCAGCCCTTCCTTGCTTTTCAAAGTAAGGGGTTCCCAGCCAAATTCGTCGAGCACACTACCGATATCGCGTTTCTGCCCTTTGTAATATACATCTCCCACACCTATCAAAGGCAGAAACAGGTTGGCTAACGGTGCCAGGTCGCCTGATGCCCCCAGGGAGCCTTTATCGTAGACCACAGGCAGGATATCGTTGTTGAACAGATCGAGCATCCGTTGAACGGTTGCTACCTGCACACCGCTATAACCCAGTGAAAGTGCGTGTGCTTTGAGCAGAAACATCAGTTTTACAATCACCGGCTTAACTTCTTCCCCAACACTGCACGCGTGTGATTTCACCAGATTCTCCTGCAACATATGCAAATCGTTGTTCGAAATGGTGCGGTTGCATAGGGACCCAAAACCGGTGGAGATTCCGTAAATAGGTTCCTGCTGATTTTGCATTTTCCGATCGAGATAATCACGGCATTTTTGAATACGTTCTTTGGCTTCCTGCGATAATTCGAGTTTGATGTTTTCATTGATGATCCGTTCAAGGTCGTCGAACGTGAGTTCATCTTTTCCGATATAATAGATATTTTTCACTTTATACTTATAGTTGTGTTTTTACCCAATCCGTCAACTCTTTTTCTTTTACCTCTGTTTCTTTTTCTATGCGATTGCAAGCGTCTGTCAGCTTTTGCACGAATCCAGCATCCTTTAATCCTCCCAGGTTGATGCGCACGTTCAGCAGCGCACCCAAGACGGCAGTCCGGCAGGTCATCATTGCCACACAGCCGTCGGTAATGGCATTTTTGTTACCCTTGCGGGTAGTTTCAACAATGAGGTCAAGCATTCCGAAAGCACGCTCAGCAATTTCCATCGGAACGAGTGCGGCAATCTTGGTCGCCTCCTGAATATTTTGGTTACGATATGCTTTTTCCTCATCTGTTTCTTTCGGAAGCTTAAATGCTTCGAAAACCAGGTTATAAGCTTCACTATCACGATCGATATCGTTCAGAAAATGCATCCTGAATTCTTCAAATCTTCCGGCATTTTTTTTCATCCGTTCTTCCACATCCGTGTAATTTTTCCTGCCAATAGTCAGGTTTGCCAGCATTTGTACCAATGACGATGATATGGCTCCGTTTAATGCCGATACACTTCCGCCACCGGGTACAGGCTCATTCCCGGCGGTTTTTTCCAAGAATTGTTTTACAGTTAAATCCTGTAGTTTCATTTTATTTATTTAAAATCTGATATTTAACGATTAACAAGAACCTGTCCACGTTTGATAACTTTTTCTACGATGTTCATACCCACGTGATAGGGCAAGAATTTGTACGACGGAAATTGCAACAGCACCAGGTCAGCTTGTTTCCCCACATCGATGCTGCCGATTTTGTCGGCTCTGCCGACAGCAGCCGCACTGTTAATAGTGAAAGCGGTGACTGCTTCTTCGGGCGACATTTTCATGTAAATACACGCCAACGCAAACAGCAAGGGCACAGATGCGCTGAACGAACTGCCCGGATTAAAATCGGTTGCCAAGGAAACCATACAGTTATTGTCAATCATTGTCCGGGCACGGGCAAAATTTTCGCGTAGAGAGAAAGCCGTAAGCGGCAGCAGTGTGGAAACCACTCCTGCCTTTGCCATTGCACGAATGCCTTTGTCCGATGCTTTCAGCAAATGGTCGGCAGACAGGCAACCAAGTTCAGCAGCAAGCTCGGCTCCTCCGAACGGTACAATTTCATCGGCGTGAATTTTCAGCTTGAAGCCGAATTCTCGTGCTGCAGTCAGGTAGCGGCGCGATTGTTCTACAGTAAATACATTTTTTTCACAGAAAATATCAGCGCATTCCGCCAGTTTTTCCTGTGCTACCAAAGGGAACATTTCGTTTATGTTGAAATCGATAAACTCATCCTCCCTACCTTTCCACTCCTCAGGAGTAGCGTGCGCGCCCATGAACGTGGAAACGACATCCAGGGGATGTTCGTCGTTGAGGCGCCGCATGACACGAAGCTGTTTCAGTTCGGTTTCCCTATCGAGCCCATAACCGCTTTTACCTTCGACGGTAGTGATACCGAGCTGCATCATGGCGTCAAGCCGTTGTTTCCCGGCAATAAAAAGTTCATCTTCCGAAGCGGCGCGCGTAGCGCGTGTAGTATTTACAATACCGCCGCCGCGGTTCATGATATCCATATAACTGTCCCCGCGCATCCGCCACGCAAATTCCTCTTCCCGGTAGCCGCCAAACACAAAATGCGTGTGAGGATCTACAAATCCGGGAAGCAAGGCTTTACCCTCCGCACAAATCACTTCGTAATCCGACAGGTTTACGGAAAGACTTTCACCCTCTTTCAGCACGTGAGAGATGACACCGTCAGTAATAACGACTGTTCCATTCTCAATCACATGCAGGTCCGACATATCCCTACCTCTTTTCCCTGTGAATCCGCTACAGGTAACTACTTGCGAAGCATTTTTTACAACAAGGTTGTTCATCTTTTTTATTTACCCTTTATTTTCCTTTTCCATTCCTTCCAGCCCAGTATCGCCAAAACCAAAAAAACAGCGTATTGAGCGCTCGTAAAATACAATCCCTGTGACGCGTAGATGGGGATTGACACAATATTACCTATAATCCAGAACTGCCAGTTTTCCAGCTTTTTAAATGCCATTAAAAGGGTAGCTACCAAAAAAAATGCTGTATTAAAGGAATCGATATAGGGCAGATACGATTGAATGTAACCGGTATCGGTCCGGTTCACATACCTCAAAAGAAAAAAAAGGGCTACATAAATCACTACCACTGCGGTCCAGGAAATCATGTTCTCCCTGGAAGTATTGTGTTTGATCTGTAATTTACGGCTGTCTCCGTCGATACGGGACCATAAATACCATCCGTAAACATTCGAAGCCAGGTAAACCACGTTAATTCCGGCGTTCGCATACAATCGGGCGGCAAAACAGATGTAGATATAAATTGCTACGTTTATGATTCCGAAAGGAAAGACTAGAATATTTTCCTTCCGGGCAAACCAAACGCTCAAAACGCCAAAAGCTGCGGCAACAGGTTCTATCCAGTCCATAGGTAAATCTCGTTTTATTCCATCAGTTTTGTTTCGAGTACCTGGCTTAGTGAAAAATTCTCAAGACCAAGATAATATGCGGCAGTATCTACCAATGCTTCCAGGGGTACCAGACCTACGATTTCAGCTCCAATAATAGGCACACCGTAACGGTTAGCTTCTATACGAACCAGTTCGTGGGCCCTGTAAATGGCCGTTTTGGTATAATCGGTCAGGTTCATGGAAACCTGGGTTATGCCTCGTTCCTCCAGCGCCACGCCCATTCCTCTACAGAAACGCAATCCACCTCCGATAAAACGCACTTTTTTGGCGATTGCCTGAGCAATTTCAAGGTTGCCGGTTCCTAAGTTCACGTTGTAGGCCACCAAAGGCATACGTGCCCCCACAGCAACAGCTCCGGCCGTGGAATGACGTTCCGCGGGTCCGAAATCGGGTTTCCACTCCTCTTTTTTTATTTTTTCCGCCATTCCTTCAAACTCACCTTTCCGGATGTTCGCTAAGTTTTCACGATGGGGCGCCGAAGCCGATTTTTCATACAGGAAAACAGGCAGGTTATAGCGCTCTGCAACCGCTTGTGCGACCTCTTTTGAAAGTGCTACGGCATCCTCCGATGTTACGTTCTTGATGGGAATAAAAGGGACTACGTCAACGGCGCCCATTCGGGGGTGTTGTCCCCTGTGCTGGTTCATGTCGATAAGTTCTACCGCTTTACCTACGGCTTGGATAACGGCATTTTTCAACTCTTCGGGTTCGCCTAGAACGGTCACAACAAGCCGGTTATGGTCTTCATCCCTGCTATAATCCAACAGTTTTACATTCTCTTTAGCGCGGAAGCATTCCACGATCTTTTCAATTTTCTCTTTGTCGCACCCTTCGCTGAAATTAGGCACGCATTCCATGATTTTGTTCATATCAAGACTCCTGCTCCCCAGGAAAAGAGCTTTTTAAAATTATTGTTTGTAATTTGTGATATTCTTTATTATTTCCTCATCCACCAGGTAGGGTTCGGTAATGTGATAACCGTCGACAAACGACCGGTTAAAATCCTGAACGGTACTCATGGCATTTGGATTTCTTGCCCATGAACGGCGGGCAACACCTCCCATAACGTCCCAAATCATTGCCGAGCGGAGGATTTCGTCCACGCGTTCACTGCCGTCACACACCATTCCGAATCCACCGTTAACGGCTTTTCCTATACCTACGCCACCTCCGTTGTGCAGTGCCACCAGGCTCATCCCCCGCGCAGCATTCCCGGCGAAGCATTGTACGGCCATATCCGCCATCACGTTACTGCCGTCCTTGATGTTTGCAGTCTCGCGGAATGGGGAATCGGTGCCGCTCACATCATGGTGGTCACGCCCGAGCATCACGGGGCCGATCTCTCCGTTTCGCACCATCTCGTTGAACCTTAATGCAATATTCAAGCGTCCAAGCGCATCCTGATACAAAATACGGGCTTGAGTACCTACAACAAGTCGATTCTTTTCCGCGTCGCGAATCCAAATCCAGTTATCCATATCTTGTCCGCGGCGTGTAGGATCAATACAATCCATGGCAGCTTTATCCGTTTTGATCAGATCTTCGTGTTTTCCGCTCAGGCACACCCAACGGAAAGGGCCATAACCGTAATCGAACAACTCGGGTCCCATGATATCTTCCACGTACGAAGGGAAAATAAACCCCTCTTTATCGTCGACGCCGTTTTTCGAAATCTCAATCACGCCGGCATCGTAAACCGCTTTCATAAACGAGTTTCCATAATCAAAGAAGTAAGTGCCGTTGGCAACCAGTTTTCTGACGACATTGAAATGACGACGCAAGGATGCATCCACCAATTCATGAAACCGGGTTCGGTCTTCTTCCAGCAACCGGGTACGCTCATCGAACGGGATTCCCGCAGGGCAATATCCGCCCGTGTAGGGTTCGTGGCAGGAGGTCTGGTCACTCAACAGATCGATATGGATATTTTTTGCCTCTGCAAATTCAAGCAAATCGACAATGTTTCCGTGATATGCAATAGAAAGTGGTTTTTTGTGTGCCATCGACTCACGAGCCCAGGCGAAAGCCTGTTGCTTGTCTCCGGTTATTTTGTGTACCCACCCCTGCGAATGACGGGTTTCTATCCGCGAATAATCCACCTCTGCCACGATGGATACCGCGCCGGCAATATCGGCAGCTTTAGGTTGCGCACCGCTCATTCCACCCAATCCCGACGATACAAACAGGTGTCCCCGTAAATCTCCGTCTTGCGGTATGCCAAGCTTTAACCTTCCGGCATTGAGCAATGTGTTGAATGTTCCGTGAACAATTCCCTGAGGACCGATATACATCCAACCCCCGGCCGTCATTTGTCCGTAGTTGGCAACGCCCATCTGTGCGGCAATCTCCCAATCTGGGAGATTATCGAATTGACCAATCATCATTGAATTGGTTATAATCACACGCGGTGCATCGGGTTTGGATTTAAACAATCCGAGCGGATGTCCGCTTTCCACCACAAGCGTTTGCTCTTGTGTCAACTGTTCCAGGTACATTTTTATCAACCGGTACTGCATCCAGTTCTGACAGACCTGACCTGTTTCGCCATAGGTTACCAGTTCGTATGGATACAAGGCTATATCAAAACAGAGGTTGTTGTCAATCATCACCTGGAAAGCTTTTCCTTCCACGCAATTTCCTTTATAATCATCTATCGGCTTTGCTTTCAGATCACCTTCGGGACGATAACGGTAGCCATAAATTCTCCCCCTGGTCCATAGCTCTTCTAAAAATTCAGGAGCCAGCTTCTTATGCAATTCACACGGAATATAGCGTAAAACGTTTTTTAAGGCGATTTCGGCCTGGGCAGGTGTCAGTCGGAAGCCGCGGTCGGGCGCACGGCGAATACCCTCTTTAAAGGTAGGATAATGAGGCAATTCGCTGGATAAGGTTATTTTCACTTTATCAGACATTTAGACATTAGAGTTACAAACTTCTGGACAAATGTTCCGCTTTTGCTTACATATTGACTGTAAAATTAGAGAAAATCAGACTCAAAAACAAGATTCTGAGAGAATTTTATAAAAAGAAATCTATTATTATCTTTGCATCAGCGTAAATCGCGCATTTTGAAAAAATATTACGAAGAAATACTTTTTACTCGTTTCATATTCAACCACATAGATCAACAATCAACTCATAGAAACTTAAATTGTGAAAACGGATTATAAACTCGAAATATGCGCTAACTCTGCCGTAAGCTGTATCGAAGCACAAAAAGGCGGTGCTTACCGGGTGGAACTTTGTGCAGCAATACCGGAAGGCGGTACAACACCGTCATACGGCGATATTGCCATTGCGCGGGAACTGTTGCACATTAAGCTTAACGTAATTATCCGTCCACGCGGCGGCGATTTTCTTTATTCCGCGCTAGAGCACAAAATCATGCTCAAAGATATCGAAATATGTCGCAAACTGGGTGTTGACGGAATTGTTATCGGCTGTCTCACGGAAGAGGGCGATGTAGACACGGAACGCTGCAGGGAGTTAATGGCGGCTGCAGGGGAAATGGACGTAACCTTTCACCGGGCATTCGATCAATGCCGTGATCCGTTCGCAAGCCTTGAAGACATTGTTTCTCTGGGGTGCAGCAGAATCCTCACCTCGGGACAACAACCCAAGGCGGAACAAGGAGTGGAGTTATTGAAAAAACTGGTTCAACAAGCCGGAGAGCGCATCATCATTATGCCGGGAAGCGGGATTAACGAGAACAACATTGCAACGATTGCCCGGGAAACCGGGGCGGTAGAATTTCATCTTTCTGCCCGTGAGGCGGTGGAAAGTAAGATGAAATTCAAAAACTCAGCCGTTTCAATGGGGGGGACAAACATCACGATCAACGAATTTGAACAATTGATTACCAGTGCCCAAAAAGTAAAAGACACACGGACTGTTTTAAATATAAAATGAAATGAAAAAATTCAAGATTCTCTCTGTGCTTATTGCAGTAATCGCCCTGTTGTCCTCCTGCTCACTTAAGGAAAGAAAAAGCACAGAGTCTGCCAATTACCAGGTTATTCCGTTGCCATCGGAAATCGTGACATCCGAAGGAAATCCTTTTGTTTTGTCCTCATCAGTAAAAATCCTGTTTCCGGAGGGGAATGAAAAGATGCACCGTAACGCGGAATTCTTAGCGGAATTTCTGGATATATCCACAGGAATAAAACCGGACATAACCTCGGCGGCACCGGAAAAGAACGCCATCATTTTGGGTATCGGTCTCCAACATTCAAATAAAGAAGCCTATGAAATAGTTGTCGACGAAAACAGCATAACCATAACGGGCGCAAGTGAAGCTGCTGTCTTTTACGGGATACAGACGTTGCGCAAATCTGTTTCGGCAGACGCAAAGCGTATTGTTTTCCAACCCGTGAAAATCAAAGACGAACCCCGGTTCGCTTACCGCGGCATGATGCTGGATGTGGCACGCCATTTCCAGTCGGCAGATTTTGTAAAAAGATACATCGATATCCTGGCATTACACAACATCAATCGCTTTCACTGGCACCTGACCGATGATCAAGGATGGAGAATTGAAATAAAGGCCTATCCGAAACTAACGGTGATCGGGTCGCAGCGCGAACAAACTGTTGTGGGCAGAAACACAGGGGAATATGATGGAAAGCCTCACGGTGGTTTTTATACACAGGAAGAGATTAAAGATATCGTTAAATATGCCCAAGATCGGTACATCACCGTCATTCCCGAGATCGATCTTCCGGGACATATGTTGGCCGCCCTTGCTGCATATCCCGAACTGGGCTGCACAGGCGGTCCGTACGAAGTTGCGGGTTCATGGGGAGTTTTTGACGATGTTCTTTGTCCGGGAAAAGAGGAAACTTTCACTTTCCTGGAAAGCGTCCTTTCGGAAGTGATTGAACTTTTCCCGTCCGAATACATCCACATCGGCGGTGATGAATGTCCCAAGGTCCGATGGGAAGAGTGTTCCGATTGTCAGGCTCGTATAAAGGAATTAAAACTAAAGGACAAAGAAGGACATAAAGCAGAACATTACCTGCAAAGCTACGTGACTGCACGCATCGAAAAATTCCTGAATAATAAGGGAAAAAGCATTATCGGCTGGGACGAGATTCTGGAAGGGGAACTGGCGCCAAACGCAACGGTCATGTCTTGGCGTGGGATGGAAGGAGGTATTCAGGCTGCTCAAATGGGACACGATGTAATTATGACACCAACCGCTTATTGCTATTTCGACTATTACCAGACCCAGAACACCGACGAAGAGCCATTGGCAATCGGCGGATATGTCCCTATCGAGAAAGTGTACAGCTTTGAACCGGCACCTGAAATTTTAACAGACAAACAAAAAGCACATATACTGGGGCTACAAGCTAACTTGTGGACAGAATACATTGAAACGCCGGATTACGTGGAATACATGGTAATGCCCCGTATCGCCGCGCTATCTGAAGCACAATGGGTAAAGCCCGAAAAGAAGAATTACGAAGCATTCCTTACCCGGCTACCCGGACTGCTCAACCTGTACGGCAAGCTGGGTTACAACTATGCAACACATGTTTTCGACGTGCAGGCAAAAATGATTCCCAATTTCGAAACCAATTCGCTCGATGTGGAATTGTCAACCATTGACAATGCACCGGTATATTATACGCTCGACGGTACGGTTCCTGCCGTTTCGTCGACAAAATACGACGGCAAATTCTCCATCCGGGAGAATACAGAAATTAAAGCAATGGCTATCCGCGAAGGTGGAAACACAAGCAAAGTTCTCTCGGAAAAAATTAATGCAAGCAAAGCCAGCTACAAACCCATAACACTGCTAACTACACCGGACCCGAACTACAGGTATACCGGTGAAGGCATGCTGGTCGACGGCCTTTTCGGGAACAGTACGAATTACAAAACCGGAAAATGGATGGGTTTCAAGGGTGAAAACATAGTGGCCATAATCGATATGCTCGAACCCACGGAAATTTCAACCGCTCAAATCCGTAACTGCGTGGTAACCGGCGACTGGATCTTTGATGCATCGGAAATTATTCTCGAATCCTCCGATAACAACTCAGTATTCACTATAGTCAACAGTCAAAAACTGCTGGATGCAAACACCACACATTGGTCGGACATTGCTGTCCATACGCTGTCTTTCGATCCTGTAACCGCCCGTTATTTCAGGCTGACGGTCAAACCAACGGTTATGCCGGCATGGCATCCGGGAAAAGGGAGCAAAGGCTATGTGTTCATCGATGAAATATCGTTGAACTGACTCCGGGTTACGCCATCGCCAGGAACAGCAGAATGCCTGCAACGTACCCCAGTATTGCCAACGGCGTAAATCGTTTGAAAAAATAACCGAAGCTTATTTTTTCCAGTCCCATTACGGCTACTCCGGTAGCCGATCCGATGATGAAAATACTGCCCCCGGTCACCGCACAATACGCCAGCAAAGTCCAGAAACCGCCGTCAGCTACAAAATACTGCATGTACGGCGTTGCCGCTGCCGACGCTTCTACTACCGGATACATTCCCATGGTTGCTGCCACCAACGCCACGTTATCCACAACGGACGAGATAGCACCACTGATTATACTAATGGTGTAGGGTTCCTTTATGTTGGAGGAAAGAACATCGGCAAAAAGCGAAAGTTGTCCGCCAACATTCAACGCGGCCACCGACATCAGGATGCCGAAGAAAAAGAAAATCGTGGGCAAATCCACCGAACGGGACAACGTTGGAATACGCAACTTGTCCGATTCCCGGATATCGTTTATCCGCCCATACATTAAATCGGTATATATCCATAAAAATACCAACCCAATCAACACGCACATGAAAGCAGGCAGGTGAGTTATAGTCTGAAAAACTGGAACAAAAGCAAGGGATGAAATCCCGATCCAAAAAATGATTATTCTTGATCTGTTCGGAATACGTTCAATGTAAATGTCATCGGCCGATAAATTACTGATTTGGCGTAACTTTGTCCCTTTCTTGAATAACCAAAAATCAGCTATTATCAACGGAACCAATAAATTGACCAATGCCGGCAAAAATAGATGCGATATCTGATGCCATGCCGTGATGTTTCCGCCCGTCCACAGTAAAAGTGTTGTCACGTCGCCGATGGGTGACCAGGAACCGCCCGCATTTGCTGCCAGGATAATAATGCTGGCGTATTTCATGCGGTCGGTATGATCCGGAACTAGCTTGCGAAGAACGGCAATTAGCACGATGGCAGCTGCCAGGTTATCAAGCAAAGCAGAAAAGAAAAAAGACGACAAACCTATCATCCACAACAATTTACGCTTATTCTCGGTACGTAGCGAACGCGAGATAGCCATAAATCCTCCGTGCTTGTCCACGATATTTACGATAAGTAACGAACACATCACAAAGAACAAAGTCTGCGCTACATCACCCAAATGAGGCACAAAAGCTTTCTCTGTTAAATAACGTACAATCTGATCTTTAACGGGAAAGTTCTCCAGTTCAGTTTGCTTAACAAATTGCAGAAAGTCTGGATTCTGACGTTCTACCAGGATGTCCTGTGAACCAAACACAAGCATCAGCCAAAGGGTGATGCACACAAACAGCGCCGTTGCTGATTTATTTACCTTAATTTTATCCTCGAGCGCAATGGCTACGATTCCAAGGATAAAAACAACCGGCATTGCATAGTACATATGTTTGAATTATTAGTGATGAGTAATAAGCGAGTAAAGTTGTTCTATCTCTTCGGCCCATAACGTTTCGTCAGGGGTTTCAAGGATCAACGGGATATTATCGAAACGATTATCGTTCATGATAAGAGAAAAGACCTCCATATTCATCAATCCTTTTCCGAGGCTGTCGTGACGATCGACACGAGATGCCAGTTCCTTTTTGGAATCGTTTACGTGCATTCCTTTCAGATAGCTAAATCCAATAATCTCTTCGAATTGACGAAATGTATTTTCAAACCCATCACGGGTTCTTATTTCGTAACCCGACGCCAGTGTATGAGCTGTATCGAGACACACCCCTACCCGGCTTTTATCCTCCACTTTATCAATGATATGGGCAATTTGTTCAAAAGTATGTCCCAAATTGGTCCCTTGCCCCGCCGTATTCTCTATGACAGCTGTTACCCCGTTCGTTCTTTCTAGCGACAGGTTAATGGATTCGGCAATTCTGTCCAGGCAATCATCGACCGACAATTGGTTTAAATGACTGCCGGGATGAAAATTCAGCCGGTTCAATCCCAGTTGTTCACAACGTTTCATTTCATCGAAAAAGGCGGAACGTGATTTATTCAAGCCTTCTTCTTCGGGATGACCCAGGTTGATCAGGTAACTGTCGTGTGGAAGAATATGATCCGGAGAGTAGCCATACTCTTCGCACCGTGATTTAAACAAATCGATATTTTGTTGCGTATAGGGCGCTGCAAACCATTGACGCTGATTTTTGGTAAAAAAAGCAAAAGCCTTTGCCCCTATCAAATGTGCGTTAACCGGTGCATTTTCCACTCCCCCCGATGCGCTGATATGTGCTCCTACAAATTTCATCTTCTCGGTTTTTTTTGTTAATTAAAGTCTGTTCAGCAGCAAAGATACTCGATAAAGATTGAAAGGGTAAAAAAAGTATTGTTTTTGTGCGGAAATTCTTAACGAAAAGATAAAATTTATTATCTTTCGAAAAAATATCTGTTGAATAAAACCAAAAGTTGCTATGCTAATTACTACAACAAACAGCATTGAAGGAAAGCGCATTGTTGCATATTATGGGATCGTTAGCGGGGAGACCATCATCGGCGCCAATATTGTAAGGGACTTCTTCGCTTCTATCACCGATGTGATCGGAGGACGTTCCGGGGGTTACGAAAAAGTATTGCGAGAAGCGAAAGAAATTGCGTTGCAGGAAATGAGTGAACAAGCCCGGAAGATGGGTGCAAATGCCATCCTGGCGGTCGACATCGACTACGAAACAATAGGCAACAACGGCAGCATGCTGATGGTTTCAGCATCGGGTACAGCAGTTAAATCCGAGTAAAGAAAAACTTTATTGCGACCTCCATACAGGGGGCGTATCGTTCGAAAAGCAGCTGTCAGACACACGCATTGGAGCACCAATTCAAAAAATCAAATGCTGCTGTCTATCCGCAGCCGCTTCCGTACAAGGGTTTTCACAAACGATAAAGCCGGTCAAACGTTAAAAACAACATAACAAAACAAATGAAAACAACAGCAAAATTATTTTTTACAGTCATCATTGCCCTGAATTTCATATCGTATGGAAATGCACAGGATTGGGCAAACTTAACCCGTTTCAAAGAAGAGAATGTTAAAATGGGAATGCCGAAAACGTGTGAAGATAGGGTGGTTTTTATGGGCAACTCCATCACACAGGGATGGATAGCGAAAGCACCAAAATTCTTTGAAAACAGGCCTTACATCAACCGCGGCATAAGCGGACAAACCACACCGCAAATGCTTGTCCGTTTCCGACAGGATGTCATAAACCTTTATCCGAAAGTAGTGGTTATTCTTGCCGGAACAAACGATATTGCCGGAAATACCGGACCCTCGACACTGGAAATGATCGAAGACAACATCCATTCTATGACTGAGATCGCACAATCCAACGGAATTCAAGTAGTGCTTTGCTCGGTTCTTCCTGCATTTGAGTACAAGTGGAGACCCGGCCTTGAACCTGCCGAAAAAATTGTAGAACTGAACCGCAGGATAAAAAAATATGCAGAAACACACGGTGCTGTTTATTGCGACTTCTTTTCAGCCATGGCCGATGAGCGAAACGGATTGCCTGAAAGCTTGTCGGGCGATGGTGTTCATCCCAACGTAGAAGGATATGCCCTTATGGCTCCCATTGCCGAGACAGCAATTGCCCGTGCCCTGTTGATGTGGAAAGATAATCCGAAAAGAAAATACTGAATTAACTTACGAATTTACGAGTTGAAACCCGGGACCTGGAGTCTTGAATCATTTAAAAGAAATCCCTATTCCTAAGTCTCGGCTCTTGTGTTTACATAAATATGAAAATTCTTGCAGATGCGCATATTCCTTATCTGAGAGGTATTGCCGAACAGTTTGGCGAAGTGGAATACTTGCCTGGAAATCAATTCACGAAAGAAGCCATTGGTGATAAAGACGCACTGATCGTACGTACGGTTACCCATTTTGGAAAAGACATTCTTGAGGGAAGCAGTGTAAAGCTGATTTGCTCCGCTACGATCGGTTTTGATCATATTGACACCCGATATTGTGACGCAACAGGTATTGCCTGGCGCACAGCACCGGGTTGTAACGCTAACTCCGTGGAACAATACGTAACAGCTTCGCTTTTGTATATGGCAGATAAATACGGATTCCGTCTAGAAGAAAAATCAATAGGAATTATTGGCGTGGGCAATGTGGGTAGTAAAGTGGAAACGGCTTGCAGAAAACTGGGAATGCATGTATTACTAAATGACCCACCGCGGGAAGAGAGAGAGGTCGGAGAAAAACCCGGAGTGAAGGGAAAAACTGCTTTTGTGGATCTGGATACGATAAAGAAAGAAGCCGACATCATCACCCTGCATACACCGTTAACAAAAACCGGAAGACACAAGACCTATCATCTGGCAGACGAATATTTCTTTGATGCACTGGATAAAAAGCCGTTTATCATTAATTCTTGCCGCGGAAGTGTGGTGGACAACCCAGCCATGAAAAAGGCGCTGAAAACAGGAAAACTTGCCGGAGCGGTAATCGATTGCTGGGAAAACGAACCCGATATCGACCGGGAACTGTTAGAGATGGCCGATATCGCCACGCCACATATTGCCGGCTATTCGGCTGACGGCAAATGGACAGCAACCAAGATGTCGCTTGATAACCTGAACGAGTTTTTCGAATTAGGCATTCATCCGATACAATTCATACAACTCCCTCAACCGAATAACCCGGTTATCGACTTAAGGGAGATTGAACCGGCTCATCAATTGGCTTATTCCGTATGGCAAACCTACAACCCCATGATGGAAACAGTGAATCTGAAAAAAAATCCCGATAAATTCTACTGGTTTCGTTCCCATTATCCGCTGCGCAGGGAATACGGTGCATACAAACTAAAAAATGCAGATTCAAGTGTTGTTCCTGTCTTAAAACAACTCGGATTTAATGTATAATCACACCGGCAATTTTCCCATGGGTAGATATTTCTAAAAAATACCTAAATGTGATCGGTTTATTTTTTGATATCGCAGAAAAAAGGTATTTTTGTTGTATGTTGTTTCAAATTATCCAAGATAGAGAGTAACTGAGTTGAATGATGGATAATGCGATTATTTTCTTTGGAAAATTCAATAAACAAAAAATAAAAATCAATCAGAAAATGAGAAAAATTTCTTTTTATGCTCTGCTCGCCGGGCTTGTTTTTGCTGCTGCATCATGCAGCAATCTGAAGCCTCTTTCGCAATCGAACTTCAACGCAACCCCATCTCCCTTGGAAACGGTGGGAAACAGTGTACCCGTAACCGTTAACGGGACTTTTCCCGAGAAATGGTTCAACAAAAACGCAACCGTGAAAATCACCCCGGTATTGAAATATGCCGGAACCAAAGAATCCTACGGATCCGCCCAGACTTATCAGGGAGAAGGTGTTTCAGGGAACGCCATTGAAATTCCGTATAACCGTGGGGGAAACTTCAACATGAGTTTCAGCTTTCCTTATCAACCCGACATGCTGACTTCGGAGCTTTTTATGCGTTTCGATGCCAAAATCAAAAATAAATCCGTAAAACTTCCCGAGGTAAAAGTAGCCGACGGAATCGTTGCCACTTCGGCGCTGGCAAGTGCTCAGACAACCGCTCCATCTGTTGCTGATGACGGTTTTCAACGCATCATAAAGCAGACTCAAGACGCTAACATTCATTTCGTTATCCAACAGGCAAATATTCGTTCATCCGAAACAAACACGCAAGATATGCGTTCGTGGCAACAACGGGTTCAGGATGCATTCAACGATCCGCGCCAGAACGTAGACATTGAGATTTCTGCTTACGCATCGCCCGACGGAGGTCTTACGTTGAACGAAAGATTAGCTGCTCAACGTGAGAAGAACACGACACAATACCTGGAAGGTGAGCTGAAAAGAAGAAAGATTGATACCGATGTAAACGCCCGCTACACGGCACAAGACTGGGAAGGGTTCCGCCAATTGCTGGAAGCATCGGATCTACAAGATAAAGAGCTCGTATTAAGAGTTTTATCCATGTATCCCGATCCCGAAACACGCGAGCGTGAAATCAAAAACATCTCGTTTGTTTACAGTGATCTGGCATCAACCATCTTACCGCAGTTACGTCGTTCACGTATCACGGCAAACATCGAGATTATCGGAAAATCGGATGAAGAAATCATGGAATTCTGGCGCACCAATCCTAAAAAACTGTCGGTGGAAGAATTGCTTTACGCTTCCACACTCACCGATAACGATGCCGATAAAGAAAAAATCTATCAATACGTTACCGTAAACTTCCCGCAAGACTACCGGGGATGGAACAACATGGCTACCGCCTATTACCAGCGCGGCGAATACAATAACGCCAAACAGGCATTGGACCGCGCAGCCCTGGTTTCACCCAACGCAGCCGAAGTAAATGTAAACAAAGCATTGTTCGCTATGATGGACGGAAATACACAATCGGCAAAAGAATTACTGGGCAGGTCATCCGGGGCCAACAACCTGGAGGCAGCCATGGGATTGCTTTACCTGATGGAGGGTGATTATAACCAGGCCGTTGATGCTTTTGGAGATACGAAATCGAACAACGCCGCGTTGGCACAAATCCTGACAAGAAACTACAACGCTGCCGACATTACCCTCAAAACCATTAAAAATCCCGATGCGCTGACGTACTACCTGATGGCTGTCGTCGGGTCGAGGACAAATAAGTTCAACGATGTGATGACTAACCTGCGCTCTGCCATAACCATGGACAAGACAATGGCGGCCAAGGCATTAAACGACCTTGAATTTGCAAAGTACAGGACCAATCAGGATTTCATGACCCTTTTAAAATAACGTTCAACCGAAATATAACGACAAATGGAGTGCCCGATGCACTCCATTTTTATTTTATTGTAAAAAATAAATCCATATTTTGTAAAGAAACCGTAAAACCCGTACATTTGCTGCGAAAATTTATTATTCATGCTAAAAGGGAGTTATTATGCTTAAATCGTTGAGGGCTAAAATATTTTCCAGCTTTATGTTGCTTGTGTTGATGCTGGTAATTGCCGGAATTATGTCAATTATTGAGTTCAACAAGGTAGGGGTATCCATTAAGAATGTCATGGACGATAACTACAAATCCATTGAGCAGACCAAACAAATGCTGGACGCGTTAGAAAGGGAAGACAGCGGTTTGTTGATGTATCTGATGGGAAACCGGGAAATGGGAAGCCAAACCATTAATACGGCCTATTCAGCAATACAGGATGCCATTAAAATAGCCCGAAATAACATTACCGAAAAAGACGAGGATAAATACATCAATAATATTATAAAAGAATACGAAGAGTTTCATACTTCCGTTAAGCAAACCACCGATACCAGTGAACAATTAACATTGGAAGAAAAAAACGAAATATACCTCCAAAACCAGCAATTGTTCTTTACAGTAAAGAAAACCATCAACGAGTTGATGCGACTTAACCAGGAGGGAGTTTATAAACAAACAAACACTATGAAAGAAAATTCGAAAAGGGCGATGATGCCGGCCATTGTGTCTATTGTCGCAGCCATCGTTTTCGCTTTGTTGCTTAATTTCTTCATATCCGAATATTTTATTCGTCCAATCAATCGGCTTATCGATGGAGTAAAATCATTTTACCCGGAAAAAGGCATAATAAATTGTGATATCAAGTCAAACGACGAAATAAAACACTTGGAAACCGAAACGAATAATCTTATCGGAAGATTACTGCGTTTAAAAAATCAATCGAAATGAGAATCAGCGTTATTGCAAAATATTTAGGTTTTGTGTTGTTATTCAATGCACTGCTTATGTATATTTCTGCCGCTATTTCCATTTTTTTAAGAGAAACTTCCATAACTCCCTTACTGTATAGCGCTATCTTATGTACAATTGTAGGAGTGTTTCCACAAATCTTTGTAGAAAAAACAGAAGAACTAAAGTCCCACGAAGGAATTGCGATTAGCGTTCTGGGATGGATATTAACATGCATTGTAGGCTCAATTCCATATTTCATGTGGGGCGGTGAATTCACCTTGACAAATGCCCTTTTCGAAAGCACAGCCGGTTATACAACTACCGGATCGACCATTCTTACCAACATTGAAGTGTTGCCCAAAGGTCTTTTGTTCTGGCGATCGGCAACACATTTTATCGGAGGAATGGGAATCATCTTGTTTGTGTTATTGATTCTCCCCAATGCCAAAGCAGCGCGGACCAGCATCTACAGGTCTGAAGTATCCGGGCTCTCCATGTTGAATTTTCAGATGCGAATGCGGGAAATCGTACGCATTATCGGCATAGTCTATACAAGCCTGATACTGGTTGAAACAATGATTCTATGGGCACTGGGAATGACCTTTTTTGATGCTATTTGCCATTCATTCGGAACACTGGCAACCGGCGGTTTCTCTACTAAAAATACCAGCATTGCCTTTTACAACAATATTTGGATAGAAATCACCATTTCCTTTTTCATGTTGTTGGGAGGTATGCACTTTGGACTTATATACGCTACCATAACAGGTAAAAAACAAAATCTTTTTACTTCCGACGTTGTTAAAACTTATTTGACCATTATTTTTATAGGCATCTTGTTTATTGCATTCAAACTTGTCAACGATCACGTATACAACTGGGGAGAGGCGTTTCGGCACGCGTCGTTCCAGGTAGTTTCGTTAGTTACTACTACCGGTTTTGCTACTGTGGATACGTCAGTTTGGCCCATGTTTACCGTTGTTGTCCTTATCTATTTTTCCATTCAGTGCGCAATGATTGGTTCAACCACGGGAGGGCTAAAATTCGATCGGGTATATCTCTTTTTTCAAACATTTCTTAAACAAATTAAACAGACAAAGCACCCTAACGCCGTTTATGTGTCAAAAATGGATAAAACCCTTATCAGCAGCGATATTGAACTACAATCAATGGCTTACATCATCGTTTATCTGGTCATTCTTCTAACTTCTACCCTGGCATTATCTGCCATGGATATCGATCTTATCACATCCTTTTCAGGGTCTGTTGCCACTTTAGGTACTATTGGTCCGGGATTTGGAAAAACAATCGGATCGATGGGAAACTTCTCTACTTTGCCCGATGCTGCAAAATACATTTTTTCGACTAATATGCTGTTGGGACGTTTGGAAATTATGAACGTGATTGTATTGCTTGTTTTTCTGACAGATAAAAACAGATAAAGTGACCCGCTGGGAAGTAATTGTAAAATATTTAGGATACGTGCTGTTATTTAACGCGTTGTTTTTCTATATTTCCGCCTCAATTTCATTCTTCTTTCACGAAAACTCACTCACTCCGCTTTTATACAGTGCAGTGGTCTGTACAATCCTTGGCTCTTTTCCACTAATATTTGTGGAAAAAATTGATGAAGTTAACTTCCGCGAAGGAATGGTAATCAGCGTTTTTGGATGGATCCTTACCTGCTTTGTCGGTGCTGTACCGTATTTCATGTGGGGTGGCGAGTTCACGTTTACCAATGCCCTTTTCGAAAGTGTTTCGGGATATACTACCACGGGAGCAACCATTTTGAAAAACGTAGAAGCGTTAACCAAAGGATTGTTATTTTGGCGGGCATCCACTCATTTTATAGGCGGTGTGGGAATCATTCTGTTTGTTTTATTGATTTTACCCAGTGCTGCCGGCACAAGATCAAGCATTTACAATTCGGAACTATCCGGATTATCTAAATTAAACTTTAGAATGCGGACCCGCCAAATAGCGCGTGTCATCGTCGTTGTGTACCTTAGTCTGATCATCATAGAGATTGCGCTCCTTTGGACATTGGGCATGAATTTTTTTGATGCCACTTGTCATGCTTTTGCGACAGTGGCAACGGGTGGTTTTTCAACCAAAAACTTAAGCGTGGCATATTACGACAGTGTTTGGATTGAAGTGGTCATTATGACGTTTATGCTGCTGGGAAGCATTCATTTCGGATTATTGTACGGTACCGTAACGGGGAACAAGATGAATGTATTCACTTCGAAATCTGTCAGGACTTATGTAGGTTTAATGTTTCTGGGAATCATTGTTGTTGCTGCAAAGTTAACCAACGATGGGTTTTACTCGTGGTGGACATCCCTCCGGTACGCTTCGTTCCAGGTAATATCGCTGGGAACAACTACCGGCTTTGCTACGGTGGACACGCCAAACTGGCCGATACTTACCGTCATCATTATCATGTATTTTACGATTCAGTGTGGAATGGTCGGCTCCACGTCAGGAGGATTAAAATTCGATCGAGTATTGCTCTTTTATCAATCACTGAAACGGCAGATAAAACTTGTCTTGCATCCGAGCGGCGTATATATTACGAAACTGGAGAATGTCGTCATCAGCACCGAAATGGAGTTACAAACTGCCATTTTCTTTATTCTTTATCTGGTTACGCTGTTTGTTACGGCTCTCTTGCTCTCCAGCATGAATGTCGATGGTATGACTTCCATATCGGCTTCCATTGCTACAATTGGTAATGCAGGACCCGGTTTTGGAAAAGTAAGTTCACTTGGAAATTACTCATCCATCCCCGATGCGGGAAAATATGTTTTATCGATAAACATGCTGTTGGGACGTCTTGAAATTATTAACGTCTTTGCCTTGTTTACGGTGTTAACCTACAAAAAATAACCGTTTTCTGGGAAGAAAAATGTATCTTTGCACCCTATTCAATGGTTATTTAGCTTCGTTGAAATTCGCTACGCATTATTCAACAGTAATTAATTGCGGCAAACAAATGTTCACCGGAACAACAAATTTCCATTAAATTGAAAATTGCCCTTAGGCATATTTACTGAATTACAATCGAATTACAACTGAATGAACATGAACTTTGTAGAAGAACTTCGTTGGCGAGGCATGATCCACGATGTGATGCCCGGAACGGAAGAACAGTTATTGAAAGAACAAACGTCGGGGTACCTGGGAATTGACCCCACAGCCGACTCTCTCCATATCGGACACTTAGTGGGCGTGATGATGCTGAAACACCTGCAACGCTCGGGACATACACCAATAGCGCTTGTTGGCGGAGCCACAGGAATGATCGGTGACCCATCGATGAAATCGGCAGAACGTAACCTATTGGACGAAAACACCTTGCGGCATAACCAGGAAGCGATAAAAAAACAACTGGCCAAATTCCTCGATTTTGAAAGCGATATTCCCAACAAAGCTATTTTGGTAAACAATTACGACTGGATGAAGAATTTTTCGTTCCTTTCGTTTATTCGCGATATCGGCAAGCACATCACGGTTAATTACATGATGGCGAAAGATTCCGTAAAGAAACGTCTGAGCGGTGAAGCCAGTGAAGGCATGTCCTTCACCGAATTTTCTTACCAGTTGATGCAAGGATACGACTTCCTTCACCTGTATCGTGAGTACGGATGCCGCTTGCAAATGGGTGGAAGCGATCAATGGGGTAACATCACTACCGGGACCGAACTTATCCGCCGGATTGCAGGCGGAGAAGCTTTTGCGCTGGTTTGTCCACTCATTACTAAAGCCGACGGCGGAAAATTCGGTAAAACCGAAAGCGGAAATGTATGGCTGGACAGCCGTTATACGACACCTTACCAGTTCTATCAGTTCTGGCTGAACGTGAGCGATGCCGATGCCGAAAAATACATCAAGATTTTCACGGCATTATCGAGGGAAGAGATTGAATCTCTGGTGGCAGAGCAACAGTCTGCCCCGCATTTGCGCCCGTTGCAGAAACGTCTGGCAGAGGAAATCACCGTTATGGTTCACAGTCGTGAAGACTACGACATGGCCGTTAGTGCATCGGAAATTCTTTTCGGGAAATCCACCTCTCATGCCTTGCGTTCTATTGACGAAACCACCTTTCTTCAGGTATTCGATGGGGTTCCCCAATTCAATATTTCAAGAAATCTGCTTACCGGAGGCATAAAAGCGGTGGATTTATTAACGGAAACGGCAGCCGTTTTCCCGTCAAAGGGAGAGATGCGAAAAACCGTACAGGCCGGAGGCGTATCAATAAACAAAGACAAACTGGATGATTTTGAAGCAATTATAGACAACTCTCACCTTATTGCCGGTAAATATATCCTGGCCCAACGCGGTAAAAAAAACTATTACCTGCTGATAGCCATGTAACAATCGCTTTTCCCTGCCTGCATGGATAAAAAAAGGAAGTATCAATTCCAGGTTTCGGCCCAGCATATCGATTTTCAAAAAAAGGTATCGTTGTCATCCTTGTTTCACCTGATTTTAAAGACCGCGGGAAAGGATGCTGACCACAACGGATTTGGCCTTCTGAAACTGCAGTCGGATGACTACACGTGGGTTCTTTCGCGCTTCGTCATGGATATGGAGAGGTTTCCGCTGGAAAATGAAAACATAACCATTGAGACATGGATTCAAGACGTGGGAGCAATGTTTACCACGCGAAATTTTCGAATCGCCAACGGCGAAGATCGGATTATCGGTCACGCATCATCTTCGTGGGCGGTAATTGATATGGGAACCCGCCAGAGCGTTCTGCTGGATACGTTAGCGTCGTTGAGCGATTTTATATTGCCGGAAACCACACCCATAGGCGCCCCTACACGCATTGCCAACGTAAAAGGAGATATTGCCAACCGTTTTGAAGTAAAATACAGCCATATCGATGTAAATTGCCATGCAAGCAGTCCGTTTTACATTCAATGGATTGCCGACTGCTTTTCGCTGGATTTTTATCGGATGTACAAGTTAAAAAGATTTGAGATAAATTTCCTGAAAGAATTAACGTTTGGCGACACCGGAGTCGTTTACAGGGAAGCAAAAGCAAAAAACGATTATCTTTTTCAACTGGTTACTTCGGAAAAAGGAATTGCCTGCCGTGCGCGGATGCAATTTGAAGACGAGGAATGCCGATGATTTGAATCCGGCATCAAAAAACATCTCCCAAAAATTTGGTCATTTACAATTATTGTTATACTTTTGCACTGCTTTTCACGAAGCACATTAAGGATTGTCCTATGGTGTAATGGTAGCACTCCTGGTTTTGGTTCAGTCAGTCTAGGTTCGAATCCTGGTAGGACAACAACACTAACGGCGTATTTAGCATATTATCAGCTATTTGCGCCGTTGCTATTTCTAAAAAAGTAAGAATTTTGGTAAGAATGGTTTTTCTCGGAGCATCCCGGTGAGTGTTTTTTATCTGAATAAATTCGTTATTTTTGCATCGACTGTTTATATTAACCCAAAAGTGGTTCTTCGTCAAATTTGGTGCAGGTTATCCTGAGTTGGAAAGCACTACCTTTCGTCTTAACAGTTCAAATCCAGCCCTGCCATACATCTCTCTTTTCTTGTTTTTTAATCTGTTTACGTGACCCTCTACAACTCCATTACTCCAAGGGTATTTAATGGCGTTTTTTACTGCTTCCAAATCATGATTAATACCATTTATAAAACTTCTAATCCTCATTATTTTAGTCGATTTATACTTCTCGAGCCATTGGTCTAACCTAAGCTCATCTTTACTGTTTAAAATCTCTCTAAAAGTGTTGTATGCTTCTCTCATGTTTTTTAATAGAATAGAGGAGTTAATAATCTCTTCTGCCAGTATGTGAGACTTGCTACACTCGCCTGTTTCCTTTGAAACACCCCATTCACTATTTGTTAAATGAATGGCAAGTCTGTTGGGTGACATTCCGCTAAATCGAGTTACCTCATAAACTATCGGGGAGGAACTTGGTAATCTTTTCTTACTCTGATATTCCGGGAAGTGCCTGTTGAACCACTGATAAAAGGATGTTTGATTACCCTTGAATCCCCGTTTTTTTATAGAGACAAATATAGTTCTTACATTTAACCCCTGATTACAACACTCCTTAATCAGATCCATAAAATCTCCATAATTATTGAAATAGATGATTGCGCGTGGCAACAACTCTTCCATTTCAAAATAATATTTTACAGTTTTACGATTAATATTTAAAGCCTTTGCAATTGCTCTTTGAGAGTAGTTGCTTTTTTTAAGCTCATGAATCCTATTAAACAACTCCTGTTTTCTATGGTTAACACTATTGGTGTGTTTGTTATATTGTGAATCGCTGGTATTTTCGTTATCTCCACTATTTAAACAGCTGTTATTTTCTTTGCTTTTATAAAGACTCTTCCTGTGAGACAACCAACTGCTTTTAATGGTTTTATACTCCATTCGTATTTCATGTGCTATGTGATCTCCCAGATTTTTCACCAAATGAAACCTGTCGGCTATTTGTGACGCCTTGGATGCCCCAGACTTTATAGCATTAGAATAGCTGCTTGATCGATCCCTGGTTACATACAGTATGGAGTTGTGTTTTTTAAGCCAATCTGCAACCTCCTCTTTGTCTCTACTCTTTAGTAGTTCCACGGGACGGTGGTTAAGTGCATTTACAATAATAGTACCATATGATTTGCCTTTCCTGTATGCCCAGTCATCTATACCGATGGTAGTCAGCTCCTGATAATCGGGCATTTCTATAGACTTAACGATTCTAAGACAGGTGGAACTGCTCTGCTTTATTGAGAAGAGATCGCTTATATACTCACCTTTACGGGATGAGACCTCAATGAGCAGCCTTTGCAAATAATGACTTGTGCGATCTGTTAGTCGTGAGTACTTCTGAGTTAAGGGCAGATGTTGCTCGGAGAAAACTGTTTGAGAACAACGACTGTTACGGCATCTAAACTTTCTGACTTTCAGTATAATTTTCACAGCCCTGCCGGTTACTGAAAGATCGGTTAATTTGCGCGTATAGGATGAGTGAACGCTTTTACTCCTTTTACCGCAACAGGTACATTTTGCTGTCTTGCCTTTAAGACGGGCAGACAGTAGAATCAAATTATCACTTATAACGGAATCATAGAATACAACACCCGGGATTCCAAAAACAGCTTGGAGCGAATGTTTGTTTATAGAAAAGTTATTATCTTTGGGTTGGCTAGTGTAGTCAATCATCTTTAAAACCTTTAGTGTCAGAACCTTAAAGATAATAAAAATGATTCGATTATACTAGCTTTTTACTATTTATTTGCCTGTAAATCAGCACAATAAGTTTATTTTCTTAGGCGATTTAAGAACTATTACTTTGCACCAAATTTGACGAAGAACCCTATCAGACCGAAATACACATTTAGTCGGTTGATACTGAAAACGAATATACTCATCTTTATATATATAAAACCCAAATGCAAAGGTGTTTTTCAAGCTAACTTCTAGTATTAAACTATTAATTTCCCTATTTGAAAATTAATTATAAATGATTATCAAAAAATCTGACATCAATTTTTTGTATCTCTATCTCAATATATTATAAAAAATGAGTTATAAATGAGTTTGGAGAATTGCTTGAAAATAAGCATTCATTTATATTTGTAGATGAATTTGAGGAATTTTGAAAAAATTATAGTAAAAAGATATATAACATCTTAGTGTTTTATTCGCCGTTATAGCCCACCAAAGTTATTGAAAAGAAGTTGATTCACAAATTTTCACAAAGATTAATTTAATATGATATCAATAATGGCAAATAAAACTAGTTGAACGGAACCTATTGCTATGGGAAAAGTATTTATGGGAGGTTGGCGTTTTTGCTTGATTTGTGTTAATAAGTTCCTATAAAAGCTTTTTTTCAAGTACATGATTGTTTTTTAATCTTAGACCGTCCACGTAAATGCATAATTCTCCCTGTATGATTTTGCTCATCATCTATACGAGTTTTGTCATTAAATGGAAAGAACGCTTTTGTTAATTATCAGAATTATCCTGGTTCCATGTGTAAAACATTGCATGCCGGGCTTACCATTAATTTCCCTTTTTTGCACTTTGCGCAAATAATCGGGTCCTTACCGGATATTATTTGTAAAACTTCCATTGCAAGCAGTCCTGTAAGTCTTGAAAAACAGGTTGGGGTGGGCAACAGTGAATAGCATAAATTGAGCTTTGTTTTCCTTTTGCAGATAGCCATGAATCCGAAGTAACGTATTTTGCTAAATCCACATGGAAGGACATGCTGCATGAATCGCCGTATAAACTCCATAGTTTCCAGGGTCATTGTTTTTCTTGCACCTCCTGCCTTGTTATCCCTATAGCTGAAAGTAACCTTATCATCTTTGTAACCTACCATACGGTGGTTGCTAATTGCCACACGGTGTGTGTAGTTGCCCAGATAACGGACCAGATTATCGGGTGAAGCAAACGGTTTTTCTGCATAAACCACCCATTTTTTAGCGTAGCATTTTGCTTTTATGGTCTGAAAATCGGGTGTATCATCCGGAAGTTTGATCTCCTTCCTGAATACTGACTCCTGCAGTAGCCGACATAAAATACCCCTGAAAACGGTGCTGAGCACTTTTACCGGGACAAAAAACTTTTTAGCACTTGGTACCCATTCCATTCCATCATCGGATACTCCTCCGGCAGGAACAATGGTATGAATATGCGGGTGATAGGTCATTGTTTGACCCCAGGTGTGTAACAGGGCAACAGCTCCGGCCTCTGCGCCTAAATAATGCGTGTTTCTGGCACATTGCATCAGTGTTTGTCCGGCTGCTTTGAAGAGCAAGGAATAAGCAATCCTCTGATTGATATAAAACAGTTTGTGCAGACACGCGGGTATTGTGAAAACAATGTGAAAATGTTTTACCGGGGGGAGATCAGCCGCAAGTTTATCCACCCATTGCATCCGTTTTATGTACTGGCATTTGGGACAATTGCGATTACGACACGAGTTATAGGATTGAACCTTGTGACCGCAATGATTGCAACTCAATGTATGCCCGCCAAGTTCTGAAGTACGACAGGCAATAATATCTTCCATTGCTTTTTGCTGTACGGCACAAAGTGTGTTCTCGGTCAGGAAATCGTGTCTCTTATCCCGGAAAATGTCAGCAATCTCTATGATTTGCTTTTTATTCTCCATAATGATAGATCAGAAAAGTGTTATATCATCCAATGGAGAAGTAAACTCGCTGGTTTTGATATGGGCTACATGCAGGTAAACAGCTGTGGTCTTCAATGAAGTATGACCCATGAACTGCTGTATCTGTCTCAGGTTTACACCGGCTTCCAATAAATGGGTGGCAAAACAATGACGCAATGTATGAAACGATACCTCTTTTTTTATTCCGGCATTTTTAGCACTGTTTTTCACAATATACTCTACAGTTCTTTCCGACAAGGGTTGTCCTTTACGCCCCATCGGTTCGAATAGATAAGTGCTTGGTCGTTCCAATTTATAATACATTCGCAGCACTTCGAGTGTTTTCCACGAAAGAATGGTATATCTGTCCTTCTTCCCCTTTCCTTGCACGATACGTACTTGCATACGCTGTGAATCAATGTCGCGTGGTTTGATTTGTAATACTTCCATCCTGCGAAGTCCCGCAGAATAAGTAAGCATTAGAATGGCTCTGTGCTTTATGTTGTTTGTTACCGTGATCATGCGTTGCACTTCCTGCAATGACAAAACTATGGGGAGTTTTTTCTCCTTGCGAGGCCGTCTTACATGGAACTCTTCCCATTTGCGATGGCAGACGTCTACATGAAAAATCTTGAAAGCACTTATAAGCTGGTTTACCGTGGAAACGGAAATTCCTTTTTTGGTAATCAGGTAATGTAACCAGTTTTTAAAGTCTTCGGTGGTAACCTCATACAGCGATTTACCCAAGTCTTTTTCAAGTTTTATGAGCAGGCTGCAATACGTCTTAATTGTACGGGGACTGTAATTGCGAATTTGCATCTCCTTGATCTGCAAACTCTCGAATGTTTTGTTTAGATTCATAATGATAATTAATTGAAGTTATTACGCTTCAAAATTATCACTATTCTAATTTACCGACAGGTTTAGTTCAACACATCTGCATATGCAACCTAAAATCTCACACTACGCGATAGGACTGGTAATTGCCGTTCTTTCCGCTTGTACACCGGGGAAAAAGGATCAGCCGGAAGAGACGGTACAGCAACTACTTCCGGACCGACCGGCTGAAGTAACCACCATGACCCTGACTGCGGTCGATTTTGAACATGAACTGGTCAGTAATGGCAAGATATCGGCACAAAACGTGGCGGAACTAAAATTCCTCACCTCTGAAGTGATCGCCGCCATATATGTCAAAAACGGCTCCCGCGTAGAAAAAGGACAACGCATCGCCATACTGGATACCTACTCCCTTACCAATGCCTTGAACCAGACCAGAGATGCGCTCGACAGGAGCAAACTCGAATATCAGGACGTGCTGATCGGACAGGGATACAGGCTCGATAACCCGCAAGCCGTGCCCAAGGAAGTGGAAGAACTGGCCAGGGTAAAGAGCGGTTACAACACGGCACAAACTCAATACGACATGGCGGTGTATAACCTGGAACAGGCCACGCTGACCGCCCCCATCAGCGGGGTGATCGCCAATCTCTTTGCCAAACCCAATACTCTCTCCTCCCCTTCCGATATCTTCTGCAATATCATCGACACACGCAGCCTGGAAGCGACCTTCACCGTGCTGGAAAACGAACTGGGGATGATTCGCACAGGCGACAAGATAAAGGTGACACCCTTCTCCATGCCCGGTGTGGAAATAGAGGGGCGCGTGTCGGAGATCAACCCCTGGGTGGACAAGAACGGGATGGTACAGGTGAAAGCTTCGGTAGGATACCATGAACGCATGGTGGAAGGAATGAATGTACGGGTCAGTATCTTCCGTTCATTGGGTAAGCAATGGGTCGTACCCAAAAGCGCGGTTGTCCTGCGCACAGGCAGGCAGGTAGTCTTTACGCTGCAGGACGGAAAAGCCATCTGGAATTACGTCCAGACCGGATTGGAAAATGCCTCCTCCTATACTATTACGGGGGAAACACTCAAGGAGGACGACCGGATCATCACCAGCGGCAATATCAACCTGGCACATGAATCACCCGTCACCGTGATCGATGAGATAGAAAGGAGTGGCGATTCCCCGGATACTACAGGAGATTCAAATGCCACAGATGATTAATTTGATGATTTAAGGATGCAATGATAATAATCTGCAATACTTGTCCCGATTTATCGGGATCAGTAAATCAGCAAATCGATTAACAATGATAAAAGCTATACTGCAACGTCCTGTATCGGTATTAATGCTGTTCCTGGCATGTGTGATTCTCGGGATTATCACCTATAACACACTGCCCGTATCGCTGCTGCCCGATATTGCCATTCCGGAGATTACCGTACAGGTATCCGGTGAGAACACCTCGGCGCGTGAACTGGAAAACACGGTAGTGAAACCTATCCGAAGGCAGTTGATGCAGGTGGGCAAACTGAGGGATATCCAGAGCGAGACACGCGACGGATCGGCCATTATCCGGCTGAAATTTGATTACGGTACCGATACCGACCTGGCATTTATCGAAGTGAATGAGAAGATCGATGCCGCCATGAACAACCTGCCACGCGATTTCCGCCGCCCAAGGGTGATTAAAGCCAGTGCGACCGACCTGCCCGTATTCTACCTGAACCTTACCCTGAAAAACGATATCCCCTACGCCGGTACCGATGAACAACAATTCCTCGACCTGTCGGAATTTGCAGACAACGTGGTGAAACGGCGTATCGAGCAATTGCCCGAAGTAGCGATGGCCGACATGACGGGGCTAATGTACAAACACCTCCAGATCGTACCTGATCCCGCCTTGCTGGAATCGGCATCGATCACCCTGAGCGATATAGAAAACGTGCTCTCTGCCAATAATATCGAACCGGGAAGCATGATCGTACGCGATGGCTATTATGAATATAATATCAAATTCTCCTCACTGCTGCGTACCCCTGAAGATGTACGGAATATCTACATCGGGAAGGAAGGGCGCCTCTTCCAACTGAAAGACCTGGCCCGGATCGACGTCGTGCGGCAACCGGAGTCAGGGATGTCACTCATCAACGGGAAAAGGGCCGTCACCTTAGGCGTGATCAAGCAGGCGGACGAGACCATGAAGAACCTGCGCAAATCGCTGGACGAAACGCTGGACAACCTCCAACGAAGCTACTCCGACGTGGAATTTACCGTGAACCGGAATCAGACGGAACTGCTCGACTACACGATCTCTAATCTCCAGGAGAACCTCATACTCGGCTTTATACTGGTATTCATCGTCGCCTTGCTGTTCCTTGGCGACGGAAAGTCACCGCTGATCATCGGTATCAGTATGACTACGGCGCTGATTACTACTTTTATCTTTTTCTTCCTCTTCGGACAGTCGATGAATATCATCACCCTTTCGGGACTGATCCTCGCATTGGGGAACATGATAGACAGCTCCATCGTGGTGACCGATGTTATCACTCAATACAGGAAACAGGGATACGCCCTGGAAGATGCCTGCGAGAAAGGAACCAGGGAAGTGATTATGCCCATCTTCAGCTCCACACTGACCACCATCTCCGTTTTCGTACCGCTTGTCTTTATGAGCGGAATTGCCGGTGCTCTTTTTACAGCTGAAGCTTTTGCAGTAACCATAGGCATGCTGGTATCCTACCTCACCGGGATCATCATGCTACCGGTACTCTATAAAATTGCTTACGGCAAAAAATTCACCAATAAGAATATTGAAAAATTCTTTATTTCCGCACAAGAAAAGATCGACGCGGTGCTTTTCCCCGCTTATGATAAAGGTATCCGTTATGTATTCAATCACAAGGTCTTCTTCATCGTTTTGCTGGCAATTGCCATCCCGCTCTGCGTGTTCCTTTTCCGGGTAATGCCCAAGACGAGCATGCCCGATATAAGCTATGTGGAAAGTATCGTCACAGTGGAATGGAACGAAAATATCCATGTGGATGAGAATGCGCGCCGTATATCGGAACTGCTTCAAACAACAGAAGAACACGCGGTGGAGAATGCAGCCTACATAGGACAACGGCAGTACTTGTTGGACAAGGACAACGACCTGACTGCTACCGAGGCCCAGTTATATCTGAAGACCGACAAACCCTCCGGAATTGCATCACTCGAAACCCATATATCGGATTGGGTGCGCCATCATTACCCTGATGCGGTAATCACTTTTTCCCCTCCGGAGAATATATTCGAGAAGATATTCGATACCGGTGAAGCCGAAATGATCGTACAACTCTATCCCAGGAACAGGGAAGACATACCCGAGCCGTCTTCTATCCGGCAGATGGAAGCAAGTCTGGCTGCATCCACAGGTGAGCAGGCTGAAAACGTACCGTTCGAGCACCAGTTCGTGATCACCACCGACCGGGAGAAACTCCTGCTCTACGGTGTTACACAACAGGAGGTATCGCAAACATTAAAAACAGCATTCAGGGACAATCAGGTGGCGGTACTACGCTCCTTCCAGCAGTACCTCCCCATCTCCATTACAGGCAAACAACAATCCATTCAGGATGTCCTGCAACAAACACTGTTATATGGTTATCCGGCCGACAGGTCACAACCCATCCGTGTACCACTGGCTGCATTAGTCAGCCTGACACCCGGAGAGGATATAAAGACCATCATTGCCGGAAAGAACGGCGAATATATCCCGCTTTATCATTACCATACCGATCAGCCCGAGAAGCTGATGGAAAAAGCCGCAGAAACCGTCCGACAGGAGGGTTCGTGGGATGTGGCATTCTCCGGGAATTTCTTTTCCAACCGGCAAATGCTCAAAGAACTGGTAATCATCCTGCTGATATCTATCCTGTTGATGTATTTCATTCTGGCTTCCCAGTTCGAAAATTTCCTGCAACCGCTGATTGTATTGGCCGAAATTCCTATCGATATCGCTTTCGCTTTGGTTGTGCTCTGGCTGACGGGACATACACTGAACCTGATGAGCGCCATCGGTATCGTGGTGACAATCGGGGTTATCCTTACCGACTCCATCCTGAAAATCGACCTGATCAATGAGTTGCGGAAAGGGGGGATGCCATTAATGGAAGCGATCCATACCGGCGGTGTAAGGAGGTTGAGGGCAATCATCATGACAGCGCTCACATCCCTCTTCTCCATGATCCCTATACTGTTCACTTTCGATATCGGTTCGGAATTACAGAAACCCCTTGCCATAGCGATGATCAGCGCAATGACCATCGGGACTGTTGTAAGCATATTCCTGATCCCCTTGCTGTATTGGGCGATCTACCGTAAAAAAATTGAAAATTGAAAATTGAAAATTGAAAATTGAAAGTTAAAAATGATAGATGCTTCGCATGATAAATATGATAGTGAACTTTACTTTTAATTTCCATATAATTGGTAATTAGTAATTTGTAATTAAAAAAGATGAGACACTCTATTTTGATATTCATACTGTACTGCGTAGTTTTACACTCCCCACGCATTCTCGCCCAACAGACACATATTGAGTTAGACCTGCAGACGACGGTGCAACTGGCAAACGACAGTTCGCTGTCGGCATTCCGGGCGAAGAACAGCTACATGGCCAGCCACTGGGAATACCGTTCATTCAAGGCAGACCGGCTGCCATCGCTCTCCCTCTACCTGACTCCCGTCAGCTATAACAGAGACTATACACGCCGGTACGACTCCGAACAGAATATCGATATTTACCGCCGCCAGCAATCACTCTACAGCTATGGCAACCTGGCAGCACAGCAAAACCTGGACATTACCGGCGGTACCTTCTTCATCGATTCGGAGCTGGGATATATCCGTAACCTGGGCGAGCAGACCTACAGCCAGTTCTCCAGCGTTCCCATCCGTGTCGGCTACCGGCAGGACCTGATCGGATACAACCCTTTCAAATGGGAAAAGAGGATCGCTCCCGTGAAATACGAGAAAGCACAGAAAGAATTGATCCATCAACTGGAGCAGACAGCCGAAACAGCCACGGGTTATTTTTTCGACCTGGCCATGGCACAAGCCGAGTACGAACTGGCCGTGGAAAACCTCGCCAGTTCCGACACACTCTACCGCATCGGTGAGCAAAAGCATAAGATTGCTTCAATCGGACAGGCCGACCTGCTCACCCTGAAATTAGACAGGGTGAATGCACAGAACAGCCTGCAAAATGCGGAGATCAACCTCAAAAGAACAATGTTCGCCCTGGCGGCATACCTCAACCTGGAGAAAGACACGCGCATCACCCTCAAACTGCCCGGATACCCCAGGGAGGTAATCATCACCGAAGAAGAGGCGTTGATGCTGGCCAAAGAGAACAACCCGCAATACCTGGATTCTGAACAGCAGATCCTGCAATCGGAACAGACCGTGGAAAGGGCAAAAATAGAGTCGTGGTTCAACGCAGGGCTGTCCGCGAGCGTGGGATTCAACCAGGTGGCGGAGTCCTTCAGGGAAGCATACCGCAACCCGTTGCAACAGGATATCGTCTCCCTCACACTATCCATCCCGTTGGTGGACTGGGGTGTGAGGAAAGGGCGCTACAACATGGCGAAAAGCAACCTCAACATCACCCGCCTCACCGCCCAGGAGAATGAGATACGGCTCGAGGAAGATGTGATCATGACCGTGGGCGACTTTACCATACAGCAGCATCTTATCCGCAGCGCCGAGGAGGCGATGGAACTGGCCAAGCTCGCTTATGAGCAGACACGTGAACGGTTCATTATCGGGAAAGCCGACATCAACAGCCTTACCCTTTCCACCAACCGGCGCCAGGAAGCGCAGCGGAACTATATCTCCGCCCTAAAGAATTACTGGCAGAGCTATTTCAAGATACGCAAACTCACACTGTTCGACTTTGAGAAACGGACGCCTATCGCGGATACATTCAATTGGAGCATAACGGGAAAATAGAGACGGGTAAATAAAAAACATCGCTTTGGCTGAGAAAAAACATATATCCTCCTTTACGGTCATCATCGCGTTTGTCTGCCTGGCAATCGTGGGGATGGCGCTTGTCCCGCTGCTGCCCGTAAAACTGGCGCCGTCGCGTACCCTGCCGAGCATTACGGTACATTTCAACATGCCCCGGAACTCCGCCCGTGTGGTGGAGATGGAGGCCACCTCCCGGCTGGAGTCGATGCTGGCCAGGATCAAGGGGATCAGGAATATGTATTCCACGTCGGGAAACGGATGGGGAAACATCACGATCGAACTGGACAAACATACGCCCATCGACGTGGCCCGTTTCGAGGTATCTACCACCATCCGCCAGACATGGCCGGAACTCCCGCGGGAAGTGACCTATCCTTATATCTCCGTAAACCGTCCCGATGACAATGCTGCCCGTCCCTTCATGACCTACACTATTAATTCGGCAGCTACCCCCATCGTTATTCAGCGCTATACAGAGAACGTGATCAAGACGGCACTGAGTGATATCAAGGGATTGTACAAGATCGACGTGACCGGTGCCAGTCCCATGGAATGGCAACTGGAATATGACTACCTGCAACTGGAATCTGCCGGCGTGACCGTGACGGATATCATGCAAGCCGTATCTCAGTATTACTCCACCGATTTCCTGGGGATGGCGGAGACAAAAACAGAGGGCAGTGCCCCGTCATGGATCCGCGTCACACTGGCATCCACAGCCGAGGAGAACCGGTTCGACCCCACCGTCATCCACGTGGCGAACAGGGATGGCGCCCTTATCCGCCTGGACCAGTTGGTCAGGGTCCACCATGCGGAAAGGGAACCGTCGGGCTATTACCGGATCAACGGGCTCAACTCCATCTACCTCAACCTCACGGCGGAAGAGTCGGCCAACCAGCTGCGTTTGAACGAACAGGTGAAAAGGACGATGCGGGAGGTGGAAGCATCGCTCCCGGCCGGTTACGAGATACACGCCAGTTACGATGCTACCGACTATATCCAGGCCGAACTAGACAAGATCTATATCCGTATCGGGCTCACCGTGTTGATTCTCACCCTTTTCGTGCTGCTGATCACCCGCAACGGGCGTTACCTCTTCCTGATCACCGCCAGCCTTTTTGTCGACCTGGCTATCGCCGTCATTTTCTATTACCTGTTCAAACTGGAGATACAGTTATATTCACTGGCCGGGATCACCATCTCGCTGAGTCTGATCATCGACAATGCCATCATCATGACGGACCATATCATGCATAAGGGGGACAGGAATGCCTTTATGCCTATCCTGACCGCTACGGTCACCACCATCGGAGCATTGTCCATGATCTTCCTGCTGGACGAGCGGATACGGCTGAACCTGCAGGACTTCGCGGCGGTGGTGATGATCAACCTGATGGTATCGCTGTTCGTGGCACTATTGTTCGTTCCGGCCTTAGTCGAACGCATAGGGTTGACAAAACGGCGACGTAATAGGAAGAGGAAGCGGAAATACTTCCGTTTTCTCCATTTCTCCCGCGAACGGATGATCGTCCGGCTCACCCGATTCTATGAAAAAATGATCCTGTTCTTATCCCGCAGGAAATGGATCGCTTTCACATGTATCGTCCTGTTATTCGGGTTGCCGGTTTTTATGATCCCGGACAAGATTGGGAAAGAGACTCCTTTCGCCTTGAAATACAATAAAATATTTGGCAGTTCTACCTACAAGGAAAAAATAAAGCCGATTACCGATAAGGCATTGGGAGGCACTCTTCGGTTGTTCGTGGAGAAGGTCTATCAGGGAAGTTACTTCAGCCGCAGTGAAGAACTGGTGCTCACCATCACCGCGTCGATGCCCAACGGTACCACACTCTCGCAGATGAACGACCTTGTCGTCAAGATGGAGCGTTACCTGAGCGGTTTTCCCGAGATACGGCAGTTCCAGACCAGTATCCCCAATGCCCGGCGTGCATCGATCAATGTCTTTTTTAGGAAGGAAGCTGAGCAGAGCGGCTTTCCCTACCAGTTGAAAAGCAATGTGATCAGCAAGGCCCTTGAGTTGGGTGGCGGCAGCTGGGGCGTGTACGGGTTGCAGGACCAGGGGTTCAGCAATGATGTCCGGGATATGGCCGGAGAATACAGGGTAAAGCTCTATGGCTACAACTATGATGAACTGTCGGCCTGGACGGACACCCTGAAACAACGGCTGCTTACCAACCGCCGCATCAGGGAAGTGATCGTCAACTCCAATTTTTCGTGGTACAAGGACGATTACCAGGAGTTTTCGTTTGACCTGAAAAAGGAACAGCTTGCGGTGCGGGGTATTTTTCCCGGCGAACTGTTCACTTCATTGCAACCGGTTTTTACAAGAAATATGTGGGCAGGCTCCGTGGTGATGGACGGGGAAAACGAAGATATCATCCTCTCCGGCAGGCAGGCAAGGGAATATGATATCTGGGCATTGCAGCATCTGGGGCGTCACGTGGGCGATCGCTACTATAAACTGGACGAAGTGGCCGGTATCGCCAGGGAGCAGGCACCCCAAGAGGTGGGAAAGGAAAACCAGCAATACCGTCTGGTACTGCAATACGATTATATCGGCTCCTACACGCAGGGACGGAAAATACTGGAAAGGGAGATCGAGGAGTTCAACAAGCGGCTCCCGATGGGTTATACAGCCGAAAAGGAAGACAGCTACTGGGGTTGGGGCCGTAAGGACAACAAGCAGTACCGACTGATAGGGTTGTTGATCGTGATCATCTTTTTCACCTCATCTGTATTGTTCAACTCGATCAAACAACCGCTCATCGTTATCTTTATCATCCCGATTTCCTTTATCGGCATCTTCCTCACCTTTTACTGGTTCAAACTGAACTTCGACCAGGGCGGCTTCGCCTCGTTTATCCTTCTTGCAGGCATAACGATCAACGCTGCCATTTATATCCTGAACGAGTATAACCTGATAAAGAAACGCAGACCCCTCCTCTCTCCACTGCGCACTTACCTGAAGGCGTGGAACGCGAAAATCATCCCGATCTTCCTGACCATCATCTCCACCGTGCTCGGCTTTATCCCGTTTCTGGTCGGCACGCAGAAAGAAGGCTTCTGGTTCCCGCTGGCAGCCGGCACTATTGGCGGGTTGATCATGTCCTTTATCGGCATCTTTATTTTTCTACCGTTGCTGATGGTGAAGGGGAAGCGATTAAAGTAACTGTATCTGTATCATTAACCTCAGTATCTTCTTGCATATATTTCAGTACATAATAATCATCCCCTTTTTTTGTGATGATACTGAATGCACATCCAACGTCCTTCAGATAATTTCTTAGTTTATTGATAGTACTCATTAAACTCTTATTGGCTGTATAAGGATGATCAGACCAAAGTGTTTCTTTAAGTAGTCGATCCTTAAAATAGGCATAATTATCTGATGAGCAGCAAAATAACGTTAGTATTTCTTGTGTGTTTTTGCCGTTTTTTGTATCTTTACGGTATGAAACCCTGCAAATTATGATAGGAAAATTACCGGAAAAAGGACAGCGCGATTTATTCCGTCCTATGCTGAAAGACTTTATCGACAGCAAGCACGAACTTGTTTTGCTTGCAGACAAAATAGATTGGGAATACTTCGAAAACGAGTTTTCCCCGCTGTATTCAGAAAAAGGGGCTCCAAGCGTTCCCATTCGTCTGATGGTGGGTTGTTTGATGCTGAAGCATCTGTACAATCTCGGCGATGAACGTATACCCGAGTTTTGGGTTCGAGACGTTTACTTCCAGTATTTTTGTGGCGGAGAATTTTTCGAACACAAGTTTCCTTTCGATCCGAGTGATTTTGTTCACTTCCGTAATCGTGTGGGAAAAGAAGGCACAGGCAAAATATTCGCCTACAGCGTGCATCTTCACGGAAAAGAAGTACCCAGGCAATCCAAGTTTGTTCTTTCGGACACCACAGTCCAGGAAAACAACACCACTTTTCCCACCGATGCCAAATTGTGTAAAAAGGTTATCGACAAATGCAATAAAATAGCCGAAGAATCGGGTATTAAGCAGCGTCAGCGTTATACACGGGAGAGCAAGCAGTTGGTTCGCGACACTTACAACGGCAAGCATCCCAAGCGGGCAAAAAAAGCCGGAAAAGCAAAGCGACGGTTGAAAACCATAGCAGGGGCCCTGTTGCGAGAACTTGAACGCAAAATGAGCGATGAGCAAAAAGCGCTTTACCGGAAAGAGCTGTCGCTTTACAAGCGTGTTATCAATCAACAGAAAGATGACAAAGACAAGATTTACAGCCTTCACAAGCCTTTTACACGCTGTATCTCCAAGGGCAAAACGCACAAACAATATGAGTTCGGCAATAAGGTCGGACTGATAACTACGGGAAAAAGAGGTCGAAAAGTTATCACGGCGATAAAAGCTTTTTTGGATACGCCTTATGACGGAGACACCATCGATCCTTTATTGGAACAAATGCAGCAGAACAAGCTGAAACTACCCCAAGAGCTGGCATACGATCGTGGCGGGAAAGGCAGAAAGCAGATTAAGGGAGTAACCATCATTACCCCCGACAAACCCAAAGCATCGGATACGGTTTATCAAAAACGGTGCAAACGCAACAAATGTAGAGCCAGAGCAGCCATCGAACCCATTATCGGACATCTGAAAAAAGACTTTCGTATGGAACAAAACTACTTGTGGGGCGAAAAAGGCATACAAATCAATGCTTTTATGGCTGCAACGGCTTGGAACTTGAAGAAAATGATGGAAAAACTCGTAAGAGAGTTTTTGGATTTTGTTCTCAGAATATTTTTCAAGCAGAGATTACAACTTGCGACCTGATAAAAGTGATTTATTAAGGAGAGACTAAGTACACTTTTTTCGACTACATGATCAGCACTTTTGAGAAACATTAAAAGCATTTCAGTAGGTTTCCTGGTAACAGGGATAACTTCACTCCTTTGTCCGATCAATTCATTTTTTCGGATGTCAAATACCGTCACACCGATATAATAATATCGCCCCCGTTTCGCTATTTTATCAGGTTTAATCTCACTTTTCTTTAAAAACAAATAAAAAATCGCAATCAACATCAATATTTCCAGCGTTAAAAGGACAATAATCTCACTTTTAGCCATCGACCGAAATACAGTAAAAGGAGAATAATCAATTAATCCTTCATAAGTAATTTCTCCGTATACTCCACCCCTTACAGCCGGTATACGATAATCAACATGGATTTGCGTAGTATCACCACTTGTCTGCACATTATGGTCGTACCGTACAAGGATTACTGATGCTATTTTTAGTCCATTCTCGTTCAATTTGGAATCGAATAGTTGTTGTAAGGTATCTGGCTGGATTCGCCTTCGAAGTAATAGATAGGATTGTGAACTTTTAAGTAATTCCAAATCCAAATCGTCACTTACCTCAGCTTCTTTCGTAATGGTAGTATCTGCTGTTACTATTGTCTGATTTTTTATTGTCTTTTTTTCTAAAGTTAAATCACTTCCCTTATGAATAAATACAAATTCTTCTGACATCTTTAATTTGATCTCCTCGTAGATTGACTGTTCAAATAAAGACGAAATTTTCTGCCGCAATTTATATTCGGATTGCCTATATTCAATGACTCCCAGAATTGACGACAGGAATAAAATAGAACCTGCAGCAACCATAAGATATAAATTTATCTTGGAATATGTCGAATTTATGAAAATCATAGCCTCCTAATTTAGTAACAAAGGTAGACAAAAACGGATAGTATACAAAATCTATCATATTTCAAGGTGATTATTGTATCATATATTGCGCTCATTATATGATAATTAATAAAAATGAGTTATAAATGAGTCAAGATAGATGTATAATATTTCATGAAATTATATTTTTACGAGAAATAATAAAAGATTCAAAGAAAGTATGAAAAAGAAAAAGATAATTACGATTTTTTTTACGGCTGTAATATTGCTATGTATTATCAATTTGAAAAGACAGCATATCTGTATAAATAACGAGTTGGCATTTTCAAATATTGAAGCATTGGCATCGGGGGAAAATTCCGGGTATTATCATTGTCTTGGAACAGGAAGTCTTGATTGTCCAAAAAGTTTAACTAAAGTTGCTTTCATTCGTGAAATTTAATGGATATGTATAAGCCACTTAGCCAATTTTTAGTGATACTTTTTTTGTTTATCGGCACCATAGGATGCAATAAACAAAAAAACAAAATCTTTTACGACTCGTTTTCAACTAATATTTCTCTATTAGGAGAAACGATGAAAACAGATTCTGTCATGCTTCGTTATCCATTCAGGGTTAGACATCAAGATAGCCTAGCCGTAATAATGGATCTACATCATCCTGAGTATTTCTATCACGCATTTACCTATCCTCACTTTAGACCTCTCTTCTCTTTTGGTAAGAGAGGCCAGGCTCCTAATGAAATTCTTTCGGCAGAGAATTTCAGGTTGATCAATGGCAGGATGTGGGGATTGGATGCCAATAAGCATCTAATAACGAATATATCAATGCAAGATATGTGTCACCCGGAGAATGCAAAAGAGACACAATTGGATAAAGAAATTATCCGTGCACTGGATTTTACCTTGTACGATGATTCTTGTTTTATTATTCCGGATTATTCGGGTAAATATCGATTCCATGTTATAGATAAGAATGGGAATATAAGATCCAGCCACGGCAAAATACCTACTTTTAAACGTAAGAATGAAAACATTGCATTGGCACAGGCGTGGAGAAGTTTTATTGATTATAATCCCAATAACCAAACACTTGCAATGGTAACCCAATTGGGTGAAGTACTTGAAATCTATAATTTAAAAGATAGTACCCATATTGTAAAGATAGGACCACATGGAGAACCGGAATTTAATGAATCAGGAGATATGGCAATTCCCTCGGGAATAATGGGATTCAGCGACATACAAGTAACAGATAAATATATTTACACCGTTTTTCATGGAAGAAGCTTTAAAGAGATCGCACAACAGCAACAACCTATAATTGACGGAGGACAGTATATCTATATTTTTTCGTTGAAAGGGGAACCGCTTTATAAATACACATTGGATCATTATATCTACGGTATAGACGTAAATGAGAAAACAAGGGAAATATATGCTCTTGACGTAAATTCCAATCAACCTATTGTGAACTTTAAATTGAAACATTGATAATATGAGATTACATTTCTTTATATTATTGCTTGGTACATACTTTCTTCTATTCTCCTGTAAAGAAGATTCGCAAAAGGAGATTGCTAAAATTGTCACAGAATGGCAGAACAAAGAGATCATTTTCCCGGAGGATATGGTTTTTACACGCTATGGGCAAGATACTATACAGTATGGGATACCAGGATCGGATTATAAAATTCTACTGTATGTAGATTCCGTGGGATGCACGGGTTGCAAATTACAGCTCCACAAATGGAGCGAGTTTATTGCAGAAGTGGACTCCCTGACATCCGGAAACGTACCGGTGTTGTTCTTTTTCCATCCGAAGGACATGCGGGAATTAACCTACCTGCTTAAACGGGATGCAATCACAATTCCGGTATGCATCGACGATAAAGACCAGCTAAATGCTATCAATCGTTTTCCATCTCGTGATGATTTTCAATGCTTCTTGCTGGACAAAGACAATAAAGTTGTCTATATCGGTAACCCAATTCATAATCCACGTATTAAGGAGATGTACTTGTCACGGGTCGCTCCGGAAGCCCATACCGTAACATACCCTTCACAAAATACAATCGTTCAGGCAGATCAAACGGAATTCAACTTGGGAACGCTGAAACGAGGTAATCCTACAAAAGTAACCGCATTGATCCGCAATGTAGGAGAAGTGCCTTTTGTTGTATATGATACCAAGGCATCCTGTGGTTGTACAAGTGTAAGGTATAAAAAAGAACCCACTGTACCCGGTTCGTCAATGGAAATAGAAATAACCTATAATGCCGAAGATTCAGGTTATTTTAACAGAACTATTTCCATTTATGGAAACATGGATAATTCGCCCTTGATCATAAGGCTAAAAGGAAATACAAATTAAACTCTCTGCAAAGAGATTGTTATCAATCAATTTATTCACTAATTTTATTTTTCAAAGTATGAAGAAAAAATTATTATCGGGCATATTTGCCCTTGCACTCTTGGTAGCCACAGGCTATGGAGTGAGTCAGAGCATGAAAAGTGATGCGAATCTTTCGGATTTGGCATTGAGTAATGTGGAGGCGTTAGCGCAGGATGAAAGTGGAGGAGGGACATTGTGGACCAGGACAGATGGTGACTGCACATATACTTTTACAGGCAGGGCAGGCTCAACAATTAGTATCACGATCGCCGGTATATCAGTCACTTTGACTATCGGAGCTGATGGAACAGCTACCTATACTTATGGTGATGGGAAAACGGATTGTGCATCAGGGGGAAATCAACAATGCACAGCCAGGTATTGTCCATCTATAACCTGAGGTCTTTATCTCATAAGGTAGGAGAAATCCTACCTTTTAACAAATAAATATTACGATATGAATAAAAATATTTTTTATTTGATAATGATCGTTTTTTTTCTGCCATATGGCTGTAAAAATAAATCAATAAAGAATGATCCTGAAGAAACCACATCTATCAAGTTTGATATTCAAAGAGAGCTAAAAAGTATTCACGATATAGGTTTAATAAAAGATGTCGAGATAATAAACCTTGATTGTGAGGAAGTCATCATTGGTAATATCGATGAAGTGATTAAATTCGACACGATCATCTACCTGATGGATAAGACCCAAAATATGAGTATTTATATATTTAATCTTGACGGTGATTTGATTCATTCTATCTCCAATTATGGAAATGGCCCAAGAGAATATATCCAATTGACAGATATGTTTGTCGATCCGGCGGATTCTTCCTTCAATATTGTAAGCAGGGTAGATAAAAAATTATTTAAATATGACTTGAGAGGGGAAGAATTGCGGGCAATAGAAAAAAATCCGAAATCTTTCACATCCATGAGAAAAATGGACGAAGGATATTTGGCTTATATGGGTAATTATAGTGAAGACAGGACAAAACCATACAATTTATGGTTATTAAACGAAAATTTAAAAACCGTAGATCATTATTTTGAAATAGATAAAATATGGGAAGGCCAATATTCCACAGACGGTGCAGTTTTTTCCGTTTATAGAAATATGTACTACTATATTACTCCTAGGAATTACAATATCTATTTGGTCGAAAACAACAAAATGACAACAAAATATAATTTCAATTTTGGCAAGCTGTCATTACCGAAGATAAATGAAACCGATGTGGTTAATGAAAAAAGGTTATTTGAATTGAAAAATGAATATATATATCGTTTTTATAACTTTCAGGAAACGGAGAATTACCTTATTGTAAAATTATTACATAAAGGACAATATCTATTAGGTGTTTATAATAAAAATAATAAACAAGCAAATATTGTGACATTAGATCCTTATGAAGGAAAATATTTTTTCTCTTTTGGTAATATCATTGGATTCGATGAAAAGACTATTTATACAATAATTGATGCGGCCGAGATTAAAAGATTTTGGGATGGAAAAGACCAATACAACAACTTTGAAGAAAAATATCCGCTCCAAATTGATCATTTGAGAAAAAGATTCAAGACAATCAGGGAAGACGGAAATCCTTTCTTAGTGATGTACACCCTTAATTAACTTTCAAGATTTAAATTCATAAACATTGGATATAAAATTTCCGAATGGGACAAATTAAAATTCTCTCTCTTTAATGATTGGAATAGGAAAGGGCAAAATTATACAATTATAAAATCTACAGAACTTATGAATACAAAGTATTTTTATATTGCAGGGTGCGTTGCGTTATTTTCTCTTACGTCTCCCAGATGTGCAAGTAGTACTCAAGAGAATACGAATAATATTATTATCAACCTTCCTTCTGGTCATAATCAGGAGTTAATATCTGACCATCTTCAATTATCTGATATTATATACCTGGAAACAATAGACTCGTCTTTGATCAAAAGTATTAGACGGTTAATCATACATAAAGATACAATCATCATTTTAAATGACAGGGAAGAAGTCTTATTTTTTGACATGAAAGGTAAATTTTTAAATAAAATACGCAATAGAGGGGCAGGTCCAGGCGAATATAATCATATTATCGACATAGCCATTGACTACGATAGAGACGATATTATTCTATATACCGATAATTTCAGCTTATTCATTTATAGTTTAGACGGAACATTTATCTCCAAAACAGACAACATTGATACCAACAATCTCTATGAGAAAATAATATATAATAATAATATTTTATTTTTTTACAATCCATTGAATACTAAAGATAAAAGCATTATTAGGAGTTTTGATCTTAATAATAGTAAATATATAAATAATAAATTCATTGGTAAAACAGCAGATTTTATTCTCAGACAAAGAGGAGTACCTATCGTTAAAAGCAAATCTATTTGGTATGTTGTCCCTCTCGGAAATTCCTTATTAAACTTAGACGAAACAGTTACTTATCAGATTAATTGTGATAACTTTGGCATTACTGATGCTATACTTGAAAAACAGTATACGGAACCGAGAAAACTTGTCAACGAAATAAATGAAAAACAAATATGTTATGGTTTTTCTTCGATAAGAGAAACAAACAGATTTATCTATTTTAAGTCAAATGTTCATGATTTTATCAGATTAGATAAAACAAATAATGAAGCAAAATGGTGTCAGTACGCCAGAGACTTAAAAAATGGTATTTCTGATATGAGTTATTTTCCTCATGATGCAGATGATCAGCAAATAATGTTTATTGTGGATTTCAATAGTTTAGAAAATTCAGATATACAAAAAAAACATACTGAAAAAATGGATGACACACATGATAAAGAACTAAACCCTGTTTTAATTTTCTATAAAGAGAAATAGTAAACAGCAAGCATTCAATATTATGCCCCTATAATCGTTTACGGCATTTACAAACACTAAATACTATTTGGGTAGATTGGCTGGATCAACATAAAATATTCAAACTCGTATTATCTGATACATATTCCATGCAACCTCACAAAAGAACTAATAATTATGAATTTTATTAGATGTATTTTCCTTATTTTAATTTGCAGTTGCACTGTAAAAGGGCCAAGCGAGTTGCAACAGGCCTTACTTTTTGCAAGAGACAACAGAGCCGAATTGGAAAAAGTCCTGAAGCGTTATTCCATTGATCCCGCCGACAGCCTAAAATACAGGGCCGCTTGTTTCCTTATAGAAAATATGCCGGGGTATCATTATTATGAAGGAGAAGCGTTGGAAAAATATGCAGACTATTTCAAATTACTGGGAGAAGACAAAAAAACGCCCGATCAAATCCTCGATTCGTTACACGGAAATAAATGGAACAACACCAGTATAGAACAAACAGCGGATCGGGCAAGCATGTTATATTTAAAAAAGTACCGAAAAGCGCCCTGTTCCTGTTAAAACATCAAAATTTCAATAACTCTCCCGGAGCCAGACTTTTTGTTTACCGGGAGAACGAAGTGTTGTGGTATTAAAACAATCCTGATTATGGATAAATTATAAAAAATGAGTTATAAATGAGTTATAAAAATTGGTTATAATGATCAGTTTCGGCATCTTTATGTTCACGATAATGACAAAAACAATTGATGAAAACTAAAGAACAAAATAAGGTAAGGTTAAAACTATTTCATTAAAAGTTGCGCCCGACACGTATTAGGGAAAATATTATGAAAAAGAAATTATTTTTTATCTGTGCGATAGCACTGGTTGTCTTAGCTGCTGTAAATGTGAATCTCGCATTCAATAGCAACTCTAATATTTATTTGTCTTTGACAAGTATAGAGGCTCTAGCAAGAGGAGAAACCCTTTATTGTTCGGTTTGTGGTGAGCAAGTTGACGCCTGTCGATGTTCACCTACTATAACATGCGACTATGGCAGTTGTCATGGAAAGGAGTGTCATGATTTCACAGGTAATTTGCTTTGTCCATGTAGCCCAAATGGGAATCCATTATCTATTTGTCCATTATAACAGCAATGCTAAAGATGTCCGGTTCAAAACCGCCGGACATCTTTTTAGAATTTTTAATAAATTAAAAAATGAAGAAAGTATTTATGCTACTGATTGTGATATGTTTCACAATGTGTAAACAAAAAGCACAAATTGAGGGTGCTATTTTCGTCGATATGGATCGACCGGAGAAAGTTTCTCTTTTCAATTACTTTCGTTCCATTGAATTAATTCCATTGGAAACTTCGCCTGATGCTCTTATTGTAGGTATCTCGAAAATGATTGTTCACCAAGATAAATATTATACGTTGGATAAAAATCAATGTATTATTTTTGTGTTTGATAAAACGGGAAAATTCCTTTTTAAAATAGGAAAAAAGGGGCAAGGTGCCGGAGAATATGTATTTATCCAGGATTTCAATATCAACCCTTTTTCAGGCAACCTTGAAATACTTGAACCTTATGGCAAGGTGCATATTTATGATTTATCGGGCAACCATATCGAAACAAAACAGATTACCTTCCCCGGTTTTCGGGCGGTACACACTCTTGCTGCTGTAAATAGCCACACACATGTATTTCATACGATGTTTGAACCTAGAAAAATTATTTATTTCAACCTTGATGAGCAAAAGTTGTTACATGAAGAATTTGAAGAAAACACGCGTCTTGGTAGTTTCTCAAATAATCCTTACCAGTACCAGGGTGACTGGTTCTTTTTTCGGCCTATCCATCCTGTAGTTTACAAAATGGGAAAGGAACAGCTTGAAGTTGCTTTTCGATTCGATTTTGGAACATATACCCGGGAAGGCACGACTGCCGTTTTCTCGAAAGAAGCAGATTATTCCTTATATAGATGTGTAGAAGAACTGTTTGATCAATTTCCTTACCTGATACACTCTGTGAGACACAACAGTAAATATGTATTTGTTTCGCTTTCAAGGAATGATCTGGATCACAAGGCAAATATAATATATGACAAATCCACCGGAGAATCAAAATATATCCTTGATTTTACCGAAAATGTACAGTTTAATTCGTATCGTGGGGAAGAAATAATTGTTACGGACAAATACGTTTTGATGCCTTCCCAGTGGATTGATTTAGAAAAACGTATTACAAAAGAAATGCTGGATGACAGACAAAAAGAAGTTTTTGATGAATTATTGCAGTCCGAAATGGAAGAAAATCCAATATTAATTAAATACTGGTTCAAATGAAACGAGCATGTAAACCATTTTCACCCAAGAATATGATTATAGTGAGTTCCATACACCTTGATGTAAAAAAATAATATAATCGTATGAAATATAAATCAACACAAATAGTTTTAATATGTATTGCAGTATGTTTTCTGCTATTTAATATCGGGTTACTATTTTTGCTCCAAATGCATAAATATGAGCTAAATAGTACAAAGCACAGGTTAGAACACTTGGAGAACGTTGAATTCATGTTTAAAGCATCCAAGGAAATAACCGTCACCAGATTCAAATATGAACAATACAGCATAGGTAACTCATATATTTATTCAGGCTCGGATAAGAGTGAGCTTATCCCTGTCCATTTTATTACAAATCAGCCAAAATTGGTACTAGGCTTGAATCAGAATATGTGCCGACCATGTGTCGAAGGAGTATTTGCTGATGTTAAGGAGATCTTTCCTGATTTTGAATCCAATCCAAACATTATATGTATTGCTGATATTGAACAACGATTTAAAGACGATTATTACGGTAAGAAAGTAATAAGTTTTCAACAAAAAGATGATTTTCTTTTGTATGAAATAGTAGCGATGCCATACTTTTTTATCCTTGATAAAGACTTATGTGTAAAACAATTGTTTATAACTGATAAAACAAGCCCTGAATTAACAAAAGAGTATCTGAAAACCATCAAAGAACGTTATATGGAAATTTGAAAATCAAACAATTATAAATCTGGAATTTCATGGAGAAACAACAAATTTCTAGCCTGAAGATGATGGAGTGAAACCTATTTCGATGGCCGTAAGCAAAAATTCAAGAATGAAATTCGTTGATTCATATTGCACCCGAAATATATACGATGCGTATCTTACGAATACGGTACTTGTTTGCCATAATATCCATGACAGGTCAGGGGGACAGACTTCTCATTTATAAGAATAATGAAGTAATTAGGGTACTAAAATAATTCTGATAACAAATGAAATATATTATTCGCTTTTCAGTCTTTTCTCTTATTCTGCTTTGTAGTTGCATTGGTAAAAAACAAAGTGAACTGGAGCAAGCCCTACTGTTGGCAGGAGACAACAGGGCCGAATTAGAAAAAGTCCTGAAGCGTTATTCAACTGACCCGGCCGACAGCCTAAAATACAGGGCCGCTTGTTTCCTTATAGAAAATATGCCGGGGTATCATTATTATGAAGGAGAAGCGTTGGAAAAATATGCAGACTATTTCAAATTACTGGGAGAAGACAAAAAAACGCCCGATCAAATCCTCGATTCGTTACACGGTGTATATGGTCCTTTTGATACATCAACCCTAACATTAAAGTTTGATATCAAAGAGATCGACTCTACCTTTTTATGCGAAAATATTGATCTGGCCTTTAAAGTATGGACTGAAAAACCATGGGGGAAAAATGTGACTTTCGACGATTTTTGCGAATATATTTTACCCTATCGTACAGGTAACGAAAAATTGACGAACTGGAGAAAAAACTACCTGGAAGAATATGGCACTTTCGCAGAAGGTATCACCACAGAGGATCCGGTTGAGGCTGCTATTATACTACGGCGTAATATCATAAAAAAGATGCGTCCGGAAAGATTCACCATGACGGAACCCGGTGGTTACCCGAGTCTCGATGCCATTACCGCCAAATACCTGACAGGATCTTGCGATAACATCAATCAGTTTGTCCTGTTCCTGTTAAGGGCAAATGGAATTCCTTGTGCTACGGATTATATGCCCCTCAAGAGTTATGTGAACGTAGGGCATTCATGGGTATCATTGAAGAACAAAAAAAACGAATATTATGCAATTGATTATTTTGGAGACATTACCTATATCTCCGGCACTGAACTCAACCGGAGGACAGCCAAACCCAAAGTATACCGCAAAACCTTTTCTATGAATACCTCCCGGTTTAATCTACTTAGTAGAAAATCAAAAGCAGTCCCCAGGGAATTCTCCAAATACAATTATAGATTTTATGATGTCACGGGTTTATATTCAAACCACTTGACAGACTTATCCATTCCCAAGAACCTTATATACAAGGATAAGTCGAAGAATACCAAGGTTTTTTATCTATGCATACTGTCAAAAATGAATTGGGTTCCGATAGACTGGACAGATGCATATAAGAAGGGAGTTGTCACATTCAAAAATATCGATGCTGGGGATATTTTCAGGGTTGCGGTCTATGAAAACGATAAATTTGTATTTATTACAGATCCGTTCAAATTGCATAACCAGACTTATAAAATTAATCTGCTCGAAAATTATGAAAGTGGCAGTGATAAGCCTTTTATTTTATATTCAAAGTATTCGCTGGAAGGAGAAATCCATTTCAGGGACCGGATGGTAGGAGGTGTTTTTGAAGGTTCGGACAATCCCAACTTCAAAAATCCGGATACGCTCCATATCATCAAGGACAGGCCGTTTCGTTTGTTCCATCATGTCACGCTATCTTCCGAAAACAGATACAGATATGTACGATATAAAGGACCTGAAGAGAGTTTCTGTAATGTTGCCGAGATTCAATTTCTCTCGGATACCCTGCTTTTACGGGGAAAAATTATCGGAACGCCGGGAAGCTGGCAAAATGACGGCTCGCATGAATATACCAATGCTTTTGACGGTTCAACCGAAACATCTTTTGATCATAACACCCCAAGTGACGGATGGACCGGTCTGGATCTCGGACAACCTCAGAGAATAACAGAAATCGTATATTCACCGCGGAATCACGATAATTACATCAAAAAAGGAGATATATATGAACTGTTTATGAGTGATCGGACGGGATGGAGTTCCATGTGGGTTCAGATTGCGTCTTCGGATTCTTTGCGATATGAAAATATTCCTGAGGGATGTCTTTTTTATCTGAAAAATCATTCGGGGGGAGTCCAGGAAAGACCTTTTGTAATAGAAGATGGCAAGACGGTCTTTCTGTGAATATAGTTTTAAGAGGGTAAATTGTAATTGTATTACACTGTTGTCCGATAAAAACTTTTTGAAAGAAGTACGAGGGCAAATTTAAGTTTGCCCGTCGTACTAATAATTGTAGCTTTGTATTCATCACAAAACAAGACTACAATGAACAAAAGTACACATTTTTTCGGACAGTCGGTTTTCGGACAGCTCATCTCTATGATCGATACAAGAATAATTTCCCGAAACAGCCAAAAGCATAAAGCGGACCACTACGTGAAGCGTTTTACAGCCAAGGATCACCTGATCAGCATGCTGTTTTGCGTGTTCGCCAAATGCTCCTCGCTACGCGAAGTGGCCGGCGCAATGCTCGGGTTATCAGGCAAGACCGGACATTTCCAGCTGACGCATATTCCTTACCGGAGCACCTTGTCGGACGCGAACAAGCGCAGGAGCGTGGATTTCTTCGCCGGTGTATACCACGATTTGCTCCGGGAGTACGAGCGCGTGATCTCGGACACCCGGTTTAAACAGGTGATAAACAAACAAATCGAGATCTTTGAAAGCACGGTTATCAGCCTGTTCCAAGATATTTTAAAGTGCGTGGGCAGAACTCCCTCCAATGGCAAACGCAAGGGGGGCATCAAGGTGCACACCGTGATTAATGTCGATGAGGCGGCACCCAAGATGGTTTGGTTTTCATCCGCCGCCACCCATGACCACATGTTGCTGGACAAGCTCTCCCCGAGCGACAATACTATTTACGTCTTTGACAAGGGATACAACGATTATAAAGCATTCAAACTCTTTGGCGAGAAAGGTGCCGGCTTCGTTACCCGCATCAAGGATAATGCCGTGTATAAACTGCGGGAAGAACTCCATATTGACGAGTGCATTCACAGCGGCGTGCTGGAGGACACTATCATTGAAGTGACCGTCAAGGAGGAGAATGGAGTTGAAAGCAAGCTCAGGCTGCGCAAGGTTGTCTTCTATGACAGGAAACTCAAGCGCGAGTTCGAGTTCCTCACTAACCTGTTCGAGATGCGTGCCGACTTGGTAGCGGCAATTTATAAAATAAGGTGGCAGATCGAACTGCTTTACAAGCAGCTGAAAGGCAATTTCCCGCTCAAGTACTTCTTGGGAGATAACGAGAACGCGATAAAAATACAGATATATTGCGTCTTGATCGTGAACTTGTTACTCACGGTCATCCAAAAGCGACTGGATCGACCCTGGGCGTTCTCTAACTTGGTCTCTTTTTGCAGGATACACCTGTTCAATTACCTGCACTTGATGAAATTCTTGGAAAACCCGGGGAGAGATTGGCGACGGGATGACCAAAAATTGGAGATGCTAACCCTTTTCAGGGGGGCTTACTTTTGAAAATGATGAAAATATAGAAAATAAACTCTGGTAATAAACCCGTTACAAAGAAATAAAATCAAAATGGGTTTTTATCGGACAGTAATGATTGTATTAAATTATTCCCGACACAACTTTAATGTATCTACAAAATAAAATAAACAGATCTATAATAAGTGATATAATAATATTGTTATTCACCGGTATAGTATTGGCAACTTATCAATATGAAAAAAATCTTTCCCCTGAGTTTTTCCTGTTTTTTATTCAGATAGTGCTCCTTTGGTTTATCCTAAAAATCATATACCGTTTCTTCCCCAAATGCAAGATGTTGGTGTTGGCCGCACTACTGATCTGGGGAGCAGTTGAAGCTATATGGGGACTGGGACAGTTATACGATTATTTTCCTTCAAGACATTCTCTTTTTAAAACCACCGGTTCTTTTTATAATCCAGGACCATACGGAGGATTCATTGCATTAATGTTTCCCTTAGTACTACATTATTGGTTGACATATAGATATAAAAACAAATATATCGGTTATCTTTTTCTACTTGTCGGGACTATTTGCCTGATAGTATTTCCCGCTACATTGAGCCGCACTGCCTGGATCGCAGCCATGGCTGGATGCCTGTTCGTACTGCTGTCAGACAAACGGTTTATTGCAAGGTTACGATTGCTCTGGAAGCGTCATAAAGGAAAATGCATCATTGCCATAACTATTTTAACTCTGTTTCTGGGGGTAATCATCTTTAGTATTTACCATCTTAAGAAAGACTCGGCGGACGGACGCCTGTTTATGTGGAAGATCACCGCCCTGTCCATACAGGAATCCCCGGTGAAAGGACCCGGAATAGGAGGCTTCCCTGCCGCCTATGCTAAAGCGCAAATGGAATATTTCAAGAATGGCAATGGATCCGATACAGAAAAATTAGTGGCGGGGAGTCCGGAATATGCTTTCAATGAATATTTGCAGATATTTCTGGAACAAGGGCTGTTGGGCTTTATCCTGTTTCTGATACTTTCCTATCTGATCATCAAATCAGGCATACAAAACAAACTGATCGGAGCGGCCGGTAGTTTTGTAACCCTATCGGTATTTGCTTTTGCCTCCTATCCCTATCAGTTGTGGCAATTTCCGGTTGTTTGGGTATTGTTGGGAACTGCTTGCACAGGAGAAACAGACAGTAATAATCGAATTTACCGGCACGGTTGGAAAAAAATAGTCGTTTTCATTCTACTGTTGGGAGCTTTGTGCTCTGTTTCTGTTATCACGGCCTCCAGGCAAAAGATATTCTATCAGGCAAAAAAGGAGTGGAAGAAACTTCAGCCTTTTTACGCCATGAAAGCATACGAAAACATGGCAAACAATTATGAACAGTTATATCCGGTACTGAATTACGAGCCGAAATTCGTCTTTGAATGTGGAATAATACTGAACGCCATAGGTCAACGGGAAGATGCTGACAGCATTTTCAACCGGGGGCTTGAGAAAAGTTGTGATCCAATGTTTTACAATGTAAAAGGACGTAATTACCAGGAAATGGGAGAGTATAGTAAAGCTGAAGATTGCTACATAAACTCTATATGGCTGCTTCCAGAACGAATTTATCCTTACTACTTACTCACAAAATTGTATGCTGATTCGCTCAACTATCAACCGGAAAAGATGCAGCGGTCTGCCTTTGCTGTCCTTGAAAAGGAACCCAAAGTCCACTCCATGGCTATCAGGGAAATGCGCGATGAAGTAAAAAAGATATTGAAAGAAAAGGAGGCAATGAATGAACAATAAAAATAAAATAATCCGCAAGATCGGAAATACCGTCCTCAATCTGTTTTATTATACTTCCATTGTAGTATTCGGTTTTATATTATTACGTGTGTTTGTCTTTGGCTCCTATAAGATACCCACGGATTCTATGGAACCCGCCATTGTACCGGGTGATTATGTGTTGGTAAACAAATTAGCATACGGGGCAAGGTTGTTCAACCTGTTCGATGCGGTGGAAGGAAAGCAGGTAAAAATTAAACGCATGCCGGGTTACACCCATATTAAGAATAACGATGTGGTCGTTTTTCATATCCCCCATCCCAATACATGGGATAAGATCGAGATGAACATGTCAAAATACTTTATCAAACGCTGTATCGGCCTTCCCGGGGATACCCTACGGATTGTGAACGGCATCTATACCCTGAACTCCGATACGTCGAAGCGGCTGGGGAACTATCAGGAGCAATTGGCTTTAAGCGGCAAGCCGAAAGACGCATTTCCGGAAGGCGTGTACAATACTTTACCCTGGGACACTATATTGAATTGGAATATCAAAGATTTCGGACCGATATATATTCCTAAGAAAGGAGACCATATTATACTGGACAAGGCAAACGCGTTGCTCTATAAAAAAATCATCGAGTGGGAAAAAGGCTATTCCCTTCCGTTCGAAAACGACTCGTTACGGGATAACGGAAAGCCTTTGCAGGTCTATACATTCTCCCACAATTATTATTTTATGGGAGGCGATAAGGTGGAAAATTCGCAGGATTCCCGTTACTGGGGACTGCTTCCCGACGACCTGATCGTGGGAAAAGCATCACTGGTATGGAAATCGATGAGTCCCTATTCTAATACATTCAGATGGAATCGGTTCATGAAGAGTATAGAATAAGCACGAAACAGAATTGAGGCAGAATCTTAACAATTTATTCTGAGTTGAGTAACTATTTTCCTGTTTACTTGTTAGTTAAATTCTGAGTGAAGTGTATCCAATTGAAACTTTTTTTTAGTTGGGCAATGTAGATCAATACAATCAATTCATCCTCAAATAAATACAAAAAATGAGTTATAAATGAGTTAGGAAAGTAGGATATTTCAATATATTTTGGCATCTTACATGAATCTTAAAGAGATAAGTAATAAAACCAAGAGAAGACATGAAAGAAAATTCCTTATGAGAGAGGAATCACAAATAACTATTTATTAAAACATTTAATCATGAGAAAGAAATTTTTATCGGGTATATTTGCCCTTGCACTTCTTCTAACCGCAGGTTATGGAGTGAACCAAAGTATGAAAAGTGACACTGGTCTTTCGGATTTAGCATTAGCCAATGTGGAAGCATTGGCACAGAATGAAAACCCTGGAGGACCGATTACTATTAGTTGTCGTTATGCAGATATCGCAAGTGATGTTTGGAGTGGGACTTTTCTTTGGCGTTGCCAAGGTTGTTCTTATTCTATCTGCAATAACATAAGTAGCAGCTCAACTTGTACTCGTTATTAGTAGAGAATCAACTAATTAATTATTCTTAATTGATAAGGGTGTCGCAAAATAAGAGCCCAGTATCTGTCTTTAAAAGATTTTAGTTCTCGGATTATTAATCTATAAAGAATTTCCTTTTCTACCGAGCTATTTTCAACAAAGGCGGAAACCCCTTTGTTTCATAGTTGGAAGCATAAACGGAACTGAGTCCTATTTTGAGATACTCTTATCTTGTTAAATACAAATTTATTATGAAATTAAATATCCTATCTATAATATTTCTCATCCTTTTTTGTTTTGTCTTTTCCTGTAAAGATAAAAAAGAAATGCCCAGTCATTTAATTCAGATAATAGACGAAAAAGAAACGGAATTAAGTACAGGGAAATTGGTTTTCGAAGAAGATATGCAGCAATTTTTTGATATGCATATCACGGACTCTCTCGTCTTTCTTACATCCCAGAGAAATAATAGTCCAGTCACAGTTTTATCATCAAAAAACTTCGAACGAGTTGCAGAATTGGGAGATAGGGGCCAAGGGCCCGAGAGCGTGGATTTTCCGCTTTTTCTGAAGGGTCTTTCGAAAAAAGGTGATGTAGAACTTCTCGATCTGAACAGGAGAAGCCTTATATATATTGGTTATAATTCTGAGAAGAAAAGGTATATAATAGAAAAAGAAATGATGCCGGATTCTCTTTGGCCAAGTATCAATCTGAATAAAATCTCAGACACTCTTTATTTCGCAAATAGTCTTGTACCTTTTAATAAAGGTCTTTATTTTAAATGGGATAAACAAACATCCACTAAAGAATGGATACAATATTATCCTGTGACCAAGAGAAAATATGATGAGGATGTTACTCATCTATACAGAAATACCATTCTGGCCAATAAAGAGAAAGCCATAGTGGTTTGCGCGTTGACATATTTCAATAGAATAGCCATATTCGATCTTAACGGTAATATCCTTAAAGATATACAAATCGGAAAAGAATTTATAGAACCGGTTCTTGAGAATGCAGAACTACAGAAATTTTCGGATGGTGCAGAGTTGTTCTTTCTAAACGTGGTGGGATCTGATAATTATTTCTATTGCTTGTGGAACCGAAGTGAAATAGGTCTTGATAAAGACAAAAGAAAAAATTCAAAAATATTTGTTTTTGATTGGGATTTGAACCATGTCTCAACAATTCAGGCAGACCAGCCACTTGTTGCTTTTGATGTTGATCCTTATGACAGATACTTTTTGGGACTTTTTTCAGATGATGAAGCAGATACAAGTATCTATAAATTCGCTATAGAATTGTAGTTTACAATCGAAAATTAAATAAATATTGATAATTAAACACGACAACCAGAACTTTAGAATACAAGAATTTGTCGATACTCCATTCTTCAAATCAACATTCTCCTATTGTTTTGGTGCTTATTCGAGAAAAGAAAGAAAGGATATTGATAAGTCGAGGTTTGATAGTTAAATGAAATGTTGCAAGGCTTTTTTACTATTTTCTCTTTTATTTATTTTCTGGACATCCGTGATGAATGGTCAGGAAATAAAAGATATACTCAAAGAGCGAATACGGAAGTCGATTATAACTTCTGGTATGCCACCTATTCAGAACCAACCGTTTCTAATAGAACAACAAAGGCATAAAGAAGATATACTGTAAGCCGTCGGTCATAGGCGTATTGGATTGCTTCGATTAAACCGTGATCTTTGTCAAAAAAAGATGAACACTAACAAAATGAATCGTCGTTTTACTCAACACGAAGCGTTTTCCCTGATCGAAGAGTACTTTCAAAGTGGTCAGCGGGCCACGGATTTTTACCGGTCCAAAAACATGAGTGAATGGCAGTTTTACAAATGGAGAAAATTGTATCTTGAAGTCCATCCGGAACATGAAGCCTCAAAAACACCCCCTGCAAAGGAGCCATCCCTCTTGCAGCCGGTAACTGTTATCGGCAAGCCGTCCTCCCGGCGGATGCCCCGGTTCGAGATCGCCTATCCCGGCGGGGTAACTCTTCGCGTGGACGAGGGGGTAACCGACATCACGCTACTCGGGGAACTGCTCACTTTTTAATTTCCCGGACGATGTTCTCACTTAACGAATCCCAGCGTTTTTACCTCTGCCTCTCACCCACCGACCTGCGTAAAGGATTTGACAGTTTATGCGGGCTTGTCTCATCGGAATTGGGACGCGACCCGTTAGGCGGGGAAGTGTTCATCTTTGTCAACAGGTCCAGGACGACCATCAAGCTGCTCCATTGGGAACGGGGCGGGCTCGTGCTGTACCACAAGCGCCTGGAAAGCGGCCGCTTTTCCCTTCCCCGCGTCCATTCTTCCGGCAAGGGATGCAGTATTCTTTGGCGCGATTTGGTCATGATGGTCGAGGGTATTTCCATGGAAAAAACCACCCGCCGGAAAAGATTCAATATTGCTCCAAAAACCGCGTGAATAAAGACTTTCGTGCTTGTTCATCTCATTGATAAGTTGTATCTTTACACCATGAAAACAAGCAATACGGAATTGAATGACCAGGTTGTTATTTCCCGCGGGGAATATAACGAATTGCTGTCCATCAAGTCCGATTGCGAATACCTGAGGTTTCAACTCTCCGAGCTAAAACGGATGCTTTACGGTGTGAGAAGTGAACGCTTCAGGTCGGAAAAAACCGATGACGGGCAATTGGACCTCTTTGCCGGCACGCGGGATTCACTTCGCGATATTCAGCCAAAAGCGGAAGCGAACAAGGAAACCATCACTTACGAACGCGAAAAGACACGCGAAAAGCCTGTCCGGAGCCGTCTTCCCGAGCACCTGCGACGGGAAGAGGAGGTGATTGAACCTGACCTTATCCCCGATGGAGCCGTCAAGATAGGGGAGTCTGTCACCGAGCTGCTGGAGTACAAGCCCGCCGACGTTTACGTGCGGGTTATTATCCGTCCCAAGTACGTGGTGCCGGGCACGGAAGGTGAAGGCTGCGTTACTGTAGCCCCCATGCCCTCGTTGCCCATCGTGAAAGGAAATGCCGGGGCGGGCATTCTCTCCCATATCTGCGCGAGCAAATTCATCGATCACCTCCCGTTCTATCGCCAGGCCGAGATATTCAAGCGGCAAAAGATACCGGTTGCCGAGTCGACGCTCAAGGGCTGGTACGCCGCCGTCTGCCGCTTGCTTGAGCCGTTACACGATACACTGATCCATGAAATAATGAAACGCGACTACCTTCAGGTGGACGAGCCCCCGATACCTGTTCTTACCTCGGATAAGCCCGGTGCCACGCACAAGGGGTACATGTGGGTGTTTCATGCCCCCGTGGAAGGCATGGCGTGCTTCAGGTACGGAAAATCCCGCTCGGGGGATGTCGCCGCCGGATTTCTTGACGGGTACCGCGGCGCGCTCCAAACTGACGCGTACGCGGGGTATGACCAGTATAAGGACGCGGAGCACATCACACTTTTGGCATGCATGGCCCATAGCCGGCGTTATCACAACTTTAATTAAATCAAAAGTAGCCTAAGGAAGTAAATTAACAATCAGTATTATCCAATCGCTACTTTCTAAAACTACTTCTGATAATATTTCAATCCAAACTTTTTAAAAAAGCTTTAAGCTTGGGATCTTTTTCCCAACTTTTCACATCCGGTTCAGTAATTCCAAGATCACTAAAAGCATTTTCTAAGGCTTCTCTCTTCAACTTCGAGTCCGCCCTTGCATAAATCTCGGTCGTCTGTATTGACACATGCCCCAAAAGATCCCTGATATATACCAGATTTACACCGGCCTGTAGCAGGTGCATTGCCCTTGAGTGCCTCAGCGTATGCGGAGTTGGTGTTGACGGGACCAGATCGGGATATGCAATATGTGCCAATGAAGCATATTTTTGCAAAATATAGGTAATCCCGGGATTGGTAAGCTTAGCCCTCCGGCTATTGAAGAAGAGGGGATGATGACCCATCCCGGGTCTGTCCAAGCCGTATTCCTTCAAGTAATTTCCAAGTAAATTCATCATATTGTCATCAATCGGCACCAATCGTTTTTTGGCTCCTTTACCAAACAACTCGATGACATAGGGCTTGCTTGTTCTTATCGATAGCGGTGTGAGATCTATAATTTCCTGTACCCTGGCTCCAAGATTATACATCAAGGACAATAGGGTCAGGTTTCTTCTTCCTTCACGGGTATTTGTATCTATCTGTTCGAAAACGGCTTTTACCCCGTCAACAGTCAGATATTTGACACTATTTCGCACCTCTCGTTTTATACGTATTGAGCATATTGATTTCCAGTGTGATAAATGGACGGGATCTTCATACATCATGTATTCATAGAAAGATCTTATTGTAGCGTATCTCTGGTTCCGCGTGGAAACGGCGTTGCGCTTGACATCCTGAAGCCAGTCCAGGAAGGAAAGTACCACACTCCTGTCTATGTCATCCAGTCCTAACTTGTCCGCCGGGATCTTCTTCTCTTTATTCATATATTCAAGAAGCAGAATGAAAGTGTCTCGGTATGAACGCACTGTATGGGCGCTGACGCCGCGCTCTTTTACCAGGTAATCGGTAAAATACTTTTCAATACACCCTGCAATATCTTTATATGTTCCCATGATCATCAACTTTAAGGAGTGATTTTGCAATAAGATTTCCAAGTCCGGCAGTTACGGATGCATCCATTTGGATAATTTCCGGATACATGTTTTGTGTAAGACGGAGATAATGCTCGGTGTCCATGACTTTTACATGTCCCATAAATGTAGAGAGTATAGGAAGGCAACAGTATATATCCCTGCCTTGCCTATGCATGCGGACGAGAGAGTGCACACAAGCGGTATGTCTTAGATTATGAAGGCTTGGGCCTTCTTCGTGTCCCTTATACGGGATGTTTGCCTCCTGCAGTAGTTTCCTAAAATATCTGCCTATACCCCTTTTTGACAGTTTATGCCCCAGCCCATTGACAAAAAGGTGACTCTCAGGAGCCATTACACCTTCGACGGGTAACATGTTTCTATAACGGATGTATTGCCTCAAAACTTTTTCTAAAGATTCATTTAAAGGGGCAAGTCTTTGACGGCCATTCTTTGTGTTATCCAAAACAATGACATGTTTTTCAAAATCTATGTCCTTGTTCCGAAGATTTATTGCTTCACCAATTCGTATTGCAGTGCTATACAAAGTCCTTAGCAAAACAGGTACAACCATCATTAATGAATTGGCATGATGCTCCTTTACCCTGAGATTATCGGCTGCGGCAAACAAGCCTTTGATTTCGTTTTCAGTAAAAATGTATGGCACATATTCAGATTTATGCTTCCTTGGCAATCTAGGGACATAACATTCAAGCCCCATATTGCCCATATATATCAAAAAACGTCTCATTACGGATACTTTTTGATATACGGTTGATACTTGTTTGTTGCCACAAGTTGCATGATACCAACTATCATAGGATATCCTGTCAATATAACAAGCCTGATGCCCCTTTTCTGCCAGATGTCGATCCAACTCGTAAAGGATCCACTTTATATCTTCTCCTTTTATCCCTTTTCTGGTTTTTGATTCTACGAAAGAGCTTATGTAGGGAGCCATGACACTTCTATAATTAAGATAATTAGGCATACAGCATGCCTCCTTTCTGCGAATAAAAATCCTCGGGGACATCCGGCACATTCTGGGAACATTCCAGTAGTGATTTGATATTAACACCAAGATAATACATGGTCGACCCTGTCGAACCATGCCCAAGCACTTCAGATATAACAGGCAAAGCCGTGCCATTTTCCAAAAGATTAGTCGCCAGGCTATGCCGTAAAGAGTGGGTGCCATGATGTCTTCCTTTGGGTGATACTCCTGCCGCATAAATATAATTAGTAACAATAGTACACAATGTCGATACTCTTATAGGTCTATAAGGTTGAATAAGTGACAAAAACAGATTCTTGGAATCATTATCTGGCCTGCCATTTTTTATATAATCAATAATGGCGTCTCCTATATCGGAAAGAAGCGGCAGTATAATCTCTCTTTTGGTCTTGTGCTGTTTGAGGATAATGACATTGTTATCCCAATTCAAACTAGCAAACTGGAGTCTTGTAATATCAGAAGCACGTAGCCCGAGTCTGGATGCAAGCAGTATCATCGCATAATCCCTTTTGCCTTTCCCCCCGGTTCTATCTATCACCCCTTCTATTTTCATTACTTCATCCCTGGTATAAAAGGAGGGTAATTTCTCACCCCGACGACACTTAAACCCCTCGAGTTCTTTACTCAGGTCTTCTTTTGTAAAGCCGGATTCGAAGAGATATTTTAAGAATATTCTGACAGGACCGCATTTGTATGGTGATTGATTTTGGGATGAAGCGAGAAAATAATTAATATCAGTACTGACCGACTAAAAAATGAAGAAAATATAGGGACTTAACCGAAGTCTCGTCCCTAAGTTGTAAATTTGGATTGTCAAAAACTAAATTTCCAACCATGGGCAAAGTTAGCGAAAATAAATTTGTCGGTCAGCCGATCTTAAGACAAATAGTGAATATTATCCCGAGGGAAAAGTTCGATGAGCTGGTAATAAGGCTCGGCAGTGATAAATATTACAAGGCGTTTTTTTCCTGGGATCAATTGATCGTGATGCTCTTTGGCATTTTTTCCCGTTGCGACTCGATGGGTGAAGTCTGTGACGGCATGCGTGCCTTGGGTGGCAAGTTGAATTACCTGGGCATGGAGAGTTCGCCTGCAAAAAGCACTGCCGGAGATGCATTGCGTGACAGGGACGAGGAGCTGTTCCGTCTGTTCTACTTTGCACTGATCGCCCATTTTTCCCCGCTTTTGTCGGTCAGCCGCAAAAAAAAGTGCCGGAAGCAGGGTGTCAGTTTCGAGGAGTTCTATGCCTTTGATTCGAGTACGGTGACGCTGTTTTCCGACGTGATGAAAGGCGTGGGCCGGAACCCTAAAGGCGACGGGAAAAAGAAAGGCGGCCTGAAAGTCCACATGCTGACCGACGTCCATGCTGACACGCCGCGATTCGTGAAGATAAGCGAGGCGAAAATGCACGACAAGAACTTCTTGCAATACCTGAATTTAAGTGAAGGCAGCATGGTGGTCTTCGACAAGGCATACAATTACTACCTGCAGTTCGCCAAATGGACGCGACAAGGCGTGAATTTCGTTTGTCGGCTGAAAGACAATGCAAGGTACGAGGTTCAGGAAGTCCTTCACGAGAAGAAGCTGGAAAAAGGGGAACATGCCGTTTACAAGGTGGAACATATCCACGTTCAATATATCGAGAAGGTCGAGACGGGGACCGAAGGCAAGAAAAAAAGGAAGAAAGTCAGACAGACGAGGACCTTATGCCTTCGTTTAGTTTGGTACAGGGATGAACAGGGGCGTAAATACAAGTTCATCACCAATAATTGGGAAATAACAGACGAGGAAGTTGCCTTGATTTATAAAAATAGGTGGTCTATCGAAACGGGATTCAAAAAATTGAAGCAAAACTTCCAACTCACCTATTTTTATTCCGACACTGAAAACGGGATAAAGACCCAAGTATGGTGTACCCTGATCGCGTATTTGCTTTTACAGGTGATTCAGACCAAGTCGGAAAGCGAAAAGGCGTTTTCAACCATAGCCGCGTTGTTGAGGATGCATTTGATAAGCCATCTGGATTTGACGTGGGTGGTGACCGAAGGCAGGCGCACTTATCCCAGACGACTGAAAAGTCGCAATAAAAGTCCCACGGCCGCCCAATTATCACTGTTTTGAGGGGGGGAGCACTTTTTGGAAATGAAAGACAGGAGCTGTAATGATCTACTTGTCAGGTGTTTAAAAATAAGAACCGATTGATTTTGATTTTAGTGGATAAAACGGTTTGATATGTGCCAGTGATTTCGGTCTATGTGGGTTCTTCGTCAAATTTGGTGCAGGTTATCCTGAGTTGGAAAGCACTACCTTTCGTCTTAACAGTTCAAATCCAGCCCTGCCATACATCTCTCTTTTCTTGTTTTTTAATCTGTTTACGTGACCCTCTACAACTCCATTACTCCAAGGGTATTTAATGGCGTTTTTTACTGCTTCCAAATCATGATTAATACCATTTATAAAACTTCTAATCCTCATTATTTTAGTCGATTTATACTTCTCGAGCCATTGGTCTAACCTAAGCTCATCTTTACTGTTTAAAATCTCTCTAAAAGTGTTGTATGCTTCTCTCATGTTTTTTAATAGAATAGAGGAGTTAATAATCTCTTCTGCCAGTATGTGAGACTTGCTACACTCGCCTGTTTCCTTTGAAACACCCCATTCACTATTTGTTAAATGAATGGCAAGTCTGTTGGGTGACATTCCGCTAAATCGAGTTACCTCATAAACTATCGGGGGAGGAACTTGGTAATCTTTTCTTACTCTGATATTCCGGGAAGTGCCTGTTGAACCACTGATAAAAGGATGTTTGATTACCCTTGAATCCCCGTTTTTTTATAGAGACAAATATAGTTCTTACATTTAACCCCTGATTACAACACTCCTTAATCAGATCCATAAAATCTCCATAATTATTGAAATAGATGATTGCGCGTGGCAACAACTCTTCCATTTCAAAATAATATTTTACAGTTTTACGATTAATATTTAAAGCCTTTGCAATTGCTCTTTGAGAGTAGTTGCTTTTTTTAAGCTCATGAATCCTATTAAACAACTCCTGTTTTCTATGGTTAACACTATTGGTGTGTTTGTTATATTGTGAATCGCTGGTATTTTCGTTATCTCCACTATTTAAACAGCTGTTATTTTCTTTGCTTTTATAAAGACTCTTCCTGTGAGACAACCAACTGCTTTTAATGGTTTTATACTCCATTCGTATTTCATGTGCTATGTGATCTCCCAGATTTTTCACCAAATGAAACCTGTCGGCTATTTGTGACGCCTTGGATGCCCCAGACTTTATAGCATTAGAATAGCTGCTTGATCGATCCCTGGTTACATACAGTATGGAGTTGTGTTTTTTAAGCCAATCTGCAACCTCCTCTTTGTCTCTACTCTTTAGTAGTTCCACGGGACGGTGGTTAAGTGCATTTACAATAATAGTACCATATGATTTGCCTTTCCTGTATGCCCAGTCATCTATACCGATGGTAGTCAGCTCCTGATAATCGGGCATTTCTATAGACTTAACGATTCTAAGACAGGTGGAACTGCTCTGCTTTATTGAGAAGAGATCGCTTATATACTCACCTTTACGGGATGAGACCTCAATGAGCAGCCTTTGCAAATAATGACTTGTGCGATCTGTTAGTCGTGAGTACTTCTGAGTTAAGGGCAGATGTTGCTCGGAGAAAACTGTTTGAGAACAACGACTGTTACGGCATCTAAACTTTCTGACTTTCAGTATAATTTTCACAGCCCTGCCGATTACTGAAAGATCGGTTAATTTGCGCGTATAGGATGAGTGAACGCTTTTACTCCTTTTACCGCAACAGGTACATTTTGCTGTCTTGCCTTTAAGACGGGCAGACAGTAGAATCAAATTATCACTTATAACGGAATCATAGAATACAACACCCGGGATTCCAAAAATAGCTTGGAGCGAATGTTTGTTTATAGAAAAGTTATTATCTTTGGGTTGGCTAGTGTAGTCAATCATCTTTAAAACCTTTAGTGTCAGAACCTTAAAGATAATAAAAATGATTCGATTATACTAGCTTTTTACTATTTATTTGCCTGTAAATCAGCACAATAAGTTTATTTTCTTAGGCGATTTAAGAACTATTACTTTGCACCAAATTTGACGAAGAACCACTTTTAAATTGAAATGTGGGGTACTTTTTAATTAATATATACATCTGCGCATATAATGACTTTATATCGATTTCCTGAACATCTCCTAATTTAAGTAGTGTTTCTTCTCTGGAGAAAAAGCTGTCTATCTCTTTTAGTCTAGCGTTTATTGTCTTGGCCGTTTCTCCTTTAGCATTCGTGCTGCCATTCTTTACTTTGCCATCATTCCACTTCTCAGTATTTACACTAAAACCTGTTGAAGTAACATAACGATTGCCGTTAATTGATATACTAACACGAATGGGGTGATCACCGTTTTTGTTTGGTCTATTGTCAAGGTAGAAACTTACTGCCATAATTGTGCGTATTAAAATTTACGCACGAATTTACGCACACTTTTTTGTTTATCCTAACATATCCAAATATATTTAATTAAATTTGTATACTTGAAAAACAGATAGTTATGTAGGAGGACTAAATTGAGACAAACTTCATTAAACCTATTGGGTAGAGCCTCTTCAACCGCCCTGTTGTGGATGGTGAGGTTGATGTTGAGACGGTCGATCAGCAACACGGAGATATTGCGGGCCGTACCCTTGAAGCTTTCGTAATACTTGATCATGAAGAGCACTTTCAGCACCCTTACGGCCATGGGATTGGAGGCACCGAGGTTGTTGTTGGCAACCAGTATCGCGTTCTGTGCTTCGGTGCGCAGGGTGCCGGCGATCCCTTCGAACATCTGGTCGAAGCTTACGAGTGAGTGGGTATTGGTCAGGTCCATCTCCTTGAGGATATGCTGGAACACACCCAGCATAGAGCGTTCGCCGACCGACTGGTGCTGCCCCTGGAATACGTTGTGGCGGGAGAGCGACTTGATGCACTGCTGGAAGAGGTCGAACTGGTAAGGGAGGAAGGGGTACTTGTTGACGAAGTCATGCTCATCCTTGTATCCCCTGAACTGGATGCCGCTGTTGGAGAATGAGATCAGCGTCCGGATATTCTCCTCTTCCCTTTTGAAGAGTCGGGTGAGCACAGGAACACCATCATCGCTTTTCTCCAGCAGACGTTTTTCAATCACCTCATCCACGCTGGAGGAGGTCAATGGCATGCGTACCTTGAACCGTCCCTGGATCTTGGAGAAGTCGTCGGACTGCACCTTGGAGTCATCTCCCACAAGGTTCTCAAGATCTTCCTGCGAGGTGACCATCACCCAGCTGTTGCCGTTGCATTTGGTGTAGAGGGTCTCGGCGAGGGTCTGCAGGTTGAGCATCAGCTTCGTCCTTTCGGCGATGAACTGTCCCACTTCATCCACGAAGAAGTTGAGCCGGAAGTTCTTACCCCGGGCATTGATGTAATCGCTTACCTTCATGGCGAAGTCCTCGATGGACTGTTTGTGCTGTGACTGCCACTTGAAGAGGTAGTTCTTGTATTGCTCGGGATCGGCGCTATAGACGACTGCACAACTCTGTGCGATGGCATCGTTGATCTGCGGCTTGATATAATCCTTACGGGCTTCCGTCCAGGGTTGGCCGTACACCTTCTCAAACTCCTGCTTGAAGGCTTCATACTTACTGTCCCTGACAAGACTCTCCTCAAAGGCTGCCACGTGGGGCTGGAAGCCGTAAAAGCCCTGGTGGTCGTAGAATACCTTGTAGAACACCTTCAGGATGGCGTTCTCATCGCTCTTGGTGGTGATCTGTGCCTGTTGGTCGATATTGAAAAGGATGCTTTCCGAGTTGATTTTTCTCAGACTGCTTTGTATATCACCCTTGAGCTTGATATCGTCGGTGATCTTCTCCGCGAATAGCTCACCCAGGTGATAACCGTTGTACTTCTTGTTCTCCAGCACATAGCTGAGGATCTTGAGCAGGTGGGATTTACCCGAGCCGAAGAAGCCGGAGATCCAGACTCCGTTGGTGATCCCGTTTTCGTTATAATACTCAAAGAAGTCTGCTAGCTTGTTGGATATCTCCCGGGTGACGACATACTCATCCACCTCCTGGAAGATGTTGGCCTGGTCGTCGGCCTTGATAACGGTATCGATTTTTCTGTTAACATCTTTGCGAAAAAGATTGACTGGCGTGATCATGATTTATATCTTTTGTGAGAAAATATTGTTGGCTCTGTAATAGTTATCGTCCTCCAGCAGATTGAACAGCTTCAGTGACTTGCCGGAATACTCACCGGGGAAGAACATCAGCGTGGGGATGTTCTTCACGGCACTCTGCAGGTTGTTGAGCACGATGTGGGAGCGGATGAAGGGGAAGACTTTCCCTACACCCTTGATGAACAGCATGGAGGGTTTCTCTGCCTCTATTCGTTCACTGATGGCGGGTATGAACCGCTCGTGGATGTTGATGGTGGACTGGAGCGCATCGATGAAGAATAGCTTCTCCATGCCCTGCTCGATTGCAAACATATCCTCCAGGCCGATGTTTTGTTCTACCAGCGCGCAACTCAGCTCAAACAGGTCGATACAAAGTGCCTTGATTCCTTCGTTGTGGAGCTTCCTGACCAGGTTGCCGATCTCGGTGTTGACCTGGTTCTCGGCTTTCACCTCGTAAGGGGCTATCCAGAAAGGGATCTCGCCCGAGAGCCCCTCCATCTTGATGAACCGTTCCTGCGATACTACCTTGCGGATGAAAGTGAATTTTTCATATATAGATTCTTCTAAGGTCATACCCTTTTCAGTTTAGTAATAGTCTTAAATCCTGTGGCCTGGTGGCCGAAATAAGTGAGGTGAACGCAATGCTCAACTGTGGCACCTGAATGATGCGCTCCTTCACGTTGTTGATAAGGCCTGCCTGCTCCAGCACCTTGAATGTATATTGTCGTACTTTTTTTTGCGTGAGAGATGTGAGCTTATCTGCCTCGGGATGGTCGGCAGCGACACGGCTGAAGAAGACGTTGTAGTCCAAATCGGTCAGCGTAATGTCGAAGAGCGCCACTTTCTCGACCACCACATCGATCACGAAATCGTAGAAGAACCGGTAGGCCCTGGCGAAAGCGACCATCGAGAGTAGTCGCTGCTCCTCATAGGAAGCCCTGGCGAGGTGGTTGATCTCATCATCCGACAAGGTGGCCAGACGTTTCTTCATTTCAATGAACTGCCTCTTATTGGTCTTCGCACGCTCCTTTCCGACATCCTCCGGCTTCAGCTCATCGAGGGAGAGCCCCTCGTTCACCATCTTCTCCGCAAGGCTGGTCATCACCGGCACCTGCAACGAGGCGGCGGTGAAGGAAAATTTATACCTCTCTATCTTCTCTTTATTCATCCGGATCAATCAGTTGTTGCATCTCTACGACAAAAAAGATAACCGGCAGGACCTGTGTCTCAACATCAATGGCAGCGGAACCACCAACATGTTACGACCGGTCTGCCAGGTATCCTTTTAGGCAGTTTTATTCACTTATATGTTCATTTCAGGCACTCATGGCTGTTGCATCACAAATATAGGAATTAAAACGGTTAAACGGCGAAAAAAGCTTGTAAAAAACAAGGTAAATTTTTATGCTTGCCAAATCGTCGTCGTTCCAATTCTGAGAACATCAGTGCTTCATTCCATTTTGGCTCTTTAAATACATGATATAAAATCGGTCAGGTGATTTGATCTTGAAGAAGTTGTATTTCTCCTCACTTTTCTCCCCACAGAACTCATCAGACTCATAATCCACGACCTCTTTCTCCGGGTAGTTGGTGATTTCCGAGACGTAAAACTGGTTCTCAAACTGAACCGGTTCTGCCGATTCCCCCACCCGGTAAGTAATCCGGTTACTGAAGACGAAGGGACTCTCCTCTTTCATGAAATGTAAAGTTTTCACCTGTTTTCTTCTTGGGTACTTCAATAGGTCGCAGTCGCGGTACAGACTTTCGTTGATGTTGTATTCCGAGATGAACTTGAGCGTGCCCGGAGGGATGGTGATGATCTTCTTCTCCTTAACCGATATAGATGAGCCAGAAGAAGTTATCAATGATTCACTCACCTCTGCTGCTGCTTGGTTGCTTTGGATCAGTCCCAGGAAATTGAGGCCGGTAAGTGCAACCGATGCTCCTTTCTTACGTGAACTTTTGGAACCCACATTGGATGTTTGGGTGAACTCCCGGTCGAGGTAATAGTCGTTCGCCACATCGTTTCTCACGAAGAAACACTCGTCAAGATTCAGGTAGATGTTCTCTTTCGTCTTGTTGAAGAAGCCGAACCCCATATTACCGCCGTGACTCCAGAGGTTGTAGGTAACTTCGCAATTTTCATCTTCATAGACCAGTGCCTCTCTATTGGCCATCGACCTGTCTGATGGTACGGCACGGTAAACCTGGTAATAAGTAGTCTTGCAGGAGGAGAGTGTTAATACTGACAAAGCGATGATAATCAGATAATTTAAAGTTTTCATAGATTTTAATTTATAATGAATGGTTCAAAAGTACAAGGTGGGTTTGACAATTTGTGTCACGATTAAAAAATCGATTGAAAGATACTAAACGCAGCCCAATCAAACTTTCTCAAAATTAAGATACCGGTCGTGGAACCAGTCGATCCATTTCAGATATTTGCCTGGACAATGCACCCGAATAGCGGTGGAGAATTCTTCAAGACTCAAAACAAAGACTCTTTTCAAGGCTTCTTCATTGAGTCGTGCCTGAAGTGATTTAATCTCTTTTTGGGTGGTGGGATGATCTGCGGGTGCCATCACAACAGAATAGACTCCTTTCAAGTCGTGAACCTTTCCATATTTTTCCGCAAGTATGAAATTGCGGAAGATCTGACTGATTACTATCTCACCTTCATTGATGCTATTAATGAACTCTGGTGTAAATATGTTTAGCTCACGCATTACTTCCAATTGATATTGTTGTACTTTACCTGATGCAGCATTCGTTCCCAGGCTGTCGGTATATTTCGTCTCTATCGCAATCAAATAGTTGTTGCCCCCCCTGTCCTGATACCGGATAAATGCATCCATAGCCGATTTGTCATGGGTATAGTTCTCTTTAGGTGTTGGAATAAACTCCAGTCCGATTTCCTGCACCCTGTAAATGGATGGGATTGTTGGAAAAGCACTTCTGATCATCAGATCGACCAGCGCAGGTTTCTCCGCTTTAAGCATCATCAGCGGATGAAACAGGTTAAACGCCATCGGCATGCTCGAAAGGAGGTTGTTAAACAGCCGATAAGCATCAATAGTTTCATCTTTAAGTCTGTTCTGAACCCTCCATTTTGCATATTCAAACGTTTCGGGGAAATAGAAATTCTTGCCACTTATCTCACCGTCGGTAATTATATTTCCGAATTTGGTTGGAATGCCTTTATTATTTGATTTCTTATTGGGTCCTACACCAATTTCTAAACCATTTACAACTCTCCACAACGATTGAAGTTTTCGTGCCTTGGCTGTAAATGGGTTGTCGGATTCAGATTGTGGGCCTAAATCAATTTCATCAAATACGTCTTTATTCAAATGTAAACCTGTCCTTTCATTGCCTACCTCAGAATGATAAGGCTTTTCGCTAACTTTATTTTTCATGGATGTGTATTTAGAAAGAATGATCAAACATCATCAAACTTGTCAATGATTTTTTTTGCTGTAATTGGATTTCCGAAACTGATGAGGCTTTCTATTACTGTTCCCAGGCTCAACCGGTTTTTTGTTTTAAATGCGAGCAAGTACAACAATGCCTCTGAAGTTAACAAAATGAATCGTTTGATGTCGGTATCCCAGGTAATGCTATTTACGAAATCATCAAAATTATCCCTGAAATCATTGCTTACTATTATAAATCCGATTTTCTTGTATCCATTTCTAAGTAGCTTTGGACAATGGTAATTAATATATTCCCTGATAGCTCTATCACTTGTCCCAAGTGAAAATCCACCATTGTATGCTTTCGCATCAACGATAAATGCAGTGTTTTCTTCTCTGAATTTTAGAATAGCGTCAGGATTTCTACCGGTACCCTGACCCAATGACTCCACTTCAAAATCTAATTGCCCGAATACTTCTGCCACTAATTTTTCATATTCATATCCTTTCTGAGTTGAGGATTTATCTGTTGCATTTCCCAGTTCAACAAGTTTTGATACCCTGGGTATGATGTAGTCTGAGAGATCAAAGCTTGCAGATACTAAAACATCATCCACTTCATCAATAGTATCAGGTCTTTCAATAATTTTTCTTGTAATCTTCTTGTCTCCCACCTTTTTGTTTGGATTGCCTCTGAAAAGCCAAAAAGCATGCTCAACATCCCAATTCGATATAGTTGATTTCGTTTGTTTACTTAGTATTTCTTTAATCTCTTCGTTCAGTTCATAGAATCGCTCGTAATTTTCACGTTGTGATAATTTTGCTTCCCACAATCCAATTTGTTCAAAAGATTGTAGGGTTGCTGTATAATAAATGGGCCATTGTGTATTATCGGCAATTTGCCAGAAGTATGAGAGAAAATAAGCAACCGATTTTGGATTTGCAACCAGCCTCTTGTCATTCGCTTTTGAGTAAATATTCAGACAATGCTTTTCCAGTTTATCAATTTTGGTTAAAGCATCTTTTAAATCTTTTGGTTCTGATATCGTATCTTTAAGCAGTAACTCGATTCTCCTTATTCCCTCATCATCCAGATTTTTAGTTAACTGATTGAAGAAAAACTGACCTTTAATTGCCGTGAAACCCCATAAATTATTTTTCTTGTTGTAACTATCAATACTTGTTTTGAATTCTCCGAGAGACAATGTTCGATTTTTGAATTGAGTAATGATCTTGGAAAGGTCCTTTATTGCTTCTTGACGAAGTTCATCGATGTTGGGTAGTTCATTACCTTTGGTATCGAGAACCATTTGGTTTGCACCCTGAAAATTATTCCAGATCTCCTTTATCTTTTCTGATTTATCGTTTGAAATCATGAGTATTATTGTTAATCAAGCATATAAGAAAATGCTAAGAACATTTTCATTACAATTCCGCAAATTAACATAATTTTCCTCAATAATAAAATTTTTTCATTACAAATTTATTCTCCTACTGTTTCATCTTCAGAAGTAAGAATTTACCCACCTTATACTATAAACTATAATAGCAGAAATTATCTATTTATAACCCTGATAATCAAAGTGATGATTTTTCATCCGCATTATTATTAACAGCGTTATGCTCTTTCATCATTTTCGATAATCTGGCTTCAAGAGAGTTCTCCGTATCGATTTCGGGTTTGAAGTCTACGGATCTCCTTTTGGGAATAACAAACTCCATTAACTTGATAAAGGTGTTTACCTTTTGATATGGATCTTCTATTTCTTCCCAGGCCTGGACCGCAGCTGCAAACTTCTCATTGATGAACAAACGGATAGCATTTTCCATCCCTACATTCTCCACCCGGGTCATCCTACCTTTAGTGGTAAACCCTTTTGGTCTACCAGCTTTAGTTGTATTGACTACATCATTGTCATTCTCTTTCATCTTTTTTTAAAATTAATTAATGAGCCAAAATTAAACAGTAACTTTTAGAGAAACATGCTAAATATTAACCCATATTTAAAATGGAGTCCATATTTTTTTAATTTCTACTTCAAACCCTCTGCAGCTGTATATAATAGTGATCTCGTGATCTGAAAATTTCAATTGTTCTCTACATACGTAAATCATTGCTTCAATCCTTTTCAGCTTCTCGCTTTTCTCATTCATAATTCTGTATGGATCTTTACCCAACTTCTTTGTCAACTGATAATCTTCAGTAAATTCCTGAGCTAAATTCAAATACTTTTCCAGTTGCTCTGCGACTAATTTTAAATTTTTCATAATTACATATTTTTGAAATAGTTACTATAATATTATTGTTAGAAAAACAGTGTTTCTTCTTTTTTATTATTGTTGAAAGTCTCTACATATCCCGCACGTACATAATTTGCTGTTGGTACCTCATCTTTGAAATTGGTAATACAGTTGTCGACCCAAATGTCAAGTTCTCCAGTTCTACCCTCTCTATTTTTTGCAACAATAACAGTACATTTATTTTTGTCTGTGTCTGACCTGTAGTACGTATCCCTATGAATGAAGATAACGGCATCTGCATCCTGTTCAATTGCTCCGGAATCCCTTAGGTCGGACAACATGGGTCGCTTGTCATTGCGCCCCTCTACAGCCCTGTTGAGTTGTGACAAGAGTATTACCGGTACATCCAAGTCCTTTGCCATTATTTTGATTGCACGTGAACACGCTGAAACCTCATCATTTGTTGATTTTCCATTATGCCGGCTCATATCCATCAGCTGTAAATAGTCAATCATGATAATATCACATTTACCTTTGCGTTTCATTTTTTTAGCTTGCGCTCTTATTTGTTGGATGGAAATAGAGGCAGTATCATTAATCGAAATTGGGAGTAGTGATAATTGCTCCAATGATTCTGCGAGACTGATGTATTCGTCCTGTGATAACCTACCTTCTTTGAATAATTCTGAATTAACCCCGGAGTGAGCGACTGCCATACGGTTAATTAAAGCCCCCTTTGGCATCTCCAAAGAGAAAATGAGTACACTGTTGCCTTTTGCGGCTGAAAGTCTTGCAGAATTGAGCAGAAACGCTGTCTTGCCCATTCCGGGACGCGCTGCTAGTACATAAACGCATCCTTTTTGAAATCCATGTAAAATATTATCCAGTCTTTTTAGTCCGGTATGTATTCCGATAGGGTTGCCTTCCTTGGCTCTTTTCTCCCTATCCCTATATGCCTTGTAAGCTTCAGCTGCTAATTTGTCGATTGAGATGGTAGCACCAACATCGGTTATATCCGATAAATGCTCTATCTGAGAGACATGATCGCTTATCAAATCGGCTACGTCTATACTCAAATCATTGCTATCACTCAAGGATTTTGAACATTTCAGTACAAAAGATCTTCGTATATAGTCCTGATAGACTATCATAGCGTGATTTTTAACATGAACGGCAGAGGATACATAACCTGAAAGATCCACAAATTGCGATATACATATTTTACTTTTTCGCTTCTTCAAGCCTTCATATACGGTGACAAGATCAACATCAGAAGTCGATTCAACTTCCAAGATTACACTATATATCTCATTAAGATCTTTATCGTAGAACATTTCAGGCTTAAGGAAGTCCATTACTTCATAAACGGCTGTCTTTTCTAAAAGTAACGCCCCTATGGTTGCTTTTTCAGCTTCCGGGCTATGTGGCAATTGCAACTCTTTAAAGCTTTTCATAGTGCGATGATTCATTAGTCGTGTTATTTCTATTATTAAAAGTGTTATCTCTATTCACCCAATTTGCTAACCTGCGTTCTACATCCCAGGTCTTTTCCATCTCATAACGTAATTTGGTTTTACTCTTATTCGGCTCGGACCAATACAAGTAGAAATTGTTACAAATGTCTTTCCCATATTTCTGAATGAATGGTTTAATTGATTCTTTAAACTCAGATTCTTTTTTGATTATATTATCTTTAATATCATTATCAATTTCATTATCAATACCATTATCGGCATCATTCGCATTGCGAATGATACGGTCGTTTGCGGTCGCATACGATTGCATATCTTTACTGTCTTTCTTTCTTGCTTTACCCCAACGGCTTAGAGCATTTTGTCTATTTTTTTCCTTTATTTCTTCATACTTTATCAAATCTCTTTTTAACTGTAATTTTATAGGTTCGAAAGCCATTTCAATTATGAAATTGGAGGGTTTCGGATCTTCATCATTCACATATTTCAGTATATGATAGAATAGTTCACCTGTATTATTTGTACCATCTTCTCTATCCTTAGTTATCAGTTTTTCAACTACTGACTTTAAATCTGTATAGAGTATGAATGATTTTTTATTGTCTGCCATGTCATTTGTTATGTACAATCAGTGAAATTCATCGTAAAACTGCCAAACTTATCACGCCGGAAATTCAACCCATCGATATTTGCGTTGTCCTCATCAATGATTGCCTGGACTAAATTCGCCCTAACTCCATCGATCATCGCCTCACCTCCTCAACATACTGATTTATGTTTTTTGGTTTGCGATCAGGAAATAAATAAACAGTGATTGTATGCGTGATTGGATCGGATTTAAAGAGCAAAAAACTCAGTTTCCCATTAACAGGGTTGTATAGATTCCCCGCAGAGATCATATCGTCTGAGGTTCTCCGCAAACCGGTGTGCAATACCTTAACTCCATTTTTGTGGCTCTCGACAACTTTAACCGCGCCCTGACCAATTAAATATCGTTCGCGGGGTTGTGCTATACGGAAATAACTAAACGGCATCTTATCGCCTGAAATGGTCTGCAAATCGTAGACCTCCGGGTGTGTGGTGTTGCGGAGGAAAGTTCCAATTATCTCCTGATTAATTAAACACTTCTTTGCCATCGTTACGCCCTCCGATACTTTAATGGTTCGACACTTTTCAGAGCATCGTAAACGGCGGTTCTTTCGTATCTGATACGCGATCCGATACGTTTGGCGGGTAATACTCCCTTTTTAGTCCATTCGTGCAATGTAGGCAATGAAACGCCCAAAATCTCGGCGGTTTCCTTTCGGGTGATCAACTCCGGTTCGATCTCCCTTTTTGTGGTCAGTTCACTAACGGCGTTCTTTAATTCCGCCGATACGATTGTTTTGATCGACTCTTGTAGCTGATCTAAACTAATTCCGTTTAATAAAATCTCATTCATTCTGTTCTGATGTTAATAAATTTACATCGCAAACTTAATGAACAATTATCTTATTAAACTGATATTAAGATACTTGTAGTATATAATGTAGTAACTACAATATATTTTATAATCCGATTTGAGCAAACATTTTTTTTATAAAATTGTCGTTTTTCATCTCATTAGACACTTGGTTCTTTGTGCCGGTTAATGACAACTTAACGCGTGTATTTTGTGGATCTCTATTGAGAATATTGGCAATCAACTTCGCGAGTGCCACATCTGTGATTCCCTTATATTTATTTTTCAAATAGTCAATAACGCCGGTTCGTTCTAATATGGAATACTGTTGATTGTGGGTGTTCTGTGGGCGTTTTAAATGTGGCTGAATTATTTCTTTTTCCTCAACATCAAAAGATACTTCTTCTCCACGATAGTAATATTTACCTGTGAGTTCATCCAAACTTACTCCCTCATACATGATATTCAGTTCTTGTGCCTTTTCATCGACCATTCTTGCATATTGTTCAATATAGTGTGATCCAAATTGTACATAGGATAGTTGCTCGTTACCATTCTCATAATCATCTGATGAATCAATTTCAAGACAGCATTCTTGCAGCTCTCGATATAAATCAAATAATCCGATTCCATAAATAAAATCATTTGGATTCAAATCATACTTTTTCAATAGGGTTTCATTGAAATATAGATCATGCAATGTCACTATATCTCCATCCCAACAGAATTCAATCTTTGGGACATATTCAATCATGTCCCTTATTAAAAGAGCAACATATATTGGGTCGAAATTATTAGTATTCGCTCTAAAATGATTGTATAAATCAATATATGCAATGTATGAATCACTTTCCAATTCGTATAGCTCGGATAATAATTCCGATACACTCAAATTTTGAATACTCTTTATTGTTTTCATTTTACTACTGCCATTTGAGTGAAAAACTTGTGTGATTGTAATTTGATCGCGTTATCTTTCGGACTCATCCGAATATATTTCATAAACGCCGACTCCGTTCTGTGTCCGGTGATCTGCATTATCGCGAGTGCCGGAACATCATTTAAAAACGCATTGGTCGCAAATGATCGCCTTGCGGTGTGACTGGTTACCAACTCCCATTTACTAACGGTGCGAGTTACTAACATACCTTTTACAGTCTTGGTGATTGTAACCGGTTCTTTAATCTCGGCATACCTCGCGATCTCTTTCAGGAATTGGTTAAACTTTTGGTTGCTGATCACTCTCGGCAACTTGTAATCGTATTTCTCAAATATGTTTCTCACTCTCGGCGTGATCGGAACAACTACTTTCTTGACTGTTTTCTGCGTGGTGATGCTGATCGTATTGTCTGAATTGATATTATCCTTTTTCAATCTTGAAAGGTCAGAAAAACGCAATCCGGTATCGCATCCTATCAGGAATAAATCGCGTACATTGTCTAACGATTTCGGCAATGTAAGATCATAAATCCGGCTCAACTCATCGGTGGTTAAATAAACGCTCTCGGTTTCCTCTCTCGGTTTGGCAAACGATTTCAATTTGTAGTCCTGACTAACCTCAACGCCTTTCTTCTCATTGGCATACGCTAAAACAGATTTAACGATCTTAATCCGCGTTCCGATTGTGTTTTTAGATAATCCCTTTCCGGTCAGGTAGCTGATAAATGAATTATAAAAATCTATGTTCGCGTTTTGTGGCGTGACTGATCCCTTGTGTTTTTTCTGATACTCTTGTAGGTTCTTTCTTACTACCAAATAACTTTTTATCGTTGTAAGTTTCAGGTCTGATTTACTCCTGATTAAATGATCAATGAATTGGATCAGGTCAAAGGATTGATAATCTATTTCGGTTACATTGGCTATTACCTTATCAGGATAATAAATTTTATCCAATTCTTTTTTTACTTGTTCGTGGCGTGGCAATCGGTTGTTTACAGTTAGTTTTGAAATGATCCGGTTCACGTTCAGTTCTAAAACCGCGAGTGAGTCATTAAACTTGTTCCGGTTCTCTCGTGCCGACTCATCGACCGCCGATTGACTGATTTCGAATTTATCGGCATCCGCCCATTTAATAGTTTCTTTCGCGCGATTATTCTCGGCGTTCCATAGTGCCGGTAATACCTGAAACGGCGTTGTGTATTTCAACGGTAAATATTTCTTTTTACCTTTCTCCTCAACATACAATCCGTAATTGATGAAACAATACAGTTTCGTTTCACCTTTTGCCCTTTTGTTGGTTAAATAAAATCTGATTTTTGCCATTGTGAAATTGATTGATTAAACACTTTCTCAAAGGTAAGAATCTTGGTAAGAATAATGGTAAGAATAATTGAGAAAAGTAAGAATTTTGGTAAGAATTTAACTTTATTTCACCTTATCAAATCTTACAGTTCTTAATCATATAGGTTATATATAGTTCTGTTTATCTGTCTATTTCAATATTCTCATTTTATCAAAATAGCAAAAAATAGGCAAAAAACTTGATGTCCTGGTAGGACAACAATAAAAACTCCCCTATTCTATTCAGAAGATAGTTTAGGGGAGTTTCTATTTACGTTGCAGAACCTCAGGAAAGCGTCTGATCGTCTACCTGCGCATCGGGAGCGTTGGTTTTTACCGATTTAATGCCGTTTTCCCTCGAAGCTTCGGTCTCGTACATTTCACTGTTGCCAATAACCTGTCCGTTGGAAGCTTTCAGATTAAAATAAAATTTACCGTTTTTTGCCACGTTTTTTTCAAAACGGGCATCCTCTTGCGAATTCTTCTTTACAGATTCCACGCCGTTCAAGCACGCGGTTTTGGTAGAGTAACCCTCACTCGATAAGATCACCTGTCCGTTTCCGGCCTTAAGATTGAACTGAAACTCACCACTTTTTCTGGTGGTAATAACAAATTTTCCCATAGTTTTTTTGTTTTAGTTAGATATAAATACCTTTTCTAAACGATTTACGAGTAGCTTTGTTCAACGTTATTAACAAAAAAATGCCTCACTTTCAGTCAGTGAGGCATTTTATGCAAAAGTCTTTTTATTTTTAATTAAAAATATATCTTAATCCAAGTTGTAGTCTCCAAGTCTGAGAGTTTACATCGTTGTATCTTGTATAAATTTCCGATACTTTCTCAGCATTAAAGAACGAGAAATAAGGCACTTTGTCATCAGCATTACCGGCTACTCCATCTTTGTTTACACCTTCAAATTTCAGAATTTGTCCCCTATTTGCTGCAGGTATCATTTGCTTATTAACTCCCCAAGTGCTGTTCAGCAAGTTGGCAAAGTTCATAATGTCTAAACTTACTTGCAACGTATTTGTCGTTTTACCTGTTCTCACAATGAAGTTTTGAGCGAAATGCAGATCGAAACGATGAACCATAGGAGCATAAGCGCCATAAGCATCTGCATATTTTCCTTTATTTTTGCTTAAATAAGAATCTTTTTCTACAAAATCCCAAAAACGGTCAGCATCCTCAGCTGTTTTCCATTGAATTTCATCTTTTGTTGCAGGAATATAAATCAAATCCTGATTGATAGCATCACCGTTCATATCGTTAGAGTATGTGTAGCTGTAGCGATATGGCGAATATGCCTGATAGAAAACACCAAATTCAGATGAAGTCCATCCACCCAGGTAATTGATCCTGTAGTTCAAAGAAGCAATAATACGATGAGGAGAAACGTATTGTGACCATTGTGCACCGTTAAAGTTTGGCCCGTTTACGGTAGGTAAACCCTGCCATGCAGAAGTAGCGTTTGAGCCCGGCATACCACTTACTTCGTAAGAAGCTGTATGGGTATAAGCTGCCATTAAATTCAAATTTCTGACAGGTTCTGCATTGATAGTAATGTTTCCAGTATACCCATACCCTTCACTTGTGTTAGTCAGCACACCTAGCACACCCACATTTTTTTTGTGGTCTGCATCGTAGCTTGCATGGTTTCTATAATAGTTATAGTTTGAAGGGTAAATAAACCGTTTGTCCGGACCTTCAAATTGAGTATACCCATTAGCTTGAGTTTGATCTTTGATGTTATAATTAAGTAAGCGGATATCGTTGATGTATTTGGTAAACATTCCTTCAACAGTTACCGATAACGGAAATGAAACCGGTATTTGATAATCTACAGCCAAAGAACTTTTCCAGACCTGAGGCATTTTAAAATTGTTATCCACTCCAGCCATGTTACTTTGCAGTGTGCCTTCTTCTTGGGTAATAGTCTTTTTTAAACCCAATTTTTCAATCATTTGGTTTACGTCCGTCATTAACTTACCGTCCACATACATTTGATCCAGTAAAGGATTACGGCCCGTTGCAGCACCGGTGTTTTTGTCATAAGTCGTATAAATCTGATTGCTTGCACCTTGAATCATACCGGAATTTTGGGGCATGTTGGTGAAGAACACCAGAGGAAGACGGCCCGTAAAAAGCCCGGTACCACCACGTACGACAAGTGCTTTGTCTTTAAGGACATCCCAGGTGAAACCTACACGGGGAGAGAATTGGAACTTAGCATCAGGCCATTTTCCGGTATCCACTTTCTTACCACCGAAATCAAGCGAATAAATAGCGTTGTTACGCAACATATCGTTTAGGAAGAATGTATTGTCCATACGGATTCCGTAAGTCAACTTCAAATTATCAAGTGCGTTCCACTCATCTTGAATATACGCGGCCAGCTGACCTAACGTCACTTTACCGGCAGGGTTCAATTCTCCGTCGTACCCGTAGGAAAGGGCAAATGCGTCGGGAGCAGCATTATTTTTGAAATCGGAGAAACTTTTGAAACGGTAGTATCCCGTTGCGTTACGCATATAAGAATTTAAAGCGGACTGATGTTCGTAGCTTAACCCAGCAGTCAACTTGTGCGATGTCAGGTAATAGGTAAAGTTGTCTGTAATACTAAATACATTATTCTTTACACCATTGTTCCAGGTAAACAACTCGTAACCAGCACTCATATATGGTTTAAAGTTCCTGTTGTTTGCTGGGTCTCCACCGGCAGCAACCACATCATCACCATCCATTATATCAAAAAACGGGAACGGAGAAGATTTACTGCCTCGCTGATCGTTGATATCGGTATACGTCAGCAGCAATTGGTTACTTATAGCGTCTGACAACCTTGAATTTAACTCAGTAGTAAACGATTTAACGATACTTCCCTGTGAATAGGTAGAGTTCATAAAAGCCATTGAATTAACACCAATCCTGTCGGTTCCATTTAAACGGTAGCCGGTATCGCTTGAGTTACCGTTGGTCGGAACCCAGTCGTCATTTTTGGTATAATTATAACGTAAGCTCAGTTTATGAGATGAGTTGATGTTCCAGTCAATACGTCCCAGGAATTTAAGGTTGGAAACGCCACCTGGAAAATCGGTTGATGATCCTGTATCGTACCCATAACGTTCTTTTAAAAGACGAGAAAATTCATCCAGATCAGACTGGCGTGCATGGGAGATAAATTCATCACCTTTGGCAACTCCATTTGAAGAACCCCTCCATTTTGTGATTTGTTGAGGGCTTTTTTCTGTTTCGAAGTTGGCAAAGAAAAACAGTTTATCTTTGATTATCGGACCACCTAATGTCGCTCCGTAAATTGTTTTTCCTTCTTTCGGTCGATCACCTTCCGGCGTAAAATCACCAATTGAGTTTCCACGCATGTTTTGATTGTAAAAATAGGTATATGCGCTACCTTTGTAAGTATTTGTTCCTGATTTGGTAATAGCGTTTACGCCGCCACCAATAAAGTTAGATTGACGAACATCAAAGGGGGCGATTACAACCTGCATTTCCTCAATAGCATCCAGTGAAATTGGGTTTCCACCACCAGGTAATCTGTCAGACAAACCGAAGTTGTTGTTCAAACGTGCGCCGTCTACGGTAAAATTACTGTTACGTCCATCACGACCTGAAAAATCCATCCCTGAAGATGCATACGGAGAAAGTCGGGCAATGTCTTGAATGTTTCTACTGGTAGTAGGCATCAGCGTAATTTGATCCGTATTGATATTGGTTGTGGCACCTGTTTTCTCTGTTGTAAATTTAGTTCTTTGTGCTGTAACGAGTATTTCATTAAGAACTTCTGAACTTTCAGACATTTCAACGTTGACCGGATAAGTTTCTCCAAGCTGCAATTGAATTCCTTCCAATTCTATTGTATTCATACCCACATAAGAAACTTCCACTTTATACGGTCCACCCACTCGCATACCGTTTAAACTAAAACGTCCATCTACGTTAGTGACAGTCCCATACGTGGTTCCCGAAGGAGTATGTGTGGCAACCACTGTCGCCCCGATAACAGCCCCCTCATTGTCGGTGACACGGCCGCTCATACTTGAAGTGGTCATCTGGGCGTTCACTACAGTGGCGAGCAGCAAGAAAAATACCACTGTTAAAAACTTCATCTTCTTAATCATAAATCAATTTTTAATGTTTTTGGATTATTTATTAAAAAATCTGTACAAAATTACAAAAATTTAATGTGAAAAACATTACGTTTTTGTTACATTTTTTAGTTATACAATATTTTAAATTTCAATTGATTGCATCGGTAACTTTTCAATAAATATGTAAGTAAGATAGTCATAAAACAATCAAAAAGAAACCACTTGAGGATTTAAAATAACAAACAAATATTATCGAACTTAACACATGTTGCGGCTATTTTATGTTAAAAATAAAATTCCGACAAGCAACCAACAAAAACGCGCGACCATGTGGCCGCGCGCTTTCCTTTCTTTATTTTTCAATGTGAGAGTATATCATGCATTAAAATTAAATTACATCATTCCTCCCATTCCTCCTCCACCCATAGGCATTTGCGGAGCAGGATTTTCTTCTTTCTTATCGGTGATCACGCACTCGGTTGTCAGGAACATACCCGCAATGGATGCTGCGTTTTCCAGCGCAACACGCGCTACCTTGGTAGGATCGATAACACCAGTCTCGTACAGGTTTTCATACTTATCGGTACGTGCGTTGTAGCCGAAGTCAGCTTTACCTTCGCGAACTCTCTGTACGATAACCGCACCTTCTTTTCCAGAGTTGGCAACAATCTGACGAAGGGGTTCTTCTATAGCACGTTTTACGATTTCGATACCGGTGGTTTCGTCTTCGTTTTCACCTTTAAAGCCCTCCAGCGCTTCGCTGGCACGAATATAAGCGACACCTCCACCAGGAACGGTTCCTTCTTCAACAGCAGCGCGTGTTGCCGAAAGGGCGTCGTTTACACGGTCTTTCTTTTCTTTCATTTCTACTTCCGAAGGAGCACCCACATAAAGCACAGCAACACCACCGGCCAGTTTAGCCAAACGTTCCTGTAATTTTTCGCGGTCATAATCGGAAGTCGTTTTTTCGATTTGTGAACGGATTTGTCCTATTCTGTTGGAGATGGCATCTTTGTCACCCTCGCCGTTAACAATAGTAGTTGTATCCTTGTCGATAGTGATTTTTTCGGCACTTCCGAGCATATCGAGTGTAGCGTTTTCAAGGGTAAGTCCTTTTTCGTCTGAGATCACGGTTCCACCTGTCAAAATGGCAATATCTTCCAACATTTCCTTACGACGGTCTCCAAAGCCCGGGGCTTTTACAGCAGCAATCTTCAACGATCCACGCAGACGGTTTACAACCAACGTTGTCAATGCTTCCGAATCGATATCTTCGGCAATGATCAACATCGGTTTGCCGGTTTGAATTCCTTTTTCGAGAATGGGAAGAAGATCCTTGATGGCTGAAATCTTTTTATCGTGTACCAATACCAACGGATTTTCGAACTGAACTTCCATATTTTCAGTATCAGTTACAAAATAAGGAGATATATATCCGCGATCGAACTGCATACCTTCTACTACATCTACGTACGTATCCGTACCTTTGGATTCTTCAACCGTGATCACACCTTCTTTACTCACTTTTTGCATAGCTTCCGCAATAAGCTTACCGATAGCCTCATCACCATTGGCAGAAATTTTAGCTACGTTTTCGATCTTCTTAAGGTCATCACCAATTTCAACGGCCTGTTCCCTCAGGTTTTCAACCACCTTGGCAACAGCCTTATCGATACCGCGTTTCAGGTCCATCGGATTAGCACCTGCAGTAACGTTCTTCAAGCCAACACCAATGATGGATTGTGCCAAAACAGTGGCCGTTGTTGTACCATCGCCCGCATCATCATTGGTCTTGGAAGCTACTTCCTTTACTAACTGAGCTCCCATGTTTTGGAAAGAGTCTTCCAACTCTATTTCTTTTGCGACCGTAACACCGTCTTTGGTAATTTGCGGTGCACCGTATTTTTTGTCGAGTATCACGTTACGCCCTTTGGGCCCTAATGTTACTTTTACTGCATCTGCCAATGAATCCACGCCTTTCTTAAGCAAGTCGCGTGCTTCCATTTCGAATTTAATTTCTTTTGCCATATTTATTATAGATTTTTAGATGTTTAGATTTTTGACTTCAGACCGTTACAGTCTTGAGTCCATTACTCATTACTACCTTTTAAGAAAGGATTGCCAGAATGTCCGATTGACGCATAATCAAATACTTTTCACCATCAAGTTCAATCTCCGTACCGGCGTACTTGCCATACAAGACGTTGTCACCGGCTTTCACGACCATCTCTTCGTCTTTTGTTCCATTTCCTGTTGAAATAACTTCACCTTTCAACGGTTTTTCTTTTGCTGTGTCTGGAATGATGATTCCACCTACTGTTTTTTCTTCTGCAGCTGCCGGTTTTACCAGCACCCTGTCTGCTAATGGTTTAATACTCATATTGATACAAAATTTAAATAAATTATATGATGTTAGTTCTAATATTTTGTCGTCAGACACAAGACTCTATGCGAATTCTGTGCCAAAAAAAATACATGTCAATTTTTTGATAAAATAACTTTTCAAACTGACAAATTTTCATATTCGCTGTCTTTTTAGAAAACATTTCATATCGTAAAATTACATTCTTTTACGATTGTCATCTCGGGTTAAAACCACAACCAATTCTACAACCTTCAAGGATACCTGCAGAAAATAATTGATATTTTGTACCTTTGTATTTTAAAAAAGAAAATGAAAGCATTTGTTTCCTGGAGCAGCGGCAAAGATTGCATGCATGCGCTGTATCATTTTTTGAAAAATCCTGAAAACCAGGCAGTTTGTTTATTAAATATGTCCGGCGAAGGAAACAGTCAACCGCATTCTCACGGAATAAGCAGCGCTATGATTCGCAAACAGGCAGCCCGGCTCAACATTCCTTTACTACAAAAAACCACATCAAGAGGCGATTACGAAAAAAACATGAAAGAAGCCATTGCCCGTTTAAAATCAGAAGGTGTAGATGCTGGCGTTTTTGGGGATATCTACCTGCAAGAGCATCGTACATGGATTGAGCGCGTTTGTGGCGAAGCAGGCGTCTCTGCCGTTTTCCCGCTTTGGGGCAAAAGCACTTCCGGCCTTATGGAACAATTTATTACGGAAAGATTTAAAACCATCGTCGTATCCGTAAGAAAAGAAAAATTACCTAAATCGTTTCTGGGCAGATTGATCGACAACGATTTCTTAACCGACATACATACATTTCCCGCCACCGATCCTTGTGGGGAAAACGGAGAATACCACACATTTGTCTTTGACGGACCTCTCTTTGCAGCACCGGTTCTTTTTGAGAAAGGAGACATAACCGAAGACGATAACCATTGGTTTTTAGAGATCAAGTAAAGATAACAGATATGAGAAAAAGATTTTTTTCAGGCATGCTCCTCCTTTTTTACGTTGTTGTTTCTTTTGCCCAAACCCCGTATAAAAGAATAGTATCGCTTGCTCCCTCTCTCACGCAGAGCCTTTATTACCTGGATGCCCAAGACAATCTTGTAGGCTGTACCAGCTACTGCATGGCGGCCAAAGAAGATAAAAAAGAGGTTGTGGCTTCTGCAGTAAAGGCCAATCTCGAAAAAGTCATTGCCTTGAAGGCCGATTTAGTATTGGTTTCGGGATTTACTGATCTTCAAGACATTGAAACGTTGAGAAAATTTGGAATAAAAGTAGAGGTTTTCCAGTCACCTAAATCGTTTCAAGAAATCTGCGGCCAGTTTATTCGTCTAGGTAAACTTATAGGAAAAGAGGAAAGAGCCCGCCAGATAGTGCTCGAAAGCGAGCAAAAAATAAAAAACATCTCATCCGGAATAAAATGGGGAAAAAAGCCCCGGATGTTTTTTCAAATAGGCGCTAATCCTCTATTCTCGGTGTTGCCCAATACTTTTATGGATGATTACATGAATTTTTTAGGAGCGGAAAATATAGCAAAAACCTTGAAACGGGGTTCGGTGAGCCGTGAATTTGTAATAGCCCAAAATCCCGACTATATTTTTATAGTCACCATGGGTATCGTAGGAAAAGAAGAAAAAGACACCTGGAGCAGGTACTCCCAACTGACAGCATCAAGAAAAAAACAGATACACATTATTGAGTCGGACATTGCTTGTCAACCGACTCCCATTACTTTTGTACAAACAATGGAAGTCTTGGAAAAAATAATAAACAAATAAAACTTCAGACTGTGAATAACTTAGGACTTATACATATTTATACCGGTGACGGAAAAGGAAAAACAACGGCATCGGTAGGATTGGCCATACGTGCATTGGGAAGCGGATTAAAGGTGGTTTACTGCTCTTTTCACAAAAAGCCTGAAAAATACGGATATACCGAAATTGATGGCCTGAAGAAGCTTGGCGCTCAGGTATTCACCTTTGCAAAAGGACATCCGCACCTGGATAAAAGTATTGACGAAAACGCAATCAAGCGCGAGGTTTCCGAAGCAATCGACACCCTTAACCGGATGCTGAAAAACGATCAGACAGACATGCTTATTCTCGACGAAATACTTATCTCCGTCAGGGATAATTACCTGGAAGAAAATACCTTAATTGATTTTATGAAAAACAAGCCTCCTCATACGGAACTCATCCTAACGGGAAGAGGAGCCACTCCGAATGTTATGGATCTGGCCGATTACGTGAGTTTCATCCGGAAAATAAAACATCCCTACGATAAAGGCGTTTTTAGCCGCGAAGGAATAGAGTATTGATGATTTGAGAATTGTAATAGCAAGAATATGTCTAAAAAACTCATTTGGTTCATCTACGTTCTTCTGTTTTTGGTAGCATTATCTGTTGTCATAATTCTATCGCTAAGCATTGGCGAAATCCCCATACCCTATAAAAAAATTCCGCAAATTCTCGCCGATAAGGAGAGCATGGAGTACGGCGTGTTGTTTTACATTCGTATTCCGCGCACATTGCTTGGCTTTGCCATAGGCGGGAGCCTGAGCCTGGCCGGCGCCATATTACAAGGAATTTACCGCAATCCCCTGGTGGAGCCCTACACACTGGGCATATCGGGGGGAGCATCCCTGGGTGTTACGTTTGCCATCGTGGCAGGATTACACTTGCTTAACATCCTACTTTTGCCGCTTGCCGGATTTATCGGTGCATTTACAACCATATTTCTGGTTTATACATTAAGTTTGAAAAAGGGTGCACTGAGTGTGAACAGGATGCTCCTTATCGGTGTTATGATCAGTTTTATCTCGTCCTCGTTGATGATGTTTTTAATGTCCATCACAGCGACAGAAAACATCCACGGCATTGTCTTCTGGATTATGGGATCGCTCAACGAATCCAATACCGCCATGATCGGAGCCATGGTTGTCTTGTCAATCGTTTGCCTGCTTATTTCTTATCTGTTTGTGATGCCACTCAATGCGCTACGCCTGGGGGAGGAAAAAGCCCGCCATTTAGGCATTAATTCCAATGCCACTATTCGTATTTTATTTGTTATTACCTCTGTCCTCACCGGTGCCTGTATCGCCGTTGGAGGAGTTATTGGATTTGTTGGATTGGTTATTCCTCACATTGTCCGCCTGTTTGTAGGTTCGGATTATCGCATTATGCTGGTTTCCTCTTTTTTAAGCGGAAGTATTTTTTTAATATTGTGTGATATTATTGCCCGGACCATCATTTCTCCTAACGAATTACCTATCGGCGTAATTACAGGAATTGTGGGTGGAGTAGTTTTTATTGTCTTACTAAGCCGTTCTCAAAAACGCTCTAAACTGCTGCGAATATGAAAGAATTACTCACATTAAATAATTTTTCGTGTGGTTACAAGAACGGCTTTTCTATAAACGGTATCAGCTTTTCTTTAATTGAAGGCACCTTTACCGGCATCATTGGCCCTAACGGATCGGGGAAAACCACACTTTTCCGCGGTATCTCCGGCGACCTTCCCGTACGCTCCGGATCTGTTCTGTTCGAAGACAGGGATTTATCGCTGTTGACGCTCCGCGAAAAAGCACAGAAAATCGCTATTGTATCGCAATTTACGGAAACAACCCACATCACGGTCGAAGAATACGTATTGATGGGAAGAATGCCCTACAGGAAACCGTTTCAGTTTTTCGACAAGGCCGAAGATATAGATATTGCACATCACTACATGCAGTTGACCAATACGTACCGGCTTCGCGACAAATCCATGGCTGAACTGAGCGGAGGAGAACAACAAATGGCAAGCATTGCTTCGGCACTCTGCCAGAATCCGGCGCTTTTACTGCTGGATGAACCCACGTCGCACCTCGACATCACCCACCAGGTGAAGTTCATGAACCTGATGCAAAAACTTAACGATGAGCTGAAATTATCCGTGATCATGATTGTGCATGACTTAACATTGGCTGCCGAATACTGCGATTACCTCATCATGATGAAAAACGGTAGAATCCACAGGAAAGGGAGTCCCGAAAACGTTCTTACATACGAGAACATCGAGCATGTTTACGATACCGTTGTGGTTGTAAAAATAAATCCCGTATCGGGAAAACCGGTGGTCTTTCCTGTCTCGGAGCGAAGATTAAGAGAACTAAACATACCATAAGGCCAGAACCACCAGGTTCTCTATTTAATAAAAAGGGTTTTCTTTCTGAAATTAAAATAAAACATTACCTTTGTACCCGCTTTTAGACATCATGGAATTTGGTAATCCCGCCTCAAGCGGAAGAATCCAAAGCTGTACCCGCAGCCGTATGTTTCAAAATGTTTTCTGAATTGTATTGTCACTGTTCCGTTGTCCGGGATGGGAAGGCATCAGAAAACAGAAACGAGCCGGAAGACCTGTCCGAAAGCCATCATCTATCATACGCTTTCGGGGATAAAAGCAAGGTGTTTTCTACAAGACCCAATCAGGTTATGGCATGCCTGCCATTCCCTTTTCCTTCTCGAAAGTTTATGGTTACACAAATCATTAATTGTTTAACTGTAAATTTTTTTATTTATGTACAAAAAAATTTTATCGGGAGTTGCGGCCCTGCTTGCTTTTGCAGGGATGCTACAAGCCCAGGAGACCGTTAAGGATTACGATCTCGACGAGGTTGTTGTTACGGCAACACGAATGAACTTGCCACTTAAAAGTATTCCACAAAAAGTGGAAATTATTGACAAAGACAAAATCCTGTCTATTCCTGCCGAAAATGCAGCTGAGCTTCTAAAGAGAGCAACAAATCTTGACATGATTCAATATCCCGGTGCGTCAGCCACCGTGGGTATGAGGGGATTTTCACCTACAGCGCACGCACGCAGCTATACCCTTGTAATGATTGACGGATTACCATCCGGGACAAGCAATTTGACAACCTTACCCACATCGGTTATTGAACGTATCGAAGTGATCAAAGGCCCCTATTCGGTTCTCTACGGAACCGATGCCATGGGAGGCGTAATAAACATCATCACAAAAAAAGCAACGTTACAAAAAACCGGGGAAGTTTCGCTCAAAGGCGGAAGTTTTGGCACAACTTCGTTCGATGCCAATGCGGCGGGCATGCTTTCTGACAGAGTTGGTGTCGTCGTGGGTTTTTCGAACCAGATACAGCAAAAAGATTACCGCATAGGCGGAAAAAATTTGTTGAAAATATCCAAAACGGAGAAGCTCATCCTCGACGAAAAATCATATGACGATGTGTATCCGAACACCACGTTTCAGATGTCTCAACTCTTTGGAAAACTAAACTATTCCGTGAACAACCAATGGAACGTGTCTGTATCGTCGTTCTACAACCTGGCTTCGGATGTGGAAACACCCGGAAATTACTTCACTCAGATTGCATCCAAAAAAGATATCGGCAGACTCAATCTGTTCAGCGAAATATCACACACGTCTGAAAACAACAAATTAATCATTGCACCTTACTATTCCAACGAAAAAAACTGGAATTACGAAACAGCAGCAAGCGACAAAACCAATTTCATCTCTTTTAAGGATGATGTGAGTGAGTATGGTGTGAGAACAAACAATACGTATTATCTCAATCATATAACCCTGTTGGCAGGCATGGACTATGATGTGCTGGATTATCAATCTACCCGCCAATCAAAAAAAGGAAATGAAGCAAGCCCCTATAAGCCAAACAACAGAAATCAACGGTTATCGGCTTTTGTTCAAACAAATTACGAGTTGGGAGACTTATCCATAAATGGAGGATTAAGAGCAAACTATATCCGGTATAAAATCTTCAAACATGATAGCCTGAGTAATAAGAGCACCTCGGACAATTATTTTTATCTGATTCCATCTCTGGGACTAAAATACAACCTGCCTAAAGGGTTCAACGTCCATGCAAGTGTGGGAAAAGCATTCAGTATTCCCGACGCATTTGCCACATCGGGCTTTTATGAGGTAAATACCATGGTTGGCGAGTGGCCATTCAGGATGGCCTATGTGGGAAATGCAGACTTGAAACCCGAAACGTCAATCACTTACGAAGGAGGAATGGGGTATTATCGGGATACATTTTATTTTGACCTAACCTATTTCAACACAACCCACAAAAATAAAATTGTAACACGAAGAACATCCGGTATGGGCAATGAAGCAGATTCCACTCATTATGAAAATGCGAAATCGGCATCAATGAGCGGATTGGAGTTTATAGGTTCGATAAATATAGGACAACTGGTTGGGTGGAACAACAAAGTGGAAATATACGGAGGATTAACCTACATGTTCAACAATATATTTACAGAATTCGCAACCGAGAAAGTGAAAGACCTCTTGTTTGTGAATAAAGCCAACGGTAATTTCGGAATCTCCTACGACAACCGCAAAGGTTTTACCACCCGCCTGCATGCAAGATATAAAGGGCGTCGGTTGGAAAGAGACGGTTTTTCGAGAGCAAGACCTCTGATTACGAAAGAAAACTACTATACAAAAGGGGGTTACAAAGAAACCGACAAGATATTACAATTTTCAGATCATCTTATTTTCGATTATTCGGCTTTCTACAATCTTACCCCCAAAGCCCGTATCGGCATCTCCGTTTCCAACCTTTTCGATGAAAACTACACCGAGAAAGACGGATACAACATGCCGGGACGGAACATTATGGGTCATGCATCTTATTTCTTTTAAATAAAAGCATCATGAAACTAAAAATTATTTCTTTACTGACAACAAGCCTGCTTGTCTTAACTCTACAAGCCCAGGAAAAAGTTACCGTAACCATAAATTACGGAGAAGAAAAGCTTTCCCAAGCCTTTCAGGTAAATTGGCAGGAAGGAATGACGGCCATGCTGGCCGTACAAAGTTGCGCCAATGTAACAACACATCCGGTAAAAGATTATATTTTTGTATCTACCATCAACGGAATAAGTACCGTTGCCGGTAAAAAAGCGTGGTACTATACCGTGAATAACGAAAGTACACATAAACTCGCTTTTCGATACCCTGTAAATCCAGGCGATACGGTGGAATGGATATACAAAAAAGATGTCTGCTCCGCCATAAAGCAAAAACAACCATGCGAAAAATAATTTTCATAACAGGCGGACAACGTTCGGGTAAAAGTTCATTCGCACAACGATTGGCAGAAAAATACGCTACCAATCCGCTATATCTGGCTACCGCCCGGCACTGGGATGAGGACTTCGAAAAACGCATCCAGAGGCACCAGGCCGACAGAGGCGAAACCTGGACTACCGTCGAAGAAGAAAAACTGTTGAGCCGTCACGATTTCAACGGTAAAACCGTGCTGATGGATTGCGTGACGCTGTGGCTCACCAACATCTTTCACGATAACGGGTTCAACCTGGAGACCTCATTGGAAGAAGCAAAAGCCGAATGGGATAGATTCATCAACCAGGATTTCACGCTTATCGCGGTAAGCAACGAGATAGGCATGAGCCTGCACGCTCCCGGTGAAACCGCCCGCCACTTTACCGATCTGCAGGGTTGGGTAAACCAACACATAGCCAGGACTGCGGATGAAGTGTTTTTTATGGTTTCGGGTATCCCCGTACAAATAAAATGATAAATCAAACAATTATGATACAGGAAGAATTACAAAGAAAAATAAACAACCGTACCAAACCACTGGGCTCCCTGGGAAAATTGGAAAAACTCGCGCTGAAAATCGGCACCGTCCAGAACACACTCACCCCGGAGCTGAAAAACCCCGCAATCCTTGTTTTCGCAGCCGACCACGGCATTGTCGACGAAGGAGTAAGCCCTTGTCCCAAGGAAATCACCTGGCAAATGGTCATGAACTTCGTGCGCGGCGGGGCGGGCATCAACGTGTTTTCCCGGCAGCACAACATCCGCCTGCGTGTCATCGATGCCGGCGTGGATTACGATTTTCCCGCAGGGTGTAACGTGGAAAACCGCAAGCTGGCCCGCGGCACAAGGAACATGATGCACGAGCCGGCCATGAGCACGGAACTTTGCCGGCAGGCAATGGACAAAGGCGCAGAATGTGTTCGGCAGGAATTTGAACGTGGCTGCAACATCATCGGTTTCGGGGAAATGGGTATCGGAAACACGTCGCCGGCTTCGCTGCTGCTCCACAAATTTGCAGGCATCCCGCTCGACGAGTGCGTGGGACGAGGTGCGGGGCTAAACGAAGAAGGGGTACAACACAAATACAATGTATTGAAACAAGTAGCCGCAAAATATAACCCAAGAACGCCGCTTGAGACCCTCGCCACGTTCGGAGGGTTGGAGATCGCCATGATCTGCGGCGGGGTATTGGAAGCCAAACGGCTGAACATGCTTATCATCGCCGATGGATTTATCGCATCCTCTGGATTTTTAACCGCTTACGAGATGCAGCCCGATGTACTCGACAACGTGATATTCAGCCATGCATCCAACGAACACGGGCACAAGGCCATGGTAGAATACATGAAGGGAGACCCTGTACTGCATCTCGACCTTCGCCTGGGAGAAGGCACGGGAGTAGCGCTGGCTTATCCTGTTCTGCAGTCGGCATTACTTTTTTTGAACGAAATGGCAAGCTTTGAAGATGCCGCTGTGTTTGACGTAGAGAAAAACAGGTAAGCCGGAACAATGAAACAGCAACTCAACCTCTTCTTTCACGCGCTGCAGTTCTACAGCCGCATCCCGGCAGGAAAAATCGACTACAGTGAAGAAAACCTGGCGCAATCGATCCGTTATTTTCCGCTGGTAGGCAGTGTGGTTGGGATTGTCGGCGCATCTGTATTTATGCTGTGCATGCTCGTTTTTTCACAGGGAGTCTCGGTCACGGCAGCCCTTATTTCTATGATAGCCGTAACCGGCGCCCTGCATGAAGATGGTGTTTCCGACTTTTTTGACGGATTTGGCGGAGCCTACACCCGGGAACGTATCCTGGAGATTATGAAGGATAGCCACGTGGGCGCCTACGGCGTTATTTCGCTCGTGCTGCTATTCCTGGCTAAGTTTTCGTTGCTGACATCCATCACCCCTGAAAAAGTTCCGCTGGTGCTGATCGCCGCGCACGCTTCCAGCCGTTTTGTGGCGGTGGCCCTGATGAGATCGTCTAGCTATGCCCGCACAGAAAACAGCAAATCAGCGCATTCCCGCCTGTCTTTATCGCGAACGACAGTGGTTACGGCGTTCGTTTTCGGGGTGCTGCCGCTGGTCTTTATTCCTCCGCTTGTAAGTGCCGTTGCAGCCATTGTCTACGCAATTATCCTCTTCGCGCTGAAACACTACGTGGAGAAGAAAATCGGCGGATTCACGGGAGATGTCCTGGGGACACTGCAACAATTTTGTGAAATTGCATTCTACCTTGTTTACACAGCACTGATTTCCTTAATTTAACCGATGAAACTTTATTTGGTAAGACATACCCGCGTAAATATGCCCCCAGGAATTTGCTACGGAAATTCCGATGTAGCCTTGGCCTATACTTTTCCCGAAGAGTTGTCCGCCATACAATCGGAACTGGAAGGTATCCGGCTTGCAAGAGTCTACAGCAGCCCGTTGAAAAGATGTGTAACGCTGGCCAGGGAGTTTTCCGGCAACGTGATTGTCGACGGAAGAATCAGGGAATTTGATTTCGGAAAATGGGAACGCCAGCCGTGGGACGATATTTATGCGCAGGATAAAGGAAAGGAATGGTTTGACGATTACGTGAACACATCCTGTCCCCACGGTGAATCGTTCCGCATGATGCTCGAACGTGTACGCCGGTTTATCGATTCGCTTCCGAAAACCGGTGGAAATATCCTGATTGTCACCCACGCCGGAATCATCCGGGCATTCCTTATCCTGCTGGAGGGTTATACGGTAAACGAAGCATTTGACCGGAAAATCGCATACGGTGAGATAATCATCCTGGAAAAACAAAAGAAGTAGAAAACAGATGCAAAAACTCCGTCCCTTAATGTTTGTCGGCACCGGATCCGATGTCGGAAAGTCGGTCATCAACACCGGTTTCTGCCGTATCTTCCTGCAAGACGGTTATAGTCCCGCGCCGTTCAAAGCGCAAAACATGTCACTCAACAGTTATGTCACCGCAGATAACCTCGAAATCGGCCGTGCACAAGCGGTACAAGCCGAGGCCTGCGGAATCGGCTGCCTCGTGGAAATGAATCCTATACTGCTTAAACCCAACGACGACCTCACATCGCAGGTGGTATTAAACGGTAAACCCGCCGGCAACAAGACAGCATCGGAATATTTCAATGAGGCCGGGCGCGACACTCTTTTTAACGAAGTAATGCACTCTTTCAACCGCCTTGCCGGACAATACAATCCCATTGTGATTGAAGGTGCGGGCAGCATTTCGGAAGTCAACCTGTGGGACAAGGACATCGTCAACATGCGTGTAGCGTTGCATACCCAGGCCGCCACGTTTCTGGTCGCAGACATTGACCGCGGCGGCGTTTTTGCGAGTGTTTACGGCACCTTGCAGCTCTTGCCGCAAGCCGAACGGGATGCGATAAAAGGCATTGTTATCAATAAGTTCCGGGGCGATTTAAAGTTATTTGAAGAGGGTAAGAAGATATTGGAGAAACTTACGGCAAAACCCGTAGTAGGAATTGTGCCGTATTTTCAGGGATTGTTCATTGAACAGGAAGACGGTGTGGTTATTGAACAGAAGAAGAAGAGTCACGAACACGGGAAAATCAATATCGGGGTAGTGTTGCTCAAACATTTATCGAATTTTACCGATTTCAACATGCTGGAACAGACACCGGGGGTGAACCTTTATTATACTGGCTGTCCCGAAACGCTGGCTAGAGCAGATATCATTATTATTCCCGGTTCGAAGAACACACTTTCCGATCTGAAAGCATTACGCGAAAAAGGCCTGGAAGAAGTTATTCTCGCACACCACAACGCCCGGAAACCTGTTTACGGTATTTGTGGAGGATACCAGATGATGGGGATAGAGGTGAACGACCCTAACGGTGTGGAAGGGAATGTACCCTCTCTGCCCGGGCTCGGAATTCTGCCCGTAACCACCACGCTGGCAAGCGGAAAGAAAACGCGGCAATGCACGTTTTCTTTTGTTCAAGGCAATGCGTCGGGCAATGGATATGAAGTTCATGCCGGACATACTCCTTCCATCCGTCCGCTTTGTCGCATGAACAACGGTGAATTTGACGGCTATTGCCTGAATGCCCGTACGTGGGGAACATACATCCACGGCATTTTCGACAATGCTTCGGTTATCAACCATGTATTGCGGCAACTAATCCCCGGGTTCACATCCACCATCGACTACAAGGCCCGAAAAGAACAGGGGTACAACCAGCTAGCGGATCTGATCCGGGAAAACGTGGATATGGAATACATCTATAAATGCCTGAAAACATAAGATTATGCTCTACGGCCACGGAAACGACCTGTACGACTACAGCGAAAAGATAACCGCCGATTTTAGTTCAAACATTCCTTACCGGAATGCTTCGGTTCAAATTGTGGCGCATTTGTCGGGTTGCCTGCACCTGATCAGTGATTATCCCGATCCAAATGCGCGCGCGCTCACACACGAGATTGCTGAGCACCACAACCTGTCTCCGGAAAACGTGCTGGTTACCAACGGATCGGCAGAAGCGTTTTATCTTCTGGCACACCTGTTTGCCGGGAAGCACAGCACGATAACCTATCCCGCTTTTGCGGAGTACGAGGATGCCTGTACCCTGTACGGGCATACCCTGTCGTTTATGCCGGTGAGCGAATTGTGTGGAAGCATCAATTTCACCAGTAACGAGACCGTTTGGTTCGCCTTCCCCAACAACCCCGACGGCTCAATCGTTTCATCTGAAACTATAGAAAACCTCTGTCTCAATAATCCGGACTCTTACTTCATCATCGATAACGCTTACGGTGAATTGTGCACGCAATGCCAGCCGGTTATACCGTTACACGCAAATTATCCGAACCTGATTTCGGTGCATTCGCTCACAAAGACTTTCGCTATTCCCGGTTTACGCTTGGGCTATATTGTCGCCGAAAAAAACATCATAAATCGGCTCCAACCCCTACGTATCCCCTGGACTGTTAATACGCTGGCACAGGAAGCAGGAAGTTTTGTAATGGAAAATTACAGCCGTTTACTACCCGATGCCGGCATATTATGCCGTGAATCGCAACAGTTCCAACAGCAACTTGCCACACTTTCACATCTTGAAGTAACGCCGTCGCCGTGTCATTTTTTTCTGATTCGGCTGAAAAGCGGTACGGCTTCGCAATTAAAATCCTATCTTCTCGAGAAACATGGTATCCTGATCCGCGACGCCAGTAATTTTCGCGGGCTGTCACCCTGTCATTTCCGGTTGTCCGTACAGGAAAAAACGGCAAATGACCGACTGACGGATGCCCTCCGCGATTTCTTCAAAATAACAGCATGATTCACGATTTTATCACAACACATTCCGGTTTCCTGATCCCGCTCGCGGGTGGTTTTCTGCTCGACGCCCTGTTGGGCGACCCTGCCCGGCTTCCCCATCCCATCCGGTTGTTCGGAAAAATGATTTCTTTCTGCGAGCTAAAATTCAACAAAGGCAAGCGGAGAAGGACAAAAGGCATTGCGGTTGCATCGATACTTGTTTTACTCATTTTCGGGTTTTTATACGGCATTCAGCTCGCGTTGCACGATTTTCCTGCGGTAAAAGTCGTCATAAACACCGTGTTCTTTTTTTACGCCCTCGGTAACCGGAGCCTGATTGAGGAGGCCTGGAAAGTGGAACGCCGGGTTCAAAAAAACGATTTGTCCGCCGCTCGCCGGCAATTGAGCCGGATTGTAGGGAGGGACACATCGCAGCTCTCGTTCCAACAGATCCGTACCGCCACACTCGAAACACTGGCTGAGAATCTGAGCGACGGTGTGGTTGCACCGCTGTTTTTCTATGCCCTCGGAGGTATTCCGCTGATGATGGCATACAAAATGATAAACACCCTGGATTCGATGATTGGCTATAAGAACGACCGGTACAACGATTTCGGATGGTTCGCCGCACATATACTTGATGACGGTGCGAACTATGTCCCCGCAAGGCTTACGGCATTTTTGATGATTTCCTTCCCGCCGTCATCCCGCGGGTTTCACTTTGTCCACAAATATGCGAGCCGGCATTCCAGTCCCAACTCGGGTTATCCCGAATCGGCGCTGGCAGGCATCCTGAATTGCCGTTTCGGTGGTTCGAACACATACGACGGGAAACGGGTGGAAAAGCCGTATATCGGAAAAAACTACCGGGAACTCACACACGACGATGTGGTGAAATCGTGCATCATTAATATCAGGACAAGCCTTCTTATGTTAATCTGCACATTGTCCATGTATTGTATTTTTCAAGAATTAACCGGTTTTTCGCATAATTTTTTATACTTTTGGGGGTAGTACTTGCGTTCTTGGTCCTAAATTTGATCCACACGACGCTGATAAAAAAATAGTATCGCATGAAATCAAAAAAATTGCTTATTATTGGGTTCATAGCTGTGGTAGCCGTTGCAGCCACCTTGTTTTTTTTGACACAAAAAAAAGACACGAAAATAACGGACGGTGGCGCTTTTGAAATTTCCTTCAACAAACAAGGAACGCTAGCGTTTTTGTCGGCGCAAAACAACGACACCCTCTCGGTTATCGATATTGAAGTAGCGGACAACAACCAGCGCCGGGCACGTGGATTGATGTACCGGAAGTCCCTTCCCGCCGATGCCGGGATGTTGTTTGTTTTCGATGAGGAGGAAATTCAGGGTTTCTGGATGAAAAACACCTATATTCCCCTGGATATGCTTTTCGTCAACGCCGATAATGAAATCATTACCATTCATACAAACACCGCTCCCTTAAAAGAATGGAACTATGCATCCACCCGGCCGGCATTGTACGTGGTGGAAGTAAACGCCGGATATTGTGCCCAAAAACAAATTACCGAAGGGGATAAAATTATTTTTGAGCTTTCAAGCCATTGAACCACCTATTTTTTATAAAATAACGATGCTGTTGCCTGCGCGGTTGGCATCACAATCATATCGTTGATGTTTACATGCGCCGGGCGGGAAACGGCAAATAGAATACAATCGGCAATATCATCGGCTAAAAGGTTATCAAACCCATCATATACTTTGGCGGCACGTTCTTCATCCCCGTGAAAACGAACGATGGAAAATTCCGTTTCAACCGCACCGGGACAAACCTGGGTAACCTTTATGTTGTGCTTCAGCATATCTATCCGCATCCCTTTTGTCAGCGCATCCACTGCATGCTTGGTAGCACAATAGACATTTCCATTAGGATAGACTTCTTTTCCTGCAATCGATCCGATGTTGATGATGTGTCCTTTCTCCTGTTTTATCATCAGGGGAGAAACGTAGCGGGTCATGTAGAGCAGTCCCTTAACGTTGGTGTCGATCATTCGATTCCAGTCACCGGTATCTCCTTCCTGCAGGGTACTTAATCCAGCTGCCAGTCCCGCATTGTTGACCAATACATCGATTTTTTTCCAGTCATCCGGCAAATTTTCAATCGCCGATTTTACTTCAAATTCAACACGAACATCAAAACAAAGGGCCAACACACGGGTCCCCGCTTTTTGAAGTTTTTCTTTTACATCTTTTAATCTCTCGTTTCTGCGTCCGGTGATGATAACGTCATAGCCATTTTCGGCTAATCTCCAGGTCGTAGCTTCGCCTATCCCCGATGTGGCACCGGTTATTAGTGCAATCTTTCTCTTCATAACGTATAAAATTATAATAAAATCAAAATTACATCAAAAAATGGAGTTTTTGACCCTTATCATCAAAAAATAAACTATTTTTGAAGTCTACTAAACAAATACCAGCTTTATGGAAGAAGAGTTTATTACCGTCAAAACATTTGCTTTCCCTGCCGATGTATCCATCGTTCAAACATTCATGGAAATGAAAGGTATTGAAGTATTTATGAAAAATTTAACAGCTAGCCGGCTGGCCTATAGCATTGGGGATATCGAGATGCAGGTAAAGGCTTCGGATTACGATGCTGCTAAAAATGCACTTATCGAAGGCGGTTTTGCCGAACCGGAAGACTTTTTTCTTTAAGTTGAATTTTTTTAATCACTAAAAATACATGATTGAGAATAATCTCCCTTATAAAAAGAAAGAATACAAATACATACTCATTGGGTTTCTGATCCTGCTCGGACTGATCCTTTTCAAAGAACTTCGCCTTTACCTTAGCGGTTTTTTAGGAGCTGCCACGCTTTATGTGCTTTTAAAAGGACAGATGACCTACCTGGTAGAAAAAAAGAAGATAAAAAAAGGGTTTGCGGCCACCCTCCTGACCCTGGAAGCCCTATTGTTGTTTTTAGGGCCACTTACAGGCATCGCCTTTTTGGTGATCGATACCGTATCGGGAATTTCTATTGACCCCAAAGCCATAATAGAGAACTTCAACAACTTCGTTAAGATGATTGAAGAGCGGCTTGATTTCGATTTGTTCACCCCCGAAAACTTGTCCAGCCTGCCCAAACTGGGTGGAAACATATTGCAATCGCTCGGTGCAAGTATCTACTCATTAATGATTAATTCCCTTTTTGCACTTTTCATCCTTTTCTATATGCTCTATAACTACGAAAGCTTTGAGAAGATGGTCAAGGAAATTTTGCCCTTTAAAGAAGAAAACAAACAAATCCTGGGTGAAGAAACCAAGATGATCATTCAGGCTAATGCTATCGGAATACCTTTGCTGGCTATTATTCAGGGCGTCTTTGCTTACTTGGGATATATGTTTTTTGGGGTGGATAGCGCCCTGTTGTACGCTATTCTAACGGGATTTACCTCCATTATCCCAATCCTGGGAACAGCTATCGTGTGGGTTCCCATTGCACTAAGTTTATGGCTTGCAGGTGATATCGGGAGCGGTATCGGAATGACTGCATACGGATTCATTATTATTGGCGGTGTTGACAATGTTGCGCGTTTTCTGCTTCAAAAGGTATTGGCCGATATTCATCCGTTGATAACCATTTTCGGAGTATTGATCGGAATTCCCATGTTCGGGTTCTGGGGCGTTATTTTCGGCCCCCTGCTGCTCTCCCTGTTTGTGCTCTTCTTCAATATGTACCGGCACGAGTACATTCCGGGCTCAACGGCACAACCACGTGTCACCACCCGGATGAAGTCCCGGAAATTCAGCATACCCCGATACAAAAAGACAAAAGAAAACAATCTTAAAACGTCGTAACCGTACTGATTTCGGATGTTCTAATCCAAAACAGGCAAAAAAAATTATCTTACGTGAACAATTCCTCCGAGAATTTGTTTTATGTAAGAATAATTCTTTATTAGGATTAAGATGCATGTAGATATTAAACACATTCAGGAGCTCATAAAAGAGAAAGATCTGAAAGTAACTCCCCAACGAATCGGGGTACTCGAAGCGATTTACACGTTACGTAATCATCCCACGGCTGAACAGATCATTGATTTTATTCATGACAAATACCCCAGCATAGCTATTGGAACGGTTTACAAAACACTCGACACTTTTGTCAAATACGGGGTTATCAATAAGGTCTTAACCGAAGGAGAAGTTATGCGTTACGATGGCGTCTTGAAACACCATCACCACCTGTACAATGAAGGCAACGAGGAAATTCAGGATTACATAAACGAAGAACTGGATGAAATGCTGAAAACTTATTTCGAAAAAAATGCTATCGAAGGTTATCATATAAGTTCGATCACCCTTCATATCAGTGGAAAATCAATAAACAAAAAATCAATAAACAAAAAATCAATTAATCAAAAACAATAAAAAATGAAAACAATGAAAACAACTGAATTTACAGGATTAAGAAATGTAGAAAATGTAACCAAGGGGTTACAGCAATTACTGGCAGACCTACAAGTTTATTACACCAATTTACGGGGATTCCACTGGAACATAAAAGGCAAGGATTTTTACCTTCTCCACGAAAAATTCGAAGAGATGTACAACGATGCTGCCGCTAAAGTAGATGAAGTTGCCGAAAGACTCCTTATGCTTGGTGAAACTCCGGCCCACACCTTCACAAAGTACTTGAAAACTGCCAACGTAAAAGAAACCGGCGTAGTTACCGGTACTGATGAAGCCATCAAAAACATTCTCGACACGCTCAAATTGCTCATCGCTTCCGAAAGAGAATTGCTTGCCTTGGCTTCAGAGATTGATGATGAAGTAACCGTAGCGCTTCTGAGCGACTACATCAGCGGACAGGAAAAAGAGGTTTGGATGCTTACTTCATTTTTGTCCTAATCTGCATCTGCTAAAAAAATTATTTTTTAGACATTAATCGTTAACAACAAACATTGTATGGTATGAACGCAGAAGAATTGAAGAAAAAAAGAGACAAAGAAAATCAAAAACCGATGACCACGGTTGCTGGAGCTCCGGTTGGCAACAACCAGGACGCAATGACCGCTGGTCCACGCGGGCCTATGATGCTGCAAGACGTGTGGTTTTTGGAGAAACTTGCTCATTTCGATCGCGAGGTAATTCCGGAGCGACGTATGCATGCTAAAGGGTCGGGTGCCTTCGGCACCTTCACCGTTACCCACGACATTACACCTTACACCAAGGCGAAAATCTTCTCCGAGATTGGCAAGAAGACAGAAATGTTTGTCCGTTTTTCGACCGTTGCCGGTGAGCGTGGGGCAGCCGATGCCGAAAGGGACATCCGTGGCTTTGCCATGAAGTTTTATACCGAAGAAGGCAACTGGGATCTGGTCGGCAACAACACACCGGTCTTCTTTTTCCGCGACCCCCTGAAATTCCCTGATTTGAACCACGCGGTAAAACGTGATCCTTACACCAACCTGCGCAGCTCCAACAACAACTGGGACTTCTGGAGTAGCCTTCCCGAGGCATTGCATCAGGTTACCATCACGATGAGCGACAGGGGGATACCCCGCTCCTATCGGCACATGCACGGCTTCGGAAGCCATACGTTCAGTTTGATCAACGCGGACAACCAGCGTTTCTGGGTAAAGTTCCATTTTGTAACCCAACAGGGCATCGAAAACTTGACCGACCAGGAAGCGATCGAACTGGTTGGGAACGACCGCGAAAGTCATCAGAGGGATCTGTTTGAAGCTATCGGCAACGGCAATTATCCGAAATGGAAGATGTTTATCCAGATAATGACGGAAGAACAGGCCGAGAGCATGCCTTACAACCCGTTCGACCTGACAAAGGTTTGGTATAAAGGCGACTTCCCGCTAATTCCGGTGGGAGAGTTTGAACTGAACCGAAACCCCGAAAACTATTTTCAAGACGTCGAACAAGCCGCCTTCAATCCGGCCAACATTGTTCCGGGAATAGGCTTTTCTCCCGACAGGATGTTACAGGGGCGTTTATTCTCATACGGAGATGCACAACGCTACCGGCTGGGAGTGAACCACCACCAGATTCCTGTAAACATGCCAAGGGGGGCTACGCACACCTACAACTCGTTCCACCGCGACGGACAGATGCGTGTTGACGGGAACCACGGCGCAACATTGCATTACGAACCCAACAGCTACAACATCTGGCGTGAACAACCCGAACACGATGAGCCGACCCAGAAAGTAAGCGGTGATATCAAACGATGGAACTTCCGTGAAGACGATGACAACTACTATGAGCAACCCGGCAAACTATTCCGGCTGATGACTCCCGATGCACAGCAACGGTTGTTCGAAAATACGGCGCGGAATATGAACGGTGTGGAAGAACATATCAAAATCCGCCACATAGGAAATTGTTTTAAAGCCGATCCGAATTATGGAAGAGGGGTTGCCGATGCCTGCGGAATTCCGTACGAGAAGGCAGGAATAAACTGACCGGTTTTCCATTATCCGCCAATTTGTCATCAAATAACTCCGGTCCGGATACCGTTGTGATTTTCCGGAACTGATCAAGGAAATGAATGAATTGTTACGCGAAATACGGAACTGTAAAGTCTGTGAAGCATTCCTTCCCTTAGGCCCCAAACCAGTAATTGCGGCACACAGCAAAAGCAGAATTGTGGTTATCGGACAGGCACCGGGCCGAATTGTCCACGAAACAGGAGTTCCCTGGAACGATAAAAGCGGCGATAATTTGCGTGAATGGATGGGCGTTGACAAGGCCACCTTTTACGATCCCGAAAAATTTGCCCTGATGCCGATGGGTTTTTGTTATCCGGGCAGGGGCAAATCGGGCGATCTGCCTCCGCGGCCCGAATGTGCTCCGTTGTGGCATAGCAAGTTGTTGGATGCGATGAAGGACGTTAGGCTTATTTTGCTTGTAGGCAGGTACGCGCAGCAATACTACCTTCGGGATACAGCCAAAGCCACCCTGACGGAAACCATCTTGCTTTTCGACGTGTACTTGCCTGATTATTTTCCGTTGCCTCATCCGTCACCCCGAAACAATATTTGGCAGGCAAAGAATAAGTGGTTTACCGAAAAAGTATTGCCGGAACTCAAAACAAGAGTTAAAGCGGCATTAATTTAGTCACAGGACCCAGGGATTAACTAACTTTGTTGGCATTGTTTTTGTTATTATACTAAATAAAAAACTATATTTGTAATCTACTATTTAGAAGATAAGGAAGTTAATAAATGGACAACAATTTTTCTCAACGGGTCAGGGACATCATGGCATACAGCCGTGAAGAAGCCGAAAGACTACAAAACAATTATATCGGACCGGAACACTTGATGCTCGCTATTCTCCGCGACGGGGACGGGATGGCCATCCAGGTGCTTCAGGATTTTGATGTGGACATAAAGCATTTAAAAAACTATATCGACGACCGGTTTCGCCAGATTCAGGAGCCGTACGACGAAACACGTGAATTGGTCATCAACAAAAGTACGGAAAAAACGTTAAAGATGAGCATACTGGAAGCCAGGCTCACCAAAAGCACAGAAACCGATTCGGAACATATCCTTTTAGCGCTGCTAAAGGAGAAAAATACTCCGATAAACGATATCCTGCAACAGTTTCATCTCGATTATTCCAGTGCTTTTCTGTATGTAAAAAGTATACTTGACGCACGTGCCGAAAGCAGTGCGGATTCTCCTTCAATGGGCCCGAACTTTACTGACGACGATGACGATGAACAGGCCGGAAAATCATCTTTCAATCCTGGAGGACAAGGCGGACAATCGCAGGCAAAAAGCCCGGCTTCAGACACACCGGTACTTGATAATTTCGGAACAGATATTACCCGTGCCGCCCTGGAGAACCGCCTCGACCCCATTGTGGGACGGGAAAAGGAAATCGAACGCATTGCCCAGATACTGAGCCGCCGCAAGAAAAACAATCCCGTGCTCATTGGCGATCCCGGTGTAGGAAAGTCGGCCATCGTGGATGGACTAGCATTACGTATCGTACAGAAAAAAGTTTCACGTGCCATGTTCGACAAACGCGTGATTGCGCTTGATATGGCCTCCATTGTAGCCGGGACCAAGTACCGTGGCCAGTTTGAAGAGCGGATCAAAGCCATACTGAACGAACTGTCTAAAAATCCGAACATCATTCTCTTTATCGACGAGATTCACACCATCGTCGGTGCCGGAGGAGCTGCCGGATCGCTGGACGCGGCAAACATGCTGAAACCTGCGCTGTCTCGAGGTGAAATTCAGTGTATTGGAGCTACCACGCTGGATGAATATCGCAAGAACATTGAAAAAGACGGGGCACTGGAACGTCGTTTCCAGAAAGTAATCGTTGACGCTACCACCCCCGAAGAGACCTTGCAAATCCTCCGGAACATTAAAGAGCGGTACGAAGAACATCACAACGTCCGTTATACCGACGAGGCGTTGGAGGCGTGCGTGAAGCTGACAGAAAGGTATGTATCCGACCGTACTTTTCCCGATAAGGCCATCGATGCCCTGGATGAATCCGGCGCGCGTGTTCATATTTCCAACATCTCCATTCCCAAAGTGATTGAAGAGATGGAGGAAGAGCTGAAAGTGGTGGAACAGATGAAAAACGACGCGGTGAAAGCCCAGAAATATGAATTGGCGGCAAGCTATCGCGACAAACAACGCCAGCTTTTGCTGGCACTGGAAGCTGAAGAGCAACGCTGGCAAAAAGAAATAAAGGAAAAACCGGAAATCGTTGACGAAGAAAAAATTGCCGAGGTGGTGGCCATGATATCGGGCGTGCCTGTTCAGCGGATTGCCCAGGCCGAAGGCCAACGCTTGCTGGAAATGAAAAATGAACTCAAAGCGCAGGTCATCGGCCAGGATGAAGCCGTGGACAAGATCGTGAAGGCTATCCAGCGGAACCGCGTGGGGCTGAAAGATCCCAACAAGCCTATCGGTACGTTTATGTTCCTGGGACCAACAGGCGTCGGGAAAACACACCTGGCAAAAAAGCTAGCGGAGTTTCTGTTCGACTCGCACGAAAACCTTATCCGCGTAGACATGAGCGAATATATGGAGAAGTTCAACGTTTCCCGCCTGGTAGGAGCGCCTCCCGGATACGTGGGGTACGAAGAAGGCGGTCAGTTGACCGAAAAAGTGCGTCGCCGCCCCTACTCCGTTGTCCTGCTTGACGAAATAGAAAAAGCGCACCCCGATGTGTTCAACATCTTGCTGCAAATTCTGGATGAAGGGCATATCACCGATAGCCTGGGACGTAAAATCGATTTCAAAAATACGATCCTCATCATGACCTCCAATATCGGGACACGACAGCTAAAGGATTTCGGCCGCGGAATCGGGTTCAGCACCAACAGCGATGTCTCCGACACCGAATATTCGAGAAGTGTTATACAAAAAGCGCTGAACAAAGCGTTTGCCCCCGAGTTCTTGAATCGGGTAGACGACATCGTGATGTTTGACCAGTTAAGCAAAGATTCTATCTTCAAAATTATCGACCTGGAACTTAACGGACTATACAAGCGTATCAAAGAGTTGGGTTACTGCGTTGAACTCACTACCGAAGCCAAAGAGTTTCTTGCCGACAAAGGTTATGATGTACAGTTCGGAGCCCGTCCGCTAAAACGTGCCATCCAGAAGTACGTGGAAGACGAAATGGCTGAAGTGATCCTGCGGACAGGCATCAAGGAAGGCGAGACCGTAGTGGTGGATTTCAACAAGGAACAACAAAAAATCGAGATAAAAATCGCCAAGCACGAGAAGATAGAACAATAATCCGCACAAGAGACGGGGCAGCCAACAGGTTGTCCCGTTTTTATCAATTGCTGGGCGTACAAACCCAGAAAATGGCTAAAGAAAACGGCCTGAAACCAGCCAAAGAACTCCGGAAATAAAGAGCAGCCTCTCAGGAGGAATCGAATAGTCGTTCGGCAAATTTGTTGTTTTAAATAAGTGTATTATAAAAAACAACACTGAATATATTAAGTAATTCAACTATATCAAAATAAGGAGAACTTGTATAGCTTTTTATCTATAACAGTTGTCCTTGTATCGAATATGCGAAAGAAAAATAATTCTGAAAATAATAGGTTTTCTAATTGTTTTGTGTTATTTTCGTCAAAATAAAAAAACCTTTTTTGACTGTCATTTTTTAAATACATATACCTTTACTGGCAAGCAATAAGATAAAAAATCGGATTTTGCAGGAATAATTCAAATCCTATCTTTGCTATTGAAAGATTACATCAACTTTATACCTAACCTAACGATTGATTTTGAATAGATTTAAGAATAAACTTACTTTTTGTCCTATATTATAAAGGATTCCAATATCCGACTACAGATGATATACAGAACAGAAATACTGATCAGAAAAATAAAATAATGAAATGAATAGGTTTAAACAACGGGGCATAATCTTACAAAACAAAATTCCATCTAAAAAAAGTGATGTTAGTACACAACATTTTTATAGTAAGGAGTTGTCCTTAAAAGCTAATGATATTGCGTCTGATTGGCATATCACAATAGATTGATAACATTTTCATCAGGCGGGCATAGTTGACTTTATCTCCCAGTGCTTTTGCGAGAAATAGATAATGATTTGGAGAAGCATAAAATCATAGATGGGTTGGCTTGTTTTTAAAATTAGATAAAATAAATATATTCGTGGATCAGAAATCAGAGATACATTTGATTCGATGGAGAGCTATTTTCAGGTTGAAATATGGGAGGATATCATTTAACACGCTTATGTTGTAGAAAATTTCATATAAGCATACAGGCATGAACACACTTTGTCTTTATACTCTTAATTATCCTTACGGACTAGGAGAACAGTTTCTTGAAACAGAAATAAAATATCTTTCAAAATCATTCAATCAAATCTATATAATTCCATTTCAGATATTCGGAAAAAAGCGTCATCTGCCCGAAAATACTAAGGTAATGAAACTTCATTTTGAACTGTATCCGAAATCTAAAATATTTGGAAATATTGGTAAATGGCCTATTTACTGTCTTAGTGATATTATACGCATTAAAAATATAAAAAACATAGTACATTTACTTTTCAAAATATCGTGTTATGCAGAATCTTTATATGTTTTTCTTGAAAAAAACAAGATAACAAATGCCATTCATTACACCTACTGGTTTGATCATTATGCTACATTATTGTCCATTTTAAGGTCAAAAAACAGAATACAATACTTCATTTCGCGCGCTCATGGCTATGATTTATACAATGAGAGAAGAGAAGAGGGTTATATTCCCTTTCGAAAACTGCAATTACAGTATGTAGCAAAACTGTATCTGATTTCAAGACACGGATTGAAATATATAACCGAAAAATACCCGAAATACAAAACAAAGTATAAACTTTCTTATTTGGGAATAGATAATATTATTAATTCAATAAAAGAGAAACAGACGCCATCTTACCTACTTGTAAGCTGTTCCAGGATAGTTGACATAAAGCGGGTTGATAAAATTATAGAATCGTTGGCCTTTATAAAGGATATTTCTGTAAAATGGGTACACTTTGGAGATGGCCCTTTATTTGGAGAAATAAAGAAATTGGCAGATCAACTTCTACCCGAAAATATTGAGGCTGTGTTCTTCGGACATGTAGACAATAAGGATATATATAAGTTCTATCTTACTGAAAAGGTGGACTGTTTTATCAATCTTTCTTCCACAGAAGGTTTGCCTGTTTCCATAATGGAAGCTATCAGTTTTGGAATTCCGATAGTGGCTACCAATGTTGGAGGTAGTTCAGAAATAGTTACGGCTAAAGTTGGGATATTGGTACAGGCAGATTTTGAGGTTGAGGATGTTAAAAATATAATTCTACAAATGCTTTTAGCCAAATCGAGAAATTCTCTTTTCCGAAATGGCATACACAAATTCTGGGAAGAGAATTTCAACGCCAGTAGAAACTATCCAAATTTTATCGATAATATTTTAAGTGATTATAAACCCTCTAAAAGTATTGAGAATCATGAAATATAATCCTCTCGTTTCAGTTATCATGCCCGTTTATAATTACGGACATTTAATTAAGGAAAGTATTGACAGCGTTCTCGCTCAAACCCTGCCCGATTTTGAACTGATCGTAGTTAATGACGGCTCGACGGATAACAGCAGAGAAATAGCGCATTCTTATCTCGATAAACGCATTAAAATTATTAATTTTCCTGAAAATAGAGGATGTTATCCGGCAATGAATGCCGGCATGAGAGTTGCTAAGGGTGAATATCTCTGCGTGGTTGGATCCGATGACATAAACTTGCCTAAGCGCTTGGAGAAACAATATCTTTTTTTGGAAGAAAATAAAGAATTAGGGATGATCGGAAGTGCATTTCAAATGCTTAATGACCCTCTTCCTTATTATAAAGAAACCGATTACGAGACTATTAAAGTATTATTTTTGCGTAATTGTTATTCGAGCCATGCTACATGTATGGTTAGAACTGCCCTTGTTCAAAAGTACGATTTATATTATAACGAATCATATACCTATTCTTCCGATTATGACTGGCAGGTAAGGGCATTATCCTTATTTCCGGCCAGCAATATTAATGAAATCTTTTATCAGATCCGGATGCATGAACAACAAATTACAAAAAGAAAAGGTAAAGAACAGTTTTTCTTTATGGTGCAAATTCGCATGAAACAACTTTCATTTTTTAGGATCAAACCTACTGAATCTGAGAAAGCATTGCATAATTCTTTCATTAATGGTATGGCCGATTGCCATTTTGATGAAAAATTAATTAACCAATGGATAGATAAACTACTGGAAGCTAATCGAGTAACACGATATTATTCACAGCAAAAATTACAGAATTTTTTGCAAGCACATTGTAATCAATATATTTTTCAAATGAAACAAACATGAACTCCTACAAGGAAATATCTTATACTCTTGACCTTTTAATCCAACAAATTGCAAAAGTGAGTACCCTTGTCCCACAAAATGGGTTAACGACAGGTAAAATCGGCATTGCTATCCTTTTGTACCAATACGGAAAATATAGGAATGATCTTAAAATGACTGATTATGCGGATATCCTGATAGAATTAATATTGCAGGAAATGAAACAGGGCGTTAAAAGAAGGTTTGATGATGGGTTGTATGGTATTGTATGGGGAATCCATTATTTGATCAAAAAAGGATTTGTTCAGGCTGATGAAGATATATTTGATGAAGTGGATAACATTATTTTTCGCGAGAACAATAAAGCATATTTTTTTAACGATCTTGGTGCTGAAGCAGAAAAAGCTTTGTATATATGGAATAGATTTATTTCAGTGACATCCTCTACAAAAAGTAAATGGGAGCAACATATCGAAAATTGCGTAAATCAATTTCATAAAATATTGATTTTAAAATACATTACTTATATATTACCGGTTTTTTCTTGTAGAACTTTAATTCGGTTTTTTCACATATGTCAAACTTTTTGGAAATATGACATGTTTCGACAAGAAATAGGTGTATTATATGAAGAATTACCTGAAATAGTGAGGATTTCTTTCAAAGAAGAGAAAAGTATTTCTGAAAAATATATATTGGCCACGTTAATTAATGAAATTCCGACACTTGAAGGATGTGTGTCCACTGTTGATCTTCCTCAATCGATGACATTGGTGGATGCTAATAATTTCTACCTAACCCAATGGATTTTAGATAAAAAGATTTCCATACCCAAAACAGTGGACAAAACTATATTATCCATCATAAAAAATCATCGACGAATTAGTGGATTAATAAATCAACTTAATTCGGATAATGCAGCACTGGGTAATGATGCTGGTGGTTTAGCTTGGGTAATTATGCAATGGTGTATCAATAAGGATAATATGCTGACTTCGAGTGATTAATAATAGAAAACGGGACATATCCAATCGATACACAACGAGAATTTTGAACACTTTCCATCATTGAACTTCTAAAACGATATCCTCTCCATCAACTGTATTCCGTTTAACACTCCCTCGTAATTCGGAAACATATCCCACTTTTTCTGTACAATATATTCATACATTGTATCGTGGCACTTCCCGTATTGATGGTCAATGGTGAAGTCTTTATCTGGTTTTTCCATATCATTTACATCCCAAAAATCAATACGGTTAAGATTAGTTCCACTTAGCCGTATGGTTCCCTTTTCACCGATAACGGTCAATTCAGTAAGATAATTGGAGCGAAACACGCTCACGGTTGCGTTTAAGGCACCTACAGTCCCGTTTTGCAGTTCGCATATTGCCGAAACAGTATCATAAACTTCAAATTTACGCATACGACCTCCTACACCATACGCATTTGTGATTTTTCCGAAAAGAAAATAAATCATATCTACGTAATGGCTCGCTTGCGTGTAAAATACGCCACCATCTGTAATCAGTAACTTCGCATGTACAATTTTCGGCAAGATTGAATGTACAGAAATTGGCAATATGCAATGTACATAAAAAGGGTTAAAGAAGAGTCTTCATATATTTGTAATTCACAAAAATACAAACACTATGAAGACTCAGATACATGACCTTAGAAAGGTACGTATGTGGTACGAAGTTAAAGAACTTTCCAGTAATCCGGGCAATTCGGACAGTAAAATTGCAAAAAAGTTGGGTGTTGATCGCAGAACTGTTTCCAGGTACAAGAAGATGAGTGAAGAAGAGTTTCATGAGTTTTCAATGAAACAACGTGTATACGAACTTGTTCTGTCGCCATATTACCCGGACGTTCTTTCCTTATTGAGTATAGACAATGGTTTGCCGGCGGCAGTGATAGAAGACCGGCTGAAGGAGAAATACGCCGACTTGCCGAAGGTGAACAGCAAGACTGTATACAACTTTGTCCAGCACGTGCGGCGTCAGGAGAAGATCCCTGTACCGGAGAAGATCCGCCAGACGGAAGCCCTGGAAGAGTTTGCATATGGCAGCCAGGCGCAGGTTGACTTCGGTACAGCACAGATGCGACGTTTGGACGGCAGTAGGCGCAGGGTTTATTTTTTTGCCCTTGTCCTGTCACGCAGTCGCTACAAATATGTGTTTTTCCAAACAACTCCCTTCACCGGGAAAACAGCCGTCCAGGCTCACGAGCAGGCCTTCAAGTATATAGAGGGTATCCCCGGGAAGCTTCTCTATGATCAGGACTCGGTGTTTCTGAAAAGTGAGAACCTTGGCGATTATCTCCTGGCTGATGATTTTCGTCGCTACAGGGATGAACGCGGTATCAGCGTTGAGTTCTGCCGCAAGGCCGATCCCCAGAGCAAAGGCCGGGTCGAGAACGTGGTAGGATACGTGAAAAACAACTTTCTTCGCGCGCGTACCTTTCACGATATAGATCGCCTCAACGAGGAAGCCCTGAGCTGGTTGGAGCGCAAGGCGAACGGCACCAAACATGCCACGACGAAGCGCCTGCCCCATGACGTGTGGTTGATTGAAAAGGAGCATCTCTCCTTTTTTCGCCCCTCACCGGCAATCCCCCGGGATGAGATTCCCACCTACACGGTGAGAAAAGATAACACAATCAGTTACAAGGGGAACTTCTACAGGGTCCCATATGGCACCTATAACGGGAAGGGACCGGAGGTATTACTCAAGGTCAAGGATGGCACCCTTTCGCTTTCCAACCGGCAAGGCATCCTTCTGGCCGAGCACCCCGTCAGTCTTGAAAAAGGCAAGGTAATCGGCAGCACAACTTATCGACGGGATCGGAACTCCAGGCTCGAGGTCTTCAAGCAGGAAGTCCTATCGATCTGGAAGGGCAACAACACTTTGTACCTGTTCATAGAGGAGATACACAAGTATAAGCCCCGTTATCTGAGAGACAATCTGAAAATGATAAGGGAGGTGATGGGCGAATATGGTGAGGAGATCGTTGGCAGCGCACTTGATTACTGCCTCGACAATGGGCTCCACAACGCCCTTTACCTGAAAGAAGCCGCATCACATTACCGGGAGTTAAAACGCCGGGAGAAGAAGCCCTTGCCTGTTGTAAGCGTGTTGCATGACGGTGTTCAAACAAGTCAGTATGACACGGATGCATACATCCCCGAGAGAAGCAAGATAAACCGGTACGATCAAATCATGGAGCTATGAAGCAGATAGAAAACATGAAGCAATATGCCGGCATACTTCGTTTGGGATACCTGAGCAAAAACTTGCAGCCGATGCTTCACCAGGCGAGCATAGATACACCGGGATACGCGGACTTCCTGGAGAACATGCTTGTAAAAGAGCTGGAGCAGCGACAGCTGAATGATTACCGGCGCAGGACTAAACTGGCCCGTCTGCCACGTGCACACGAGCTTGACGAGTACGATTACAAGGCCTCGAGCAGCATCGGCATAAGGCAGATGACACAGCTCAGGGAGCTGCTCTGGGTCGATCAGCTATACAACCTGGTGCTGATGGGTCCAAGCGGTACGGGCAAAACATACCTGGCCGGGGGACTGGTCAATGATGCCATCAAGAAAGGTTATAGGGCCTATTTTACCACCATGGCTGACCTGATAGGCGTGCTCAACAGGAAAGAAATCATCTCATCGGCAATGAGCACCTACAAGCGATACACCAAGGCACACCTGATTGCCATAGATGACATCATGATGTTCCCGGTGCAAAAGAGTGAAGCGGTGGCTCTGTTCAATCTGATCAATCACCTGCATGAGCAGTGCTCGATCATCATCACCACTAACAAGTCACCCAGCCAGTGGGCGGAGACACTGGATGATGAAGTGTTAGCCACAGCCATCCTGGATCGACTGCTATATCGTTGCGAGGTGATCAGGTTCGAGGGAAACGGTTACCGTATGGACAACCGGAAAACTTTCCTTGAGAAAGAATAAAAAAACAGTTGAATACAATAAAAAAGAGATAGTTAATGTAATGTTAAACCTGTACATTGGATATTGCCAAAAGTTGTACACTCAACATTGCCATTTTTTGTACATTGTAAATTTGCTAATTACACCATCATAAGCTTTGGTCCCATGCCAGTCTATTCCAAAATAATCATCGTCACGATTCCAAAAGATATTACATACAAACTGATAGATCATTCCCAGTTTGCAGGTATCAATCAGGTCTTTCAAAAACACAATCAGCGGGTTGTAGCGGTTTTGAAATACCGGCAATAATTTCTTCTCAGCCTTGTTCACCCTATCGTACATTTCATACAGTTCACGCTGTGTAAGCGATACTGGTTTTTCGCAAATGATATATGGAATATTGGTATGTTCGGCTATTTCAATGACATGGCGCGGGTGCATTCCCGATGGCGTCATCACGGATACCACATCCACATCTCTTAACTGTTTATAATCCGTAAGATAAGGAACAGACAGTTGCCCGGAAACCGTTTGCGCCTTTTTTTCATCGATGTCGCAAACCACCGAGATATCAATACCCTCCACAGCCCGGACCGCCTCAATATGGCGTTCGGATACTCTGCCGCAACCAACCAATGCCAGTTTCATCGTACTCATTTTATTTAATTCTTGTTACATTATTTTTCTCAATTCGGTATTTCTGCCCGCTTTCAGGACAAACCGCCATTCCATTTCCATCGAAATTCAGGCGATGCCCGTATTCGCTCATCCATCCGGTGTGACGGGCGGGATTGCCGACCAATAAGGCATAAGACGGCACATTTTTGGTAACCACCGCTCCCGCGCCGATGAAAGCATAAGCGCCAATGTCGTGTCCGCAAATGACGGTGGCATTCGCGCCGATGGTTGCGCCTTTCCCTACACGGGTTTTAGCAAACGACCCATGGCGGTTGATGGCACTGCGGGGATTAACCACATTTGTGAAAACACACGACGGGCCGAGAAAGACATCATCGTCGCAAGTTACTCCGGTATAAACCGATACGTTATTCTGTACCTTGACGTTGTTGCCCAATATCACACCAGGTGAGATTACTACATTCTGCCCGATATTGCAATTATTCCCGATCACGCATCCGGCCATCAGATGCGAAAAGTGCCAGATTTTGGTTCCTTTGCCGATTTGGCACCCTTCATCGATAACTGCCGTGGAATGTGCAAAATAATCTTTCTCCATCACTTAAAAAATGTTTGAATAGATGTGATGATATGCTTTTGCTCTTCTTCGGAAAGTTCAGTGTGCATTGGTAATGACAATACCGATTGAGCTAATTCGGTTGATACATTCAACTGCTCAGAAGTGGGAACAATATTTTTGAAGGCGTTCTGCTTGTTAAGAGGCAACGGATAATAAATCATAGAGGGTATACCCTGCTTCAAAAGATGTTCTTTTAAGGCATTGCGCATACCATCCTTTACTTTGAGAGTGTATTGATGATAAACATGTGTGGAGTACGACATTTCTTCAGGAAGCGTTATTCCATCTATATTCTTCAAACCTTCGGAATAAATTCTTGCTGCACGTTGACGGGCTTGTATGTATTCGTCCAGATGCTGAATCTTTACATTAAGAATGGCAGCCTGGAGGGTATCCAGACGTGAGTTGCATCCCAATATTTCATGGCAATACTTCTCAATTTGCCCGTGTACCGTCATCGCTCGCAAACGCTCGGCAAGAATGTCATCGTCAGTCATCAGAGCGCCGCCATCGCCAAAACAGCCTAAATTCTTGGTCGGGAAAAACGAAGTGCAGCCGATATGTCCGATGGTTCCGGTTTGTTTTTTGGAGCCGTCGGAAAAAGTATAATACGCTCCGATTGCCTGCGCGTTGTCTTCCACCACGAACAGCCGGTGTTTCTGCGCGAAGTTCATGATCTCTTCCATCGGACAGCTCTGCCCAAAAAGATGAACGGGAATGATAGCTCTGGTTTTCGGTGAAAGTCCCTTCCCGATGTTACCCAATGTGATGTTAAATGAATGGTAGTCCACATCCACCATTACCGGCACTAACCGTAACAGGCCAATCGCCTCGGCTGCCGCCACATAAGTAAATGCCGGGACGATCACTTCGTCACCCGGCTGCAGGTCCAACGCCATCAATGCCAACTGCAGTGCGTCGGTTCCGTTGGCGCAAGGGATAACATGTTTAGTACCTGTATATTGTTCAAGGCTGGCTTTGAACTCATTGATCTGAGGCCCGTTGATAAAGGCGGAATTGTTGATTACCTGCGATATCGCATCATCCACTTCCGGTTGAATCTTTCTGTATTGATCGATAAGGTCGCACATTTTAATTTCCATAGGCGATCAAATGAAGTTACAATTTATCAATATTTTCGCCGCCCTCACTATATGCGTTCTGCAAATCAACAATCAACCCTGCATGTTTACGTATCATTTCGAAATCATAAACGGCATGTTTGGTTGCAACCACCACTACATCGGCATTTGCGAGTATCTTGGGTGACAACTCCACCGATGAAAACAAATGACCCTCGTGTGTGGTAATGTGCGGGATATACGGGTCGTTGTAGGAAACAATTCCGTTTTTCTTTGCTACTTCATCAATTATTTCAATAATAGGGGATTCGCGTTCATCATTGATATTTGGTTTGTAAGCTACGCCCAAGAAAAAGACTCTACTACCGTTTATTGACTTCTTTTTCCGATTGAGCGCCGAGTTGATTTTGATGTACATATAATACGGCATCCGCATGTTAATATGTCCGGCAGTATGTATCATGCTCAAGTCAAAATTATAAATCTTAGCGATATATTCTAAATAAAACGGATCGAACGGGATACAATGGCCTCCGATACCCGCCCCGGGATAAAACGCTTGAAATCCGAATGGTTTGGTTTTGGCAGCTTCGATCACTTCCCAAATATTGATATCCATTTTACCTGCCAACAAGGCCAATTCGTTGATGAGGCTGATATTGACCAGACGGTAGGTGTTTTCAAGAATCTTGACCATTTCGGCTACACGTGGCGAACTTACCGTATGAATTTTTTCGATAGCTTTTGAATAAATACTTTTTCCTATTTCCAATCCCTCCGGTGTGATAGCTCCAATTACTTTCGGGATATTTTTAATATGGAAGAAAGAGTTGCCCGGATCAATCCGTTCGGGAGAAAATGCCAACCAGAAATCCTTGCCGTGCTTCATACCCGATTCCTTTTCAATAATCGGCATCATGAACGTTTCGGTAGTGGTGGGATAGGTAGTGCTTTCGAGGCATATGAACACTTCACGTTTCATGTATTGCCCAATACTGACACATGCCGATTCGATATAACTCATATCGGGCTTTTTAAAACGGTCTAACGGTGTCGGAACGCAAATTAACAAAACATCACAGTAATTAATTTTCGAGAAATCGGTTGTAGCTTTTAAAAACTCATTACTAATCGCCTCTTTCAACGCAGCATCACGGATATCCTTAATATAGTTTTCACCCTGGTTGATTTTATCAACATATTCCTGAGATTTGTCGAAACCAATTACATGCAGTTCAGCTTCTGCAAAAGCCACCGCTAAAGGTAAGCCCACATATCCCAAGCCGACTACCCCAATAACTTCCTTATTGTTATCGATTTTCTTCCGTATGTCCACTTTGTTATTTTATAGAGGTAAAATTTTATTTTGCTTCATAAACTATTCTTTAATATTTTTTTTACCGGCATAAAAAAACGCTCTATCAACCGTAGATCTTCAGTAATAATATCAGCTGTACCCAGTATCTGTTGGGTTATGGGTAGTGTTTTTTCATAATTGGTTTTCATCCCGTTTGGGAATTGAATTTCCACCACGTAAAATCCTTCGGCGTCTGGAACACTTGATATGCTTTCAATTCTTCCAATTAAATAACCAAACTCCTGGTCCGGGAAATTGTTGATGCGGACATTTGCTCGCTGCCCTATCCTGACCTTCCCTGCGCCCTGAACAGGAAGCATGGCTTTACCTTTAGGTGTATCCTGTTGGGACGGGATAACCGTAAAAACGGTCTCACCAACATTTACGTTTTGATTGCTGCTCCAAATTCCCATTTGCGTAACAAAACCGTCGATGGGGCTCACTAATAGATAATCGCGCTCCCACTCTTTTATCTGAGCATTGAGTGCTTCAGCAGCATTTTGTAACGAAAGCTGGTACTTTCGCTCCAATTCTGTAGCCTGTTGCTGAAGATCCAACAGGTTTTCTTCGCCTTGCATGAGCTGTAATTCTGACTGTTTGAGCGATGCATTAAAGGAAAGATACACTTGCTTGTTTTGTAAAAAGCTGCTTTTAGATAAATCGTATTCATTACCCGAAATTACGTTTTTTGATAAAAGAATGGAGTCGCGCTCGAAAATACTTTTTGATGTCTTGAATTGTTCATTTACGACCGGCTCCTGTTTGATGATGCGATCGTAATATTCTTTTTGAGTTACCAACTGTTGTTTTTGTGAAGCAATTTTTTGAGGATAATAATTTAATGTTTTATAATTCTGATAATCGCTCAAACTGTTGAGAAAAGCGGCATAAACGGATTGGATGCTTCCCAAGGCAAACGATTTTTCTGCAAAAACGGACAATGCCGTTTCATCGGAATAGTCCGATGCTTCCCATCGTTTTATCGTTTGGATAAGCAATAGCATATCTTCGCTGTTTGCCGGATTCTGGATAACCGCCAGTGGCGTTTGAGCTCCAACCGCCTCGTTGTTTCTAACGAATATTTCATCAATCTTTCCCGTGGATCGGGCAATGATGCTCGCAGGAGGTTCTAATGAAGTTACAGTAATTTCGGCCGTTATTACATCGGGATACTTAAAGAACCAACTGCCAACAAGTAATAACAAAACAATAGTGAACAATGTAGTTATTCCTCTTCTTAATATCCACGATGGAATTTGACTCATCACCTCCTGGACTTCCTCGCTGCGAAGCTCTATTTCCTTGTATTTTTTAATTTTTTCACCCATGCTTTGCGTATTATTTCCAAGTTTCAATAGGCTCTTTACCAATTCGTAATATTTCACTTTCAGAACTGTAAGTTAATCATGTGTACCTTCTCCGACAACTTTTTTCCCTATTATGGACCTACTTAAAAATGGCTTTATATATATGTAGAACAAAAATCTTTCGTTTACTAACTGTTAAAACAAATCATTAACCTCAAATACGTGGAACCCATATGCTTTGTATCATAGCATACTTAATATTGATATAACTTCTTGAATCAGGACAAAACTATTTTTAATTTGTAATGTTTTTTAATATATAGTTGATACATAACATAAAGTCATTTTCAAACAAACTGAAACGCTGTCGCTAATTCCTAATTAACTATAAAATTAAAATAATACTATTTTTCTCAACTTTACATTCTTTTAATTTATATCTTTTCTTAGTTTATTGAATATCATTCTAATCTCCTCAGTATTAGGCGATGGGGCATTACTATTTATAAGGTTACCCTTTGGATCGTAAATTATATATCTAGGAATTGTATTAACTTTCAATTTACTTAAGTATGAAGAAGTTTTTGAATTTATAATGGAGTAACTATTCGCGTCGATTTTTTCATCCTTACAAGCTTTTAGCCAATTGCTTTTAATATCATCTTTTGCCAAATATATAAAAACAACATTTTTATCTTTAAATTCTGATTTTAACTTTCTGCTATATTTGAATGCTTCTCTGCACGGAGCACACCAACTTGCCCAGAAATCAATATACAAAATAGATCCCTTATATTTATTTAATACAGACTGCAAAGTATAAGTATTACCATTCATATCTTCAAGAAGAAGTTCATTTTTTTGAGAAAAATCAATTTCGTATTTTCTCAATAATTTTTTTGTAAATATCGAATCGCCAAATAAATTTATGAATTTTCTATTATATTCTTCGATACTAAAAACATTGCCATTCTCAAAGATCTTATCTAACTCCAAAGCCATAAAATGACGTTTGGCATTATTAGTCAAGAAATCTAGGCTAAAGATGGTATCAAATCTTTCTTCATAATTATGACGTTGATAGCCTTCACCTCTAATCATCGGTATAGCATTTAATCGTGTATTTAGTTTATAAGACAATATGTCTCTGTAATTTTTGTAATTTAATAAAGAGTCTTCATTTTCTGAAAAAAGCACAGTGTCAGAAAGTAACTTGTTGAAGTTATTATCAAAGGGTAATAGGCCATTTTTCTTAAAAGAAATATATATTTTAGATACTAAATTGTTGTAACGATATTGAAAACTATTTATTGACAAAACATTCCTTTTTTGCAAAGAATCTAGTAAATACTTTTCAGTTTGTAGTTCACTAATTAATAATTCTCTAAATTTTTCTTTACTAATTTTCGGGATTGTGTTACTAAAGTATTGATACCTGTATAAGGCTTCAATCGGAATATTGTCTTCTTTTGTTATTTCTAAATTATAATTTACCTCTTGTCTATTAGTTGATCTATTCATTATTTCAGCAAAAGGCTTATCATCTTCGTAATTAAAAATAATAGTATCACCTTTCTCAAACAAATACAAGGCTTCATTTACGGCATTATATTTATGGGATAATTCAACATGTTTTCTTTTAGTGTTAATTCTAAGAGTGTCGGATACACTTGGCCTTATAGAATAAAACTTTTGGTATAATGAGTCGTTGACGTAGAAAACATCATATTCCGTTCTTATTTTTAAGTTTCCATCGAGCATTTTGAAATTGATACTATCTGGACAATTTTTAAAAATAAGAACAATATTTTTTTCTTTTTCTTCAATATTTTTATCGTTTTTGTTGAAACAACTTGTAAATAAAATAATCAAAGAGAAACTAAATAATAAAAGAAAAAGATGTTTATAAATTTTCAATATAATATATTTCATTAGTAATTTATTATTTAAATTTTGAGCTACTTCAAAATTTTTACATATATAAATAGATTTATTAAAAACATACTTAAATAGTAAATTTTGAAGTAGTTTAAAAATCACAGAAAATCAATTAAATAATTGGGATTGATAAACTTCCATAGATGAATCGAGTATAAATGGTTAATTATTAAAGTAATTCCATTTATATTTCTATATTTATTTAGCAATCCCAAATAATTCATTATTATCCGCAATAAGATGTTGTCGAACAACTGTCACAGCACCAATTATATTCAAGACCCAGTGCCCAAGCATGAGCAATCGCATTATCTACCTCTTGAAAAGATAGATTACATTTGATGACAGTTTCGGCTGGATCAATGTAAACTATCCTGTAACCGCATGTTCCTGATACTCCAGATCCTCCGAAAATAGCTTTCATTTCTCGGTTTTCAAGAACAACCGCATCCTTCAATTTAATTTTACTTAATTTTTTCATTTGTAAAAATTTAAATTTGTACCAAAGATTATTTCCAATTGTTGATTTAACAATTATTACGACCCTTTGATTTAGCAGTAATTTTATAGCTTATATTCACCATATTCCGTTATCTTTTAGAGATTCATTTACCCAACTCCAACTGGTTTTTAACCAATTCGTAATATTTGCCACGCAAAGCGGTCAGTTCTTGGTGTGCACCTTCTTCCGCTACTTTTCCCTGGTCTAACACCACTATTTTGTCGGCATTGCGTACCGTGCTTAATCGGTGTGCCACCACAACTACCGTCTTCCCTTTATAAAACTCCTGTAGGTGTTTCATGATTTCTTTCTCGTTATTGGCATCTAAAGCATTGGTGGCTTCATCGAGAAAGATAAATTCCGGGTTTTTATATACGGCCCGGGCAATCAGGATGCGTTGACGCTGGCCTTGGCTTATTCCGCTTCCCTCCATTCCGATCTTGGTATTGTAACCCAAAGGCAGGGAATCAATAAAATCACGAATATTGGCAACTGTTACGGCATGACGAAGTTTCTCTATGTCAACATAATCATTTCCTACACCGATGTTTTGTGCGATAGTGTCCGAAAAGATAAATCCGTCCTGCATGACCGAGCCGGATTTGCTCCGCCACAAGTGCGGATTGATTATGCTTAACGGTGTCTCGCCCACTTTGATGGTTCCCTTGTTGGGCTCGTAAAAACCCAACAATAGTTTTATTAACGTGGTTTTTCCGCTTCCGCTAGCTCCCACTATGGCGGTTACTTTTTCCTGAGGAATAGTCAGATTGATATTATCCAACACATAATCACGGTCGGCGCCGTCGTAACTGAATGAGAGGTTTTCGATGGAAATGTCGCGTTTATCGGGCAATACAGTCAATTTGTTTTCAATGGTTTCTTCTTCGTCTTCTTTGCCGTGAACTTCGTTCAACCGCTCCAAACTGATTTGGGCATCCTGGAATGAACGGGCGAAACCGATAAACTGCTCCACCGGCGCGGACAGTTGTCCGATGATGTAGGTCAGCGCCATCATCATTCCCAGTGTCATTTGTCCTTCCACAACAGCTTTGGCAGCTATAAACGAAACAATGATATTGGTGGTCTGGCTGAAGAACACGGAACCGACCTGTTGGAGTTGACCCAAAACCAATCCCTTTATCCCGATCTTGAACAGTTTTACCTGGATGCGTTCCCATTGCCAGCGCTTTTGCTTTTCACAATTGTTCAGTTTGATTTCCTGCATTCCCGTAATCAGCTGGATGATGTTGCTCTGTTCTCCGGCCGACTGGGCGAAACGTTTGTGGTCCAGCTCGCGGCGGTATTTCATAAAGAAGAGTATCCAAGCCACATACAAGGCGTTTCCGGCAAGGAAGATACCGAGGATGATCAAGTTGTAATACGCCAAGACAAAGGCGAACACGAAGAAGTTGACAAACGAGAAAAGCGTGCTGATGGAATTGCCCGTAAGGAACGTTTCGATGCGTCCGTGGTCGCCGATACGTTGCATGATATCTCCCGTCATTTTCGTGTCGAAATAACGGAGCGGCATTTTCATCAATTTAGCCAAAAAATCGGAAATAAGAGCAATGTTTATCCTTGTGTTCATGTGCAACAATATCCAGCTCCGGATAAACTCCACGGAAAGGCGGGCGACGAAGATAACAAGCTGGGCAATCAGTATGAGCGTGATAAAACCCAAGTTTCCATCGCGGATACCCACGTCCACCAAGGATTGTGTAAGAAACGGAAAAATCAGTTGCAGGATACTCACAACCAACATTCCCAACACCAATTGTACCAACTGGCTTTTGTAGGGTGCAAGGTAACGCAGGAAATAACGTAAACTGCGGTTGCGGTTTTCTTTTTCGTCTTCTCGGTCGAAAAACTCGGGACCGGGTTCTAAAAGCAGTGCCGTTCCTTTTTCCTCCTCGTCTTTTTTGGTACTGTACCAGCATTTCTTGAAATCGACTTCGTCATATGTTACCAAACCCAACGCGGGATCCGCCACGTAAATCCGGTGTCCTGCTTTTTTATCCTTCTTGATGTTGTGAACTACCACAAAGTGGTTCTGTTTCCAATGCACGATGCAGGGTAACGGCGCGTCTTTTACCAGCTGCTCAAATGAAATCATCACTCCCGATGTGCGAAACCCGATATGTTCCGCTGCATCGCTTATTCCCAACATGGATACACCTTCACGTGTAATAAACGAATATTGACGAAGTGTTTCCAGGCTGTAGTGTCTGCCGTAGTGTTTGGCTATCATGCGCAGGCAGGTGGGGCCGCAGTCCATGGCGTCAAGCTGGGTGTAAGTTGTAAATAAATTTAATTTCATTAATTTCAATGTTGATGATTTCCAAAGTTCAAGCATATAAAAAACGTCTTATTTTTAAATTGCAACAATCTCTCTCAACAAACAGTACTGTTTTTACTTTTTATTTAAGATTAGTAATTGCATAAATTAATTTTCTATCTTTCTCTTCATAAAGCTGAAGACGTTGTATTTTCCCGTTTGGAAAAACTAAAAAAGCCATCGGAATGGAATGAATATAATATTTATTTTGCAATCCTTTTACATCATCTTTAGCTAAAAGGCTTCGCCAGGGTATCTGCTCTCTTTTCATTAATTTTTTCCATTCTTCAACTGTTTCCGGTTCGTCAATTGAGACATAAGTCATATTCAGCTTTTCTTGTAAATCATTATGAATTTTTTTAAGATTGGGTATTTGTTTATGACAGGGTCCACACCAAGAGGCTGAAAAAATTACGAGATTATATTTTGTAGTGTCTTGAATAATTGGTTCGAGTTTATTTGTTTGCCAATCCGGGAGAGTGGAATTTTCAAAAAAATTCATATTTAAATACTCTTTAATTTTATTCCCGTAGTATGAATTTTTATTTTCAACAGAGAAGTTATTAAATATGCGTGCAATATCTTCTTTACTTTTGTATCTGCCAATAGATCCGTATAAAGCAGACATCAGATGATGTGAATCAGGAGAAAGCGATACTATTTTCTCATATTTACTTATGCGTTGGTCATAACTTAACGTGTCTCTCCAGAAAAGACTAAATCCCTCATTCAGTGCTTTTGCCATTAAATACATTGTTTCATCGTCTTTATTTGAAAAAAGGAAATCGTCAGTATAGAATTTTTTACCTTGATATTCAAAAATATCAGATTTGATAAATGAAGCTGAGAGCTTAGACTCTTCTCCGACTGTGAAACTATCATATTTTAAAGTATCTAACTCCAAAGGCATATACACAACAAATTTGTATTCTATGCTGTCATTATTTTGTTTGCCATACAGTTTCATCCCGGAATGTTTCTTATACACTGTATCGGAGTATTGAAATATCCAATTCTGCTTGTCGATAGAACTGCCGATCACATTGTGCTTTTCTAATCCCGATAAAGCTATTTCAAGACGAACTTGATCGTACTCTTTACCGTTGAGTTTAAGTTCAAGAGAGCAATTCTTGTTAATTTGTGCCTGCAATGTAGGTACACAAGAAAGAAATGAAAGTAAAATAATCAAATTAAATTTCATAATTTAAAAAAGTATAAAAATGGGGGTTATTTCAGAAACATGACTAGCTCATCATTCTGTCTTTGTTCCATTCAACAGAATAGTTGACAAACTAATTTTACTTCTGAGACACCCCCACTTGATTTTCAATTAATTAGAAAACACATGCACATGAACTATCTCCAGGTACCAAAACTCCACTTGAACAATACCCTTTTGTAAGTTTATCATTCACAATACCCCAACATTCAGCTCCGACTATACAGGCTAATTCAGTACAATCGGCATTGTTGTCGCCACTTCCACCGTAAATCATTTTCATTTCACGGTCTTCCAAGATAACTGCTTCTTGCAGTTTGATTTTACTTAATTTTCTCATAAGCATATAATTTTTAAATTATTAATTATACCTGTTGTCGTTTTAAATAACAACAGCTTTCTATATCCTAAAACCGGATAATATTTTCAATTTATTAATTTTCAGAGTAATCACGAAATAAAAATAGGGCTGTTCTAACTTCGATTTTATTTCCATTTGTTCAAGTCTATACGAATATTTTCTAAATCAACTTAAAATTTCCATTATCCTTTTCATTCTCATGTTAAGGTCAAAAATGGATGATCTTTCAAGGGCTTTTTTAGACAAATCATCTCTTAATTCTTTATTGGTAATTAATTCTCGTAATGCTTCGTAAATTTCACGGTAATCATTTTTAACTAAACATCCATATCGCCCATCATCGAGTAATTCAGAAGGGCCTACCGTATTGGTGGCAAGAATTGGCTTACCTAAACAGATGGCTTCTGCTACAACGTTTGCATACCCTTCCGCTATGGATGTATGCACAAACACATCACACCCCTTTAGATATGGGAAGGGATTATCACAAAAACCTAATAATGTGACATTCTCTTCCAAAGAAAGTTTTCTTATCGTTTCTTCTAGGGAAATTCTTAAGCTACCTTCACCAATGATCCAGAGGTAAAAGCTCAACCCGTTATCCTTCAAATCACCCAAAACGAATAACAGCCTGTCATACGCTTTTTCCGCATCCAGCCTTCCTATGCAACACAGTGTAATTTCATTATTTCTTTTTACCGAATATTCATTACTTAAACGAATTATTTTTTGTCTGTCTGTCAGATTGTATACAACTGATTTATCTACCGGTATATCTCCAAATCTCTCTATAAAACGCGGTAATGTTTCCTTTGTATTAAATAAGATCTTATCAAATTTCAAATAACAAGATATCTCTTCTTGTAAATCTTTAAAAAACACACGTGTATAATGTAAATTATATAAATCAGTCCTCACCCATGCATGTTTTTTAGCATTTGTTTTTCTATTTGCAATAAATTTTGTCGCGCTACCCTCCAAAAAGGCTACTTCAATATCGTACTCTTTTATAGTATACTTCTCAAAATAATCTAAGGTAAACCAGTTAACTTCCGTTGGAATATCTTTCAAATAAACTCCATACTTGTTAAAAAGGAGCAAATCGATCTCAAAGAGACTATAGTCTAAATTTTCAAGCCATGTTATTAACTGTTTCTCTGCACCTCCATGACTTAAATTGGGTATGCAAAACAGTATTTTCCTTTTTGATTTTGGTGGTTTTGATAATATGAATTTCGATTTATATAATGTTGCTATTTTTAATCTTAAAGAATCAAAATCTAACTGTCTGTTTTCAAATAAGGCAATATACTCGTTTATCTCATCTATCGCATTACTATCCAATAAAACTATTTCTGACGCAATATAGTTTAAAAATTCTGTTTGAATCATCATTATTTGCAATTTAAAGTCTGCGTCCGGTACTCTTTGCTGTAGTTTACATGAAACCAAGTATTCACCAAGAGATCCAATCTTGAAATTATTCATAATCATGTCTGCCAATAACGCATAGCTATTGCTGAAAATATTGCTCCCTTTATACAGACCGGATGAAAAATTAAATCTCATTAAGGAAGATTTTCTAAACATCAACGAAGAGAAAAAAACAGGATTACAAAAAATGATTTCGTATATTAGTTCATTGGAAGAATAACGGCCTTCAATTTTGAAATTACAATAGTCATGAAAATTCACACCGGTACAAACACAATCATCGTCCAAATTACTTTTCAAATAATCATACTGTTTTTTCAATTTATCTGCACTTATCACACAATCTGACTCTAAAAAAGAAATATATTCTCCTTTAGATTGCGAAATTCCCTGTTTAAATAATTCAACGAACCCGGATGAGGCTTTAATGTATCTGACACTATTATCCTGAATATCATGAATAACATCGATAGTCTCATTTGAATTGCTTAAATCCAGTACAATGATTTCAAATAAGGACAATGTTTCTTCTAAAATACTTCTGATACCGTATTGGCATGGACATCCTGTATCTTTAATAATATAAACTATGCTGACTTTAATATCTTCCTTATCCATGCATACACAATTATCAAATTTTTATACTTTTTCCAAGGATGAATCAGTTTTGTTTTAACAATTACAACCGAAACGAGCAATGAATTATTTTATTTCAGAAACACATTGTTATAAAGGTCATCTATAAATTAATACAGGGATTCGATTAACGCCCTGTAATTCTCTTTCATATGGTGGATTGAATACCTGTCTTCATACGTTTTTAAGGCTCCTGCACTTAACCGATTGCATAAATCCTGAGAGTCTAATAGCTTTGTTATTGCCTCAGCCAAATTTCGTGAGTATTCTTCTGGCTTGTTCCTGTTGCCTATTTTCGCAACCAAACCATTGATCTCATTTTGAAACATATTTCTAATCCCGACACCATTCGATGTGACAATGGGTAAACCGAACATCATCATCTCAATTCCCACAAAACTGCATTGTTCGTAATAGGAGGGAATTACTCCTATGTCTGCAACGGATAGCCATTTGTATATATTGTCCTTATCTAACAGGCCTGTAAAGGTTATGGATAAAGTACACGATGATTTGGCCTGTATCAGCTCTCTTAAAGACTGTTCATTGGCATCACCGATAATCACAAGCCTTACATTCCGATTTGTTTTTAAAATTAATTTCATTGCCTCCATTAAGGCAAATATCCCTTTTTGTTTAGTCGGCCGTCCAATGACCACAAGGATCTTTTCATCATTTCTTATATTCAACGAATTTCTTATTTCTTCCGAATTTTTCCGTTTTGAGACAATGCTGGATTCCCGCAATCCGTTTGGGATAAATGAGATTTTTTTCTTATTCAATTTATAAACGGAGCGCAAAACAGCATAAGAATCCGGCGATAAACAGATAATCCGATCCGCAAATCCATACATCCTTTTTTCTTCTTCATAACAATTAGAAAAATCCCTTTTTGCATTTCTTGACTGGTCGGTACTAGAAGATTTATTTTTGGTCAGCTGCTTGTACTCTTTTAAATTCCCCATTAGAGGTGCCGTCCATCCGAAATCATGGATGGTAAAAATAATTTTGGACAAGGGAAATGTTTTCTTCAGCGATTCCATAAGATCACCGCACGGCGAGTGATTTAAAAAGAAAATATTATTAGGATCGTCTTCAATATATAATCTCAAAAACTTATCCATCACCTGCACATGATGCAAAAAATGGCCTTTCATAACGGGAAAAAGTAACTTTTTAGTCTCTTTTTCTTCAACGATACTGAATTCTTCCGTGTCGGCGTTAAAAATAATCAGACAGATGCTATGTCCGGATGATTTAAAACAATGCAATAATTCCCGCAGGTACGTGCCGATTCCATTCTTTTGGGAACTGATATATTCATCGAAAATATAAATGTTTTTCATTTTGCGAATATGATTTTTAATAACTTTCCGGCCAAGCCATCTTTTAATCCTAACGGATAGGAAGATATTTCATTGGATATGTCTGTTGACTCCATGATAACAAAATCAATGACGGATGTATTGTAATCCTTGATGTTCCCGGTATTATAAAAATTTCTAAACACATCCAGCAATATACTTATCGATGTATCTTTTATCCGTTCTTTTAACAATGAGCATATTGCATATATATCCGATAAATACCTGTCGTCAAAAGGTAATCCTGTATTTTGATCAAGCGCTCCTTTTACATGGTATATCACGTAATGCAGCAGTCCTTCAAATCCTGTCTCCAACGAAAGATCTGAAATTCTTCTCGGATCCACTTCCATAATTTTCTTATCAATCTCATCGCATATTTCAACACCGGACCCTTCTACAAATTTATTCTGGATTAAATATTCGATTCCCCACCCAATTCCGGCTAATCCGTTGCCCAATGAAAAAGGCAAACCTTTATTTACTTTCGCTATAATATTTTCGAGTAAATCAAATGCAAAATCGGAAAATATTTCATTTTCTTTTTTTCTGGAATATTCGGATAACGCTAGAACAATTCCCATTTGTCCTTCGAGAAGTCCAATATCAGTCATAAAAAAAGATTGTAGCATCAAAGTATGTGCTATCCTATCAGAATCAATGAAATTTATACCACATTTTTTCATTACTTTTTAACAGAGAAAATTTATTTTTCTAATTCAATTATTTCAATAGGATTCTTAGCACCATAATAAACCACTTTACCTTCTTCTACAAATCCATAACTTACTCTTTGAAATCGATTCTTCCTTATTTTCTGTAATTGCAAATAGTTCTCACATTCAATAATATTTTTTCGATTGGGCATTTCAATGAATTGATTTTTTACTTTATTCAGGCCAATCGCTTCAAAACAGAATATTTTTTCCGAATCTTCTACTTTCAATATCAGTCCAGGCAAGCCATACAATTTCCAGGGGCCATCATTTATGGGGATATCCGTCGTAAACCACACCGAGTATGTTCTACCTCTGAACTCAGTAACACCTTTTTGACAAACATAATTCAATAATGTTAGTGTGTCGTCGGTAATTATCCATTCATGCAATACCGGTTGTTCTTGTAACCGAAAGAAAGTATCAGAATAGTCATCAGTGATTACTATTTTTTGTTCAGATCGGTTCTTATAAATTTTAGCGGATTCTCCTTCACTTGCATCAATCATATGATAAATTGACATTTTTTTCTCTAACTTTAGCTGAAGTTCTTCAGGATCCACTCGAAAGCTGATCTTTCGATATACAGGATTCATCGCTAAATTAGCACCATCTATCGAATCACGTTTTTTTTTGTTCCAATCATAATATACCGACCAATCATTGCCAACAGCTAAGACCATAGTGTCTGTTTGTATTATCACTTCTTCCTGTTTATTTGCTTGATGTTTAAATACAAATAGAACATTTAATAGTATTGAATCCAGCCTATTCTCATTCGAAAAATTCCTTGTCGACGAAAGCACCATAACGGATAATGAATCAAAACCGTACATCATCAAGAAAAGGGAGACGCAAAAAAAAAGTTTTTTCCACCCATTGACCATTTTTAATTTTGTTTAAAGTATAAATTGAATTAATCCATAACTTTTTTAAATACAACTTTTTCCATATAATGGAGAGGTACAATCTTAACTCTTTCTTATTATTAGTTTAATTTAGATATTTAATTCTACAGAATTCGGATAATCCTCTCCATTAAAAGGCGAAATCTATGCCCCTTAAGCGTGATTAGCAATTTAAAATGGAAACCTGTGTACAATCTCCATTAGTTGCACATCTAGTATTAAGATCTGCGTGCATAGTTGATGTGCTTGCATAGAATTTTGTCCAACTTGAAGCATAGGGAGGATTGGTTTGTCCTATACAACTACAACTAAAACATCCTCCAGTTAATCCGCCACTTCCACCAGAAATCAATTTCATTTCATGATTGTCGAGGACAACTGCCTCCTCTAGTTTAATCTTACTTAATTTTTTCATAAAACATAATTTTTTGTCTGCAGCAAGGTTTATTAGACATGCCAACAAATTATTTTATGCTGCCTCGTAATTTGTTAGTCACTGTTTATTTATAGAATCTTAAATCTTATTCTTAGCAGAATCTCCGACGGACGAAGCATATATACCGAATAATAACTGCTGATATCGCTGTAGGAATAGGTTATGAACTTGTTTGTATTAAAAATGTTTGTCCAATCCAGCATTAAATCCACGTTTTTTAACTTGTATTTTACACCCAGGTTCCCAAACCAAGATGACCGGGCTTCAGACTCTATCAAGCTGTTGAAATAATGATTGAACGATATATTGAAAATCAGTTTTTTTACCGGAATTATTGAGGTGCCTAGATTTTGTGCAACATTATGAACGGCCGGCATGGATTGATTGCGGATTTTACTTCGGGTATGGCGATAAGAAATGTCGTATTTGAGGACCATAAATCTGCCAATATCCGTAGTAATGGAAGGGGATAAGGAGTAAGAGTCAAAATTCAAATTCGAAACAATGCCTTGATTTAGCGACAGGGTTTTGCTTTTATTATAACTTGCAAACAACTTCATTTCCGATTTTATCGCATCGATACTTTGGCCGAAAGAATAATCCAACCCGTAGTAATGCGAAGTATTAGTATAAGGAATACTCGTGGAACTGCTCATTATGCCGTTATAGCGGACATCTCCAAGTGTATTGCGCCATATATTGGAATAGGATAACCTGAAAGATGTAAATAATGTTGTAAAGGGATTTTTGTAACTGAAATGCACGAAAGTGCCGGTTTGATGGTTTTTGCCGAGCAATCCGTTACTTCTGTTCATTCCCCGGTAATTAGCCATGATATATCCCAGATAATCTTCGTTAATACCCCCGAATTGATTTGAAAAACGTACGTTTGAAAACAAGTCCCATCGCGAACTGATAGGATATTGAATGATCAGGAGTGGTGAAATAAGCACATGCCCCCCGTTTTTTGAAGTATTTCGAATGTGGTCGTTCCGATTGATAAACAGATAACTAACCGGAAAAGAAAGAATCGGTTTGAAATTTTCCGAAAAACGATAAGACAGGCTCCCATTAAGGCGAATACCAATTTCGTTTCGATGTAATCGGTTTCGTAAAGTGTCTGCCGAAACTGATGAAATCGCATCAGACACAAAAAGGCCGGACTGCATAAAGTAATGATCGGAAAATACATTGGTGCTGTAGCCAACCGTAAAACGCTTGCCCAAGTTTCCTCCAGATACATACAGATTAGTTTTTAAATGGTTATAAGAAACCTCTTGCCGGATTAATGTATCTGATTCTTTTAAGTTAGTAAAAACTTCATCGAACAAAACAGGTGAAACGCTCAGTGAATGATTCTGCATAGTGTAGGATATTTGAGAGCCAACCCTGAAATTTTTATTCTCTTTCCGGCGCAGGTACTCGAAATCGTTGCCAATGTTGAACGATGGAAATTGTAGAAATTGGGATATGTCGCGTACAGCGGCAATTTTACCGGTATGCTCGTTCCATCTGGAAGATACATTGAGCTTGTTATTCAGGAAATATTCATCGGTATTCCCCTCCAGTGTAAGTGTTCCCTCCAGCTCACGCTTTAATAATTGGGCATTCATATCTTCGGTTATGTGGATGTTTCCACCGTCAGCCACAAATATATCTCGTTTTGAATAACTACTGCTTTTTTGTTGATCGTATAAATAATTAAGGTTCCCGGTCAGCGTAAGATCTTTCTTTAATGCTTTCAGGCTGTTGAGCGATCCCAAGTGTGCATTATTAAACAGATGATGCTGTTCTCTTATGGCAGGCGGAACGGGTGCAATTACCGACATGAAGTTTACCGGGCCTCCGCCGGATCCACCGTAAAAAGACGTCAACTCCCGCACGATATCCCGTCCTGTATTATCGCCCTTATAGACCGACATATCTTGTTGAGTCGCCGAGAAACGCATTCCTACCAATTCGTTGCTCAATAACATAGGTGGAAGTCCCGCTCCGGCTTGCGCAGTAAGAAAAAAAGCACCGTGTGCCGATTTTTTTAATTTAAGATTAATGGCGGCTGCTTCGGGAATTTCCATGTCTTTTAGCGCCTTGATGGGTTGGTGGTTCTCAAGCACTTGCACGGATGCCACTTTTGTAGCATCGACATTATTGGTGGCGATACCGTATTTCCCTTTCAGCAGGTCCAATCCTTCTACATAAAATTTGTTGATAGCTTTGTTCTGATAGAGTATCTGTCCCGAAGATAACACTTGGATTCCGGGCAGTTTTTTTAATACGTCGCCAATGCTGCGGTCGGTTTCGTCCAGAAAACTCGCTACATCGTAATGGATAGTATCACCCAACTGACGGATTTTAGGCGCCTGGACAATAACTTCTTTTAGCTCCATTGTTTTTTCAACTACCAAGAATTCCACGAACCTTATATCGCTTTTTACGTGTTTTGTCTGGCTTTCCAATGTCATGGCTTTCACGGATATTTCTACCGAGTCGGGCATATTGGCGCTCCTTAGCGTGAACGTCCCCTCTTTCGAAGTCATCGAATAGGATATAATTGATGTTGAGCCTACAGGATGCATTGTAACGGCAGCATTTGCAACAGGCTCCCGGGTTTGTTGGTCAAGTACTCGGCCTTTGATTTCTTTCTGGGCGAAGATTGCACTAAAAGAAAGTAAAAATAATAGAACAAAAAGTGGTATTCGTTTATTCATTTTGAGATTTATACTAGATACATAGTATTCAATTTTCGAATTCTAAATTTGATAACGTGACTGGATTTCCTGTAAGGTAACCTTTTGCTGAAACATTTTTTCTATCATAAGGAAAAGCGATAGTTGTATTTTTGATATGTTGTAATCCTATAGTTTTAAACTGAACATGACGCCTATTATTTCGGCTTTAAAAATCAACTCAGGTAGTCCGTAAGCTTCCAAGGGCCATCGTTGACAGGCATCGTAAGTGCGCCCACGGAATGTGGCGGTAGCTTTAGTGCATAAATAGCCTCACCCTGTGGGAGTATCAGTTAGAAATAGTCCAATCCATTGGCACAGCTTCTTCCAATACCAGATAATAAGTAGATATGAAACTTGTTCCAAAAGGGCATAGTCAAAAGTGGTTGTTTTTTGCTCTACACGTTCTTTGTATACACTTGCAATTTCTGGCTTGCGAGGAGTATTAATTACTTCTGCTCCACCTTCCAATAGAGAGCTTAACTCGTTATCATTCATTTTTAAAAATATCAAATTAAAGCGGGGAAAATAAGCTGTGCCGATAAATCAAGTTTTACTTTATGTCAATTGTAATATTCCGACCAATTTGTTTCAATGTTTAGAGCCACACACATTATTAATTAGTCCTTATTTTCTTCCTCCATGAATATGATATCTTTTGATAATGGTTTCTCATAAATAATAACATTTCCTTTATCTTCTATTAAATAACTATTTCTTTTGTTTCGGATAAACTTATAAAACTGATTCAACTCTTTGCAAATTTCAGTATTCTTGCCATAAGAAATATCTATTGGAGTATTTTTAATTTTTTGGATGCCAATAGCCTTGACGTGGAAAATTCCGTCACTCGTTTTAGCCTCTAGAATAAGACCCGGTAAACCGTATAGTTTCCACGGGCCATCATTAACCGGTAGTTCCTGGGTAAAATAGGCGTCATATTCTCTTCCCCTGAATTTTGTTGTTGCCTTATGACATGGATAACCCAATACCCGACAGGTGTCACTACCAATCACCCATTGCTGTGGTAACAAATCTTCTGATAAAAAAATTGAAATATCTTCTCCATTCGCCTGATTTTGATCTAATGTATAAACTCGGTTTTGTTCACGGTTTTTGTAAGTTTTGGTTGAAATATAATTATCCAATTTGAAAACATTGTGTTGATATTCATTTTTTCCTATAATTATATTTTCCAGATCATCGGATCGAGTGTACTCTATGGAAAGAGACTTAATCTGCTCAGGCTTTATAAACTTATCGATTGTTTTATTCGGCACTGTCATGTCATAAAATACAGACAACCTATCGCCTATATCCAGTGCCATTGTATCTGCTCTCGAAAGACTCTTATTTAAGTAATTATTTTGACTAAAATCATACACAACACGTAAACGTGCTGTATCCCCATCGATTTTGACATCCGTGTTTTGGGCATTACCATTTGTTATAAATGCAAATGCCACAGCAATTTCAAATACTCGTATTTTCATATTAATATTTTCCTCCTTTCCTTTGGGACCACTCATCTATGGTGGCAGTTTTATATCTCAAATAAATAAATATTGAAAAATGTAATTGTTCTGTATAGAGAACTTAGATTACCGTTTTAATTTGATGATTCTTAATCTTATGATCTTTTAAAGGTCATATTAATGCTGTGATTTTACTGCTATTATAGCTATAAAGAGTAAGGAACGAACCCTCACTCTTTATAATTCTAGTTATAACTTAGAACACTTAAAGTTGGACACATCCACACTTATTAAAAATTCTCGGAATTTTTCGGCAGACACCGCCTAGTCCATTATCTGTCAAACAAGCACCATAGCATAGAGTTGCATCAGGGTCACACGAAAGGGAGCCACTTCCACCAACAATCTGTTTCATTTCACTGTCTTCCAACACAACTACTTCTTGCAATTCGATTTTTTTTAACTTTTTCATAAGCATAAAAATTTAAAATTATTAATTACACCTGTTGCCTTCTTATATATGCAACAAGCTTTTCATATCTCAATATCGGAGAAAAAATGCAGATCTTCAATTTTAAAATTCTCTGGCAACTTATAACCGTTCACCAAGATTGTGGGAGTTGCCCTTAGACCCGATTTTTCCTTCCATTGCTCATGCCTGGCAAATTCATTGGCTATATTTGGTTCTTCTATCTTTACAGGGTGCTTTTGAAAAATGGTTTCTTTATCATATTTTCCCTTTTCGAACCATTCATTATAAATTGTTTTAAACTCATCGTTTTTTTGCCGGTAAACCCCAATAAGAAATTGATTGGATATGTCCAATTCCTTATGGAAAGATGAAAAAATATATTGCACGCAAAGGTTTTCATTTTTATTTAACAAATCATTCACTCTTTTATGCATTCTAGCACACGGATTACAATGGGGGTTTGTAAATATTGTTATCAAAAATTTAGAATTTAGGTTACCTAATAGAATGGACGATGTCTCTCTTGTTACAACATAATAAGGTTGTTTTTTCAATAGTGATTTAAAAACGTCTTCATCGGCCTTGATGTTGTTTATTTCATAGTTTATATTTTCAACTTGTAAACTTTTCATCAGAATTGATAAAACCAAATTGGTGCACAATATAAAAAGCAAATATGATAATCCCGTAATGGACAATTCCGACATTGACAGGGTTGAAACAAGAAGAAATCTAAAAGATAAGTTAATTACAAACAGTCCCCATAATAAAATGATCACAATAAGGCACAAGGGGCACCATTGCCTGGCTTTGAATTTCTGATACCAAATACTCCAAAAACTATATGGCAAACAAAAGACATTGATTAATGCAAGGTAAGGAATATATGAAGGTAACAAACAAATAACAAATATATTAGTCACAAAATAACTTAATCCTATTTCACTCCAGCTAAAAACTCCAAAAAGCTTGGCCGCATTAGACTCAAGTATATTATTACAATCGCTGTGTTTAAATAATGAACAAAGCCTATCACTATAAGTGCTTTGGATATTTAATTGTTTAAGAACTAATAAATAACCTATATAGACACCTATTGAATTTATTAACAGCAGTAAAATAAGTCCAACATCAAAATAACTCTTATTCTGAATAAAAGAAATAAAAAGCAAAAAAAATAAAATCAGGAGGATAGATATTTTTTGAAGATACTTAAGAATTTGAATTTTGAAATGTTTATTGTATTCCGGTTCAATTGAATCCTTATTTCGTTCAGCGATAAGCACAATCCCTGTCCATATTTTATTAAACTCTTCTATCGGAATTTTTATACTTTTGTCTCTTTGGGTGAATTGGATTTCATCCTCTAATATTTTTTCAATAATAACGAAGTCGTCATTGATATGGGCAATAAAAGGAGTTTCTATTAATCGTATATTATTTTTGTCTATAAGTTTAAGTCCGGCATTTTCCACACCGTATTCTGAAAGCATAGAAGACAAACCAAATAAATTGTATTTATGAGGGTGCTCGTTGAAGAATTGATTCGAAAAAAGATGTGTATGCCTTACCCTCAACAACTCTAATAAAGATATGAAAATGTTAGTTTTCATATTAATTATGTTTCATGATTGAAAAGACATAAATAGTTATTAAATAATTATTTATGCGTTAAAGTAACGTATAAATTTTCGATAAAAAAAATAAAATTTTATGTTTTAAAACATAAAACCAACTAAAAGTTTTCTATACAATCATTATGAGTTTTACACTCATAGGAAATTACCTTTTATTTAATTTACGCTTTCACTTTTCAAGTGGCGATACAGTGTCAATTTACTGATATTTAAAATATCGCAAATCTCATTTACATTATTTTCATTGCTTTTATACAACGAAACTGCTGCTTTAGCTGTTTTTTTGGCTTCAGGACTGAGGCCCTTCTTTCGGCCACCCAAACGTCCACATTCTTTGGCAGCCAATAATCCGGCCTTGGTTCTCTCTATAATTATTTCGCGTTCGTACTCGGCCAACACCGCGAAAATAGCAAACTGATACCTGCCTAATGGAGTTCTGGGATCAATCCCGTCTTGAATGCTTCTGAATCCGACACCTCTTTTATAAAGGGTGTCTACAATGTTGACAAGATTTCTTAAGGATCGGCCAAGGCATTCTCCAGTTCGGGGCGTTCTTTAGTGGCGGATATTTTTCAGAGAAAATTTCAGTGCATTCAGCTTTTTTCAACGCATCCAACTGTAAATCTAAATTTTGTTCTTTGGTGCTAACACGGGCGTAACCCATTATTACCATATTATTTACGGTAGTTTTATGAAATTACAATTTCGCTAAGATAATACTCGAAAAGTAAAATTTCTCGGTAGGTTTTTTAAGATATGGGAGCGGCAAACCTAGATACAAAAACAGGAAATTTATTGTATTGAGCTCCCTATTAGTCAGGCTTAGCCTCCCGCAACCGTATTAATGACGAGTTGCTCCTCAGCATTGCTCGTTTTCTCTTCTGTCTGCACTACAAGTTAGATAATTATAAGAATAAAACATCACACTATTTTTATTTTATAAATATCCCAGGTTGTCCCGTTTTTATTTCTCTTTCACAACCAATTCATACCAGTCACTACCCTTTTCAGTAGAAACTGTAAAGTCGCATCCCACTTCGTTCAGATAATTGCGTAAACGGTTTATAGAACCGGTCATACTGTTGTATCCCGTGAAGCTTCCCGCCCAAAAAGTTTCCTGTAATACGATTTTTTCTATGCGATGATTTTCATCTTCGAGTAACCATTGAAAGATTTTGAGTTGCTGGGCAGGCAAACTGACGGTTTTTTCTTCGCACCGCAATTTGCCCGACACGGGATTAAAGAAGGTGTATCCGATATTCCACGTTCCGTTGCGATGACGGACAATGGTATTTCTCCGAATCCCATACTTTTTTGTAAGTAGATAAGCAAATAGCATCAACAATAATAAAACAATAAGTAGAAGAACATGTAAAACACCTTTGGACATTTCTTTGAAAACAACCGACGGAGAATAACAAACCAGGCCCCGATAACTTATTTCGTTAAAAACTTCCTGATGTAAAACAGGTGTTCTATGCCGTATGCTACAACTTAGCGTGTCATCGCTCACACTGCTGTTACCTCCGTAATCCACCAGCACATAAGAGCGGACAGCCGGTATCCTTTCCCGCAATCTCTGCCGAAAGACCCGATTAATGGTATCTGCATTCACCCTATCCATCAACAGCTTGTAATCCTGTGAAACATATATCTCGGAACTTCTGGTGGATTTTGAAGATGTTTTCGCGGGCACGGAGATGGTCACACCCCTGACGTCAGGCTTGTTCACTGCCTTCAGTCGCACCGCATCTTTAACCGATTGTACAAAAATAGAATTTATCGTTTCTTTAAGAGCAACTTCGGTCTTCCAATAGCCTTGCCACCCCTTTGCGATAATTACAAGAATCACGACAGCAAGGCCAACTCCGGTTATGCGGAGTCCTTTTACCAGTTGCCTTTGTTGTAAATTCGTCATTTCTGCCAAGTAGATAGTGCAAAAATAGTGCTTTGATTTGATTATTGGAAATACAAATACGATTTTATCGTAAAAATATCTGCTTGAAAACGCCACATAAACAGAACACTGTAAAATGTGAGGTAAATGTGAGGCAACTTTTTCTTTAGGAAGAAGATGTAAAAGCTATCTTTACCCATAAAACAAAAAATAATTTTATGAAAACGGCAACCATTTTACTTACGACGTTCATCACATTATCGGCAATGTCTTGCTCGCAGCCCAAAGGAACAAAAGATTACCTGAAAACCGTACTGGATAATCTGGAAGAGATTCAATCGGCCACCTACTACTCAAGAGTAGAAACGTGGCACCCCGGTGATACGGCAGTCGTTTATGACCTGACCTATTTTATCCGGGAATACGATAACCCTTCGGATACAACCATCGGGGCAATCGAAATACAGACATCAGCTGACAACCATTCTCATTTATACTACGCTTACGACGGGAAAATGAAAGCGTCGGTATTTGAAGAGCACAAAGGCATAATGATTGACAGTTTCAAAGTGGACCGGAACCTGCCGTTCCGTCCAGTCGGACCTCCTTTCTACAACTATACCAAAAGCATTTTGCGGTATATTCTTACCACGAAGGACAGCATCACGCTCGAAAAAAGGGGTAACGAAAACACATTCCACTTGAAACTAACCATCCACGAAGACAGGCAAGTGGAGTTCTTTGGCAGGGCGTATAAAATTCCCGATCCGCCATTTAGGGATGAAGACCCCACGTCGAGATACGAAATCTGGATAGATAAAAAAACAAACCTGCCGTATAAATACCGTAGGGAGATGTCTCACAACATCAGTGCTGAGACCGTGAGCGATGCCACATTCAACAACAATAAAATAGAAGATGTGGATGTTACGGGCTATTTTCCGGAAGGTTACGAGATACGATACTACGGCGATAAGAAAAAAACATCAGGCGATGACGTTGATAACCTGATAGGCAACCCTGCGCCTGGATGGACGCTTACCCAAACCGACGGTCAAGAGATTTCACTCAACAACGATAAAGGCAAGGTGGTTTTGTTACAATTTACAAGTGCGGGCTGTGGCCCTTGCCGCGCTTCGGTTCCGTTTCTCAATAAATTGACGCAAGAATACCCAAATGCCGACTTTGTTTTTTATGCCATTGAACTCACGTGCAAAAATATCAGCGGAGTACAGGCATACAAAAAACGGGTAAATGCAGGTTTTAACTTCCTACACGGGACAGAAGCCGTAAGAGATGCTTATGGCATACAAGCTTTCCCTGTTTTCATTTTAATGGACAAAAACCATATTGTACACAAAAGGATTACGGGTTATCAGGCTTCAGTGGATAATGAAATCAGGGGACTTATCCATGGCTTATTGAAATAATAGTTAAAGGGAACCCGTTTTAGAACATTTTTCCTATCTTTAAAGCCTAAACTACGAAAAAATAATAGGCATGAAAACAGTATATTATTTACTATCGACCTTTTTCGCAATACTTGCTTCCACCGCTTGCAACCAACCGGGCAACACATTTAAGATTATCGGACAAATTGATCATGTTGTCGATGGCGATGTTGCCCAGTTATTTACCATAGAAGGTAATGTTGGAACCCTTTTTATGAAAGACACTGTCCGTAACGGGAAATTTAGCTTTGAAGGAAATACAGATTCGCTCCAAATGCTTAGTTTTATGGTTTATGGCAATAATTATCCCATGACAACAGCCCTTATATGGATTGCCCCTGGTTCCAGAACCAAAATTACGGGAATAGGATATTATCTTTCTTCGTGGAATATTGAAAGTAACGTCAAGGAACAACAGGAAGAGGAAATATATAGGAATGCCCTGGGTGTATTATCTTCAACGTCCGACTCGTTACTTCTACTCTATTATCGTTCCATTGACCGAATGCAGCAAACCAACAGCAATGAAATGGAATCTGTTCGTAAGGAATCCCGTCGGCTTCGAGATCAAATGGACAGTATCGGTTTTATTCAACACCGTGTTATCTTTGATGTTATGGCAACACAACCTGTCACAAAAAGCTGGATAAACAAGCTGGCGGACTATGCAGGTTATGCCGTATCCTACAAAAACACCGCCTCTTATCCCGAAAGGAACATAAAACGGCTCCAGCACCTGTACAACCGCCTTAGCGATGAACAAAAGCAAAGCCCCAAAGGGCAACTCATTCATCGCTATATTTTCCCCATGCAGCTTGTTCAGGAGGGACAACCCATGGCCAATGCCGAGTTATATGACCCGCAAGGTAATCCGCACAGAATTGCCGAAGATTTCCAGGGGAAATACCTGTTACTAGACTTCTGGGGCGTGGGCTGCGCGCCTTGCATTGCCGCTTTCCCCGAAATGAAAGAAATTCACGAAGCCCACAAGGATAAATTGACCATCATCAGCATCACCACCGACACGGAAAAAATATGGAAAGACGGATTGGAAAGACATCAACTCCCGTGGGTAAACTTAACCGATAACTTGGGGATGGAGGGTTACGTAAGTCGTTACGGCATTCGCGGAATACCCTTTTATATTCTTATTTCGCCCGACGGCATTGTCCAAAAAATGTGGTCGGGCTACGGAAAAGGATCGTTGAAAGAAAAATTGAAAGATATATTACAGTAGCTGCTTCTTCAAAAGCAGCCGCTACTTAAACGAAAAAAGTAAAAAATAATATTAAATGAAACCCAAAACAATCCTCTTCCTCTCCCTTATTCTTATTCTCTCCGTCTGCCAGCGGCAGAAAGAGAACAGAATGCCGCCCATATTCACCGGAGAGAAAACAGACTTGGGAGAAAAGGCCATTATTACCGGGAAAATAATCAACAGGGATGTCTATCCGCACGTGAAACTGCTCGAAATAACATTGCCCGATTTCTACGGGAATGAAGCCATGTACACCGTGCCCCTTACCGAAGACGGATTGTTCCGTTTCGAAATTTACCCCATCACCACCCGTGAAATATCGTTCGTTCCGGTGGAAGACCGCATCGTTATCGCTCCGGGTGACAGCTTGTATATCGAAAAGGATTTCCAAAACATCACACATACCGTTTTCAGGGGAACGAGCGCAGAGTTGAACAAGCACATTAACGCATTCCGCAACCAATACCTGGGACGTTATTCGCAACTGTATGAACTCTCGTTTTCGGATTACAAAGCAGAAACCAAAAAACAATACGACGAAACCTTACAAAAACTTGCCGTTTTTCAACAAGAAAACAGCACATCGGAAACATTTAACACGTGGGCAAAAAAGCAAGTGGCGTTGGATTATTACAACGCGCTGTTCTTATATCCCTATCAGCACACCATCCGCACAAAAAAAGAACCGACGGGCAAAGAACGGGAAATGTATTACGATTTTGTGAAAGAATTTGAAAAGGGAGTGGATAATTCCATAATCATGGCGGATAATTTTAAGGCGGTGAACGGATTTTCGAGATATGTAATAGAAGAAAATTATCCCGAATTCTACCCCAAAACAAACGAAGCTCAGTTAAACAACGCTCAGTTATTGAATAAGATACTGGAAAAATTAAAATCAAGTTCAAAAAACGTCTATTTGTCTCAATTCGCCTTCGCCGGTTTCCTGAATATTATTCATCTTCAAGCTCACAAAACGGACTGGATCGATAGTAACCGCGTTATGATAAACAAAACAATTACCGATCCATTTTTGCGTACCACACTCAACAACCAATACAATCAGGTGAAAGCCTACAACGCCAATCCGCGCGTGTATTCCGATGCCGTTTTAGGAAGAAACGCCGTTGAATTACACGGAAGAGGTTCGCTGATAACCGATTCTGCCAATATCGTAAAACAGGTTCTCGACTCCAATCCGGGGAAGGTAGTGTATGTGGATATCTGTGCGACGTGGTGCGGACCGTGCATGAGGCAAATACCATACAGCAAACAGCTCCATGAAGAACTTGCCGACAAACCCATTGTGTTTGCGTATCTGTGGCTGGACGGTGAAACCGAACGCGGGAAAAACATCATTGCAAGTCTCGATCTTCCCGGCATTCACATTGCCCTTTCCGACAAGGAATGGCAGGACATCAACAAGCGTTTCAACACAAAAAGCAGCGTCCCTTATTTCCTGCTCTTCGACAAAAACGGCGTAATGGTGGATTTTGGCAACCATATACTTCCTTCTTTACCGGGAACCAAGACGAAAATTGATAAATTATTGGAAGAATGAAAACCAGCCAAAGAACTCCGGAAATAAAGAGCAGCCTCTCAGGAGGAATCGAATAGTCGTTCGGCAAATTTGTTGTTTTAAATAAGTGTATTATAAACAAAAATTCAGATCGGGTGTTTAAAGGGTTGTAAAAAGCAATTATTAAATAAAACAGATGAAAGTTGAAGTTTGGACAGATATCATGTGTCCCTATTGTTACATAGGCAAGATTCATTATGAACAGGCCATGCAGCAATTTGCGCACGCCGATGAAGTTGAATTGGTCATAAAATCCTTCCGGTTAAACCCGGATTTGCCCGGTAAAGGAAACGGCTACTCGGTAGTGGATTATTTATTAAAAACCGCCGGACTTCCGGAAAACAAGTTAAAACAGATGTTTGCTTACATCGAGCAACTGGCAAAAAACGCGGGAGTGAGGTTCAACCTGCCAAACGCTTTCGCAGCGAATACACTCGACGCACACAGGCTGGTAAAACTGGCTGCAAGGAGAAACCTCTCCTCGAACGTTTTATCGCTCATATCGAAAGCATACTTCGAAGATGCACAGGATTACAGCGATATCAAGATCCTGACGGAAATTGGAGTGAAAGCAGGACTTGATGCAACAGAGATAGCCCGGCTCTTTGCCGGAGACGACTTTATAGCCGAAGTGGAACAGGATGTTCAGGAGGCGCATCAACTGGGAATAGATACGGTCCCTACTTTTCTGTTCGAACGTAAACAGGCCATCATCGGGTCGGAACCGGTACAGGTTTTCCTGGATACACTCAATCAGGCTTACGAAAGCTGGAAAAAGGCAAATACCACCCTGGGCAATATGGAGGTAAAGAAAGGTAAATCGTGCAATGCAGACGGGACATGTGAAATATAGAGTAAAAATAATTAATCATGGAATTTTTACGCATAGAGCAATCGGACAAAAGCAGGTGGAACAAGGTCTGGGAATTGTATGAGTCGAGCTTTCCCATCGCTGAAAGGCGCAAAATGAAAGATCACGTCCGTGCCTGTTCCGATCCGCAATTTCATCCGGTATCGGCGTGGGAAGACGGTGAACTGATAGGGTTGTTGTTTTATTGGGAATGGGACATGTACCGGTACCTGGAATATTTGGCCATTGCCCCCGGATTACGCGGACACGGTTTTGGGTCTCAACTGCTTCGTTATTTGCGCGATTCCAACCACACCATCATTCTCGAAATAGATCCGTTGATAAATGAGTTGTCCGTAAGGCGGCTCCAATTTTACGAACGTGCCGGATTTACCCTTACGCCTTACCGGTTTATGCACCTGCCTTACCGGTTGGAAGGGCAACCCATTGAGCTACTCATCCTCAGTTATCCGAAGATGATTACCAAGGAACAACATAACGATTTCTTGAAATTTCTGGGCAAACGCGTTATTCTGTATTGTGAAGGGTATCCGTTTGATCGGGGATAAGTCAACTGCCTTATAGGTTATCCCTGCGGGTTCAGCACCGATTTCAATAACCGGAGCGTTTGGAGCAAGATCTTCTCTTCTCTTTTTGAATCCGCATTCATTGGGTAGACAATCGCTTCCGCCTTGCCATCGTCCAGAAGCCTGACATATCCGCAAACGCCCCACGACATAATCCGGCAATCGGTCCGGAACTTGACAACACGTGCCTCTTTGTCGGAATAGGAAACAATGAAACTTTTGTCAATCTTTTGCAACATTTCAGCATAAAGATTGTTCGACCTGGCCCTGAAGGCCAGCAGGGCCTTCTTTTGCCCCGAAAATGCCGGAGGATCCGGATTTTCGGATTCCATATAATCCAATCTTTTATAGAAGAACCACGTTATGACTGCCGGAGGCAAAACACCTGCAATGAAAAAAACAAGCAACAGTTGCCAAAACTGGATGCGAATACCCCAGAACAAACTGATGATAGCAATTACAGTAATGTAAAATATCAAAAAAATAAACATCCAGGCAAGAAAAAGTTTTGTCGTAAATTTCATAGTTATTTGATTTTTATTTTGTCAATGCAACTCCGGAATAACAACCTCCAACGTAATGTGAATATTTTTGAAACCCATTTCCTGCAACAGTGATTTTACCGCAAGCTCAGCCTGACTATTGGCATCATTCAATACCCCTTGCCGGATAGCGTCCTGTCTCATCGTTTCTTTCTCACCGATCAGGGCTTTGTTGTAATCCGATATTTTTATAGGATTAAACGCATTTTCACTTTCATTGTAAACCTTTACGCTGTTTTCATCAATAACCACATCGAAAATTTGAGCACGGGGCATTGAAACGTGAACATTTTCACCGTTAATATTCACTTTTACCCGGCTGAAATCTACGCCGGCCTTCAGGTATCCGTTGTATTTCAACAGGAAATACTTGTCGGTAAGCGGAACACTGATGTTCAGTATTTTAAAATTATCTTTGAAGCCAATCACTCCCGAATAGCTGTATTTGACCGTAGCAAGCTCCTGAATATGAACAATTTTACTAAGAACTGTGGATGTATCGTATTTTTTAGTCCGGGTTCCGTTGATTCTATTTATTCCCAGCAAGAGAGCCAAAATAATTGTAGTACCCAGGAAGAAGTAAGTCGGATAACTTATTCTTCTTACCGGCTCGTTAATCTCTCTGTCAGCAGCATTTAATCGTTCCATAGACCAGCATGTACTTTATATTTTTACAAAAATAACAATTAAGTGCTTATTTACTAAAGATTGTCGGGTTATTTCTTCCTCAGGGCTTGTCCGATATCTTCCAGCAGTCGGTTCACACTCTCCAGCCCCACCGATAACCGTATGGTTTTATCATGTATTTTCATTGCCTCTCTCTGAGCTTGGGTCAAACTGCCGTAAATGGTGCTGGCAGGATGAATAGCAAGGCTTTTGTTATCAAACAGATTGGTTGCCCTGCGAATCACTTTCAGGTTATCCAGAAATTGGAAACAAGCACTCTTGGATACCAGATCGAACGTCAGCATCGCTCCCGGACTATTGCCGAACTGACGGAGGCTGACGTTATAATACGGATTACCGGGCAGCCCGGTGTAGTTGACCGATTCAATACCTTCCATCGTTTGCAAACGCTTTGCCAGCTCAAGACAGGTATGGCTTTGCCTTTCGTACCGCAAGTGAAGGGTCTCAAGCCCGATCGTCTGCAGGTGTGCTGTCCTCGGATCCATATACGCGCCGAAATTTCGGTGAATTTCCTTGCGCAGTTTATAATTAAATGCGTGGTTCCTGTGTTCTTTGGCCAATTCGTTAAGCCTTTTGTTTCTTGTCCAGTCAAAAGTGGCATAGTCGATAATAAGTCCGCCAATACTGGTAGCCCCACCCGATATATATTTTGTACTGGAAACCACTTCAATATCTATCCCAAAATTATCGGCCTTGAAAACAGAAAAAGGCACCAGGGTCGTATCCGCGATCAACGGTACATTTTTTTCTCGTGCCAACGCACTTAAAAAGGAAAGATCGACAACCTCCATTTGCGGATTGGTGATAATTTCCAAAAAAACGGCGCACGTATTTTCATCGATATGTTCACAGACCTCTTTTTCGTTCGTCAAATCACAAAACCGGACTTCCACGCCAAAAGCTCTTATCGTATTTTCGAAAAATGACCAGGTGTTTCCGAACAGATGGGGTGAAACAACTACGTTGGATCCACTGTAGGCAATGGACATGAACACATTACTCACGGCTGCCATCCCCGAGTTAAGGGCTGTAACATTAAAAGCTCCGGTAAGCTGTTTCACCCGTTCTTCAAAAAAGTGGACGGTGGGGTTTGATATGCGTGAATAGGTGTGATCCGTTGTTTTTCCACAGAATGCGGCTTCCATTTCTGAAGCACTTTTAAATTCGTATGCAGCTGTGTTATAAACCGGCATCGAAAGCGAACCGTAAACATCCGGCCGAGGATAAGGGATATTTAGTAAATAATCTTCAAAATCCAAATTGTTCATCTTTTCATAAATTAAGGTTACAAAGATACAAAAATGACAGGCCTGGCGATATCCCGGCAAAAAAATGATTAACCTGAAACAAAATCCGATACTACCTGCCAATAAAGATCAGTCACTTTTTTTGCTTTTTCATCCCAGGAAAGCTTTTGTTGTAAATATTTACAGCTCAGGGACATTTTCTCCAGCAACTCCCGCTTACTACAAAGCACATTCAATTGTTCGGCAAAATCACGAACCGATTCACGGGGATTGGCAAGTGGAATTTTTCGTCCAACGGTTTCATCGATCACGGCTCCAAAGCCACAGGCATCGAAACACAAGACAGGTAAACGGTTGCTTATAGCCTCCAATATAACGGTAGATGTATCCTCGCTTACGCTCGTAAAGAAAAAGAGCTGTGCTTCACGCATGGCTTGCTGGACGACTGCATGTGATTGGTTACCGTGCCATACCACCTGATCGGAGATACCCAATTCCGACACCAGCTGTTTCGCTTCTCTTTCCTGAACCTCATTTCCCTGGCCATAAACATTTAAAATGATTTGCTTGTTGTTCGCTGCCGCCAAAGCATTCAAAGCCAGTGGCAGTTGCTTGCGAAAATCAAATTTCCCAACCCACATCACGTTAAACTCCCTGTTGTAGAATCTTCCCGTTGGAACATTATCCGTGATAAAACAGCCGGTTTCAGGGATCAGGACAGACTCCAGTTGCTTATACTTTTTCAAGGCGCGGTAAGAATCGGGTATGGAACTGATCAACAAACCAGCCCGTCTCAGCGCTTTGTCCACCCGGACATCATACTTGATCTGCAAGGTATTGATGAGGTTTTTCAAACGAATAAAAAAGCGCATCTTAAGTCCGGCATCTTTCAGGTAGGCAAGGGGAAATTGTTTCAATCCGCCTACAGGCCCCCATACAAAAGGAATACCTTCTATTTTCCACAAGTAGCCTGGCTCCCGGAAACCAATCATGTTCAATTGATGCAAAACATCTATCTTGTGTTCGGCAATAATTTTCCGGGCTATGTTGAGTGTCTCTTTTTGCCAGTTTTTATAATGGGCATAAAACCTCCAGTCGCCCTGCTTTCTACACATCTCCCTCACCTTCTCCGGTATTGGATTGTAGTAAAAATGCATATTTCCCGCCTGTGGCAAAGTTGCCAGAGCAGCTTCTATACTCTCCCGGTACTCCCCTTCGCTGATGATATATAATTCACAATGGTTGGCCAGGTGTACGCACCAGTTCCACCCCATCCCAGGCTCACTTCCCCTATCCGGTGAACAGGCGTAAGCATTAATGAGTACTTTTAGCTTTTCCATTTTCCGGCTGACTTAGTTTACCCTGTACCCTTTTAGCTGGTATGTATTGCCATAAGGTGTTTCATCGTCTTCAAACTGTATCTCCAGATAAATGCTGTCAGAATCAATTATTTTTCCGTTAAATACCTTTATACCAATCCCGTAGCTGCAGTGTTCACAAATAGATTTTTGCGTTTCAAAGGTTCCGTTCTCGTGATCAGCTGAAACCTTAACCTGAAAATTCCAAAAATATTTTGATGTATCGTTAATCGTGATAGAATCCGTTTTCAATGGAAAGTCACTGGAAATAATTAACGGAAACGCTCCATCGTGGATAGGAGTATCACCCAGATAAGCCACGACCTCCCACTCTCCGTTTAAGGCACTGGTTAATTCTATTTTTTCTTCGTTCCGTTCACAGGATACGACAACAAACGCTACTAGCAGTAAAATAATATATATTGTTTTATTCATTTTCTCTCGTTCTCTAGCTAAATTAGTTAATCACAATTTTTTTGATTTGCAAGCGGGCATCGTTTTCAACCATCACGGTATACGTTCCCGAGGGGATTGGGTTGTCAATAGTAGTGTGATAACCGATTATAGGTATGCTGAGTATTTTTTGTCCGTTTTGGTTTAAGACCGATAGTGATGCAGAAGAAGATATAGAGCCTTTACAATTGGCGCAAATACGGTCAAATGTATCTTTATAAATACTTATCGAAGGATCCAACACTATGTCATCGGGCTTTTCATCCGGATCTGGTTCCGGCTGCGGTTCTACCGACATCCTTGCCCGTCCGATGATCTGTTCGGGGAGTATCGACGGAGATAGGGCGGGGTCATACCTGTTGGTTTCCTTACCGCTTACCGGCTCCACGTTGGAAGCATACCACCAATTACTTATGTTGCCTTCTTTGTTCCTGTAATTGACAACATTACCTGCTACGGTGATGTTATATGACTTGCCTAAATTTTCTTCATACCAGTTACAGGCATAAAGTCCTACGTTCGTGAAGTAATTTTTGCTGCCGTATATCTTGTTGTTTCTTAAAGCTATATCGTGGCCGCCTGCAATAGAGATTCCGTACTGTCCTCCGTCCACAACAATATTGTCTTCAGCCACCTGATAAGAACCGCCAATATCGCCTAAAATAATACCTCCTCCCGATGGAGACGGGCCGCCCCCCCTGATCCAGTTCCCTTTCACTACAATCGGGCTCTGCGCCGTACCGTTTGACTGATTCAGGTTAATAAGGTCACCGGGCGAACTTTGCCCGAAAATATTCTCCGATACATTGTAACTTATACTATTCCCTTCGCCGTTTACCTTATCGAACAACGCGACAAACCCGTTGTTTTTGTCCTCTTCTTTCATAGGGCCGCCAACATTTTTCACGTCGTTGTATTCAAATTTTATTCCGCGGGAATTGTGTGCTACTAATCCGGTATGCACGTTATCAAAGGTGTTGTCAATAATTGTAATGTTCTTACAGTTATCCAGGTATATACCTCTCTTTGCGGGAGATGCCACAAAACTATTGTTTTTAATTACCACATTTTCGCAACTGTACAAAACAATAAGGTCCCTATCGTTGCTTGTGAATTCCAATCCCTCTATTACAAAATTGCTTTTCCCTACGTGCTGTATCGTGGAGGATTTAATGTAAGAACCGGTATACCTGGAACCTTGTCCATAAGACGAATGAACGGTAAAGCATACGAACAGTATATTCAGTACGATGAGTAGATTTTTTTTCATTGAATGCTTTTTGATTTTATTCATACAATTCACTGAGGCAGCCTGCTTTTCCTGTGCAATTTACAAAAAGAATGGATTGTTGTATCTTTAAAATAGGAAAATATATGCATGAAGAACAAAGAATTGTATCAAATGATTTATTACGCTGCAAAATTACGTACAAATTTCTTATTATAGTACTAAATTACAACCAAATAACACTATTTAGGCAAAATTAAAAGCTGTTGCCCTTAATTAACAATGCGCATATTTTACCAATTATTTTTACCTGTTTAGAATCGGTATAAACACTTTTTTGAGGGATGGTTTTCTGGTGGCGTTTTGAAGGTAAATTTCCGGTTTCAACGAATTTTCTTGTAGACAAAAATGAAACGAATTAGGACAATTACAGCATGAAGCTGCCCGACAATTAACTAAATTAGATAAAAAAGGTACGGCTTCAGAAAAATGGATGGGCAAATGATGAATTCAGGTTGTTGAATATATATATAATTGATTATATGTATTTTATCCTATAATTATAAATTTTTCACGCAGCGTGCTCCTCGGTTCTCTCTTTCCTGTTTTTTAAATTTGGCGGGTAAAAGCTTTTTTAAAAATATAAATCTCATTCTTAATGGATTGTAAATTCAATATGCCCGTGTAGTTATAATTTAACAATAAAATTAATCCGGAAATACAAAAAAATGTTCATATAGTCCTAACATACCCCTTCCTTTCTTTCTTAATTTTGTCAGCAGTGTAAACAAGTTGTCACAAAATTGTTGCACAAACTTAATGTTTAGCATAAAAAGGTCTGCTTAAAGCAGAAAGTCGTTCTGAAAATCTTAGAAAAATTACAACGGATAACTACAAAACAGTAGGAATCTGCTTAATGATGCTAACAGAGACGATACAGCTCAATTAAAAATCACAGTATGAAAAAAAACAGTTTCTTGCTTATCCTCATAGCGGGGTTAACTATCTCTTCCTGCTCGCCGGTAAAAGACATAGCCTATTTCCCTCAATTCCAGAGAGAAATAACTACCGTCAATGAATCGTTGTACGATGCCCGCATAAAGCCCAAAGATTTACTCTCAATTACCGTAGTCAGCAGTGAGCCTGAAGCTTCGCGAAGATACAATCTTTTTACTCCCCAAGCACAGGACCTTACCAACTCGCTGAATTCACAACCCACCATTCAAAGCTACCTAGTTGATAACGAAGGGAATATAGAACTTCCCATACTGGGAATCCTGAATGTGAAAGGATTAAACACGAAGGAACTGGAATCCCTCATTGAGAAGCGGTTAACCCCGTTTTTTACGGGAGAAATGCCCATTATAACCATTCGCATTTTAAATTATTCGATAAACGTTTTGGGTGAGGTCCTTCGTCCGGGAAAATTTGTAACCGCTAACGAACGGATAACTATTTTTGAAGGATTGGCTTTGGCAGGCGATATGACTATTTACGGCAAGCGTGATAATGTAAAAGTATTGCGCGAGGGAATGAACGGGGAAAGGAAAATTTACACCGTAAACCTCAACGATAAAAATGTTTTCGATTCTCCCGCTTATTTCCTCGAACAAAACGATGTGGTATATGTAGAGCCCAATCAGTCCCGGGCAAACTCTTCCCGATTTGGCGCGGCGGAAACTTACCGGATTTCAACGTTGTCTGTCCTGATCTCGTTAGCCACTATGGCAGCCACAATCTACAGCATCACCCGGTAATGAAAGGCCTTACCGGTATAAAGACTTTATAAACAAAACATAAACAATGAAGAACTACTCCACAGTTGAAGAAGAATACGGTATGCTGGCTGAAAAACCAATTGATGTCGTGGGTATACTGATGAAATACCTCTCTTACTGGAAATGGTTTTTAATTTCCCTGTTCCTCTGTCTGGTTGTTGCCGCTGTCTATCTTTTTTACACGTTGCCGCAATACAAGGTAGAAACTTCAATTCTGTTCAAAGACGATCAACGGGGAGGGGGAGCTTCTGAAATGAATGTGTTTAAGGAAATGGGAGTCATCCGGCAAAAGAACAACGTGGATAATGAGATTGAAATCTTAAAGAAATCATTGATCGTTGAGCGCGTAGTGAGGAAGCTCGGGGTTTACGCCTCATACACAGAAATAAAACCGTTTAAGATTATTCAACTGACGGGACTGGACAAATTCCTCCCGGATTTTCCAAAACGAAAAATGAGAATTCTATACGGGGATGAGACCCCTGTTCTTATTAACATAGCTGAAAATACACTCAATAACCTGGAAAAAAACATCGTTTTTGACGTATGGATAACGCCCACCGGCGATTATGAATTCTTTGGCGATTACAACGATAAAAAGTACCGTGTAAAAGCTTCATCGTCCGACAGTATAGTGGCTTTCCCGTTTGGTAGTTTAAAATTGGTTAAGCGTAACCCAGGTCCCGTAGAAAGCAAGTTCGTAAGGGTAAAAATTGAACATCCCGTGAACGTTGCAGCCCGTTACCTGAATTCCCTGGAAATAGAACTGACTTCCAAAAATTCTTCAGTGGCAAACTTGGCGTTGACTTGCCCGAATGGAATGCTGGGAAAGGATTTTTTGGAAGAATACATCAATACATATAACGAAGAAGGCATAAGGGATCAGATTGAGCTAGCCGACAAAACCTCCCAGCTTATCGATGACCATCTCTCTAAATTAAGCGCGGAACTCAGTTCTGTGGAGACGCAGGTACAAGACTACAAACAGTCGCAAGGACTGACCGATATTGCCTCTCAGGCAGATGTCTACAACACGCAATCTGCCAGTGTGGGACAAATGAAAGTGGAGGCAGAGACTCAATATTCGATTGTTTCAAGCCTGAATAATTATGTTCAAGGAAAAAGAGACCACGACCAACTTATCCCCGCAAACTCCGGGATAAACAGTGAAGCCTTGACAGCTCAGATCAATGCCTACAATGATTTGGTTTTGGAGCGAAACAGGCTCTCGCGCATTGCTTCGAGCAGTAACCAGTCCATGATCGACTTGAATAACCGGATAGAATCCACTTTCAATTCCGTGAAATCTGGCTTGCAAAACGAGAAGAACAACCTGGAAATTCAGCAACGCGACATTTCCGCCATGTATTACCGGAATAACGCCCGGATACGGGCTATCCCCCGCCAGGAAAGGGTTTACTCCGACATAAAACGCCAGCAGAACATCAAGGAAGAATTGTTTTTGTATCTTCTTCAAAAAAAAGAGGAAAAATACATGAATATGGCTTCGGTCGAGCCCAACACCAAACTGGTGGATAATATTCGCCTCCTGGGTGCCGTATCACCAAACCGAAGAATGATCGGATTGTTGTTTTTCGCCCTGGGATTGGTTATACCTGTTGCCTGCATTAAAATAAAGGACCTGTTGCGATATCAGGTTAGCGACAAGGAAGAACTGGAAGAACTGACTCCGGTGCCTGTCCTGGGTGAAATTCCCCAGGTTTCTCACAGTGAACATATTGTCATCCGGGAAAACAACAATGATAATTTCAGCGAAATGATGAGGCTGCTAAGAGCCAACCTGTTATTCGTTATCGACAGCAAAGAAAAAAAGGTAATCAATATGCTGTCGAGCATCAGTGGAGACGGGAAAACATTCGTTACCATCAATATGGCCATGAGCTTAGCCCTGCTCGATAAAAAAGTGTTGATCGTTGAGCTGGATATTCGTAAGCCCAAGCTGTCAGATTACCTGGGAATAGACAATAAAAAGGGGATTACCCTCTATTTGTCGGGAAACCTGAACAAAGAAGAACTGGTGAAACCCTCAGGAGTTCATCCCAATCTGTCGGTCATTACCGCCGGGTCCATCCCGCCTAATCCCAACGAATTATTAGCGAAACCTCTGTTGGATGAACTGATAAGCGATCTGCGAAGAGATTTTGATTTTATAATTATTGATACGGCGCCAGTAGGAGTGGTTTCCGACAGTTTTCTACTGAATCGTCTTGCCGATGTGAATCTTTATGTTATTCGAGCGGACTATACGCCCAAGAAATTCATTGAAGACGCGGCAAGATATTACAAAGAGGACAAGCTTACCCGAATGTATTTCGTCCTGAACTCAGTAAACATGAATGCCATCGCCTACCGTTACGGATATGGCAAAAAATACGGATACGGATACGCGTAAGGCAGAAATACCAGCATAAAACATTGACTTAAAACAAAAAAGACAGACAAATGAATTAAAAAACGCAGAACAATGAAACTCAATGGTGCGAAAATAATTGACCTTCCGAAAAATTTGGACAGAAGAGGAAATTTATCCGTGATAGAAGAACTTAAAAACATTCCTTTCAAAATAAAAAGGGCCTACTGGATTTACGATGTACCCGGTGGGGAAGTCAGGGGAGGCCACGCATACAAACGGAATCAGGAATTTATTGTTGCCCTTTCCGGCAGTTTCGATGTGATCCTTGACAACGGAAAGGAGCGACAGATATTTTCTTTGAACCGGTCTTATTATGGGCTGTATGTTCCTAAAGGGATATGGAGGCAAATGCAGAATTTCTCCACCAACTCCCTGGCACTTATTTTGGCATCCATCAGGTTCGATGTAGCCGACTATGTATATGACTACGAATTGTTTAAACAAATGGCAAATGAAAAAAACGAACATCTATGATTGTTCTATACTGGAAATAGACAAGCACCATCACGAGAAAGGAAACATCAGTGTAGTGGAAAACGGCAAAACGGTTCCTTTTCATGTAAAGCGTGTGTATTACCTCTACGATGTGCCAGGGGGAGAGTCACGGGGTGGCCACGCACACAAAGAGTTGCAGCAATTCATCGTAGCAGCCAGCGGCAGTTTCGATGTAACACTGGATGATGGCGAATTGAAAAGGACATTCACCATTAATCGTCCCTATCGCGGATTACTTGTTGTTCCTGGCATCTGGAGGGAGCTGGACAATTTTTCTTCCGGATCAGTTTGCCTGGTTTTAGCCTCTTCGGAATATTCTGCCGATGATTATATAAGAGATTACAACGAATTTAAAGAATACAAAAAATGAGATATATCCATCCGCGAACGGACGTTCTTTCCCAAAACATAGGTGAAGACACAACAATCTGGCAATTTTGCGTGATATTGCCCGACGCACAGATCGGAAGCAACTGCAATATTTGCGCGCATGTATTCATCGAAAACAAGGTTGTGATCGGTAACAACGTGACCATCAAAAGCGGGGTACAGTTGTGGGACGGGATAACCATTGAAGACAACGTATTTATCGGGCCCAACGTGACATTCACCAACGAGCTGATTCCGCGGTCAAAAGCGCACGACACCTCAAAATTTAAACCCACCCTGGTGAAAAAAGGAGCGTCCATTGGCGCAAACGCAACGATACTTCCCGGACTCGTGATTGGAGAATATTCCTTTATCGGCGCCGGAAGCATCATCACGAAGGACATTCCCGATTATTCGTTTTGGTATGGAAATCCGGCTACTCAAAAAGGGTACATAACCGAAGAGGGTATTTTACTGGATATGGACAAAAGAGACAAGAATGGAGTAAAGCATATATTAAAGATCGACACAGATGATTAAATTTCTCGACATACAGAAAATTACACAGAAATACACCGGGGAAATCCATCAGGCCGCATCCCGGGTAATCGATTCGGGCTGGTACCTGCTTGGCGAAGAAAATAAACGATTCGAGAACAACTACGCCGGATTTATCGGCACCCGTTATTGCGTGGGCGTTGCCAACGGTCTGGACGCCTTGCGGATAATCCTCAAGGCATACATGGAATTAGGCATCATGAGCGAGGGAGACGAAATTATTGTACCCGCAAACACGTTCATTGCTTCTATCCTCGCCATTACCGACAACCGGCTAGTTCCGGTGTTGGTCGAACCAGATATCCGTACGTATCAGCTGGACGACACCAAAATTGAAGCGGCCATCTCCCCCAGAACAAGGGGGATCATGATCGTCCACCTTTACGGGCAATGCGCGTACACCAACAGAATCGGAGAGATCTGTAAAAAACACGATTTAAAACTTATTGAAGATAATGCCCAGGCAAGCGGATGCAAGTTTAACGGAAAGACGACAGGCTCTTTGGGAGACGCGGCCGGCCACAGCTTTTATCCCGGCAAGAACCTGGGGGCTTTTGGCGATGGCGGTGCCATTACTACCGACGACAAAAAACTGGAGGAAACGGCACGGGCATTGGCCAATTACGGTTCCAACACCAAATACATATTCGATTACCAGGGGCTTAACAGCAGGCTGGATGAGTTCCAGGCAGCTATTCTGGATGTAAAACTGAAGTACCTCGACAAAGACAACCAACGACGAAAAGAAGTGGCCCGCTATTACCTGACCCATATCCATCATCCGGATATCGTACTGCCTGAAGTAAACGACTGGGATGCACACGTGTTTCACCTGTTTGTGATTCGCTCGGGGCATCGCGATGCGTTGCTTCACCATCTCAACGGAAACGGGATTCAGGCACTTATCCACTATCCAGTTCCACCCCACAAACAGAAGGCATACAAAGAGTGGAGCGACCTGCCTTTGCCGGTCACCGATAAAATTCACAACGAAGTCCTGAGCCTGCCTATAAGCCAGGTACTCTCCGATGAAGAAGTTGAAACCGTGACAAAAACAGTGAATTCCTTTCATCCGAACAATTCGAAAAGAACAACATGAACAAGCATCAATCCTCATACCGGCAGATCATGAAAGCGACTTCTCTTTTTGGCGGAGTTCAGGTCTTTCAAATCGTCATCTCCATCGTGCGCTCGAAATTTGTAGCACTCCTCCTCGGGCCGGCTGGTATGGGTATCGTGGGACTGCTGACCTCCACCACCGGCTTGGTAGCTGGCCTAACTAACTTCGGTCTGGGCACAAGTGCCATCAAAAATATTTCCGAAGCAAATGCCACAGGAGATGAGCAACGTATATCGACGGTAATCTCCGTTATGCGCCGGTTGGTCTGGATCACAGGCATCCTCGGAGCCGTTGTGACGCTTCTCTTCTCGCCCTGGTTAAGCCAGTTCACGTTTGGCAATAAAGAATATACGGCTGCCTTTGCCTGGATTTCCGCCACACTACTTTTCAGCCAATTGAGTACGGGGGAACTGGTGTTGCTGCAGGGGCTTCGTAAGTTGCAAGATTTAGCAAAGGCCAACGTCTACGGCAGCATCGCTGGACTTCTGATTACTGTTCCGCTCTATTACAGATTCGGAGTTGAGGGAATTGTGCCTGTTATTATCCTCACGGCATTGATCACCCTGTTTTTCTCCTGGCACTTCGCAAAGAAGACAAAGATCAGAAAGACAACGATCAACCGGGCAATCACCGTCGCCGAAGGCAAAAGCATGCTGGTTATGGGCTTTATGATAAGCCTCAGCGGACTGATATCGATTGCCGCTGCATACTTGCTCCGGATATTCATCAACCGCACGGGGAACATGGCAGATGTTGGTTTGTACAATGCGGGATTCGCCATCATCAATACCTACGTGGGCATGATTTTTACGGCAATGGGAACTGATTACTACCCCAGGCTATCAGCCGTGGCAAACAGCAACGAACAGTGTGCCCGGAACGTCAATCAGCAGTCTGAAATTGCGCTGCTGATACTGGCTCCCGTGCTGATCGGGTTCCTTGTATTTATTCATTGGGCCATTATCCTCTTATACTCCACACAATTTTTAGCCATAACGGGAATGATATACTGGGCATCCCTGGGCATATTTTTCAAAGCAGTAAGCTGGGCAATCGCCTTTGTTTTTCTGGCAAAAGGGGCGAGCAGGCTGTTTTTCTGGAACGAGTTAACCGGGAACACCTATACACTAGGCTTTAGCCTGCTGGGATACCATTTTGGTGGATTAACGGGGTTGGGGGTTTCGTTCCTGATGGTTTACATGATCTACCTCATACAGGTATATGTCATTGCAAAAGTAAAGTACCACTTTTCGTTCACCTCCTCCTTCTTAAAGATTTTTGCCGTCCAATTCTCGTTGGCATTGATGAGTTTTGCCATAGTAAACCTAATAGAAAAACCCTATACATACGTTATCGGAACATTGCTCATCGGAGTCTCCTGCTGGTATTCCTACCTGGAACTGGAGAGCAGAATCGGATTAAAAGAGATTATCCGGGGTTTTCTACAAAAATACAGAAACAAATAATGATTTATGAATAATACAGGTACACCTTTAGTTTCGATCATCATCATCACGTACAACAGCTCAAGATACGTGCTGGAGACGCTGGAAAGTGTGAAAGCCCAGACGTGGGACAATATTCAGCTGATCGTGAGTGACGACGCGTCTAAGGACGACACAGTCCAGCTCTGTACGGATTGGATCGAAAAAAATCGGCAGCGATTTTACGAATCAAAAATTATTACGGTAGAAAAAAACACGGGAATAGCCGCAAATTGTAACCGTGGAATACAGGCAACCACAGGAGAATGGGTTAAGCTGATTGCCGGCGACGACGCCTTACTCGACAACTGCGTTACCGATAACCTTGCGTACGCAGGCCGCTTTCCCAAAGCCTCCTTCATTATATCGGAAGTGCAGGAAATGGATGAAAACAGCGTGCCGGCAAAAAAGGAAACCATCAATGAGGGATTGATCTATTTTGCCAGCCGCTCATCCGTCAAGGAGCAGCTAAAGGCCTATGCGCGCTGGCCCGTGTTTCTGAATACGCCAACTTTTTTCTACAAGAAGGAACTGATCAACAGCATTGGGTTTTGCGACGAGGAATTCAAAATCTACGAAGACATGTCCATGGTATTTAGAATTATCGGCAAAGGCATTAAAATACATTACATGAATAAACCGACGGTCAGGTACAGGATTCACAAAAACTCACTCTCCAGAAACGATTCCGTGGAAAACCTGAGAAAAAAAGAGGCCCTGAAAATTTTCAACAAATACAGAAAACAGAATTTGAATATATTCAATCCCATTGATTTATCGATCTATTACGAAAACTGGCTGCGGTATAAATACAAAGGGTTCAAGGGGCACAAAGGTGTCCCCCTCCTGTTGAAATTCAGCCTGTTCTACTGGTACTTGAAATTCAACGGAGTAAGGTCATACTGATACAATGTTTAAATAAAGAAAGATATGCGCGTTTTTTGGATAACACACGATGTGTTTGAGGTTTTCTTCCCCTACGTCAAGGGCCAGCCCACAAAAGGCGGGTCCTGGGTTGCCCCTCTGTTTTACAATATCCTCCAACAACCCGGCATAACGCTTGCATCCGTCACTCCCGTGATAAATGGAAACGAACAGAAGCAGGAAATAGATGGCGTTGTGTATTATTCCATACGCATCAGCAAGAACGAAAACGCGTCAGTAATGAGCGCCAATCTGGCGAACAGATACTTGTCCGTAATAAACGATTTTCAGCCTGATATTATCCACATTCACGGCACCGAAAAGAATTTCGCCCTCCTGCGTAAGTACGTGGATACAAAAATTCCGATTGTCTGCTCCATACAGGGCATCGTATCTTCCTGCCTGGATTACCTGAAATACAGCGTGGCCAATGCCGGGTTAAAAAAACACCGGTCCGTCAAAAACAGAGTCGGGCGCGGTGGAGTGAACTCCACGTTGCGGAAATGGAGAAAATACAGTGACATTGAAAAAGAGGTATACAGGATCAACCGGTATTTTATCGGAAGAACGGCCTGGGACAAAGCGCAGCTGGCAGCTATGAATGCAGGGGCCTCTTACTTCCACGGAGAAGAGCTGTTACGCCCTGCCTTTTACCAACATGTGTGGAAGATCGATGAATGCGAACGTCACCGGATATTTGTCCCCTCGGCCGAATATCCGTTAAAAGGATTTCACACCTTACTGCAGGCCGCTGCAATTCTGAAAAGGCAATTTCCCGAAGTAAAAATAGTCGCACCCTTGTCTTCCTTTACACTGAAATCCTCCAAGATAAAAGATGTATTCATTGGAGAAGATTATTCCAATTACCTGAAAAGCGAAATCAGGAAATTGAAATTAACGGAAAACATTATTCTGCGCAAAAGGTTGTCGGCCGACGAAATGGCCGCTGAATACAGCAAGGCGCACCTGTTTGTTCTGCCCTCATTCCTGGAAAACAGCCCCAATTCACTGGGAGAAAGCATGATGACGGGAACGCCTTGCGTAGCTCCGTCTGTTGGCGGGGTAACGTCCATTGTAAAGGATAATGAAAGTTCACTCCTGTTCTCACCGGGAGACTATGTGTTCCTGGCTTATCAGATAGCCCGGATTTTTTCCGATGATGAACTGGCATTGAAGATTAGTGCAAACGCCAGGGAGATTGCCCTCAGACGGCACAACATCACGCAAACCTCCCGGCAATATTACCAGATTTATTCCGAAATTATAAAACAACACCATGAAAGTAGTACAGATTCTTCACGAGCTTAAATTCTCAGGAGCGGAAATAATGTACGTTGACGCGTCCTCCTATTTTCAACACAAGGGATGTGAACTGACCGTTATGGCCACTGCTCCTGACCAGGGCGAGTATTCCCGGCATTTTGAGCAAGCAGGCTACAAGGTTGTTCACAGGCCCTATCCCGGCGGATGGAATATAATTGCACGCATCCGGTACTGGATCTGGTTTACAGAGTTTCTGACAAGGGAAAACTACGATGTGGTCCATATCCACAGCCATGCGATCATGTGGGAGATGGCACTTTGTGCGTGGCTGGCCGGCAAACGATCCGTGTATACCTTTCACAGTATTTTTGTTTCTCACTTTTACAGTTATCCCTATCATGTGTTGCAACGATGGTCGGCCAAAAAAATATTCAGGTGCCGGTTCCAGAGCATCAGCCATTCGGTTTATGAGCACGAATTGAAACATTACCGCAACAAAACGAAAAAGGTATACAACTGGTACGGAGAAAACCGGTTCTTTCCAGCTTCGAATGGAGAGAAAATTAAATACAGGGAGGAGCTGGGGATTCCCGCAGATGCTCTGGTAATAATCTCCATCGGTGGCTGTAGTTCCATCAAAAGGCACGAAGAAATTATCAAGGCGCTGCCGCTCATTACGAAGCATTATCCCAACCTGCAGTACCTGCATTTAGGGAAGGGAGAAGCAGAAAAAGGAGAAAGGGAGCTGGCCGTAGAACTGGGTGTAGACAAATGCGTCCGGTTCTTCGGCAACCAGACGGATATCCGCAGGTACCTGGTAGCATCTGACATATACCTGATGACGAGTAAACACGAAGGGATCTCCATCACGACCATCGAGGCGATGGCTTGCGGAATCCCCGCAATACTCTACAACGTAACTGGACTGAGGGATTTCAACCAGACAGGGGAAAACAGCCTGCTTATTCCCGAAGACCATACCATCCTGGCGGAAAAAATAATCTACCTGCACACACATCCCGAGATTTCAACCAGACTTTCCGCCCGTGCAAAGGAAATGGTGAACGAGACGTATCATTTGAAAAAAAATGCAGAAGAGATATACCAACTTTATTCTTGACAAGAACAAATGAATACCGTTAACAAACAGATAATAAGCCAAGCCATTCCGGTGACCATTCTGGTGCTCACCGTTTATTCCGTATTGTCTTTTGCCAAACGGTGGCGCTCCATCACTTCCGTTCTAAACAACACCACGATTGTCTGGGTATTGTCAATAATTATTTTAGCTGTATTCTTCCTGGCAAGGTATTCTTTCTTCGACAGGAAAAACGAACAAAACCTTAGGATTGTCTGGATATATTTGCTTTGGAACATTGTCTGCATCGTAAGAGGGATGCTTGTTGCTGAAATTTACTGGGACTGGAAAGGATTGATAAGCAACGCAATGGCACTTCTGCTTCCCATTGTGGCTTATTCGGCAACCAACAAGAAGGTTGTGCAATATATGCTTTCGTATTACGTAAGGTACGTGCTACCTCTCTTTTTAATCTTCGCACTTATCCTGCGTGCAGACGCATATGGATTTTACCTGATTCCGATGAGTTTCTTGCTGTTGTTCTTACCGGCACTTACCCTGCGTCAGAAAATCCTGGTAATAACCGTAACGTTGGTGGTAATAACCGCGGACCTGGGAGCACGTAGCAATGTCATAAAATTTGGCGTTCCTTTACTCATACTGGGTTTTTATTACTTGCGGAGCATGATTACTGTGAAGGTTATGGAAGCAGTCCGGCTCTCCTTGTTTGTCATACCCGTAGTATTGTTTCTGCTGGGGGTCAGCGAGATCTTCAACGTTTTTAAAATGGACGATTACGTGAAAGGAGATTACACCACCGTAGGAACGGATGAATTTGGTAACCGTGTGGAAATAAACGTTACCACAGATACACGTACTTTCATCTATTCCGAAGTGCTTCAATCGGCGATAAACAACAACTACTGGCTGTTGGGACGCACACCGGCCCGGGGAAACGATTCTGAAATATTCGGAGAAAGAGCATACGAGCTGACCCGAAGAAGCGAGCGATTAGCCAATGAAATTGGATTGGCCAACGTGTTTACCTGGACAGGTATAGCGGGTGTAATCCTTTATACGTTGATCTTTTTAAGGGCTTCCTATTTAGCCGTAAACAGATCAGCAAACATATACGCGAAAATGCTGGGTATTTACATTGCCTTCCGGTGGCTGTATGCCTGGGTAGAAGATGTCAACAACTTCTCCCTCAACTACTTCATGCTATGGGTGATGATTGGATTGTGTTTTTCATATACTTTCCGGGAGATGACCAACAAAGAAGTTGCCCTATGGGTGCGCGGCATTTTTGATGTCCGCTATATCCGCCTGCAAAATCATTTGATTAAAAAAGAAAAACAATGGGAAAAGAAATAGCTGTTTTACTCACGTGCCACAACAGAAAAGCCCAAACACTCACGTGCCTGGCATCCCTGTTTGAAGCAGAACTCCCACCGGATGTTCAACTGGATGTCTTTTTAACAGATGACGGCTCAACGGACGGGACGGAAGAGGCGGTAAAAGAACTGTACCCGCAGGTTACCGTACTAAAAGGCGGAGGTACTTTATTCTGGGCCGGCGGAATGCGCCTGGCTTGGAAAAAAGCCACCCAGAAGAAATCATACAATGCTTATTTACTGATAAATGACGATGTTAAGTTAAAGCATGACTTTATCATGAATCTGATGAAAGCCGAAGAGCATTCACTCCGGCAAACAGGCAAGACGGGAATTTACTGCGGCACAACGATAGACGGAAAAACCGGAAAAGTAACCTACGGCGGCTCCCGGATCAAAACCAACCACGTTATCGTGAAAAGTCAACTGCTCTCCCCACAGGCCCAACCGCAGGAATGCCAGATTGCAAACGCCAATATACTGTGGGTCAGCAGAGAAGCAGTAGACCAGGTGGGTATTCTCGATGATCGCTTCACGCACGGTATTGCAGACTACGACTATTCACTGCGGGCCCGCAAAAGAGATGTTCCGGTTTACGTGGCACCTAACGTATGCGGAGTGTGTCCGGATGATCACGGGAAAAGCTGGAAAAGAGGAAATCTACCGTTAAGGGACCGGATTGCGTACTTGAAGAGTCCTAAAGGATTGGCGTATAATGAGTATTTGTTTTACGTAAAGAGGCATTTTCCGATGTTTCTCCCCTACTCTTTTGTGATGTTGTGGATGAAGACGTTTTTCCCGTTTTTGTGGGACAGGTTCAAGAACTAAAGATGTATCGTAAAAAAAGTAAAGAAGTATGAACAGGCAAAGAAAGAAAATACTGATGTTTCACCCGTCCCTTGCACCCTACAGACTTGATCAGTTTAATTCGCTGAACGAGCTGTTCGATCTGACGGTGGTTTTTCTTTTCGACAACATCTGGAACAACAAGATGGATCAGAGTAAACTCCTGGACCATTGCAGATTTAAGGTTCTCTACTTACTGAAAGGGCCACGCCGGAAAGGGAAAGTATTCTTCCGTTTTGGCATGTACAGGATGATCCGGAAGATACAACCCGACATAATTATGGGGTTTGAATATTCTCTGACGACCCAGTTGCTGATTCTCTGGAAACAGCTAGGCATCATCACTCAAAAAATAGGGACTACCCTGGACGACAGTATAGACATGTGCCACCACATGCAATCGAAATTACGAAATTTGGCCCGAAAACGGTCTGTAAAACATTTGGATTTTTGGGTGGTCATGTCTGCAGAGGTATCGGAGTTTTACAAAAACAAGTTCAACTTGAAAGAGCATCAGCTTATCGTCTCACCCATATTGCAAAAACCGGAAAGATTGAGGGAAAACGCCCGGAAATTGGAGGAGATCGCACAACAATATGTTCGGGAATACGACCTCGAAGGTAAAAAGACACTGTTGTTTGTGGGAAGGCTAATCCCCGAAAAAGGGCTTTCCGTTTTTTTGAGTACTCTATCCTCCCTGTTGCTCGAAGCTGATAACCTGAAGTTCGTCATCGTCGGGGAAGGAAGAGAGCTCTCCTCCTTACAAGAAATAATGGAAGATCAGCAATTGCGTGGAAAAGTTATGTTTGCAGGGAGACTAGAGGGAGAGGAACTCCATGCCTGGTATGCCTGCGGGTCAGGATTAGTCTTGCCCAGCTTGTTCGAACCTTTTGGAGCCGTTGTGAACGAAGCATTGATTTTCGGGATGCCGGTACTGTGTTCTCAATATGCCGGAGCAGCAAGTTTGATAACTCCTGAACGAGGAATCCTGTTTGATCCAAAGAACAGAAACGACACCTTGGAGAAAACGGAACGTTTTCTGGAAATGATTCAATCCGTAAAAGAGGTACGCTTGGCAGAAAGGCCTTCATTAATGGGGAATTACCAATTGCAGTTCAATAAAGAATGGGAAAAACTGACCTGACGGATTCGACTTAGATACACATAAAAAACTATGCGCAACAAACAAAAGGACATACTCTACCTGCTTCATCTACCACCACCGGTGCACGGATCTTCCATTGTTGGTGAATTTGTTAAAGAAAGCCCGTTGATCAACAACTCCTTTCACGGCAGGTATATTAACTTGCTCATGTCCCGTTCAGTAAACGAGACCGGTAAAACTAGTTTTATCAAACTGTTCCGATTCATTGCAATCTGGATCGAACTCTTCGGGAAACTTATTCACCGCAGGCCAGACCTCTGTTATTATGCCCTGTCAACCACCGGTGCAGCCTTTTACAAGGACTGTTTTCTGGTAGGATTACTACGCATTTTTCGCGTAAAAACAATATACCACCTTCACAACAAAGGGATCCGGCATAACCAGCACAAAAAGGTAAACGACCTGCTCTACCGGTTTGTTTTTAAAAACACCAGCGTCATCCTCCTGTCGGAGCAGCTATACCTGGATGTAGAAAGGTATGTTTTACCCTGGAAAGTTTATTATTGTCCCAACGGGATCAAAGACTACCAGGTGGAAACAGAACTTTTGTCCCTTCAAGAAGACAAGACGTTAAAGATCCTTTTCTTATCCAATCTCTTTACAACGAAAGGAGTTTTTGACCTGATTGAAGCTTGTTCACTCTTAAAAGAGAAAGGATACCGGTTTACATGCGATTTCATAGGCGGGGAAGGAGACGTGAACGAAGAACAGTTCAACAATTACGTAAAACAAAAAAAACTGACGAACCAGGTAAAGTATCTTGGAAAAAGGTTTGGGAAACTGAAAGAAATGGCTTACGAACAGGCTGATGTTTTTGTGCTACCCACCTATTATCCGAACGAATGCTTCCCGTTGGTTATTCTGGAAGCCATGCAGCACAGCCTACCCGTTATTTCCACCTTTGAGGGAGGCATTCCCGATATGGTAAAAGACGGAATCAACGGTTTCCTGATTCCGCAACGTAACGTCATTGCCCTGGCAGAAAGGTTGGAGTTGCTGGTGCGGTACCCGCTGTTGCGAAAGCAGATGGGAAAGGACGGAAGGATGAAATACGAAAATAATTTCACCCTCAGTATTTTTGAACACAAGTTACTTTCCATTTTACAAGATGCGATTAAATAACCCTTATTTGCTAGAAAATGCTTACAGACATTACAAAAACACTGTACAGAAGGTATTTTGACACCGACCCAAGTCCGTTTATTTCAGAAGCATTTCTCGGGCTGGTTGAGAATAAGACAGAACGGCTGATCAGGCTGATGGACGAAGAGGAAAAGTCTATCGGATTAATTCTTGGCTTGAAGGACGATATTCTCTGTTCACCTTTTTCAGCTCCTTTTGGCGGCTTTCACTATACACACGAACATGTATCGTACAGTGTTATATTCAATTACCTCTCTGACTTAAAATTATTTGTGAACGAACAGGGATTCAAGCGGGTAGTCATCACCTTACCGCCCAACCCCTATCAGAACAACATGAACGCGAAATTCATAAATGCATTTGTCAGGTTGGGATTCACTATGGCTACCCCCGATATACAGAACTGTGTGAACCTGAAGAAATTCGACGGGAACTGGACAAAAAACACGGTGGGCCAGAATTGCAGAAGAGCAATAAAACATCAGCTCTCCTGCAGCATTGTTACAGACGAAGCATCTAGGAAAGACGCTTATGACGTGATTTTCCGGAATCGTGTCGAGCAAGAACGGAAAATACACATGACTCTCGAGGACATACTGAAAGTGAATGAAATCCTGCCGGTCGATTTCTTCCTGGTAAAAGACAGCGATGGATGCAATATCGGAGCAGGAATTTTTTATAGGGGACACAGCAAGATCGTTCAGGGCATTTTCCTGGGCGACGACATGGAAAAAAGATCGCTGGGGATAATAGACTTCCTGGTCATGAATATCTACGAACACTATAAAAAGATGGACTTCGATTACATCGATCTGGGAATATCCAGCATGTGCGGAGATCCTAACGTCGGATTAATCCGGTTTAAAGAAATCCACAACTGTGAGACATCACTCAGGTTCACCTTTTGGTGGAACCCTGGCAACAATCAATCATTTCAAATTAACCCTAAAAAATAAGCAATATGTTACACGAATTTAACTTGTTCAACGGGTCTTTACAAGAGATCAATCCGTCAAAAAAACTGATCACCACACTCAATGCCCACTCATTTAATACACTACATAAAGACATTTATTTCCGGGAAGCCCTGAAGTCGAGCGACATGCTGCTACCCGACGGAATAAGTATCGTCTGGGCGCTTCGCCTGTTAATCGGCGAAAAATTAAAAAAGATTGCCGGAGCGGATCTGTTCCGGTACGAAATGGATCGGATCCACTCAACGAAAGGGAAATGTTTCTTTCTGGGAAGTTCGGAAAAGACGTTGAACCTCATCCGGGAGAGAGCAGCAAAGGAGTATCCCTACGTAGAGGTCTACAGCTACTCACCGCCTTATAAGCCGGAATTCAGCGATGAAGAGAGCCAAAGGATGGTAGACGCAGTCAATGAAATCGAACCCGACGTCCTCTTTATCGGCATGACGGCGCCCAAGCAAGAAAAATGGGCCTTCAAGTATTACCCTCAGTTGAAAGCGGGCCACATCTGTTGCATCGGCGCCGTATTCGACTTCTACGCCGGAACCGTGAAGAGAGCACCCGGCTGGATGATATCCATCGGCATGGAATGGTTTTACCGGCTAATCAAGGAACCTAAGCGCATGTGGCGCAGGTACCTCATCGGGAATACATTATTCATCAAGCATATCCTGAAGGAAAAACTGGTGGCACTCTATCATTATAAAAACACTCGGCCCCGTGTAGTATTTCGCGATTTACTCTAAAAGGCTAAAAGACAAGGCATCCTTGTTTTTCAGCATAAACGCAACAAAGCATGTACAACGTATTCTATTTTATTATTTCGCAGTTATGGAAACAGATCACCCGGGAATAAGGTTCTTTTATCTTTTAATAGACTTGTTTCTTTTGAACTTAGCGGTCTTTATTGTTTTTCAGTTTAGCCCGGTTCACGATTATATGGACGTACCCCGAAGAAACCTGTATTATCTACACGCGAATATCTCGGAAATTATTGCATATACCTTGTACGGCAAAAGAAATTTCTTCTTCACTGACAAGTATAGGTACCGGTTGAGAATTATCAGCATACGTTTCCTTGTTTTGATCATCACCCTTTTTGCGCTGGGAGAGATCTTCCTTCCCAAGGGGTACCACCGGGTGTTTTTATTGGAGTATGTGGCATTCTTTTTCCTGTTCAAGGTAGTAGTGTTTTATTTCATTTACCAACTCCATCGATATCGCTACGCGAAGGGATATTCATTCAACAGGGTGATTATATTGGGTACAAACAACTCGAGTCGGGTAGTTGGAAAAATACTCAATAACAACCCTACGTTGGGTTTCAAGCTGGTGGGTTATATTTCTGACAAAGGAAACGGTGCTGGAGAGGACCTTCTGGGAGGGCTGACGGAGCTACCCGCTTTAGCGAAGGATCACAAAATAAACATGATCTTCGTGACCAACCCCAAGTACTTTACCCTGAAAAACACGAAAGAGCTTCTTGCCCTGTGCAATAAAACCGGACTGAGAGTGCGGTATATCCTCATGAACGGATACTGGAACAAGTGCATGTACCGAAAGGTAGAGTCCGCCCGTTTCTTCGAGATGTTCAACCCCCAGCAGATCCCGCTGGACGACCTGACGTTGCGCCTGAAAAAAAGGGCATTCGACGTCGTCTTTTCATCGGCAGTCATTCTGTTTATCTTCAGCTGGTTGCTTCCCCTGCTAAGCATCATTATCAAGTTAAACTCAAAAGGGCCTGTGTTTTTCGTTCAGCAACGGACGGGAATAAACAACAAGACATTCAACTGTATCAAGTTCCGGACCATGAAGGTGAACCAGGAAGCGGACACAAAACAGGCCGTGAAAAATGACAACCGGATAACCTCTATCGGGAATTTTTTACGCAAGTACAATATCGACGAACTGCCTCAGTTCTTTAATGTTCTCGTGGGGAATATGTCTGTGGTCGGGCCGCGTCCGCACATGCTCAAGCATACCGAACAGTATTCCGCTTTGATTGAATATTACAAGGTGCGCCATTTCGTGAAGCCGGGCATTACCGGCTGGGCACAAGTAAATGGCTACCGGGGACTCACCGACGAGCTTTGGAAAATGCAAAAAAGAGTAGAATACGACATGGAATACCTGGAAAATTGGAACTTCCTATGGGATATCAAGATTATTGTGATGACCCTGATCGGTAAGAACGCGTATAAAAACGCCATGTGAAAAATTTACGATATATTTGCATTTTAATTACAACAGATAAAATCATGACAAAAGTAGCATTAATTACAGGTATAACGGGACAAGACGGATCCTACCTGGCTGAATTTCTAATAGACAAGGGATACGAAGTCCACGGGTTATTACGCCGCTCATCATCATTCAATACGGGCCGCATCGAACACCTGTACCTGGACGAATGGGTAAGGGACATGCACCGAAAAAGGCTGGTGAACCTCCATTATGCCGACATGACCGACTCCAGCTCACTGATTCGGGTCATACAGACCGTGCAGCCCGGTGAGATCTACAACCTGGCTGCCCAAAGCCACGTCAAGGTGAGTTTCGACGTACCCGAATACACAGCCGAAACCGACGCTGTTGGTACGCTCCGCTTGCTAGAAGCAGTCCGGATTCTCGGACTGGAGAAGAAAACGAGGATCTACCAGGCCTCCACCTCAGAGCTCTACGGCCTGGTGCAGGAGGTACCCCAGAAGGAGACTACGCCCTTTTATCCACGCAGCCCATACGGCGTAGCTAAGCTCTATGGTTACTGGATTACGAAGAACTATCGTGAATCATACGGGATGTTTGCCGTGAACGGCATTCTTTTCAATCACGAGAGTGAACGGCGCGGAGAGACCTTTGTCACCCGGAAAATAACAATTGCCGTTGCCCGGATTGCCCAACAGATGCAGGACAAACTTTACCTCGGGAACCTGGATGCCTTGCGCGACTGGGGGTATGCAAAAGATTACGTGGAATGCATGTGGCTGATGCTCCAGCACAACACTCCGGAGGATTTTGTCATCGCCACAGGCGAGATGCACAGCGTTCGCGATTTTTGCGCGCTCGCCTTTGCTGAAGCCGGCATTCAACTACGGTGGGAAGGTAAAGGGATTAACGAAAAGGGAATAGACATCTCTACGGGGAAAACCTTGGTGGAAGTGGATCCCAAATACTTCCGCCCGGCCGAGGTGGAACAGCTTTTGGGAGACCCCACCAAGGCGAAAACCCTTCTCGGTTGGAATCCCCGGAAAACTTCCTTCGGGGAACTGGTGAAATTAATGGTAAAGCACGACATGAAGTTTGTGAGAAAACTGAAAGTCAAAGACGAAATAGACAATGAATAAAGGGAGCAAAATATACATTGCCGGCCACAACGGGTTGGTCGGTTCCGCCATCCGGAAGAACCTGCAGGAAAAAGGCTATACAAACCTCATCGGCCGTTCTCACGGGGAACTGGATCTGTTGGATGGTGCAGCCGTAAAAGCGTTTTTCGAAAAAGAAAAACCCGAATACGTATTTCTTGCTGCCGCCTACGTGGGCGGGATCGTTGCCAACAATACCTACCGGGCCGACTTTATCCACAAGAACCTCCAGATCCAGAACAATGTTATCTACGAAAGCTTCCGGAACAACGTGAAGAAACTGCTGTTTCTGGGTAGCACCTGCATCTATCCCAAGGAGTCCCCACAGCCGATGAAAGAGGATTACCTCCTTTCGTCGCCCCTCGAATATACAAATGAACCCTATGCCATAGCTAAAATTGCCGGGCTGAAGATGTGTGAAAGCTTCAACATCCAGTACGGGACAAACTATATCGCGGTAATGCCCACCAACCTTTACGGGCTGAACGACAACTTTCACCTGGAAAACAGCCACGTGCTTCCGGCCATGATGCGAAAAATGCACCTGGGCAAATGCCTGCACGAAGGCGACTGGGAGTCCGTAAGAAAAGACCTCAGAAGAAGGCCGTTGGACAACATCAACGATATAAGCACGACGGACGATATCGTAAACGCATTGAGCAAACACGGCATCTTTTCCACACACATAGAGCTCTGGGGAACAGGGCAGCCCATGCGGGAGTTCCTGTGGAGCGAAGATATGGCCGATGCCTGTGTTTTTATTATGGAGAACGTGGATTTCGACGATCTGAAACAAGACAGGAAAGAAATCCGCAACTGCCACATCAATATCGGCACGGGCAAGGAGATCAGCATAAAGAACCTTGCAGAGACCATAAGAAAAATTATTGGTTATAAGGGAGAGATCCGGTTCGATGCGTCAAAGCCCGACGGGACGATGCGAAAACTGACCGATGTTTCTAAACTAACATCGCTGGGCTGGCAATACAACGTTGAGATCGGGGAAGGCATAGACCGGATGTACAATTGGTATATAGCCGACCAGGAATAAACAAAAAAACAACTTTTTATGGAATACAGAAAACTGATGGAAGTCGAATTCAGGGAGTTCGACCGTGAAGCACTGGAGAAGTCATGGAAATGGCTGAACGACCCGCAATTAAAAAGCCTGACAATGACTCCCGACTTCGACCAGGAGTCTCAGGAGAAATGGTTCGAGGGCTTAAAGACCCGGACCGACTATCACCTGAAGGCCGGTTGGTATAACGGGGCACCGATCGCCGTTTACGGCCTGAAGCACATTACCGGTACCGACGGCGAGGTTTTCGGGTATATCGGCGAAAAGGAGTTGTGGGGTAAAACGGCTGCCATACAAATGATGCAGGATATAATCGATTACGCAAAATCCCGCAACCTGGAATCCCTGTACTGCATCACCCTGAAAGAGAACAAGAGGACTTACAGGTTATGTAGCCGGTTCGGCTTCGAAACGGAGAAAGAGGTTACCGACGATACAATCTTGATGAGACTCCGTTTCTGACCCAAGCTTCCTGGCACCAACATCACAGTAAATGTTCCATAAAGAATGCCTCCGGCTTGTCGAATGGAATCTTATCTATCCTTCATCTTCTTTTTCTTTACGAATAAATTCTTTGTATTGCTTAATCAAATCAGTCAAATATCTGTCAAGTCCTTTTACATTTTCTTCTTTCCATTTCTTGTTTTCGTAAGTTAATAAGCTTGCCTTGTCAAGATAAATCAATGCACTGTCTTTTTGTCCTATAAAATTATTCATTGCTGCAATTATGAAAAGAATTTCTTTTTCTTGTCCAGAATAAACTGAATCTGAAAGCATTAACCTTGCAAGGTCTAATGATTTTAGTCGAGATTCTTTCGCCTTTTCTTTATTTTTTTCCTGGTCATAATGATATCCCTGTACACGATAGAATTTACACCAAAATTCATTGTCTCGTCCAAGTATTTTATAGACATTTTCTGCAATTTCAAGTCGAGTTGTCATTGGAATGTCAATATAGTCTTTATACTTTTTTTCAAGTTTAACTGTGGATAAAAACTTTGTTAAGGTATCCACTCTATTTTCTGGGACACTATCAAAGTCCCACATATAAGTAGTAAAATTACATTTTGGGCAACAATACACTGATGGAAGATCGGTCAATGGCCAATACACATATTGATACTTGGAAGGCCAATTATAAATATATCCACCATAACTCTCAATTTCCTTGTATTCGTGTTTATGTTTACAGATAGGACAAGTATGTTCTGCTGGAAACCAAGTAGTAGCATTTACATTAAATGTCAATAAGAAAATGACTCCTAGTATTGAATTAATTCTTTTCATAATTGCCGTTTTTTGTTTTACAATGACCGCTAACGTTGGATAAAACGGTTTGATTTGTGCCAGTGATTTCGGTCTATGTGTGCCACCTTTTTCGGTTCAAACCGTGCCACTTTTTACGGTTCGATTTGTGCCACTTTGAAAAGATCAAGTTATCTTGTCCCTAAAAAAGGGATGTGGACTTGCAAACTTAATTGAGACAAAAAGTTAAGCGACATTTTTAATTGATTCTTTTTTAATATTATACTGATTCCAAAATTCATCAATGGTTAAGTTTCCCAATGCTGAGAATCTTCTTTTATGATTATACCAGGATTCAATATATTCAAATACATACAAGCGCATTTGCTCTCTTGTTTTGAGTTTGGTACCATAGACCAATTCAGATTTGAAAGTTTTGAAAAAGCTTTCAGCCACGGCATTATCCCAACAATTTCCCTTTCCACTCATACTTTGTTCCAGCTTCAAGGATTTCAACAGATTGACAGTCTGTTTGCAAGCATATTGTATGCCCCGGTCAGAATGAAATATCATTCCTTCTCCAAAAGGTCTGTTCCTATTGGCCATCCTGATGGCCGGAACTACGGTATGGGATGCATTCATATGATCGCTTATGGACCATCCGATCAGTTTGCGGTCAAAAAGATCCAGCACACAGGTCAGATAAAGAAATCCATCCTTACACGGAATATACGTCAGGTCAGAGACACACGCTTTCACAGGCTCATTCTGATTAAATTCGCGATTCAACAGATTTGGAGCAACCTTATAGTTGTGAGAGGCATCCGTCGTCACTTTGAATCGTCTCGAGAGTTTGCTGCGCAAGCCCATTTTCCTCATGTGGCATGCTACAGTGGTTCTCGAGACAGGAGTTCCGGATACCTGCAAATCCTTTGCCAGCCGGGGGCTTCCATTGCGTCCCCTGGCTGCAAAATATGCATCCCTGATCTTTTCGTCCAGCTCCATATATTTGCGCTTACGTTGGCCCTCCGGATCTTTAAGCCAGCGGTAATAACTGCTCCTGGGGACTTTCAGTACTCTGCACATCACCTCGACCGTCCATTGTTTCGAGTTATATTCCTTTATAAAGAGATAGATCAACGATCTCTCTTGGAGATGATGCTCAAAGCTTTTTTTAATATGTCCCGCTCCGTTTCAGCCTCGCCAAGGCGTTTTTCCAGTTCAGCAATCCTTTTGGTATCTTCACTTAATGACTGGACACCGTGTCCGGGGAAACTGGCTTCTCCTTTCTGCTGGTATTCTTTCCGCCAACGATATAAAAGAAAGGGGGCAATACCCAATTCCTGTGCAAGCTCGGAAATATTCTTGCGTTCTAAACTGAGTTTGACCGCATTCTCTTTGAATGCCTTGTCAAAATGGGTTCTTTGTTTTCTCATATTACACAAAAATAAGCGTTTATGCTTAACTCTGTGTCCCGGCTAAGTTAGTAATTCCAAACGATTTTCTAATAACTCAATATTTTTTACTTGATTTTCCATGGAAAGAAAAGAGGATTTTATCACTTGCTTCATTATTTTCTCAACTTTAACAAATTGCTTAAAGGTATTAAGAATTTGTTTTTCGGTCAATTGAAATTTCAATCCCAAGTTTATAAAATCTGATTTTGTCAGTTTCCGTGAGGATTCCGGCAAAGTCATCTTTATAAAGCACTTTCCCCTGTCTCATTTTTCAATCTCCTTATGGTTCACAGGCGCAAGCTTATTCCCAAACATCATCAATACTTGATTCACTTTTGCCAAACTCAGGTTTTCCTTACCCTGCTCTATCTTTCGGACAACCGTAAGTGCTACGCCTGCTCTGTCGGCAAACTCCTGCTGTGTAAGCTTGGCTTCTTTCCGTTTTGTTTTAATAAATGCGGCTAAACTTAATGACATAATTATATGCTTTTGCAGTTATTTTATGCAAAGATATAGAATTACATTCAAAAACATATAAAATCAAGGAAATAATCAAATTTATATGCTTTTGTAATTATTTTTTATCCAAAAATATTTATTTTCAATACACTATTTTCCGATGCAGAAAATGAAATATAATATAAATCAGATTGTTATATGAATAAAATGTACAGAAAAGTAACAAATAATTTTATCTCAACAATATATAATTATTATTCCAACCAAATATTCTCCCATTTATTTTCACAAGAAATACCATTTAATGGATTATTAAAAGCTCTGTGATTTAAAGTTTCATTATCAGATTTGCCTTCGAGCCAATGAAGATTTAATCCAGCTACGGAATCCAAATTAATCTCCTTTACTCTTTTATATCCTTTCGTATAATATTCATGTGACTGATTAGCAAGATCAATAAACTGACTTCGTGATAATATAAAATAACGAAATTCATAAACCCCATTTTTAATTTGTACATAAACAAATACATAAGGACCTAACACTTTCTTCTCAAGTTCATCTCTATTTAGACAATCTTCAATTTTGAAACCTATAGGTATATTTTTCCCTACGCTTGTTTTAACTTGAATGAAAGAAGTTAAAGGCTTCCAATCATTTAAATCCTCTTTGAAACATATTATATCAACAGATTTAAAATTTTTAATTGTTCCGTTTATGTTTAATGCATCCCAACCCTTTTGTAATAGTATTGATAGAACATTACTCTCACCAATCGCACATAAACGCGCTTTTACATCTTGTGAATTTGTTTTCATTAGCATATAATTTATATTTATCTCCAATTAAATTCGACTCCTAATAAATCCAATGCAGTGTATTTCCATATTTCTTGATCAAAGTTTGGGGTATATTTAGACATAAGGACTTTTTGCTTGTGTTCTTCTCCAGTATCATACCAACTATTGAATAGTCCAGTACGATTCCTTATAGTTTTAGGTGGATACTCATCATCTTTCAACTGAAAAAAAACTGTACCAATACGTTGAAGTTTTTTATTCTGTTTTATGCAGTCTGAAAGAAGTAAACTATGGTTATCGAGTACAAATCTATAGTCAAATTCTTCTGCGGTATCAAAAGTACCCAATGCAAGCTGATCACTTATAGTTGGATCTTTTCTTATGATATTAATAACATCACCCGTATAAATCAATTCTTTATTTATATCACGTACGTTTGTGCATACACCCGCAAATAAAACTTTTCGTGCATATCCACGGCCTTCACACTCATCACCAAATACATCTAATACAATACCTTGATTATGTTGGTCTGCCCATTTGTCATCTAAACTCCACACATAAAAATCTTCTTTATGGAAAAAGAAATCGCCAAATTCTCTGTAGCCAAATTTTTGATTTTCTTCTACATACCTTACCCTTATATTTGGTAAAATATCAAAAATTCCTGCACCTATTTCGTAATTATGTTTTTGACATAATTTCATTAGAGTTTGTTCAGTGATGGTTTCTGGTGATATTTCTCGTTCTTTTGGAGTATCAATTCCTAAATATGTGTCAATTAACATTCCGGGCAACCATTCTTTAGGGACAGCTATATTTGGAATATCTACTGCTTTCCTAAAAAGTTGTGACATATCGATATCTTTAAATCCTGCTATACCACATCCGACACGTGTAAGAAGAAAGCGATTTCGTGGATGTTCTTTTGCATATTCAATAAATTTTTCTGCATAAGGACGGATATCTTCTAGACCTCCATGCATCGTAGGAATAGCATAGCATCTACCAGTTGGGCCATCTCCAACTCCCCACTCAGCACCAAACTTTTCATATGCAATTTTGGCAGCACCTCCCATATGTTCACCTTGAACATTACTGCCAAATACAAATATTTCGCATCTTGATAGTTTAGTAATTCTTTCAGGCGTTAAATGGTTATTTTTCCTATTCATAATATTTTTTTAATTGGGATGCCAACTATTAACTTATGCAAAATAGATTCAACCATACAATTTCGTTATCTTTTAATATCATTACACAAGTTTTTTCAAAAGCTTGACTATTATTTGTAATAATTTCAGATTTGTAATCCATTATATATTGTCAACATTAATAATTCCTTGATTTGTAATACAATCTTCAATTTTGCAATCCTCTGATAGCTTGAACGTTCTTAATTTTGGATTTTCATTTTTTGCATCACCTGTAACTTAATCCATTTGAATAAAATCTGCAACAATAATGTTATTTCCATCAATTTCTTGCATATCCTTTATCAAGGTGTAATTATATTCAACATTTTCATTATTTGATAATTCAAACTGGATTTTTGGAGTATTTGCTGGAGCAGTTCCAATTGGAGCATTATTTTTATTATTTTCTACTTTTGTTTTAGGATAAAATCTGTGTTATGGGATATTTTTGCGTATCGAGCATTCATAGCAACGGGCAAAATAATTTCGCGCTCTTCTGATATTCTTAATATAATATTTTTTTCTCCATCGTTAACTTCAATTCTATCAGGGAACTGCTTACAATTTAACTCATTATTAAAAATCAAAATTTTATTTTCATTTATTATTATATTTATTCCCATCAAAAATATCATCAGTATTTACATTAATTCCAAACATGGTTATTTTCAGTGCATAGGTTCCATTATGATAGTTTTTTGCGCCAAAATTACAGGAACTCAACAAAATAATCATTGTTAAAAACAAAATGACCTTTTACATAAATCTTAATTACTTTTTAGAGGTTAGTACTACTTGAATTAAAAGATTTATCAACAAAATGAATTTTTTTGAATTTGTAAATATACTATTTTTCAGACCAAATAAAAAAATAAAATCGACTGGAGAAACATCGGCCGTTTTTGTTCAGTATTTGTTAGTATTTAGCAGTAATTACCAGTATTTAGCAGTAGTAATTTCGACTAGTGACCATAAAGGACAGAATAAATCATACTAATGACAACGAGAGTAACAAAAATAGTAACAAGAAAAAGATAACTAAGTATTGCAAAGTATATATAAAGTAACACTAAGAAGCTTATTATTATAATTTAAAGAATTGTAAACTATACAGTTATGAAAGCAAATCACTTTCCGATACAGAACTTGCTAAAGATGTTTCCCAGAATTTCATCGGTGGATATTTGCCCGGTAATTTCCCCGAGGTAGAACATGCACTCACGGATATCCTGTGATATAAAATCGCTGGAGATACCGATCTCCAGTCCCTCTTTAACCCGGCGGACGGCTTCCAGCGCTTTTACCAATGCCTCGTAGTGGCGCAGGTTAGTCACAATCACATCATGTTCGCCTATTTGCGGGATAGCCGCCGCTTTTAACAGCAGCTGCTGCAAAACATCGGTATTCTGTTGTTTCTTTGCCGATATAAACAGGCGCTCGGCCTTCAGTTCAGGCAGGATATGTTCTTTTTCGACCCGTTCGGCATCTGGCAAGAGATCGGCTTTGTTGAACAACAGCAACACATGCTTGTCAGCAAGTTTGGGGACAATGGATTCGGCAAGCGACTCTATTTTCTCCACGGGAGTAGTTAGATCAATCATCCACAACACAATGGAGGCCTGCCCGATTTTTTGAAAAGTGCGTTCGATCCCCATCGTCTCAATGGTATCGGTAGTGTGACGGATACCTGCGGTATCGATAAACCGGAAAGAGACTCCACTGATGTTTACGGTATCTTCAATCACGTCACGCGTGGTGCCGTGGATATCGGAAACAATGGCTTTTTCTTCGTTTAACAGCAGGTTCAGCAACGTGGATTTTCCGGCATTGGTCTCTCCGATAATGGCAACAGGAATACCGTTCTTAATCGCATTCCCCAACTGAAACGAACGAGCCAGCTTATCAATCTCCCGTTCAATCTCCTCCGTCAGTTCGTAAAGTTTCTGCCGGTTGGCAAACTCCACATCCTCTTCCGGAAAATCCAGTTCGAGCTCGACCAACGACACAAACTGCAACAACTTATCCCGTAACTCCGTCAGTTTTCCGGCAAACCCGCCGCGCATCTGGTTCATGGCCACACGGTGCGAAGCCTGCGATGCGGAGGCAATCAGATCAGCTACCGCTTCTGCCTGGCTCAGGTCGAATTTACCGTTTCCGAACGCACGGCGTGTAAACTCGCCTGGCTGTGCCAAGCGGACACCCCGGGCAATCAGTGCCTCCACAATCTTCTGCTGGATGTATACCGAACCGTGGCACGAGATCTCCACGCTCTCCTCACCTGTAAACGAATGCGGAGCACGAAAGACGGTAACAAGTACCTCATCCGTAACTTCGTTGTTGAACACGATCTGTCCGAAAAGTACCGTGTTTGCCTTTGCCCCAGCCAGTTTTTTACCGGATGGCGAAACAAAAAGGGTATCGGTCACAGCAATAGATCCCTCTCCCGATAAGCGGATAACGGCTATCGCACCCATCCCGGGCGGAGTGGATACCGCACAGATAATATCATTCATATGCGTTGTGAATTAATACCGGAAACTACTCCCTCCCAAAAACTCCCTCAGCAGGGAAGTGGGCGGCAATTCCCTGTCGGCAATATAATTGAAATAACGCAAAAACTTCAGTAAGCGATAAGCTTCGGAATATTCTTCCACCACACGGGGAACCTGTTGCAAAACCGGCTCGGCATGGCGACGGATGGCGGCCAGCTCGTAGATCATGGCCGAGTTGAACATCACGTCGGCGTTCTCCTGATACGGAAAAATCCACTTCTCTTCGCCCCGGCGAACGCTGTCCCACCGCGAAATGGTATCTCGAGCAGAATATCCGCGGTACCGGTTGTCACGGACAATCCTTCGCAACAGCCGGTTGTCCGCAGGCGGGATCCAGTTGTGGTTGTCCAGCGAGATGGAGGTGAGCGCCGAAACATAGATCATATACTTTTTATCGCGAGCAATGTGTTCCGTCAGCTTGGGATTGAGCGCATGGATCCCCTCAACGATCAGCACACTTTTTTTATCCATAACGAGACGACGGTTCCTGAACTCTCTTTTCCCGGTCACAAAATTGTACGATGGCAACTCAATCTCCTCCTCATTAAGCAGTGTTATGATCTGATTTTCAAAAAGATCCAGGTCAATAGCGTAAAGCGATTCGTAATCTTTTTCGCCAAACTCATCAAGCGGAGTCAGGTCGCGGTCGATAAAATAATCATCAAGTGAGATACCCACCGGCTTCAGCCTGTTCACATAAAGCTGTACTTCCAGCCGCTTCCTGAAGGTTGTTTTTCCAGACGATGACGGCCCCGAGATCAGTACAACCCGCAAACCATCGTTGTATCTTTCTGTAATTTCTTTGGCAATATCGGCAATTTCATTCGCCTGGTAAGCTTCCGAAACCTGAATAATCTCTGAAATTTTATTTGTTCGGATAGCCTTGTTCAAATCGCCCACATTATCCAGCTTACTTATCTTCAGAAACTCGAGATGCTCCCTATAAACCTTCAGCAACTTCTGCTGCGGGATGACCGGCTCCAGCTCAACCGGATTTTGCCTGTTAGGCACCACAAGCAAAAAGCCGCCGTTATAGGGAACAACATCAAACAAATGAAGATAGGCCGATGAAGGCAGCAGACAACCGTAATAATAATCGATATAATTGTCCAGTTTTGAGTAACGTGCATACAACAAATCATCAGAAGTCTCAAGCAATAGCGCTTTGTCTTTCATTCCGTTTTCGCGGAACAGCTTTACCACTTCCGCAATCTCTTCTTCCACTTGAATAAACGGAATATCGGCATCGATAATTTCCTGCATCCGTTTTTTGACCGCCATCAGCTCCTTTTCTCCTACCTCCACGTTGCTCTCTATGTGGAAATAGTATCCCCTCGAAACGGCGTGTTCAATGTACACTTCCGCATCCGGCAAAGTGTCGTCAACGGCTTTCGACAGCACGAAGCACAACGAGCGGACGTATGTCCGCATGGCCGAAGAGTCACTGATGTCGACGTACTCCACCCTACGTGGACGGTAGACCTGGTATGTCAGCGATTCTGTTTTATTGTTCACTTTTGCATTCGCAATGAGGTATGGTTTTTTCACTCCGAACACTTCGATCAGTTCTTCCAAGGAAGAACCCACCCTAACATCCTTGTATTCATTGGTGTTAAGGCAATGAATACGAACAGTATCAGTCATGTTTTTTTCAATTAATTTTCACAAATATTTGCAATCAAGCCTATTTTAGCTATATTTGCACGCTAATATACGCTATTTTTGGAAAATGGACTACAGTTTCTTCGACTTTTTAAAGCTTATAGGCTCACTTGCTCTCTTCCTTTACGGCATGAAGATTATGAGCGAAGGCCTGCAAAAACTGGCAGGAAATAAGCTCAGAACAATTTTGTCAGCGATGACAAAAAACCGCGTCATGGGTGTTTTAACGGGTGTCCTGATCACCGCACTCATCCAATCTTCGTCAGCCACTACGGTTATGGTGGTGAGTTTTGTTAATGCCGGATTGCTGAGCTTGGTCCAATCCATCGGTGTTATCATGGGAGCCAACATCGGGACAACGGTTACGGCGTGGATAATTTCTCTGTTTGGATTCGGGAAATTTTCCATCAGCGCTTTATCCATCCCGTTGATGGGGATTGCCCTCCCCTTGATTTTCTCATCGAAAAGCAAAAACAAATCTACCGGCGAATTCATCTTTGGTTTTGCATTTCTTTTTATGGGCCTCGATTTCCTGAAAAGCGCAATGCCTGACCTTCAGAACAATCCCGAAGTGCTGTCGTTCGTACAAAACTTCTCCGACATGGGTATCGGATCGGTTCTTATTTTTCTGCTGATAGGATCTGTTTTGACCATCCTTGTGCAGTCGTCGAGTGCAACCGTGGCCCTTACCCTGATTATGGCAACAAAGGGATGGATCGATTTCCCGGCTGCGGCAGCAATGATTATGGGTGAAAACATCGGCACCACCATTACGGCAAACCTGGCAGCCATTCCGGCAAACCTGTCGGCAAAAAGAGCCGCCTTCGCCCATTTCATGTTCAATGTGCTGGGTGTCATCTGGATGTTGTTTGTATTCAAGTATTTCGTAAATATGGTGGAAGGGCTGGTAACCTCTTTCGGGCCGGCCAATCCGGCTGAAATGTCGGCGTTTATCTCATCCCTCTCTCCCGAAGAGTATACACAGATAACAACACTTTCAAAATCGGAACTTTCTGCGGACCTGGTGTCCAAACAGAACATGTACCTCAGTTACCAGGGAGCTACCTCATACGGATTGTCGCTTTTTCACACGTTGTTCAACATTTGCAACGTATCATTGATGATCTGGTTTGTAAAGGTATACGAAAAAATATGCATCAACGTTGTTCGTCCGAAAGCCGGAGAGGAAGACGATGAAGAATTTGTTCTTCAGTACATTTCCACGGGAATCTTATCCACGGCAGAGCTCTCTATCCTGCAAGCCGAAAAAGAGACGGAGGTGTATGCCAAGCGGGCACGGAAGATGTTTGGATTTGTCAAGAAGATGACCAACATGGACCACAACGACAAGAAATTCCTGAAGCTATACAACCGGTTGGAGAAATATGAAGATATCTGCGACCAGATGGAAGTTGAAATTGGATCCTATCTAAGCAAGGTTTCCGAAGGAAGGCTTAGCCACCAGAGTAAAGAACATATTCGTGCCATTCTTCGTGCCGTAACGGAAATAGAAAGTATTGCGGATTCGTGCTGTAACATCGGCCGCCACCTGAAACGGAAGATGGAAGCAAACGTTGTTTTTGAAGAGAACATCCTTACCAACATCAACTCGATGTATGGATTGCTGGATAAGGCATACGAGAACATGCAGCTGGTTCTGAAGAACCAGCAGATTTCGGAAAAAGAGCTGCACGAAAGCCAAAGCATAGAAAGCACCATCAATAACAAGCGAAACACACTGAAACAGAAAAATGTGGAAGACCTGAACGAAAACCGGTATTCTTACCTGAACGGCGTGTTCTATATGGACATTACTTCGGAGTGTGAACGGATGGGGGACTACATCATCAATGTAATCGAATCACTGAAAGTGAAACCGGATTGAATTCTGTGCCGGTGACTAAAAAAAAATTCCTACCTTCGTAGTTTAATAAACAACGGCAACAATGAAGGATAACGACTGGAAAAAGCGGTTGAATATTGTTTACTCAACCAACCCCGATTATCACTATCAAGATGGGGAAGCGGAAGAGGAAATCACTCTTCCCAAGGAGAAGCAACTTCTGCGTGTGAGCCTTGACAAACGGAACCGGAAAGGGAAAGCCGTTACATTGATTACCGGATTTGCAGGGACAAACGAAGCATTGGAGACATTAGGAAAACTGCTGAAAACCAGATGCGGTGTGGGTGGTTCAGCCAAGGACGGAGAGATTATCGTTCAGGGCGACCACCGGCAAAAAGTGCTCGAGATACTGCAAAAAGAGGGATATGCAAAATCGCGCGTCATCTGACTTCAACCACCTGCTGCTCATAAAAGCTTCTGCCGGGTCGGGAAAAACACACCGGCTGACCGGAGAATACCTGCGCCTGCTTTTTTCTGCCGAAAACCAATACAGGCACATCCTGGCTGTTACCTTCACCAACAAGGCTACGGATGAAATGAAGTCACGCGTTGTAGAAGAGCTCTACAAGCTCACAAAAGAAGAAGGCTCAAGTTATTTGGAAGAGCTGAAAAAAGAATTCCGTCTCCCGGAAAACAGAATCAGAGAAAGAGCCGCAACTATCCTCGAAAGTATTCTTCACGACTATTCCGCTTTTTCCATCAGTACCATAGACCGTTTTTTTCAACAAACCCTGCGTGCTTTCACGCGTGAAATGGGTTTGTCGGGAGGGTATAAACTGGAACTCGACGACAATTTTGTGCTGACGCAGATTATCGACTTGATGATCTTTGAACTCGACAAGCCCCAAAACAAAGAACTCGCCGGATGGATCCTCGATTACATGAGACACCAGATTGAGGACGGGAAAAGCTGGAACATCAAACAAAACATCGGCAAGTTGGCCGGACAACTCTTCAACGAGAAATACAAGCTGCTGGACAATGACGACAAGCTGAAAATTGAAGACAAAAAACAGCTGAACGATTACCGGCAGACATTGCTGAAGATCATCCGGTCGTGGGAAGGTGAATTGAAATCTACCGGAGCGCGCGCGTTACATCTGATGGAACGATTCGGGCTGAACTACACCGATTTCAAGCACGGCAAAAACTCCGGGTTTCTGGCTTTCATCAAATTGGCCAATGGAGATTTTAAAAAGCCATCGCCCCGTTTTTTTAGTCGTGCCGACAACCTGGAAGACTGGGTAACCACCAAAAGCGAGAAAAAGCCGGCAATAGAGTCTGCCTATTACGAAGGGCTCAACGATTGCGTGAAACAAGCCGTAAACCTGTTCGAAAACAACCTCTCCTACAACACCGCCGTAAGTATCCTGCAAAACTACCACACGCTGGGGATCCTCAACGACATACGAAACCGCCTGCAGGAATACCAGCAGGAAAACAACACCCTTTTCCTTTCCGACACAACCGAACTGTTGAACAGGATTGTTTCCGACAGCGAATCGCCCTTTATCTACGAAAAAACAGGCACGCGCATCAACCACTATATGATTGATGAGTTCCAGGATACTTCATCCATGCAATGGCAGAATTTTAAACCGTTAATCAAGGAGAGCCTGGACGGCGGACATTTCAACCTGATTGTCGGGGACGTGAAACAAAGCATATACCGTTGGCGGAATTCCGACTGGGAGTTGTTGGAAAGCCGGATCCTGCAGGATTTCAGCGACAACATTATCCGCAACAACGTGCTTGAAATGAATTGGCGTAGTGATTTCAACATCGTGAATTTCAACAATTCCGTCTTTTCCGCCGCAGCGGCAATCTTGCAAAAAAAATTCAATACCTCTGCAGAATTACAGGAGAATCCCAACGGGAAAATTACAGAAGCCTACCAACACGTCCGGCAACAGGTTCCGTCGGGTAAAAGTCCGGGCGAGGGGTATGTCAAAATTTCGTTCCTCGACACCTCTGACAAGGAAAACGACTGGAAATCAAAGGCATTAGAACAGCTTCCTCTCGAGATCGAGCGCTTGCAGGACCAGGGATTCGCCTTAAAAGACATTGCCATCCTGGTGCGGAAGAACGACGAAGCAATAGAGGTTGCCGAGACCCTGCTGAACTACAAGGAAAAGAACCTCCAATCCGGTTACCGGTACGACATCATATCAAACGAGGCACTCGTCATCGGTAACGCGCAAAGTGTGAAGGCCGTCATTGCCTTGCTCCGCCATTTTCAGAACCGCAACGATGAAACCCGCCGCATGCTTGCCGTATATGAATATTACCGATTTCACCGGGGCCTGTTGCCCGATAAGGCTATCAGCAACTATTTTGATGAAGGAGCGAAGGATTTCCCCGTTGAAGTCAAACCGGAACTTCACCGCATCTCCACCCTGCCTTTTTACGAGATGATCGAGGCTTTTTTCGCGATGAGTGTGGATGCGCTCAATGAAAAGGAAAATGCTTACGTACAGGCATTTATGGATATCGTGCTGAAATTCAGCACCGATGCTTCATCGAACATCAATGATTTTCTGGAATGGTGGGACGAAAAAGGATCGGGGAAAACACTTTTTTCGCCCGACGAACAAGATGCCATCCGGTTGGTCACCATACACAAATCCAAGGGATTGGGGTTTGGTGCCGTTATTATGCCGTTCTTAAAATGGGACATCGACCATACCGGCAATATGGGGCCTGTTTTGTGGTGTAAGCCCACGGTGGAACCTTTTAACAGGCTTGGAACCATTCCACTGCAGTATAAGAGCTCTCTCGAAAACACCCTCTTCAAAGAGGACTACCTGAAGGAGAAGCTGTACACATACATAGACAACCTGAATCTGCTTTATGTGGCTTTCACACGCGCCAAGAACCGCATCATCGCCGTTGCGCCTAAACCTGTAGGGGACGCCGTTAACGATATCAATTCGCTGTTGTGGCAGACATTTAAATCGGACGGGAAAAATGAAGGAGAGCTTTTGCTAAGTGATTATCTCACCGGACAGGAAAACAACGCGGTTTTCGAGTTGGGAACCCCTACTCTGCTCCAGCGTAAAACAGAAAAAGGATCGGCTTCCAAGCTGGATTCGGGAAAATGGCAATCCATCCCGTTCAACAACCGGCTTAAGCTGCGGTTAAACTCAGCAGGCTTTTTTTCCGAAGATGGAAGCCGTGCCTACGGAACACTTATGCACGAGATCATCAGTAGCATACAAGACCTTGGCGACCTGGCCGGTGCTGTTGAAAAAAAATATATTTCGGGGGAAATCGATGCCGGTGAAAAAAACGAGATAACCGGACTGCTCACCCGCATTTTGTCAGATCCGGGGATTGCTGAATGGTATTCAGGAAAATACCGTGTCATCAACGAAACAGAAGTACTTCATCCGGCTTTCGGCTTTAGCCGACCCGACAGGATAATGATTGGAGATAACGAGGCAATCGTGGTGGACTACAAATTTGGCGAAAGGGAAGAAGAACAATACAAACGCCAGGTGAGACATTACGTCAGGTTAATAAAAGAGATGGGATACAACAATGTGAAAGGATACGTGTTTTACGTGAAAATAGGGAAAGTAATCGAAGTCGGGACAATCTAAAGATTATGCTAAAAGAAATGCTATACGTGGGATTGGGGGGTGGAGCCGGCAGTATACTGCGGTTCCTTACCTCGAAAATCGTGGCGAAGTATGCGCACGATTATTTTCTATTTTTAGGGACGTTCGCCGCAAACATTATCGGGTGTTTCCTGATAGGGGTTTTGTCGGGGTGGATGCTCGCCAACCAACCCGATAATCAACCGTTCAGGTTGCTTTTTATCGTAGGATTCTGCGGCGGATACACTACATTTTCGACGTTTGCGTTTGAGAACCTCCGGTTACTGGAACTCGGCCAGTGGACGCTGTTGCTGGGCTACACCCTGTTCAGCGTTGTCCTGGGGATCTTTGCCGCCTGGGCGGGAATGAAAATCGGTGCTTAAAAAAATGAAGAAAACACAATGAACTCATCAATCAAATTTACCTTGACCGTCTTTTTTACGGTTATCAGTACCTCAGCCGTCTTTGCACAGACCGATTCCGTCTTGCTGAGAGAGATCAACTCCTTGAAACAGACAGTAAACGACTATCAGCATCGTTTTGATGTATTGGAAAAGCAAATCGACGACCTGATGTGGTTCCGGCGGTTGGAAGATATTGCCCATGTCGACAAAGTGAGGCTAACCAGTACTCCCCGATGGAAACCGAAAGACCCTGACGACCGCTTCGCAGGCAACAAATTACAGTTCTATACCTATGTGTTCATTCCCAAAACTGTGGACACCAACAGGAAATACCCGTTAATTGTCCTGCCACACAGCGGGATTCATGCCAATTTTTCTACCTACTACGCGCACATCGTACGCGAGCTGATTGCCCAGGAATACGTGGTGGTATCGGCGGAATACCGGGGCAGCACGGGATACGGAAAAACCACGTACGAAAACATCGATTACGGCGGCCGTGAAAACGACGATGTACTGGAAAGTCGAAACTATATGATTGATAACTATAGCTTTGTGGATTCCACCCGCGTGGGTATCATCGGGTGGAGCCACGGTGGAATGATTGCGTTGATGCAAATCTTGCAGCACGGCGACAACTACCAATGTGCATTTGCCGGAGTGCCCGTAAGCGACTTGGAAAACCGGCTGGCCTCGCACGAAGAGAGTTATACGGATTACTTCACGGCACCTCACCATATCGGGGAAAGTATCCGGGAAAATCCCGGAGAATATGCAAGGCGCTCCCCCACTCACTACGCCAGGAACCTGAACAAACCGTTGTTAATTTACACCAACACCAACGACAACGACGTCTATGTGGAAGAAGTAAAATTAATGATCGAAACCCTGAAAAAAGAGGGTAAACAGTTTGAATACACCATCTTTGAAGAAGCATCTGGCGGGCACGGCTTCGACCGTATCGACAGCAAGGAGGCCACCGATATCCGCTATGGCGTGCATAAATTTCTGGAACGTTACCTGAATCCGCCCAAACCGTTCAAATCGGCGGCAGAAATGCGTGTGGCGGCGTACGGATTTTAAGCTTATGCTTCTATTTCGTTTTAATAATTATCACCCCGTTCTTTCCCTCGTCGCCGTAAATTTCATTAGCGGATTTATCCTTTAATACTGTTATCGACTCAATCTTATCGGGATTAACGGTGTTTAGCTCAAAGTCTGCCGGCATTTTTTTTTCGTCAACAACAATCAAGGGTTTTCCCTTCAACCCATGAGTCGAAATTATTGCATGTTGAGCCGGCTTTTTCATTGTAATCAACACCACACCGTTTTTCCCGTCTTCGCCGTAAAGGAACGTGGATGTCTCGTTCTTCAGAACATCTATCGATTTGATTTCCTTGGGATTGATTCCCTGAAGTTCTTCTTCCGAAGTCCGTTTTCCATCCACGATAAGCAACGGTTGCATTCCGTCCGGGGTACGGATTCCGATAACATTCTCACCCTCCTTTTCCCGGATTTTAAGACCTCGCAATTCTCCTTTGAGGGAGGACATCTGTCCTGAACCCACAGCGATTTCCTCATCGGGAGATAACTCATCGGGAGATAACACGATAACCAGATTGTCTTTCGCTTCATCGACCGTATATTCCGAAGATTTATAATTAATCATCGAAAACACGAGCGTACTGCCTTTATCCACTTTTATTACAAATTTTCCTTGTGAGTCAGTGATGGTTCCCCGGTTTGTTCCTTTAATAACAACAGCTGCCCCCATTATAATACCCTGGTTGTCTTTCACTAAACCAGATACAGTAAGCTTTTCCTCAAACGCGATGACAAAATCTGAACTATCCTTCGTCAAAACTCGTGTGTTCCCTAATTCTAACGGATTTTTTGTCAAATCTGCCCGATTATCGGCAATAATTATCGAATCCCCCATTTGAGTCGTCATTATCTCGTTTTCAGAAGTGTTTTCAATTTCCTTTTCCACCACTTTCGCATTCAGTTTAGGAACCGAGAGGACGACCATAGCCAGAAACAACACGGGAAGCGCCGCCGTGTAGCTCCATTTCATTTGTTTGTTGGTTTTGTTTTTCATCATCATTGTAATTCTTTTGTGCAAGTCGCGCTGACGGAAGTTGTTTGCCAAAGCAAACTTATGTTCGCCCACACTCTTGCGGATTAATAAAAGTTGATATTGTTTTGCATCGGTGCCGCTGGTAAGGACCTGTTCGTCGGCCTGGTATTCGTGAACCGATTGAATTTCCCTTCGCAGCAGCCACGAGAAAGGGTTAAACCAGAAAACACACGTGAACAGATCGAAAAAAATCATATCGTATGAATGTAGCAAATGAATATGTGCCCGTTCGTGATTGATGATAGCCCGATTGTCTGCCGTAATGTCTTTGCGTGACAAAACAATGTTTTTCATCCAACTGAACGGCGCAATATCTTTATCGGTTACACATAAAACTGTTTCGTCGGCCAATGACTGCTTCTCTGCCCTCCGAATAATACGGATAAGCTGATTCAGTCCCGCCAGGTAACGCAAAACAGCGAAAAGGAATCCGGCGGCAAACAGAACCGACAGTACCGGCACCCATGGAATTACAATATGTGGTTGCGGTCCAACAATCTCACTCACTGGAATATTCGAGGGATCAAAGGCAATTGTTTCTGCGATTGGTTCTACTTTTTTTACGGGAAGCAAACTGAAACGCAAGACCGGAAGCACGACGACCAGCATCACGATCGATATCAACAAAAAACGATTGAAGCGATGAAACGTATTTTTTCCGAAAAAAAGCCTGTAGAAACCGTAAAAAAAGGCCATCAGAACGGAGGCGCGAAGCAGGTAATATAAAAATGTTTCCATTTGTCAGTATTTGTGTTTGTCTTTTTTTTAAGAATTTAGATCGAATGCAGATTGAATAAGATTGAAAAACAGGCAGCCCACTATCAATCTCCATCAATCTTTTTCAATCTATCATCAATATTACTAAAACATGGCAGTAATTTTTTATTTTCAGTTCTCATTCAACTTTTCCACTTCGTCCAGCAGTTTCCTCACCTCTTCCACCGAAATATTCTCCTCTTTGATCAACGACGAGACTACGCTCAGGTACGAATTATCGAAATATTTCCTCACCACATTCCGAAGCGTTCCGTTGCGATACTCCTCTTCCGTAATTACGGCAAAATAGCGGTATGTGGTCCCAAATGTTTCGTGAGACAAAAAACCTTTCTCTTCCAGTGCCCGCACATAGGTGGATAACGTATTGAAATGCGGCTTCGGTTCGGGATACATTTCTACGAGTTGCTTCACAAACAACGCATCGTTTTCCCAAAAATAACGCATAACTTCTTCTTCTTTGGCTGTTAATTGTTTCATTTTTTACAGAGGTTAGATGTCAGACTTCAGACCACATTAAGCGTGGAGAAATTTACTATGGCACAAATATAACTATTTTTTTTAGTTTTGAAACTAATTTATATAGTTAAAAGAACTAAAGAGTATAGTTAAAATTAAAAGTAAAAAATAAACCGACTGGTTATCAATCGGTTTATAAATATATAATCAGATAGTATTAACGTAGCTGACAGATTAACCCTTTTCCTTCAACCTCCCGTTTTTCTTCAACGCCTGATCCAGGACCCACTGGATTTGGCCATTAACACTGCGAAACTCATCGGCAGCCCATTTTTCAATAGCCTCCATCGTTTCTGAGTCCAGCCGCAATGCGAAGTTCCGGGTTGTTTTTTCTTTTTTAGCCATTTTCAATCCTTCGTTTTGCCCAATTTAACCAAAATTTCGGCAAGAAATTCAGCCTGCATTGTTCCGATAAGCACTTTTTTGCCGTTCATCAGCACAAGCTGCAACCCCTTGTTTCCAGACATGGTAAAAGCTCTTCCCGCATTTATGGAAAACCGGATACCCCAGCCACCGAATTCTTTTATGGGTTTATAATCTCTGACATACACCTTATGCAAGTTACTCCAATCGTAAAACTTATACCGGAAATGAAACGGGAAAAATTTCACGTAAACACCTTCTTCGTTAATGTAAGTAAACAGTTTTGCACCGAGGATTGCCACACTCAACAAGAGCATGGCTGCGGCAACAATTATTAATCCGGCATCGTTCATCGGGTTAGTTCCCCACTGCTTTCCCAGTAGAAGCTGTTGAATACAACCCCACAAAAAAAGGGCGTTAATCCCCAGCAAGAGAATCCATGTCCACCACTGGCGAAACCGCTGTACTTCGTAAAATTCAACCGGTTCTTTTTTCATCATTCTTGACTTTATCCTTTAACCCTGGCTCGCTTACTGATACAATGTTCCTGTATTCAATACAGGCTGCGCCGATTCATCGGCACAAAGCACTACTAACAGGTTACTTACCATGGCTGCCTTTTTATCGCTATCCATCTCAATGATGTTTTCGTCTTCAATGCGTTCGAGCGCCATCTTTACCATCGACACCGCTCCTTCAACAATCTTCTCGCGTGCCGAGATAATGGCTTCGGCTTGTTGACGGCGAAGCATCACGGCTGCAATTTCGGGGGCATATGCCAGGTAATTGATGCGCGCTTCAACAATTTCTATACCCGCCATTTCCAAACGGTTATTCAACTCGTTGAGCAAATCCACGTTCACCTCGTCACCTCCCGAACGGAGCGTAATTGCCGCATCCGACACCACATTATTGTCGTAAGCGTATTGCCCGGCAACCTGGCGCAAAGCGGCATCACTCTGAACAGCAACAAAGTTTTCAAACGCATCCATTTGTTTACTCACCGAATAAGTTACCGTGCCGTCTTTGCCCGGTTTGGAAGCCGCCATTGTCTGTGCGTCAATTTCAAACATTGCCTTGTACGTATCTTTAAGTTTCCAAACCAATACCAATCCTATCAAAATGGGATTTCCCACTTTATCGTTGACTTTTATCGGATTCACATTCAGGTTTCTGGCACGCATCGATAGTTTTTTCTTGGACATGAACGGATTAACCCAAAAGAACCCGGTTTCTTTTAAAATACCCTTGTACTTCCCAAAGAAGATCATCACTACTGCTTCATTGGGTTCGAGTTTTACAAATCCGAAAAGCAGTACAAACCAGATCAATGCTAAAAAACAACCGGCTATAACCCCTGCATTACCCAGAAAAAAACAAAAAACAGTTCCCCCAAGCATTAGAAGCAACAAAAAAAGCATAAGAAAACCGTTCGCTTTAAAACTGTTAAAAATAAATTCCTTTGTTTCCATATCGATTAATTTAAAATGATATTATTTTGATATTGCAAATATATCAACATTTTTTTATATTTTCCAAATTTCCGGCGTTTTTTTTTTGTTTTTTTTAAAATTTTTCTCAAAAACATGAAAAAATGACAGAGCATCGGGTAAAACCATCGGTTAAATCCTTAATTAATAAGCAAAAAGTTATACCTTTGCCTCAGAAACTATTTTGAATTTTTAGAAAACATTCAATACTTTTTTACAATCGTTTAAATAACAATCAATTAGTACTCGAATGAAAAAATTATTATTTATCACGTTAGCAACTATGGCCTTACTTGCTTGTAACAACGCAAAAACCGGGGAACAGGCCCGGGAAAACGGAGCTATTTTTTACACCGAATTCGACACACCGTTCGGGATGCCACCCTTTGACAAAATTTCCTTTTCCGATTTTAAGCCCGCATTTTTAAAAGGGATGGAAGAGGAAACCGGCGAAATTGATTCTATTGCGAACAATACGGAAGCACCCACCTTTGAAAACACCATTGCAGCATTGGACAACAGCGGACGTTTACTGAACAGGGTTTCACGCGTCTTTTACGGTTTAAAGGGAGCTGAAACCAACGATTCTATTCAGGCGTTGGCTGAGGAGTTATCCCCGCTGATGTCCGAACACCGGGACAACATCAATTTTAACGACAAGCTGTTTGCCCGCATCAAAACGCTTCGCGATGACACGACGGGTATGAACCTGACTACCGAACAGTATCGTTTGCTGGACAACTATTATAAAGGGTTTGTCCGTTCGGGAAGCATGTTGGGCGAAACAGAGAAAAACAGGCTCCGTGAAATCAACAAGGAACTTTCCTCCCTTACGCTTAAATTCGGGAACAACCTGCTGAAAGAGACCAACGGTTTTAAATTGGTACTCGAAAATCAACATGATCTGGCCGGACTCCCCGAAGGAGTAATCGCTGCTGCTGCTGAAACCGCTAAAAAGGAAGGACAGGATGGAAAGTGGGTATTCACCCTTCAAAAACCCAGTTGGTTACCGTTCCTGCAGTATGCTGAAAAACGTGAATTAAGGGAAAAACTATACAAGGCCATGTTCAACCGCGGCGACAACGATAACGAAAACGACAACAAGAAAATCATCAACGACATCGTGAACCTGCGTATCGAAAAAGCGCAAATGCTCGGCTACAAAACCCACGCCGATTTCATACTGGACGAAAACATGGCTAAAACAGCGGCAAACGTTTACAAGCTGCTCAACGATGTATGGAAGTACGCTTTACCACAGGCAAAGAAAGAGGCTGCCGAACTTCAGGCGATGGTCGACGCCGAAGGCGGAAACTTTAAAATCGAATCGTGGGACTGGTGGTATTACACCGAAAAACTCCGCCTACAGAAGTATGCCCTCAACGAAGAAGAAATCAGACCCTACTTCAAGATGGAAAACGTTCGCGAAGGCGTATTTGAAGTAGCCAACCGTCTCTACGGACTGAATTTCAAAAAGTTGGATAACGTTCCGGTTTACCATCCCGAAGTAGAAGCTTATGAGGTGCTGGATGCCGACGGTTCCCATATCTCGGTATTCTACACCGATTACTTTCCACGTGCAGGTAAAAATGCCGGAGCCTGGATGAGCAGCTTCCGCGGGCAGCAAATTCGCAATGGCGAAAACATCCGTCCGCTCGTTTTCAACGTGGGCAACTTTACACGTCCCACGGAAACCACTCCTTCACTGCTTACGTTAGACGAAGTGGAAACACTTTTCCACGAATTCGGACACGGTTTGCACGGAATGTTGTCAAACGTGACCTATTCAGGCGTTTCCGGCACAAGCGTGTCGCGCGACTTTGTGGAACTTCCCTCACAAATCATGGAGCATTGGGCATTCCATCCCGAAGTGTTAAAACTTTACGCCAAACATTACCAAACAGGTGAAGTAATCCCCGATTCACTGATCGCTAAAATAGACGCAGCGTCCAAATTCAATATGGGATTCACTACCACCGAATTTGTTGCGGCTGCACTGCTCGATATGGATTACCACACACAAAGCGAAAGAAAAAATATTGACGTTCGCGATTTTGAGAAAAAATCCATGGAGAAAATCGGACTTATCAGTGAAATTATTCCCCGTTACCGCAGCACCTATTTCTCGCATATCTTTAGTGGGGGCTATTCTGCCGGATATTATGCTTACCTGTGGGCAGAAGTATTGGATGCCGATGCGTTCCAGCCTTTTGCTGATAAAGGGGTGTTCGATAAAGCGACAGCCGCTTCGTTCCGTGAAAACATTTTATCGAAAGGCAACTCGGACGACCCGATGATCCTTTACAAGAAGTACCGCGGAGCAGAACCTAATCCAATCTACCTGTTGAAAAACAGGGGATTTGTGCAGTAATTAACTTTTATCTGGCAAGGTAAGGAGGGACTCTCGGGAAAGCATTTCCCCCCATGCAGCAAAAATAATCCAACGATATTGTTCTTAAAAAGACAAAAAAAGTGTATATTTGCAGGCTCAAATAGAAAGGCATTCCAGATGCCTTTATTTTTGGCAAAAAAATCGGATAAACACCTAAAAAAGAATAGATTAATACTCATATAATAAACGTAATATCGAAATGCAAAACAAAGGATTTATTAAAGTTTTCGCAATCATACTCACGCTTATCTGTTTGTTCTACTTATCTTTTACCGTAGTAGGCAGACAATACAACAAAAAAGCCGATGCGTATGCCAAAGGAGACTTGGAACTAAAGAATCAGTATCTCGATTCACTTTCTACCGAGAAAGTCTATTTAGGATACACACTAAAACAAATTCGTGAAAAAGAGATCGGTTTAGGACTCGACCTGAAAGGCGGGATGAACGTGATTGTGGAAATGGATGTTGCCCAGGTTCTCAGGGCGCTGGCCAACACCGATGACCCGCAATTTAACCAGGCATTGCAGGAAACGATTGTTCAAAACAGAAAAGGAAGTTCATCCGACTTCATCACTCTTTTCCGTCAAAACTACGAAAGAATAAATCCCGATGGTAAGCTGGCAAATATCTTCAGCATCACCATGAGTGACAGGGTGACCCCTACAGCAACCAACGACCAGGTAGTCAACGTCCTCCGGCAGGAAGTGAAAAGTGCTGCTGACAACTCGTTTAATGTGCTTCGTACACGTATCGACCGTTTCGGGGTAGTTGCTCCCAACATTCAACGCCTTGATCAGGCCGAACGTATTCTTATCGAGATGCCCGGTATTACGGAACCCGAACGCGTTCGAAATCTTCTGCAAGGAAGCGCCAACCTGGAGTTCTGGAAAACCTACAACGTAAACGAACTCGGAACATACTTCAACGAAATAAACACCCGTTCCGCAGAATATGCGCAGGCTGTTCGTGGCGCTGCGGCAACATCCACCGATTCCGCCACAATAACAGAAACAACGGATTCATTGACACTGGATTCATCAAGTGCTGAGGAAGAAAAAATGGAGATCAACAAAAGTTTTGTTGAATATTTTGCTCAACCCTACTTTGCCATGAGCGGTGCCAGTGGACCTATTGTGGGAACGGCTGCCAAAAACGATACAGCCGCAGTTAATTACCTGCTTCAACGATACAAAGATATTTTCCCTGCCGACGTTCGTTTCAAATGGGGATTTAAACCCATCGACCAGCGCGAGACCTATTTTGAGTTATATGCACTGAAAGGTGACGGGACCCGACGCGGACCCGCTCTCGAAGGAGATGTTGTTACCAACGCAAAGGCCGACCAGGGCCAACAAGGTTCGGCCTGGGAGGTGAGCATGACCATGAACTCGGCCGGCGCAAGCCGCTGGGCAACCATTACGGGGGCAGAAAAAGGCAAATCCATCGCCATCGTACTTGATGGCTACGTTTACTCCGCACCTACCGTAAATGACCGCATCGAAGGCGGACGTTCCTCCATTTCCGGACGATTCACCCCGGAAGAAGCAGGTGACTTGGAGAACGTGTTGAAATCGGGAAAAATGAAAGCGGGTGTCCGCATCGTTCAGGAAGATGTCGTAGGACCCTCACTGGGGCAGGAAGCTATTCGCGACGGTTTTGTGTCGTTTGTCATTGCCCTTATCGTACTGTTTATCTTCACCTGCTTGCTATACGGAATTATCCCGGGAATGGTAATCAACGGCGCGCTGCTCATCAACTTCTTCTTCACGCTGGGAGTCCTGGCAGCATTCCAGGCAGTCCTTACCCTGCCGGGTATCGCGGGGATGATCTTGTCGCTCGCTATGGCTGTGGATGCCAACGTACTGATTAACGAACGTATCAAGGAAGAACTGGCTAATGGAAAATCGTTGCGTAAAGCACTGGAAGACGGTTATAAGAATGCTTTCTCGGCAATTCTCGACTCCAACCTGACAACCATCATCACCGGTATCATCTTGGCGATCTTTGGAACAGGTCCTATCAAAGGATTTGCCGTTACACTGATCATCGGTATTTCCGTTTCGTTCCTAACCGCCGTTTTCTTAACTCGTTTGGTTTACGAGTATCAATTTGAAAAAAACAGGTGGCAAAAACTTACTTTCAATACCGGATTCTCGAGGGCTATCTTTAACGTATATAACTTCGATTTCATCAAAAACAGCAAGAAAATCATACTGGCAATACTCATTTTTGGAGTTGTCAGCATCGGTTCACTCTTTACCTTGAAATTGAATACGGGTATCGACTTTACCGGTGGACGCAACTACATTGTGCGTTTCGACCAGCCGGTAAAAACAGGAGATATTGAACAAGCATTGCAACCGGTCTTAGGCGGATCGGCACAGGTAATCACCATCGGCTCAAGCAATCAGGTGCGTATTTCTACCAACTATATGATTGATTCCGAAAGCGCAACCGTGGAAGACGATTTAGTTACACTGCTTGGGGAAGGGTTAAAAGATTACATTGCACCCGGAAGCAGCATCAACGACCACATCCTGAGCTCACAGAAAGTGGGTCCAAGCGTTGCCGAAGACACGATGAAGAATGCCTTCCTGGCGCTTACCATCGCTTTAATCTGTATGGGTATCTACATTTTTGCCCGTTTCCGTAATTGGGCATTCTCCGTAGGAACAGTTGCAGCACTATCTATTGACACGTTTGCCGTTATCGGTTTTTATTCACTTCTTTGGAAGGTAATGCCGTTCTCAATGGAAATCGACCAGACATTTGTTGCGGCTATCCTGACCATTGTGGGTTACTCCATCAACGACAAAGTGGTTGTGTTCGACCGTTTCCGTGAAGTGCACCAGTTGTATCCCAAACGCGAACTGCGCGCACTGTTCAACGACTCCATGAACGCCGTATTGGCACGTACCATCAACACCGGTTTGAGTACGATCCTGGTTATCTTGTGTATTCTGTTCCTGGGAGGTGATGCCGTAAGAAGTTTCGTGTTCGCCATGTTGATCGGGGTAGTTGTTGGAACTGTAACAAGTTTGTTCATTGCTTCACCTGTAGCTTACTCGATCATGAGAACGCAGCAGGAAAAGAAACAATTGGAACCTAAAAAATAAACAATATATTCAATTAGGTATTATTATGTTAAAACGGGTTGCCAGGCAACCCGTTTTTTTTTGCATTTGAGAACAAAGTACTAATTTTACCGCGTAATAAATCACAAGATTATGAAAAAGACGCTATTTCCCTTTCTTTTTTTATGCTTTACCGTATACATAAATGCGCAACGTACCGCCAACGGGCTTTTTGTTACAAAAGATACCGTTATAGGAAAAGCGTTTGACGGAAACGATATTGTGGCCAAATGTTACCAGCCACAACACAAAATTTACCGGTGGCATTGGGATGGTTTTTCAGACAACCTGTTACTCGAACTGAGACAGGCAAACAAGAAAGGAACCTCGTTCAAGAATGAAGGAAACGTCGTGATGATCGATCTGGAAGATAAATCTGTAAAATGGAGCCGGAATGTCAATTACAACAACTCCGAAACAAAACAACAGGGGAGGTACCTCTTTCTCGCCGAAAAAAAGAAAAACCTTTGCCTCGATCCCGAAACAGGAAAGGTACTTTGGGAGAACAAAAATGACTTTTATTTTATAGACCCGGAACTGAACATAGGCGTGGGTTATCCGCTCCAAAGCATGTCGAATAACTTATCGGCCATCGATTTATCCAACGGAAATATTCTGTGGACCAAGCCGGTTGACCGGACACGCGGCTGGGACGATGCTTACATGCTGACCGACTCCATTCTTCTGGTGTCCGTCAACGGAATTCAGGCACTTGAACTGCCTACAGGAAAGAGCTGGTCGTACAAAGCAACCACCAGTCAAAAGAAGATCGGGAAAATGATCGCAACCAACGCCGCAGGTATTTTGCTGGGGGTTCTCACGGGAACCGTCATGTATCAAACAAACCCCGACGAGGTTACGGAAATGGTTTCAAATATGCTGATCGATGAAGAAAACACGATCGTTCTCGCTTCCCGAGATATGATTTCCCGGGTAGGAAACTCGGGAGAAATTCAGTGGAGTATCCCGCTACCTGAAAAAATCACATCGAAATCGTCCCTTTTCCTGAAAGATTCGGTCATTTATATGATCAATCGCGGTTATGCCTTCTACAACGGTGGTTTTTCCACGGTTGGCGACCCTTATTTCGCTGCTTTTAACCTTAATGACGGCACCCAACGGTATTTAAACATGATTCCCGAGAAAAAAGAGTTCATCCGGAATTTTCAGGTTATCAACGACGTGCTTTTCCTGGTTTTCGAAAACAAAATCGTCACCTATTCCCTTGCCGACGGCAGCCTGCTGACGGAAAAAATAATCGGTCTCGAGAAAGGTGAACGACTGGATACTTTTGTGGAATCCGGAATCTATGCCCTGCAGGGCGATTCTACTTTTATGGATTTGGCTGCCGCTTACCCCGAACAGAACCTGATAATGACGTCTGAGAATCGAGTCATCTCGCTGACTGACAGTTTAGAAACACTAATAACGTATGACAAGAAGGATGTTTTCAAAAAAACAATCGATAACGGCAATTATAAATTCCTGACTAACGATGAAAAAGAGTTCACCGTTTGTGATTATTCGGGAAAAGCGTTAATGAAATTTCGGGCATCACCCAATATGTTTATGAGAAACAACAAATTGTATGCTTTCGATAAAGATTTGTTTTGGGAATTAAGCCTAAGTGCGTTCGTACGATAAAAACTTGATGTAATTTTAGTCGGTTTCGGTTATTTTTTATAATTTTGCAACCCGAAACGTTGCCACAATAGCTCAGTAGGTAGAGTAACGCATTCGTAACGCGTCGGTCGCGAGTTCGAATCTCGCTTGTGGCTCTTTCACCAAAAGCCTTTAGCCGCCCGGCTAAGGGCTTTTTTAGTTGGTGCCGCAGATCTCCCGGATAAACCGTTCTTCCGCCTGATGCACCCAATCCCGGAAGTTTTCATCGGGCCGGTAATGCGGTATAAAGTTCAACAGTTTGTTCAGTTTAAATTTCGTACTGCTTATTCCCGCTCCGGAAAGGCTGGCATCATAAGCATTAAACTCCTGCTCCACGTGTACGGGAATCATCAGAATGGGTTTTTTGTAATAGAGTGCCTCGCACACCGACTCAAATCCCGAGGTGGTGGAATATGCCATACTGCCCGCCATACTTTTCAGGAAAAGATCGTCATCGATGCGATACAGTATCAGGTTTTCGTCTATCACCGTCACCTCATCGGCATCCTTCTTGTCCCAGAAGAAGCGCAGCGGAATGTGGGGGTTTTTAGTGTGCCAGTCCAGCACTTCCTCGTAATATCCGGTATTGATCATATAGCCGTGGATATAATCTCCGTCGGAGGGTTCATTTTCAAAGACCTCCTGTCTGAGCAGTGGCGGAACAACCACCAGGTTCTTCTCAATGCTTCCGGGCATATCACGGAACGAAAGTGCCAAGATTTTGGACGAACACTGGCAGGTAACCTTCGTTATCATCCGAAGAAAATAATACTTGATGTCCTGTTCGCTGGTGGTTTTGTATTTCGGATTCAGCAGCATGTACTGGTGTGCGATGCTGATTAATTGAACATTTAACTTCTTATCAAACCGATAGGTTCTAAAAGCCACTCCGGTAACCATTTCATAAAAATTGACCACCGCGTCGGGACGATATTCCTCTATCTTGGATTTGACGAAAAGAATGCTTTTCCGAAAGATGAACGATTGCGAAAAATTACCAATGACGCTCAATACGAGGTTTGGCCGTTTTTGTTTGTATAATGCGGTGAAATTAGGGCTTCTAAAATCAAAAACAGGCGCATTGATTTTATCGAGATAAAACCGGGGAATTTGTCGCGAGTCGTCTTTACCCACCAATACGGCCACCACTTCGTGTCCGTGTTTTCTTAACATAGACGCCAATGCGAGCGATTGCGTAAAGTGTCCCCTGCCCTCGCCCTGTACGGTAAATAAAAATTTCACAGTTATTTATTCTTGATTTCGCGCAAAGATATAAAATTATTGTCACATAGGGGCCATAACCTCACATGGATTTACCGGTCGAACGTCAATGCTTCCCCCGAAGCCGATTCAACTACATTGCCGTTATCAAACACCAGATTCCCGTTCACAAACGTTTTCTCGATGCTGTGCCGGAAAGTTTCACCTTCGAACGGCGACCAACCACATTTGTACAGGATATTGTTTTTGCCTACGGTATAGAGTTTATCAGGATTCACAAGCACCAGGTCGGCAAAATATCCTTCGCGGATATATCCCCGGCCTCTCACCTGAAAAAGTTCTGCAGGCGCATGGCACATTTTTTCCACAACAAATTCTTTCGACCAGAGCCCTTGTAACGACAACTCCAACATAGCCTGCAGGGAGTGTTGAACCAACGGCCCGCCAGAGGAAGCTTTCAGGCAACCGCCCTCTTTCTCGCTCAACAAATGCGGAGCATGATCAGTTGCCACAATATCCAGCTTTCCCGATATCAGCGCAGAACGCAAGGCATCACGGTCTGCACGCGTTTTTATCGCCGGATTCCATTTGATGCGTGTGCCCAACCGGGCATAATCCTCATCGGTAAACCAAAGGTGATGAACGCATACTTCTGCTGTTATTTTTTTGTCTTTTACAGACGACTTACTGAACAAACTCATTTCCCTGGCAGTGGAAAGATGCAACACATGCAGGCGGGAACCGTACTTGTCAGCGAGTTCCGCAGCTTGTGCCGAAGAGCGGAAGCATGCTTCTTCACTGCGGATAAGCGGATGGTACAGAACAGGAATATCTTCTCCGAACCGCTTCCTGTAGGCATCCACATTGTCACGGATAATTTCCTCGTTCTCGCAATGCGTGGCAATTAGCGAATCTACTTCGGCAAAGATCCGCTGCAGTGTTTTTGCGTTGTCTACCAGCATGTTTCCGGTAGAAGCGCCCATAAACACTTTCACCCCGCAAACGTTCTTTTTGTCGACTTTTTTCAGTTCCTTGATGTTGTCGTTGGTGGCACCCAGGTAAAACGAATAATTGGCAATGGATTTTTGTGCGGCCAGATCAAACTTTTCGTGCAAAGCATCTATCGTCACGGTTTGCGGGTTGGTATTGGGCATTTCCATAAACGAGGTTACGCCTCCAGCGACAGCGGCCCTGCTCTCCGAATAAATATCACCCTTGTGCGTAAGTCCGGGATCACGAAAATGCACCTGATCATCCAATACCCCGGGAATAAGGTACAAGCCCCTTGCATCGATAATTTCACCGCACTGCTGAAGGATAATTTCGGGGACTTCGTTCTCAAATACTTTCGAAATCCTGTCTCCTTCTACAAGTACAGAACCCGTAAAGGAACGGCCTTCGTTAATAAGGATTGCCTTATGGATAAGTTTCATAATTGTTTGGGTTTAATGTTGCCCGATATTTTTCTCCAGCGCAAATTCATGACACCAAAAAAAGCTTCCCCAAAAATGCTGCTGTTCATTTTGGAGGTCCCCAACTGACGATTAACAAATATGACCGACACTTCTTTTATTTTGAATCCCAATGCGTAGGCCGTATATTTCATCTCGATCTGAAATGCATAGCCTTTGAATTTTATCTCATCCAGGTTGATGGCCTCCAATACCCTTCGTTTGTAACATACAAATCCAGCAGTAGTATCCTTAATAGCTACGCCTGTTATTATTTGAACATATTTCGACGCGAAATAGGACATCAAGACACGTCCTATAGGCCAGTTAACTACATTTACACCGCTGCAATAGCGGGATCCCACCGACATATCGAACCCTTCATCGTGACAGGCAGAATAGAGCCTTAGCAAGTCGTCGGGATTGTGGGAAAAATCGGCATCCATCTCAAAAATATAATCGTACGAATGATCTAAAGCCCATTTGAAGCCATGAATATAAGCGGTTCCCAAACCCAACTTTCCTGACCGCTCCTGAATAAAAAGCCGGGTTGAAAATTCCGTTTCTGCCAAATGGCGTACAATGGTTGCGGTTCCATCGGGCGACCCATCGTCTATAACCAGTATGTCAAATGGCTTTGACAAACCAAAAACGGTACGGATAATGTTCTCGATGTTTTCTTTTTCGTTGTACGTGGGTATAATTACAAGACTGTCGGACATGGTTTTGAAATTTATACCAAAAGTACATATTTTGTCGCAGAAAAAAAAAGAAATACAAAAAACTTGTTTTATAAATAAAAACATTGTATCTTTGCACCTCAATTAATGAAAACATATCGCGGAGTGGAGCAGTTGGTAGCTCGTTGGGCTCATAACCCAAAGGTCATAGGTTCAAGTCCTATCTCCGCAACTACTGAAGGAAAGTTTTAATACTTTCCTTTTTTCTTTTCTACGGGTTAACGCGTCAATCTTCCCAATATCTCCTGCATCTCCGGATCTGGTTTGTGAGCCTGCAGATAACCACGATAAAAAATGATCTGGTATCTTTATGGGCAAAAAAAATAAAAAAAATGGGAGACTCTCATTTTTTTTATACATTTGCAGTGTGAAAATCAAAACAAGAGACAATGAAAAAGTCGTTCTTTTTTATTATCATTCTGTTTATAAACACATTAAATAGCCCTGTTTTTGCACAGCAAAAAGGAGGAGCGTCCTATTATGCCGACAAGTTTCACGGCCGGAAAACATCAAGTGGCATACCCTACCATAGAGACAGCCTCACTTGCGCTCACAAAACCTATCCGTTTGGGACCATACTGGAAGTGATAAATCCGAAAAACGGAAAGAAGGTACTGGTGGAAGTAACCGATCGCGGCCCATACTCCAGAAATAAAATCATCGACTTGTCGTATGCCGCTGCCAAGCAACTGGACATTATCCATCAAGGTGTCACTACGGTGGAGCTCAGCGAATGGATTTGGGACCTAACAAGATTCAAGCCGTTTGTTTTCGAATTCAACAATATCTTTGTGAAAGTTTCTCACCCGGCAGGGAAGAATTTGAAAATAGACAAAGAAAAAGTGCTGAAGTAAATTTCAGCACTTTTTTTGTTATTTATTCTCGTTGGAAAACGAATACGGAAAATCGGACTTTCGGATTCCCCTTGTCCTGTTCGGTTTATCCGACATCTTCACATCAATTCTGGCTCCTTCCATCAAATCCTGATGCTTCACGTAGTTTTTGGTATACGTTTTTCCGTTCAATCTAAAGTCCGAAATGTAACGAGTTGACTTACTGTTCCCTGGAGAATTTATCAGTAGTTTTCTCCCGTTTTCCAGGTGAACGGTTATTTTCTCAAACAACGGTGACCCCAGGATATATTCATCGCTTCCCGGACAAACCGGGTAAAATCCCATAGCAGAAAAAACATACCATGCCGACGTTTGCCCGTTATCTTCATCACCGCAATAACCGTCGGGAGCGGGCGTATAAAGTTTATTCATCACTTCACGCGCCCAGTATTGGGTTTTCCAGGGTTCTCCTGCATAATTGTAGAGGTATACCATGTGCTGAATGGGTTGATTCCCGTGAGCATACTGCCCCATATTCATAATCTGCATCTCCCGGATTTCGTGAATAGGAAATCCGTAATAGCTATCGTCAAAAACCGGTGGCATCTTGAAAACAGAATCCAGCATATTCACAAATTCCTTGTTTCCACCCATCAGATCGATCAATCCTTGCGGATCGTGAAATACCGACCAGGTGTAGTGCCAACTGTTGCCTTCGGTAAATGCATCCCCCCATTTCGTGGGGCTGAAAGGCGACTGAAACGTTCCGTCCTTGTTCTTGCCCCTCATCAGTTTGTACTCAGGTGAATACAAATTACGGTAATTTTGGCAACGTTTCGCGTATAGGTCGATCTCCGCCTGGGGACGGTTCAAGGCTTTGGCCAATTTATAAATTGTCCAGTCGGCATACGCGTATTCCAGCGTGCGCGCCGCATTTTCTTTGATCTTCACATCATAAGGAACGTAGCCAAGTGTATTGTAATATTCATGCCCCAACCGCCCGGTAGACGAGACCTTCGGATGTACATTCTCCGTTCCGTGTATCATTGCCTCATAAAGCGTTTCGATATCGTAGCCGCGTAACCCTTTCAGGTAAGCATCGGCCACCACCGAAGCCGAATTGTTCCCAATCATGATTCCACGGTGTCCAGGACTTGCCCATTCAGGCAGGAAGCCGCTCTCTTTGTACGTATTAATCAACCCCTCCTGAATCTCCTTGTTGACAGACGGGTACATCAAATTCAGCAAAGGAAACAGGGAACGGAATGTATCCCAAAATCCGGTATCTGTATACATATATCCGGGGAGTACCTGCCCGTTGTAAGGGCTATAATGTATTGCATTTCCCTGGGCATCAATTTCGTAAAACTTACGGGGAAAGAGCGTTGAACGATAAAGGGTGGAATAAAAAGTGCGTTTGTTGTCAATATTGTCATCTTCAATCTCTACTTTGCCCAATACTTCATTCCACGATTTTCTGCCTTCCTGCTTAACATTTTCGAAACTCTTGCTTTCAACCTCTTTCAGGTTTTGCCACGCCTGATCGTAACTGATGAAAGAGGATGCAACGCGCGCTACTATTTGCTCGCCGCGCTGTGTTTTGAATTTAACGATTGCTCCGGAATGATCGCTTTGCGTTTTATCGGCTTTTTTCTTTCCGATCATTGCATCTCTTACGTCAAAATATGTTCGAAACGGCTTATCGAAAACAATTACAAAATGGTTTTTGAAATTATCGGGGACTCCGCCGCTATTACGGGTTGTATAGCCGATAATTGCATTTTTTTCAGGCAAAACCTCCACCGAAGATCCTTTATTGAAAGCATCGATTATCAGGTTTGCGTCTTCGGTTTCGGGAAACGTGAAACGGAAAATAGCCGCGCGTTCCGTTGGTGTAATTTCGGTTGTCACATCGTAATCTGCCAGATAAACGCTGTAATAATAAGGTTTGGCAATCTCCGCCTTGTGCGAAAACCAACTGGCACGTTCTTCTTCGTTAAAAACCGTTTTGCCAACAATTGGCATAATCGAGAACTGGCCATAATCGTTCATCCAGGGACTTGGTTGGTGTGTCTGCTTAAATCCGCGGATCTTATCCGCATCGTAGCGGTAAATCCATCCATCGCCCATTTTTCCTGTCTGAGGAGTCCAAAAATTCATTGCCCACGGCAGGGCAATGACAGGATAGGTATTTCCGTTGGAAAGTTCAAACTTGGATTGAGTTCCTACAAGAATACTCACATAATCAACCGGTTCTAATTTATCCTGTGCGTGAACAAGATAAACGCTCAGCAACAAAAGAAGAAACACTGAATTTGATTTCATTACGCTTATTTTTAAGTGTTTAATAGGTTCATTTTATTTTCCTTCTCTAATTTAAGAATCAATTCTCCAAAAAGAGTGTTAACCCATGCGAACCATGTTCGTGTAAAATTTGCAGGATCATTTTTATGAAACGATTCATGCATGAATCCGGTACCGGCGTCAGTATCACGAAGCATTTGTATACAATGTCGAATCTCATCGTCGCTCTGGCTTGTAATTGCACGCAAAATAATACTCATGGGCCAAATCATATCATAACCGATGTGTGGTCCACCAATTCCCTCCCCTGCAGTTCCTTTAAAGAAATACGGATTATCTTTGCTCAACACGAAATTACGCGTATTTCGGTAGATAGCGTCATCGTCACATTCGCCACCCAAGTACGGAATTGCCAATAAACTTGGGACATTAGCATCGTCCATCAGGTAATAATTTCCAAATCCGTCCACTTCAAATGCGTAGATTTGACCGTGGTTGGGATGTGTGGTGACCGCATATTTCTTAACAGCTACATCAACCTCGTCGGCCAGGGATTTGCACTCTTTCGCAAAAGAAGCATCCTTGGTAACCGATTCCGAAATTTCGACCAATTGCTTCAGCGAGGTTACGGCAAACATATTGGAAGGAACCAGAAATCCAAAAGTGGTAGCATCATCCGAAGGACGGAACGAAGAAACGATTAATCCGACAGGATTCACAGGATTCCCCAATCCCTTATTATTTACCGTATCCAACTGGCGGTCGGTAACACGTAGGAAAGTATATGGCCCTTCATTTTCTTTTCGTTGTTGTTCCCTGAAGGTTTTCAACACCAATGCCATCGCTTTTCGCCAATCGGCATCAAAGACCGAGGTATCGTTGGTCGTTTTCCAATAATGGTAAGCCAGACGAATAGGATAACAAAGTGAATCAATTTCCCACTTGCGCTCGTGCACCTCGGGTTTCATATCGGTATTGTCCGTTCTCCATTCCCCTTTGGGATTAGGATTAGGATAAAATGCGTTCGCATAAGGGTCGACAAGTATACACTGCGTTTGCCTGTTTACAACGCCTGCAATCATCTGTTTGAGTTGATTGTCTTCGTTCATTAAAGGAAGATAAGGCCAAACTTGCGCCGAGGAGTCACGAAGCCACATGGCATCGATGTCCCCCGTAATTACAAAAGTATCGGGTTTCCCGTTTCTCATTGAAAAATTCACGGTTGTATCCAACGTGTTCGGAAAACAGTTCTCGAACATCCAAGCCAATTTTTCATCTTTAATCTTGGACTTAACCCTTGTGATGGTCGTTTCCACAGCCCTTGAAACAAATTTTCTTTCAGAAACAGGAGGCCGTCGTGACACATATTTACCCGCCTGGCCGGAAGTTGTGATTTTTCCTTTCGCCCAGGAAGGATTTACAGCCAAGGCCGTAAGCCCCAGGGCACTTTTTTTGATAAAATTTCTCCTTGAAGTCATTTTTATTCACTTAATTTTAGTAATGTCGCCGAGTCCGGCGAAAAGTTCAATCATACAAGCATTATCGAGCAACCATTTATAGGGTTGTGTCGACTTTTTCCTCCAGTCTTTTCCAAGCAGGTTATGCTCATCTGCTGTATTGCTCCAGGCAAAGTGAGCGTTTTCAAGCATGGATTGAATATATTTCTTGTTTCCGTCCACGATATAAAGCGCTTTTAATCCCCTGAAAAGTATTGCATTAAACCACGGAGTATCGGGATAGAACACTATTCTTCCCTCCGCAGTTGATTCAACAGTTGTAAAATATTGATAAGTTCCCGATGCTGTTTTTTGAGCATCAGTCAGGTATGTTCTGTCACCGGTAATCTGGTAAAGCAAAACTCCCGCTTCGATCATTTGCCCGCTGTTGTAAGTATATTTCCTTTTATCAATTTTTCCATCAAGCGCAACATTATCCCAATAAACAAAATCAGACCGGTCCAGTAAATTGTTTTTTGTCCAGAGATAAGTCTCTACTGCACGTGAAAGGAATTTTTCATCGCCGGTTAACTGATACAACCTGGCACTGAGTACGGCTGACGGAGCATTGGAGCAGGTGTTTTTACTGGTTTTTTTTTGCTCACACCAATAAACTCCCCCACCCAGGTTACCGTCCCATCCGCTGTAAACAAAGTCATATATTTCAAGTGCTTTATCGAGGTATTTCTTGTTTTGAGTATTTGCGTAGAACGTACAAAAATCAAGTGCCAGCCATACATTATCATCATAGAACCTATCACTGTGTCCCGCAAAAATAGGATAAGACTGATAACCTCCGGGGTGACGCGATGTATCGAAGTATTTCTCCAACCCCGGCAACAAGCGCTTCTCCATCAGATCAAGGTATTTTTTTTCCTTCGTAAAAGCATACAGGGCAACCGTTCCAGAAATCACACCCGAGTAAGGCCATAAAAAAGACACTTCCTGTTTTTGTTTTTGAGTGCTCCCCTCAGCCAGGTAATTTACTTTGTGATCGGGATTTATCGGATAGGTTTCCGACAACAATCCGTGTTCAGGAACATCATAAAGTCTTATAACATTAGTGAGAATAAAGTCAGCAATCTGCTTTTCATTGCCTATTCCTTCCACTTTTTTACCTGGAACTCCGGCATTACCAGCACAGAATAGCAAACCGGTAAAAACAAAAATAAATATCAATATTTTTTTTTTGCCCACCATCTGACTTTGAAATAAAACAGGTAATAATTTTTTTACGAAAAATCTATCGGCAATTTCTTGCGAAAAGCATCTTTGAAGCACATCAACGTTTCGGTTCTGGCCAGACCAAGAGGTTGAAGCTGACTGTGGATAATACGAAGTAGATCTTTGTTGTTTTTAGCGAACACTTTAATTAACAGGTCATACTGCCCGGTAGTGTAATAACACTCCACCACTTCGGGGATTTTCTCCAATTCTTTCACTACGCTATCGAAAGACGAAGGCGATACAAGAAACAACCCCACATAAGCACACGTTTCGTAACCTATCTTTTCAGCATCAAGGATAAATTCAGATCCCTTGATAACGCCTAAATTGACTAATTTCTGTACGCGTTGGTGAATGGCTGCACCCGACACACCACATTCGCGGGCTACTTCAAGAAAGGGAATTCGTGCGTTGTTTACAATAAGTTTCAGGATTTTCCCATCCAGTTCGTCTAAATCATGATAAGCCATAGTTATACTTTTAATTTGTTAGAAAAATGATTATTTTTTTACAAAAATATAAAAAAACAGGTTCCTAACAGCAAAAAACGAATAAATTATTACCTTTCAAGTGAATCGAGAGCAATAAAAGCAAATAACGATGAAGCGGTTAACAATGCCTTTTCGTCGATGAGAAAATTGGATGAGTGAAGCTTGCCGCAAGCCCCGCTTCTGTCGGCCACACCAAACCGATAAAAACAGCACGGATATTGCTGGGAAAAAAAGCCAAAATCCTCTGCTGTCATGCGTACGGGGTACTCCGAAACCCCGGCTTCGCCTAAAAATTCAATAGCCTGCGAACGTACTTTTTCAGTTACAGCAGCATGACTGACGGTGCACGGATAACCTTCAGGCATAACAATCTCACAGCTACACCCATAGGCAGCAGATACCGAATCAATAATTTGCGGGATGACACCAAGCATCTTCTGTCGTTCGCTTTCGTCCATACACCTGAGTGAGCCGGCAAGCACTACTTCCGAAGGAATAACGTTGGTTGCACCGTCGGCAATGAATTTCCCGAAAGAAAGTGTCATGGGTTGAAACGGATTTCTGCGACGGCTTACCACTTGTTGAAGAGCAATAAGGATGTTCGAAGCAGCCAGCACCGTATCGTTCAGTTCATGAGGTAATGCGCCGTGGCCACCCTCTCCTTTTACCTTAATGTGAATTTCATCGGCAGATGCCATTACCGTTCCGGTTTGGAATGCCACCATTCCGGCTGGTAAGTCCACATAAGCATGCTGTTTTATTACGAAATCGGGGTTAAAATCCCGGAAAACGCCGTCTTTTAACATCAAGGCGGCTCCACCGGGCGATTGTTCCTCTCCAGGTTGAAACACAAACAATACCGTGCCGGAAAATTCACTTCGCAGCGAATTCACTATTTTGGCTGTCCCCATCAACGATGCCGTGTGTGAATCGTGGCCACAGGCATGCATGATACCATCGGTCACCGATTTATACGGCACATCATTTCTTTCGTGTACAGGCAAAGCATCCATATCGGCAACAAAAGCGGCAGTTTTGCCACCCCCTTCTTTTTCACCTACGACCCACGCCAGAATTCCATATCCTCCGATATTTCTGCGGTACGGAATTTTTTCGATATCCAAAAACTCCGTAATGTACCTTGCCGTATTTTCTTCTTTATAGGAAAGCTCGGGATGTTGATGTAAATAGCGGTAATGTCCGACAATTTCGGTAAAAATTTTTTCCGATTCTTTTCTTATCATTACCGCATTATTTGCCATTTCCATCCGGTCTGTTACTTTGGGCATTATTCCCTGTGATTTACGAAAGTTTATGGATTACCAGGCCTGAACGAAGTTTCGGTTCAAACCACGTTGTTTTGGGAGGCATGATGTTGCCAGAATCAGCAATATCCATCAACTGCTTCATGGATACAGGATAAAGTGCTATCGCCAATGCCATTTCTCCGGTGTCCACCCGTTTTTTCAATTCTCCCAAGCCACGGATTCCCCCCACGAAATCAATACGCTTATCGGAACGCAGGTCTTTTATTCCCAAAATCTCGTCCAGGATAAGGAGGGATGTAACCGTTACATCCAGTGCACCTATAGGGTCGTTATCGTCATAGGTTCCGGGTTTTGCCGTCACACTGAATGAACGTCCGTCGAGATATACCGAGAAGTTGTGTAAGTTTCCGGGTTTCTGTATTTCGGAACCGGTAGGCTCAACCAGGAAATTCTTTTCCAGTTTTTTCAAAAATGCGTCAGGGGATAATCCGTTCAAATCCTTTACCACCCGGTTGTAATCGATAATTGTCAACTGATTGTCCGGAAAACAGACCGCCATAAAATAGTTATACTCCTCATCCCCCCTGTGGTAAGGATTATTCTTTGCCTTTTCAGCACCTACAAGGGCAGCCGCTGCGGAGCGGTGGTGTCCATCAGCAATATACATGGCCGGGAAAGTGGCGAAAATTTCGGTAATGCGGCGGATATCGGTATCATTGTCAATCAGCCAGAAATGGTGTCCTACACCGTCTACGGAAATAAAATCATATTCAGCTTCCTGCCTGATAATCCGCGCTATTATGGCATTAATCTCTTCATTGTAATGGTAAGCAAAAAATACGGGTTCAATATTGGCATCGTTCACACGCACATGCTTCATCCGGTCTTCTTCTTTATCGCGCCGGGTTAACTCATGTTTCTTGATTTTACCGTTTATGTAATCTTCCACGTAAGCACCGACCACCAGGCCATATTGCGTCTTGCCGTTCATTGTCTGTGCATACACGTAATACATTTCTTTTTCGTCCTGCACCAACCAGCCTTTGTCTTGAAACAACCGGAAATTCTCTGCAGCCTTCGCGTACACATCCTCGTCGTGTTCATCTTTTCCAACCGGAAATTCAATTTCCGGTTTAATGATTCGATAGAGCGATTTTTCATTTCCTTCGGCTTCCCGGCGGGCCTCGTCAGAATTTAGCACATCATACGGACGCGATGCAACCTCTTTTACGAATTGTTTGGGTGGACGAACACCCTTGAATGGTTTAATAATTGCCATTGTTTAAGATTAATATTATTTGTGAATACTGCTGCAAAAGTACTGTTTTTTTCCCAACCTTGTAGTTATTCAGCGAAATTGTTTAACTTTGGTGTGAGCAATCAAACACTTAGTATTATGGGTGGTGAAGGACACATGCTGGACATGATAAAGAAGCTGGAGCTAAACCGCACACAAAGAAAGGAGGTCGGAGGCGGAAGATTCAGGTCGCATAAGCGGCCGCGCATAACGGAAGAATACTTACGGAACATAGAAAGCGTTGAAATAGAAAAAGCTGAGGAAATTTCTTCACAAAAAAAACGGCAATATCAAATTATTGCCATTGTCTCCCTGATTATTGTTGTGGCAGCCCTACTTTTTTTCTTCATCCAGCTATTTTCACACCGATGAGTTTTTTATACGGCAGGTAACACCTTCAAAATTTATTAAAAACAAATAAAACGTGAAGTAATATGATTCAAATTCCCGAACAAAAGATTATCAAGGCAGCCGAAAAAGGCATGGATGAATTTCTGAAGGTGTTTACCGATGCTTACCTGGAAGTGTTAGACGGGGGCATTACGGCAGAGAACATGCATAAGCTAAATGGTTACCAACACACGCTTCTGGCTTTCCGGTTTTTTACGGACGAAGTGCGCGAAGGGGGTTTCGTGCAGTTGATCCAGAACGGATACGGCGGGTACCTTTTTGACAACCCTGCGGCGAAGGCCTTGAAGTCGATGGGAGCTAAAGGGTTATCGAAAATCCTGTACAAAGCCAAGGAAATTTACGATAGCCACCGGGCTGAACTCGAGCGTGACACCACCGAAGAGGAATTCATGGCCATGTATGAACAATTCGAACAGTTCGATGAATTGGAAGAAAAGTATATGGAAATAGAAGAGGAAGAGACTTCTGTTATTGCAGCATACGTGGATGAAAACATGGAAGATTTTGCGGAAGTGGTCAAGTGAATGCTGATAAAAAAAATTGCGTATCGACCGGCCAAAAGAAAATAAAGAGGATATTTTCCCTTTTCTCCCGCTACGGCATGCTGTTTCTTTTGGTTCTTGTCAAATTTGTTTTGCAGTACGTCATGGTCAATCCGGAATACGAACTGCACCGCGATGAGTTTCTCTATCTCGACCAGGCTTTTCATCCGGCTGCGGGGTACATTTCAGTGCCTCCTTTTACCTCGTGGATTGCCGCAATAATCCAGTTGTTGGGTGGAGGGTTATTCTGGGTACGTTTCTTTCCTGCCCTCTTCGGCACGTTAACGGTCGTGATGGTTTGGTTCCTGGTGGAGGAACTGAAAGGAGGGCTTCCGGCCAAGATGCTTGCCTCAGTTTTGCTGATTTTTTCTCCTTTTTCCCGACTTAATATCCTTTTTCACCCAAACGCTTTCGATATCCTTGTGTGGACAATCATTTTTTACACGCTCGTCAAATTTATCACTTCCCAAAACAACAAATGGTTGCTCATGTCAGGGGTTATCTGTGCACTAGCTATCAACAATAAATACACGGTGTTTTTTCTTATCGCGGGGTTGTTAATTGGGTTACTTCTTTCTTCTCAAAGGAAAATTTTAACCCATAGATATTTCTATTATGCTGCAGGAATCTGCCTGCTGCTAATCCTGCCCAATATTATCTGGCAAGCCAACAATAACCTGCCGGTCTTTCATCACATGAAAGCGCTGAACGAAAGCCAGCTGTCTCACATCAGTCATGCAGAGTTTTTAATTACCCAACCCCGTTTTTTGATGTTTGGAGTATTTCCTGTCTTGGCTGCGTTCTGGTCGTTTATCTTTTACAAGCCTTTTCGCCAATTCCGGTTCATCGGAATAACTTTCCTTGTCGTCCTTACACTGTTCACCCTTTGCAGGGCGAAGAGTTATTATGCGCTGGGGCTTTATCCCGTTTTGCTGGCTTTTGGCAGTGTTTATCCGGAACGCATGATCGGGAAAGGCAGGGTTGTGGTATTCTCGTTGCTGGGAGGGCTGAGCATGGGTGCTTTCCTTTTTCTCGGCCCTTACATCATGCCCTACCACTCTCCCAAATACATCGCGGAAAATCAGGAGTTCTATAACAAGATGGGGCTACTCGACTGGGAGGATGGTTCCCAGCGTCAACTTCCTCAAGATTTTGCCAATATGACCGGTTGGAAAGAACTGGCCGCAAAAACAAGAGAGGCTTACAATCAAATCCCTGATAAAGAGAAACAATCAACACTCCTGTTCTGTGACAATTACGGCCTTGCGGGAGCTATAAATTATTACAACAGGGATAAAGTGCCGGAAGCCTACTCGTTAAGTACCGATTACATTTTTTGGATTCCGCATTATCCAGTTATTCTAAACATTATCTGGATCGGTCCGGAACCCGACAGCACAACCCTCAACCTGTTCAGGAGTGTTCACCTGAAAGGCAAAATTGAAAATAAATATGCCGATGAATACGGAACCCGGATCTATCTTCTTAGCCAACCGAAAACAGATGTAACACCCGTGTTTTATAAAATGATTGAAGAAAAGAAAAAGGCAATGGATATTTTCTAGGGCTCCCTGCTATCTGCTCTTTTCTCCTCTTCCAGCAACTTTGCCGCTTCACAAACCTCCTTGTACCATTCTTCACCGAACCTACGTATAAGCGGCTCACGAAGAAACTCGTAGATCTTTACCCCTTCACGTTTTCCAAGTTTCACAGCGGGCTTGCATATCGACCAACGGTTGTAGTTTACTGCCGTAAATTCGCTCAGCTTCTGTAAACGTATGGGATAAAGGTGGCACGAAATGGGTTTCTGCACCTGAATACGGCCTTCGCGGCAGGCTTTTTCAATGGAACATTTGCATGTACCATCCGCATCAAAGTAGGTGAACACACATTCCCGGCCGTTGATGATGGATGTTACCAGTTCACCGTCATAATCGGTATAAGCAATGCCCTGTTCTTCAATAAGAGCCTGCGCCTTGGGCGACAAATCGTTCCATATCTCAGGCAGGATCGACTGTATTTGCTCAAATTCCTCCTGTTCCAACGGCGCGCCAGAATCACCTTCAACACAACAAGCACCTTTACATTTGGTTAAATGACAAATAAAATGCTCTTCAAAAATATCGTCTGATAATATAGTGTCTCTAATTTGAATCATCATTTTCAACTTTAACTTGTACCTTGTATTGTGAAAACAGGAAATAGGTCAACAACCCACTCACAATCATCACAATAAACGAAACCCACGTCAGGGGCTTATCTTCCAGTTGTTCCAGAAAATTGCTTTCTCCCCAGAAGTACGTGATCACAACCACAGCCGCATTATTCACAAAATGATAAAGCATGGGAATCCATAAATTTCGTGAATAAAGAAACAGGTACCCCAACACAGCCCCCATAACCAGTCGCGGGAGAAAACCATAAAATTGCAAGTGAATGGCACTGAAAATAAAGGCGGCTGTCCACACTGCCACATGGCCGTTACGCAACCATTTTTCGATAAGCTGTTGCAAGGCACCCCTGAAAAAAATCTCTTCCACAAAAGCGGCAGCAGCAGCAATAATCAACAAATTCAAAAACAAGTCGGATAAGGTTTCCCCCGAAAGGAAGAGATCGGTAACATCCTTGGCGGCGTCCTCCATCTGCCGCATCCAATTCTCCACTCCCGTCAATGAGTCAGGAAGCACAATCTGTTCATTCCACTGAGCGATAACCGCTATTGCGGGATAGGAAACTCCAAAAATTAAAAAACCGTACAGAAGACCTTGCGACATTTTTCGGGTTTTCCTTACCCCCATCATCTGCATCGGCTTATCCGCAATCCACAGACAAAGAGTGTAAGCGGGCAGAAACATCACAAAAATATCCTGCAAGATAATGCTGAACCGATAATACCAGATGCTTCCGTCTACGGATGGCAGTGAAATTCCAACCACAAACAAGACTGCTCCGGCCAAAAACGAGCCCATCAGGGAGAACAGAAGCAGGTAGATAATTCTTGCACGTTGTGAGCTATGTTCGAGTATTTTTTGCATGTTTCGTAATTTCGAGCTGCAAAGATAGCTAAAATCGGGTGAATGCGAAGGGCTTATTTTGCATTGTTTAAATAATTAACTCTCAAATATTTTTTGCAGTTATCAATATAAAGCGTATTTTTGCATCCAATTTTAAAAAATCGGTTTTACTATTTAAATCGATTGATTTTCAAACTGGAACAAAACTTATAAAGCGTAAAATAAACAGTTCAAATGAAGGTAACACTCAACAAAACAGACAATGTAAACGGCATCATCGCCATAGAATTAGAAAAACCGGATTATCAGGAAAACGTTGACAAATCGTTGAATCAATTCCGTCAAAAAGCCAATATCCCTGGTTTTAGACAAGGAAAAATTCCCAAAGGAATTATTCAGAAAATGTATGGAAAATCTATTCTTGCCGAAGAAATCAACAAGTTAGTAAGCAACGAATTATACAAATACATCAAAGAAAACGAACTGAATATCCTGGGTGAGCCGCTGCCAAACGAAGAAGAACAAAAAACCATCGATTTCGACAAGGATGAAAATTTCGAATTTAAGTTTGATGTTGCTTTGGCTCCTGAATTTGAACTTCCACTCAACAAAAGAGACACGCTCATTTATTACAACGTCAAGCTGGAAGATGATTTGCTTGATAAACAATACGATGCCTACAAACAAAATTACGGCTCCTATAAAAAAGTGGAAGGCGAAACGGTCGAAACCGATCTTATCAAAGGAAAGATATCGGAAATCGATAACGGCGAACCTAAAGAGAACCTGATTGAAATCGAAAACGGCATGATCATGCCATCGTACATCAAGGATGAAGAGACAAAAAAGAAGTTTGTGGGTGCCAAGGTGGGCGATACTGTTGTCTTCAACCCCAAAACAGCCTATGACAACAACGCTGCGGAAATAGCATCGTTGTTGCAGATCGCCAAAGAAAACGTAGCGGATGTCGACTCCGACTTTTCTTTTGAGATCCAGGAAGTTACCCGGTACGAAGAAGCAGCTATGGAGCAGGAATTGTTTGATAAAGTGTTGGGTGAAGGTGTGGTTTCATCGGAAGAGGAATTCAAGGTAAAAGTCACGGAATTACTGAACAACCAGTTCAAACCGGCAGCAGATAACCTGTTTATGAAATCGGCACGTGAACTGATCCTGAAAAAGTTGAAAGACGTTGAATTTCCCGATGTTTTCCTGAAACGGTGGTTATTGGTAGCCAACGAAAAAAACACAGCGGAAACGATCGAAAACGACTACCCGAAAATCGCTGAAGATTTAAAATATCACCTGTCAAAAGAGAAAATTGTAAAGGAACAGGACATTAAAATCGAAAACAGCGACCTGGAAACCTTTGCAGCCGAGGTTGCCAGAGCACAATTTGCGCAATACGGGATGAGCAATGTTCCCGCCGACGTGTTGGAAAACTATGTTAAACGGATGCTGGGTGACCAGAATACGGTCAGAAACATGTACGACCAGCTGGTTGAAAACAAAGTGATGGAATGGCTCAAACAAACCGTTAAAGTCAACGAGAAGGAAATTCCATCAAAAGATTTCGAGAAGTTACTGTCGGAGGACAAAGAAGAAAAATAAAATCTTCTGCGTAAACAAGGAGATTATCTCCTAAAAATAAATATCTTTGTTTCACGGAAAACGATATTCCGATGGTTGATTGTCTAAATCACACACATTGCATCAGGAGTAAAACCGGTGATAAAAAAACAAAAAATTATGCAAAACGATTTCAGAAAATATGCCGTCAAGCATCTTGGGATGAGCAGTGCCCGATTGGACGGCTATACAAAAATAATAAGTGCAGGTGGCGGATACATCTCTCCGACCATTATCGAAGAACGTCAGTTGAACGTTGCCCAAATGGATGTGTTTTCACGTCTGATGATGGACCGGATCATCTTTCTCGGCACTCAGATCGACGATTACACCGCCAATGTCATACAGGCGCAGCTGCTTTATCTCGACTCTGCTGATCAGGGAAAAGACATCTCCATTTACATCAATTCTCCCGGTGGATCCGTTTATGCCGGTTATGGAATATATGACACCATGCAGTTCATCTCCAGCAACGTAACCACCATCTGTACCGGGATGGCAGCATCTATGGCCGCCGTTCTGCTGGTTGCCGGAACATCCAAGAAACGCTTTGCGCTCACGCACTCACGTGTAATGATTCACCAACCGCTGGGCGGCGTTCAGGGACAGGCATCTGACATTGAGATTACCGCTCGCGAAATTGCCAAGGTAAAACAGGAATTAAATGCCATCATTTCAAAACATACGGGAAGACCCATCGAGGAAGTGTCTCGCGATTCGGACCGTGATTTCTGGATGAGTGCTTCAGAAGCCAAAGAATATGGAATGGTGGATGATATATTAATTAAGAAATAAGAAGTTAGAAAACAGATTTCTGAAATCTGATATCTAAAAGTCTAATAAAATGGCAAAAAAAGCAAACAGCAGCAATCATTGCAGTTTCTGCGGAAGAAGTGAAAACGATGTGAACCTGCTTATCTCGGGAATATCGGGTTATATCTGCGATATGTGTTCTGAGCAGGCACACGAAATCGTAAACGAAACGTTCAAAAGCAGTGGAAAATCGGCTCCCGACATTTCACTCAATTCACTTCCCAAGCCGAAACAGATCAAGGAATTTCTTGACCAGTACGTTATTGGCCAAGACAGTGCCAAACGCTTTCTGTCTGTTTCAGTTTACAACCATTATAAGCGAATCCTGCAAAAGACGGTGAAAGACGATGTGGAAATCGAAAAATCAAACATCATTATGGTCGGTGCCACCGGAACAGGAAAAACTTTGTTGGCTAGGACGATCGCCAAACTGCTGCGTGTTCCGTTTACCATCGTCGACGCTACTGTTCTTACTGAAGCCGGATACGTGGGAGAAGACATTGAAAGTATTCTCACCCGGTTGCTGCAGGTTGCCGATTATGATGTCGCCGCAGCAGAGCGTGGTATCGTTTTTATCGATGAAATAGATAAAATTGCCCGTAAAAGCGATAATCCGTCCATCACCCGCGATGTCAGCGGCGAAGGTGTTCAACAAGGATTGTTGAAGTTGCTGGAAGGATCAGTCGTAAACGTTCCTCCGCAAGGCGGAAGAAAGCATCCCGAACAGCGCATGATTGCAGTAAATACCAAGAATATATTGTTTGTTTGCGGGGGCGCTTTCGACGGGATTGAGAAAAAAATAGCCAACAGGCTGAATACGCGCGTAGTAGGTTATGCAGCCAGCGGAAGAACCGCCGATATAGACCGTAACAACCTGCTCCAGTACATCACCCCGATGGATTTAAAAGCTTTTGGCTTAATACCCGAAATTATCGGACGCCTGCCTATACTTACCTATCTGGAACCCTTAGACAGGGATGCTTTGCTGAGAATCCTCACCGAGCCCAAAAACTCCATCATCAAACAGTACGAAAAACTCTTCTCCATGGACGGTGTTACACTCACCCTGGATAAGGATGTTTACGAGTACATTGTTGACAAAGCCATCGAATTCAAACTCGGTGCCCGTGGGTTACGTTCCATTGTGGAAGCCATTATGATAGACGCCATGTTCAGTTTGCCTTCCGAAGACAAGAAAAAACTACACGTAACTCGCGAATATGCGGTGAAGCATTTCGAAAAATCGGATTTCCGGCACCTGAGAGTAGCTTAAATTGCCTTTTCTCTTTTCTTTTTTCCTTCCTTTTTCAGGAAGTGGTTTGTTGTGTCTTTATTTCTCCCGAAAGATGAATATCAGAATTTGTTTATTCGGTTTTTATTCTTAAATTTAGTGTTTATTTTTGAATTGGAATTGTTTTTAAATATAAAATACTTTCTTACATTTGCATTATTCCATTTGCACGAAAATGTTTTAAGTTTGTAGCGGAATTGCTCTTATGGAAAAACAAAAGACTCTATACGAAGAATTAAAGAAATATTTCGGGTTCGACACGTTTAAAGGAAATCAAAAAGCCATTATCGAAAGTGTCTTGTCCGGGAAGGATACTTTTGTATTAATGCCTACCGGGGGCGGTAAATCGCTTTGTTACCAGCTGCCGGCATTGCTTTCCAAAGGTACGGCAATTATCATTTCGCCACTTATCGCACTGATGAAAAATCAGGTGGATGCCATGCGGAATTTTAGCGAAGAAGACGGCGTTGCTCATTTTCTGAACTCTTCGCTGAATAAACAGGAAATTGAGAAAGTTAAACAAGATATTGTTTCGGGAAAAACCAAGTTGCTGTATGTTGCTCCCGAATCACTTACCAAGATGGAGAATATTGATTTTCTCCAAAACGTGCCCATCTCGTTTTACGCGGTGGATGAAGCACACTGTATATCGGAATGGGGACACGATTTTCGCCCCGAGTACCGGCGCATAAAACCCATTATCAACGAAATAGGCCCTCGGCCCGTCGTTGCGTTGACGGCAACGGCCACACCCAAGGTGCAGCATGATATTCAGAAGACACTGGGTATGCTGGACGCAGCCGTTTTTAAATCATCCTTCAACCGGTCCAATCTATACTACGAAGTAAGAAAGAAAACCGATAAGGTTGATAAGGAGATCATAAAATATATCCTTTCTCAAGGCATAAAATCAGGTATTGTTTATTGCCTGAGCCGCAAAAAGGTAGACGATTTTGCACAGATACTGCAAGCCAACGATATACGGGCCCTGCCCTATCATGCCGGGATGGACGCTGCCACTCGAAGCGCCAATCAGGATGCGTTTCTGATGGAGCAGGCAGACGTAATTGTCGCTACTATTGCTTTTGGCATGGGGATCGACAAACCCGATGTACGCTATGTGATTCATTATGACATACCTAAAAGTCTCGAAGGGTACTACCAGGAGACGGGCCGTTCAGGCCGCGACGGAGGAGAAGGCAAATGTATTGCTTTCTATTCCAGCAAAGATTTGCAAAAACTGGAACGTTTTATGCAGGGCAAGCCTGTTTCCGAACAGGAAATCGGGAAACAACTGCTGTTAGAAACAGCCGCCTATGCCGAAACTTCCGTTTGCCGGAGGAAAATGCTCTTGCATTATTTCGGCGAAGATTACAACGAGCCCAATTGTGGGAACTGCGATAATTGTTTAAATCCAAAAATAAAAGTGGAAGCTAAAGAATTACTTGTCACCGTTTTAGAGGCCATCTCCGTGCTAAAGGAAAAGCACAAGGCCGATTATTTGATTAATTTTTTACTCGGAAAAGAAACATCCGAAATAGAAACATTTGAACACAATGAGTTAGAAGAGTTCGGATCAGGATCGGATGAAGAGGAGAGCACTTGGGAAACGGTTATCCGTCAAGCACTACTTGACAATTATTTAAAAAAGGACATCGAGAATTACGGAATTCTTAAGATCACAAAGAAAGGAAAAGAATTCCTGAAAAAACCCGTTTCTTTCAAAATCACGAAAGAGGAAGATGAAGATGATGCCGATATCGAAGAACTCGAATCCGAAGAAGGCGTAATCGCATCGGGAGGGGGAAATTCCGGAGCTGCCGACCCGGCATTATTTTCGATGATGAAAGACTTACGAAAGAAAATATCCAAAAAACTCAACGTCCCGCCGTATGTTATTTTTCAGCCCGCTTCCCTGGAAGCGATGGCTACGTCTTACCCCATTACACTGGAAGAGCTGCAGAATATTCCGGGTGTAGGGGCCGGCAAAGCAAAACGTTATGGTCAGGAGTTTATCGAACTCATAAAGAAACATGTAGAAGAAAACGAAATTATCCGTCCCGAGGATTTGAGGGTGAAGACCGTAGCTAACAAATCAAAACTCAAGGTTTCTATCGTACAGGCTATCGACAGAAAAGTTGCCCTGGACGACCTGGCCGAATCCAAAGGAATAGATTTCAACGAGATGCTTTCGGAAGTTGAGGCTATTGTCTACTCGGGTACAAAAATAAACATCAACTACTTCCTCGAAGAAGTAATGGATACGGATACTGTTAGAGAAATCTACGAGTATTTCCGGGAAGCCGAAACCGATAACCTGGATAAGGCTATGGACGAACTTTCCGATTATTCCGAAACAGAAATCCGCTTGGTCCGAATCAAGTTTTTCTCCGAAATGGCGAATTAACACTAGACAATGAACCATCGAACTCGATTCTTCGTTTATCAGAAACGAAGAGAAGAGAAAACAAAAAGAATGACATATTTACAAGACATAAATAGCCCGGCTGATCTCAAAAAGTTCAATGTTGAACAACTCAAGGAGGTCTGCAAAGATTTGAGGGAGTTCATTATTGAACAGCTTTCTCACAATCCCGGACATTTTGCATCGAGTTTAGGTACTGTTGAACTCACCGTTGCGCTTCACTATCTATACAACACGCCATACGACAAACTGGTTTGGGATGTTGGCCATCAGGCTTACGGACACAAGATACTCACCGGACGGCGCGATGTTTTCCACACAAACCGCAAACTGGGTGGACTTTCCGGATTTACCAATCCGCAGGAAAGCATATACGATACTTTTGTTGCCGGACACGCCTCCACTTCCATTTCCGCTGCATTGGGGATGGCTGTTGCTGCATCACTTAATGGTGAAGAAGACCGGCATGTAGTGGCCATTATCGGAGACGGAGCCATGACCGGCGGTCTCGCATACGAAGGATTAAACAATGCCTGCTCACAGCCGAATAACTTGCTCATCATACTCAACGACAACGACATGTCTATCGACAGTAATGTGGGGGGTATTCAGGATTATCTGGTTAAAATGACCACGTCGTCCAAGTACAACAAAATGCGTAACAGGGTCTACCAATCCTTCAAAAGCAAAAACCTTATATCCGAAGAGAAGAAAAACATTGTGCTTCGCTTCAACAACAGCATAAAATCCCTTATTACCCAACAGCAAAATATGTTCGAAGGGTTTAATATCCGGTACTTCGGCCCGGTTGACGGACACGATCTGCCGGGACTTATCCGGGTTTTGCATAACATCAGGGACATGAAGGGACCAAGACTGCTTCACATCAAAACCGTCAAGGGAAAAGGGTTCAAACCCGCAGAAAAAGCCGCCACCATCTGGCATGCTCCCGGGTTATTCGATAAAGAAACAGGCGAACGGATTGTAAGAAAAAGAATTGATCAACCGCAACTCTACCAGGATGTTTTCGGACATACACTGGTGGAACTTGCCGAAGAAAACCAGAAAATTGTCGGGATTACACCCGCTATGCCCACGGGATGCTCCATGACGTATATGATGCAAAAATTGCCGGACAGGGCTTTTGATGTGGGAATTGCCGAAGCGCATGCGGTTACTTTCTCCGCCGGATTGGCAAAAGAGGGTTTCATCCCGTTTTGCAATATCTACTCATCGTTTATGCAACGGGCTTACGATCAGGTAATTCACGACGTGGCGCTGCAAAAGCTCAAAGTCATCATGTGTCTCGACAGGGCCGGACTGGTGGGCGAAGACGGGCCAACGCACCACGGGGTATTTGACCTGGCATATCTTCGGCCCATTCCCAACCTGGTTATTTCGGCTCCTTTCAATGAACACGATCTCCGCAACCTAATGTACACAGCCGTTTACGGCAATGATGGTCCGTTTGTGATCAGGTACCCGCGTGGGCAGGGGGTAATGGTGGATTGGCGCAACCCACCGCAGCTCATCCCAATAGGAAAAGGGAAAAGGTTGAAAAAGGGCAAAGACATGGCCCTGCTTTCCATAGGCGCCATAGGTAACAGCGCGGTAAAAGCCATTGCACGGGCAGAAGAGATGGGAATTAGCGTGGCACACTACGACATGCTTTTCCTGAAGCCAATCGATCAGGAGATGTTGAGTAAGGTTGCCAGAAAATTCAAGTACATCATCACGCTGGAAAACGGAGTAATAAAAGGCGGAATGGGAAGTGCCGTAATAGAATTTCTGGCTGATAACGGTTTTATCCACAACCGGATTTTCAGGATCGGGATAGCAGATGAGTTTATCACTCACGGAGCAATAACAGAGTTGCAAAAAATTGCAGGGATTGATGAAGAGGGTATTTTACGAAAAATTATGGAGGTAAACGAATTAATAAAACAGGAACAGGCCATTGTCGTCATTCAGGAACAAAGTAACCTGAGAAACTAGAAAACAGTAAAGTTGTTCTTCCGTTAACGTATTCTGGATGGAGTTCAGAAGCAATTGTAATAAACCATAACTGATGAAAATATTAATAGCTGGAGCAGGAGAAGTGGGCACCCATCTTGCCAAACTGCTTGGGCAGGAAAATCACGATATCACATTGATGGACAGCAGTAAAGAGCGGCTGATGGCTGTTCGCGACAACGCTGAGTTATTGACTTTCATCGGAAACTGCACATCGCTGAAAGACCTTACTGAAGCCGGCGTTGCCGATTCGGATCTTTTTATCGGTGTTACCCCGGAAGAGTCCAAAAACATTAACGCTTGCATGCTTGCTGCCAATCTGGGCGTCAAGAAAACGCTGGCTAGAATTGATAATTACGAGTACCTGCTGCCCAAGAACGTGGAGTTTTTCGATAAGCTCGGCATTCACTCCATGATCTATCCCGAAATGATGGCCGCACGTGAAATCGTTTCTTCGCTCAAAACTCCCTGGACCAGGGTTTGGTGGGAGCTATCGAACGGCTCCATAATACTTACCGCAGCCAAAATAAGGGCCAATGCGCCTATTGCCAACTGGTACCTGCGTGAACTCCCAAACGTCGGTAAAAAGTTTCATATCGTCGTTATAAAACGCGGAAACCAAACGTTGATCCCGAAAGGAAGTGATCAGATCTTACCCAACGATATTCTCTATTTTACCACGTTAAGAAAAAACCTCGATGAAATGCCTGCTATCATGGGTAAGACATCGTTCGAAACCAAAAACGTCATGTTTATGGGCGGTAGCCGGATTACCATGCGGGCCGTGCAATACCTGCCGTCAAACATAAACATAAAGATTATCGAACAAAACCGGGAAAGGGCGGAAAAACTCGTAGAGATTTCTCCTTCGAACGTTACCATATTTCTGGGTGATGCGCGCGATGCAGAGTTGTTACTCAGTGAAGGAATCTCCGATATGGACGCATTTGTTGCGCTTACCGGAAATTCCGAAGCCAACATCCTGGGCTGTATGATGGCCAAGCAATACGGTGTTAAAAAAACCATTGCCGAGGTAGAAAACATAGATTATATTCCTATGGCCGAACGTTTCGATATCGGCACCGTAATCAACAAAAAGCTGTTGGCAGCCAGCAAAATATACGAACTTCTTCTCAAAGCGGATGCTTCAAACATCAAATGCCTCACTTTCTCAAATGCAAACGTAGGAGAAGTTGTTGCAAAACCCAACTCAAAGGTCACCAAAAAACTGATCAAAAACCTGAATTTACCCTCCGACATGACTCTCGGCGCACTTATCCGAAACGGGGAACCCATGCTTATTGACGGTGATACGCTCATTGAGCCATACGACCAGGTAATGGTGTTTTTTATGAATACATCGTTGAAAAGCATTGAGAGTTTCTTCAATTGATTATGCGAAACTTCAACCATCAATTCGTATTTAGCAGCATAGGACTTATTTTGATGATCGAATCATCATTTATGCTTATTTCCGCATTTGTTGGCGAAGTTTATCAGGAACCTTCCGTTTACAGCCTTTACCTGTCATCGTTAATAACGTTCGTTTCAGGGCTTGTTTTATTTTTAATCGGAAGAAAGAAGCGTAAAGAGAAACGCATCTCCCAACGGGAAGTTTACCTTACCGTCACACTTGTATGGGTGATGATGGCCCTTTACGGTACGCTGCCTTTTTTGATCGGTGGAGCCATCCCTTCTTTTACGGATGCTTTCTTTGAAAGCGTTTGCGGGTTTACCACCACCGGAAGCTCTACCCTGATCAACATAGAAGCCTTCCCTAAATCACTTCATTTTTGGCGAAGTTTTACCCAATGGATTGGAGGCATCGGAATCATCATTTTTGTGATGTCTTTTTTGCCCCTCTTCGGGGGCAGCTCCTCCCATCTTTACAATGCCGAGGCAACCGGAATCTCCAAAGAACAACTCCGCCTGCGTGTCAGCGACATCACCCGAAACATGTCCTTCACCTACCTGGGTCTAACAGCAGTCGGGTTTCTCCTGCTCTGGGCAGGTCCCATGAATGCATTTGATGCGGCCTGCCATGCTTTCACCAGCATCTCCACCGGAGGATTCTCCACCAAACAAGCCAGCATTGCTCATTTCAACTCCGCCTATACGGAATATGTAATTATATTTCTGATGTTCTCGGGCGGAATCCGTTTTTTGTTGCTGTTCAACCTGTTCCGCAATTTCTCAGGTCGGATTTTCAAGGACGAGGAATTTTTGTGGTACTCTTTTATGATTCTCGGCTTTACGTTTATCATTACCCTGGCCTTGTATGCCGAAGGTAACGTGTTGGGATCTGTAGAAGACACTATCCGCACCGTTCTTTTTCAGGTTGTAGCGGCAATCACCACTACCGGATATGCCACTACGGACTTCCTGCGTTGGGGACAATTTTATTGGTTCCTTTTCCTGGCTATGGTTCTGTTTTGCGGAAGCGAAGGTTCAACATCGGGCGGGATGAAGATATCCCGGTTAATCATTTTGGTAAAGAATACAAAGGTAGTATTTCGTCGCCAGGTTCATCCGCAAGCATTGTATATGGTAAAGATTAACGGGCAGGTGTACTCAAATGCGGTAGTTGAAAAGGTCCTTGCTTTCGTTTTTCTTTACCTGACTATCACCGGACTGGGTGCCATCGTACTGAGTTTTACCGGAATGTCGTTCGACGAATCCATTGGTGCCGCAGTTTCGAGCATGAGCAGTTATGGCTTTGGGTTAGGCGATTTCGGCCCGTCGGGGAACTTTTCAACCGCTACCGGTTTTGCCAAGTACTTCTTGTCTTTCCTGATGATTGTAGGCCGGCTTGAAGTGTTCACGGTACTCTCGCTTTTCACCTCAAGTTTATGGAAGAAGTGATAAAACAACAAAGGGCAACTTGCGTCGCCCCTTGCCTTGAACAACTGTTCATCATTTTTTCTTCAACAAGGCATACACCCACAGAATGATCAGTGCGCCTCCAACGGCCAGTAACAGCGTACGAAGGCTGAATCCGTCAACGGTCCCCCAGCCTAACAACGAACCTATCCATCCGCCCAAGACACCGCCGGCGATACCGATCAAGATGGTTACGATCCAACCGCCCGGATCTGCTCCGGGGCGAATGGCTTTTGCTATCAAACCTGCTAACAGGCCTAAAACGATCCAAGATAAAATTCCCATAATCAAAAATTTTAGTTAGCTAATTAAAAAATACTATTCTATAACGTATTCTTTTAACGCTTTGTTCGAACCGCCCCATCATTTTCCTCTGTTCCTACACCATTGGAAGAAACATTCATCCACGATTATTTTTTATATTTCGAAAAGTCGGCGTTGATCATATCACCGGTTTCCATAAACGCCTTGTGGAATTCAAAACAAGCGTATAAATTCTGCGGTGTGTGCCCTTTTTTCGTAAGACTCAGGTAATCGTGCAACAACGGGCGGTAGCTAGGATGTGCGCAATTCTCAATGATCTCTTCAGCACGGGCATACGTTCCCTTGCCGCGCAAATCAGCAACGCCATACTCCGAAACAATTACTTTCACCGAATGTTCGCTGTGGTCTTCGTGTGCCACTTTCGGAACAATGGCGCTTATTTTTCCATCTTTTGCGGTTGAAGGTGTAACAAAAATAGAGATATAAGCACTTCGCGTAAAATCACCCGAACCTCCGATACCGTTCATCATCATATTACCCATCACATGCGTGGAGTTTACATTTCCGAAGATATCAGCTTCAATGGCCGTATTGATGCCTATTACACCCAACCGGCGCACCAGACCGGGATTGTTGGAGATTTCCGACGGACGAAGCACCAGCTTGTTCTTGAAAAAATCCAAATCGCGATAAAAACGTTCCATTGCTTCGTTGCTTAACGTAAGCGAGCAACCGCTGGCAAAAGAGATATGCCCTTTTTGCATCATATCCAACACGGCATCCTGAATAACCTCGGTATATACTTCGAAGCGGGGAATATCCTTGTTCTGTGCCATGGATGCAAGAACAGCATTGGCAATGTTTCCCACACCCGATTGAATAGGCAGGAAAGTGGGCGGAATATGTCCTTTTTTCAATTCAGAAACGAAAAAGTTCGAAACGTTCTCTCCGATTTTTTCCGTAATCTCATCAACCGGTGCAAAACCGCTGCCTTCATTTTCCTTACTTGTCCTTACCACATAAATTTTTGAAGGATCCACTTTCACGTATTCCAACCCTACACGCCCCTGTACTTCAAAAATATTTATCTGACGGCGTTTAGGAGGATCCTGTAATTCATATAAATCATGCACACCGCGCATTTTGGCGGGTACCTTATCGTTCAGCTCCACAATAACTATCTTGGCCAAACGGCAAATGGTTGGCATAATCCCAACACCGCTGGTGGGAACAATCTCTCCCGAATCGGTAACCTCACAGGCTTCCACAATAGCCACATCCACACCTCCTAAAAAACCGTAACGAATTTCCTGCGCCACTTGAGACAAGTGCATGTCGAAATACTGTACCGGTTCATGCTGAACGGCGTTAATGGCGTTACGCATATCTTTATTCGTCTGATAGGGTGTGCGGAATTTTACCGCATTGGCGCGAGCCAGGCTACCATCGATAGAATCGCCGGTGGAAGCACCGGTAAACATGCCTATTTTAAAAGGATTGCCTTTAGCGTGCTCTTCTTCGGCACGTTTGGCAATTTCAACCGGAACCACTTTAGGACATCCGGCGTGTGTAAAGCCGCTAAAACCCACATTGTCGTTGTGGTTGACAAGAGCAGCAGCCTCTTTCGCTGTTACATAAGTAAGACTCATAGATTTTTGTTTGTTTTTTATATCATTGTTTTTTAGTTACACAAGAGTCAGGTCAGTATTTTCTGTTCAGTATTTCACTGTAGATAACCGCCTTGCGTATTTCAGACTGTCCGTTTTTGCTCCTCAATTGCTCCAGAATAGGATGGACCGTTTCCATTTCTTTCATCTCATGATGATTGTCGAACCGTTCGGTTGCAAACATGGAACCTTTCAACGAGGATTCTCCCTCGAAATCGGTTACCAGGTCCAGGGAAGATTGAAATTCCCAACGAGTGCTCCTGGCTGAGGCCATTGCTGGCCTTGCGAGTCGATTTTCATTCTTAACGGTCTTTGGAGTTGGAGGTGAAATAGGTTGTCTTTGTGGTTTTTGAAAAACTTCCCGAAACACATCGCGAAACTCTTCTTCTAAATTTACAGGTTGGGTACTTTTACTTATTTTCTTTTTCTTTTTTTTTGAATCATTAAAAATTCCAAAAACAAAGAAAGCAAGCATGAGTATTAAATAAATAATGTCGCCAAATTCCATAAATTGATTAATTTTGCAGTCCGACAAAAGTAATCAATTTTCACGAATAAAGGAAAGGTTATTCAAAAAATCAGGGGCAACTTCACAGCCGCCCCTAATTGTTTAACCAAAACCTTAACTATGAAAAAATTTTTATTTTTTCGTTCGTGACAAAAGTAAAACAAGAATTTAAATTTTACAAATATTTTAGTTTAAAATATACTAAGATGTTTATAAATTCCTGACATTAAGAAAAAATTACAGCAAAAAAAGGAAAATGAGCACAGAAACAACAGATAATCAAAAAGAAAAAAGGCTATTTATCGAAACGTACGGTTGCCAAATGAACGTAGCCGACTCCGAAGTAGTGGCAGCTATCATGGAGATGGACGGATACTCGGTTACCGAAGACGAGAAGGCTGCCGATGCTATTTTTGTCAACACCTGCTCCATCCGAGACAATGCAGAACAACGCGTGATACAACGGCTTGACTATTTCAACGCTTTGAAGAAAAAAAAGAGAGGAGAGCTCATCATCGGTGTTTTAGGATGTATGGCAGAACGTGTAAAAGAGGAACTGATCGATAATCATCATGCTGACCTGGTAATCGGCCCCGACGCCTACCTCGACTTACCCAACCTGATGGGGGCCGCCGAACGCGGAGAAAAAGCAATCAACGTGGTTCTTTCCAAAACGGAAACCTATAAAGATGTTATTCCATTAAAAATGAGTGGATTAAATATTTCGGGGTTTGTTTCCATTACGCGGGGATGCGATAAGTTCTGCCACTACTGCATCGTTCCTTTTACGCGTGGCAGGGAGCGAAGCCGGGAACCGGAGAGCATCCTCAACGAGATTCGTGACCTAAAGGGAAAAGGCTATCGCGAAGCCACTTTGTTAGGACAGAACGTCAATTCATACAAGTTTGAAGACGACGGAAGAGTTATCGATTTTTCCGATCTGTTGGCAATGGTTGCCGAGGAAGCACCTCAAATGCGTATCCGTTTTACCACATCGCACCCGTGGGATATGAATGACAAAACATTGGAAACCATTGCCAAGTACAAGAATTTGTGCAATTATATCCATTTGCCTGTACAGTCGGGGAGTTCACGCATGTTGAAACTGATGAACCGGAGATACGACAGGAAATGGTATTTAGAGCGTATTGCCGCTATAAAACGGATCCTTCCCGGTTGCGGACTCTCAACCGACATTATGTGTGGATTTCACAGTGAAACCGAAGCAGATCACCAGGAAACACTATCACTTATGCGTGAGGTAGGCTTTGATTCGGCTTTTATGTTCAAATACTCCGAACGTCCGGGCACATACGCTGCGAAAAAAATGGAAGACAATGTTTCCGAGGAGGTAAAAGGCCGCCGTCTGCAGGAGATTATCGACCTGCAGCTTGAACTTTCGCAGAAAAGCAACGAGCAGGACGTAGGAAAAGAGTTTGAGGTGTTGGTAGAGGGTTTCTCAAAACGCTCTCGTGAACAGCTCTTTGGAAGAACTGAACAGAACAAGGTGGTTGTTTTCGACAAGCAAAAGCACAGGATTGGAGAATTCGTAAAAGTCAAGATTACCGGATTTACTGCAGCAACGCTTTTTGGAGAGCCTAGCGGGAACTGATAAATCAACTTTTTCCCGAGGGAGTAAACATTTTCAAAAAAAAAACGTTTTACTAAATAGGCAACGTTGAAAACAACATTTCAAAGAAAACAAACTATTAACATCTAAAAAAGCAAAATTATGAAATCAGAAGCAAAATTATTACTCGGATTAGGAATTGGAATTGCGCTTGGAGCAGCTGTCGGTTATATTATGGGAAGCGACAAAAAGGAAGAGTGGCTTGAACAAGCTAACGCGTTTGCCGATAAAGTACGTGCGAATGTAAAATCCGCTATCTATAAAGGAAAAAGCGAAGTCAGTGATCTGAAAGAAGACATTGATGACATTGCAGAAATAGCAAAAAAAGAATTGGCTAAACACTAAAAGGAAACTCAGATGGAGGACAAAACGGTTACCAGCTTATTTGAAGAGATGAAAAGCGATGTCACAGGTTATGTGACAAACACGATTGAGATTGTAAAACTCGAAGCTTTTGAAAAAGTGAGTAAGGGAGCGGCTTCAACTGCCATTACTCTGTTTTTGGTCAGTTTCATTTTTCTGATATTGGCATTGGCACTTCTCACTCTCGGATTTTACCTGGCAGACGTTTTTGACAGTAATTGGAAAGGTTTTGGCATTGTCACTTTAGGCACTATCGCTCTTACTCTGGTTTTGTTGTTGATAAAAAAGCCGCTGAAACACTCTATCATCAATTCTGTAATCAAATTTCTGCAACGTCAGGAAGACGAAGAGGTTAAATTTACAACAAAAAGCTGATGAAAAGTTACAAACTTACTCCACTCGACGAGCTCCATCTGGAGAAGAAGAAACTGCGTGAGGAACGTGCAATTTCTGGTCAACGCCTATCTTATCAGATCCAGTATCTGGCGGATAACTGGGGATCTATGCTTACCAAAGGCGTAACGACCAGTATCAAGAACAAGTTCAGTGAAACGGTGGACAACCTGTCTTACGGCTCATCGTCGTCCGTGGTACCCTTTAAAACAAAAAAACCGGGTAACCCCTGGATAAACCTGGCCCTTTCAAACTTACCTTTAATAAGTGGAATTGCCTGGAATGTTGCCAAGCCGGCCATTCTGGCCTTTGCCGTAAAAAAAATTACCGGCAGGTTGTTTGGAGGGAAGAAACGAAAATAAAACTACTTGATTAAATTAAGGCTCTGTGGACGGTGGTTACACCGTCCACTTTTGCTATCTTCGAAATCAGGACATTAACATCTTCCACACTGTGGACATGAACATGAAAAACACCTTCAAAAATACCGTCTTTCGACGTAACGTTCACACTTTTTATGTTTACCACAATATCCTCTGCGAGTTTAGACAATATCGTATTCAAGATGCCTATCCGGTCAATGCCCGTAAAAACAATGGCTGAAAGAAAAGAATACTGTTTATAGTCGCCCCACTCCGTCGCCAGGATTCTTTCCCCAAAACGCGATTTCAACTTTATGCCTGTTTCGCAGGAGCGTTTGTGAACTTCCACTTCATTTTTGTCGGTTATAAATCCAAAAACATCATCACCGGGCAACGGATTGCAGCAAGAAGCAACAATAAAATTTTTCTTGAAACTCACCTCGTGCAGTTTATATATCGCCTTCTTGTCTATTTCTCCGGTTTTTGCAGGACTTGCAACAGCAATGTCACTCCTGCTTTCCTCAGGGGCTTTTTTAAAACCGCTCATGGCCTGTTTCATATAACGAACAAACAGGTTGTCTTGCTTGGGTTCCACTGTTTCCCGTTGTTTAAGCAACTTATCCCTGGAATCGGGAAGTTTCAGGTCACCATTCCCCAGGCCATAATGCAAATCTTCCCGCTTTTCTACTTTATAATAATTCAGGGTTTTGTTGTACAGGGTATTATCGAGTTGTTCTTCTCCGACAAACTCTTCCAACATTTTTTGACCTCGCTCGCTTATTCTTCTCCTTTGCCGGCGGATTGCGGCTTCTATCTTGGTTCGGGCCTTGGCGGTTGTAACATAATTGAGCCACTCGGGTTGTGGTTGTTGCGATTGGGACGTCAGAATCTCTACCTGATCGCCGCTTTTCAGTTTCTGGCTAAGCGGAACCAGCGTATGGTTCACTTTTGCTCCCAGGCAGTGGTCGCCTATGCGGGTGTGAATGTTGTATGCAAAATCGAGGGCGGTAGCACCCAGGGGAAGGGTTTTGATTTCGCCTTTTGGGGTGAAAACAAAAATCTCGGAAGCGAACAGGTTCATTTTTACCGTATCCAGAAAATCGATGGCGTTAGGGTTGGGATTGGCCAATACCTCCTGAATCGTTTTCAGCCATTTATCCAGTTCGTTGTCTTCCTCTATCCGGTTCTCCTTGTATTTCCAATGGGCAGCAAAACCTTTTTCCGCAATATCGTCCATTCGCCGGCTGCGAATCTGTATTTCGATCCATTTCCCGTCGGGGCCCATCACCGTCAGGTGAAGCGCTTGGTAACCATTGGCCTTGGGATGGCTCACCCAGTCTCGAATACGGTCGGGGCGGAGTTTGTATATATCCGTAATAGCAGAATAGATGTCCCAGCATTGTTTTTTCTCATCCATCCCGGGATAAATCTCAAAGATGATACGGACGGCAAAAAGATCGTACACTTCGCTGAAATCGATACCTTTGGCCTGCATCTTCTTCCAGATGGAATAAAGCGATTTTACCCGGGCACGCATCTCATATTCGATATTCATCTTATCGAGTGCTTTAACTACCGGCTCGGCAAAACTCTCATAAATTTCAAACCGCTCCTGGGCAGAAGTTTCCACTTTATTCGAAAGTTCAGCGTAAGATTCCGGGTGTTCGTACTTGAAGCAAAGTTCTTCGAGCTCGGTTTTGATGGCAAAAAGTCCCAGCCGGTGCGCCAAAGGGGCATAAATATACATGGTTTCGCCGGTTATCTTGAATTGCTTTGCGGGAGTCATGGACGACAACGTCCGCATATTGTGCAACCGATCGGCAATTTTTATCAGGATCACACGAATGTCTTCCGACATCGTCAACAGGAGTTTACGAAAATTTTCCGCCTGAGCCGATACGTTCTCACCAAACATGCCGTGTGAGATTTTTGTTAATCCGTCAACGATCTGCGCAATCTTATCGCCGAACATTACTTCAAGGTCCTCAACCGTATAGTCGGTGTCTTCCACCACATCGTGCAGCAATGCAGCCGATATGGAGGTTGAGCCCAGTCCCATTTCGCGGGAAATAATTCTTGCAACGGCCAGCGGATGCATAATGTACGGCTCTCCCGAACGACGGCGTGCTCCTTTGTGGGCTTCCTTCGCCATATTAAAGGCTTTGGTAATGACTTCCACTTTACGCCGGTGGTTCGAATTTAAATAATCGTTAATAAGTGCCTGAAACTCATCCTCGATCATCCGATCTTCTGCCGCAAGTTTATCTTCTTCGCTCATATTTTCATTTAAAACATACCGTAATTGAACGTTGCAATGAAGGAACGAAATTACAAATAAAACAGCTATCAAAGTCACACGTAACAGATTTTTTATTGCTGGAACGTTAAAAATTGCGGTTTTTATTGTTTGGTGAACAAAAATGAAGTAGCTTTGTTTTGTCAAATACAGGGGTGCCACATAACAACGGGCTGAGATCATACCCAAATACCTGATCCGGATAATGCCGGCGGAGGGAAACAAAAAAAGATCACAAAAAAATCAATGGATATTCAACAGGTATACGCTCCGCGTTATTAGCCGTACAATTGAATAACATTGTAGCTTGGTGATTTTGTTTTTAGGTAAATCTTTCAAAAATCCCCTTTTTTATTTTACTCATCCGACGCAAAAAAACACTTGTTTCTTGTGTCATAAAAACTACTTGTAAATGAAAAAGGCAGTTATTCTTGCAGGGCTTCTGGCCCTCAACCTTTCCTTGTTTGCTCAGGCAGACGAACAAACCGACAGTTTAAAGAACATACATCTCGAAGAAGTGGTGGTCTCTTCCACCCGGGCGGGAAAGAACACGCCGATGGCGTACAGCAATGTTTCCCAGACTGAAATCAGAAAAGAAAACGCAGCCCGAAATATCCCGGCAATCCTGCAGGGCATTCCATCGCTGGTGTTTTTCAGCGAAGACGGATCGGGCGTGGGAAACACCTCCATGCGCATACGCGGAACGGATGCCACCCGCATCAATGTTACGCTAAACGGCATGCCGTTAAACAATCCTGAGAGTCAGGAAGTTTACTGGGTAAATCTACCCGATTTATCATCGTCCCTGCAAAGTATTCAAGTACAGCGCGGCGTAGGAACCTCAACAAACGGTGCTGCCGCTTTCGGCGCCAGCATCTCCATGAAAACGGCAGGCGCACGGTCAACGGCATATGGCGAAGCATCCACATCAGCAGGCAGTTATCACACGTTTTCGTCCACTATCGCTGCTGGAAGCGGGATTCTAAAGAACGGCCTGTCGCTGGATGCACGTTATTCACGAAACACGGGTGACGGATATATCCGCAACGGATTTGTAGATCACAGCAACCTGTATGCTGCCCTTTCCCATTATACGGACAATCAATTGCTCCGGTTGAGTTACATCAATGGTAGGCAGAAGACAGGCATCACCTGGGAAGGAATCTCCCCCGAAGACCTGGAAAAAGAGGGAAGAAGATACAACCCCGCGGGAAAATACATCGACGAAGCCGATAACGTGCATTATTACGATAACGAAACCGACAACTACTTTTCACACATCGTACAGCTTCTGTTTACGCGCGACCTCAACTCCCATCTATCCCTCAACGCCAACCTGAGTTACAACAACGGTTTTGGTTATTACGAGAATTATCGTTCCGATCCATATGGCGGATTCAAGCGGGGCGATAAGTTTTCGAAATACGGGTTGCCTGATCAAACGGTAAACGGAGTAACCTATTCGCGCTCACCGTTAATCCGCCAGAAACTGATGCGCAACGATTTTTACGTGGCAAACCTGGCATTCTTATACACCAAAAATGCGCTCGACTGGTCTTTCGGCGGGATGTACAGTTTCTACGACGGCGACCACTACGGCAAACTGCCCTGGATAAAATTCAATCAAAACATCCCCGAAGATTACGAATGGTACCGAAATGTAGGGAAGAAGGGTGAATTCAACTTCTTCACGAAAGCGGAATACCGGCTCAACGAAAAAGTTTCGCTCTTCGGCGATCTCCAGTACAGGCATATCGATTATGATTTTTCAGGAATTGATGACGACCTGGCGGATATCACCAGCCACTTCAAATACTCCTTCTTTAATCCCAAAGCCGGAGCCTCCTACCGGATAGATAACCGCAACAACCTGTATGCCTCGGTGGCTGTTGGGCAGCGCGAACCGCTTCGGACTGACTTGAAGGAAAGCATCAAGGGAGGCGGAGGAGAAGAGCGGATCCGTCCCGAAAAAATGATCGACTATGAGTTGGGATATCGTTTCTCCCACGAAAACGGTGTGAGCCTGGGTGCAAACATTTACTACATGGATTACAAAAACCAGATGGTGCAAACCGGAAAGCTCAACGACGTGGGATACAAGTTGATGGAGAACGTGAAAGACAGTTACCGGACAGGTGTGGAACTGGAAGCATCGGTACCGTTGGCAAACGACAAATTTCGTTTTGATGCCAACGCCACATTGAGCCGGAACAAAATCAACAATTACACGGCCTATTTCGATCTGTACGACAACAGCAATGACTGGAACGAAGTTTATATAGAAAAAAACGGCAAGCAGGTACGCAAACAGACCCGTAAAGAGTTGGGGACAACCCACATTTCCTATTCTCCCAACCTGGTGGGTATGGCTAGCCTGACCTATCAGCCTCTTCCGGCGCTCTATTTCAATTTGTTGGGGAAATATGTGAGCAAACAGTATCTCGACAACACATCGGACAATGCAAAATCGATTGACGGCTATTTTGTAAGCAACTTCTCGGCCGGATACACATTCAAGAAAACACCGTTGGGCAGTATAGCACTGCAGCTCTTCGTGAACAACCTGTTCAATAAAGAATACATTGCCAACGGGTGGGCTTCTACCGAAGTATTTGAAGAGGATGGTAGCAGCGTAAACTGGATTGGCTACTATCCGCAAGCTACCCGGAATTATATGGCACGGCTAACGGTTAGTTTCTAAACCCTGTTCGCCTGAAAAGAAGTTTTTGCGGGCTGCGGCTCACCCGGCCCGGCCCGCAAAATATAACCCGCAATTCATATGCAGACCCTTGAAATTATTGGAGCCGTTATCGGGCTTATCTACCTCTATCTCGAATACAAAGCCAACCGCTGGTTGTGGCTCTTCGGCGTTATTATGCCGGTGGTGTATATTGTCATCTTCTACCAATCCAAGTTTTATGCCGACATGGGCATAAACATCTACTATTTCTTTGCAAGTATCTGGGGATGGATGGTCTGGACAAAGAAGAAGAAGAAGAATTCAGCGAAAAACGGGAAGATCTCCCATACTCCCACCCGTTTCATTGTACCGTTAACGTTGGCGGGTATTGCTATTTTTGCACTTATAGCCTTTATCCTGGTCAACTACACAGACAGCCCGGTACCGTATGGAGATGCATTCACTACAGCCCTGAGCATAATTGCCATGTGGATGTTGGCTTTCAAATACATCGAACAGTGGGGATTGTGGTTTGTGGTGAACAGTATTTCCTGCGGCCTTTACTTCTGGAAAGACCTACACTACACCAGCGGATTGTTTGCCATCTATGCCGTTATTTCCATTTTTGGATATTTCAAATGGAAGCGGATGATGAAGGATGAATTTCGCCCTTTTACCGTCTAACTACAACCGGAGGCGCCTAAGGTTCACTTCGGGTACCTGCACTCCTGTTAATTGCATCAGACTCTATAAATTTGCCGTAGCTGTAACCTTCTCCTGACAGCTCCATAATTCTTTTGTAGATAGCAAGTCTGGAGGGAGCGTTAAATTCGTCAGAATAGGAGTTCATTATGCTGTTTTGGGAAGGTCGATAGACTCCATATTCATAAGTAAGAACACGTAGTTTGCGTCTGATGTCTGATGATGCTTTTAAAGTCATAAAAATCAAGATTTGAGATTACAAGTTAGTTAATTTGTTAAAAACTTGTCAAGCTTAGTCTCGATTTTCATAATTTAGAAATCAGCCCAGGACTTCACTTATTAGTGTGATTGTTAGCGAAAAAGCACATAATTAAAAAACTATGGTCGTGAAGTTATATAAAAAACACAGTTTTCTGGATTACTACCCGGGATATTATATCGACACTCTACTTAAGAGCGCCTTATCGTTGTTGTGTTCCCTTCCGATATGGAGATATCTACAGGTTGATTTGTTCTCCAGGCTCCTCGTGTAAAATCAGGAATTTCAACGGGTTTTGAACGATTCGATACCGATTTTTCACTTAACGGGATAATCACGCTCCAAGAAGCAGCATCATACACGTCGATATCCATCGGAAGCCCGTTTCTCAAACAATCAATAAGCCGCCATGTCATTAAAAAATCCATTCCCCCGTGTCCTCCTACTTTTTGAGCCATATCACCTATTCGTTTTACAATCTCCGGCTTATATTTGTCGTTAATTTCATTCATCTTTTCATTATCAAGCCATTCACTACCAAGTGAAATCCTACCGGGTTCAGGATATTTCTGAACAGCACCTTTTGTGCCGCTAATCATGTGTATTCGGGAGTAGACCCGAGGACTGGTAATGTCGTGTTGAAGCATGATGGTACGCCCTTTCTCCGTCCTGATTATTGAAGTATTCATATTTCCTCTATAGGAGTTAGTATCATACTTTTTATAAAACGGATCACTTTGTGCCAGTTCCGAAACTTTCTTTCCCAACATAAAATCATTTGAAGACATTGAGGTCATGTAGTCCAGTTTGTCTCCTCTGTTTATGTCCATAACCTGGCATACGGGTCCTAATCCATGCGTAGGATACAAATTTCCATTATGGCGCTGACTTTCTTCCAAACGCCACATATTGTTATCTTTTGTCTTTTCATAAAGTGACTGGTGATGAATATATGCAGCATCGGCATGAATAATATCTCCGAAAAATCCTTGTCGCACCATATTTAACGTTAGTAGCTCGAAAAAATCATAACAACAGTTTTCCATCATATAACAATGCTTTCTGGTCTTCTCCGAAGCCTCAATCACTTCCCATGCCTCTTCAACGGTAGCTATTGCAGGTACTTCAACAGCCACATGCTTACCACACTCCATAGCATACACAGATATTCGTGCATGGAGCGGTCCCCGCGGCACAGCAATACTTACCAAGTCGATGTTTGGGTCTTCACATAGCTTTCTCCATGCATCTTCACGTCCGGTATGGACCTCTGCTTCCGGCAATCCCCGTTTTCTCAGCAACTGTTGAACATTGTCAATGCGAAATTGTACAATATCACAAATTGCCTTTATATGAACTCCTTCCAAAAAGGTCATCTGGTTCAGGTTTGCGTAACCACGATTCCCTATCCCGATAAATCCTACACGAACGATATCCAACTTGGGAGCCCGGTAACCACACATATTAAAATACTGTCTTCTTCCAGTTTCCTTGGAAAGAATTTCATATGGTTCTGAAATAGATTTTTCAGCTCGAAGCCCAGGAATAAAGCTTAAGCCAATACCTCCTGCTGTTATCTGTTTTAAAAAATGACGTCGGTTTTCTTTCATTCGATTACTTTATTTGTAAATAGAAATATTATTTCTCAATTAGCCCAATTTAGTCCAAAACCATTTTAATAAGTCTAACCTTAAAAAAGCCCAATTTTCTTTTATTTATGAAATTATGCCGGATGCTTTTGTATTTTTTTAATGATATCGGATGAATCAAAAGTATCTTCCGGTAAATCAGAGACATCCATAAAGGCGAGCGGTTAAGTATCCATTTATCTGATTCCTGCCAACCCCAATCGAGTTGAAAATGGCTTATTCCCAATCTTGCACAAACATCAATCTACCTGAAACAGAAATCTTCCGTTAATCGCTCCAAACTGTAAATCTTCAGTATAAAGTTTACCGGTTGGTTAAGTGCAAATTTAGTTTAGTAATTTCACAAAAACAACTAATTTTATAACAAACTAACTTTATGCAAAAACAAGGTATGAACGTTATCCCGAATCGCTTGACAACCTTACGCCTGCGGATGTTTATTCAGGCAGAGGAGAGAAGATATTAAAAATCAGAAATCAAATAAAAAAAGAATCGACGGTATTACGAAGAAAAAATTACGTATAGTTCAAAATGCAGCAAGCACTTAACACTAATATTTTTCTTTTCGAACACCCTCTCGCAAATAAAGGAGGGTTCTGAATTATGCTAACCATTTTTCATCTTACTTATATCGAACTCACATTTACCACAATCAAAACTATATATAAGAGAGGTGTGAGGTTGAAAAACATTCTACCCTATATATTAGAAAGGCATTTACAGTCCTTATGAGGGGTTTTACAATTAGTTTAAGGAAGGATTGTCAACAGAAAGAAGCACCTCTTCCAGAAGCAGGAATATTGCCCTCTGGCGTCAGAAAATAACCGGACGGATCTCTTAAAAGAGACAGCTCTTATCCAAACATAACTATTCTCTCTTTTATACTGGAGTTTTTGTCTTGTGGAAGTAAAATCGGAAGAATTTACCAATTCGATAGATTTACTTTGTGGGTAAAAATAGAAGACAAAGAAAGCTATTAATAAATGATTTGTTTGACTACGGTTTGACTAAAATAATAAAACGGTTTCAAGATATTTCCTAAAACCGCTTATGAAATTGGTAGCGAGAGGGGGGCATGATCCCCCGACCTCATGATTATGAATCATATAAAATATATTTCCATTGTTTTTTATCTTTTTTCGGTAGGTTTATATCTATCATATAAACAGAAAATTAATGCTTTATTTTATTCCATTTTGTTTTATCGTTTCAAGTTATTTACTTAATTTTGTTTACCCATTGTTTACCCACTTTTATAAATGAATCGATATGGCAACAAGTTTTGATTACGAAAACAGAGATGTAACGGTCACATTAACCCGGAAAGTAAGAAATGTTGGCGATGAGATTGCCCCGGTATTTTGGCGAATAACATACCGTAGAAAACACAAATTCTATAAAACTGGATTAGCATTTACAGTTAGCGAGTGGGAGGACTTTTTGAAAAGAGGACTTCAGCGACATAGCGATATGAAAAAAACGCTCAAGAATTGGCTTAAGAGAACCCTTGTTCCAATAATTGATACACTTGTAGAAGATGATGGATTTTCATTTGATGCACTTAATAGCCGGTTAGGTAAGTCTGATATCACAAATTTGAATGAGGCATTCACGGCAAAGATCAAAAGGTTATATGAAGATGATCGAGTGAATTATGCTGAAAGTTTAAAATCAACATTAAGTAGTCTGCAGAAATTCAAAAAGAATCCGATCCAATTTGCAGAAGTTACAGTAGATTTTCTCCGTAAATACGAAAAATATTTGATTAATGAGGAAAAGTCTGTGACAACAATTGGTTTTTATATGCGGAATATCCGGACAGTGATTAATGGTGATGGAGAGCCTTATTTGAAAGGCAGTAGGTACCCATTTGGAGCAGGAGGGTATAAATACACCATCCCGAAAGGTGAGAGGCGAGAAATGGCATTATCTTTAGCCGAGATCCATATGATACAGGCTTATCAATGCACTGAATCAATTCAATTATATCGTGATTTGTGGTTATTCTCCTTTTACGGTAATGGGATCAATATGACTGATATCTGTCGCTTAAAATATTCTGACATTCAGGATGGCGAACTAACCTTTATCCGGAAAAAGACAAAGAATAAAAGGAGGACTGTTGTAAGGATCTTCATACCTGTTATCCGGCCAATAGATGAGATTATGCGAAAGCACGGCAACAAAGATAGAGGAGGATATATTTTCCCATTCTTGAACGGTAAGGAGAATGAAAAACAACGAGTGAGAAAAATTGCCGATGTAACAAAAGAAGTTAATGATACTATGCGTAAAATAGCAATCGATCTTAAGCTGCCTGATGGGATCACAGGTTATAGCACGAGGCACTCTTATGTTACAATTTTAGAACGCTTAAACGTACCGAGAATATATATTCAAAATAGCTTAGGACACACTGCAGAAAGCGTGACCGATAGTTACAGTAAGATGGCAGAGCGAGAACTGAGATTCAAATATAATTCTCTCCTTTTGCCAAAAACCAATGAAGAGATCTTGAAAAATTTAGTTGATGCTGCAAAAAAGGAATTAGTGTATAATTGATGATAAAAGTGTATTTTTCTGTATTAAACGAGTGATTTTTGCTTAAACTGAGCGATTAATTGCAGTTTTCGAGGGTTTTCTATTTAAGAAAACCCTTTATTTTTTTAAAATCTAATGTTCTGCATTTCAATATTTTGCGTTTTTGTCAATAACTTTACTCTTTTTTATTTGCTTTTGAAAATTCCACCGACTACATTTGCTTTATGCTAAATTACTGATAATAAGGAATGTATCTTTATAGTATTAAAATAACAGTTACTATATTAAACTAAACATAATTTAAAATGGAAAAAATTTATCTAACAATTAATGAGGCAGTTGAGTATCTTCAGGGATTGGGCTTGCCAGTAAAAAAAAGTACGCTGTACAAACAGACAATGGATCGCACCATTAAGTTTTATCGATTTGGCGGTCAAAAAATCGTTATAAAGATCGATGATTTGAAAGATTGGATAGAAAGCCGATTTGAGGCATTCACTGAAGATCAGTACGAAATGGCTAAAACAGTCGCAGAATCCGCAAGAAATAAAGAAAGGAGGTCATAATGAAACAAAAAGAAGAAGCCCCCGGACGGTCTGGAGAACCGATGCAGGGGCAAAATTTTTCACTTTCCAAGTGTGAACGGTGCAAATGTACAGAACTTTTATCGAAACGCCAAAAGAAAGTTTATGATCTATTGTTAACCGGTAAGCACAGCGTTACAGATATCACTATTGCTTTGGGTTACGGTGATCCACGTTCATATATCCGTGATATTCGAGAAAAGGATATTACGGTGAATGATGAATGGATTGAAAAAGGTGAAGTGAGATACAAAGTTTATTGGATTGATCGAGTAACGCCAGTGCCACTCACCAACGAAAATATACAGACCGTCGGTGAGATCATTCAGAGAGACTTCAAGAACCTATTTGAACGAAATCATTATGATCAGTGAAATCAAAAAACTGCTGATAGAGAGGTACGAATTAAAAAAAGAAATTCATACCAGGCACAACAATATTTTCGAGGGCAAGAGCATTGTCCTGATTGAAAATGTAGTCACGGGCGAGTTAAAATTGAAACCCCGGAGGCGGTAAACCATATCATAAGATGAAGACAAATAGAGATAAAGACATAAATGGTTACAGCTTGAGCCGGCAATGGTTTGATTTCTGTTTCGAAAATCCTGAAAAGATCAGGCCTAACCACACGGCATTATACTTTTTCATAATCGAGCACTGTAATAGGTTAGGCTGGAAAGATAAATTTGGTTTGCCTACAACGGTAACAATGGAGGCCATCGGGATTAAATCCTACAACACTTACAAGAAGACACTTGAAGAGCTTATCAGTTTTGGGTTTGTCGAGATGATAGAAAAATCAAAAAATCAGTATTCAGCCAACATAATTGCCCTATCAAATTTTGATAAAGCACTTGATAAAGCACTTGATGAGGCAATCATGAAAAATGACGTTTGCTCTATCAAAAAACAACAAAGCACATGTCAAAGCACTGATAGTATAAATAAACAATTAAACAATAAAACATATTTAGGGGAGAATGCCCTTGAAAAATCTGAAAAAGAAAAAGAGTTTGACAGGTTTAATTCATGGATCGATGATGAGGCAGGTTACATCAGAAGGATCAAAGATCAGATAACTTTTAAGCAGTATTGCAAGATTACCGAAAAATACAACGGTACCCAAATCAAGCAGATTCTTGGGGATATTGCAAACTACAAAGATGCACCCAAAAAATACACTTCGGTTTACATGACGTTTTTAAAATGGTCAAAAAAAGAATTTGGAGCATGAAAGATATGATATTACCACATAACCTCGACAGTGAAAGGATAGTGATTGGATCTGTTTTGAGTGATATTAATGCCTGGGCCGAAATAAGCCCTGTAGTAACGCCCGAAATGTTTTATGATCCTTTTCACCGGGAACTCTTTGAAAACATCACAGAGCTAAACCGGAAAGGCAAGGCCGCTGATTTGGTAATACTTTCCGAGAAGTACGCGGGGAACAGTGAGAAGATAATCAAATTAGCGGACATTTCTGGAATGTTTTCGGTGGATTACTACGATCACGCACTGAATGTTCAAGAGAAATTTGTGAGGCGTAAATTGTGGATGATAGGTCAACAGCTGACTACTGATGTGTTCTCACCAAAGGAAACAGATGATCTTCTTTATTCGTTACAGGGTGAACTAACAACCGTCACGCAAACAGTTGCATCTACTGAGATCTCGACACTAAAAGAGGCGATAAAAGGCGTTTATAAACAGATTGAAACTAACTTGCAAGGCAACACTATCACTGGAACTGATACCGGATTCGCTCAAATAAACAAAGCTTCAGGAGGATTGCAGAAAAGCGACCTGATAGTTATTGCAGGGGAGACATCGCAGGGAAAGACATCCCTTGCATTATCAATGATTGACACAGCGATAAAACAGGGCGTCCCTGTTGCGTTCTATTCAATGGAGATGAAAGCGACCCAACTGGCAGCCCGGTTACTCTCAATGAACACTGGCATCCCCGCAAATCAGATTCTCTACTCACAGCTTGATCCTGACTATTTGCGAACACTGGATGAAGGAGTAAATAGAATTCATGATCTACCGATTTACTTCGACGAAAGCAGCACATCAAACATTGATAAGATCATTGCCTCAATCAGATCTTTAAAGCATAAATATGACATCACAGGAGCAGTTATTGATTATCTGCAAATATTAAATGTTAACCAAAGATCTGCCAACAAAGAACAGGCAATGGGGGAGGTCGCAAGACGATTGAAGAACTTAGCAAAGGAGCTTGACATCTGGATCATTGCACTTTCTCAGCTAAACAGAAATGATCAAAACCCGGTACCGAACTTGAATAGGTTGCGAGATAGCGGACAGATAGGGGAGGCTGCCGATATTGTTTGTTTCGTTTACCGGCCAGAGATCTATAATAAGTTTTATCCGGCGCCATTTTCGAGTTATTCGACCAAAGGAACAGCGATGATTGACGTGGCAAAGGGTAGAAATATTGGCTTACTAAAATTCATTTGTGGATTTGACGCGAAAACAACTCACTTCACAGAGTTAGGCGATCAAATACCAGAATATGCAGAAGAAACTCCATTTTAAATAACAGATTATGGCTATGACGAAAGAAGAAATTCAAAAACATATCAATTGGATTAACAGAATTGATAGAGCCAAAGAGATTGTATCTGAATTACATATTGATTGGGAAACCGATATCGAAATGATGGATTTTTCTAAACTGTACAACTTTCCCCTCAAAATATCACGGATAATGTCAAAGTCATTATTTTTTGCGCCGGTAGATCCTGGAGTTGTACAACAAACCATCATAGAGCGGGATACGATTCTGACAGATTGGAAAATGTCAGAATTAATTGAATTCGTAAAAGAAGGAAACAAAATCATTCCACCAAGCGTGATAACCTATAACACCGTGGTAGATGGTATCGTTACTAAAAATCACTTTTATTTGGCAGACGGATCTCACAGACAAATGTTATCAGCAATTTTAGGATTGAAAATAATTCCATTCGTTAAGATTGAAACGTACGAAAATATTAAATTTTCCATTGATAAATGGAGTATCAATTATCAGGGCGATTTTATTGTATTGGAGTCTCCAATATTTGGTAAGCGATATGAATTTGTGATGAACGACTGGGAAATAAATAAATATGAATATCGGTACCTGGAATTCAGATAATTAAAATACAAGCCATTTTAAAGCCGTTTAAAAGCTTTAGTTGTTTTTGTGGGCAGTTGTGCCAGAATGTGGACAATCCTCTTAAATTAGCGACGCAGTGAAGCCAGAGGGCATAATTTTAATGATATAATATATTCCAATGGAAATAAAAATTAATAATTACGTTAAGAAACATATAGGTCGGTTACTATTGCAAGAAAGCAAATAAATTATTTTCTTAAATAAGATATAAAGCAAAAGTTTAAAGAGTATTTTTAAATAAGTGTATATGAATAAGTTGACAGCTAGACAAGAAAAATTTTGCTATGAGTATGTGATAGATTTGAATGCTACACAAGCTGCACTAAGAGCCGGGTATTCAGAGAAAACAGCCTATTCAAGTGGCAGTAGGTTGTTGAAAAATGTTGAAATTCAAAAGTTTATACAAACATTACAGGCCGACCTGGAGAAAACAGCAGGTATCACAGCCTTAAAAGTTTTGAAAGAACATAAAAAGATTGCGTTTAGTGATACAAGTATGATCCGGGAGGGATGGATGACCTTAAAGTCCTACAAAGAACTCCCAAAGGAAATTAAAGACTGTATTCAGGAAGTAGTAACGAGGGAGACGAAATACGGAAATGAAGTAAAAATAAAATTCTATGACAAACAAAAATCTTTAGATAGTATCAGTAAAATATTAGGATTTGATGCACCTACTAAGATTGAGCAGAAAATAGATTTTGACAGTTTGACAGATGAACAAGTAAATTCATTAATTGCAAAAATGACTGAATGATTATGAAACAAAGAATTTTAGCAAAGGATAAGAAGATCATTATTTCAGGGTTGAAAACAGGAACCTTCAACATTACTGAATTAAACTACCTAACGAGGGAGATAGCCGACCATTCCGGAGACATTGAGTTGTTTGGTGAAGTTGAGGTAAAGTTAACGATGAACGATAAACGACAGCTGTTAAAATCTCTTAGAAGCGGATATATTGACTTCCAATTGATGCCGGATCTATTGGGAAAAATCAAAGAAAACTTTTTTTTAAGGGTAATGATGGAAAATTGTGATTGATATGAAAACAAAGCAAATATTTAGAAAATCATTGAAGCGAGGTTATATCCTATTGGGAGAGCTCCACTCTATTTATGGTAATCAAAACGATAATAGTTTAGATGGCACTCTCACCCCGGAAGAAATTCAGCGACTGGAAGAAATAGACTTAAAAATCGATGAACCGGATAAACATATACCGCTCACGAACGAAAATAAACGGAGTATTCTCAAATATCTTTTCGGTGGAGAATTGCCACAAGAAAGCGATTTTAAATACAGCCAGGACATTGATAGATTAAGTGAAGAAGAGCAGCAATTTTTAATTGATGTATCCCTAAAATTAGAAGGACACAATAAAGAAAACAAAAATCAATAGATTATCATTTTAACGCCAAAAAGACTAAAAACGGATGCAAAACAAACAAAATAAGCAGTTTTTTAAACATTTTTCCACTATCGGTGAATTGTTAAAAATTGACAGTTTGTAAAGTAAAAAAATATTAATCTGATTATCAGACGTTTGATAAATTAGGGTTTCCTTATAACTATCATTATGTTTAATTATAAATTTCAAAATTAAAAAATTATGAGCACAGAAGACAGAGCAGAGAGGCTTTTAGACCTTGTAGAGAAACAGTCGGAGAAGTTTGATGCACTTCTCGCCAAAACAGAGGAAGCGAGTAAAAAGGAATCCGCAGAAGATCCGGAAGAGCTGGCGAAAAAGAAGGCTGATAAAGATGAGGCTGATTTCATACAGCTTATGAAGGACATTAACAAAGAGTAAACCTATTAACAGCGAAAATTATGGAAGAAAAAATACTGGTGAAGTTTTACGAAAGTGAAGCAGCTAAGCAGATCAATTACCTGAAGGTATCATTGACAGATCTACAAACGATCTTCAACGAAGTTACAAAGATCATCAAAGGGAAGGATCCGGTTACTATTGAAGAACTGGGGAATATGATCATTCCAGATATTTATAGCATCCCGCCAAAAAGACCGAAGCCGAATGAGGGCTATATTATTGAATTTGTAAGAAGCAGGATTGCCGAAGATTTCAAGGGCTTGCCGATCAAAAAGGAGATGATTGAAATACCAGCTATTGATGGTATTGTTGATACAATCCTAAGAGGTAACAGCCATTTGCCCGGCTTCATTTACAATGGTAGTTTTGAAATTCAAAAGGGAAAGGTAGTAATCCGGGATGGAGTGGAGGAATCCATTATTGAATCATTCAAAGTCTACGCCGAATCACCCGACCAGATCAAGCGGTTTGAATCCGTTCAAAAGCTGGCCGATGCGATGAATGAGGTCGGAAGCTATTTGAGCATAAACCCGGCCTTTGGGGTGAAGCTATTCATTCAGGGGCAACTGGAATATATGCTTGAATATGGTGAAGATGGGAATGTGATACCAACTGACTATTTTGTTAAGACAGGAAACGCACCCTTTAAAGAACGTGAGTTTGATGTAGTGATTCCGAATCCACAGCAGGGAGCCATAGGAGGCACTCAGACAGCTTCAAACAAGTTTATTAAGGATCTGCTGGCCGGAAGTTATTAAAATGAGTGGAGAGGGGCGCATTTGCCTCTCCCTGTTATGAAGTTTGGCCCCGAATATACAAGCCCGAAAAGGGAGGAAAATTACCGTGATTCCCATAAATTGGTACCACCTACAGTGCCACATTTATGTAAAATACATAATCATTTGATATTATTGTCCTATGTGGACAACAATCTATATTGATTATCAATCAGTTATAAAAATGTGGTACTAAATGTGGTACTAATTTTCCGGTCGTTCAGAGCGACCTTAAAATGGTCATTATAAGCGACTTATGTTAAATAAATATAAAGTTTAATTTTTCTGTTTTTTATTCATGTTATTCACTTTCAGCTGTTTAGATAGTTTGTTGGTCGCTATTGGCGACCAACTGTCTTATTATCAATTTATTATGTGAATTATAACCGTTATATTTGTCGCGAATAACAATTAAAATTTACAGATATGAAAACAGCAGTAGATCGTTTTTTAATGGCAACCGAAACTATCAAGATGGTAAGAAATGCCTTGTTTGACTTAGCGGAGAGCAAAAGTTTAAATGTTTCTGATAGATTGGCTACAATCGCTTATGTTCTATCTGGAGCAGAGGACATCCTAAACGAGTTTGAAGAAGATCCTGAGAGCGACAATGTATTAATTTTTAAAAATTAGATCATGGAAACAGTATTTGAACAAAACAAAATCACCACAACCACACCGACCGGATCGGTGGTATTTGACATTGAAAATTTAAGGGTTGTACACCAAGTAGGAAACGAACCCTCAAAAACGGTCGATTTACGTAAGGAGCCGTTCTCTCTCAACGATTACACTAAATTATTAACTCAATAAAAATTTACACAAATGGAAACTTGTCTTTCAAGAATGGAAAAAGCGGGTATCTCACCCCAAACGAGAAACTATTTTAAAGCCTATGCGATGCTTTTAGACGCCCTCGAATTAGTCAGAAGCGAACACGTGGCAATGTACACAGAAAAAGGCGAGCAAGGCGAATTAGACGCCATTACTGATATTATTAACGAAGCCAGGACACAAACCGCCAATATGGTTATCCGGGCAATTGAATACAGAATTGCAGAAGAAAGCCCTAATATCTAAACAATATGGAAGAAGGTATCATCAACAGAGTAAAAACCCTTATGGAAAGCCGTAAGGCGAGCAGACAGACACGAATAGTGGAAATTGAGACAGCCACTCACAAACGGCGTGGGTTGCTTCGTGGAGTGCAATCTGATGGAACAATAGTATTTTCATGGATACCGGAACTCGACCCGAAAGCAAAAAAGATTGAGTTTACCGATATGGAAATTATTACAATTTTGTGCGAATACAGACCGGAACAAATTTTATCAATTAACTAAGAACCGACCTAAGCAAGTCGCAAAACTGCTTTATCGATTATGAAAAATGTTACATTAAATTACACTGTCATTAACGATAGTGGAGAAATTAAGCACCACAAAGATGTTTTGCCTGTTAAGCAAAAAGATGGTAAATTTGAAGTTTGCAACCATAGTTTCACGTCTCTTGAGGCGGTTCAGGCGTTTGTTTCACTCTTAGTGAACACTACTATCAAACCAGCGACATACAGCTTTAAATAAGGACGTGAATCAGGCAAGTTACAGGTAAGTTAAGACCGTTCTCACAGGACGGTTTTTTATTATCGGAATTCCGATGTTTAAATGGGCAGAATTCTGCCTTTGTAGATTTTTCACTATCTTTATAGTCCAAATGGAAATTTACAGAGACAAGCACGAAATCAGTCGTGTGATTTTTTTAGAGTTAGAAAACGATCTTTTAACCCTGAGTTCTTATGATTTGGGTGGAGGATACGATGAAGAGCGGATCATTGAAGTTAAAGCGGATTTACTTAAAAAAGCGATGAAACTGGATACCGATGAAGCCTTAATTGTGGAAATGAAGAAGCTATATTCAAAAAGTGAGGGATTAGATTTGTTTAGCGACTTTCTAAATAAACATAAAATAAAATTTCAATATCATCGTTTCACCAATTAAAAGGTGCAATTTGAAATACCAGCATTTGATTAAAAAAATAAGGTTATCTGTTAGATAAAATAAAGTCCATAAAAACAGTATTTGTGAGTTCTTGTTTACCCATTGTTTACCCTTAAAGAAAAAAACACTCACCGAAATAATCGATAAGTGTTTGATTAATAAGCTGTAGCGAGAGGGGGGCATGATCCCCCGACCTCATGATTATGAATCATGCGCTCTAACCAACTGAGCTATCTCGCCAACATGTCTTTCCGAAAATGATTCCAAATTCGAGGTGCAAAAGTAGTTTAAATATTTTAATTTTGCAACCCTAAAACAATAAAACCCGACAAAATATTATTTTTTATTCCAATGCCATCAGCGCAAACGATGCCAGCCAATGTTCTCCGCCGTAGTTCCCGTCAAAAACAAGCGGAAGAGCATGGTCCAATAGTTTCTGGGCGGTTTCTTCGAAATGCAGCTTCAACGGATGCCCTTCGGATAATGATTTGGCGATTCCTTTCATGCACCACGCCCGAGAAAACGACAGTCCAACCAGATGAACCGTCTGATAATCATCCAAATCGCTTACCACAGGAATCTGACTGATGTTATCGATCCCTTTTTGTGTATAAAAGGCAACCAGCCACTTTTCAAAATCGTCCCGGGAAAGAATTCTCCTCATTAGATCAGCAATTTCCAGGCTGGGTGAGAAAAAATCGGCGCCGTCCGGCTCCAGGTGTGCCGGGGTCTCCGTGTCTTTTCCGTAAAAATCGAGCGATTTACCGATCAACTCTTTTTCAAACTCCTTATTTCCGTTCTCCCTTGCCCAATCTATGGCAAAACCCAGTGCAAAAGCTGAATTCGGATGCACTCCTGTTCTGTTCGGATAGGTCTGCTTGGGCAGATACTCCCTCCACAGCTCCACAATTTGCCCGGTAAGCGGCTGAAGGTTTTCGTGCCATTGCCTGGCAGCCGGATTGTCCCACGACGCCAGTTCTTCATCGAGTTTCAGCAGCCACGCCCAACCGTAGGTTCGTTCAAATCCTTTACCTGTCTCGTACTTGAGGAAATACTCCTTCTCAACTTCAACCGCTGCTTTATCAAAGGAGTTATTCAACAAGGTGATGATTTCATTTTTGCTCGCAATACCGGGTTTGGTCTTCAGTAAGCGGATCAACATCCAATGCCCGTGAACACTACTGTGCCAGTCAAAACACCCGTAAAAAACAGGATGCAGTGCCTTGGGCGAAAGACCTACCTCATCGGCCGAACCGTAGGTATGTCCCGGTTTGTTGGGATATTCCCGATCGATACAACCGAGGGGCAGGGCAGATAATTTAAGCGCTGTTTCATCGGTGAGATCCGGATTTTTTTGCGAAAAGAGAGGTGACAGCACCATGCTTAAAAAAAGGTTGATAAACAAAATGGAGGACAACGGTTTCATAAAATTTCTGATTTATCCATTCAAAGATAGGAATAATATCGGCTAAAAAGAGTAATTTTGCACCAAATCCGAAATCGCAAATCCCAATTCCAAAACTAACCGTGATTTATCCCGAAAATTTCGAACAAAAAATAGAGTTTTTCAAGATAAGACAACTGCTAGAACAACATTGCCTCAGTCCACTGGGCAAAGAGAAGGTAGAAGAAATGCAGTTTTCTTCCGTTTTTGAAGAGATTGACGTACAACTATCGCAAACCGATGAGTTTGTGCATATCTTACAGGAGGAAGACTCTTTTCCTTCGGACAACTTTTACGATGTGCGCCCGGTTCTCCATCGCATACGTGTTGCCGGGTCGTGGATTGATCAAAACGCTTTGTCGGAGCTTCTTAAATCGATGTTAACGATAACTTCCATCGTAACGTTTTTTAAAAACGATGAAGAGAAAGCGGAACGTTATCCCCACTTGATGTTGCTGGCAAAAGAAGTGTTTGTATCGTCGGAAATAAGCAAAAAAGCCGAGCGGATCATCGATGAGTTCGGACAAATAAGGGATCATGCATCTCCCCAACTAAGCAATATCCGCAGGGAAATCACCTCGACGCTCAACAGCATCTCTCGAAGCCTGAATTCGATATTACGCAAAGCACAGGCCGAGGGCTTTGTGGACAAAGACATCACTCCCAGCATGCGCGACGGAAGGTTGGTTATCCCCGTAAATCCGGCTTTCAAGCGAAAAATAAAAGGAATTGTCCACGACGAGTCGGCCTCAGGGAAAACCGTTTATATAGAACCTTCGGAGGTGGTAGAGGCCAACAACCGCATCCGTGAGCTGGAAAGCGACGAACGTCGCGAGATCATCCGCATCCTCACCGAGTTTACGGATTACCTCCGCCCTTTTCTACCCGACTTGCTGCAGTCCTACGAATTCCTGGCACAAATAGATTTCATCCGCGCCAAAGCCAAATTTGCGCTGCAGCTAAACGCATTGAAACCCAACTTCGAAAACAGGCTCATTATCGACTGGGTACAAGCGGTTCATCCGCTTCTTTTTCTTTCGCTGAAAAAGCAAAACCGCAAAGTGGTACCGCTCGACATAACGCTCGAAGAGGACAGCCGGATACTGGTGATCTCGGGGCCCAATGCCGGAGGAAAATCGGTTTGTCTGAAAACCGTAGGACTACTGCAATATATGGTTCAATGCGGCTTGTTGGTTCCGTTACGGGAAAATTCACAAGTGGGCTTGTTCAGCGATATTTTTATTGATATAGGCGACGAGCAGTCCATCGAGAATGATCTCTCCACATACAGCTCCCACCTGCAGAACATGAAGTTCTTCGTGAAAAACTGCAGTAAGCATTCTCTCTTACTGATCGACGAATTTGGCAGCGGCACGGAGCCACAAATTGGAGCAGCCCTTGCCGAATCGCTGTTGGATCGGTTTAACCAAAAGAACGCTTTTGGGGTCATCACCACCCACTACCAGAACCTAAAACATTTTGCCAACGAAAATGAAGGGGTCATCAATGGAGCCATGCTTTACGACAGACATGAAATGCAGCCGCTCTTCCAGCTTTCCATCGGAAACCCTGGAAGCTCCTTCGCTGTAGAGATTGCCCGCAAGATCGGACTTCCCGACGATGTAATCGCCCAAGCCTCCGAAATTGTCGGCAGCGATTACATCAACATGGATAAATATTTGCAGGACATTTCCCGTGACCGCCGTTACTGGGAGCGTAAACGCGAAGAGGTTCGCCGCGAACGCAACCGGCTTAACGAGATTTCGGAAAAATACGAATCCGAAATGGAGGAAATAAACCGGAAGAAAAAAGAAATATTGGCCGAAGCAAAACAGCAGGCTGAACGGCTTATAGCTGAGAGTAATGCAAAAATTGAAAGCACCATACGCCAGATCAAGGAAGCACAGGCAGACAAGGAAAAGACCAAACGGGTGCGTCAATCGCTCACAGAATTCCGGGAAAACATAACAACCTCCTCCGACACTCTCCAGGAAGTGAAGCCGATCCGAAAGAAAGTCAAACAAAAACCCGTAACTCAACCTCAAAACACCAACCTCAAAACGCCAATCGTCACTGGCGATACCGTTCGCATGAAAGGACAGACCGTTACCGGAGAAATCCTGGAGATACAGGGAAAAAAAGCGATCGTTGCCTTTGGAGTAATCAAATCCACAGTCGATCTGGAAAAACTGGAAAAAGTAAACGGCAATCAGCGGGTCAAAGAGAATAAATCGTCCAACACGCGTGATCTGCTGCACGACCGCAAGCTCAGTTTCAAGCAGGATATCGACGTGCGCGGAATGCGTGGTGACGAAGCGCTTCAAGCCGTGATGTACTTTATTGACGATGCTATTCAGCTAAGCATTTCACGGGTACGCATTCTCCACGGAACAGGCACCGGCGCATTGCGACAAATCATCCGGGAATACCTGAAAACGGTAGCGGGTGTCGCCCATTTTCAGGATGAGCATGTTCAATTTGGCGGTGCCGGAATCACAGTAATTGATTTGGATTAAACATTATTGTTTTATCTTTGCACGAAAAACAACTCTTTGCGCATTAAATTAACAGATAAAACATACTCTTATGCTGAAATTTTCAAAACCTTTTTGGGTCGCGAACTTTGTAGAACTACTTGAACGTCTGGCATTTTACGCCGTATTTATTGTAATCACTCTATACCTGTCCAACGTCTGGGGTTTCTCCGATGTGCAAGCAGGCATCATTTCCGGGATATATTCCGCTTTTTTGTATTTACTCCCAACCTTTACCGGTGCCGTTGCCGACAAAATAGGTTTTCGTAATTCCATCATTCTGGCATTTACCTTCTTAACCATCGGTTACGGTGGACTGGGCCTAGTTCCCACAATATTGCAGAGCGCAGGGTTGGTACATTACGGAATGACCACCACCTATTCGGGATTAATCGGAAGCCTACACCAATGGTCGATTATCCCGATTCTTGTTTTTATCGTGATCGGTGGCGCTTTCATAAAGGCAGTAATATCGGGAACCGTGGCTCGTGAAACCACTACGGAAAATCGCGCCCGGGGATATGCCATTTTTTATATGATGGTGAATATCGGGGCATTTTTGGGTAAGACCGTGGTCGACCCTCTACGAAGAAGTATGGGGGATGAAGGCCTGGTCTACCTCAATTACTTTTCCGCTTCCATGACATTTTTAGCACTGATTGCCGTGTTCTTCTTTTACAAATCGGCGCATACCGAGGGTCAGGGAAAGAAAATGCAGGAGCTTTTGCAATCGATGGGCAAGGTGCTGACAAACGGAAGATTGATGATCCTTATCCTGATCATAAGCGGTTTTTGGATGATCCAAAGCCAAATGTACTCTACAATGCCGAAATACGTCATACGACTGGTGGGCGATGGTGCTACACCGGGATGGTATGCCAATGTGAATCCACTGGTGGTATTTATAAGCGTTAATTTTATTACCTCCATGATGAAAAAAAGAAACGCCATCACTTCGATGATGACAGGCATGTTTATTATCCCGCTTTCAGCGTTGGTCATGTCTTTTGGGAACCACATAGGAGATGCATATATCCTGGGGATGCATCCCGTTGCATTCATGATGATTATCGGTATTGCCATGCAGGCGTTGGCCGAATGTTTTATTTCACCTCGCTATTTGGAGTATTTTTCGCTGCAAGCACCCAAAGGCGAAGAGGGATTATACCTGGGATTCAGCCACCTGCATTCATTCTTCTCCTACTTGTTTGCTTTTGGAATATCGGGATTCCTGCTGGAAAAATATTGCCCCGATCCACGCCTGTTTACCAGTGCCGAAGGCATACTCGACAAGGCAGCCTATTCTGCGGCAACAGAGCACGCACATTATATCTGGTACGTTTTTGTAGGAATTGGAGCCATTTCTGCGGTTGCCCTCTTTATCTATTCCAGGGTAGTTAAGCACCTGGATAGGAAGCTTGAACTTGTGAAGCAATAAATTTACTTTATTACTTATTGATCAATATTTAATAATTACTTTGCTTTAATTGCCTATTTTGTCTATTTTTGTCAATGGAAATTCTTTATAAAAATCATGTCATGCGATTAGATTTAAGTTCTTACATTACACTCGAAAGAATACCTCAACGGTATTATAAACCGGAAAACGATTTTGAGGAATACACGCTCAGCCGCTTCGAAAAAATCCCGATTCACATTTTTGAAAAATCGGATCGTGCTGCAAAAAAAGTAGCCAGCGGCATTGTAAAAAACCTGCAAAAACATCAGGCGGAGGGAAAACAGTTTACCCTCGGCGTATCCGGAGGATCTTCACCCATTCAGGTATATGAAGAACTGATCAGGCTGCATAAAGAAGAAGGGGTGAGCTTCAACAACCTGGTGGTATTTAACATTTACGAGTTCTATCCGGTTTCCGAACCATCCCTTACTAATTTACAGTTCATCAAGGACTCTTTTTTGAACCACATCGACATAGACCCCGGGAACATCTACTCGATCGATGCCACAATCGAAAAGGACCTCATCGCGGAAAAGTGTGAGGAGTACGAACAGGCATTGCATCAATTGGGGGGATTGGATTATTTGCTGCTGGGATTGGGAAGCAAGGGAAACATCGGCTTTAACATGCCGGGTAGCAACCTCCATTCACAAACCCGCCTGGTGATGCTCGACGGAGACTCGCGACGAGACATAGCTTCCAGCTACGAATCACTGGACAAAGTGCCCGTCAGCGCTATCACTATGGGTATTGCGGATATGATGCGAGCAAAGAGAATTGCACTGATTGCCTGGGGCGAGCAAAAAGCAGAAAGCATCAAACAAATGGTGGAAGGAAGCGTAACGGAATCGACGCCTGCGTCAGTTTTGCAAACGCATCCGGAAGCAGATGTTTATATCGATCTGGCTGCAGCCAGCGACCTGACCCGTATCAGCCAGCCTTGGCTTGTAACCAATTGTGAATGGACAAGCAAACTTATCCGCAGAGCGATCGTTTGGTTGTGCGGCATTGTGAACAAACCCATTTTGAAACTCACCAACAAGGACTACAACGATAACGGGCTAAGCGAACTCATCACCCTTTACGGTTCTGCGTACAACGTCAACATAAAAATATTCAACGACCTGCAACACACCATCACCGGCTGGCCAGGCGGGAAACCCAATGCCGACGATTCCAACCGTCCGGAAAGAGCAAAACCGTATCCCAAACGCGTGATCATCTTCAGCCCTCACCCCGATGATGATGTGATTTCTATGGGTGGGACCTTTCAGCGGTTAGTGAATCAAGGGCACGACGTGCATGTTGCTTACCAGACTTCTGGAAACATTGCCGTTGGCGACGAAGAGGTTATCCGGTATTTATCGGTCTTCAAAAATCTCATCAAAGAGTTCGAACCGACCAACTCTACCGCTCTTAGCAAGTTATCGAACATATTACACCATCTCTTCCACGAAAAAGGGGTAGACGATATAGACACACCTGAAGTTCGTTTTCTCAAAGGAAGGATTCGCCGTGAAGAAGCTCGCTCTGCAGACAGATACGTGGGGTTACCACACAGCCATGTACATTTTCTCGACTTGCCCTTTTACGAAACAGGAAGGGTAAAAAAAGACCCCATTTCGGAAAGAGACGTGATAATCGTCAAGGACTTTATTGAAAGCATCAAACCGCATCAAATCTATGTTGCCGGCGACCTCGCCGATCCGCACGGAACCCACAAAGTATGTCTGGATGCTATTCTGGCCTCCATCGATTTGATGAAGGATGATGAGTGGTACAAGGATTGCCGCGTTTGGATGTACCGGGGTGCCTGGATGGAATGGGAAATCGACCATATCGAGATGGCCGTTCCAATCTCTCCCGAAGAGTTACGCCAGAAAAGAAATGCTATCCTGCGCCATCAATCGCAAATGGAAAGCGCTCCGTTCCTCGGGGATGACGAGCGGTTGTTCTGGCAACGTTCTGAAGAGCGTAACCGGGCAACGGCCAACATGTACGACAAGCTCGGATTGGCCTCCTATGAAGCCATTGAGGCATTCGTGGAATACAAGCCTTTTCGGGAAAACATCGAAAACCATTAAACGGACAAGGGATCTACAGCACAAAACTGATCATACCAGTTTTTGTTCCAGGGCTATTCGTACCAGGACGGCTGTGTTTCGGGCGTTAAGCTTACATAAGAGTTTCTTCCGGTAGTTATTGATGGTATCCACGGCAAGGAGCATCTGTTCTGCAATTTCAGGATTGGTATATCCATTCACGATATGTTGCAACAGTATCTTTTCCCGTGGAGTCAGCCAAACCTGTTCCACGGAGCGTTTGTTCATCAGAAAGTCAATTTCTTCACACAAAAAAGTTTCGTTGTCAGCTACTGTTTGAATACCCAACAGAATTTCTTCGGGCATGGCATTTTTAATGACATAGCCCGAAGCTCCGTTTTCAAGCATTTGCCGCACGATAGAATATTCCGAATAACTGGTGAGCGCTACTATTTTCACCTGCGGATATTTCTCTTTTATTACGCTGCACAGGTCAATGCCACTCCAATCGGGAAGATTGATATCCAGCAAGATGACATGCGGTTGTTTGAAACTTAATTTCCACAGGCAATCTTCTCCGGTATAACTCACGGCCGTGGTCTGGGCAAATCCGGAATTATCCACCAACTTTTGCAACCCCTCTACCAGGATTTTATGGTCATCAACGATATGAACGGTTATCATTTTGCTCGTTTTTGTCTTTGCTTGCCTACCCTGCTTAACTATATCTTTATCTCCACATCCACCTCGGTCCCCTCACCCGGAGAAGAGTGGATGTTCATGGTTCCGTTTACTGCAGCAACACGTGTCCGGATATTGTTCAGACCCGTACCCGAGGTCTCGGCGGCCGTATCGAACCCCTTGCCATCATCCTGGACATTGAGTGAGATCAGATCAGTGCCACATACCAACTGCACATTTACAACACTTGCCCCAGCGTGTCTTAAAGCGTTATTTATCAACTCGTTTGCAGCACGATAAATAACCGTTTCGAGCTTCTTTTCAACCCGCTGTTCTGCACCGAAGTAATGAAATTTTACGTTTCTGAAGTTTTTACAGAAGTCGCTCAAGGCTGTCTTAAGCCCATAGCGCGAGAGTGCTTCGGGCATCATGTTGTGTGCCACACGCCGGAGCTCCCCGATGGAATTGTCCAGCATTTCCATCACTCTGTTGAAACGTAAAACATCTTCCTCTTCAATAATTACATCCTGCTTCATATCGAATAAATTTAATTTTACTGCCGAGAGCATCCCTCCCAATCCATCGTGAAGGTCGCGTGCAAGCCGGGTACGCTCTGCAGTTTCGCCATTCAGTACGGCTTGCGCGGCGATGAGCTGGTTCTCCTGTTCGAGTTGAAGAATTTTTTGCTTGTTAAGTTCCTCGTTCGTTTTTATCGTTCTGTTGCGTAAATACAATACCAACAAAAAGAGAAACAACCCAACCGTACTCACCAGGAAGATAATGGAATTAAGTTTTTTTTCTTTCTCCAGCGTGCGTATCCTGAGCTCTTTTTTCTCGGTCTGGTACTTCTTTTCCAGTTCCGCCATTGCCTGCTCAAACTCTGCCGTTGAGCGGGTATCGATCAGCTTCCGGTACTTGTCGAAGTATCGCAACGTTTCCTGGTGATGGTTTAAAAATATCCCTGCCCTTACCATGTTCGCATACAGGTTTGAGGTTACGTTGGCATCCGTTGTGTCTGCTTCTATTGCTTCTCTGGCCGACTTCAAGCAATTGATGTAATCTTTCTCGTTAAAATAAATGTTCGACAGGATATTCAACGAACCGGCAATCTGTGTGTCATACCCTATCTCCCGGGTTAAATTCAATGCTTTCAGTGCGTATTCTTTAGCTTTCGGGTAATTGTTATAATCCAGGTAATAAACCATGGCTATTCCCTGAATCGCAATAGCTTCCGATGCCTTATACCCTCCCTTGTGGAATATTTCTGCCGCCTTTTCAGAATATTCCAACGATGATTTAAAATCTTTTCGTTTAAGGGCTATCCTGCTGAATCCCTCGTATGCACGCCCTATATTATACAGATCATTGGCCTCTATACTCTCTTTTTCCAGTTCCGAATAGTATCTTTCGGCCTGGCTTAAGTTTATCAGGCTATAATATAATGTAGCAATGTTTCCGAGCAGCGACCGTATACGCTCCTTGTTGTTATGCTTCTCAAACACAGGGAGAGCTTTCAGGTAATAGGTAAGAGCTTCCTGATAGTTCCCCGATACGTTGTGCACATTTCCGATAGCCCCGTAAACGGCAGCTTCCAGTTGTTCATCTTTCAGGAGGATAGCCTTTTCAAGCGATTTGTTTAAAAACAGTTGAGCCGTATCCATCTGACTGTTCATGTAGTAGGCGACTCCTAAATTTCGGTAAAGCCGTGCCTCCATAAGCAGGTTCTGGTCCGACTTTGCTCTTTCAATACCCCGCACAGCGTATTTTATTGATTTTTCAAAATTATCGTCGAGATAGTTCCAGCTTAAGTCGTCGCATACCGTCAGGAACTCTTCCGATGACAGGTCACTGCCGTTCAACACATTTTCCAAACTATCTAAATTCTGAGCAAACCCGTTCATGCAAAGCAAGTACAGCCCAAGAAACAGGATAGTCGTTGGTTTTCTTTTCCTGAAAGTGATCATTGTGTTTAGTTATTAGCATTTTAGTACGTTGACAGCAGCAAATGTAGATTGTATTGCCGACACAAAATTAAATTTATTCACAGTAATTAAAAACTCCCTTTTGGGTCTATTTTTTACTTTTCCCAGTCCGTAAATTTGTATCCTAAGAATCGGATAACGTGAGAAAAATACTTCAATAAACAAAAGTAAAAATCAGTGTTTTATGGAAATTATTAGCAAAGTAAAAAACATTTTGTTGAATCCCAAAACAGAATGGGAAGTAATATCGGAAAAAAACGATACACACTTGAAAGTATTAACCGCCTACCTTATTCCTCTGGCACTCATCCCTGCTATTGCGGGATTCATCGGGTACGGGATCTTCGGATTCAACCTGATGGGAATTCATGCGAGTTTCGCAAATATCGGTATCCGTCACGCATTTACTTCATTTATCTCTACACTAGGAGGAGCTTACCTGTCGGCATGGATCATTGCCTTTCTCGCCGATAAGTTTGAGTCCATCAAAAATTTCGATAAGGCATTCTCTTTGGTCGCCTACTCCTATACGCCTATGTGCGTGGCAGGGATACTCTTGTTGGTTCCCAGCTTGTCGTTTGTGGCAACGTTGGGAGGGCTGTATGGCCTCTACCTGCTTTACCTCGGAATCGCGCCCGTGATGAAGACACCCGAAGAGAAGAAAAACACCTATTTCATCGTGAGCCTGCTCTGCGTGGTAGTGGTTTCGGTCCTCGTTTCTGCACTCCTGGGTGCCCTGATCGTTTCGTCCTCAAGATTCATTTTTTAAATAGACAGATCATGAAAAAAGTACTTATCCTGTTAGGTTTTTGCCTGTTGTTTAACACGCAGGCCGATGCACAAAAATGGCTGAATAAACTGGGAAATGCGGCAAAAGATGCAGCAAAGAATGCCGTAGAGAGACGCGTGGAACAGAAAGCGGAGGAGGTAACCGAGAAAGCAATGGATAAAGCGGAAGAGTCGGTGACGAAAGAGGATAAAAACAAGAAATCCGCCTCAAACGAAGAAGAAGAGGAAGGTGCCATTGTTACGGAGGAGAAAGGCGAAAATATGGCCGCCAACACTTCGCAAAAATTAACGGGCACCAGCCAGTACGATTTCGTGCCGGGCGATCAGATCCTCTTTTACGACGATTTCTCACAGGATGCTATCGGCGACTTTCCGGCCCTTTGGACAACAAACGGCAGTGGTGAGGTGAAGTCGGTGAATATCGCTCCCGGCAAGTGGTTTCATATGAACGGGGAAGATGCGGTATACTGTTATACCCGTCAGATCGATTTTCCGGATAACTTTATCGTTGAGTTCGACATTATCCCCGATGAAAAATATCAATACGGAATCCAGTTCACACTCTACCAGGAAAATGCAGATGACCCGAAAGAGATGAACGACGATTTATATCCGGGTGAAGCAGGGCTACATGTCGATCTGGGATATGACCGCTGGGATACCAAGGGTTACAAGGAAACACAGGACTGGCTTACCGGACAGGCAACGAAAAATACGGTTGTCCGTGAAAAGGAAAATCACGTCATCCTCTGGGTACAGAAACGCAGGGTGCGTATCTATCATCAGAACGCTAAAGTGTTGGATATGCCCACCAACATCTATCCCAACGTGAAGTTCAACCGCATGCGATTCTCGGGATGGGACCGATACAGTGCACCCTACGTGTCGAACCTGAAAATCACCACAGCATCGCCCGACACCCGCAGCAAACTGATTACCGAAGGAAAGCTGGTCACCTACGGCATCACCTTTGATGTGAACAAGGCGGATGTAAAACCCGAATCGTTCGGCACACTGAAGAGCATCGCCGATGTGTTAAAGGAAAATGGACCGGTAAGAGTTAAAATTATCGGGCATACCGACAGCGATGGAGATGATGCCAAAAACCTGGAGCTATCGCAACGCCGTGCCCAATCGGTAAAGAACGAGCTGGTCAGCAAGTTCGGAATAGACGCATCGCGGATAGAGACGGAAGGAGCCGGTGAAACCACCCCCGTTGCGCCCAATGATACACCGGCTAACAAAGCATTGAACCGCAGGGTTGAATTTGTGAAGCAGTGAGAGCAAAATCAAATTTGTTTGAATTTTGCCTAATCGTGAAACAAATCAACGGAGTTAAATTGTTAAACTCTAACTAAAAAAAACATCATGAAAAAAATTGCCACTTTATTACTGTGTCAGTTGATTCTTTCCTACGCACTTGCAGTAAATGTGAGGGATACAATCAAGGCTGTTGCTCCGAATGATCCAAACTTATTGCTGCCGGACATGAACATCTTGATGAACCAACTGAACCAAACTCCCGAACTGCAGCAGATGCTGGAAGGTTTTCAGGATGCCGGTGATTTGCTTCAGCAGTATAACGGAGATTCACAGGTTTTGGTGTTCGACGTACCGGCGGAGTTGCTCCAGATTCTTCCTGAAGGCTGCCGTACGCTGGGCAAAGCAAGCTGTATCTTGTATCCTCTTTTTGCGGGAATCCAGTTTGACACCTTGACCGGAAGGAACGACGGCAAGGGTTACAATTTCACCGTCATCCTTTCTCTGTATGATTCAGACAGTCAGAACGAAGAAGTGAGGGGACGAACGGAAATGGAGAAGATGGCATTGGATATGAAGCTCGAGAAGATAAAAAGCGGGATACATCCAAACTACGACCAGAAGCTGGCAGATATCAAAACCCGGGAGTGGGGGGGCGGCGGAAGCTACAACTATATGGCAGAGTGGGACGGTAAGGAACAGGTGCGTTACTCCAGCTACTATGCTGGACAGGTGGGGGATGTGTTTTTTTCCCTGGAAGCAGACGGTGACGACACTGCGGTTCCCTTGATGGTGGCAGAGAAGCTGGCATCACTGGTCAAAGAAAAAATGACATACAGATCGCTGAAAAGCAGGATAGTCAAACAGTAAATTTGTCGGTATAGTACTCGACAGCAATCACTCATTTAAAAGAAATAATCATGAAAAAACTTCTATCCTTTTTATTGGTGGCCCTCATATTGGGCAGCTGTACCGGAGAAAAGAAAGGAAAAGAATCCGCCGGGAAGGAATTATCGGTGAAAGAACTGCAGGCTGAGGCCGGGAAGAAAAGATATCCCCTTGAACAGGGAATCATACGTTCCACTTCTGAAGCCATGGGAATGAAGATGGACATAGTTACCTACTTCGACAAGTGGGGAGAATGGGAAGCGATTGAAACAACGGTGCCGATGGAGGTTATGGGAGAGGACTATTCCTCACACACCCTGGAGATCATAAAAGGTGAAGACCACTGGAAGATAGACCTGAACGAGAAGACAGGCGAGCATTATACCCAAGCAAGGGCAATCAACCCCATGGGTATCGATGTGGAAACAATGACAGATGAGTTTTTGGGGAAAATGAACATAGAGGATCTCGGCGAAGTGGAGTTCCTGGGATACAAGTGCCGGGAGATGCGCATGAAGGGTGACAAGGGAACTTTTATGGATTATGTAATGTGGGGCAATGTGATGATGAGCATGGAGGGAGAGGCAATGGGCATACAGACCTCTTTACAAGTGACATCGGTGGAAGAGGCGGCTCCTTCGCAGGAGAAGTTTGAACTACCCGAGGATATCCGGTTCACCGACGAGCAATAATGCTTTCTCATCCATGAAACAATTATTACTTTTACTTGTGGCGCTGACATTCGCATTTGCTGTCTGCGCCCAAATACAAATCCCTGATGACATAAGCCGGATTCTGGAAAAAGCAAAATCGGGAAAGGAACTCTCCGAACAGGAAAATACCCGGCTGGAACAGTGGGGAGCATCAATGGAGAAGCAATTTGATGCATTGGACAAGCAAACGAATAAGAAAGATCCGCAAGCGGCCGATACGAAAAGCAACGAACCCTGCCCGGAAAAAGTTGACGTCTCCTCGTTGTCTGCCCTGACACGTGAAAAGTACGTAGAACTTGCCCGGTCGCTGATGACGGCCTATGGCCCGAAGACGGGCGATCTGCAGAAACTGGATCGAATATTGGAACAGACGGCAAAGCCGACAGACGGTGCCGATATGGGAGCGGCTTTTGTGATGACGGGAGCAGGTTCTGCCTCTGTATATGCCATAGCATGGAGTGCAGCAAGAAGCCCGGACGATCTGCTGACTGCCAACAATCTGGGTGTAGCACTCAAAGATATGGGCGAATATGCTAAAGCCATTCAGGTATTACAGTATGCCAATGAGTTAAAACCCAATATAGGCCTTGTTCTTTGTAACCTTGGCTGGGCTTATCGTGAAGCCGGCGATAATGCAAATGCCACACGTATGTTCGAAAAAGCGTTGATGGCTGCCCCCGGGATGAGCTCCCCCTATCTGGGGCTTGGACTGATTGCACAATGCGAAGACAATCATGCGAAGGCTGTGCAGTATTTACGAAAGGCGTTGAGACAAAAATATTCGACTGTTGGTTTTGCTGCCATGGCAAAGGCACAGGAAGCAACCTCCGCCTCACAGCAGCAACCCAGCACACCCCGTCCGCTGGCGGATGAAAAAGGAGACACCGGAGGACTTGAGATTCCCGATTTACCCGTATATGAGAACAAGGGTATGATGGCAGGCCAGGAGCAGTCTCTCAAGCTTTATTTGACGCAATTGGATGCCCGGGAACAGCAATTGTTGTCCCGCCTGCTCTCCGCTTCGGAGCGGATAAGAAATCAGCAGTTGCATGCGTCGAAAGATCCGGACAATGCGATGGTCTTTCAACGGGATTTTTCGAAAGAGCTCATGCAATTCAGTGACGTCACCATGCTGTTATTTGGTGAAAACAGCAACTACGGCCGGGCAGCACAGGAAGGATCAAAATTGTTGGAAAACAACGCGAAAAGAATGGAACAACATCTGCCCACGGTCGCACAGGATCAGGAAAAACATCTGCAGATGCTGGAACAAATGCAGGTCCTCTTTGAAGAAGGAATGAAATGCGGTGATAACGAGTATTGTCAGAAACAGGTTGAAGCCAAAATAAAGAAGTTACAGTATGAGATTGATCTACTCATGTTCAAGATGTGTAGGATGCAAAAGGGAGACATGGAGTCCTCCTTTTCAGCTGCCTGTAAAAATTACGCGCTTGTTTCCGGTGCATTAAAAGAGGCGATATCTGATTTATATGCATTTACCAATCCCATCATTGAACGGATGTATGCGCCCAGCCTCAACGAGTATTACAATCTCTATCGGGAGATGATCGCGCTCAGTCACCTTAAAATAGCCGCAGGTTTTGCTGCTGGAATACCACCCCTTGCCAACCAACTCAACGGGATGATCTGTGTGGAGCCGGAGCCGCCGCAGCCTCCTGTACCACCTGCAGATCCAACGCTGCCCGCAAAAGAGAAAAAAGAATGTCCGCTGGGTGAAAAGGGTATAGGAGGTGGCATTGGAGTCTTATCGTTTGAACTCAGCTGCGAACATGTGAAACTGTCTGGCGGCGAGGGTATCCTCTGGTCGGTCAAGCGCGATTTCAACAAACACGAAACCTCTATCTGGGGAGGCGTGGGCGTGAAAGGAGAATATGGCCGGGGCAATGCCACCGTGGAAGCAAATGTAGGGATGGAAGTCACCTTCGGACAGGGAGATGCCGTGAAAGATGTTGCATTCACCAGCAGTGTGAAGGCAGGTGTGGGGGGACTGGCCGAAGCGGAGATCAGCGGACGGTTTGCCCTGGAGGGAGGCCCATCGGTGGATGCTTCTGCAAACTTCACGCCTCCCGGCTTGGGAGATTTGATGCCTTGACCTGTAGTCAGTCTTACGATCTGATCGTGGTTTAATGGATGCAGTACTAAACTTAAATCAAACCTATGAGTGTTTTTAGAATATTGTTAATAAATGTTTTATGCTTTTATTCTTTGGGGCTTTTCGCAAGGGACCTAACCATAACCAATGAGGGTACCAACGAGAGAAGCATATCATTCACAACCGGTGAACCGAGAAGGGACACGGGTGATTTGAAAGTAACCAGGGAAGATTTCACCAAATTGTGTCAGAATTACATCGATTTGTATTACGATAAGCTTGATCTTATTGAAAAATCACGGATAAACACCGCTACAGATCGATTAAAGGCAAATCCGGACTATGCTGCCGATCTATCTGGCAGTGCAGTGGTGGCTTCCGCCACTGCTACATTGGAATATATGCCTATTGTGATGTCGGCTTTAGCTGCCCTTTCTGATCCGGTTGATCCGCTGCTCGTAAATAATTTTGGTGCTATCCTGCGTGCACTACATGATGCCGATGTGAAACAAATTTCACAGGGGTTTGATGACCCAATTCTTATATTTATTTATGCAAAAACCCTGGAGCCTCATTCACCGATGATCTTAACGAATCTCGGAAACGCATACATTGACCTCAACATGTATCCAGAGGCCGAAGAAAACTATCGGCAGGCCATTAAATACGATGATTATTTCTGTGCAGCCCATGAAGGGATGGCAAGAGTGTATGTACATAAAAAAGATGGCAGACGTGCCATCGATGAACTTATCAAGGCAGGCAAACTGGGCTTTTCAGCTTCAATGCGGAAAGGCTTCAGGGAAGCCGCAAAAAGCGGAGGTCACGTAGAATCTCCATTCTGGGAAGAGGATCAACAAAATGAGGATCAAAATGAGAACGAAAAGTCGCAGGATGACATACTGAAACTGCCTGTTTTTCCGAAATGGGTGAGCAGGGATGCGTTTATGTTTTCATTACCCAATCTGGTTGAGTTCTCACAGGCTGTGATGGAGAAGAGCATGGCAGGGGGATTGCAATTTGCTGCCACGTACCATGCCGACGAGTTGGATGAAGCCATCAATGATTTTGATTCTGACCCATACCCTGATGAGGAGGGTGATAGTGATGGCGAAGATGAAGACGATAATTCTGAAATGGAGAGTATTGAAAGTGTCGAATTGTTGCCCTCCTATGGTCAGAAATTATTTATGTTGGAGCTGGTAAATGATTATTATACCCAAAAAATTGAGCAGGAATACAATAAAAATGCGGCGAGAAGAAAAATGGCAGATGAGATTTTTCAACAAGAACTGCAAAACCTAAAGGAAAGTGGTGAATATAAACAGATGATGAAGTACGTGCAGGAGAATGATACCTACAATTCAAAAAGACTCGCCAAGGATATCAACAAACGTGCCTCTGCCCTTGCTGATGACCATTTTATTCAATGGAGAGATATGACGTTGGACACCTACCGGGGTGTAAAGATATTGCTTTATGAATATTGGAATGTAGCTTACCAGGTGGCTGGAGATATGTATGATCAGGACGCTGTAAATTATTTCAATGATATTCGGGAGTTAACAGTTAATATCAGTCTGTTACCCATAGCAACCGATTTTTCTTTATTACCGCCGGGCTACGCATTGGCAGACTATTTCGCCCCCATTGTAACCAAGGATGAAGACCTGAATCAATATAAAAGTTCACCGGTTGCTGAGATTGAGATGCTCGAGAAAGAGGTGGATGATTGCCCGCTCAAAAAAATTGACAAGCTCGTTTTAAACGCAGGAGCAATAGGATTTAGTATTACCTGTGATACCTGGGAAATTGAATATTTACAAGGTATTGGAGGATCGTTAAAACGTAACTTTAAGAATGGAGATACCGAAATTACGGTCCTGGTAGGTGTCAAAGCCGGTGTTGGTGGTGTGAGTGCCACCGCCAAGGAAGGCATATCGCTCAAATTCAATGAGGCGGGCGATTTCACGGGATGGGCGGTTAAATCGGAGGTAGGTGCCAAAGTGGGAATGGGGCCTGTTTCAGTGGGTAAATCAATTGGATTCTCAAGCGATATAGGCATGGTTTCTTCCCCAAAAACGACGATATCATTCGGAGGGGTAGGAAAGGAGACAAGTAACTGAAAAAATATGAATCATATGAAAAAGATCGATTTTATAATTATTGCAATGTTGTGTATGGTGCACAGCTACGGAGAACAGAACAGTTACCTCTTTTTGAGAGATGGGATGACGGTCGGTAGTGACACTTTGTTGCTGCAGAATAACCCGGACTACAACTATCTGCGCATATTGCGTAGTTTCCCATCGATTCCGGAAAATACACTTACCGCCAGTCAAACAGAAATTGAGCGTTATAAGGAGAAACTGGAAATCATTAACGAACTACTCTATGATTGTGAAGAAGCTGAGAAAGAGAAACAGAGGATAAGGGACAATAAGCCTGTTCCTTTTGATCTGGAGATACTGAATAAGATTGATGCTGCTCAAAAAGAGTGGGAGAAAATTTATGATCAGTATACAGCGATCACTATGCCTCTTACTGAGACTGAAATGGATATTTTGGGCCAGTGGCGGGAGGGCATTGATTCAATGATGAAATTGAATGAACCGCTTAATTATGAGTTGGCGGAACTCAGAAGCAAACCTGCTTCGACAGGAAATCAGCAAAGGAAAAAACAATTAGAACAACAAATCCATCACAACCGGTTAAAGCTCCATAAAGAAGTGGATAGGAAGAACAGGGAAAATCTTCAAAAAATGCTGCAGGAGTATGAGAAATTGACTCCCATTGTAGATAAATTAGATAATTATATCGTTGATGGTTACCGAATTTCATCGGAATCAGTCGGTTTGACAGCCTTAAGGGATCTGTATAAATCAATGTTAAGAGCTTTTTCCTATAACGCTGAGGCCGAGGGCAAAATGAGTCCCTTCGATGCTGTACAGGAATTGAATAAAATGTTTAGGTAAGAATAAACATGGAATGACCTGCTGTTAAACGAGTTTTTGCGTTCGACGTGCCTGCGGAGCTGCTCCAGATTCTTCCTGAAAGCTGTCGAACACTGGGCAGAGCAAGCTGTGTCTTCTATCCTCTTTTTGCAGGAATTCAGTTTGACACCTTAACCGGAAGGAACGACGGCAAGGGTTACAATTTCACCATCGTCCTTACTCTGTATGATTCAGAGAGTCAAAATGAAGAGGTCACGGGACGAACGGAATTAGAGAAGATGGCATTGGAGATGAAGCTCGAGAGCATAAGGAAAGGGTTACATCCAGTGCATGACGAGAAACTGGCGGATATAAAAACCCGGGAGTGGGGAGCTGGCGGAAGCTACAAGTATATGGCAAAATGGGACGATAAGGAGCTCTTGCGCTACTCCAGCTACTATACAGGCCGGGTGAAGGATGTCTTTTTCACCCTGGAAGCAGATGGTGACGATATTGCAGTACCTTTGATGGTAGCAGAGAAGCTAGCTTCGCTGGCCGGGGGCAACATGACAGACAGATCGCTGAAAAGCAGGATAGTCAAACAGTGAGATTATCGCTACCGGATGCGACGGCGATCACTTTTATTAGAGAAACAAATTACTGGGAATTTATAAATCAACAAGTGTGATAAAAGCAAACTAAAAACGGAATAATCATGAAAAAACTTGTATTTTTTTTGTTGGTGGCCCTGTTTTTGAGCAGCTGTACCGGAGAGAAGAAAGAGAAAGAATCCGCCGGGAAGGAATTATCGGTGAAAGAGCTGCAGGCTGAGGCCGGGAAGAAAAGATATCCCCTTGAACAGGGAATTATACGTTCCACCTCTGAAGCCATGGGCATGGAGATGAGCATTGTTACCTATTTTGACAAGTGGGGCGAATGGGAAGCCATTGAAACAACAGTGCCGATGGAAGTCATGGGAGAGGACTACTCCACACGTACCTTGGAGATCATAAAAGGGGATGACCACTGGAAGATAGACCTGGACAAGAAGACAGGTGAGCATTATACCCTGGCAAGGGCAATCAACCCCCTGGGAGTAGATGTGGAATCATTGTCGGATGAACTGTTGGGAAAGATGAACCTGGAAGACCTGGGAGAAGTCGAATTCCTCGGATACAAATGCCGAAAGATGAGCATGAAGAGCGATAAAGGAACCCAAATAGATTATGTGATGTGGGGGAATGTCATGATGAGCATGGAGGGTGAAGCAATGGGCATACAAACTTCCTCCCGGGTAACATCGGTTGAAGAGGTGGCTCCTCCGCAGGAAAAATTTGAAGTACCCCGGGATATCCGGTTCACCGACGAGGAGTAATACCGTCTCATTTATGAAGCAATTATTACTTTTACTTACGGCGTTAACGTTCGCATTTGTTGCCTGTGCACAGATGCAAATACCCAGGGATATAAGCCGGATTCTGGAAAAAGCAAAATCCGGAAAGGAACTCACCGAACAGGAAAGTGCCCGGCTGGAGCAGTGGGGAGAATCGATGGAGAAGCAAGCCAATGCGCTAGACAGGCAAACGGATAAAGGCAAGCTACAGGTACAGGCTACTACGAATAAGCACAACCCATGTCCCGAAAAGGCTGAGCTCTCCCTCCTGCCTTCACTGACGCGTGATACGTATGTGGAGTTTGCTCAATCGCTGATGGCGGCGTATGGGCCGAAGACGGGTGATTTACAAAAGCTGAGGCTTATGCTGGAGCGCTCTTCCAAAAAGACAGACGGAGCAGATATGGGAGCGGCCTTTGTGATGACAGGGGCAGGATCGGCATCGGTTTATGCCATTGCCTGGAGTGCCGTCCAAACGCCGGATGATGTGCTTACGGCCAACAACCTGGGCGTGGCACTCAAAGACATGGGTGAATATTCCAAAGCCATCCGGGTGTTGCAATATGCCGATCGGTTAAAACCGGATATCGGCCTTATCCTCTGTAATCTGGGTTGGGCTTACCGGGAAGCTGGCGACAACACGAATGCCACCCTGATGTTTGAAAAAGCGTTGAGAACAGCACCAAAAATGAGTTCGCCTTACTTGGGCCTGGGGTTGATTGCCCAGTGCGAAAACAATCCCCTGAAAGCGGAACAATACCTGCGGAAGGCTTTGGGCCAAAGGTATTCGGCAGTAGGTTTCGGCGCCATGAAACAAGCACAGGCGGCAAAGTCGCCTTCACAGAGCCAGGGGAGCCAGCCCCGGCCGCTGACGGATGAGAAAGGCGATACAGAAGGAGTGGAGGTACCCGACCTGCCCGTGTATGAGGATATAGGAAGAATGGCGGGACAAGAGCAACCAATCAAGAGATACCTTTCCGGCCTGGATGCCCGGAAAAGACAGCTGACCTCCGACCTGCTGTCGGTGTCGGAGCGGATCAGAAAACAGCAGCTGCGTGCATCGAAAGATCCGGACAATGCAATGGTTTTCACCCGTGATTTCTCAAAGGAGATCATGCTGTTTTCCGATATCACGGAATTGTTGTTTGGTGAAAACAGCAACTACGGACAAGCACTGAATCAGGGTGCAAAGATCATGGAAAACAATTCGAACCTGCTGGAACAGCATATGCCCACAATCACACAACTGATGGAACAATCGCTACGTCTTCAGGAAGAGCTGACTGCACTCCTCAAGAAGCTTGAGGCGTGTGGAGATAATGAGTATTGCCAGAAAAAGGTGGGAGCGGAAATCAGGCGGGTACAATACCAGCTGGACCAGGTCATGTTTCGCATCTGTAAGGAACAAAAACGGGACCTGGAATCTTCCTTTTCAGCCGGATGCAAAAACTACACACTGGTTTCCAATGCTTTGAAAGAGGCGATCCCCGACTACTATGCTTTTACCAATCCCATCATTGAACGGATGTATGCCCCCAGTCTCAATGAGTATTACAACCTTTACCGGGAAATGATGACGGTGATCCATCTGGAGATAGCTGCCGGCTTTGCTTCAGGATTGCCGGGTTATGCCGATCAGCTCAATCAAATGATTTGCGTGGAGCCCGAACCGCCGGAACCGCCGGGAGAGGCGCCTGACCCTGAGCTGCCCTCAAAAAAGAAGAAAGATTGCCCGTTGGGTGAAAACGGTATCGGGGGTGGCATTGGGCCTTTATCGTTTGAGCTCAGCTGCGACCACGTGAAGTTATCGGGTGGAGAAGGTTTACTATGGTCTGTAAAGCGCGATTTTAACAAACACGAGACCACCATCTGGGGAGGAGTGGGCGTGAAAGGAGAATACGGCAACGGCAATCTCACGGCGGAAGCTACCATGGGAGTAGAGGTCACCATCGGACAGGGTGATGCCGTAAAGGATGTGGCTTTCACCAGCTCGGTCAAAGCCGGTGTGGGCGGACTGGCAGAAGGAGAGATTAACGGCCGTTTTGCCCTGGAAGGAGGCCCTTCGGTGGATGCGTCCGCTAATTTTACGCCACCGGGCATTTCTGATTTGCTGCCGGAATAAGCAATAACCAGTCTTGCCACAATAAGTCTTTCAATAAAAAATGGATGTTAAATCAATAGGCAATGAAAAATAATGTAGTTATAATTCTGTGGATTTTTTCTCAACTTGTCTCAGCGCAGCAACTCGCTCAAAACTATCTCTCCAACCTTCCAAAGTTTCCAGACAATGGTTGTGCGGTAACCGAAACAAATAAAAACACCTTTTACCAGCAGATTGACAGGGTCATCGAAGCGATCGAATTGGATATTGAGCGGATACACAAACAACAGCCGCCTGCCGACCAAAATCAGCTCTTAAGTACGGTATCAGGTGGCGAAGCTGCCGGCGAACAACTGGCACAACAAAAACTCATGAAAGATCACGGAATCTCTTCGATGGATCTGAAAAAAATTGAAAACATGAGTGAAGAGGAACTTCAAGAGTGGGGTGAGAAGTATGTCGCTTCCAACAGGGGAAAACATTCGCAATCATCTGCCAGGAAGCAGTACAACATCAAATTACAAGACCTTCAGGACAGACTGTCGACGTATAAAGAGGGGTGGGTGAACATGCAGGCTGAATATGAAAAGAAAGAAAAGCAGGCTAAAACCGATCTCGACCTGTGTTTGGAAATGGTATTGAAAAATGCCCCGGAACCCCAATACAGAGGTGAAGCATGCATCAACCAGGATGTTATTGATGAGTATATCACCAAGAACGAACAACGTTGTAATGACAACTACTGCCAGGCTATCGCGCCACTCAAGAAACAAATGATGAACAAAAAAATGGGGGAGATGCCTCAGGTACTGAGGTTGCTTTCCCAAATTCAAACGATACAGAACGATCAGGTGAAAGAACAAACCGGTCTTAACCTTAATGCATCTCAATCAAATGAACTGGCTGCGTTGGAACTGGTAAAGGAATTCGCCGGAGAAATGCGAAATATGCTTTGATATGAAACAAACGTGCCTCATCCTTATTGCGAATAGAGACAACAATTTGTAAATATTTTGTGTTATAAGCGTAAACATAAAAATTACAGCATTATGACAACAAAACATTTCTTTCTGATCGCCGCCGTTTTCTCTTTTTCCATCTCACTGGCACAAGGCAAATTTGTAACCTATGAGGTGGACAATGAGCCTTATGAAGGCTATTACATCAGGCCATCGACGGGAAATCCGGGAAACGCCGCACTGGTACTGATTCTTCACGACTGGGACGGGCTGACCGATTACGAAGTAAAACGTGCCAACATGTTGGCCGAAGAAGGCTATCAGGTATTTGCAGCCGATCTTTTTGGCAAAGGGATCCGTCCCACCGAGAACAAAGAGAAAGCCCAACACACGGGAGAATTGTATAAAGACCGCAGTAAACTGCGCCGCCTGATGACGGGTGCTTTGCATGCTGCAAGACAACAGGGCGCTGAAACGGAAAAAGTGGCGGCGATGGGTTATTGTTTCGGGGGTGCAGCCACCCTGGAGCTAGCCCGCTCGGAAACAGCGTTGAAAGGTTTTGCAACCTTCCACGGTGGCCTGGGAACCCCCGAAGGGCAAGATTACTCAAAAACCAGGGGGAAGATCATCATTTTTCACGGAACAGCCGATACCGCCATCACGATGGATGATTTTGCCGCTCTTGCCAAAGAGTTGGAAGCGGCAAAAATCCCCCACGAAATGACCTCATACGGAAATGCCCCGCACGGTTTTACGGTGTTCGGGACTCCGGCATATCGCCTGGAAGCTGATAAGCAATCTTGGAAACGATTCATAAAATTTCTCGAAGAAATATTCTCTTAAAAACAAGCCAATTCTGCTCATCTATTTTTATACAACGGCCAAAAAACTGTTGTGAAATGCCGTTATATGGAAAAAAAGTTGTATATTGAGCGCAATTTATTGTGAGCAGTTATGCTTAAAGAGAAGTTTCATATTGAGTTTGTGATGGGGAGTGCCACACAAGCGAGTTTGTGGAGAATGATCAGCCAGGTTGACGGATTATCGGAATGGTTTGCCGATGAAGTTACGATGAACGAGGAAGAAAATGTTTACACATTTTTTTGGGGAAAGTCGGATAATCAGGCAGAGATCTTAGGTTCGAAACCCCAGCAAAGTATTCGTTTCCGGTGGTTGGACGAGGAGGAAGAAAATATATATTTTGAGTTCCAGCTTCATAAACTGGAATTATCCAATGAAATTGCTTTACAAATCACCGATTTCGCAGAACCCGACGAAAAAGGCGATGCCATTACCTTGTGGGAAACACAGATCGATAAAATGAAAAGAAGGCTGGGTGTGTAGTAGCTATCCCTCGCTATATAAACAAAAAGAACAACCGAAAACAAGCCGGTTGTTCTTTTTGTTTTCTTAAACCTCAAAACACTTTTCTCCACAGGAATTTATTATCTTTGTATCGAATTTAAAAAGGGCTTCTTTTAACAGATGAGAAGGGATTTCCATATAAAAAAACTTTACGGCTATTTGTTAAAAACCTATATCCCGCTGTTTCTGATGACGTTTGCCATATGCCTTTTTTTGGTGTTGATGCAGTTCTTATGGAAATACGTTGAGGACATGGTAGGTAAAGGGCTCGGGTTGAACGTAATAGGTGAAATGTTTTTATACGCAGCGCTTCAGTTGATACCTTTGGCACTGCCTTTATCCATATTGCTGGCTTCGCTGATGATGTTTGGGAACCTGGGTGAAAACCTGGAGCTGCTGGCCATAAAATCGGCGGGGATCTCTCTCATCAAGGCGATGGTTCCGCTCATTGCCCTGATTGTCTTAATCTGCATAGGCACCTTTTTTTTTCAAAACAACGCCATGCCGAAAATCCAGCCCAAGTTTTATTCACTCCTGATCTCCATCCGGCAGAAATCACCTGAACTGGATGTTCCCGAAGGTGTTTTTTACAAGGAGATAGAAGGTTACAATTTGTACGTGGACAAGAAAAACCGGAAAACCGGAATGCTGTATGGCGTTTCCATTTACGACGTCAGCAGCGGGTTCCAGAATATGGCTGTCATTATCTGTGATTCGGCCGAGATGCGAACCTCGGAAGATAAATTATCGCTTGTCTTTACGATGCATAGCGGGCAACAGTTTCAAAACTTTACCCAGGGAACGGAAAATATGAATTTTTCTTCGGAGTTTATCCCCTATGCCCGCGAGAGTTTTGTTACAAAAACGATGACTATACCCTATGATGACAACTTCAACCGAATGGAAGAAAGTGTTTTACAGGAGAGCGAATCGAGCAATTACGTTTCCAAAAATATCGCACAGCTAAGGGTTTCGATCGACTCTTTGGAGCAATTCATCGACAGCGTAAACATTTCCGACCGGAAGATAATGAAACAATATACCTATCTTTCTTTCCGGAACAGCTATCCGCAAGAGAAAAGGGACTCCATCGTTGAGCACGCAACCGCATCCATGAAACCCGATATGGATTCTATTTTCGCTTCAAAAGACATACAAACCCAGACGGCCATCCTGCAAAACGCCTACTCAAAAGCCGACAATAACGGGAACGATTATCTTTTCCGGTCGATGTCCAAAACAACCACACAACGAAATATAAACCGGCAATGGATCGAGTGGCACCGAAAATTCACCATCCCCTTTGCCTGTCTCGTATTCTTTTTCATCGGTGCCCCACTGGGCTCCATCGTACGCAAAGGTGGCCTGGGAACACCCATTGTCATATCGGTTATTTTGTTTATTATCTACTATATCCTAGACAATGTAGGTTACAAAATGGCCCGCGACGGGGTTTGGGATCATTGGATCGGCATGTGGTTCAGCTCGATGATTCTGCTGCCGTTGGGCATTTTCCTGACGTACAAGGCCATGACAGACTCGGTAATTATGAGTACCGATACCTATACAAGCTTCTTCAAGAAACTTTTCTTTATCCGCGAGAAAAGAAATTATACGCTGAAAGAGGTCGTTATTGAAGAACCCAACTACGCCGAGGTTTATCAATCGTCACGTGAGCTGACCGATGAGGTGGCCGCCCACCTGCAAAAATACGGCACCCTCGGATACAAAACCTATTGGACAGACAACGGATACGACCATTCCTTGACCTCGATAAAAAACAAGATGGAGAATATGCTCAATCAGCTATCCAACTCACGTAAGCCGATGGTTATTGAGAAAGCAAAGGAATACCCGGTTTTGATAAAATATGTACGCCCCTTTAATACGGGATCCACACTTGCCAAACTGTGCATGTATATTTTCCCTCTCGGGGTTATAATGAAACTGCTTTCACTGCCTTTTGAAAAGCGAATCAACAGGGACTTAAACGCCGTATTAACGTTAAACAACGAATTAAATGAGATAATGAACAACCAGCAACGTAAAGTAGCTGTATAAACAATACAAAATGAAAGAATTTACGCTAAACACGATAGAAGAAGCTATCGAAGAAATAAAAAAAGGAAACTTCATAATCGTGGTCGACGACGAAGACCGCGAAAATGAAGGCGATCTGATCATTGCTGCCGAGTGTATCACGCCGGAAAAAGTCAACTTTATGGAGACGCACGCCCGGGGACTTATCTGTACACCCATCACCAAAGAACGTGCCGAAGAATTGGAGTTGCCCATGATGGTCACCCACAACACCTCCATCCACTCCACACCGTTTACCGTCTCTATAGATTTACTCACTCACGGCTGCACGACCGGCATCTCGGCCTACGACCGGGCACAAACCATACTGGCGCTGGCACGTGAAGAAACCAAACCCGAAGATTTTGGCCGGCCGGGACACATTTTCCCGTTACGAGCCATGAGCAAAGGCGTTATTCGCCGTGCAGGACACACGGAAGCTACTATTGACCTGGCCCGTTTGGCCGGATTGTACCCTGCCGGAGCGCTGGCAGAGATAAAAAAGGAAGACGGGGAAATGGCACGCATGCCCGAACTGATGAAAATGGCAAAGGAATTTAACCTGAAGATTATTTCAGTTGCCGATCTCATCAAGTATCGCCTGAGGACAGAGTCGCTCGTAAACCGCGGGGAAGAGGTACATTTACCCACCCAGTACGGCGATTTCCATATGGTTCCTTTTCGCCAGAAGTCCAACGGATTGGATCACGTAGCACTGATAAAAGGAGAATGGCACAAAGACGAGCCCATTTTGGTGCGCGTTCACTCGTCGTGTATAACCGGCGATATTTTCGGCTCCATGCGATGCGAATGCGGAGAACAACTGCATAAAGCCATGCAGATGATCGAAAAAGAAGGAAAAGGCGTGTTGGTTTATCTCAATCAGGAAGGACGTGGAATCGGACTTATGGCAAAGGCTTCGGCCTACAAATTACAGGAAAAGGGAATGGATACGGTTGATGCCAACCTCCATTTAGGCTATAAGGCCGACGAGCGCGATTACGGCGTGGGTGCACAAATCCTGCAAAGCCTGGGCGTCACAAAAATGCGGTTAATGACCAACAATCCCGTGAAACGTATCGGACTGGAATCTTACGGACTGGAAGTGGTGGAAAATGTGCCTATCGAAATTACGCCCAACGAGTACAACCATTTCTACATGGAAACCAAGAAGAAAAAGATGGGACATATCCTGAAAAATTCCGGATTGTAACCGTAAAAGCAAAAAAATGGAAATAACCGGTCTTCTCATAGGTTTTGTGGCCGGAGGAATTATTGCCTGGATCATGGCAACCCTCCTTGTCAGGTTGAAAACGGTATCAAAACAAGAACTTGAAGCCGTGAATGAGAAGAATGTCTCTCTACATACCGACCTCATTGTAGCGCAGGAGAAACTGAAGTCAATGCAGGAAGATGAGGCGGAATTAAGAACGGAGATTGCGGCATACCGGGAAAAGACAGAACAGTCCCGGGACGAAGTTCAGGCCCTTGAACGTAACCTCTCCGGCACTACTGCCCAGCTCAATGTAGCCCACGACACCGTACAAAAGCAGTTGGAAGAAATCGGCACTTACAAGCTGGAATTAAAATCGATGACCGATGAGTTTAACGAAACCAACAGGTTGCTTGCCGCCTCAACAGCCGACTTCAACGCCCTGAAAGAGAAGCTGGAGACGCAAAAGTCCGAAATGGAGAACCTGCGAAAACAATTCAACCTGGAGTTTGAAAATATCGCGGAAAAAATCCTGGACGAAAAAACGCACAAGTTCACCAAGATCAATCAGGAGAACTTAGACATCATCCTGAAGCCGTTAGGTGAAAATATCGACTCGTTCCGGAAAAAAGTGGAAGAGGTCTACATTACCGAAGCCAAAGAGAGGTTTTCACTGGGCGAAGAAGTAAAAAAGCTGAAGGAGCTCAATACAAAACTCAGCGAGGATGCCGTGAACCTGACCAATGCCTTGAAAGGAAGCTCCAAAACACAAGGCGATTGGGGACAAATGATCCTGGAGAACATCCTCGAGAAATCGGGATTGGTGCGCGACAGGGAATACTTTGTCCAGGAGTTCCTGAAAGACGTCGACGGTGCCTACCTCGTTAACGAGGACGGAAGCAAAATGCAACCCGATGTGATCATCTCCTACCCCGACGACCGCAAGGTAATTATCGACTCCAAGGTATCGCTGTCGGCGTATGTTCGTTACACACAAACCGACGAAGTCGACGAACAAAAAAAATGCATCGGGGAACACCTGCGTTCGGTAAGGAAGCACATTGATGAGCTGAGCCGGAAAAGCTATCAGGATTACGCCGTTACGCTCGATTTCGTGATGATGTTCGTCCCAAACGAACCGGCATACATGCTTGCCTTACAACACGACCCGGATATCTGGCAATACGCATACGACAAAAAAATCCTGCTCATCAGCCCTACAAACCTGATTGCAGCGTTAAAGCTCATCGTTGACCTCTGGAAGCGTGAATATCAGAACCGAAATGCGATAGAGATTGCCGAACGCGGGGCAAAACTCTACGATAAGTTTGTGGGGTTTATCAATAACCTCGAAAAAATCGGGAAAAACCTGGACCAGGCTCAGAACGCGTACAACGATGCCTACAAACAGCTTTCTACCGGAAACGACAATTTGGTCTTACAGACTCAGAAACTAAAAGATTTGGGAGTTAAAGCAAAGAAAAGCTTGCCGCAATCGCTGATTGAGGAGTAAAAAAGCCCAGGCTCTCACAACTTATAACTTAACAACACTATGTACGAAAAAATGCAACAACACCTGCAAAGCGAATTAGCCGCTATCCAAGAAGCAGGACTTTACAAAAATGAACGGATTATCGTTACGCCTCAAAAGGCAGAGATCAAAGTAAAATCGGGACAGGAAGTATTGAACTTTTGTGCCAACAACTACCTCGGATTGTCAGACAACGCCCACCTGATCGAAGCAGCCAAAAAAGCCCTCGATGAACGCGGGTACGGAATGTCATCCGTACGTTTCATTTGCGGGACGCAAGACCTTCACAAAGAGCTGGAAGCTACGATCAGCAAATTTTTCAAAACGGAAGATACCATTCTATACGCAGCCTGCTTCGACGCCAACGGCGGGTTGTTCGAACCCCTGTTTACCGAGGAAGATGCTATTGTTTCAGACGCACTCAACCACGCCTCCATCATCGACGGAGTGCGCCTGTGCAAAGCCAAACGTTATCGCTACGCCAACGCCGACATGGCCGATTTGGAAGCCAAACTGCAGGAAGCACAAGCGCAACGCTTTCGCATCATCGCAACGGACGGTGTGTTCTCCATGGATGGAAACGTGGCTCCCATCGATAAAATCATGGAATTGGCCGAGAAGTACGATGCCCTGGTGATGATCGATGAAAGCCATTCGGCAGGAGTCGTCGGAAAAACCGGACGCGGCGTTACTGAACAATACAACTGCCTGGGAAAAGCGGAAATCATTACCGGAACGCTCGGAAAAGCATTTGGTGGTGCCATAGGCGGTTTTACTACCGGACGCAAGGAGATCATCGACATGCTTCGTCAGCGTTCACGCCCCTACCTTTTCTCCAACTCCATTCCTCCGTTGGTGGCAGCTGCCGGAATCAAGGCGTTTGAATTGCTTCAGGAATCGAATGAGTTGCAAGACAAGCTGCACGAGAATGTCGATTATTTCGTAGCCAAAATGAAAGAAGCCAATTTCGACATCAAACCTACCCAGTCGGCTATTTGTGCCGTAATGCTCTACGATGCCAAGCTGTCACAGGAATTTGCATCAACCCTGCTCGATGAAGGCATCTACGTTACCGGATTCTATTATCCCGTCGTTCCGAAAGGGGAGGCACGTATCCGTGTTCAGCTATCCGCCGGACACAAACGTGAACACCTGGACAAAGCCATTGCTGCGTTTATTAAAGTCGGAAAAAAACTTGCCGTTATTAAATAACCCACAACTTATAACCCACACTCATTATGAAAGCCTTAGTTAAACTGCGTCCCGAAAAGGGAATATGGATGCAAGAGATACCCGTTCCCGAGATCGGAGTGAACGATGTCCTCATTAAAATCATAAAAACCTCTATCTGCGGAACCGATCTGCACATTTATAAATGGGACGATTGGGCGCAAAAGACCATCAAAACCCCCATGACCATCGGACACGAATACGTGGGCGAAATTGTGGACATGGGAAGCGGAGTAAAAAACCTGAAAACCGGCGACCGGGTTACCGGGGAAGGACATATCGCTTGCGGACACTGCCGCAACTGCCGCCGCGGGAAGCTACACGTTTGTGAAAACACCCTCGGTGTGGGTGTGAACCGCGACGGGGCCTTTGCCGAATATTTGTCGCTCCCGGCAGAGAACGTCGTTAAGCTGGACCCCCGTATTCCCGATGAGATCGCCTCCATTATGGATCCCTTCGGAAATGCCACGCATACAGCCTTATCGTTCCCGCTTATCGGGGAAGATGTGCTCATCACCGGTGCCGGGCTTATCGGGAGCATGGCAACCGCCATATGCCGCTTTGCAGGTGCCCGGTACGTTGTGGTCAGCGACCTGAGTGATTACAGGCTGGAGATAGCCCGGAAAATGGGAGCTACGCTAACCGTTAACCCTTCGAAAGGAGAGAGCATCCGGCAAGCGGTTGAAAAACTGGGAATGCGCGGCTTTGACGTAGGGTTGGAAATGTCCGGCTCCCCCGCTGCATTCCGGGAAATGATCGACAACATGTACAACGGTTCAAAAATATCGCTGCTCGGAATTTTACCCAACAACACTACGGTCGACTGGAACGAGATCATCTTTAAGGCCCTTACGCTGAAAGGGATTTACGGCCGTGAGATGTGGGAAACCTGGTACCAGATGGAGCAGATGCTTATTTCCGGAATTGACCTGACTCCCGTTATCACCCATCGTTTTTCCATCGATGAATACCAGAAAGGTTTCGAAGTGATGGAAAGCGGACAGTGTGGAAAAGTGATTCTCAGCTGGGATTAGAATTTTCAGAACGCGTCGGCAGACGGTTTGCGTTCGGTCAGGGTAAGTATCCGGAAGTTCCTGTCCAGTTCCATCTGAACGATATACCCTGAAACGGTTTTCTGTTGTCCACCGTCAACATACGATTTCTGAACGGGAACATTCACCTTGTAATGTTCAATATCCGTTTTCTCGTATGCTACTGCGGCCGTATTCGGTAAAAACTGGACGGTTGGAGCTTGTGTTCTTGCCCCAGTGATAATCAGGTCTCCAACTATCTTTTCACGTTGACCTCCACCGGAGTTGAAAAACCGGAAAACGACCGGAGCCATATATTTGGTTATTTCGTTGGCTTTAAGAGCGGATAATGCCGTAAAGAACCCGTCGACGGTAAGCCGGATACTGTCCAGATCACTTTTTGTAACCGGATACGATTGGAACAACATCTCGTATCTTTCCTGTGCATTGCCGAAATAGTCGCCCGGCAGTTCTCCGCTTTGCGACGCAACCATGTAATCGGAATAACTTTCGGCGGTATTGTCGTTCAGGGTAGCCACCCAGGCAAGCGAATCCAACCTTTTTTTCACCAACGGGGTGTACGGGCTTTCCGGATATTGCGTCAGGAAATCCCGCAGTTCCGCCCTGTTATCCGAAGATTGCAATGTTCTCCAGGTCTCTGCTTCATTTCCTTTGAGTTTCACCAGGTTTTCTTCAGCCAGGGTGTAATATTTTCCTTTCGGAAACGCCTGCATATAAGTCAGGTAACCGCTTACACTGTTTTCTTTCACAGCCGCATCCCATTGCAACCTGTCTAAATTGCCTTTTCTTACCGTCTCTCCGTAATAAAAAAACCCGGCAACCAGCAATATACCCAAGAGGAGCAACCCCCAAAAAAGGCGGCTTTTGTTCTTTCGCGGCCCTGTGTCTTTTGACAAAGTATCCGTCGGCAGATCCGGATTCTCTTTTTTGGCCTCAACACTCCTTTCAGTCAATTCCTGCCCAACAGCATCCATTCCCCCTTCACCTTTGGGGACATCCACTTCATATTCCTTTTCTATCTTATCTTTGCAATCGTTGCAAAACAATGCTTCTTCCGGTTTACTCCTTCCGCAAAGCGGGCAAAATTGGGCCATAGTGTTGTATTTAATTCAGGCAAAGATAAAAAATGCACGGCAATAAAGATAAAAAAACGGCCTGTTTTTGCAAAGATCACCAAAGTTCGTATATTTGTCCCACCACCGTTACCGGCTTTGTCGCGGATGATGATGTATTTGAAAAAGGAATTGTTTATGAATGGTTCTTACAAAAAAAAAATGCTTAGTTTTAAATACGCTTTTCAAGGTGTCGCAACACTTTTCCGCGAAACGCCTAACGCGGTGATTCACCTGATACTGGCCATATCAGCCATTCTGATGGGGTTCCTGTTTTCGATTTCCACTGCGGAATGGCTGGCAGTAACTGTCATTATTGGATTGGTTTTGGCCCTGGAAGCTGTAAACACCTCCATAGAAACGCTTGCCGACCTTGTTTCAAAAGAACGCAACGCAACGATTAAAAAGGTGAAGGACCTGGCTGCTGCAGGCGTTTTGCTGGCTGCCATGGCGGCATTGGCGGTAGGGGTTTTGGTTTTTCTTCCAAAAATTATTGAGTTATTTCAACCTTGATGCCTGATTACACAGCCTACCTGACGGATATACAGGAAGTTTCAATTTCGGAGTCTGCTTTAAACGACAAACTTTTCGAGCTGAAAAAGTTGTTAGAGCGCTTTTCGAGAGAATTAACGTCCGGTGAATCCGTCCAGTTTCCCAACCTGTTCTCGCGCTTGGTGTTCCTGGCTCAGCAACACCGGATTCCCAACCGGTTGGAGTGGCAACTGCAACACTTACGAGTTCGTACGAAAGAGATCCGGGAAAAGAATGAAGAACTGGTAGAGGCCGAATACCGGCAACACGAAAGGGCACTGATCAATTTCCTGGAACTCCTCTCCGGCAACAAAACAAATTCGGATGAGGGCCTCACGCTCTCGCCTCAACCCATCGGCAAAGAGCGGACGTTACGCGTTCAAGTTCAGGCGGTAGACAACGAAAAATCCGAAATCAGGTGCCTGTCGGAAAAACATCCGGGAACGGAGGTAACTGTCAGGTGCGATGCGTTGAGCAGCCCGGTCGATCATTTTTGGGAAGGGGCGCAGCTCAACCTGATCGATTTCACGGTAGACAAAAACGGCCGTTTACTCCCCAAGCTGATTGTATTGGAACCCGATTACCTGATAGACGCCTCCGCCATCGCGGAATGCTTTCACGATTACTGCGTCACTCCGATGCACTATTTCAGAAACAAGTTCGAGACACCCGAAAACCGTTCCTATCTTCTGCTGGGTAACCTGGCAAACTTTTTCCTCGACGAGCTGATCTTTGCCCAACAACCCGATGAGGTCTCTTTTGACGAAACATTCCTGAAATCGTTCCGGCAGTCGCCTTTCGAATACACGAGCTGCCGGGATATTGCAACCGACGAAGACTTCCGTGATTTCATGCGAAAAGCGCGTACCCAGTTTGAGAACATCAAACGAGTGATCACCGAAGATTTTCCACGGAGAGGAATTAACCTGCACCAGTGTACGCTCGAACCGTCGTTCTTCAGTGAACGATACGGTTTTCAGGGGCGGTTGGACTTGTTGCACATCAATAAAAAAGCGTATGAGATTGTAGAGCTCAAATCGGGTAAACTTCCCTACCCTGCTTACGACACAGGAAAGATTGCGCTTAACCACGAAGTACAGACCGGCGTTTACCGGCTAATGACCGAAAGTGTGTTTGATGTACCGTCACGCCGGGTGGAAGCAGCCATTTTATACTCGTCCGGAAGCATTCCGGGTACAAACCTCCGTTTTGCCGCCGGATTCCAACAACTGGAGAAAGAGATCATCAACGTCAGGAACCTCATTATTGCCAACGAACATGCCATCATAAACGGTAACAATCAAACGGTTGCGCAACTGTTTCAGGCTCTTTACGACACCACCGGAACCGCTCAGAAATCCGCAACGTTCTACACGCAACGGATCGAACAATTCAAGTCGGTACTGCAACAATGCACGCCAATGGAATTGAGCTACTTTTACCGCTACATCCGTTTTGTTTCGCAGGAACTGTACCTGCAAAAAACAGGAGACGTAGAATACGAGTCACCCGCCGGTGTGGCTTCGTTGTGGAACAGCGATTTTACCGAACGTGCAGAAGCACTGGATGTTTTGTATGGCTTGTCCATCGAGTCGATTGACGATTCGGGAAACGACATGAAAATCGTGTTCCGGAGAAATCATGCCGGAAACGATGTGGTAAACTTCCGTGAGGGAGAGATCTGCATTGTCTATCCCCGGCAGGATGAACAAGACACCGTCCTCAACCGCCAAATACTGAAAGGGGCCCTGGCAGCCATCTCGCGGGAATTTGTCGAGGTCCGTTTCCGGAACAAGCAACGAAACCGCACGTTTTTCAACGAGAACCCGCTTTGGGCGATCGAGCATGACGCGCTCGACACATCGTACAATAGTATGTATAAGAGCCTGTTTGATTTTCTGAATGCCGAAAAGCAGCAGCGCGATTTACTGTTGGGATTAAGAGCACCCCAAGCTCCGGCAATCCCTGAAAACAAGTTGCCTTATCCCGAAAGCATCATCCGGAAAGCGATGGCTGCCGAAGACTATTTCCTGATTATCGGCCCGCCGGGAACCGGAAAGACATCCATTTTTGCCCGCCGGCTGATTGAAGAGTTTTACGCGAAAGAAAACGGCAACATGCTGGTATTGGCCTATACCAACCGGGCCGTGGATGAGCTTTGCGAAGCCATAAATGCCGCATTTGGCTGCAAGGATGAAAATTCATGCAACTACATCCGTGTGGGAAGCGAACTTTCGTGCGCCGAAGCGTATCGGGACCGGTTGTTGCAAAACATCTCCGAAAAAGCCAGTAACCGCGAATCGCTGCGGACAACGATCCGGAAGACCCGGATTGTTGTATCCACCCTGGCATCCATAAACGGAAAACCGGAACTTTTCAGCCTCAAGAAGTTCGATGTGGCCATTATCGATGAAGCGTCACAGATCCTGGAGCCACAAATTATAGGGTTGTTGCCCCGTTTCGATAAGTTCATCATGATTGGCGACCATCACCAGTTGCCCGCCATTGTCTTGCAGAAAAAACAGGTTGCCGCCATTCACGAGCCGGAACTTACCGGAGCAGGGATCACCAGTTGTGCCCATTCCCTTTTCGAACGCTTGCTGCGCAACTGCGTCGGTAACAACTGGACACACGCCTACACCCAGCTCACCATCCAGGGCAGGATGCACGAGCAGATTGCCGCATTCCCCTCCACTCACTTTTACCCGCAAGCCCTCTTGTCCGCAAAGGAGTGGCAGGCTCAACCGTGGAGATCATCCTTCCCCGAAACCGGCAATGTCTTTTTACAGCATGTGTCAAAAAGCCGAATCGCATTTTTTTCGACCGAACAGTTGCCTCCGCAAAGTACCTCATCGAAAACAAACACCCCTGAGGCGGAGATCGTGGCTGAGGTCATACGTTCCGTTGCCACCGTGTATGCGCACGACCGGCGGAATTTCGACCCACGGAATATCGGAATCATTGCGCCCTACCGAAACCAGATAGCACTCATCAAGCACAAACTGGAGAAAGCAGGCATTCCGGCGTACGAGAACATCATGGTGGATACGGTGGAACGCTTCCAGGGCAGCCAGCGCGATGTGATCATCATTTCGTTTTGTGTGAATAAACCGTATCAACTGTACTTCCTTTGTAACCTGAATGATGAGGGCACCGTAGACAGAAAACTGAACGTATCTCTTACGCGCGCGCGCCAACAACTGTTTATGGTGGGAAACCGGCAAATCCTTAAAAAACATCCTGTTTACGCAACGTTGATGGAATTTCTGAAAGAGAAAACGGTGGTTCTGGAAGCTACCGGGATTAACCCGTAAAAACGTTGTTGCTCGGTAAAAATAGCAATTTTAATTCACGAATCAAACAAAAAGTTTCAGCCTAATAATTTTTTGTTACAATAAATTTTGTACTTTTGTACTCACAAATTGTCTTATGGTGTAATGGTAGCACAACAGATTCTGGTCCTGTTTGTCCAGGTTCGAGTCCTGGTAAGACAACTAATTAAAAATCAGACTGTTGGAAGAAAGCCAGCAGTCTTTTTTTATTTTATATGCAGCAGAAGCGAAAAATAATCAACGATCCCGTTTTTGGATTTGTCAATATCCCCGATGAGTTTATTTACGAACTTATCCAGCATCCCTGCCTGCAGCGGCTGAACCGGATCCGGCAACTGGGAATGGCATCCTATGTTTATCCCGGTGCACAGCATACCCGGTTTCACCATACCATTGGCGCCATGTACCTGATGGACGTGGCCTTGCTGAATTTACGCGACAAAGGCCACGAGATCACCAAAGACGAATACCGCGGAGCGCTGGCTGCCATCCTGATGCACGATATCGGGCACACTCCCTTTTCGCATGTGCTGGAGAATACGCTGGCGAACAACGTGCCTCACGAAGAGGTTTCGTTGCTGCTGATGCAGCAGATCAACGACGAGAAAAAAGGTGCACTCCAGACGGCCATCGATATTTTTCGGGACAAGTACCCCAAGCGGTTTTTACACGAGCTGGTAAGTGGGCAGCTGGATGTCGACCGACTGGACTACCTGCAGCGCGACAGTTTTTTTACGGGTGTCAGCGAAGGGGGTATCGGTGCGGCACGCATCATGAAGATGCTCGATGTGATTGACGACAAGCTGGTGGTTGAGTCGAAAGGGATTTATTCGATAGAGAACTTCCTGATGTCACGCCGGTTTATGTATTGGCAGGTCTACCTGCACAAAACGGCGGTGGCCTCGGAGAAAATGTTGACAAACACCATCAACCGGGCCAAGTACCTGTCGCGAAACGGCGAAGACCTCTTTGCATCGCCCTCGCTGGCATTCTTCCTAAAAAACGACATCACGTTGAAAGATTTCCGGGAAAGCCCGGAAGTGCTGGAACATTTCACGAACCTGGACGACAACGATATCTGGACATCGTTAAAGGTATGGAAGTCTCATTCCGACAAGGTCTTATCCTTGCTGAGCCACGGAATGGTCAACAGGAAGCTGTTCAAGATCCAGATTACCAATGAACCTCACCCGACAGAAAAGAAGCAAGAATTTATCGAAAAATTTACCCGTAAATACGGAATCTCGGAAAGCGAGGCTGCCTATTTTGTTTCTGCCGATTCGCTGGCTACCGACATGTACAACAAGTACGACGAAAGCATCAAGATCCTCTATCGCGACGGCTCCATAAAAGACATCTCCACCGCATCCGATATGTTCAACATCGAGTTGTTATCGAAAAAGGTGGAGAAGTATTACTTCGCGTACCTGAGGGACTAGCCCTCCTCTTCGGTATAGTCTCTCCCTTCGGGAACAAAGAACCACACCACAATCGCTCCGACAAGGCCCGACAAGAGAATTACGATCCTTATGGCCGGCACATTTATTATCAGGAAAGAAGAGACCAACACCATCGTCACCATCAAAATGATTACCTTCACTTTTCCGCCTTTCGAAATACCTTTCCGGCGCTGGTAGTTTTTAATGCGGGGCCCCAGTATCCTGTTACTCAGCAACCAGTTATACAGCTTTTCGGAACTTTTTGCAAAAAGGGCGGCAGACAATAGTGCGAAAGGGGTACAGGGTATGCCGGGAACGAAAACGCCCAACACGGCTAAAACCAGGGCAAAAGAACCTCCTGTGGCGAACAGGATTCTTTTACTCCTGTTCTTCTCCAATTCTTTTTTAGCTTCAACAACGGTAATCTCTTTGGAAATGGGCTGCGATTTTCTCTCTTCCGGTATGTTCATTCCGACACAAAAATGGTTTAAGGCTGCAAATATAAATAAAAATGTTATCTTTGCCGCATTGTTTTAGATTATAATCGATTAGCGTTATGCAAATTCCTCCTGCCAAGAATCAACAAGTCAACGTTCTCTTTGTTTGTCTCGGAAACATTTGCCGTTCTCCGGCTGCTGAAGGGATTCTCAAGAAAATGGTTGCCGACAACCGCCTGGAAGAGAGAATCTTTGTAGATTCCGCAGGCACATCCGGCTGGCACGAAGGCGAATTGCCCGATGACCGGATGCGTATGCACGGACAACGGCGCAACTACGATTTTTGTTCCCGGTCGCGGAAGTTCGTCAGCACTGATTTTGAGCGGTTCGATTACATCATTGTGATGGATGATGACAACTACAGGAACGTAAAAAAACTGGCAAAAACGGAAGAGGATGTTGCCAAAATCCACCGGATGATCGATTTCTCCAGTAAGTTTTCCCACCACCACAAGGTTCCCGATCCCTATTACGGGGGAGCGTCCGGTTTCGAGCTGGTGATGGATTTGCTGGAAGATGCCTGCGGGAACCTGCTGGATAAGATAAAAAGTAATTTTGGATAGAACCGGGATCTTCTTAAGTCGAAATACCCGTTTCTAATTTCAAATTTCTACGAATATTCGTATCTTTGCACCCTTAAATAAATATTCAGAATTTTATATAAGATATGGCAAAGGAATTGAAAGAACTTACCTCCCGCAGCGAAGATTATTCGCAATGGTACCTCGACCTGGTGATTAAAGCCGAATTGGCGGAAAACTCAGCCGTACGCGGTTGTATGGTGATAAAACCGTATGGGTATGCTATCTGGGAGAAGATGCAACGCCAGCTGGACGACATGTTCAAGGAAACCGGACACGTGAATGCCTATTTTCCGTTGTTTATACCCAAATCGTTTCTCAGCCGTGAAGCCGACCACGTGGAAGGTTTTGCCAAGGAGTGTGCCGTAGTAACGCATTACCGGCTGAAGAACGCTCCCGATGGAAGCGGCGTAGTGGTAGATCCCGAGGCCAAGCTGGAGGAAGAACTGATCATCCGCCCCACCTCCGAAACCATTATCTGGAGCACCTATAAAAACTGGATTCAATCGTATCGCGACCTGCCGTTGCTCATCAACCAATGGGCAAACGTGGTTCGTTGGGAGATGCGTACCCGGCTGTTCCTCCGCACGGCCGAATTTCTCTGGCAGGAAGGGCATACGGCCCATGCCACGGAGCAAGAAGCTGTGGAGGAGACCGAGAAGATGATCAACGTTTACGCCGATTTTGCCGAAAAGTACATGGCCCTGCCGGTGATAAAAGGAAAGAAATCGGCTTCTGAACGATTTGCGGGAGCCATAGACACCTATACCATCGAAGCGTTGATGCAGGACGGAAAAGCCCTGCAATCCGGCACATCGCATTTTCTGGGACAGAACTTCGCCAAAGCGTTTGATGTAATGTTTGCCGATAAGGACGGCGGACGCGACTATGTCTGGGCTACCTCCTGGGGTGTTTCCACCCGGCTTATCGGGGCACTCATCATGGCTCACAGCGACGACAACGGGTTGGTACTCCCCCCAAAACTGGCTCCCTATCAGGTTGTTATCGTTCCTATATACAAAAATGCCGAACAACTGGCTCAAATAGACGAAAAGGTATCGGGTATTGTCTCACGCCTGAAAGCGCTGGGAGTAAGCGTAAAGTACGATAACTCCGACAACAAGAAACCGGGGTGGAAGTTTTCCGAATACGAATTAAAAGGTGTTCCCGTTCGTCTGGCCATGGGTGGCCGGGATATGGAGAACAACACCATAGAGGTTGCCCGCCGCGATACGCTGACCAAAGAGACCGTTTCCTGCGAGAACATCGAGGAATACGTCAAGAACCTGCTCGATGAAATTCAGGAAAACATCTATAAGAAAGCGCTCGATTACCGCGCCTCCACCACCCGCGAAGTAAACTCCTACGAAGAATTTAAAGAAGAGATCGAGAAAGGCGGATTTCTACTCTGTCATTGGGACGGAACCCCCGAAACCGAAGAGCTCATCAAGAACGAAACCAAGGCTACCATCCGTTGTATCCCGTTGGAAGGTGATAAAACACCCGGGAAATGCATGGTTACCGGTAAACCGTCGGCACAACGGGTGATTTTCGCAAGGGCATATTAAAGATGGCGAAGTTAAAAAACTGGATCTCGGCTTTCAGGCTTCGCACACTCTTTCTGGCTGTCGCCGGAGTTACCCTGGGTACGGGAGTTGCCTTGCAGGAAGGAAAATTCTCTGCAATCACTTTTGTATTGGCACTGGCACTGGCTGTATCCATCCAGATCTTGTCGAACCTGGCAAACGACTTGGGCGACTACCTGAAAGGTACCGATGTTACCGGCAACCGACAGGGTCCTGCCCGTGCGGTGCAAAGCGGAAAAATTTCTCCCGGGGAGATGAAAACAGCCATCGGGATCGCTATCGTTATCGTTGCTGCAATCGGGCTTACGCTGGTTTTAGACGCTGCGGAGAGTTATACCCAACCGTCCGTTTTCGTACTGCTGGGCATCGGGTTGGTCTGTATCCTGTCGGCCCTGTTCTACACCATCGGCAAGTACGCTTATGGCTACGTGGGGTTGGGTGATTTTTTTGCTTTTTTGTTTTTTGGCCCTGTAGCGGTTGTCGGAACCTATTTCCTGCACACCCACTCCATCGGGTTTCAGCCTGTCTTGCCAGCTGTAGGCTTGGGCTTCATAAGCACGATGGTACTCAACATCAACAACATGCGCGACATGGATAACGACAAGGCATCGGGAAAAATCACCTTTGCATTGAGGTTGGGCTTAAAAAACGCCAAGATCTACCATACCTTGCTCACTTTTGGAATGTTTACCTGCTTTTTGCAGTACAGTTTTATGTTTGCAGCATTGCCCGGATACCGGTTTCTCTATGTGGCTGTTTTTCTTTACCAGTTCTACCTCTTAACGCAAGTTCACAAGAAAACAGGCCGCGAGCTGGATCCCTACCTTAAGCTTACCTCGATGTCAGGTTTTCTGTTAGCCGTTGTTTTCAGCATCTGCATCAATATTTAAACCGTCTGAAAAGGAATGAGAAGAATTTTAGTGCTTACGGGAAAACTTATCGGCGATCTCATTGACTTCTTTTATCCGCCGTTCAAGCGCTATTTCAGCCGGCAGTTTTTCCGCTATGGCGTCAGTGGTGCCGCCAATGTAGGTTTCGACTGGCTGCTCTATTTCGTTGTCTACAACTACGTCATACAAAAGCAGTTTGTTCCGCTCGGGTTTGTGACCATCAGCCCGCACATCGCGGCTCTGCTCATCACGTTTCCGGTCACCCTGTTCTCGGGATTTCTGCTTCAAAAATACGTCACATTCACCTCTTCCGATTTGCGGGGCAAGGAACAGCTCGTCCGCTATATGGCTGTTGTGGGAGTGAACCTGCTGATCAATTATTTCGGATTAAAGCTACTGGTAGAGGTGCTGCACCTCTACCCCACACCCTCGAAAATGGTGGTGACGCTGATTTGTACGATCTTCAGCTATTTCTCTCAAAAGACGTTCACGTTCAAAATAAAAAACTAAACTCTTACTTCAACTCAAGTTCTACCACGTAATCCAGTTCATCGGGAACCTTGTCGAGTTTCAACAGAACACCGTCAGCGTCCTGCGTGAATTTCACCGGTTTCTTATCAAGGAAAACGCGGGCCGACTTCACTTTTTTACCGTTCGTCGGCAAATAAAGCGATTTATCTTTGCAGTTGAGGATATGGACGTAGAGCCTGTTCTCTTTTTGCGTGGTGACACCCCAGTCGCGCGGTGTGACAAGCCCTCCCCTTGTACCGTAAATGCTTTCACCGTACACCTTCAACCAATCCCCCATGGCTTTGTAGCGCTGGACAGCTATATCGGGGAATGTACCGTCTGGACGCGGTCCAACGTTCATCAATAGATTGGCATTGTTGCCGGCCGCTTTAACCAAATAATGAATCAGTTCCTTCTCCGATTTGTATTTCAGGTCGGTAATGTTGTATCCCCACGAATTGTTCATCGTTTCGCACGTTTCGAGCGGAAGTTGTCCAATTTCCGCGTTGGCCGAGAATCCGGTTGTGTTGTGTCCCGGAAGGTCTTTTTCGAAAGTCTGTCCGTCCTCCCCTTCCTGCGGAGCAAGGTGGTGATTGCTGATGACAAGGCATCCCGGCTGTATGCTGTGGATGTGGTCGTAGATTTCACGCAGTCGCCAGTTGAAATCGGCAGGCTGGTCCCATTGCCCGTCAAACCATATTGCGCCGATCTCTCCGTAGTTGGTCAACAGTTCGGTAAGCTGATTGAGCATGAACCGGTGGTAGGAGTCCCAGTTTCCCTGTTCGGTGCGTCCTACTCCACGGCCCGTGCGTCCGATCGGAAAATAGTCGGATCGCCTCCAGTCGAGTTGGGAGTAATAGAAATGCAGTTTGACTCCCTGCTTGTGGCAAGCATCCGCGAGCTCTTTGATGATGTCGCGCTTGAACGGTGTGCCGTCCACAATGTTATAAGGCGATTGCCGGGTATGAAACATCGAAAAGCCATCGTGATGGCGTGAAGTGATGCAAATGTACTTTGCTCCGGCCGCCTTCACATCTGCCACCCATTTTTCAGCATCGTATTTAGAAGGATAGAACCCATCAGCCAGCTTGGCATACTCCTGCCAGTTGATGTTCTTGTTGTTCATGATCCACTCCCCGTCGGCCATCATGCTGTAAATACCCCAATGGATGAATACCCCGAATTTCATGTCCTGGAACTCGGCTCTGTTTTTCAGGTTCTCTGCTGCAGGCACATATTTTTGTTGTGCCTGGGAACTGCCGGCTATAGCAACTGCCAGCAACGATAAGATAATTAGTCGCTTCATTGTTAATCGTATATATTTAATTGTTTTCCAGATAGGTTATGGCCTCCTCAACACTCTTTTCATTAGCCAGCTTCACCTCGTTCTTTTTCAGGTAATTGCCAACCAGCTTCTTTTTGTCCCGATAAATTTTCTTCAACTGCCCGAGGTTCGAAAAACTTTGCAACTTCCCGTTCCGGTTCAGCCAAAACACATTGTAAGGTATAATCTTGTAGTCGTCAGGAAGTTTCAGGTCATATACCCTGCCGTCCGACAGGATGGAAGAATAAGATGTTGTGGATGATGTTTGCGACGTTCCTCCGTAAGCGGCCGGCTTCCCGGGAGGGATCAGCCTGCATTTGTGTTCCACAAACAAGTCAATTTCAGGTTTATCGATCAGGATTCTTACGAATTTATTGTTTATCCGGATAAACTTCTCATCCGCAACGAACACGGTATCTATCTGGGGAAGGACGGCATCTCCTATTGCCAGGGTTTTGCCGTTTTCATCAAAAACCATCTCTTCCGATGCTGCATTATAATTGAGCTTGGCGTTGTTCCTCACGCCGTTTTTCAGCAACACCACCCCCGGCTGGAAATCGGGGAACAGGTAATGCGACAGGGTTACCGTTTCCTGTGCTTTCAGGCAAACGGTTGTCGACAACAGGAGGAATAAAGTCAGGTATTTGATTTGCATGTTGCCTGCCCAACGATTACTTTAATTGTGCCGGTTTCATTGTACCGTACCTTTTTGATGCGATTGGACAACGTAAAGATAATGGATATTCTTTTTCCGGCAAAAAAAATTGTACAGGTTGTAACCAAACAAAGGAAACGGTTGTCCTATTATCGGATTAAAACAAAAACATAATGAATCAAAAAATTCTCTTTTCGTTATTTCTATGTGGCATACTGTTGCCCCTGCGTGCCCAGATAAAAGGAACGGTAACCGATAGCGACAGCAATCCCATTCCATTTGCCAATGTGGCCATCTACTCCCTCCCCGACTCAACACTGATCACGGGAACCACCACCGATCAACAAGGTGTCTTCTCGCTTCTTGCGGATAACAACAGCTCCAATGCCCTTCTGCGGGTATCGTTTATTGGATACGAAACACAAACGGTGCCGGCGCTCCCCGAACAAACGATCTCCCTTCAACCGGACACTACCCTGCTGGATGAAGTGGTAGTAGAAGGAGACCTGCCCCGCATCAGGCTGCGCAGTGATGCCGTGGTCGCTACCGTACAAAACACCGTATTGAGCAAGGCCGGAACAGCCAACGATGTGCTGAAACGGTTGCCCGCCATCACGGGTGACAACGGCGATTTCTCGATCTTCGGCAAAGGGAAGGCAAAGATTTACGTCAACAACCGTGAGTTGCGCGACGTGTCGGAACTCGACCTGATCTCGTCCGCCGACATCAGGGAAGTGGAGATTGTGCACAACCCCGGCGCTGGATACGATGCCTCTGTAAAGGCGGTGATCCGTATTCATACCGTCCGCAAGACCGGCGACGGATTGAGCTTCGATATACGGTCTACCTACCTGCAAACGGAAAATACCGACCTGCGGCAGCAGCTCAACCTGAACTACCGCCACAAGGGATGGGATATCTTCGGGACGGTCAAGTATGAACGGTATGCCTACGTCCAGGACAGCCGGATAGCCCAGGAGGCCTTCGTAGATACCCTTTGGACACAAAAAAACGAACTCCGTGTGGACGGGCTATCCAATCCGCTGACCACCATTGCGGGAGTCAACTACGAGATTTCATCCAACCATTATGCGGGAGTAAAATACACCATGACCGCCTTTCCGGGAAAAAACGGCATGCAGTCCACCACGCTGAGCGACGTCTATGCCGACGGGGTGTTTTACGACCGGTGGGAAAGCAACGATAACCAGACACAGAACAGCAAACCCAGGCACAGGCTGAACGCCTATTACAACGGCAAGTTCGGAGAACTGAACGTGGATTTCAACAGCGATTTCTACAGGAGCAGCCAATCGACCGCCTCCTCCATTACCGAGAGCAGCCAGGAGTATGACGACCGGGTCATCACTTCCGACAACCGGATCAAGAATCGCCTGTTTGCCACCAGGCTGGTACTCTCCTACCCTGTTTGGGAAGGCCAGCTCTCGGCAGGGAATGAGTTTACCCGTACCCGCCGGGACGATGACTACACCACCGACATCCAGGGAATCCCTTCCACCAACACTTCCATCCACGACGAAAACAACGCTTTCTTCGCTGAATATTCCCGTTCCACCCCTATCGGACAGTTAACTGGCGGAGTCCGCTTTGAGAAAGTCTATTCCGACTATTTCAGCGACGGCGAAAAGATGGATGAACAAAGCCGGCATTACGCGCACTGGTTTCCCAATTTCTCCTACAGCAATACACTGGGCGGAGTGCAACTGCAACTAAGCTATACTGCAAAGACCGTCCGTCCCGCATACTGGCAGCTGGGAAGCAGCATCTTCTATGCCAACCGGTTCACCATGCAGACAGGCAACCCTTTCCTCAAGCCGACCATCATCCACGATGCTTCGCTCACCGGTTCCTGGAAATACCTTCAGCTCATGGTCAGCTACAAACAGGAAAGAGATGTGATCATGCAGTGGGCGACACAGATGGAAGAGAATCCCGCCGTAACCCTCCTCTCTACGCGCAACCTGGACAAGCTGCCCAGCCTGACCGCCTACCTCACCGCTTCTCCCAAATTCGGCATCTGGGCTCCGCAGGCCTCCATCGGGTTTATGAAACAATGGCTCACCATCACCAGCAACGATAAGCAGGTACGCCTGAACAGCCCCATACCCACCGCCTCGCTGAACAATTCCTTTTCGTTGCCGAAAGGATTCCTCCTGACCCTCGACGCCAACTTCCAGGGCAAGGGGAACCAGCAAAACGTGGAATTGACCGATCACCAGTTCGTGGTCAACCTGGGAGTCACCAAATCGTTCTTCGACGACCGGCTGTCGGTAGTGCTGAAAGGGCACGATCTCTTCCACGGGCGTACGATGGATATCAAAGCTTATAACGACCGCCTCAACATTTACCAGTTCAGCCGCTGGGATACGCGCGAGCTGGAGCTGACGGTGCGCTACAAATTCAATACCGCCAAGAACCGGTACAAGGGAACCGGCGCCGGCCAGGGAGAGATCAACCGGATGTAAAAGTACTGTTTCACTCAAAATAAAGCCTGCCGCCCTGCATCAAAGCAGATCGAGCGGGCTTTTTATTTTGGATTTCGCGATGTCGGTAACATGGGTATAAATTTCGGTCGTATTCACCGATTTGTGTCCGAGTAATTCCTGGATATACCGGATATCCGTACCGTTTTCCAGCAGGTGGGTAGCAAAGCTGTGGCGCAAGGTATGGGGAGTCACTTTTTTGGTGATGCCCGCTTTTAAAGCTGCATTCTTGACAATGACCTGCACGCTCTTTTCGGAATAGGCACCCCCTCCCTGCCCCTCTATCAGGTATTCCTCCGGTTGATATATCTTGTAGTAATGCCTTAAAGATTCCAGTAACAGAGGGGAAAGCATCACCACACGGTCTTTTCCTCCTTTGGCTTTTCTAATCAGGATAATTTTATTTTTCGAATCGACATCGGTCAGTTTCAGGTGAAGCAGTTCGTTTAACCGCAGTCCGCATCCGTATAACAGCTGGAGGACGCATTTGTGCTTCAGGTTGGTCACGTTATCCATCAACCTGCGGACCTCCCGGGCAGTCAGGTAAACCGGCAGACTTTTGTTCTTCGAGCGGGGATACAGATGGTTTAGGTTGAGTTGTCTGTTGAACATGGAAAGATAAAACTTGTCTATTGAAGCCACGATCAAACGTTGATAAGATGCTCCGATGCGATGTTTCTCAATTTTCCAGTATATATATTTCTCAATTTCCGTTTCCGTTATCTCCAGCGGATGGCTGTATTTCTTTTCAGCCAGCTGTAAAAAACTCCTCACCGCACTCTTGTAATTTTGAATGGAGTTGGAACTGTATCGTTGAACAATCATTTTTCGTTCAAACTCGTCCAATAAATCCATTGTTTTCATTGTATTCGATTTTGTGAAACATTCGTATATGCAAAAATATAAAAAAAATTAATTAAAACATAACAAACACAAATACAATATGATATAAATGCAAAATATTTTAATGTTAATATATATAAGCGAATGTTATAAATCGGGTATTTACGAAAGTTGTATATTTATTGCGTAAACGACACGTTACCAGCCATATTAAGACGACAGATACAATGAAGAAACTTTGGGACAACATAACACCAAGTGACGTAAAAAAAGCAATAGAACTTTTTGACAGGACAAATGAAAATTATCCTGAGCCACGCAACACATTTCTAATTTTTAATGAAAAAAAATACCCTGCCAAGCACATTCGTGGACTTGCTTACTTTGTTGCCAACAAAAAGGAAATTTCAAAAAGTGAATATAGTGGCGGACAAGAGACTGCGACTTTTTTTAAAAAATTAGGCTTTACGGTTCAATACAAAAAAGACACACTTAAACCGATAGAGAAAAGTAAAACAACCGCAAAACCAACTGAACAAACCGAACCACGAAAAACAATCAGCAAAAAATTAAATGTTGTTAGTCAGAAAAATGCTATCCAAAGGTTATTACAAAAACACTTCGGACACATTGAAACTGAGAAAAAATTTGATTGGTTAAAAACTCCAAACCAAGAAAAATTGCCCAAGGAGTATTCTCAAATCGTAAAAGCATTATCAGGATACAGAAATCAAAACGGTTTTCAAAAGTCAAACTACCAACTTCTTTGCGACATTGTTTTAGAAGACCATAAATTGATAATTGAATATGATGAAAATCAACATTTCAGTAAAGCGAGAGAAATCACTTTGCTAAATTACCCTTCAACAATTAAACTAAATTTCTCAAAAGAAACGTGGATAAATGCCTGCAAGAAGATTAATGCAAAAGATAACAGCCCAATAGACAGAGATGAGAAAAGAGCCTTTTACGATACCGTAAGAGATATAGAAGCAAATAAACACGGTTATAAACTTATTAGAATTAAACACGGAGATATAGATTGGGAAGCTGACGGAGCCGAAATATATTTAAAGCAATTTGTTTCCATTGAAGACGAGCAAAATGAAAATTCCACGAAGCATAAAATTGCACGACTTGTAGTTACAGGAAAGCAATATGACAAATACGGCAATCCAAACTTTTCTAAACTTAAAAAAATGATTGAAAAGTTTCTTGCAACAGAATATCAGAAAAGAACTTATGAATTTATTCTAACGCCTGGTGGCTTCTTGACTTTTGACTTTCCAGAAAGTCTCCAATATGAACTTGACATTGCAAAGGCGGAAAAACAAAGTGTTGCATTGCTTGAAAAAGAAGCAAACTCAATAATAGTTTCATTTTTTGAAAGTCTAAACCCTGCAACTTTCAATAAGCTTAAAGAAACTGCTGACTATTTTACCATAGGTATTGACGGCTTCAATCCTACCAACAATCAAAGTATTGAACTTGTTGCTATTTACGATTTGAATAAGGAGAAAGTAATTAGTTGGACAGGAAAATTTTACCCAACCGAAGGGCAGAAAAGGGACTTAATAAAAATAAACGACCTCGACACACATTTCGTTGAGTTGAATAATCAAAGGGTTTTGATGCTTGGTTGTCACGACCTAAACGTATTCAGTCCTCGTGGACAAGCAACTGCAAACCCAGACGGTTGGAAAAAACAATTGGCAGACAGATTTAAAACACAATGCAAGAAATTCAAACCTGAAATTATTTTGCAACACCCACACACGACAGACACACCGAATATCTGGAACTTAGCTTGGCGGACAGTTGATAAAGAACTCCCCTATGTAAAACATTTTGCAAGTGGAATTAAGTATTTCAACAGAAATGGTGTTCGTGGCGACATAGACAAAGTTTTAGAGAAAACAAAAAAGGGTGACGTAACTGATTTTTATTATGACTGAAACAAGAAATACGGCTGGTAACACGGGTTTGGCAAAAGTGGCGGTTCTGTGCTCCGCAGACACATTTGTGGTGAAAATCGCCACCTTCGCCAAGCCCGAAAACGTTAGGGCAAATAGTGACGAACGACATCAAAACGATAAATTACAATTAAATAAATGATTATAAATTTAAAAAACCCAAAAAAAATGACTCGACCAATTAAATTATTAGTACTAATTTGTATGATTTCATTATTTAGTAAAAGTGGATTTTCCCAAATGAGTGTTTCCTACTATTCATCATCTCTTTCAAAAATTGGAGTTGGATATGATTTTAATGAAAAATTTTGGGGAGAATTAAGATTGTATAGTAATACGGAGATTGATGATATTACACCTGAATTAGTTTTTTGCTACAATTTTATAAATAAAGAGAAACACAAAACATATGTCGGATTTGGTGGGAATGTAAATTATTTTACCGGATTAGTTTTACCAATTGGATTACAATTTACACCATGCGAAAAGTTGAATGGATTTTCACTTCATATTGAGCTACAACCAACTCTTGATTTTGATAATGATTTGATACTTCAGAGTTCTTGGGGCTTAAGATATAAATTTGGAAAAAATGATTAATGATTATTTTAAAATCTAAATAATTCAAGATTATAAAAATTGACTGTTAAGTCTAAAACTAAAAAATGATTAAGAAATTATTTTAGAAATATTGAGTAAAAATAGATTGATTAACATTCTGATTAAAGGACACAAATGAACTACTTGCCCTAACAGCCGCTCATAAGTAATTTGGCGCGCAGTGGTTTGCTTAGGTTTTAGCTTTTAAATATGTTTACCGTAAATTGATAACAAAGAGCTACGAATTGCCAAACTACTCATAGCGGCGGACCGTTGAACTAAACCTGTCGGTAAATTAGAATAGTGATAATTTTGAAGCGTAATAACTTCAATTAATTATCATTATGAATCTAAACAAAACATTCGAGAGTTTGCAGATCAAGGAGATGCAAATTCGCAATTACAGTCCCCGTACAATTAAGACGTATTGCAGCCTGCTCATAAAACTTGAAAAAGACTTGGGTAAATCGCTGTATGAGGTTACCACCGAAGACTTTAAAAACTGGTTACATTACCTGATTACCAAAAAAGGAATTTCCGTTTCCACGGTAAACCAGCTTATAAGTGCTTTCAAGATTTTCCATGTAGACGTCTGCCATCGCAAATGGGAAGAGTTCCATGTAAGACGGCCTCGCAAGGAGAAAAAACTCCCCATAGTTTTGTCATTGCAGGAGGTGCAACGCATGATCACGGTAACAAACAACATAAAGCACAGAGCCATTCTAATGCTTACTTATTCTGCGGGACTTCGCAGGATGGAAGTATTACAAATCAAACCAGGCGACATTGATTCACAGCGTATGCAAGTACGTATCGTGCAAGGAAAGGGGAAGAAGGACAGATATACCATTCTTTCGTGGAAAACACTCGAAGTGCTGCGAATGTATTATAAATTGGAACGACCAAGCACTTATCTATTCGAACCGATGGGGCGTAAAGGACAACCCTTGTCGGAAAGAACTGTAGAGTATATTGTGAAAAACAGTGCTAAAAATGCCGGAATAAAAAAAGAGGTATCGTTTCATACATTGCGTCATTGTTTTGCCACCCATTTATTGGAAGCCGGTGTAAACCTGAGACAGATACAGCAGTTCATGGGTCATACTTCATTGAAGACCACAGCTGTTTACCTGCATGTAGCCCATATCAAAACCAGCGAGTTTACTTCTCCATTGGATGATATAACACTTTTCTGATCTATCATTATGGAGAATAAAAAGCAAATCATAGAGATTGCTGACATTTTCCGGGATAAGAGACACGATTTCCTGACCGAGAACACACTTTGTGCCGTACAGCAAAAAGCAATGGAAGATATTATTGCCTGTCGTACTTCAGAACTTGGCGGGCATACATTGAGTTGCAATCATTGCGGTCACAAGGTTCAATCCTATAACTCGTGTCGTAATCGCAATTGTCCCAAATGCCAGTACATAAAACGGATGCAATGGGTACCAAGTGCTAAAAAGTTTTTTGTCCCGGTAAAAGTGCTCAGCACCGTTTTCAGGGGTATTTTATGTCGGCTACTGCAGGAGTCAGTATTCAGGAAGGAGATCAAACTTCCGGATGATACACCCGATTTTCAGACCATAAAAGCAAAATGCTACGCTAAAAAATGGGTGGTTTATGCAGAAAAACCGTTTGCTTCACCCGATAACCTGGTCCGTTATCTGGGCAACTACACACACCGTGTGGCAATTAGCAACCACCGTATGGTAGGTTACAAAGATGATAAGGTTACTTTCAGCTATAGGGATAACAAGGCAGGAGGTGCAAGAAAAACAATGACCCTGGAAACTATGGAGTTTATACGGCGATTCATGCAGCATGTCCTTCCATGTGGATTTAGCAAAATACGTTACTTCGGATTCATGGCTATCTGCAAAAGGAAAACAAAGCTCAATTTATGCTATTCACTGTTGCCCACCCCAACCTATTTTTCAAGACTTACAGGACTGCTTGCAATGGAAGTTTTACAAATAATATCCGGTAAGGACCCGATTATTTGCGCAAAGTGCAAAAAAGGGAAATTAATGGTAAGCCCGGCATGCAATGTTTTACACATAGAACCAGGATAATTCTGATAATTAACAAAAGCGTTCTTTCCATTTAATGACAAAACTCGTATAGATGATGAGCAAAATCATACAGGGAGAATTATGCATTTACGTGGACGGTCTAAGATTAAAAAACAATCATGTACTTGAAAAAGAGCTTTTATAGGAACTTATTAACACAAATCAAGCAAAAACGCCAACCTCCCATAAATACTTTTCCCATAGCAATAGGTTCCGTTCAACTAGTTTTATTTGCCATTATTGATATCATATTAAATTAATCTTTGTGAAAATTTGTGAATCAACTTCTTTTCAATAACTTTGGTGGGCTATAACGGCGAATAAAACACTAAGATGTTGAAAGAGGAAATGCCAATAAATAATATTGATAATTAAAAGACTAAATTTGTGTATTAACAAAATTATCACGAATGACAGAAATTACACATAATCCTGAAAATCTATACTATAAAGTTTCAGAGTTATTAAAACAGGCGCAAAGCAATGTTGTCCAAACTGTAAATAAAACAATGGTTACAACCTATTTTGAAATAGGGAGAATGATTGTAGAAGAAGAACAAAAAGGAAAAGAAAGGGCAGAATATGGGCAACAATTGATCAATGAGCTCTCATACAAGCTTTCGACTGAATTTGGTAAAGGATTTTCCCCGACAAATATCAAACAAATGCGAAGCTTTTATCTCATTTACTCAAAAGGTCAGACAGTGTCTGACGAATTCAATTTAAGCTGGTCGCATTATTTAAAACTAATGAGGATTGACGATGAAAACGAACGCCGGTTTTACGAAATAGAAACTTATAAAAATAACTGGAGCTTGCGCGAACTTCAAAGGCAGTACGACAGTGCATTATACACAAGACTGGCTTTAAGCCGTGATAAAAAGAAAGTCATTGAATTGTCAGAAAAAGGTTTAATAATAGAAAAACCCAAAGATGCCATTAAAGACCCGTATGTTTTAGAATTTATTGGATTGCCGGAACGACCTTCATATACTGAAAGTGATTTAGAACAAAAATTAATAGATAAACTTGAACATTTCTTACTCGAATTAGGGACAGGCTTCACATTTGTTGCAAGACAAAAAAGAATAACATTTGATGAAAAGCATTTCAGGATAGATTTGGTATTTTATAATCGAATTTTGAAATGTTTTATTTTGATTGATTTAAAAATTGGAGAGCTAAAACATCAGGATATTGGACAAATGCAAATGTATGTAAATTATTATGACAGAGAGATAAAACTTAAAGACGAAAATCAAACTATTGGTTTGATACTTTGTCAGAATAAAAGTGAAGCAGTTGTAGAATACACTTTACCCGAAAATAATGAACAGATTTTCGCCAGCAAATATCAGACAGTATTACCAAGCAAAGAAAGGCTGAAACAATTAATTGAAAATAAGGACGAAGAATGAAAATAAACAACAAACTGGTAACAATGTGCAAAAATAACAGCCTGAAAGATAGTAAATTCAAGGCTTTTGGCCCGCTTAAACTTTCGTTTATTTTGAGTGAAAGATAACACGCTACCGGCTACTATTCTTGCACTGAACAGTTATGAGCAAACAAAAACAACGCTCTCCCCAAATGAAAAAGCGTTGTTCTGACAAAAACGGATTTACTTTTTTGGATGAAATCTATCGGGTACGACTTTTAACATTTCAACAAAACATTCTAAAAATTGCTGTGCAGACATCGTGCAAACCGAATTATCCAACTTTAAACCAGACTTTTCAGAAAGTTCCCTAACTTGTTGTTTACGAAAGATTTTCTTCAAAGCCGTACGTACCGGCAAATCAGGGAAATGAAGCATAAAATAAAGAAAATCAAGATATTTTTCTTTCATCTCGACACCGATATCTTCACACTTCTTTTTACTGATTTTTAGTAATGCCGACTTAACCGTTGGAGACGGCAGAAAACTTTTCGGACTAATTTCATACATCAATTCCAACCTGAAAAATGTATGATAAAAAACAACATACGGGTTGAAAAACTTTTGCTGAACAAGTTTTTGAGCGGGTTCTAATTGCATAATCAAACAGCCTTGCGTAAAATATTCCAGATTCGTGAACATCAGCGATTTCAGAATATCGGAAGTAATTCCGTATGGTATATTAGAAACCACTTTAAAATGCTTTTGTGGAAACGAAAACCGCATATAGTCAATTGCTACAATGTTGACTTTTTTATTACATCCGAATTTCGACCTGAGTTCGGATACCAAACGCCTGTCATTTTCAATAGCTATCACATTGTCAGTGTTTTTAGCTAAATGAACAGTCAAAAAACCGCGACCGGCACCAATATCTAAAACCAAATCTTCTTTTTGCACGTCAGCTAGCCGAATAGCATCATTTATTAATCGGGTGTCTATTGCAAAATGTTGACCTGTAAACCTTACAAGAACACGATTTTTTTTCATTATTAATTTCTTTTGGATGAATACTTGACTCAAATCACAGAAAGTGAAAGACAGTATTACCCATCAGAAACAGCAATGAAATTACGACACTGATTTTAGAATAAAATAGTGGCTGTAAATCATAGACTAATCGTCTAGAAAAATATTGATTTAAAAAAATAAGGGAGAACTGTCTTTCACTTATATAAAAGTCCAAGGTCTGCTGAAATACATAATGAAATGATTTAGTTTATGACAAAAGTACAAAAAAATTGCCATCACATAACATCGGCTTTGCAAAAGCGAGGGCAAAATTCCCTGGCGTTGAAGATTTTCGCACTTTAAGTCGCAAAAAACCATTTCGTTTTTTTATTTTTTGTAAGTTTGAAAAACGAAAATGGTTTTTGCTCGGGTTCGTGTTTATAGAAAGTTTTGAATTTCTTAGCCCCGCCTTCGTAAAGCCGTTAACCGTTGGGCAATTTTACAGACTTAGTTAACGAATAGACAAACAGGACTTAATGTAAAAAAATGAATAAATATTTACTTCTTGGTGCAATTGTAATTGGCTTGACAACCTTTTGCTCAAATCCAAGTCAGTCGAATTACGCTGACAAAGCAATAAACCACACTGTAGCAAAAATAACAACGACAAAACGAAATAAAATATGATTACTCAAAAAATAACACCTTCGATTTGGGTCGAAACAACAGACGCTAAAGCAGTTGCCGACTATTATCTTTCAATATTTAAAGACGGTAAACTAAAAGAACATCACAAGTACACAAACCCACCAGAAGCAGGAGGCGGAAACTTTGAAACAGCAATTATCGAAATTGCTGGCATGGAATTGAGCATTTTAGCAGCAGGTCCATTTCAAAAATTTAACGAGTCAGTTTCATTGGTTATTAACACAAAAGACCAAGCCGAAACAGATTATTATTGGAATGCCTTAACTAAAAATGGTGGACAAGAAAGTTCTTGTGGATGGTGCAAAGACAAATATGGCTTATCTTGGCAGGTAGTACCTGTTGAATATTTTGCCCTAATAAACAACGCTGACCCAAAGGTTCGAGAAAAGGCCATGAAGAACACATTGCAACAAAAGAAAATTATCTTAGAAGAACTAAAATAAAAACTGCCCATTACACGGGTTTTGCGTCAGGCGGGGTGACGTGCAAACGCGGAACTTTGTGCTTCTATTCAAGTTCAGTTCAGGTTGACAGTTTTGTGCTCCGAAACCCGTCTGAACGCAAAGCCCGAAAACGTTGGCGGTAACCCTAAAAAGGCTGCGCAAATTGAGTTGTTTAATGACAGATTTTCTAACTTTACATTTTAACGATGGACATTTCGCACGACAAAAAACTTTTAAGGTCAAATAACAATTAAAATGAAACACTATGGAAACATTTCAATGCTTTCAAGATTATCCTACTTGGTTTTTACCAGTTTTCATTGTTCTTATTCTTTGGGATATTGTTTGGAAAATAATCGCAATGTGGAAATCTGCACGCAACAATCATCTGATTTGGTTTATTTGTATTATAGTATTTAATACGATAGGTATTTTACCAATTGTTTACATTTTAATACAACGAAAAAAACGATCTGCATAACTTGACAGACAACTTTTTGATTACTAATTTCAAGTAAGACAGGCTTTTTTATCGACAATTTTACATTTGGTTTAATACAACCTTGACAACCAGAGATTGAAAAAATCAGACAGGACAAAAGGGCTAACCGCCAACACATGGTATAATACATACGGGTTTCAGCGGTTTTCGGGCGTTTGTGCCTCGTAAAAAAGCTGGTGTAAACTGACAGGAAATCGCCCGCAATCGGCAACTTTTCTTACTGCCGTCCGTTATGGTCAAGCCAAGAACAACAAACTGCAATGACAAATACTGACTGAGAAAGATTTTTAACAATAAATCTGACAGACTTCATGGATTAGATCATTTGAGAGCAATTGCTATTTTACAAAAAAGTCACGTTGAAGTAATGCGCTTGATTGACACGTTTACCAACGAGCAACTTTTTACAAGTAAGTTTTTTGATTGGACTGGTACTACCAGTTTGGGTAGTTACTGCGTTTCAGCAACTTCAAGTCATTACGACTGGGCAATGAAAAAGATAAAGGATCACAAGAAAGAACTAAAGTAATCAATACAAACCACCGCTATTTGCCTTGTTTTTAGTAAGTTTGTGCTTTATTTATTCTGAGAGTTTTTATGGCAAAAGGAAGAATATTACAAGTAAAAGAATCCGAAATAACGGTTATCAGTCAGCAGAATACCGATTATATCAGCCTTACGGATATGACCATTACTTTTCGGGAAGGTAGCGGACTGATAGGCAAATGGATAACCAACAAAAACACGATAGAATATCTCGGCGTTTGGGAGAGAGTAAATAATCCCGATTTTAATTACCCCGAATTCGGGGTAATTGGACAAGAAGCAGGTACGAACAGATTTATAATGTCAGTTGGTCAATGGATTGACAGGACGAAAGCCGTAGGAATGCTCGTAAAAGCAGGAAGATACGGCGGAACGTATGCACATAAAGATATTGCATTTCACTTTGCAATGTGGTTAAGCCCCGAATTTCAAATCTACTTGGTTAATGAGTTCCAGCGACTTAAAGATGAAGAAAACGACCGACTGAAATTAGAGTGGAACCTGCAACGCACCCTTGCCAAAGTAAACTACCAAATTCACACGGATGCAATCAAAGAGAACCTTATTCCGCAAGAAATTACCAAACAGCAAGCAAGTTTTGTTTATGCCAACGAAGCCGATTTGCTGAATGTTGCCCTTTTCGGAATTACCGCAAAAGAGTGGCGAGACAGCAATCCCGACAAAACAGGAAATATAAGCGAAAGACTTCTACAACTCAACAAGGTCGCTATTACACAAATGAAATCGTTACTTGCAAGCAACACAATGAAAAAACTGAAATAAGAAAACAACGAACCGCTAACATTGCATATAGCCTTATGGCGGGTTAAGTGATAAAATCAAAGTTTTCGAGACATATCTACTTTTGTGTTATGCTGAAAGATAAACGCTTTTAAAACCGCCACAAGCCATATGCTTAAACGTTCCCGTCGTTTCACACACGTAACCGTTGTGGCGTAATGCAAGAAAATCAGAATCAATAAGGCGATGAAAGACAAATTGAAAAAATATGAGACGATTGGTTGTTGTGGAATAGATTGTGGACTGTGTCCTAGATTCCATACAAAAGGAGATTCTGCATGTCCTGGTTGTGGAGGATTGAATTTTAATGATAAACATCCTTCATGTGGATTTATGACTTGTTGCACGATTAAAAATGGATTAGAGGTTTGTTCCGATTGCAAAGATTATCCTTGTAAAAGATTCAATAAAGAAAAAGAAGGATTAGATTCATTTGTTACTCATAGAAAAGTCTTTGTAAATCTTGACTATATTAAAAGTAATGGAATTAAGCAGTTCATTGAAAATCAAAAAACACGGACTGGCATATTGGATGACTTATTGATAAATTTCGATGATGGTCGTTCAAAAAATTTTTATTGCATTGGTTGCACATTATTACCTATTGACAAATTACTGGAAGTAAACAGATTTGCTTGTGGATTATCAACGGATATTGAAACTCGGGAGAAAAGCAAACTGATTAAAAATTTCATGACGAACATTGCTGATTCCTTGAACATTGATTTGAAATTAAACAAGAAAAAATAATGCACATACGCACAACACGGGTTTTGGCGTCAGGCGGGCTAACATGCAGTTGTGAGGTTTCGTCATCCCTATAAGCGTTCGTCTCGCCAACACGCTCGAATACAAAGCTCCAAACCGTTGTGGGTTATACTAAAAAAGACATTCTACCAAGATGACACCTAGATTAAGAAAGACGATTTTGTTTTCACTATTGGGATTATCGTATGGGTTTTTTTCATATAACTTCTTCGGCGGTTGGTGGAATTCATCGTTTGGGACAATATTGATTCTTTTTTTTAGCTATTTGATTTGGAAAAAAGATTTTCTTAGACATGTAGGGTTACAAGTAAATTTTAAAACATTTGCTACATCAATAATTCTTGCTGTGATTGTTACAATATGTGCATTGTTGATTATGAAACATATCGCAGCTAAACAAAATGTTGTGATTAGCTATACGAGTTGGCGGGGTTATTATCACGATATATTTTACATTATAAATGAAGAGATTGTCATAGGTTCTATTTTACTTTTTGCATTAGTCAATAAAAGAAAAGTTAGACCAATTTTTGCATCCATAGGATTAGCCGTTATCTTTTCATTGATACATTTCGTATTTTACAAATGGATTTTTAATGACAAAGGAATTTTGAGTGTTTCAACATTAATAACGCTTTTTCTTGTTGGATTTGTGAGGAATAGCTTAATTCTACAAACTGGTCATATCGGATACTCTTGGGCGCTCCATTTTGGGTGGATGATGGTAATGTTTGGTAGTAAGCACATTGATTTGAATAGCAACTTGAGAGTAACTGAACCCGAAAGATTTAATTTATATTTGGGTTCAATTGAGATGTTAGGAATTTCGATAGTTTTAGCAGGTTTGAGTTTAACATATTGGATAAAAAAGTACAAATCACAACATCATATATAACACTGCAGTTGTAAATTTTACGACAGAACAAATCGCTACCATACAAAGCGAATGTCTTATTTTGGGTGCGGTAAACGAAAACGAAGTAACATTATTGACGATAGATAAGCCTGTAAATAACGGGCTAAGAATTAAATGAGACGAAAAAAAAGGAGAAGTGAATGCTAAATATTTAGACAAGCAAAATACTCAATTAAGAAAACAGAATAGGATAAAAACAATCTATTCGTCGTTACAAATCGAAGGAAATACTTCGACTGAAAAGCAAATAACAACAATTATCCGAATTATTTGATGACCCTCACTTTATACACATCAATTTCGGGGATCGTTATTTTTTTGGTTGGATTTATGGAGTATATGTTGTGGGTCCACCAGCTTATTTCACCCTGGGTATAGATGAGATGATCCGCTTTTTCGTCGTAATAGACCGACTTGACATCGGGCTCGTTCGCAAGGGGAGCAAAAGGCTCAAACGCATTGCTGTTTAAATCGAACTTCCATACTTTTTTCGACGTGGTTATCAGCAGCTGATTTTCCGAAGAGGCATACAGGTCATGCCCGCCCGTTTCCGGCAGTGTCCACTTCTCCTCCAGTTGTAAACCCGGATTGGGAGTGTCCCAGTCAACCAGCGAATACGCCCTCAGTTCATCGTAGCCCAACGCATAGAGCAGGTTCCTTCCCGCCATCCAGGTAACGCCGTGGCCGGAATACAACGAATCGCTGAACAACACGGTATTTGAACGGCCCGCATCGTAAATTTCCAGCCGGTTCCCCTTGTCGGCGGTAGACAATGCAACCGCTATACGGTTACCGGGAAGGTATTCTACGGAGTGCGCATTGGGTGTGATGGCGTAAAAGAGGCATTTCCGGGTCGCACGGTCCACCAGAAGGGTTCCTCCGCTCGAGGAACAGATCAGGATCTTGGTATGGTTATCTACCGATTTGTGATCATCCACGGTCCTCATGTGCCGGATCATTGTATCGGGCATGTTCGTGACTTCGGAGGTCTTCAGGTACCAATTGACTTTCTTTACGCTGTCGGCCGAGTTGGCGAAATCCAGGATCATCACCACATTGTCTCCCCCGACGATTATTTCCCGCGGACGCTTCGAGTTTGATTCGCTGCACGAAACGGTAACGAAAAGGAAGAAAACAAGAGCGATCTAATAAACACATTTACATTTTGTCATCGTTCTTTTAGTTTAAGTTATCCCATCCGGGATTTTGTTTCAACATTTTATTTAACGTAAGCTCTTCGGTAGAAATCGGGGCGAATTGAGTCAATATCCCTATAATTTAATACCCCCATCTCATTTTTTCTCCAAAAAAAAGAACAAATAAACAAAATCACATCAAAAGAGGCCGGCTCAAGGTAATCCGAAACCGGCCTCTTTGGGCTTTAATTACCGAAACCAAAATCATTTCAGCTTAAATTCAACATAAACAGGATAGTGGTCCGACATGACATCTGTGTATTTATCATGAATGATATCTGATTTCACCACTTTTTCGGCCATCGCTTGATTTACCCACATGAAATCAATTCTCTTGAAATTTCCGGATCCTGATTTTTTAGTCGGAATACTATGTTTGAATGTCGTATTAGTCAGCCAGTGGGTATCCCTGAATCCGGCTTTGGAGAGCTGGTCCATAACCGAGTAATCAATATCGCCGTTATTGAGATTTCTAATGTGCGACTGCTCCTTTTCCCGCTTTCTCATGCCTTCCACCATTTGTGCACCATAGTGTGACTCATCACTTCTGTCCAATGAATTAAAGTCCCCCATAATAAGAATGGGCTCATTTTGGGGTAAGGTAGCGGCATGCGACAAAACTGTCCTTACCTCTTCCAGTCTTTTCTTGTAATTAAAAGGAGAAAAGTGTATGACAAAAATATGCAATTTATTTACGTTCGCGTAAATATACGCATGCCACATATTATCCACCACCTTTTGAACATTCACGATGGGAAATTTTGACGACAAGGCTACCGGATATCCTTCCAGTTTGGATAGGACAGCATACGGATGTCCGTAACTATGGGAAAATTCCTCCAGGCTTTTTTGCGTAAATTTGTTCATCTCCTGAAAAGCCACCACATCGGGGTCAACGGAAGTAACCCATTCCTCAAACCTGACTTTGTTCAGACTATCTTGCTGCAGGCCTTCAAGAATGTTGTAAGAAACAATTTTGAAGTTGTGCTGGGAACAGACAATACTGAAGTGAGTTAAAAAAACGACTGTAATTAAAAACGATATTTTTTTCATATGTAATGGTAATAATATTATTATTCTGTTATATATCCGGGATTTTGATCAACTTTCTGATCAAGAGCCTTGTTGTAGTTAAATTCCGCATCGGGGATTTTCCACAAATAATGCTTTTCACTTATTGTCGTATAGTCACCGTTGACTTTCTGATATTTACCCACCAATTCCTGGGCTTTGCCCAAACGAACGATAAAATCCCAGTGCTTAGCCTCGTTCATCCGTTCATACGTCTCCTCTTTTATTAACAAATCGATAAATTTATCCATATCATTATAATCGGATAACTTATAATCAACGGATTCATCCGGAGAGTCTGGATTTAATCCATAAGCGCGTCGCCTTAATTTATTCAAATACTCTATCGATTCCTGGGTAGGATTATTATTCACCCGCGCAGTGGCTTCGGCGTATGTTATCAATACATCAGAATATCTGATTAACGGTATTGAAACATTCGCCCCGCCTCCTTGTGCCAGAGGATCCCAATATTTAGTCAATAAGCAGGTATAACTACCGTAAGCGTCTTCTCCAAAAATATAAAATCTGACATTTAAATCATGCCGAAAATCATTCTCATCCCAATTTTCTATGACCTTGTTTCTTAAATCGGTATAATGGGTAAAATATCCGTTTCCGTTTAACATTAGTTTACCAGGCTCAATTTCAAACTTGGGGTGTGAAGTATAGGATAAATAACTCCACGTTTTGCCATCCGTCCTGGAGGTTTTAATGTAAAAGACTTCTTCGGTTGAAGTTGTCAGATCATAACCGAAAACCTTATCGAAATCTCTTGGCTGGGCCACTGTTACTAAAGCATATATGCCGCTGTTGATAATCTCTTCGGCAAGTTGTTTCGATTTGGCGTAATCCTTGGTATACATATACACTTCTGAAAGCAACGCTTTTGCCGCATACAGGTTTGGGGTTCCGATCATCCGTGAGGTTGAGGGACAGTTGTTGACCGCAAACAACAAATCATCAATAATGAATTCATAGATATCTTCCACGGAACTCTTTTTCAGGTCCCAGATCTCCATATTCTCTTCCGTTCGCAAAGGCACCGCGCCCCAATGGCGGACCAGATTAAAATAATTGAACGCCCTCAAGAACCTTAATTCACCGATAAAGGCATTGATTTCCTGTCCTGTCATGGCATTGGCGTCTGGAAGCCTGTCAATAGCAATATTGCAATATAAAATTGCCTTGTAGATGTTCGTCCAGTTGGAGCCAATTCTTGTTATATGGGTAGCGTTTACCAATCCTTCATACCTTGGGGAATAGCCCGTGTAGACACCTTTCGAATAACAATATTCCGTATTGATTTCAAGTGTGGCAAACCAGTTTGCGTCATAAGCTCCACGCATCATATTCAAGGGAGCCATAACGGCGGCATTCGCCTCGTTGGTCGTATTGTAAAAATTGGATGTTGCCAGTGCATAAGTATAATCCGCCTCGTCAAGAGACTCATAGCATGAAGATAAGCACAGCAACGATAATGCAAAGATGGATAAAAGTACTATTTTTTTCATAATCTGATTTTAAAATGTGATATTGGCACCAAAAGAGATGGTTTTGTTGTTGGGATAAGTGAAGTGATCAATTCCCGAATTTATATCTCCTCCTTTTGAATTCACCTCGGGATCCAATCCTGAATATTTTGTAAGTGTCAGGTAGTTTTGCAAGCTGACATAGAATCTTATCGCCTGAAACAGTCGTTTATCCTTGAGTGTCATCGGCGGGACGTTGTAACCCAAAAGAATATTTTTCAATCTCAGGAACGACCCGTCTTCAATAAACCTGTCGGAATATTTCAACGGTCCCACCAACTCTATTCTTGGATAACGAGCGTTGGAATTATCTTGTCCCTCACGCCAACTGTGATAATAAACATCCCTTTCAATGTTCATACCCTGGCTGTAACTATAATTCCTCATCTCGCTAAGGTTAAAAACATCATTTCCCTGACTCCCCTGCAGGAAAAAGCTCAACTCCATTTGTTTATACCTGAATCCGCAATTAAGGCCATATATGAAGTCGGGATGGGGAGACCCCGCCACATAGCGGTCCTCTGTATCCGTGAGTTTGTCGTCCTCGTTAAAATCATGATAAGTGAGCGACCCTTTTTCGTTAAATCCGGCATCCTTATAAACATAAAATGATCCTATCGGCAATCCTTCCCGTATAATGGTGATTGAACCGGAACCGAAACTATTGTAGGTTGTGCCGAAGATATCAAGGCCATCGGAAAGTTTTTCAACCCTGTTTTTATTGTGACTTAAATTGAACTGTGCGGTAAATCCGAAATCTTTGGTTTGAACAAGGTCTCCCTCCAACAATAACTCAAACCCTTTATTTGACATGCTGCCGATATTCTGTACGGTTGAGTTGTATCCTGACGACGGTGGCAGAAACACGGTATTAAGGAGGTTGGTGGTCAATTTCGAATAATAATCCAATGTCATACGAAATCTGTTATTAAAAAACCCCAGATCAAGCCCCATATCCCATTGGGAAGTCGTTTCCCATTTCAGATCTTCCGGAAATTCACCGCCCGGCGCGTAAAATGTGTAGTTCCCGTTACCCGTCGCCGTCTTTCCCGATGAAAGCAAATTTTGTGTGGAGTATGGTGCAATGGCAGTAGAGCCTGTTTTTCCATATCCAAAGCGGATTTTCATATCCGACAGGTTTTCGAAACTTTTCATGAAACTCTCGTCAGAAACCCGCCATGCCAAAGCAAATGACGGAAAATATCCCCATTTGTTGTTCTCCGAATAACGGCTCGATCCGTCTGCCCTGATGCTTGCCGTCAACAAATATCGTCCCTTGTAAGAGTAATTGATCCTACCCAAAAGAGATTTCATGACCCATTGCTGGTAACCTGTGGAGGGCGTGTTTATCGTTCCGGCTGACCCCAGGTCGTTTGTCCAGGTTACATCTGACATGAAACTGTTTCCTGAAGCGTTAATGTTCCGCCTGATGTACTGTTGGTAAGTGTATGCGCCCATCACATTGAACGAATTATCATCCAGCACATTGAAATTATAATTGCCGATAAATTCATTGGTGAGGTTCGAATATCGATAGTGATTTACCGAGGCGGAGTTATTTTGATAAATATATTTTGAAGTGGTATACCCGTCGTATCTCCTGTCGGAACTTTCCAGCCCCAGAATTCCTTTCAGGGAAAATCCCGAAAAAGGTTTAAAGGTTACCGAAGCATTCAAGTTGGACAAGTTGGTCGAATTCTTGTAAGTCGATTCGTACGCCATGTTTATAGGGTTCTTCACTTCGTGTGAAGACCAGGAAAACCAGGATCTCAGGTCTTTATAATTCCCGTTTTCATCGTACGGAGTGAATAAAGGTGACGCGGAATAAACAGCTCCGATCATGCTGCTTCCGCCATGCCCTCCGCTATTGGATTGATTGAATCCCTCTATTGAGGAATAACCCAGTTGTACGTTGGTTTCAACCACAGGGCTTATAAGGATATTCAGATTTGACCTGAGGTTGTATCTGCTATATGAGCTATTCTTAATCAACCCGTCTCTGGATAATGCGGTAGCACTTACAAAGTATTGCAACTTGTTTGTACCACCCGATATTCCAAGATTATGCTGTGTCGACGGTGCATTTTTAAACATCAGGCTTTGCCAGTCGGTGCCTTCTCCCATAGCGGCGATATCCTGGTCAGAAAACGGTTTTTCCGTAAGGATGTTGGCATTTATCAGATATTCATTATAGAACCTTGCCCATTCCTGTAGGTTCATCAGATCCAGTTTCTTAATTTGCGATTGCTGCCCGTATTCAAAATTATAAGAAACCGTGGGATTCTCATCTGTTCCTTTTTTAGTGGTTATTAAAACCACTCCGTTTGCCCCCCTTGATCCGTAAATAGCGCTCGCCGAGGCGTCTTTCAATACTTCAATAGATTCTATATCATACGTATTGATGGATGACGTGCTGGCAGGAATGCCATCAATGATAAACAAAGGCGAGTTGTCTCCTTTTATGGAATTGATACCCCGGATACGAATCGAATAATCTCCGGATGGATCTCCTGTATTCTGGGATATGGAGACGCCAGGCACTTTCCCTTGCAATGCCATCATGGGATCGGGCACGGTGTATGTCGTTAATTCTTTGCCTTTGATGGACGAAACAGCTCCCGTCAAATCACTTTTTCTCACGGTACCGTATCCGATCACTACAACCTCATCCAATAGCTCCGCATCTTCGTGCATAACCACATTCATTGTAGAAGTACCATCCCGGACAACTTCCTGCGCTGAAAAACCGATGTACGTAAAAACTATCGTCGCGTTTGCGGGTACGTTGATCGAGAAGTTCCCGCTCTCATCCGTCACCGTTCCGTTTGTGGTTCCTTTTTCAATCACGTTCACCCCTATGAGAGGGATACCGGCCATGTCTTTCACAGTTCCCCTCAGGGCACTGTTTTGTGCTACGGCTCCTGTTGAAAGAGCCCAAAATAACACAATCAAGCTTATAAACACACTTGACAATTTACTTCTAACCATAATTTTTTTGTTAATCAAATTAAAATTTCCAATCGAGACGCAAAGAAAAATGATACATGTTAAGAAGCGGTTACTTTTTAACGAAGAATTTGTTACTTAACATTTGAGGATTGAATAAAACTCAGTAAAACACCATCATGACGGCCGCCTCTTTTACCCTACCTTCCTCTGACGGGGTAATTCAATGATTTTCATTGTCTTGTTTACGATTTAAATTAAACGGGTATTTCCGGGCAAAGCCGGCTGAAAGAGAAGAAAGTTTGCAGATAACTGAAACCCGGTGCGGTAACGGGCAATCGTAGTATGCGCGGGGATATAAAAAAGAGGCGCGGACGATTGTCGTTATCCCTTTAGTCAGGCTCCGCAAGGGCCTTCTCAGGAGAATTGAACAATGTCCACGCCCTTATTTCTAAGGGCGCTTCCATTCTTCGGCCTCCTGATTTGAATTTTGCGGATTCGACTAAAAGGCCAAAAAAAGCGCTATATTATTTCGTACCGTGGTTTTACGGCACAAAGATAATAATTCATTTTAAATTCTGTTATGGATCCATGGCTTTTAGTTTTTTAAAATTTAACAATTATTGATTCATGGGTCAAAGAAAACGAAATTTAACCAAACATATACCAAGAACTTCATTGTTAATTATTATTTTTGCATTGATAGTTATCAGCACCTCCGCTTTTTTGTCTATATTTGCGGTAATAAAATAATATCCAGACAGATATATGGAAACCAAAGAACAAAAATTAAAAAACACCCATCACGGGCACGCTATCAAGCGATTCCGCCATACACTGGGCATCAAGCAGGAAGCTCTCGCCGCGGAGATGGGACTTAGCCAGGCACTGATTTCCACCTACGAACAGAGGAAGGTCCTCAACGACGATGTAATCGAACGTTTTGCCAAAGCCCTGAACGTGGCTCCCGAACTGATCAAGGAATTGGAGGAAGATCCGGTAACTTTCATCGTTGAAAACAATACATTTGAAAATGGAAGTATAGGCAATATAACGTCTGGCAGCGAAAATTTTGGTAACATATACAATCCGCTCGAACAGATTTTGGAACTGAACAAAGAGAAAACTGCCCTCTACGAACGGATGCTCGAACTGGAGAAAGAAAAGAGTGCTCTTCTGGAGAAATTGTTAGAGGACAGGAAGTAAAAATATCCTGTTTCCTCTTTAAAATGGACAAGGTGACTTCTTTTGCGAAAGGGAAAGAAATATGCTTCCGAGGCTGAATTTCTTTCCACCATTGCCACTATCGAAAAGACTCATAACTTTTTAACAATACCTTTTTTTTATCCAAATAATCGTTATATTTGCGATTCAAAATACTGATACTTATGCTAAACACCTGTTTCCACCAATATTTATTCGAATTCAACAAACTTTCGTAAACAACACATTAGCGAGCATTATAAAAACCAAACTACATGAAATATTTAGCATTAGATGTTGAAACCGCAAATGCAGATTATTCTAGTATCTGTCAAATAGGAATTGCAGAATTTGAAAATGGGAAAGTCATTGAAAAATGGAGCACATTGATAAATCCGGAATCATATTTTGACCCGTTTAATATTTCTATTCACAGTATAAGCGAGTCTGATGTAAAAAACTCTCCGACCTTTGATAAAATCTACGAAGAAATTAAAAACCGACTTGAAGAAAAAATAACTGTTCATCACATGCCATTCGACAGAGTCGCATTAAGCAGAGTGTGTGAAGAATATCAACTGTCGCCAATTAAAACAAAATGGTTGGATTCTGCTAAAGTAACAAGACGAACCTGGGAGCAATTTGCATATAAAGGTTACGGGCTAAAAAACATTGCCGACTTTTTAGAAATTAAATTCGCCCACCACGATGCACTCCAAGATGCCATTGCAGCAGGTTTAATAGTTGCAAATGCGTGCATAATTAAAGAAATGTCTATTGAAGATTGGTTCCAAAGAATTGGAACACCAATAAATCAAAAGGCTTCCAAATCTGACTATTTAGCATCCATCAAACAGGACGGAAATCCTGAAGGTTCTCTTTTCGGTGAAAATTTGGTATTTACAGGTGCATTATCACTACCAAGAAAAGAAGCTGCAGTAATTGCTGCAAAAATTGGGTGTAATGTTTTAGATTCAGTTACTCAAAAAACAACAATATTAGTTGTAGGAACTCAAGATTCAACAAAACTAGCTGGCTATGAGAAAAGTTCGAAGCATAGAAAAGCAGAAGAATTAATTGAAAAAGGGAATCAAATAAAGATATTAACGGAGAAGGATTTCATAAAAATGTGCAATGACGAAGACAAAGAATTGAATCTTGGAATTCCAAAATCTGAGCCGATTGAAAAACATATAAAACAAGCACACCCAAAAAATCAATCCTTAACAATCGAGATAAATCTTACAGAGACTGTAGCAAAGGCTTTTAATGGATTATCAAAAGAACAGAAAGAACTGTTAATTCAAGCAAGCAAAAAGAAACAAGAGTTTCTGGATAGTATTACAGAATTTAGTCATGACGAGAAAAGAATTTTTGCAAATAATTTTCAAACCCAACTGGAAAAGATAGAAACAGCTTTAGACGGTTTTGAGATTGAATCTTACGAAGATGATGACTTAGGAATATTATTCACAATAGAATCTGAGATAGACCAGTTGACAGAAATGAATTTCGATTTAATGAAAAATAAAATCACAATTAGCAAATTTTACGAACAACTTGACAGTTCGGTAGATTTTATTGAATCTGATTTGGAAGAAGATGATTATCCGAATAAGGTAAAAGAGTATGTAAGAACAATAATAAACGAATTAAATAAAGCAAAAGAAAGAATAACAACTCGCCAACATCATGTATAAAACATTTGGGTTTAGGTGGTTATTCAAAGTGTTCTACCACCGCATCGGTGTTTGTTGTTAACGGCAGACAGGAACGAAGCCCGCAATCCCCAACGTTTCATACATGTAACCGTTAGCATTCATGCTGAATGACAACTGAGAATTGAAATTATCAAATACATTAACTTTTAAAATTAAGAATCATGACAAAGAAAGAAGAAAAATTCAAAATTTTGGTTGACCAAAAACCTTTTGAAGTTGAGGAACAATTTATTACTGGTTTGCAAATCAAATCGTTGATTGGTGCTCCAGCAAATTATGGTGTTTGGCTTAAAGTAAATGGACCTAATCCAGACAAAGAGATTGCAGATAATGAACAAGTTGATTTATCACAACCTGGAAGAGACCATTTTTTTACTGGAGCAAAGACAACAACTGAAGGCTAATGTTTCTACCTGAATTTGACAGAGAATATTTGCTTGAAAAGGAGTATGTTTTTGAAGAAAAAACTGATGCTAATCGAAATGGATTGATAATTAGGAATTGGATTCTACCCGTAGGAAAGTATAACTTCGAGAAATCAAATTTGTTGATAATATTGCCAAATGGATATCCTGAAGTTCGACCCGACATGTGGTATTTCAATCCTGCTTTACTATTAGTCCCTTCAAATAGTCTTGCAAAACAAACACAAGCAAATATTAATTTTGAGGGTAAAATATGGCAAAGATGGTCAAGACATTACCCTGCTAATGAATGGAGGTGTGGTATTGATGGAATTCATACATATTTAAAGAAAGTGCAAACAGCTTTAGAAAATGCAACATGAAGTATTCCATTACTATACAAAGTAAACATTTTGAAACGCTTAAAGAAAATCTTATTCGACCTGATAAGAAAGAACGAGTAGCTTTTGTTATTTGCGGTCGTTCAATAATTAAAGATGTTGAGGAAAGGTTTTTAAGTAAAGAAGTTCATTTTATTCCAGAAGATAAACTTATTACTTCTGAATACAATCAAGTAAGTTGGCATAATAAATATTTTATTGATGTTTTAAAAAAAGCAGAAGTTAAAAATCTTGCAATCATTTTGATTCATAATCATCCTGATGGAGTAAATAGATTTTCAGAAATTGATGATGATGTTGAGTATCATCTTTTTAAGTTAGCATTTAATAGAAATGTAGGCGCCAATTCTCACGCTAGTCTAATTCTCTTAACTGAAGGTAATTTTGTTGGTCGAGTATGGAAGCATGATTTATCGACAGAACCAATTTCAATGATTAGAATAATTGGAGACAGAATTAAATTAAATTATCCTAATCAAACAGATGAATATGAGTCTCCAGAGATTTTTAATAGACAGCAATTGGCTTTTGGACGTTCATTAATTCAGGATTTGTCAAATTTAAAAATATCGATAATTGGAGCAGGGGCAACTGGTTCAGCAACTGCTCTTCTATTAACAAGATTAGGTGTTGGAGAATTGTGTATAATAGATAAAGACACAATTGAAGAATCTAACTTAAATCGCTTACATGGTGCAACAATCTTAGATGTCGGCAAATTCAAAGTAGATGTACTTCAAAAATACATTTATAATATTGGCCTTGGCACTAAGGTGAATGTAGTTAAAGAATGGGTCTCAAATCAAAAATGTATTGAGCAATTAAAAACTAGCGATATTATATTTGGATGTACAGATGACCATGCTGGCAGAATCATGCTTAATCGGTTTGCATATTTTTATTTAACTCCAGTTTTTGATATGGGATTAGTGATTTCTGTAAAGAAACACTCTCTTGAATTAGAAAATTTACAAGGACGTATTTCATATCTGTTTCCAGGAAGTGATTGTCTTGTTACCAAAGGAAATATTAATATTGATATCGCATATTCTGAGAATTTGAGAAGAAATGAACCTGAAAATTTTATAAAGTTAAAGGATGAAGCCTATGTAATTGGAGAAGGTAATCCGTCTCCAGCCGTAGTAACGTTTACAACTCAAATTGCAACTATGGCTGTTAATGAGTTTTTAAATAGAATTCAAGGATTCAATCCTCAAGCTTTGAATTCTCAGCACAAAATATTCTTCTTTCATCATGGTATTGAAATATTTCCTGAGAATGTCTCTGAAAATGAATGTCGCATTTGTGGCAAAAGTAATTACTGGGGCAGAGGTGATATGGAACCATTTTTAGATATGGTTATATAAATGAAAAAACTTAGTTTTTTAAAAGATAAAATTAGAGATATGCTATGGTTATATAAGCAATTTCAATATAAAATTGAAATTATTCCTGATAATCCCAATCCAGATTCTCTTAAGGAAAATATTGTATATGTGGTTGGTAACAAAAACTATTCAAAGTGGGGTTATATGAAATGCCCATGCGGTTGTGGGGATTTGATAATGCTATCTTTAAATAAAGATTCTTTTCCATCATGGACAATAAAGCAGGACAAATTAGGTAGAGCAACAATTTCTCCTTCAATAAATAGATTAGACGGATGTAAAAGTCATTATTTTATACGAAAGGGAAAACTAATATGGGCGGCATTTAATAATTGCTATGAATAACAAAGCACGAAACGCTAACAAAGTATAAATGTCATAAGGATTTCAGAAGTATGCGAAGGTCATAATTTCACATAGACTTTTCGTGTAACTTGATAGGAAATAACCCGCATTCCCTTACGGCACACTTTGTTAGTAGTAACCCTTGGAGAGCGGTGCAGACACGAAAAGACAATATTTAATAAAATTGATAAAATAATGGACGACTTAATTTCACCCAAATATCAAATGCAACTTATTGCCTCAGTTGAGAAGGCAATTTGGGATGAGTATAAATCGTACAAACAAGTCCGTTTGTATATAGAGAAATGGTACCAAAACAATTATGAGCCGTATGGTTTTAATAATGACTTTTGGGAGAATTTTAAAATAGTCGAGAAATCAAACAAAGACATTGATTTAACCTTGACACTACATAGTATGAGCGGTTCAGACATCCTCAAAATTGCTATTGACTTGGGTGTTGACACGCCAGACTTTATTCCTTCTATTCCCACATTTAAAAACGAATTAAAATCTGACTCCAAAACGGCTTACGACACTTTTACAAAAGCATATAAACAAATTGAAAACGACCCAAGTACTGCTGTCGGATTAGCTAATTCAGCTCTTGAAAGCATAATAAAAGAAATCCTTAAAGATGAAAGAATAAGTTGCAAAATAAGTGGAGGAGAAACACTATACAAACTGACCTCAATAATCCTAAAGGAGTTCAATATAACCAACAAAGAACATCCAATAGAAATTAAAACAATAGGCAGTTCACTTTTAGCAATTAATCAAGCCATTGAGAAATTGAGAAGTGAGAAAACAGATTTTCACGGAAAGACTGATGATGACTATTTAATATCCGACACAATTTATACCTACTTTATTATAAATTCAGTAGCGACAGTTGGACTATTTCTTAATTCATATTACAAGACAAAATTTCCAAAACCTGAGCCAATAATTGACACAAATGATGAATTACCATTTTGACGAAAATAAAGGGCGAACCGCTAACAAAAACTATATGTCAACTGCCCTTTCCATGCTGACAGCAAGCCGTGTAGCCCGCAACAACTGCATATAGTTCCGTCCGTTACCAGCAAGCGTATTTCGACAGTGGTATAATAAAAGAGCATACAAACCCTTGAATCCTAAGTTCTAAAACAAATATTTATTTTAATTTTACCAACCATAATTCTGACTTAGAATTGAATTAGAAATAAAAAATGGCAAAAAAGAAAGAAGATAAAACATTCAACGCAAGGAAGTATATGGAAATGTCTATTCAGATAATGAATAAGTCTATTCAAGAGCCTAGACAAGATAAAGTTAGCCCTAAGGTAGGTGCTGTTTTAATTAAGCCTGATGGCACAGAAGAAACAGCATTTAGAGGAGAACTTCGACACGGTGATCACGCAGAATTCACTTTGCTCGAAAGAAAAAACCGCAGTAATCATTTAGATAATTCTATTTTATTTGCGACACTAGAACCTTGTGCCCCAGGAGCAAGAAAACATCCTAAATTGGGCTGTGCTGAGCGGATTGTAAATGCTCGTATAAAGAAAGTTTGGATTGGCATAGAGGACCCAGACCCAACTGTTGACCGAAAAGGCATTAAATATCTTTTGGATAATGGTGTGGAAGTAGAAATGTTTGATGTTGACCTTCAAAAACAAATTCGAGAGGCTAACAAACAATTTATCAAGGAAGCAGAAGAAAGAGCTAAAATAGCAAATGATGAAGAATTACCAATTGTATTATCTGAAAAGGAGCGAACTGAACCAAAAGCCGAATTAGACGATTTGTCGAGAACTCATTTAAATTCTTTCATCAAAAAAGCGAAACTAAATGTAGAGTGGAATACACCTAAGTTTTATAGAATTCTCACACAATTGGGCATATTGGAATCCAAAGACGAAAAGTTTACACCTACAGGCTTGGGATTGCTTTTGTTTGGAGAGCGTCCACAGCTAATCTATCAAAATGCCTTGATAAGAGCCACTTTCAAAACCAAAGGCAGAGGAGAAGATATCGACACTATTGAGGGACCACTTATTTCGCAAGCTGATAAAATTCAACAATGGTATGAAAACCATATTGGCAAACAAATTGACCGTTCATCTGCTGAACGTAAAGTTACTTATGATTACCCTTTGGTTGTTATCCGTGAAGCAATAATTAACGCAATTGTGCACAGGGATTACGACATTGAAGGTGCTCCTATTTACTTTGAAATTAACGATGATGTAATAATCATTAAAAGTCCAGGAGAACCTGTTAAACCAATTACACTAGAACAAATCAAGCGGTTCAATGCTCCATCTCTAAGTCGTAATCCCAAGATAATGTATGTATTTGACCAATTGGACTTAGTTGAGCAAAGAGGTTTAGGTTTTCAAACTATTAAAGACTTACCTACTAAGCATAATTTACCACTACCTCTAGTTTCTTATGAGGCTCCATATATGGTTTTAACATTTCCAAGAAGTATTGAAGCTGTCAAAAAGGTTTCTGATAAACCAAACGTTTCAAAACTTAAAGATGCTCAATTGAAAGGTTACGAATGGCTAAAATCAGTAGGTGAAGCAAGCACAAGAGAATATTCTGCTCATTTTGGTATTGGTTATAAAACTGCCCAAAGACATCTTGCTGCTATGAAAGAACTTAGTTTAATACGAGATAACGGAGAAGATGCTAATTCTCCTAATTATAAATATGTTGTTAATGAGTGAGATAGACAGCTTGGACAAGAAGTTGGACATAATGTCCAAGTTAGAGATAATAAAGATGCTTTAAACATTGGAGTTGGACAAGAAGTTGGACATAGTGTCCAAGTAGATAAAATAAATAGTGAACCTGATGCTATTTTAAGATAAAGAGAGGTATAAAAGTTGAATAAACCAGTAAGACAGAAAAAGTAATATTGAAAGCCGAACTTTATGAATTATTGATACAGAGAATTAGAACGCCAGCTGGTAACAAGCGTTTGGTTAAATGGCGGGTGAAGTGGTTAATTGAACATTCTACCTCGCATCAACCTTTGTGGTGTATTGACAGTTTGGTGCTCCGAAATCCGTCACTGCGCCAAGCGCTAAACGTTACCAGCTATATTAAAGACAGACACAAACAATGATAAACAAAGAAACATTTTCAAAACGACAAGGACTTTTCTCTCTTAAGGAGAAAGAAATTACAGTACGTGAGGACGCACCAGAAGGACTTCGTGGCTTTATAAAAATGGCTTTTTACGACCTTAATAAAAATCCATCTGACTTAAGAGCAATAACATCAAGAGTTTTGAAAATTGCACCTGACAGAAATAATTGGTCTGAATATCCAAATATTGACTGGGAGGTTGGTCAACATTTAGAAAATTGTGAATGGTACATAGTTTATGACATAATTGAAGTAATCATTCAAAAACTTGATCCAAAAGACAAAGAAATATTTATACGCGAAATCAATGAATATTTTATAGCTAATGGTATAGGTTGGAAAATTGTAAATGGACAAATTGAAACTCGTGGAGACAAAGTATTTGAAACTGCGGTCAAGACGGTAGTTTCGGTTCTTGAAACCGCCAAACTGCAGACAGCTAAGACAGAAATAAGAGAAGCACTTAATGATCTGTCAAGAAGACCAACGCCAGACATAACTGGTGCAATTCAGCACTCTTTAGCTTGCTTGGAATGTGTGACAAGAGAAATTACTGGTGATACAAAATCAACACTTGGAGACTTAATGAAAAAATACCCAGGAGTTATACCAACACCACTTGACCAAGCAGTAACCAAGATTTGGGGTTTTACTTCAGAACAAGGTCGACATTTAAGAGAAGGTAAAGCTCCTGAATATTTAGAAGCTGAATTAGTGGTTGAAGTAACTTCGGCGATTGCGACCTATTTGGGTAAAAAATTGGCGGAACAATTTTGACAATACAGACAGATGACCTATCATTTTGAATTAGAAATACAGCTGGCAACATCGCATATAAAACATTGGTGTTTAATTTGTTATATCAACACTCCTGCCCCGCATCAACTTTTGTGTCGGCGGATAGGTACGTAGCCCGCAATCCCACCCGAACACAAAGCCCCGAACCGTTATGCCATATACAAAAAAACCAATGCTAACAGACAGATTTACCGAAAATATTGATAAACAAATAGGATTTAATCAAGGTAAAAACATTTTTCTTGATAATCTGGAGATATTTCAATTTGCCAATGAAACAGTAAAAGCTATTTCGAATATTGACAAACTAACCCCTCATTCTAAAGAGTATTTAATTGATTATGCAAAAGACAAAGCCATCGAAGAGTTTTGCAGAGTAAATCAATACTATTCGTTTGACTTAAAAGCTAAAAACAACTTAAGACAAATATATTCTAATTTATTTGAAGCCCTTCAGACAAGAGCATATTCAATTGACAACATTTCAAAAGAACATTACGAAAAGCTAAAATTCTGGCTTAAAGAAAATAATCCTTTCGCAGAAAAATTATATAAAGATGACAACGAGAAAATAAGTCCAGTTGTTTGCTCTGAATATACCCCTAAATTGCAACTTAAAATTTTACAGGTTGATATTAAACATTTATTACAACCGGTTTTGGATATAGGTTGCGGAATCAATGGATATCTGGTAGATTATTTTAGAAATCAAAAAATTGAAGCTTATGGGATTGACAGATTTAAGTTTTCAACCTCAAATTTAATAACCTCAGATTGGCTGGAATACGATTACGGAACAGACAAATGGGGAACCGTAGTCAGTAACCTGGGATTTTCCAATCATTTTAATCATCATAATTTGAGAGAAGACGGCAACTATATCGAATATGCCAAAACTTATATGAATATTCTGAACTCATTGAAAATCGGTGGCAGCTTTCACTATGCACCGGATTTACCGTTTATTGAGAAATATCTTGACAATAAACAGTATGACTTAAAAAAATACGAGATTGAAGGATATGATTTTAAAACGACGATAATAAAAAAATCAAATCTATAATATTATGACAGAAGAAGCTCAAGATAATGTATGGCCATTACCAAAGTTTTACTTTACAGTTAAATTCGGTTCACAAGACAAGACAATATCGTTTCAAGAAATTTCCGGATTAGGAACAGAAACACAACCCATGGAATACAGACATGGAGATGGCAAACAATTCTCAACGATTAAAATGCCTGGATTAACTAAAGGAGGAAACATTATTCTTAAGAAAGGCGTTTTAGTGAAAGACAATAATTTCTTTAATTGGTATGATGCCATTAAAATGAATACCATTAAAAGAGAAACAGTAACAATCCAGTTGTTGGATGAAGGTGGAAAACCTATTATGACTTGGAGGTTGACAAATGCTTGGCCTACTAAAATTTCAAGTCCGGATTTAAAATCGGATGCAAATGAAGTTGCAATAGAGACGTTAGAGTTAGCACACGAAGGATTAACGACAGAGCTTGAAACTTGACAGAAATAAAATCCTTAATCAGTTACTATCCATACACTAAACGTTATTTTAAGGCGACCCGTAAACGACAACATTAACAAGACAAAAATGACAAAAACAATCTTAACAACAGCTCTAGTTCTGACATTAGGTCAAATAGGAATTGCTCAAACCGGTTTTGACAAAACTAAATTAGATAACTATTTCAACGCACTTGAACAAAACAATAAGTTTATGGGAAGCGTCGCCGTTTCAAAAAACGGAGAAATAATTTATTCAAAAACCGTTGGTCTCGCAGACGTTGAAAACAACACCAAAGCAACTGAAAATTCCAAATACAGAATTGGCTCCATTTCTAAATCGTTCACAGCCGTTTTGGTTTTAAAAGCGGTTGAAGAAAAAAAGGTATGCCTGAACCAAACTATTGACAAATGGTTTCCAACAATCATAAACGCAGATGAAATTACCGTAAAGCATTTGCTAGGTCATAGAAGCGGAATACACAATTTCACAAACGATAAAGATTACTTGACCTGGAACACACAACCAAAGACAGAAAAAGAAATGGTGGAAATCATTTCAAAAGGCGGTAGCGACTTCAAACCAGACAGTAAAGCAGCATACAGCAATTCAAATTTTGTTCTCTTATCTTACATTCTTGAAGCGACTTTTGCAAAATCGTATGCAGACTTATTGCAAGAATACATTGTTAAGCCAATAAATTTGACAAACACGTATGTTTTTGGCAAAATCAATCCTAACAACAACGAATGTAAATCATACAGTTTCGCAGGAACCTGGAAAGTGGAAAATGAAACAGATTATACCATTCCGCTGGGTGCAGGCGCTATTATTTCTACACCAAGCGACTTGACAAAATTTGCAGACGCTTTATTTGGCGGAAGACTTTTGAAATCTGAAAGTCTTGAGATAATGAAAACCATAAAAGACGGTTACGGAATTGGTTTGTTTCCAATTCCTTTCTACGAAAGTATTGGCTTCGGACACACAGGCGGAATTGATGGGTTCAGTTCGGTTTACTCGCATTTTACCGACGACAAGATTTCGTACGCTTTAACTTCAAACGGAACAAACTTCAATAACAACGACATTTCTATTGCGGTTTTAAGTGCGGTTTACGACAAGCCATACGAAATTCCGGTATTCGCAACTTACAACTTGACTCCGGAAGAATTGGATGGGTATCTGGGTGTTTATGCTTCCAAGCAAATCGCTTTGAAAATTACAATTACAAAAGACGGAAATACGTTAATCGCACAAGCAACAGGACAATCAGCGTTTCCACTTGAAGCAACCGAAAAAGATAAATTTAAGTTTGACCGGGCGGGAGTTGTGTTGGAGTTCAGTCCGGCAGACAACACAATGATCCTAAAACAAGGCGGTGGACAATTTACATTCACGAGAGAATAAAAAAGGACGCACTCCGCGATCCGGCATGTTAGTGGTAAGTGTGGGACAAGACGATCAAGAATCAACAAATCAAATAGAAAATGAAAGCAATTGTATACTCAAAATACGGTCCACCGGAAGTTGCCAGATTAACGGAAGTCGCCAGGCCTTCACCGAAGGACAATGAAATATTGCTTAAGGTATATTCGTCAACAGTAAACCGCACCGATTCGGGATTCCGTAGTGCTGAATATTTTATTTCAAGATTTTGGAGCGGACTATTTCGACCAAAACACAAGATACTGGGTTGTGAGTTTTCGGGTGTTGTTGAAGAAGTTGGGAAATATGTAACTGCATTCAGGAATGGAGATAAAGTTTTTGGCTTCAATGATAAAACCTTTGGTGGGCACGGAGAATATCTGACAATCGCTGAAAACGATGCGGTTATAAATATGCCGGAGAATATGAGTTTTGATGAAGCGGCAGCTATTACGGAAGGGTCTCATTATGCCTTAGTAAATATTCGGGCAGCAAAAGTAGAGCCCGGACAAAAAGTTCTAGTCTACGGAGCAACGGGGGCTATCGGTTCTGCAGCTGTACAATTACTAAAACACTTTGGTGCAACAGTAACAGCTGTCTGTAATACAAAAAACGTAGATCTGGTGAGATCTCTCGGTGCAGACACAGTCATTGATTATCAGACACAGGATTTTACGAAGACAGAAGATAAGTTTGCTTTCATCTTTGACGCAGTGGGAAAAAGTTCATTTGGTAAGTGCAAACCTTTATTAACTGAAAAAGGAATATACATCTCAACTGAATTTGGGAAAAACGCAGAAAATATATTATTTGCATTGACCACACCACTTTGGGGAGGTAAAAGACTTTTGTTTCCAATTCCGTCTATCTCCAAGCAAGATATAATATTTTTGAAAGAGCTTGTTGAAAAAGGTGAATTCAAGCCTGTAATAGACAGATTTTATACGTTAGGCCAAATTGTGGATGCTTACAGATACGTTGAATCGGGGCAAAAAACAGGTAATGTTATTTTAAAGATACGTGAATGATAAGAACACCAGCCACTAACAACCGTTACTAGTCATTGTAGAACGATTCACAAAACAGACTGACAAAAAAAATTATGAAAAAAGTAATTGCAGCAATCAATATGACGCTCGACGGGTTTTGTGACCATACCTCAGGTATCCCTGACGATGAAATACATCAGTATTACGCTGACCTCTTGAGAAGTGCGGACACAGCGTTATACGGCAGGATAACCTACCAGCTTATGGAGTTTTGGCGAACCGTGCTGGAAAACCCCACAGGCAACAAAGCAATGGACGACTTTGCTGTGGCAATAGATAACACTCCGAAGATTGTTTTTTCCCGCACATTGAGAAATGTAAACTGGAAAAGTGCAAAATTAGCAAGTCAAGGCCTGGTGGAAGAAGTTCTGGGACTCAAACAACAATCGGGGAAAGACGTTTTTGTATGCAGCCCGAGCTTGATTGTAGCTTTGACGAAACTTAATTTAATAGACGAATATCAACTTTGTGTTCACCCTGTTATCGCAGGGAGTGGGTTGCCGTTGTTTAAAAACATCAACGAAAAAATTACGCTTAAACTCACAAAAACCAAAACGTTTAGCGGTGGAGCAGTCATTCTTTATTATGAACCGGTAAACGAAAGAACAACAAACGGCTAACAGGGGCTTAGCGTCAGACGGCCTGGCGTTCAGGCATATATCAGACAACGACAACACATATAGATTTTATAGAAAAAATCAAAAACCATGAGTAAATAATCCGGCACGACAGGCATTATAACATGAAATCTAAAAAATAGGGGAAAATGCATTAACAACAGTTTATTTAGAGAAACAACATGAAAAAAATTACATTCATAACACTGATTCTAGTTCCACTGCTGTCTTTTGGACAAGGAATCACATTCGAGATCGAAAAGCTCTCAAAACCCGAGAGGTTACTGTATTTACAATCATACAATGATATTTACAAAAACCTGATCCTTAAAGATGCAAGTTTGTCAAAATGGGAGGTTGAAAGGAATGGAATGGATTTTAAATACAATATTCTAGCCAAAAGCGAGGCTCCAGACAGCCTTGTGAATTATGATTATAATTCCTTTTTTAACGGGATGTATCAGGCTTATGCAGAACACAGGCCGTTTGTTTTATCTCCCGACATGATCTGGTTATTAATAAGCCAGGGATTTGCAAGACATGTAAACGCTAACCCGGAGAAACTCCGAAAACATTTTGTTGATTTTTCTGGGCAGTTGACATTAACAGTCAGTTCTGAAAATGATTTATTAAAGGACTCTATAAATTGGGAAGATTTTTTTCCTCAATTCACAACACAGATTGCAGAACATACAGGCAAAGAGCTGATCAATACGTTAACTTCTGATTTTTCCACAACAACAGCAGTCGAAAAAATTGCTTCTGAAATTACAATAATGGAAGCGATGGAACCATACTTTGAGTTTGTAGTAATATATATTGTTTGTGGTATTCCCGAAATTACGTTAAAAGGTACAACTGAAGATTGGCAAAAAATCCTTGACAAGACTAAAAAAATGGGAAAATACGACCTGAAATGGTGGACAAATGAATTAGAGCCAATCTTAAAAGAATTTGTAAATGCCTCAAAAGGGAAAGTTGATAAAAATTTTTGGAGGAACATGTTTAAATATCATTCTCAAAAGAAATACGGCGCCCCTAAAATTATTGATGGCTGGATTGTTAAATTCTTCCCTTACGACAAAGAAGGAAAACGCAACGATCTGAATAAACTTATCGGTGGCGGGAGTTTACCCGAAGAAATAGTTAAAGTTGATTTGAAGTATGTAAAAACGGACGGTGTCCATACAGAAGAAACCCCGCTTGAATTATGGGCGGGCTTTGTCGGCCTTGAGCAAGATAAAGAAACATTTGCCTTGACACCACAAATAAGTTGGATGATTAAAAAGAAAGATACGGACCAAATGGGCTTATACCAAAAGTTGGAAGCAGAAAACATTCCCAGTAGTAGTTTCGGGCCGAAGATTGACCTGAAAATAAACGTTGTACCTGAGGTCCTGAAAAAACTAGACGTTATATACTCACTTGGACTTCACTTCAAAAAAGAGGTGTTCTTGCCGGATTGGATGAAAACAAAGAAAATTGGTAAACTATTTATTGAAGGAGAAATATCGGATAAGGAGACAGAAAAGATTTTAGATTGGTTCCCAAACACGGAAATTAACATGAATGGCAAAAAATACAACGTGGGAAAGAATGGATGGATCAGGGTTTCGCGTGATGAAATCCCCAGGCACGTTTTGGAATTGGATGAAATATGGATTTTAGAGGTAGAATTCAACAGCAATAAACTTACAATTCCAGATGAACTCGGAAAGATAAAGATTGGAAACTTTTCTTTAATGAATAAAACATCCGAAGAGAATATCGGGAAATTAAAACGATTACTTCCCGAGACCACTATTTATATGAGTGGAAGGAAGGTTCAATAAGAATGAAGTATAGAATTAAACAACCCTTCAAGTCCTGTTGATTACGACATATTTACTTACTGGTTTTATGGGAATATTTATTTTACTCGCCTAAAGCTGCTTAAAAGTCGGAATTTGGAAGCTCAGTCTATGAATTTCGTTGTAAAAACCCATTCCGTTTTTTATTTTTTGTAATTTAGCAAACAAAAGGGATTTTTCAAGGAATAACCGTTCGAAGTTCACATGAACAGGCAAACTATATACGATTTTGCAGAAGCAACAAAAGATATACAGGTAATTTCGTAAAACGCTCAAACAGAGAAATATGAAAATTTTATTGATGATTTGTTGTATTGTATTTGTGACAGATGTGGTAGGACAGACAGTTGTAGTAAATCCGGACGGAACGCACTCCACAGTTCATGGCAATGTAATTATAAATCCGGACGGGACGCACTCTACTGTTCACGGCAATGTAATTGTAAATCCAAACGGAACGCACTCTACCGTTCATGGCAACATAATTGTAAATCCGGACGGAACGCACTCTACTGTTCATAGCAATGTCAACATAGATCGGACAACGGAGAAGAAGGTATCCAGGTCAGCGTCTTTGATAATCAATCAGGTTTCGGAGCATGTATATCAGCATATTTCATTTCTTGACTTTGGGAACTTTGAGAAAATTTCGTGCAACGGAATGATTATTGTGAACAACAATGAAGCTGTTGTTTTCGATACACCGACAGACAATGAAACTTCTCGCGAGCTGATTGACTGGTTAACACAATCGTTGAAATGCAAAATTATAGCGGTTATTCCAACGCATTATCATATAGACAACTTGGGAGGCCTGGAGGAGTTTCACAGACAGGGCATTATTTCTTACGCCTACAACAGAACGATACAAGTACTGAAAGAAAATGGTTCTACTATGCCGAAGCAGGGGTTTGATGAACATTTTGAATTGAAAGTCGGCAACGAAGAAGTGTATGTTGATTTTCTGGGAGAAGGTCATTCCTGCGATAACATTATTGCTTATTTCCCCCTGGAAGATATTATGTTTGGGGGTTGTTTAATAAAAGAAGAAGGAGCGGGGAAAGGTAATCTCGCGGAAGCAAATGTAGAAGAGTGGCCGAATACAGTAAGAAAAGTAAAGATGAAGTATCCAGAAGTAAAAAAAATTATAGTCGGACACGGGAAATCCGGCGGAATCGAGCTTTTGGATTATACGATTAAGCTGTTTGAATGAAAAAGTTGCCGCTGATATAGCCTACACTGTTCCGCGCAAGAATAAGACGACATAAGAAACCATATGATTCTTTGGATAAATAGCAGCCTTTGTAAACGGAACAAACAAAATAACAAAAATGGAAGAAACAGAATACAAGTCCAACGAAGATTTAAATTGGAATAAGTTGTACAAGGTTGGCGGAGTCGCAGCTATAGTAATCGTTTTAATAATACCAATACAACTGGTTATATTCACCCTCTTTCCTCCCCCTGAAACCACAATGGGATTTTTTGAACTGTTCCGTAAAAATTGGCTCATTGGATTATTGAGCCTTGATCTCTTGTATTATATAAATAACGGGATTTTAATCCTGGTGTACCTTGGATTATTCGCAGCATTAAGGAAAGTAAATTTCACCAATATGCTTATCGCCACGATAATCGGATTAACAGGAATTGCAGTTTATTATGTATCTGCCGTTGGATTTGAAATGTTATCAATCAGCAAACAATATTTCTCCGCGGAATCAATGGAGTATAAACAGCAGTTGCTGGCGGTAGGGCAAGGCTTGATAGCAAGATATAAAGGAACGGCATTTGATGTATATTATGTGTTTAATGCCATTACGCTCATTTTGATTTCCATGACAATGTATAAATCAAGGGATTTTAAAAGATCTTCAGCCACGTGGGGCCTGATTGCAGGGATTTTTATGATAATTCCTTCGACAGCAGGGACCCTGGGACTGATTTGCTCATTACTCTCTCTTGTCCCCTGGATTGTCTTTTCTGTCTTGATAGGGAGAAGACTCATACAAATGGCAAAACAACAGGTCTGAATTTGAAATAAAAAATTGAAGAGTAAAATGATGAAATATCCCGAACCTACTGTGGGGGCAATTATTTTTAATCCGGATAATAAGGTACTGCTTTGCAAAGCCCATAAATGGAATGATAAATATATTATTCCCGGAGGCCATATCGAATTGGGAGAAAAAATGGAAGAAGCATTGAAAAGGGAGATATTGGAAGAAACCGGCCTGAAAATTTACGATATTCACCTGATCAGTATAAAAGAGAGTGTGTATAATGATTCTTTTCATGAGAAAAGACACATGATATTTATTGATTATACATGTAAAACAGATTCATATGATGTGTCTTTAAATGATGAAGCTCAAGAATATGAATGGGTGGATTTAAAAGATATCGATAACTATGAACTGGGAGGATTTCTTAAACCGTTCTTTGAAGAACTAAAAAATAAAAAGGAATCGAGACATAAGACTGAGATTCTTTATAACTACTAACATGAAGATACGAATCTCGAAGCATGGCATGATGGTAATTCCTCACCCTATTTCGACCCTGCCCACGAAAAACGGATCGACCGAAACGATGGCTGTCCTGACCTATAACCTGCTCTCATATTCAGGTGAGGCAATCTGGAAAGAGAATTATCGGAAAACCGCCATTCTTCACGGAACTTCACACGTCTTTTCCAAATATTTCCTTAACTTTGTCCATTATACCTGCTAAAACTTTACAAACCTATGTTCGACAACAGCAAACGCGCTTTTATAGCCATCAACGACGAGGCTGAAGTTTGCCTTATCCCCAAAATGGCAAACCGCCACGGACTAATAACAGGTGCCACAGGAACAGGAAAAACCGTCACCTTGCAAACACTTTCTGAAACATTCAGCGAAATGGGAGTACCCGTCTTTGCCGCCGACATGAAAGGCGACCTCTCCGGCGTGGCCAAAACAGGCGGAAACAAGGAGAGCGTTTCCAAACGCGTGGACGGTTATAAGTTAGGTGAAAAAGGATTTGAGTTTAAAGGCTTCCCGGTGAGGTTCTGGGACGTTTTCGGCGAACAGGGGCATCCGGTGCGGACAACCGTTACCGAAATGGGGCCGATGTTGCTCGAACGACTGCTGCAACTGAACGAAACTCAGGGAGCGGTACTGACTATGGTTTTCAAAATTGCCGACGATAACAACCTGCTGCTCCTCGACTTGAAAGACTTGCAAAAGATGATCCAGTTCGTAGGAGACAACCGGGCAAAATACACCACCGAATACGGGAACATCTCTCCGGCAAGCATCGGCGCCATACAACGCGCGCTGCTACGCCTGGAAAGCGAAGGCGCCGACAAATTCTTCGGTGAGCCCGAACTGGTGATTACCGATTTTATGCAAACGGAGCAAGGAAGAGGAGTAATCAACATTTTGGCCGCCGACAAACTGATGAACTCCCCACGGGTGTATACCACTTTCCTACTTTGGCTGCTCGACGACCTGTTTAACAACTTGCCCGAAGTGGGCGATATGGACAAGCCTAAACTGGTTTTTTTCTTTGATGAAGCACACATGCTGTTTAACGACATGCCCAAGCCGTTGCTCGAAAAGGTGGAACAGATTGTCCGCCTCATCCGCTCCAAAGGGGTAGGTATCTATTTCTGCACGCAAAATCCCGCCGATATCCCGCCCGTAATTCTCGGACAACTCGGAAACCGTGTGCAACACGCGCTCCGAGCCTACACGCCCAACGATCAGAAAGCGGTAAAGGTGGCGGCCAACACGTTCCGGTCCAATCCGAAGTTCGACACGGAAGAGGCTATCACACAACTGAACACCGGCGAAGCGTTGGTGTCGTTCCTCGACGAAAAAGGTGCGCCCCAAATGGTGCAACGCGCCAATATCCTGCCGCCGCAGGGCCAGATCGGACCGATTACGGCAGGAGAAAGGGACCAGATAATGAAGCAATCACTCATTTATGGAGTGTATGAAAAACTGGTCGACCGGGAATCCGCTTTCGAAATTCTTTCCCAAAAACAGGAACTGCTCGCCGAAGAACGTGAGCAGGCAGAAGCCGAGAAAGAGCGTATCCGTCTGGAAAAAGAGGAACGGAGGTTACAGGCGGAAGCCGAACGTGAAAGACGCGCCGAAGCCCGCAGGAAAAAAGAAGAGCGGGGCATCGTGGGCGATTTGCTGGAGCAAGTGGGCAGAAGTGCCACACGGCAAATAAGTTCGCAACTCGGCAGAACCATCACCCGAAGCATTTTCGGCGCATTTTTCGGAAAAAAATAAAAGCATCAGACTAAAACTTCATGTATTCAACATTTTTCAAACACTATTGGCTGAAAAGTGTACGCGCACCCGGATATTATAAAAACCTGATCGTTAATATATTCGTCGGGTTGAGCGCTGTATACTTCCTGGTAATCTTCGTACTCCTGGGTTTTATGATGCCCAGAATCCTGGCAGAAGCCGCTCCGAAACTCGATCCCGCACTCACGTTTAACGGTATCCTGATGTACGTAACCGTCCTGGCATTGCTTTTCCGGTTCCTGTTTCAACCGTTGAGCACCATCAACCTGCAAAGCTATCAGGTGTTGCCGGTGAAGAGAAGCAAGCTGGTGAATTACCTGTTGATCAAACCCTTGCTCAATCCGGCAAACTACCTCACACTTTGTTTTGCCATACCTTTTTCCGTCACGGGTATTCACCCGGCATACGGTTTAGGCGGAGCGTTCCGGTTTGTTCTGATCGTCATTTTCCTGATCTGGTTCAACACGCTTTTTGCTTCTTTCCTGAAACGTAAATTCGGGTCATCCATTACGGGAATCACCTCTTTTCTCCTGATCGTCGCCGGACTAGCAGCATTGGAATATTTCAACATCTACTCCCTTTTCGCGTTATCGCAGCAGGTGTTCGGCTTCCTTATCGAAAATCCGATTGGATGGATAATTGTTTTGGTATTCAGCGGAGCAGCTTTCCTGCTGAACAAAGGGTTCTTCGCTCAGAATTATTATCCCGAGAACTTCGACAGAAAAACAATCCGGAAGCAGGCCGAAACCCAAAACTTCACGTTCATGGAACGTTTTGGGAAAATAGGAGAGATCATTTCCCTGGAGATGAAACTCGTGTTAAGGCATAAACGGACCAAGAACGTGCTCTACACAGCTGTACTTTTCCTGCTCTACGGGTTGCTGTTTTACCCCAGCGACATGTACAAGGAAAACGATGCCATGCTGATGTTCGTCGCTATCTTCGTTACCGGCATAGGCATGATCCTGTTCGGACAATGGATCATCAACTGGGAAGGTTCCTATTTCGATTTCCTGATGACAAGAGACATCGATACCCAGTCGTACATCAAGGCCAATTATTTTCTACTGTTGTCGCTCAGCATCATCTCCTTCATACTTACCACGCCCTATTTCCTGTTTGGAAGGGATATTCTGATCAATCACTCGGTCGCTTTCCTGTATAACGCAGGGGTGAACATCCACGTCTACCTCTTTGGGGCCACGTTCAATACCAAACGGTTGGAACTCTCAAAAGGCTCTGCCATGAACATGCAGGGAGTGAGCTACAAAAACTTCATCATCATGATTCCCCTGCTGGTTGTTCCGATGGGATTAATCGGTATTTTCTCGTTGTTTTCCGCTAAACACATTGCTCTCATCATCTTGGCCGTCCTGGGGCTGGCCGGCATTGTTTTCTGGAAACAACTGCTCGAAATTACCGAAAAGCAGTTCTTGAGGCGGAAATACGCGCTTTGCGAAGGATTCAGAAAGAAGGAATGAACTTACCACGAACAAATAATTAAAATTAACGATATGAACGCTGAAGAAATTCAACCAACCCTGGATACCGCAATTTCAATGCCGCCACCCGTACCCATTGCAGCAAATACTGTGATTAAAGTAACCGATCTCAAGAAAATATACAACGGCGTAGCTGTTTTAAATATTCCGGAAATAACCGTTAAGAACGGCGAAAGTTTCGGACTGGTTGGAAACAACGGCGCAGGGAAAACCACTTTTTTCCGGCTGATACTCGACCTGATTGAAGCGAGCTCGGGCGAAGTACGTATTGACGGGGAAAGAGTTGCCCGTCGCGACGACTGGAAATCGAAAGTGGGGTCGTTCCTCGACGAGAGTTTCCTGATCGACTTTCTTACTCCCGAGGAATATTTTGCTTTCACGGGAAAAGTCTACGGAAAATCGGAAGGCGATATTACCGCCTTTTTAGAGTCGATGAAGGAGTTCTTTAACGGCGAGATCTTGGGTTCGAAGAAGCTGATCCGCGACCTCTCGAAAGGGAACCAGAAAAAGACCGGGATAGCCGCCGCACTTCTCAGCGATCCGCAGATACTTGTTCTCGATGAGCCGTTCACCGCGCTCGACCCCACTTCGCAAATCCGCCTGAAACGGATGCTCAATGAACTGAAAAGTACCAGGAGCATGACGATGCTTATTTCGAGCCACGACCTCAACCACGTTACGGAAGTCTGTGACCGCATTGTTGTTCTCGAGAAAGGGCTGGTGGTGAGGGATACCCAAACCACCCAGGACACCCTGAAAGAATTGGAAAGTTATTTTGCCGTGTAACGGATCTATCTGAGGCTCGGATCGTTGAACGTGTCACCTTGCCGGATATCGCCGGTCTGGTAACCTTTGCGGAACCAGTATGTCCGTTGGGCAGCCGTTCCGTGCGTGAATGAATCAGGGACGGTGTAACCCATCGCCTCCTTTTGCAGGGTATCATCACCAACGGCGGTCGTGGCGCTGATGGCCGACTCCAAGTCTCCCGGCTCGAGTTGAATTATTCCCAGTTTGCTGGCCTGATTGGCCCACAACCCGGCGAAAAAATCGGCCTGCAGTTCCATCTTGACCATGATCTTGTTGTATTCAGCTTCACTGATACGGCCCCGGTATTGGTTTACCTGATCGACAATACCCAGCAGTTTCTGCACGTGATGCCCCACTTCATGAGCCGTAACGTAAGCCATTGCCATGTCGCCCCTAGCACCGTAATCGCGTGTCAACTGGTGAAAGAAGTTGAGATCGATATACACTTTTTCATCGCCGGGACAGTAAAAAGGCCCCACCTGAGCCGTTGCACCGCCGCAGGCAGAGGTGGTCTGATCGGTAAAATTCACAAGAACCGGGTTACGGTAACTTTCACCCATCTGAGTCCTGAAAATTTCCGTCCACACATCGTTGGCGCTGTTAAAAACACCAAGCGTGAATACTTTCAGGTCTTCGTTTTCGTTCATGCGCGAAGGATCCACCACCTCTTCCGATGTTTGTCCGGGCACCACACTGTTTACCATATCGATGGCCTGAAAAGGGTTCTTCCCCAACAACAGGGCGATTATGGCAACAATGATCATCCCAACACCGCCGAATGCAGCTCCCCGCTTCACTCCTCTACCCCGACGATCTTCGTAGTTGGATTCGCTATCGTTTCTGTTTATCCATTTCATACGATAATTCTTTTTACGTGTCGGTTTGCTCCGAACGTATTTTTGGTTTTGATTATACTTTTAATTCAAACGCAAATCTACATTTTTTGTTCGGGATAAAGCACCAAATCACAAGCAATTTTCAAATCCATAGAACAATCGATTGTTCCTTCCAGGCAAAGGCCATACATTAAAATAATTCCGGCACGTTACACCTACGTTTTTTTATAATTTTATTAAAAAAATTGTCATATTCCTCACTTTACAACATTTTTTTATTTCTTTGTAAAGAATTCATAGTTTTTTACTTTTATGGTAGATTTCTCCAGCAACTACGATTTATTCAACGAAGTTAAAAAGGGCAACGAAAAGGCATTTGAATATGTCTTTAAACGTTTTTATTTTCGTTTAAAAGGGTTTGCCCTCCGTTTTGTTGGTGATCCCGACGTGGTTGAGGACATTATTCAGGAGTGTTTTCTTACGTTATGGGAAAAAAGAGAAAGGCTGGCTTTGATATCCCTTCCTTCGCTTCTTTTCATTATGGTGAGAAACAGTTGCCTGAACCATTTAAAACACGTTTCGGTGAAAAACAAACTCATCTCAGGCATTCACCCTTTAACGGAAATCGAAGAACGGCTCTATTACGCTGATTTTGAACTTGATGCTTCTCAGAAACTACTTTACGATGAACTGGACGAACAAGTGAATAAGGTAATAGAAGTACTCCCCGATCGATGTAAGGAAGTGTTTGTATTAAGCCGGAATGAGGGCCTGAAAAACCGCGAGATTGCCGAAAAATTAAAAATATCCACCACAGCCGTAGAGAAACACATTAGCAAGGCATTGAGTATTTTTTCGTTCCATTTGAAAGAGAAATACCCCGTAGACTACACCTTCTTTTTTCTGGTTTTTTCCCCTATGCTGTTTGCCTGACATTCTTTCTTGTTATTCTTTAAAAAAAAGTTTTAACATTGTGGGAGGTTGGGTAAAATACTATCCGGTTGTTATATCTTTAGGACAACATGGAAGAACAACAGCAACATATAAAATTATTGGCTTTTCGGTATTTCGAAGGAAAAAGCTCCCGGGAGGATGCCGAAAAAATATTTGCTTTCCTGAAAGAAGATGATTCCCATCACTCGATTTTCAGAAAATGGGAAAACGACTGGATCAACTCCCTGGAGCTTCACCCGGAATTGAACGAGAGGTGGGAACAAATAAAACTGGCGAACAGAAATACGGAATTTATCAAGAAATCCGTACCCGTCATAAAACCCTACCGGAATTATATTTATGCGGTTGCCTCAATTGCAGTTCTTATCCTCGGCGTTTTTTTCGCGCTCATGAGCATGCAGGATCTTCAGCCCGAAGAATTTTTCATCCTGAAAACTCCGCTGGGCCAAAAAAGTAAAATCACCATGCCAGATGGCAGTAATGTGTGGTTGAATTCTGGATCTTCGCTAATCTATTCCAATAAGTACGGAAAGAAAAACCGCGAAGTTCAATTATCGGGTGAAGCTTATTTCGAAGTAAGAAAAGGGCTCAAGGATTTTATTGTACGAATTAATGAATACAGCGTCATTGTAAAAGGTACCCGGTTCAACGTATCTGCCTACCGCGACGACCAACTTCTTACTACAACGTTACTGGAAGGGAGTGTGGAATTTAACTACATACAAGGCTCACTGGAAATGAATCCCGGCGAAACAATGGAAATGAATCTTGAAACCAATTCTATCACATGCAAAAAAAGTCAGCACTCCACCAATGCCTGGACCCGGAATCGCCTGGAGTATGAAAACATAGAGCTTGAAGAACTGCTTAAGAAATTATCGAGGGAATACGCAAGGCCAATATTTCTGGAGAGCGACTCGCTAAGCAAACAGTCCTTTTCTATCAGTATCGATACAAACAAAGATTTATCGGATGTGTTGAACGCTATCGCCGAAATAATACCTATAAAAACGATTCATCAGAACGATACAATTAAATTAAAACCCATTTAAACTAATTATGAGATTAAAAATGAAAGTAACCCGTTTGTTTGCACTCATGTTTGTTCTGCTTATCAGCTCCGTGACGAGTGCACAGCCATTAACGAAAGTTTTCAGCAACGAAACGTTGAAAAATGTTTTAAAAGAAATTGAAAATCAAACCGGCCTGTCTGTTATTTACAGAAACAGCGATTTGAATGAAAGCAAGAGAATCACCGCATCGTTCGACGATGCCTCTCTTTCTGAAGTAATGAACGCCATATTGGACGGCAATTTGCAATACAGCATTCAAAACAATATTCTTGTTATTTCCAGGAAAGAAACAACACCAGTAACGGAAGTTGAAAAGGTCCAACAAGGAAAAACCATTAAGGGGAAAGTTACGGATGCAACGGGAGAACCCATTATCGGAGCCACCTTAACCGTGGCAGGGACTACAAAAGGAACTGCAACGGATTATAACGGAAACTACATTATTGAAGGTGTTTCCGATTCCGATGTGATTTCCGTATCGTTCATCGGTTATATTTCACAGGAACTTTCTGCCACAAGCCCCCAACTCTCCAATATTGTTTTACAGGAAGACAACAAATTACTGGAAGAAGTTGTGGTTACGGCTTTGGGAATAAAGCGGGAAGAAAAATCACTGGGTTATGCCGTGCAAAATGTCTCCGGAAACTCCTTGCAAACCATCAAAGGGGTAGATATGACAGCTTCACTGACCGGAAAAGTTGCCGGACTTGTAATTAAGAACTCAACTGAATTTAATGGAACATCGGGAATAGAGATGCGTGGGGAATCTCCGCTTTTAGTTATCAATGGCGTGCCCTACGGGAACATGTCGCTTCGTGACATACCGGCCGACGAAATTGAAAATATAACCACTCTGAAAGGGGCCACGGCTGCCGCATTGTACGGTGCGAGAGGCTCGGCAGGAGCAATTATGATAACCACAAAGCGTGGAGCAAACAAAGGGTTGTCTATTGATGTCAACAGCAATACGATGTTCAGGGCCGGTTGGGTAGCCATACCTAAGGCACAAACCTCATACGGCCATGGTTTGAATGGAGAATTGGCCGACGATTATGTCTGGGGACCTAAACTTGATATAGGCAATACAGCTCTTCAATGGAATCCGACTACCAAACAAAACGAAGTGATGCCACTGGTTTCGAGCGGGAAAAATAATTTTCGCAATTTTCTGGAGCCCGGATTGATAACAAACAACAGCATTAATGTAACACAAACCGGGGAAAACGGTTATTTTAGAACAGGACTTAACTATGTGTATAACAAAGGGCAATATCCCAACCAAACACTCAACAAATTCAATTATTCACTTAGCGGTGAAATAAAATTGGGAGATAAATTACTGGTAGAAAGCCAGATGGGCTATATGCGTTCAACGGCTCCCCAGATTTGGGGAGGTGGATATGGTAATCAAGGATACATTTACCAGATATTGATGTGGACAGGACCCGATTATGACATTCGTCAATACAGGGATTATTGGGTTACGCCCAATGAAAAACAAAACTGGCTTTATAACGCATGGTACGATAATCCTTATTTGATTGCCTATGAGAAACTGCTGGGAGTTGAAGAGAATAAGTTAAACGCAAGCCTTACCGTGAACTACAATATCCTGGATAATTTAAAAGTTATTTTCCGGAACGGATATGATTTCTATAAGAATGAAGATAAATTAAGAAATCCTGCCGGCATATATTCCACCAGAGGCCCATCCGTCAGCGGCAATTATTGGGGCTGGAACGGGAAAGGCATGTACGGTATGAACCAAAGGTGGGGACACAGTATTAATAGCGACTTAATGCTTACATATAACAAATCTTTCGGAAAATTTGATTTTGATTTATTGACCGGAGGAAGCCTGTACTACTACCAGGACAGGTATCAGGGAGCCAGGACGGCAAATGGACTGGCGGTACCCGGATGGTACTCATTGGCCAATGCTGTACCCTCCACGGCTGCAGGTGTTAATTCCATAGAAAATATTGTAGGCACATATGCACGCGAAGTAAACAGTATATACGGAAAGTTATCACTGGCATGGAACAATGCAATTTATGTAGACTTAACAGGAAGAAATGACTGGAGTTCAACACAGCCGAAAGAAGAGATGTCCTATTTCTATCCTTCCGTTGTAGGAAGCGTTGTATTGTCTGAATTTTTTCAGGCACCTTCATGGCTCAGCATGTGGAAAATCAGGGGATCATGGACAATTGCCAAATCTCCACTGGGGGTATACGAAAACAACCTGCCTTACAGTACATACAATTCATGGGGATATATCGGAGCTTCGCTTGCCGCCAATTTAAAAGGAACCGATCTTCTCCCTTCGGAAACCCGCACCTGGGAGACCGGTACGGCCGCGTACTTCTTTGGCAAAAGACTATACCTGGACATTGCCTATTTCGATAAACTTTATTATAACAGGCAAATTAAACAAGACATTGCTCCATCTTCCGGTTTTAACAGCACACTGATTAATACTGAAGAAACCTATGCCAGGCGAGGTGTTGAAATTACGGTATCGGGCAGCATCATAAAAAACAAGGAGTTCGAATGGAACTCCATGATTAACTATTCAAATCAACACAGGTACTATGTGGATATCGATCCGGTATACTCGCAGAAAGACCAGTGGACCAAATCCGGCAAAAGACTGGACTATTACGCACAAACAGAAAAGGTGCTCAGAGATCCTGAAGGCAATATGATCCACAGTGCTGATGGAAACGTGTGGTTAAACAACTACAGACAACTGTACGGATACAGAGATCCCAACTTTACCTTTGGCTTTATCAATAATTTCACCTGGCGGAATTTAACTATGGGTATTAGTTTGGATGGCCGCATAGGGGGGTTAATGGATAATTACATATATGGCAAGATGTTTGATACTGGATCGGCTCCGGAAACAGACACCCAAGACCGTTACGATGAAGTGGTAAACGGGAAAAAATACATAGGGAAAGGGGTAAAAGTCATCAGCGGCACAGCAAAATATGATACCGATGGCAATATTATTGAAGATACACGGCAGTATGCCTCCAACGACATTCCGGTGAGCTACCAGGAATATATGAGGTTGTGGGGTAATTCCTGGGAAGAACGTATTCGCAACCAAACGTTCATTAAGTTAAGGGAAGTATCTATTGCTTACAGTTTTCCCAAAAAATTACTTGGCAAGACCTTTCTCAATCAAGCTTCTATAGCGCTTACCGGACAAAATTTGCTTCTCTGGACTAAGGATTTTAAATATTCCGATCCGGATGTAGGTTCAGAAGACATGAATGCCCCCTCACAGCGTATGATCGGTTTTGATCTTAAAATTGGCTTTTAATTAATCAAATAAACTTTATAATTATGAATGCAAAACTATTCAAAATAACAGCTACTTTGTTGGTTGCAGTTTTCATCGGCAGTTGCAGTAATTTTGAAACAATTAATACAAATCCCGACCAACCTTCAGTAGCATCTGCACCCTGGCTGGCCACCAATCTGATAACAACAGTGACGTCGTCCGCTACGTCTACCACAAAAGGATTTACGGAACCTTATCAGCAAGCCAAATACTTACTTTTTACCGAAAGGAAAGAAGGTACACAATACAACTATATGGGAAGGGCAAATTTTTCCAGCAGGTTGACCGTCCTAAAGAATGTAAATCCCATGATTGAATATGCTAAAAAACTAAGCCCGGAATTAGCAAATTCATACGAAGCATTGGGCCATTTTATCCGTGCCTGGCAGTTTTTTCATCTCACCATGTCAGTAGGAGATATTCCGTATTCAGAGGCTATCCAGGGCAATGAAGGAATTATCAAACCCAAATACGATACTCAAAAAGATGTATTCAAAGGAATCCTAAATGAGTTGGATCAGGCCAACGACTTGTTCTCCAAAGGAACTGACATATCGGGCGATTTTATTTACAAAGGCAATGTCGAAAAGTGGCGTCGTCTAGTTAATAGCTTTGAGTTGTATGTATTGATTAACCTGTATAAAAAAACCTCCGACAACGACTTAAACGTCATTGCCAAATTCAAGGAAGTGGCACAACGTCCGTTAATGAGAGACTTTAACGATAATTTTGCCATAACATACAATACCTCCAAAGGATATTGTTATCCGTGGAGCAACACTCCCACAGACCTGAATCCGTTCACTCAATACACCATGCTTTCCACAACCTATATAGACTTATTGAAACAGAATCAGGACCGTCGACTGTTTTACGTGGCAGAACCTGCCGAGTCACTCCTAGCACAAGGCAAGATTGCTTCGAACTTTGATGCATATATTGGAGTGGAGCCATCAGATGAATACAACAGCACCATTGACAAGAAAAACATGAATGAATACAGCGATCTAAATAAGAGATACGTAGAATCGGCCACAGCGGAACCGGTAGGGCTATTGTGCCACTGGGATCTTGAATTTATTTTAGCTGAAGCCGCAGTAAGAGGATGGATTGACAGTGATGCCCAAACCCACTATGCTAACGGGATTAGGAGTTCCATGAGATTCTACGCACACTACGTGCCTGATAACTACACACACAACGTTAGTATGGACGATCCATACATTGCATCTTATCCTGCTTCTGTAGCACTTGCGGGAAATACGGAAAACAAAATCAAACAAATAATCAGCCAGAAATACATGGCGGGATTCTTTCATAATGGCTACTTGGCATGGTTTGAGTTCAGACGTACAGGTTATCCTGAATTTGTTTTAAATCCTAACTCAAATATGAATCCGACGGATAATACAAAATTTCCAACGAGGTGGCAATATCCACAAAACGAGATTAACTACAATACCGACAACCTCAATGAAGCCGTTCAACGACAATATAACGGCAGTGACGACTTCAACGGTATCATGTGGATATTAAAAGAATAGCTTCACCTAATAAAAACCAAAAGGCGTTTACTACTTTCGTAAACGCCTTTTGATTTTTTACTTGGTTAATCTTTACAACTCCCTGATTTTCACGTTACGGAACCAGATGGCATATCCGTGATCTTGCAACCCGATATAACCTTCCCGGGAAACACCTTCCTGGAATCCGGGAAAACTTTTGAACTTGCTGTTTTCCACCATTCTGTCCCAATCTTTTGTCCACAAGGTGTATTCAACTACTTTCACCCCGTTTTGCGTATGGGTAACCTTGCCGTTGTCCACCCGAATAACAATCGTGTTCCATTCCCCGTAAGGGTTCACGGTCTTTGGATCCGCAGGCAGCATATCGTAAAGCGATCCGGCGAGGTGACTGTCTATTTTGTTGTCGCTAGCATTCTCGTTATCCAGAATTTGGACTTCGGGCGCCGAGCTGTAAATGGCCCTCCCTTTTTCTTCGCGGACGTTGTAGAAAATACCGGAGTTGGCCTCTTTTTCGGCCTTCCAGTCAATGGAGAGTTCAAAGTTTTTGAATTTACTGGCGAAGTAAATCAGATCGCCTCCTACCCCTTGCCCCGGACGTGCATTCGGGGCCGTAAACACTTTCATGGTACCGTCTTCGATGATCCAATTCTCAGGCACACTGTTCCCGTTATACTGGCGCCATCCGGTAAAATCTTTTCCGTTAAATAAAAGTGTCCATCCTTGTTTTTCTTCTTTGTTGGTCAATTCGTTCACTTTTGCCGTGCGCGTTGCTCCACAGGAAACAAGGAAAAGAATTGATAACAGGTAGATCCATGTAGTTTTCATTGCTTAAAATTTTTTAATGATTCGTTATTCGTGTTTTTTCTGACCTTTATTTCGAAAGCTTTCACGGGATTTGTCTCCAGCAAAAGCCGCACTTCTTCACGGGTAAAACCGTTGTTCAACAAGGCAGGGACAAGTTCACGGAAAAGAGCCGTATATCCCCGGACTTCGCCACCGCCGGGCTTCGCCGGATCGTACCAGCCGGCATCGTGCGACAGAAGTACTTTATGCAACAGATTTTCATTCTTCATCCCGGTTATCATCTTGATGTAATCCGGAATGTTGTCCTCGTTCAGCCCGTCCAAGCTTATCCAGGCACCCAGACGGGCTGCTTCCGCACGTTTTACGGAATCCTTTTCAGCTTGCGCATGTACCCAGATAAAAGCGTCGGGCGACACCCCTTCTTCTTTCAGAACGGAGAGTTGCTCAAATGCCAGAGACGACGGACCCGTATGGGATGCGATAACCAATCCGGTTTTAAGGTGGGTTTTGGCGGCAGCCGATATCAACTTGGTATTCATTCCCGATAAGTTTGTACTATTGACCCCGATTTTGATAAACCCCGGTTTAACGGTTGTGCCGTCTATTCCGTGTTCCCATTCGTTTATCCATCTTTCGGCCAACTGGCCGGCACTTTCATCGAAAGCAAACCGGGGGACGAACTTGTTGTCCACGGCTCCGTAAAATCCGGTGTTGGTAAGAATATTAACGCCCGATAATTTCGACAGCTCCTGCAACAGAAGGACATCACGCCCCAAATAATCGGGAGTGCAATCCACAAAGGTCTGGCAACCCGACTCCTTCGCTTCCAGCAAAAAAGGCAACATTTTTTGAACGACCTCTTCTCTCTTCCACCTGTCGGCGGATAGGGAGTCAGCACCGATAAAATCAACCAGAAGATGCTCGTGCGTGAGAAATACTCCCGCTGAGCTGGATGGGATTATCCCGTTCACCGTCATCACCTGCCCGCTCCCTCCTGAAAAATTGCAAGACGAAAAGAAAAGCAGGACGAAAAGAATAACTGTTTCTCCCGGATTAAATTTCAACACCCTTATATGAATTTGATATTCGATGATTGATTCTACAAATATAAAACAAAAAAAGTGGGAATTGATCCCACTTCCTTACTTTTTTAAAAAACCGCTTATTAATGGTACGTATGCTCTTCGGCACTGGAGGATATTTCAATTTCCCGAGCGATAAAAGACTCATTTCCTGCCTCATCCGTGCAATAGATTGTAAAATGATAATGTCCTTCCCGGATGGGCTTCCCGTCAATTTCTGCGGGAATCACCATGTGGTGGTGATGAAGCCTGGCTTCTCTTTTTCCCGCAATAGGCTCGTCTCCGAGTTGAATAAAATCGGCTTCCAGCCAGGTTTTTTCAAAAGCAACAACATCACCGGCCGCACGTGTTGCCGCACTGTGGCTGTGCCCGTCAAATGCTCCGTGTATATTGATTTTATACGACTTTAGGGCAACATTGTCCGTTAAGACCGCATCGAAGTGAATATCGGATCCGGGCTTGATGCCTTCCTCTTCTTCAGGGGCAATTAATTTAATTACAGGCCTTTCGGCGTCAATCGACTCTTTTTCACACGATAAGAAAACAAAGGCGCTTATCGCTAAAACTGTTGTAAAAAATACTTTTTTCATTGTTTGATTAATTTAAAAGGGTATTTTCAAAATAAACTGGATGTTTCGTCCCGGCTCGGGGATATTTAACTTCCGGTAATAACTCAAGTGATTATAAAAAGGGGTGTCGAAAATATTCTGCACCTGAAAATCGGTAAAAAAGCGGAAATCACCCACCTTCCAGTTCATGCTGCAAAGCAAGTTGAACAACGACGTCCCCGGCGTTTTTTCCTCGTTGTTGGCAATACGGTTCTGTGCGAACACGGTTTGGTTCTCCAGACTGGCCGAATACTGGATTAACGGGCCCTTTCCGTGATTGGAATAAATCAGTGCCAACAACATATCCACAGGTGGTGAAAAAGGCAACGGATAACCGTTGTCGATATTCCGGTTGTAAACATATTCCCAATTGGCTGACAACAAAAGGTTCTCGGTAAAACGATAGGCCGCTTCCAGCTCTCCACCTGCCAGAAACACACGGGACTGGGTATATTCGTAAATCTGTCCGGCATGTGGCAAAACCGACCATTGCCCCGTAGGGTTCAGGTAAATATAATTGGGGAAGTAGGATGCAAAATGATTGATGGAGAGGTTTAATCGCCGGTTCTTGAGGGAATAACCAAGGTCATATTGCCAACCGGTTTCGGGTTTCAAACTGTTGTTTCCTTTCTCGTGACGGAAAGCTCCGTGATGCACCCCGTTGGATGCCAACTCATTGGCAGTAGGAAAGCGGAAGCTTCGTCCAATGTTTATCTTTAGTGAACTCAGTCGGTTTGGGTCATAGACCGCCCCCAGCGCCCCGGAGAACGAATGAAAATTCTTTCTTAAGGCATCGGCACGCTGGGCGTAATACCAGACATCATCAGCATCATATCCGCCAAGTTGCAGGAAATCGGCCAAAGTGTCGTCGTAGAAACCGCGAATATTCAATTTCCCGGAATCGAAACGCACCCCTCCGGTAAGCATCAGTTTCGGGGATACCTTATACGAGGTTGCCGCATATGCTCCGGCGGTATATCTTTCAAAGTCAGGCATCAGAAAAGAATACCCTCCCACCCTGTTTCGCTGGATTTCCACCGACATGCCTGCTGTTTTTGTCCAGAACGAATCTTTGCCGAAAGACAGCCGGGAGTTGACGGACAATGTTTGCAACGAGAAACTTAATTCCAGGTCGGGGCTGACTTGTGGGGGAGCTTGGTTGCCGTAATGCGTATGGAACTTCGACCATTCGGCACGGTTATTTTGCTGAAAACCGATATCGAAGTGCAAAGATGAATTGTCCCAGTCGATTTCTGTCCCGTTGGAGATTTTAAAATGATTGGAGGTACTGTATGGATACCCGATATTAAAAGAATTTCCGTCGGGGGTCAGCCTTTTCAGATCAGGGATACCGTGTGAACCGGGGAAAAAGCCGTTTTTGGAGAAAACATTGGAAATATGGGTCCACGAGCTGATGTTTTCCTGGCTGTAGTTGGCCGACAAAGCAGCGTTTAGTTCCTGTCCGGCGGTGTTTTTCATTCTTCGTCCATAAAGGGGCAGTTTCCACGTCAGGTAGGTAACCGTATCGACCGGAACGCGATAATCAGCGAAGCGTTGTGCCGTCAGGCGTCCGCGAAAAAACCACCTTCCCCTTTTTACGCTTGTCATTGCCGTTATTCCCGACAGATTATTGTTCGATTTGGCAATCAGGGACACATCCCCCCAAACCATGTTTTCCGAAGGGACATCCACCGGAAGGATCTCAATAACACCACCAATGGCATCGGAGCCGTAAAAAAGCGACATGGGCCCTTTGTGAATAAACACCTTATCCACGTCGTACTGGTCAATGTCAAGCCCGTGATCGGCTCCCCATTGCTGATTTTGCTGAACAACCCCTTTGTCTGCTACTGCTATGCGGTTGAAACCCAATCCGCGGATAACCGGCTTCGCCACGTTTGCCCCTATATCCATCGATGAAACGCCGGCAACCTTCGATAAGGATTTTGAAAAGCTGGCCGAATTGTTTTTCATGAAAAAGGACCTGTCAATTTCTTTTGCAGTGATGGCAGACAACAAGCGGTCGTGTCCGTTTTTCCCGTGCACGACTACTTCGTTCAACGAATAGGAGGTTGTTTCCAGGTGGAAGTGCAACACAGTGTCGGAAGTCAGGATGATGCTCGTCGTCAGCAACTCGTATCCGGTAAAACGAACCTCCAGGGTATGTGGGGTTTTTCCGGGCAGATCAACGGAAAAAGCCCCGTCCCTGCCGGAAACTGCGTAAATTTCATTCGGCCCCAGCACTACTATCGCTCCGGGAAGCGGCTCCTTGGACAAGGCATCGCAAACATACCCTTTCAGGGAGTAAGTCTGAGAAAACGACAACAAAAAACTTAAGGCGAAAGTCATCGCCAGAACAATTTTTTTCATTCAGGAGGAAGTTGTTACATCAGTTACAGGCAGCACAGACACCTTCTACAATCATCGAAACACGGTGTTGAACAAACCCTTGCGGCAATTCTATGTTTATCTGGCTTTTGTTTTGAATACAAAAGACCTCGTTGCAAACGCAGCAATGAAAATGGGAATGAATATCTTGTTCGTGGAAAGGTTTCTTGGAAACGGCATACCTGGTTGTGTTGTCCTGCAAAACAATCTTGTGGATAACACCGGCGTCCTCCAACGTTTTGAGCGTTCGATAAAACGTAACACGGTCAAAAAGATCGGGAAACGAAGTTTTTATTTCGTGTTCAGTCAGAGCCGTCTGGCTTCGAAGCAACTCATTGAGAATGAACTTCCGACAGGTTGTACTTTTTAAATGGTAATCGCGTAAAATATTCTCGACTGTCATAATGCTATAATCTTACAAATGCAACATTGTTGCAAATGTAACACTATTTCATTAAAATGAGGTATCCGGGTAATTTAAAAAATATTAAAATGATGGATTACCTGGCCCTCTCAATCCATTTATCGGCCAGTTCCGCATCGTATCCCAATTCTTTTGCCTTTTCGAAATCAACTCTGGCGGCAAACTTGTCAAACTGATCCAACCGAAGCCGGCCGCGTAAAACATAAAAATAGGGATTTGCCTTTTCGTCGCTTTCGACAGCGTGAAGGTCTGCGGCGGCTTTCGAGAACCGGTCGGTGTTCACGTAACATTCGGCCCTGTTAAGGTAATATGCCGAGCTCGGTTTTACAGTTGTGTTAATAATATCGGTATAAATTTTCTCGGCTTCTGTCCAGTTATCATCAAGCTTGAAGATCAACGCTTTGCTGAGCTTGGTGAACAAGTTGCCGGGGTCCGTGCTTTCGCAGGTTCTGAAATCGGCTTCGGCACTTTCCCGGTCGTTTTTTTCCAGGAACAGCAATCCCCGACGATAATAGGCCTCCACGTCTGACGGTTGTTTATCAATAATGGAGTTGTAATCCTCCATCGCCTCATCAAAACGGCCCAAGTCGCACAAAAGGGAAGCCCGGTTATGAAGCACCAACACCGGATCGGGGTTGTTCCCAAGGGATGCCGTGAATGAAATATAAGCGTCATCGGTCTGCCTGAGCTGACGTTGCAGGATTCCCAGATTCAACAGGAGCACAGCATTATTTTCGTTAGCCGGATCCAGCCTCATGGCTTTTTGCAAGGCAACAGCAGCACTGTCGAGTCGGTTATTTTCGATAAACTTTGCCGATTTGTCGATCCATCCGTTATAGGTATCGGTCTGGGCCGATATTGAAAAACTGCAAAACAGCAGAAAGAGAAAATTCAAAATATATTTCATTGTACTACCCGATCAAATGAACGACAAAATTAGCTCATTTTTTGTAACTTTGCGCCCTCAATTGCATTTAAAAGAAATAAACTATGTTATTAAATACTTTTGTATCTGCCGATTCTGCAGTAGTAAAAACCGGAGGAAAAGTTGCCGAGATGATCAAAGATGGCCGCTTTGAGGAGTTAGGACAACAATCCCTCACGTGGGGAATTGATTTCCTGGGTAAACTTGCGGTAGCTCTCCTCATCTTTTTTGTAGGGAAATGGATAATCGGTAAAATCCGAAAACTGGCAGACAAGATCATGTCGAGACGGCAAATGGATATCGCCCTGAAAGGTTTTCTAAAGAACCTGCTCGATATCTTTCTCTTCGTACTGCTCGTTATGTTGATCATAAACGTAGTCGGAACACAAACCGTCTCTCTGGCGGCATTGATTGCTTCGGCCGGCCTGGCGGTTGGCTTGGCGGTAAAAGACAACCTGGCCAACTTTGCCGGAGGCGTGATGTTGCTCTTCAACAAGCCTTTCAAAGGCGGCGACTACATTGAAGCGCAGAACCTGGCGGGAACCGTTCAGAGCATCGGTATTCTCTATACAACGCTAACCACAGCCGACAACAAAACCATTTACATACCCAACGGGCCGCTGTCGACCGGAAACATCATCAATTACAACACACAAACCACCCGGCGGGTAGAAATTACAGCGAGCATTGAATACGGAACCGATGTGGATGTAGTAAAAAAAATGCTGCTGGATATTGCCAACAGGCATCCGTTGGTGTTGAAAGATCCCGAGCCGTTTGCCCGGATGACCAAAATGAACGAAGATTCTATCGATTTCTCCCTGAGGGCCTGGGTGAATTTAAACGACTTCTGGAATGTTACCCACGACCTGAATGAGGAGGTATACAAAGAGATCAATGCGCGCGGCCTGGTGATCCCTTTCCGTCAAATGACCGTCCATCTGGCCAACTCAACTGAACAAAACGCCAATTAATGCCTGTTACCGAAAGAATAGCCAAGTACCGGGAGCTTGCCGAAAATCAGCTCAATGCTGCTGCCAGGTACAAGAAAGAACTCAATGCGAACAGTCTTTTACGATTCTTCGTCTTTTTGACCGGTTCAGCGCTTACCTATTTTTTTCATCAAAATACTTTGCTGGCTGTTCTCTTTGCCGCGGTAACCGGAGTTTGTTTCTTGGCCCTGCTGGCCAGGCATAAGAATTTACTGTTTAAAAAAGCCAAATCAGAAGCGCTGGCCCGGATAGCCGGGAACGAACTCCAGGCCTTTGTATACGATTTCTCGCCTTTCGACGGCGCACCGGAGCATGTGGATCCTGCTCACAGCTTCAGCTTTGATTTAGATATTTTTGGGGAAAGGTCTGTTTTTCAAATGCTCAACCGAACCAGCCTTGCCATGGGGAAAGAAGCTCTTGCCGGGATAGTAGGAAGTCCGCTTAAGGACAGCGAAGAAATCCGCATAAGGCAGCTTGCTGTAAAAGAGCTTTCGGAGAAAGAAGATTTCTGCCTCAGCTTCAGGACAATTGGGATGTTATCGGACGATAAATTATTCGATAATCGTTCCATCAAACAGCTTTGTAGGAAACAGGAACTGTTTCCCCGGCCTTCATTATGGAAAATTGCCACCTGGGTTGTTCCTGCTTTATACGTACTGGCCATTGCACTGGCGCTGGCCGGACTGACAAGCGGAGCGGCAATCACCTTGTTGTATTTTACAACATTGTTGGTTTCGGTTATCCCCATGAAGAAGGTGAAGCAGATCCGGTCTTTATTCGATAACAAGGCAAAAGTGCTGGAATCGTATGCCGACCTGTTAAAATTGATGGAAACGACCAGCTTCGAAAGTGTACAGTTACAGTCGCTGCAACAGTCGATAAAGAACGAACGGCAAAGTGCGTCAGCTGCCATTAAGCAACTGGCACAATACAGCCGGAACCTTGATCTGGCTTTTGCCGTACCCGTTTTTCTTCTCCTGAATCCTCTTTTTTTGTGGAATGTTGTTTACGCCCTGAAGATAGAACAATGGATGCAACGCCATGCTGTGGAAATCGAAAAATGGTTCTCTACACTGGCACAGGTTGATGCGCTAGTGTCCATGGGCACGTTTGCCGCAAACAACCCCGATTATGTGTTTCCCACGTTTGAGGAATCACTCCCTTTCCGGGCAAGAAAACTGGGGCATCCGCTCCTTCCGCGCCGTAAATGCGTAAAGAACGATATCAACGTTTTCCGGAAACCGTTTTTCATGATTGTTACCGGAGCCAATATGGCCGGGAAAAGTACTTATTTGCGTACTGTCGGTGTAAATTACGTGCTGGCAGGGGCCGGCCTGCCCGTTTGTGCCGAATCCATGAGTTATCGTCCGGGCCAGTTATTGACAAACCTGCGCACAGCCGATTCTCTGGTAAACAACGAATCCTATTTTTTCGCCGAGCTCAAACGGCTGAAAATGATTATCGAACGGTTGGAGTCGGGAGAACACGACCTGTTCATTATCCTGGACGAGATACTGAAAGGCACGAACTCTCACGACAAGCAAAAGGGTTCTTCCCAACTCATGAAACGGTTGGTGAAGTTAGGCGGAAACGGCATCATTGCCACACACGATTTAACGTTGGGAGAACTGGAGAATGAATACCCGCAAGAGATCGCAAACTTTCACTTCGACGCAAAAATTGAAAACGACCTCCTCTCTTTCGATTACAAGCTTCAGCAGGGAATTGCCCGGACCATGAATGCCTCTTTTCTGATGAAAAGCATGGGCATTACGGAATAGCGGATGAATCCTGAAAATGTTCGTCAGAACTCGGAATTGAAATGGAAGGCAATGTTTTTAAAGTCTTGCTGCGCCATCATTAACAGATAGTTTGATTCGGCCAGAAACACATCCCTACCCTCTTTATCTTTAGCCATGTACTGATATTTACGCTTTTTGAAATCTTCCAGTTGCGCCGCATCGTCACTTTCTATCCAGCACGCTTTATAAAGGTTAATGGGTTCCCAACGGCATTGCGCACCGTATTCGTGCAAAAGGCGGTATTGGATTACTTCAAACTGAAGCTGTCCGACGGTTCCGATGATTTTGCGGCCGTTAAACTGGTTGGTGAAAAGCTGTGCCACCCCTTCGTCCATCAGTTGCTCCACCCCTTTCTGCAGTTGTTTCGACTTCATCGGGTCGGCATTTTCGATGTACTTGAACATCTCCGGCGAGAAGCTGGGTAATCCCTTAAAATGAAGGTCCTCTCCAGCAGTGAGGGTGTCGCCAATTTTAAAGTTTCCGTTGTCGGGCAAGCCCACGATATCTCCTGCAAAAGCTTCGTCCAGAATCTCTTTTTTCTGAGCCATGAAGGCCGTGGGCGAAGAAAACTTCATTAACCGGCTATACCGCACATGCTTGTAATTGACGTTGCGTTCGAACCTGCCCGAACAGACCTTCACAAAAGCTATGCACGACCGGTGATTGGGATCCATATTGGCATGTATCTTAAAGACAAATCCGGAAAAGGACTCTTCGTAGGGGTCCACCACACGCTCTTCGGTCTGTACGGCCCGCGGTGACGGAGCAATCGCCACAAAACAATCGAGCAACTCTTTTACCCCGAAATTGTTGAGTGCCGAACCAAAGAAGACAGGCGCCAGTTTTCCGGCAAGGTACTCTTCCCGGTTAAATCCGGGATACACCTCCGATATAAGCTCCACATCGCTTCGCAGCTTTTCCGAAAGCTTTGCCCCGATATGCCTCTCTACTTCCGGCGATTGAATATTCAAGTGCACGGATTCCGTAACGATCTGTTTACTCGGTTGATACAAGTCGAGGCTGTTCTGATAGAGGTTATACACTCCTTTGAAACGTTCACCCATATCGATCGGCCAGCTCAGTGGCCGTACCGCTACCTGGAGCTCTTCTTCCAGTTCATCCAGGATCTCGAACGGATCTTTTCCCTCACGGTCCAGCTTGTTCACAAAGATCATCACCGGCGTATGGCGCATACGGCACACCTCCATCAGCTTGCGGGTTTGTGCTTCCACACCCTTGGCAATATCTACCACCACAATTACGCTGTCCACAGCTGTCAGTGTACGATAGGTGTCTTCTGCGAAATCCTGGTGCCCGGGTGTATCGAGAATATTGATTTTATAATTGCCGTACTCAAACCCCATCACGGAAGTAGCTACGGAAATCCCGCGTTGCCTTTCGATCTCCATCCAGTCGGATGTGGCGGTTTTTTTTATCTTGTTTGATTTTACAGCTCCCGCCACGTGTATGGCCCCGCCAAAAAGCAACAGTTTCTCCGTTAATGTGGTTTTTCCCGCGTCGGGATGGCTGATGATGGCAAACGTTCGCCGGCGTTGAATCTCTTGTTGTAATGTCATCTATTTGTAAGCTTTTCAATGCATCTCTCCAGCCCGTTCTCCCATTGCGGAATAACGACACGGAAAGCCGATTGAATTTTTGATTTATCCAATACGCTGTACATTGGCCGTACAGCGGCTGTTTTGTATTCGCAGGCAGGAACGGGATCTAACCGGCAACGGCCTACGGCAGCCAACTCTTTTATTTTTTCTGCAAATTTGAACCAGGTGGTTTCCCCCAGGTTGGAAAAATGATAAACGCCCGATTTCCACTCCTCACATTCAAGGATGACCAGAATCATCTCTGCCAGGTCGGCGGCGTAGGTAGGTGTTCCGTATTGGTCGGCAACGACGTTTAGCTTATCGCGCTCATTCATGAGGCGGAGCATTGTCTTCACGAAATTGTTTCCAAATTCGGAATAGAGCCACGAAGTACGGATAATTATCCACTCTTCGGCAAACTCCCAAATCGCCTCTTCGCCCTTCAGTTTCGATTTTCCGTAAACCGACAACGGATTCGTGGAGGCATCCTCTTTATAGGGAGTACTGGCCGTGCCGTCGAACACATAATCAGTAGAGATATGAATTATTTTTGCACCCGACCTGGCCAGGTTTTCCGCACCGGTGCAATTGATCCTGTACGCCACTTCCTCATCGGCTTCAGCCTTATCCACAGCCGTATAGGCTGCACAGTTGATGACGTACTCAATGGAGTATTCCGATACAAAGTGCTGTACTTGCCCCGCATCGGTAATATCCAGCACATCTGCGTCGGTATAGATAAACCGAAAGGGGGAATTTGTTTTTTCTGCCAGTTGTTTCAGTTCTTGTCCCAGTTGTCCGTTTGCACCGGTGACCAAAACGTTTTTTTGAACCAGTCCGTAAAAGACGGTCTGTTTCCGGGTGACAGTTTCCGTTCCGCCAAGATGTTTATTTGATCCTGTGTAGATAGCCATTACACTTTTCTTTTTACTTTTGCACAAAAGTACTACGAAAATGGCAAATTTCCACATAATTGAGACAGGTTATTTCTGGGCAGATGGCGGTGCCATGTTTGGGCCCATACCCAAAAAATACTGGCACAAACGGTATCCAAGCAACCATAACAACATGTGCCTGATGGCAATGCGATGCCTCTTCATTGAAACCGACCGACATAAAATACTGGTAGATTGTGGGGCTGGCGACAAGCAATTGAACAAGCTGAAGTTCTACCAGCCGCACAATTTGAAAGACCTGAGGGCAGAAATCGGAAAAATCGGCTATTCGCCTGACGAAGTAACCGATGTTGTACTTACCCACCTCCATTTTGATCACTGCGGCGGAGGAACGGTTTTTAACGGGAAACAGGAGGTTGTCCCTGCTTTTCCCCGGGCCACTTACTGGCTGAGTCGGGCGCAATGGGATAATTACAGAAAACCGATGCTTTACGAAGCGGCTTCGTTTTTCCAGGAAAACATTGAACCTGTCTTCGAGGCAGGACAACTCCGGCTGACAGAATCGGAACAACCGCTCTGTGAAAACGTAACCCTCAAGCTCTACGATGGACATACACCCGGACAGATAGTCCTCTTTTTCGAAAATGAGGGAGAAAAAATCGTTTTCCCCGCAGATGTTGTCCCTACTTCGGCACATCTGCCGCTAAGCTGGTTATCGGCCTACGACAATAACGCCGCACTGGCCATGGAAGAGAAAAAACGTTTTCTGGACGAGGCTAAGGCCCAAAATGCGACGCTCATCTTCTTCCACGATGCGTATTCGCAGATGGAGAAGATGATGCCTTCCCCGCATCAAAATAATCGTTGAAAAACAACGCCTGGTATTTAATGGCGTTTGCCCAATATTCCCAGTTATGTACACCGGGGCGCGAGATAAAATCGTGGGGTATATTCCGGTAAAGAAGTTCCTGATGTAACCTGACGTTTACTTCGTAAAAGAAATCACCGGAACCGCAATCGATTATTATTCTGGAGGAGTTGGGCGTAAGCAAATGCAACTGATTCATTACGGTGTTCTTCTCCCAGTTATCGGGGTTTTCACGTTGCGTGCCTAACCGTTTTGCCAGATCCCAGTTGTTGGGAAAAGGACGAATATCTACTCCACCACTCATACTTCCGCAAGCACCGTAGACATCCTGATGGCGAAATCCCAGGTACAATCCGCCGTGACCACCCATACTTAATCCGGTAATGGCGCGTCCTTCGCGTTTTCGGACGGTCTTGTAGTTCTTGTCCACCCAATCCACCAATTCTTTCGATACAAAAGTTTCAAACTTAAATGCAGGATCCACGGGACTGTCGAAATACCAGCTCCCGTAAGCTCCATCGGGACAAACGATAATCATATTGTGCCAATCGGCCAACTCTTTCACCGCAGGCACTTTGTTAACCCACCCACCGTAATTGTCGCTGTAACCGTGTAACAAATAAAGAACCGGAAATTCCGTTTCTTGCAAATAAGCATCGGGAATGATTACCACCGTTTTGATTTCTTTTTGCATAGAGGGGCTGAAGACATTGACCGTATCTACTTTTGAAGCGTAAAGCACTGCTGATAACCCTATTAAAAACAGGCTGCTGAATGAAAGACGTTTTATCATGATCGTGTGTGAATAAATTTTTTCCAAAGATAACCATTTGACCGCAATTGACATGAATTTTTTGAACCCATTGACGAAGCAATTGTTATACCTGAAATTAATGATTTAAAGAAATGGATATACAATTTAAAAGCAACAGCAACGGCATAGGAAGTTTTTTTATCGAGAAAGAAGGCAGGCAGATTGCCGAACTCGATTTTGAAGTGAAAAACAATCTTTTAAACGCTTATCACACCGGCGTCCGTCCCGAACTGGAAGGGCAGGGAATTGCCGGCAAATTGTTTGATGAGCTGGTAAAGTATGCCCGCAAAAACGGATATAAAGTCATTCCGTCGTGTTCGTATATCCTGGCAAAATTCCGGCGAAACCCCGAAGGGTTCAAGGATATCTGGCACCGCACAGATGATGAGCCCACGGGAGACGCATGTGGTGTTAAACCAAAAGGTTTTTAGTAAGTCAAAAAAACGTTTTAAGCATACGGAAAACTTTTAAAAACACCTCCTTTAACTATGGAATTAAACGTAGAAACCATCAGTGCCGTGGCGCTCGGCATCGGATTGAGTGCCAGTACCGGGTTCCGGGTGTTCATACCGCTTCTGGTTGCCGGATTGGCTTCGCATTTTGGGATTTTGCCGTTGGGGGAGAGCTTTTCGTGGATGAGTTCTGTTCCGGCATTGTTAAGCTTTGGCGTTGCGGCTGTCGTTGAAGTATTGGCGTATTATATTCCTTTTGTTGACAACTTGCTGGACAGTATAGCCACGCCTTTATCAGTGGCAGCAGGCACGCTGTTGATGACATCGGTTTTCCCTTCCGACAGTGAGTGGATGAAATGGATAGTAGGGTTTGTCGTGGGCGGGGGAGCAGCTGCCACCATTCAAAGCGGAAGTGCCGTAACCCGCCTTCTATCGACTAAATTCACTGCCGGGGCAGGAAATCCCGTCGTTTCAACCGGAGAAGGCGTCGCCGCCACCGGTTTTTCAATCCTGTCGCTGTTCACGCCCATCCTGGTTGCCGTTATCCTGGTCATTTTTGTGGTGGTTGTATTGCGGCTGGTATATAAAAATTTGCTCAAAAAAAGAAAATTAACATCACATCAGGGAGACTGAGTTTCTTGTGTCTCGGATGACATACAATTACAACATTAGAACCGCATGAAAATATCATTTAAACTACTGATTATACTATTATTGCCGTTATTCTGCGCTCAAGCAAATGCACAACAGACAGCATACACCCGGCACGGCACTAAAGTATTTCTATACGACGACGGGACATGGGAATATGCCCACCAAACTGAAAATCCCGCGGATATAGAAATTAATGAATCCGGAAGCGGAATGTCGGCTGAAATAATCATCAACGATGATTTACTGTTCAGCATACATAACGGCATGTTGGATAATTTCGAGGTCTTGAGAAGAAATGGAGTCCGACTGTATGACAATATGAGTGGAAAGTTAAGAAAGATAGGTCCTTATGACCTGGAATACGAGTTTTCCACGGATAGGTTGAAACAGGTGGGACCGCACAGGATTGAATATGATTTCAGTTCAGGAAGAATTATCCGGATCGGGAATTACCGCATAGAATATGACTTCCGTACAAACAAAATATCACGCGTAGGAGACACCTTGTTTGAATACAGTTTCTTTAACGGTAAACTTACCGATATAAAGGGGCATACCCCTGGTGTAAGGATAACTATTTTCTGAAATTATCCCGAAGCTTTTATTTCAACAAAAAATTCCGGATTTTGGCATGAATATCGGTATTTTCCATAATTCCGATAAACTCCGATGCTCCCGGGCCGTAAGCAAAGATGGGAACCATGACTCCCGTATGTCCGCCCGTTGCATAGCCACCCTTTACCATTCCCGTTTCAACGGAACCGTCAAGAATAGCCATCCCTCCGGTCTCGTGGTCAGCAGTAACGATGACTAACGTTTCCCCGTTACCGGCAGCAAATTCAAGCGCTTTACCTACGGCCTGGTCAAAGTCCAACACCTCTTCAACCACTTGAACGGTGTTATTTCCGTGGCCGCCAGAATCGATAAATGAACCTTCCACCATCAGAAAAAAACCTTTTTCATTCTGCTGCAAAACACGAATAGCTGTTTGTGTGGAAACCGGGAGCATATTCCCGCGTTCCGATACGCGCGGATTCCCTTTTGGCGCCGTTAGGCCGGCTAATTTTTTCCCTTTGAAATTTTCAATTCCGCTTAACTCCCTTTCTACGGCATAGCCTTTACGGACAAGGTCATGCAACAGGTTACGCCCGTCCGCTCTGTTAGCGAAGAAATCATACCCTCCACCGATAAAAACATCAATATCGGTTTTGAGAAAGTCGGTAGCAATATCTTCCTCCTGGCTTCTGCTCGGCTGATGTGCTATGAAGGATGCCGGTGTTGCGTGGGTAATGGAAGAGGTGGATACCAGTCCGGTCGCTTTTCCCTGTTCCGACGCTTCTTCAAGAATTGTTTTTATCGGGTTCTTATCGGGTCCCACACCTATAGCTCCATTGTAGGTTTTGGTTCCCGTGGAAATGGCAGTGGCTCCTGCTGCCGAGTCGGTTACGTACCGGTCGGCCGACGAAGTTTTTGAGAACCCGATATATTTACAATTTTCGATAAACAAACTTCCCCTATTTGCGGTGAGCCCCGCAAAAAGTTGCGAAACTCCCATCCCATCCCCAATAAAAAGAATAACGTTCTTCGGTGTTTTGTTTACGAATGACGAGGGGAAGGATTTAACGGCATACGCTTCCCCACCCTGATACAACGTAACGTCTTTGGTTTTTTCCTGTGCAAAAGAGCTGAAGCTGCAAAGCAACATCACTCCCGCAGCCAATGCGATTGTTACCTGTCGTTGTTTCATAATCTACTTTGTTATAACAATGATTCGGGATCTAAATTGTCGTGTTCAATATCCAGAAAATACTTATAAGTGCCTACTCTCAGTTCGGCACAGGCATCGTAATCGCAGACGATAATCCCTTTTTGATGCAACTGCAGCGCGCTGATCGTCCACATCTGGTTGATGGGGCCCTCAACAGCATGATACAGTGCACGCGCTTTGTGATGGCCGTTCACCAGAATCAACACCTCTTTAGCATCGAGAACCGTCCCCACTCCCACTGTGAGAGCCGTCTTAGGCACCTTGTTCACATCGTTATCGAAAAAGCGGGAATTGGCGATGACGGTATCGGTTGTGAGCGTTTTGATTCGTGTACGTGAGGAAAGTGACGACCCCGGCTCATTAAAGGCGATGTGTCCGTCGGGGCCTATCCCACCGAGGAACAAGTCTACGCCACCGGCATCTTTCATGGCATCTTCGTACGCCCTGCATTCGGCTTCCGGATCCTCCGCCATACCGTTGAGGATATGCACATTTTCCTTCTTGATATCGATATGGTTGAAAAAGTTTTGCCACATGAACGTGTAATAGCTCTGCGGATGGTCTTTGGGTAAACCTATGTATTCATCCATATTGAAAGTTATCACGTTCTCAAACGACACCACGCCTGACTCGTACAGCTTAATCAACGCTTTGTATGTCAAAAGCGGTGAAGAACCGGTAGGAAGCCCCAATACAAAGGGTTTTTCCGAAGTTGGATTCGCCTTGTTAATTTTTGCAGCGATGTAGTTTGCTGCCCACTGTGCCATTTGGTTGGCATCGGATTGAATAATTAGTCGCATATATTTTTAAAAAATAATAAGTTATAATTGCAAATCGTTAATGGTCAATGACAGGTAGTCTTATGCGGTATGACGGCATCGCCCGAATGAAGCCTCTCAGCCATAGCCTTACCTAACGCATACGCATTTTCCATCACGTTTCTGTTCAGTGACTGCTTCATCTCCACCGACTCACAAATCGTTTCGAACTCCATGCCTTCAGCAAATGCTTTCAACTCTCTTTTGGCTCCATCTGCCCAGGTATGTCCACTGAAAAAACTGAAAAATTTATTTTTCACGTTCCGGTTTTGTAAAGCCGACAACAAGCTTTCCACAGCCGGGTAAAGTTTATTGTTGTACGTGGGTGAGCCGATTATGAGCCCTCGATATTTAAAGATATCCCTCAACACTTCCGACTCGTGGCTCTTGGAAACGTTGTGCATAATGATGTTCCTGGCGCCGTTTTCGGCTGCCGCTGCGGCAATGATTTCTGCCAATTGTTCCGTGTTTCCGTACATGCTTCCGTATGCAATGACCAATCCGTTTTCAGACTCGTACCGGCTTAACCGGTCATAAAGCGATACCACTTTTCCAAGGGTATCGGGTTGTGTCCACACAGGGCCGTGAGTAGAACAAATTGTATCGATTCCCATCCCGCTCAGTTTTTTCAGAGCTGCCTGTACAGGAGATCCGAATTTCCCTACGATGTTGGAATAATACCGAATCATTTCATCCCAGTACCACTCCGGATTGAGTTGTGTATCCGTCACCCCTCCGTCCAGAGTTCCAAATGTACCGAAAGCATCTGCAGAGAACAATGTTTTTGATTCTTTTACGTAAGTCATCATTGTCTCCGGCCAATGGACCATGGGGGTCAGGTAAAACTGAAGGTTGTTTTTTCCCAGGTTCAGTTCTTCTTTGTCTTCTATGACAACTACATTATCAGTAATACCGTAATACCCTTTCAGCATTTCTGCTGTACGGCTGTTCCCCACTATTTTTATCTGGGGATAACGGGTCTTAAGCAGTTCCACGGAACCGGAATGATCGGGTTCCATATGATTCACGATAAGATAATCGATTTGCTTATCCCCTAAAACGGAGTGAATTTTATTGAAAAAAACATCTGCATAACAGATATCTACAGTATCTATCAACGCAATTTTTTCGTCTTTTATGATGTACGAATTATAAGATACTCCTTTTGGTAAAGGCCAAAGATTTTCGAAAAGATGTTTTGTCCGATCGTTTACTCCGACGTAAAACAAGTTCTCTTTGATTTCAAATGGTTTGTACATTACAGTCTAAAGTATAAAGTTTACAGTTTAAAGTTTAACGTCTTCATTTTCTTCGCTCTTAACCCTATTTCTTCGGTTTAACGTTTTGGCTGTAACCTGCATTGATCTTCTCTTTCTGAACCGTGGGTTCAGCTTTCCTTTTCATTGACCGCCAAATCAGCCAAAATCCCCAGATAATAAACGGTATACTGAGCCATTGCCCAAGGATTAATCCGGTATTTTCACGCATGGTAATTTCTGAATCCACCTGTACATTTTTAACAAATTCAATAAAAAACCTGGCTATAAAAATCAATGCAATACCTACACCAAGAATCAATCCCTGCCGGTCTTTAGCATTCGTTTTCCAGTACATATACATGGTAATTCCGAAAACAAGAAGGTATATCAAGGCTTCGTAAATTTGCGTGGGATGAGAAGGTTCTGTATAGACCGGTTCTGCGCCGCGCATCCATAATCCTACATTATCAATAAAACGGAATCCCCAGGGCAGATCGGTGGGGCCACCGTAAATTTCGTGATTCATCAGGTTCCCAAAACGAATCATCGCAGCGGTAAACCCTGTAGGGACCATTACCCGGTCGAAAGTCCAAAGCATGCTCTTTTTGGTGACCCTTTTTGAATACAGCCAAACGGCAATAATAATGCCGATGACCCCTCCGTGGCTTGCTAACCCTCCTTCCCAGATTTTCAGCATCTCCACGGGGTTTGCCAGATAATATTCCGGTTCGTAAAACAAACAGTGCCCTAACCGGGCACCAAGAATGATCCCAAGCATCATATAGACAAAAAGTGAATCGAACCACTTCTCGGGAAGTTCTTCGCTCTTGTAAATTCTCTGTACAATGTACACGGCCACAATTAACCCGATAACCCAAAGTAATCCGTACCAGCGGATTTCACGGCTTAAAACAGTAAAAATTGTAGGATCTACATTCCATGTTACGGTTAATAATGTATTCATCTGTGTTGAATTTGGAACAAAGATAGGAAAATTAAACCAATTTCTTAATCCATTTTTCCCTGTCGCCTGGAAGAAGGTCTACAACAGGTATTTCTATTAATGTATAGGCACCCGGCTTTTGTTTTACAGCAGCCCTGGCACACCCGACCATTACCTGTGCGGTCAACGCGGGGTTGTTTATGCGCATATCGAACCTGAAAAGCTGGTTCTGTGTATTTCCGGATACCCCTTTACGTTCCATCAACACGCCGTGCCCCATATCTTTTAATGCTTCCACGTTCTCTACCCGGAAAACGTGTGTTTCATCGTGTACAAAGTAATCATCGGATTGAATGGCTTTAGCTACCTGGTCAAAATCATAACCATCATTCAGCTCGATGTAAACCATCCGGCGATGAACTCCCGTTCCGGTTGGAATAGTCATTGAAAGTGCCGCTTTAACACCCTCAATCGCTTTTACAGCTACCGTATGTCCCATGCTCATTCCCGGGCCGAAATTGGTATAAGTTATTCCCTTTGGCGCCATGGCCTCCATCAACGTGCGGACAACGGAATCGCTTCCAGGATCCCATCCGGCGGAAACGATAGAAACGGCATTGTGTTGTTTCGCAACGTCGTTTAACGAATGGCGTAAATCTACAATGCCTCCGTGAATATCATAACTGTCCACCGTGTTAATTCCTAACGCCAGACATTCTTTAGCAAATTTCTCCACGCTTCGCGTAGGGGTACAGAGTAACGCAACATCCGTATTTTTCAATTGCGATATCGAGTTTACGACTTCAAATCCTTTCAGCTCGGCAGGCACATTCGTTGCATCACGACGCACAACTCCCGTAATTTCAAAATCCGGGGCATCGATCAACGATTCCATTACGTATTTCCCAATATTGCCGTAACCGATAACGGCAGCTCTGATTTTTTTCATTTTCTTATAATTTTGATGCACAAAAATAGTAAAAAATGCGGATTTTTGCCGGCTCATAATCCCGGATATTTCTGCTCAATCACAAATCAGTATGTAAAAGTCTACAGTGTTGCATTTTTTTCTGTACTTTTACTTTTCGAAATACGGACAACCTTTGTGTCTTCTATTCTCACTAAATATAAAGTGTTTTATTTCCGGGGAGGTTTTTCTCGAAAGGAAAGTGGTATTGAATCTAACTTTTAAATGATAATAATATGAAAGCATTACTTGTTTATCTACTGATACCCTTGTTGGTTTTCTTTTCCTGCAATTCAAATCCCCAAGAAGGAGCTGTTGCCTCACCTGAAAAAATAATTTTCGATACGGACATGGGGCCCGATTATGATGATGTGGGAGCAATAGCCATCCTGCATGCCTTGGCAGATTTGGGGGAATGCGAAATTTTAGCCACACTGGCAAGTGACGGTCATCCCAGTATAGCACCTACCATCGAAATGTTTAACCGTTACTACGGAAAAGGGGGCATTCCTGTTGGAATTCCCGATAACGGTGTAGCAAATTTCACGGCATCCAACAATTGGAACGACTCCCTGCTGGTAAGATTTGCTCCCGATTTAAAATCTAAAACGGATTATCCGAAAGCGAGCGAGATTTATAGGAAGGTACTGGCTTCACAGCCGGATAAAAGCGTGACCATCGTAACCGTTGGATTTACAACCAACCTGGCAGAATTACTAAAAACCGGGAATGATGATTATTCTCCGTTATCGGGTGTAGAGCTGATTAAAAAGAAAGTAAAAAAATGGGTTGCCATGGCCGGACGGTTTCCCGAGGGCCGGGAATTCAATGTATTTATAGATTCGGTCTCTTCTTCTTATGTATTGGAGCGCTGGCCAACACCCATTCTTTTCAGCGGTTTTGAAATAGGAGAGCGTATTTTTACCGGAAGCAAGGTGGCAGAAAAAAATGATCAAAACAATCCGGTTTCCTGGGCGTACAAGTATAATTTAGCCACATACGAAAATAAACCCGTAAAAAACAGGATGTCCTGGGACCAGACAGCAGTTCTTTGCGCCATTCGCGACCCCGAAAGATATTTTTATGTATGTGGCCCCGGAAAAATTATCGTCAATCCCTCCGGGTATAACAACTGGGATCCGGACTCAACTAAGGATCACTATTTTTTAGTCCACAAATATCCTTATCAGGACATCTCCGATACGTTAGAGGGGTTAATGATGTACCAGCCTAAATGATATAAAATCACCCTGTTATCACTGTCTCATCATTATCATCTTCACCGTCTTCTTCCCAAAGGACTTCCGGTTTTTGCGGGCCCCTGCTTCTGAAAACAAAAGCAACGATGAGCCCTGCTGCAGCCCCCGACAAATGGGCTTCCCACGAAAGGTTTACATCGATATATTCGGTAATCGGGAAAATACTCCAGACGGTACTTCCATAAACAAAAGCCACCACCATGGATACGGCAACAAGCGGAATATATTTTCGGAACAACCCGCTGAAAAACAAAAAGAAAACCAGTGCAAAGATTAAACCGCTTGCGCCCACGTGGTATGAGTTCCGACCTATCAGCCACGTAAAAAAGCCGCTCAATAGCCAAAGTAAAGTGAGTGACTTAAAGGCTATCTGATTGTAAAAATAGAATAACAACGAAAACAAAACCAGCATCGGAAATGTATTTGAGACAAGGTGTGAAAGCGATCCATGTATAAAAGGCGAGAAAACTATACCGGCCAAACCGTTCAGTTGACGGGGGTAAATTCCCAGAAGTGAGAAATTAAAACGAAAAATGCGGGCATAATCAATCAGAAAAGTCAACCAGACCAGCACACATATTACCAGTGCGGGAATCGTTGCCAGACGAATCCTTTTTTTCTGCCACCTTTCTGTATGTATTGTTGCATTATCCATAGATGCAAAACTAAATAAAAAGAACCGTTTTTCGCCGGAAATTACCCAAAAAACAAAAAAGAAGCAGGAAGAAAAAAAAGAGTTTATTATTTGCCGAATCAACGGCAATTAACTATCTTTCGAACATCAAAACTAAAGTGGTATATTTCTAATTCCTCTATCAACTATGAGTTATCTTAAATTCGATAAGGACCTGATGATTAACCTGGAGTACTCCCTGTATCGCAACATACTGAGGACTAACAGAAAAGGGGCTTATCAAAACACATCGATCTCGGGTTGCAATACATCGAAATATCAGGGACTTCTGGTGATGCCGGTACCCTTTCTGGACGACGACAATCACCTGATCCTCTCTTCTATTGATGAAACCGTTATACAGCACGGTGCACAATTCAATTTAGGAATCCACAAATACAACGACGACAACTACAGCCCGAAAGGGCACAAATACATCCGTGAATATAATATCGATAGTGTTCCAAAAACTATTTACCGTGTAGGAGGCGTTATTCTTTCTAAGGAGATTATGTTTTCATCGAAAGAAAACCGGCTCATGATCCGGTACAAGTTGATGGATGCCCATTCGCCGACCACCATGCGGTTCAAACCCTGTATGGCATTTCGGAACATTTCACAGTTAACCAGGCAAAACGATCAGGTGGACCGTTCATACCGCGAAGTGGAGAATGGAATCAGCACCAGTATGTATTATGGTTATCCCGAATTTTTCATGCAATTCAACAAGAGAGTCGACTTTATGTACCAACCCTACTGGAATCAGGGCGTGGAGTACATTCAAGATATGCAAAACGGAGATACGTTCAAGGAGGACCTGTATGTCCCCGGGTATTTTGAGATGCCAATTGCAAAAGGCGAGGAGGTAATTTTTTCTGCTGGTGACATTCTGGTAAACACCTCTGCCCTTACCGATGAATTTAACGCTGAACTTAAAAAACGCACGCCAAGGTCTAGTTTTTACAATTGCCTGAAAAACTCCGCCCATCAGTTTTATTACATTCCAAAAACGGACGAGATGTACTTGCTGGCCGGCTATCCCTGGTTCAAGGTACGCGCCCGGGATCAGTTTGTGTCGTTGCCCGGTTGCACCCTGTCGGTGGGCAGGCCCGATGACTTTACAAAAATCATGGATTCGGCCATACCCCATATTCAGGATTTTTTGAACGACAAACCGCGGAAAAACATTATAAAACAGATAGACGACCCTGATGTCTTGTTGTGGGTAACCTGGGCACTGCAACAATACTGGAAAGAAAACAAGCCCGTTTTTAAAGAAAAATATGTCGACTTTCTTTTTTCCATAATCGATTTTATTTTGTCAAACAAGCATCCCAACTTAACTGTTGACCCTGAGAACGGATTAGTCTCAACGTACGGACGTGATGTTGCCGTGAGCTGGATGAATGCGGTGCAAAACGGCAAGCCTGTCACTCCAAGATCGGGATACCTGGTTGAATTCAATGCTTTGTGGCACAATGCACTTAAATTTGCGGAAGAGGTGGCCGCTGCGACAAATAAAGAAGTTCTGGCTACAACATACGAAGAGAAAGCCTTGAAGGCGCAACAGTCGTTTATCGAAACATTTCTCAACGATGCCGGCTATTTATATGATTATGTGGATGGCACTTATGCAGACAGGAATGTTCGTCCCAATATGATTTTTGCTGTTTCTATGGACTATTCGCCGCTGGACAGGCGTCAGAAAAAATTGGTGATCGATTTCGTCACCAAAGAGTTGCTTACCCCGGTGGGCATACGTTCTTTAAGCCCGAAAGGCTATAACTACCGCCCTCGTTATGCAGGAACATCTGAAGAAAAGGAATATGCCTATTTCAACGGGTGTGCTTTTCCCTGGCTTATAGGAGCTTACATTGAAGCGTACCTGAAAGTGTTCAGCATGAGCGGACTCTCCCTGGCAGACCGGGTAATGATTGAGCTGGAAGATCAGATGCAAAACGATTGCATTGGAACCTTGTCTGAATTTTACGATTCCAGCCCCCCGTTTTATGCCCACGGAGGATATTCTTTTGCCATGAGTGTTTCAGAAACTTTACGTGCAAAGAGACTCATCAGATCATTTGGGTAAACCTTGCGAAAACGATGAATCGTAAATGAAGAACTATTGAACTACAAAAGAATATAAAACACGATAGAATGAAAGCGTTGATGTTAGGGTGGGAATTTCCGCCTCATATACTGGGTGGGCTTGGAACCGCAAGTTATGGATTAACCAAGGGTATGGCTAAGCAGGAAGATATGGAAATCCTGTTTGTCATTCCCAAGCCCTGGGGTGACGAAGACCAAAGTTTTCTGAAAATAATTGGCTGTAACAATACTCCCGTCGTATGGCGCGACGTGAGCTGGGAAACTGCCAAGGCCAGGCTCGAGAAATATATGAACCCCGAGGAATATTTTTGGATGCGTGATAACATTTACGCTAACTTCAACTATATGAACACCAACGACCTGGGATGTCTGGAATTCTCAGGAAGGTACCCGAACAATATCCTGGAGGAGACCAACAATTACTCCATCGTTACGGGTGTTATTGCCCGGACGTATGAATACGACATTATCCATGCGCACGATTGGCTCACCTATTCCTCTGGCCTCCACGCAAAAAGCGTAAGTGGAAAACCGCTGGTCATTCATGTGCACGCAACGGAGTTCGACCGCAGCCGCGGCAAGCCTAATCCTACTGTTTACGGAATCGAGAAGAACGGAATGGATCACTGCGACCACATTATCTGTGTAAGCAACCTTACCCGCAAAACCGTCATTGAGAACTATCATCAACCCGAATGGAAAGTATCCACCGTCCACAACGCCGTTGAGCCGTTGAGCCCGGAGATTGAAGCGATCGAACGGATATCGGGAGTGAAGGAAAAAGTCATTACCTTCCTGGGACGGATTACCATGCAAAAAGGCCCGGAGTTTTTTGTAGACGCGGCCACTCAGGTACTAAGAAGGACCAAGCACATCCGGTTCGTGATGGCAGGGAGCGGCGACATGATGAACCAGATGATACGTTTGGTTGCCGATCGGGGAATTGCTGACAGATTCCACTTTACCGGGTTCCTTCGAGGCGAACAGGTCTATGAAATGCTGAAATCGAGCGATGTATATGTTATGCCTTCGGTATCAGAACCTTTTGGTATTTCACCGCTTGAAGCTATGCAGTGCGGTGTGCCAAGTATAATCTCCTACCAGTCGGGTTGTGCAGAGATACTGAATAACGTCATTAAAACCGACTACTGGGATGTTGACGCCATGGCGGACGCCATGTATTCGATTTGTACGTACCCGGGTATGGCGGAATTTCTCAAAGAGGAGGGAAAACGAGAGGTGGACAGTATCGTTTGGGAGGATGCCGGAAAAAAAATCCGGGCCATCTACGACAGCCTGGTGTGAAGACAAGAAGACAGTAAAAATCTAACAGTCTAAAAAAATATGAAAACAATTTGCTTTTATTTTCAAATCCATCAACCGTACCGGTTAAAAAGATACCGTTTCTTCAATATCGGAAGGGACCACTATTATTACGATGATTATTCAAACGAAGACATCATGCAGCAGATAGCTGCCCGGTCTTTCATCCCGGCAAACCGCATGCTGCTCGATTTAATAAACACCTATAAGGGGAAGTTTAAATTTGCCATATCGGTTTCAGGAGTAGCTCTTGACCAGATGGAAGTGTATGCTCCGGAAGTAATCGACGGACTGAAGGAATTAAGCAGAACCGGCGCTGTTGAGTTTTTAGCCGAAACATACTCACACTCCCTTTCAAGCCTGATCGATCCTGTAGAATTTCAAAGCCAGGTGCAGCAACAAACGCAGAAGATCAAATTACTTTTCGATCAGAAACCAAAAGTTCTGCGAAATACGGAAATGATCTTTTCAGACGATATCGCTGAAATGGCTTACAACATGGGCTACACTAAAATGGTTTCTGAAGGAGCTAAACTCATCCTCTCCTGGAGAAGCCCCAACTATGTGTACAAATCCGAAAATCAACCCAACATGAAACTATTGCTGCGCAACTCACAGTTCAGCGACGACATTTCGCTCCGATTTTCAGATTATACGTGGAAAGAATATCCGTTAACGGCGGAAAAATACATATCGTGGATTGCTGCAACTTCACCGCAGGAAGAGGTATTCAATATTTTCATGAATTATGAAACGTTCGGGAACCTCCAACCGGCTCATTCGGGAATATTTGAATTTATGAAAGCACTGCCTAAATTTGCTTTCGACAAAGGCATTGAGTTTTCCACTCCCAGTCAAATTATGGACACCCATAAACCGGTGGGCACCGTATCGGTTCCCCTGGCTATTTCCTGGTCGGACGAAGAACGCGATTTAAGCCGGTGGCTGGGAAACAAGCTTCAAAAAAGTGCATTCAACACCCTCTACGAGATCAGTGAAAGAATTCGCTTGGCCAACGACAGGCGCTTGAAGAAAGACTGGCAATACCTGCAATCGAGCGATCATTTTTATTACATGTCTACCAAGCATTTTTACGACGGTTCAATGCACAGTAAATTCAGCCCTTACCAATCGCCCTACGACGCGTTTAACAATTACATGAATGTCTTAAGCGATTTTATTGACCGGGTCAAAGCACAATTCCCGGATTCGGTAGACAATGAAGAATTAAATTCGCTTCTCACCACTATTCACAACCAGGAGCGTGAAATTAAGAAACTCCAATCCGAACTGAAGAAAGTACTGACAGAGAATGAAGAAAAATTAGTGGAAAAAACTCCGGTAAAATAAATCGGACCAGGCTATTCTCTACCGGATAAAGCACAAAGTTAAGGTTTAAAGATTAGAAACCGTTTTGAATTTTATATTTCTATTTTTTTCGATTTAATAGTTAACTTTGCACGATTTTTTTAAAAGACTGCAACATGATTTATGCAATGATCCTCCTTTTCATCGCAGGTTATTTTTTTATCGCGATGGAACATACCATAAAGGTTAACAAAGCCAGCGTTGCTTTACTAATCGGTACGCTTTTATGGGTAATTTACGTGTATCTGGCACCAAGCACAGTCCTCAGCGTCTCTCCCGATGCTTTCAACCATTATATCCATTCGCATCCTGAACTCCAACACCACGCTTTTGGAATTCAGGTACGCCACTTTGTAATTGATCATCAGATTCTGGAAAGTATTGGGGACATCAGTGAAATGTTATTCTTTTTGCTTGCCGCTATGACCATTGTGGAGCTCATTGACGTTCACGGCGGATTCACGTATATTACTGAAAAAATTACGACACGAAAAAAACGTCGGTTACTCTGGTTAATCAGCTTTATCACGTTTTTTATGTCTGCCGTTCTCGACAACCTGACTACAACCATTGTAATGATTATGCTTACCCGTCGTATTATCCGTGAACCCCGTGAACGATGGCTTTTCGGCAGTATCATTGTTATTGCGGCTAACAGCGGCGGGGCCTGGTCTCCGATCGGTGACGTTACGACCATCATGTTATGGGTTAAGGGAAACATCACTGCATCCATTATACCTCAGTTGTTCTTTCCAAGCCTTGTATCCATGATAGCCCCGGTTTTTGTAGCACAGTTTTTATTAAAAGGCAATATCCAGGAAGAAGAAATTTCCCAAACAGAAGAAAAAGAAAACTCCGAATTATTGCTTCATATGCAAAAAAAAGACCGGCTGGGGATACTGATTTTCGGGGTTTCCATCCTTGTTTTATCTCCCGTGTTCAAGGGAGTTACCCACCTGCCGCCTTTCATAGGTTTATTACTGGGTGTAAGCTTATTATGGATTTATACCGAGATTCTGTACAACCAAAAAAACCAGCTCAACGAAAACCTGAAGCTTCGTGTTTCAAAAGTATTGGGACGAATCGATTTTTCTACCTTAATGTTTTTTCTGGGAATATTGCTGGCTGTTGACGCCCTTCAAAGCGCAGGAATTCTTCAGCAATCATCCACCTTTATGGCACAACATCTTCCCAATGTCTATGCCCAGGCCTATGCCATCGGATTATTATCCGCCATTGTAGATAACGTTCCCTTAGTTGCAGCAGCTATCGGTATGTACCCGGTGCTGGAACCGGCCGCTTTAAGTACGATGGCCGATCCGGTGTTTATGCAAAATTTCGTGGAAGACGGTGTTTTTTGGCATTTTCTCGCCTATTGCGCAGGGGTTGGCGGAAGCATCCTTATCATTGGTTCTGCGGCAGGTGTGGTTTTTATGGGACTGGAAAAAGTACCGTTTGGCTGGTACCTGAAACGCATTTCACTCATTGCACTTATCGGATACACATTCGGGGCTGGGGCCTATATTCTGCAACAGGTCATATTCTGAAGATCAACCTGTGTAAAAGTCGCCTATATTTTAGCAGTCATCTTTTCAACTGGTGGATGGGCAAGCACACAGGGGAATAATTTTTTCTAAAAATAGCCCGGAAAACACTCCAGTACAAAAAATTGCATTATATTTGTACAGTTTTTCATAGAGAATGAAAATCAATTCGAAAATACGGTACGGACTTAGAACAATGATCGAAATTGCCTGTTGTAAAGAACCGACAGGCATATTACAAAAGGATATTGCCAAAAATCAAAATATTTCTGTGAAATATTTGGATTACATCATAAGTGCACTCAAACTGAAAGGATTGATTTCAAATACAAAAGGACGAGGAAGTGGTTACATGCTGGCCCGGCCAGCCGATAAAATAACAATGTTGGACATTTACACCGCTTTTGAGCAAATAGTGATAATTGAATGTGTGAAAAACAGAAGTTTTTGCGAAAGAGCCACACACCAATGTACAGCAAATAACTACTGGAAACAATTTCGTCATCAGATAATTGAAATTCTTTCAGCCAAAACACTCGAGCAGATTATAAAAGAAACTAAATATGATTGTCCTGAAATTTGTGAATAATTTTTTAAAAATGAATCCCACTAAACCTATAGGATTGGATTGATATTGCATTTTTTTCACGCATTATCCTACTAAACCTATAGGATTAGTTTATCCAAACAAGAAAGAGTAAGTAAACAGGCTTGTCTTAAAAAATTCGGACCGACTTCTCAGCTATTTAAAGTTAAATGTCTGAATGAGATGAATTGATAAATGTATTCCTACTAAAACTATAGTATAACTAAACATTAACGATTTACAAACTTTTTAATAATAAATACAGAAACAATGAAAAGTAATTTTTTATTCAAATTTCCAACTGTGTTGATCGCATTTATTTTTGTTTTAACAGGAACAACGGTTAAAGCTCAAACATTGAAAATCAAATCATCAACTATTACTATTTCCGGAACAACAAATGTTCACCCCTACACAACCACGTCGACTCAGGCATCGGGGGAATTAACTGTTTCAAACAACAAAGCCACAGTTCTTAACGTGAATGTTCCCGTAAAGTCAATAATCAACGGGGAGAAATTGATGGACAAAAAAACGCATGAAACATTTAACGAACCCAAAAACCCATTTATCAACTTTAAAATGTCTGAAGTAAAATCCATTACAACAAACGGGTCTGACATTAGTGTGGTTATAGGTGGAACGCTTGCAATGGCCGGCACATCTAAAACAGTTACTCTTGAGGCTAATGGCAAAGAAATAAAACCGGGAACGTATACTTTTGAAGGTAGTTTGCCCCTTAAAATGAGCGACTACAATATGAAAGCTCCAACGGCAATGTTAGGAGTGATGAAAGTCGGTGATCAGGTTACGGTCAAATACAACGTAACTTTTGAAGGGCCTGCCGTTCAATTCAACTAAAACAAACCAAATTATTTACTTACTATTTAAACTAACGAAAACTAATGAAAATGAAACAGAGAGGTTTACTTCTGGCAGCTACCTTGTTAGCTTCGGGCATGATGTTCGCTCAATTGCGTCCTACAAACAAAGACGGAATCAACGTTTTTGAAACACCAAAAACCGAAACCGAATTTGAAGGTTTCAATGTACAATTAGGCGGTGCTTTGACACTTCCGTTCTCCATGCTCGACCACAGCAATACTGTGACAAGAGAAAGTGGCTATAGTTACGATTACGCAAACCCGGCAGCTAACTCTCTGGTTCCCTTGACCAGTGGCTTTGGCTTACCTCAGGCCAATCTTTACATCAAGTCAAATTTATCCGATGGCATTTACTTGAATTTTGAACTCTATCTGGCTTCAAGGCATCACAACGAAACGTGGGTAAAGGGAGGTTTTCTTCAATTTGAAAAAATGGAGTTCCTACCTTGGGATTTTGTGGATGAAATCATGAAATACACCACCATTAAAGTGGGTCAATTTGATGTAAACTACGGTGACGCCCACTTTCGTCGTTCTGATGGCGGGTTGACATTTTACAACCCCTTTATGGAAAACCACATCATGGATGAATTTGCCACCGAAATTGGCGCTGAGGTTGATGTTCACGTCGGAGATTTTATCCTTGTAGGAGCTGTAACCAACGGCAAACTCAACAACGATCTGACAAAAATTGACACTACGCGTGCTCAAACCAAATATTCAAACGGTGTACATAATCCTGCCTGGATTGGAAAACTGGCTTACGACAAACAAATCAACAGCCAGTTCAGGCTACGCGCCAGCGCATCGGGATATTACACGGCCGGATCCGTAAGAAACACGTTGTTTGGAGGTGATCGTACGGGTTCAAACTACTACGGAGTAATGTACAATGCCCCTATATCCAACGCCAATTTTACAAACGGACGTTTCAACCCCGGTTTTGGGGACAAGGTAGCTGCTGTAATGGGTAACTTGTTTTTGAAGTTTTCTCCTGTTCAGGGATTTTCACTCGAATCATTTACAACACTGGAGAATGCAGGCGGGAGAGGTGCTAACGAGCCTGATGTGAGAAAGTCCAATCAATTTGTTACAGACTTAGTGGTTCGCTTCGGAGCTGATGAAGATTTTTATGTAGGTGCCCGTTATAACACAATGAAAGCCGACATGGGAGCTGCACAGGGTGAACCCAATCATTACGAAGTGGATATAAATCGCGTAGCCATTGCAGCCGGTTGGTATATGACAAAAAACGTTATGGCTAAAATTGAATATGTAAACCAAAAATACAACGGATTTCCAGCCAGATCCATACAAGATGGTGCAGAGTTCAACGGATTGACTTTGCAGGGATCCATAGCATTTTAAGAACAATAAAAACCAAGCCGGTAAATTGATACCGGTTTGGTTCTTTCTTTAAAAAATTGACAATGAAAGCTTTATTTGCCCTCTTACTTATAGGTATCCTGACTACAGGAGCTGTTGTCGCGCAAACATCTTCAGCTGTAGTTGCTGTAGACGTGAATAAAAACAGCAGTTTATCGATAAACGGCAGCTCGAATATTGTTAATTTCACACTTACCCAAAGCAGTGAAAACTTCATACAAAAGAACATGATCATCACTGCATCACAAAACGATAAAAAACTTTACCTGAGCGAAAACCGGCTTATTGTACCGGTGAAAAGATTTACTTCAAGCAATAAGATGGCTCTCAGGGATTTTTATAAACTATTGAAATCCGACGAATACCCAACGATGGATATTCAGCTGAATCACATAGACTTACCCGAAAATCCAAAGCTCGCGACAGGCGTGGCCGTTGTAGATGTTACCATTACGGGAGTTACAAAAAAATACCAATTCCCCATTAAAACCGAAAAAAACGGTACGAGATACATTTTTGACATTGAAAAACATATAAATATTCGTGACTTCGGACTGGAGCCTCCCGTACAAATGATGGGTATGCTAAAGGTAGACGAAATGATCAATATTAACTTGAAAATGATATGCAACATCCAGCCGGCGGAAAGTGCACAATTAAATTTATCCGGCAGTTCAGAATAAGCCATACACTTATTTTACCAACACCCCCACTTTCTCAATACCCTTAATGGGATTGTCTTTCATCACCTGACGGATGCGGATAAGATAAGCACGTGCGGAATCCAGAGCTACGGATGTTTTGTAGGGAACAGACAGCTGATAAAGCCCCGCAGTACCTTTTCCCAGCCATTTTCCTTGAGGATCAGCCAGTGTTATCTCGACAGTGTCGCCAACAAATGTAGTATCTGTTATGTTCTGTTGAACGAGCAACCAGATGTTCTGGTAAGGATACCGGTTGTTGTTAACGATCTCCAACACGATATCGTATCGTTTATCCGGATCAACGGAAAGCGAGTCGATTAAAAAATTAGCTGTGGCCTGCTTGCTCCAGCTGCTGTTTTTGATCGGATGAAAACGATAATAAACCTCTCCTTCGTCACACGAAGATAAGCAAGCAAAAACAACTAAAAAACCAACAAACAGCTTACTCCTCATTTTGTTTAGGCGGTTTTCCTTTCCTGTTTCTGTTGTCCTGTCTACCCCTCCTTGGTTTTCTCCTTTTAGAAGTACTTCCATCATCCTTTTTATCAAAACGGGTAATACTCTGATCTCCCAGTAAATCGTTCTGGATAGTTTCTTCTTTTGTTTCACCGGACTCAGTTTCAGACACTAACTTTGAAGGTTTTTTCCCTTTTTTATTCCACTCAATAATTTGAAATACTCTCTCTTTTGATATTGTCTCCAAGTTTATCGGATTATTCTTATCCGTGGAATACGTGATCTGACCCGATAAAATATCGGTCTTGAAGTGAAAATAATCACTGTCTTTGGTCTGCAGCACAATCTCACGCGACGGTAACCTTCTGCTGGCTTCCACGTATGCATCCACTTCATAATTCATACAGCATTTCAATTTTCCACATTGTCCCGCGAGTTTTTGTGGGTTAAAGGAGATATCCTGGTACCGGGCAGCTGAAGTAGATACCGATACGAAACTTGACATCCAACTGCTACAACATAACTCGCGTCCACAAGGTCCAACTCCCCCTATCCTTCCGGCTTCCTGGCGCGCGCCAATTTGCTTCATCTCAATCTTTACCCTGAATTCCGCAGCAAAATCTTTGATTAATTGGCGAAAGTCCACGCGTTCATCAGCAATATAGTAAAAAATGGCCTTACTTCCATCCCCCTGATATTCAACGTCTCCAATTTTCATATTCAAGCCAAGACTCTCAGCCAGCTCTCTGGAACGAATCATGGTAGGTTGTTCTTTAGCTTTAGCCAGCTCATACTTTTCCATATCTGCCGGACGCACTAACCGGTAAACCCGTCTCGGGCCACTATTGCCATCTTCTCGATAGTTGTTTTTACGCATCTGTGCCTCCACCAGCTTTCCGGTAAGTGTTACCGTTCCGATATCGTGACCGGGAGAAGCTTCAACGGCCACAACATCGCCTTTTTTCAAATCGATATTGTTGCTGTTTATGTAATATCCTTTCCGGGTATTTTTAAACTGAACTTCTACCATATTGGTCAGTTCCTGCATTTCGGGGAAATCGTGCAACCAATCATAAACATGAAGTTTAGTGGAATGTTTGGGACATCCCTTGCAAGAACCACTGTTTCGTACAGTCGTTATTCTTTCAGGGACAATGTCCGCTAATTTATCTGATAATTTTTCTCTGTCCATAATATATACATTGATATTGTCTAAGGGCAAACGTTATTTAACTGCGTGTAATTCAATTGTTGCCCGCTCACTTCGTTCGCGTTACTCGCTCCGTGGAATATTGAATTACTTATTTTTTAAAAGCATTGTACCTTTTAAACATAAATCTAAAAAAATAATTTTGGCATTTCCGTTTTGCTCTATTTGCCGGTAGGCAAGCTGAAACTCATCGTTAAACGATTGGATGTTTCCTTCGTTGATAAAAGGCGCAAAACGTTCACCAAATTCTTTTTCTTCCTCGCTGAGATAAATCATGTCGGGTTCATTGAAGTTACTTATGAAGAACTCCCGAAACAGACGCAGGCTGTACAGCAAATAGCTTTTCTGCATTTCCCTGCCCATAGAAGCCATTTCACCCGCAACCGATTTTATCGCTTTAATGTTCCTCGATACCGAAGAGCGCATCATCTCCTTAAACAATGAAAAAAAATATTTATTGTCGTCAGCAGACTGAATAATACTCACGGCTTTTGAAAAACTCCCGTTGGCGATATGCGTCACATACTTTGCCTCTTCTTCCTGTAAACCATAAACCGACCGGATAGAGGCCACCATCTCATCCGGCTCTACTGCCCGGATGTTCAACGGTTGGCAACGCGACTGAATAGTGGGCAGTACATGGTCCAAGTCTTCTGAAACCAGCAGGAAAACAGTTTTTTCGGGTGGTTCTTCAATCATTTTCAGCAACTTGTTGGCACATGCATCGTGCATCTTTTCAGGCAACCATACAATCATTATCTTATATAGGGCCTCGTAAACCTTCAGGCTCAGTTTGCGTATAATCTCATCGCTCTCCTTTGAGTAAATAATGCCCTGTGCATTCTCGGCATTTATGAAGTTGAGCCAATCGTTCAGGTTGAAATAAGTCTGTCCACTCAAAAACTCACGCCACTCGGGCAAATATTCATCGCTAACTTTCGATTTTACCACCGGAAACACGAAGTGCAGATCGGGGTGCATCAGTTTATCGAATTTGTGACACGATGCACATTTACCACAGGAATCTTCCAACGTTCTGTCTTCGCAGTTCAGGTATCTGGCATAAGCAATGGCCAACGGCAGTTTTCCCACACCTTCCGGACCGTGAAACAACCGGGCATGCGGAATAAAGCCGCGCTGCACGGAATCGGTCAGGTGTTTTTTAACATCGTGAAGCCCTATGATGTTACGAAAATACATGTATCCTCCGTTCTTGATTATACAAAAGTAATGAAAAAGAGCGAAACTGAAAAGCGTGTCAAAAAAACGTTTTGTACCCCTTTCTGCAAGCCTTTTAATTGTCCGTTAACGGATTGTTGTATTTTTATCCTCATCGTATAAACTGTTTTAATTTTTGTCATGCCATGCTTTATACTTATTTTTTGTTTCATGCGTACTTTTTGATGGATTTGGATTTTCAATTCGCACATAGTAGCGGGTTATTTTGAAGAAATTTAAAATCCAAAACAATTTCTTAACTCAAAATTAAAAAAATGAAGTAATTTTGCGTGATTTTTTGCTTGTAGGCTCGCGTTGATCAGAAAAATCTGCGCCTGTTCCGCGACCGTTTTCTGAAATTTATAGATACAAAAGGACAATGAATAATTCATTTTTTAGTAAGTTCACCCCAAAGGAGCCCAAGTTCTTTCCGCTTTTGAAGGGGATAGTAGAAGTGATAAAATCAGCATCTTATTTAATGTTGGAGTTTGTGGAAAAAGGCAATCACGCTAATGCTGCAGATTACTACAAAAAAATAAAAGACGAGGAACGCAAAGGGGACACCCTTTCCAACAAAATTTTTGATGAACTGAATGCTACTTTTATCACACCCTTTGATCGTGAAGATATTCATAACCTGGCAACCAAAATGGACGATGTCACAGATTATATCAACAGCGCTGCCAAAAAAGTTTTTTTGTATAATCCCAAAGAGATGCCGGCTGCAGCCAAAGATATGGTCGAACTGATTATAGAAGCATCTGCCCAGATAGAAAAAGCCGTAAATGAATTGGATGTCCTGAAGAAAAGTAGAAAAAGAGTATCGGATTATTGCCGGGAACTACATCTTATTGAAAACAGGGCTGATGATGTTTATGAACACTTCCTAATCGACTTATTTGAAAATCAAAAAGAGAGCATCGAGTTGATAAAAAAGAAAGAAATCATGTTTGAGCTTGAAAAAGCCACCGATGCAGCTGAAGGCGTAGGGAAGATTATAAAAACGATTATCGTAAAATACGCGTAAAAGAGTTATTACCTGGCTGTTTTTCATTCTATTTTATCTTAACTTATAATAATCCGTATGACGTTATTGATCGTTATTATTTCCTTAGCGCTTATTTTTGATTTTATAAATGGCTTTCACGATGCGGCCAACTCCATTGCCACCATCGTTTCCACCAAGGTGCTGACTCCCTTTCAAGCCGTTCTGTGGGCAGCCATGTTTAACTTTGTCGCTTTCTTCATTGCCAAATACCTCATCGGTGGCTTCGGGATTGCCGACACCGTTTCAAAAACCGTGATTGCCGAATTCATCACTCTTCCCATTATTTTTTCCGGGTTAGTGGCAGCCATTACGTGGAATTTGCTGACCTGGTGGCTTGGGATTCCTTCGTCCTCTTCGCATACATTGATTGGAGGGTTTGCCGGCGCGGCCATTGCAAAATGGGCCAGTTTTTCGGTCATCAAGGTTTCCGTGATTGTGAAGATTGCTTCCTTTATTTTCATTGCGCCCCTGGTAGGGATGCTGGCAGCCATGATTCTTACCATCGTCTTGCAATGGTCTGTAAAGCGTGCGAATCCGCACAAGGCGAATACCTGGTTTAAGCATTTCCAGCTCGTATCATCTGCCCTGTTCAGTATCGGCCACGGGCTGAACGACTCTCAAAAAGTAATGGGCATCATCGCCGCCGCATTAATCGCCACCCACATCCAGCACCCTGAAATAGGATTCGGAATTGAGTCCATCAGCGATTTACCCAACTGGGTAGCATTCTCCTGCTTCTTTGCCATCTCGTTGGGCACAATGTCCGGTGGTTGGAAGATTGTCAAGACTATGGGAACACGCATCACCAAAGTAACTCCTTTTGAAGGAGTTGTTGCGGAAACTGCCGGGGCATTCACACTGTACCTCACCGAGTTCCTAAAAATTCCCGTAAGTACTACCCACACCATCACAGGTGCAATCATTGGTGTTGGTTCGGTAAAACGCCTATCAGCTGTCCGCTGGGGGGTTACCCGGAAACTACTTGTTGCATGGATATTAACTATTCCCGTCAGCGCACTGATTGCCGCCACAGTTTATTTTACGGCAGGAAAGTTTCTCTATTTCTAGTACATCAATACACCTCCCGGGCTACCCGGTAAATACTTTCTGTTGCCCCCAAAGCATAAAAGTGGATTCCGGGCACACCCCGCTGCACCAACTCCCTGCTTTGCAAAAGGCACCATTCCACTCCTACCTCTACGGCATCGGCATCGGTCTTGCATTTGCGCAGTTCATGCTCCAGGTCTTCGGGAATTTCTGTCCTGAATATCTTGGGAAGGACATTCAGCTGATTTTTTAAATGAATGGGCTTTATACCCGGAACGATGGGAATAGTAATTCCTTCGGCGCGGCAACGATCGACAAAATCAAAGTACTTTTGATTATCGAAAAACATCTGCGTCACAAGATAGTCAGCGCCATTCTGAGCTTTCATTTTAGTATAATAGATCTCCGACTCCATGTTGGGTGACTCTTCGTGTTTCTCGGGATAACATGCCATCCCATAGGTAAACGGAGTTTCGGGCGCCGGGAACGTAGAGCCGTCCAAGGCAATCCCGTTGTTAAAATTATTCACCTGCTCCTGTAATCCTGTTGCGTAAGAGTGACAATCCATTTTTCGCTGGTCGGCATCCAATTTTTTGGTGTCACCGCGCAACAACAACAGGTCAGTAACGCCCAGGAATGAAAGGTCAATCAACGCATACTCCGTTTCTTCTTTTGAAAAGCCCTGTGAGATAATGTGCGGTACCGCCCGAATACCGTATTTATTCTGAATGGCCGCGGCAATGGCAACAGAGCCCGGACGCTTTCTTACATTCACTTTCCGGATAATGCCGTTTTCGTCTTCCTTGTAAGTATTTTCGCTGTGGTGAGTAGTTATGTTGATGTACTTCGGCCCAAACTCTTTCAACCGGTCAATCGTATTAAAAACCTGTTTGATGCTGTTTCCTTTCAACGGCGGGAGCAGTTCAAAAGAAAACACCGGTTTCGAAGTCTGATGTATAAGATCTGAAATTTTCATTTTTTCGGGTTATGAGTTACGGGTTACGGGTTAAAAAGCCCGAACAACTTCTCCCATTGTACGTTATAAATTATTTAAATATCGCCCTCACAATATCCATCCCGTTGGCATACAAGACCAGCCCTATAAGCAGGAACATACCGGCAATCTGTGCATACTCCAGGAATTTATCACTTGGTTTTCTTCCAGAAATAGCTTCAACGAGTAGAAAGAGGACGTGCCCTCCATCCAACCCGGGAATGGGAAGAATGTTCATAAACGCCAAAATTACCGAAAGAAAGGCCGTCATCATCCAAAACGAATACCAGTTCCATTTTGCAGGAAAAAGATTTCCGATAGTGCCGAAACCGCCCAGTGACGATGCTCCTTCTTTAGTGAATATATGCTTGAATTGGGAGACGTATCCCTTTAATGTGCGTATGCCATACTTCACCCCTGCCGGGAATGAAGCAAAAAAGGTATAGTGATCCGTTACCAGATAAGATGCAATATTAAATCCCAACACAGCTGTTGTATCCAACTGGGCCGAAGCGGTTTGAAGCACACCCTCGCGATAGAAATCAATTGAGATCCGGAGGCCTTTATTTTTTTGGAGTTCACTTCTGAAATCCTGAAAAGTAGGTGTTAATACACTGTTCACCCCCACCAAGCTGTCGCCTTTCATAAGCCCGATCTTTTCTGCCTCGGAACCTTTCTGCACCTTCTCCACTACGGTCGGCACATCATCTTTGTATCCTGCAAAACCTTTCTTGTCGCGCATAAGCTGTTGAACAAAATCAGCCGGCATCGGTATATTTATTTCCTGGCCGCTTCTCAGGACCGTGACGGTTTGGGCATCGATGACCTGAGCAGCAAAATTATCAACGATTCCTGCCCGGTCAATGATTTCCTTTCCGTCAGCATACAAAAGGACATCACCGTCTCTAAAGCCGGCTCTTTCGGCAGTTTCACTAAACTCCATTCCCGATTTAACCTTACTCATCGGGATGTATGAATCTCCCCACCTGAAAACGATCATCGAGTAAATGAAAAACGCCAGGATAATGTTGAACAAAACACCTCCAATCATCACCAAAAGCCTCTGCCAGGTTGATTTTGCACGAAATTCCCACGGTTGAACGGGTTGAGCCATTTGTTCTTTATCCATAGACTCGTCTATCATTCCCGAAATTTTCACATAGCCACCCAATGGCAACCATCCTACACCGTATTCCGTTTCGCTGTTTCTGGGTTTATACCTGAACAGGGCAAACCACGGATCAAAGAAAAGATAGAATTTCTCTACGCGAATTTTGAAAACTCGTGCAAAAATAAAATGTCCAAATTCGTGAATAACAACGAGAATAGACAAGCTCAGTATCAGTTGTAACGCTTTAATTAAAAAAGTCTCCATTAAATTATCTCAGCTAAAATATAGTTTATATTCTTGTAAATTAAAAATCAGAACCCGAAAATTTTGCCACCTAATAGTCTTTTAGCCGTTTCAAGCGCAATCTCCCGGGCCTCGGTATCGGTCTGTATGTAATCTTCCAACGAAGGATTCTGGATAAAAACAGTTTTTGTCAGTGTTTGTTCAATAAGCTCACTCATTTGCAGAAAACCAATTTTCTCCTGCAGAAACAATTCCACCGCTATCTCGTTTGCGGCATTCATGATGCAAGGCATATTGCCTCCCTTTTCAATAGATTCGTAAGCGAGGCCCAAGTTGCGGAATCTATTTGTATCGGGCTTTTCGAAAGTCAGCGTGGAAAGTTCAAAGAAATTAACCGGCTTTACGTCCGATGTAATTCTTTCGGGATAAGAGAAAGCATATTGGATAGGCATCCGCATATCGGGCAAACTGAGTTGTGCCATGATCGATCTGTCCTTGAACTGGACCATGGAATGGATGATGGATTGCGGGTGGACTATAATCTCTATCTGGGAAGGGTTTACATCAAAAAGCCACCTGGCTTCAATCATTTCCAACCCCTTGTTCATCAGCGTGGAGGAGTCGATAGTTACTTTTGCGCCCATGTTCCAGTTAGGATGATGAAGGGCCTGTTCTCTGGTCACCTGCTGCAGCTGACTCATCGAAAAGTTCCGGAAAGGGCCACCCGACGCTGTCAGCAAGATTTTTTCTATTTCGTTGCTTCCTTCTCCATTCAGGCATTGAAAGATAGCCGAATGTTCCGAATCGACGGGTAAAATGGCTGCTCTGTTTTCCAGAGCCAGTCTTGTTATCAGTTCACCGGCGATAACCAGTGTCTCCTTGTTTGCCAGTGCGATAGTTTTTCGTGCCTTTAGGGCAGAAATTGTGGGTTTCAACCCGGAGAAACCAACCATGGCCGTCAACACGATATCGATTTCAGTATTCTGAACCACTTGTTCAATTGCCTCGGCTCCGGCCCAGACTTTTACCGGCAGGTCGGAAAGCGCCTCCTTCAACGCGGCATACTTGCTTTCATTGGCAATTACCACCACTTCGGGCTTGAATCGTCGAACCTGTTCCAACAGGCGGTCTACCTGATTATTGGCTACCAACGCATAAGCTTCAAAACGGTCCGGATGCCGTGAAATAACATCCAACGCTTGAGTACCGATAGAGCCTGTGGAGCCTAAAACAGCTATTTTTCGCTTTTGATCATTCATTAAGTGCAGCAGTTGCAAAGAGACGTGCAAAGATAAAAAAAAACGGGGACCCTTACAATCAATTTGGAATTTACAGGTTACTCCCAGTATCTATCAATCCTTCGGGTAGATTCATACAAATTATCTTCTGTTCGTCATTTACCCGGGTGATAAAATCGTCTGTGGCGGGGATAAGGTATTCTTCTTTTGCTTGCTTCACAATAAAAAGAACATTCAAGGTTGCCATATCCACGCTTTCTATGGTGCCAAGATCACGGTTATGCTGGTCGATAACCCGGTAACCTATAAAAAAGTCCCAATCCGGATTCTCTTCGTCCAAATTTTCAGGTACCTGTTTGCGAAGTAAGAAAACGTATAGGTTTGCAAACCTGGCAGCCTCTGTTTCATCGTTCACGTCCTCAAATTTTACCCGGGCGCCTGTGTCGGTTATAAACGTGATTTCCTCGATAAGAAAAGGAACAAAAATACGGTCAATATCCAGGAAATAGAATTCGGTATCGATACCGGCGTACACTGGTTTATCAAAAACAAGTGAAATTTCACCTTTTATTCCGTAAGGTTTCTGCAGTTTCCCTATCTTGAGGACCTCATCCTTGGTTATCATCTGCTATTTACGCCGCTGCGACTTAATTGTTTTCAACCTGCGTTTGGAAGCCGTACTTTTTACATCTGCAATGGAGTAACTCTCGTTGTCCAGCTGAATTTTCCCACCCGAAAGTTCAAGCAGGTCAGCAATTATTTTCTCATCATCAACCTCTTTATTCCATTGGGAATAAGATTTTTTCATCTGTGTGGTCAACTGGGCAATAAGTAAATCCTTCTTCCCCCCATCTTCCATATCGGCAGCAATGGCAATCATCTTTTCCAATAACTTCCCGTAATGCCTGAACTTCATTGTAGGGCGGCTGTAGTTTAATTTGTCGGGGGCTGTATTCAGGTCCTCTCTTGTCACCACTTCATATGGATAGTCGATATCAAGCTTAAAGTCGGACATTATGGCCAGGTGGTCCCACAAAATATGCTTAAAATCATTCACATCACGCAAATGCGGGAACATACTTCCCATAATATCGACTACGGCATAAGCACATTTCCTCCGCTCATCCTTGTCCTTAAGCATTACGCAGTGATCCACCATATTCTGTATGTTTCTCCCGTATTCAGGCATAACCAGTTTTTTCTTCTGAGTATTGTATATCATATTTTTATTTATTTTTAGATTTCATCTGTTGTTTATAATTATAGGACCAAGACATTAGAGCCAAGATTTTTCACGTCGAATTTTACACTACCTGAGCCTAAGCACATCGCCTTCTTCGGGGACATATTCGTAACTTTTTTTGTTCAGCCTGTATAAGTTTCGAAGCTGGATGCCGTATTTCTGTGAAATGCTGTACATCGACTCTCCTATTTGCACCGTGTGTTCAAAATAGGGTTTGTCGGCTCTCGGTTTTTTCTTTTGGAAATAAACGATGTCGCCCTCACTCAACGGAAAACCTTCGGGTACTTCATTGAATTTGAGCAAATCGCTCTCCTTGAAACCGAATTCGTGAGCAATTCCGGCAAAGGAATCGCCATTCACAGCTATAACATAAACCAATCCGTGTGTTTTATAAGGCTGATGCGTCCAATTAGCCCGTGCCACTTCCTGCTCTAAGTTTTCTTCTCGCTGTCTCCGGGTGATCCCTTTGCGATAATTTTTGTTGTCGAATCGATATAATTCGTAATCTTCAATCAACTTAATAAGCTTGTTGGCATAAGCCCTGTCGGTTGCATATCCCGTTTTTTGCAATCCTCGCGCCCATCCTTTGTAATCGGTGGCCGATAATTCAAAAAGTTCCCGATAACGGCCTCCAACGGTAAGAAATTGCGCATGGTCTTCGTAAGAATCTTCCACTTTACGGTATTTTCTGAAACAGTCGTTGGGAGTGTCGTCTGCAGCATACACTGATTCTCCACGCCAACCGCGGTGACATTTAATACCAAAATGATTGTTTGACCGTCTCGCCAAGTCGCTCATACCCGCTCCCGACTCCAGCAGTCCCTGTGCCAGTGTGATGGAGGCCGGTATGTTATAATCGTTCATGTGACGTACGGCAATGTCGGAGTAACTATCAATATATTCTTCGTAAACCCTTAACCGGCTTTGTCCCCAAACCCAACCGGGAGCAAATAAACAAATCAAAAAGAGAGAAAGAACTGAAATATATCTATATTTGTAATGAAAACTCATTAAAAAAATAATTTTCATATTTCAATCAAACAGAATGAAAGAAATAAATTTAACCACAAAGATAAGCGTTTATCTTTTAGAAGAATGTACCGAAACGGAAAAAAAACTGATCGAAGCAGCAAAACAAGCCACAAAAAATGCATATGCACGTTATTCCAACTTCAAGGTCGGGGCGGCACTGCTACTTGAAAACGGAGAAGTCATAACGGGCAACAATCAGGAAAACGCGGCATACCCGTCGGGGACATGTGCCGAACGGACAGCTGTTTTCTTTGCCAACGCCAATTATCCCGATCAGACAATCATAGCCATAGCCGTTGCTGCACACCACAACGGAGGATTCACCAAAGATGTTGTAACTCCTTGCGGAGCCTGCAGGCAGGTGCTGCTGGAAGCAGAAACCCGGTACAAAGCGCCTATAAAAATATTGATGTACAGTGATGATGGGATTTATGTGGTCAACAGCATAAAGAGTTTGCTGCCGTTGAGTTTTGGGGATGAAATGTTGAAATAATTTTGAGTTTACGCTTTTTTACTCCACCAAGGTAACCAAAAACCACTCTCCGTCGATCAGCTTAAAATAATAATCAGCATATATGCCGTTGTCGATTCCGCGAAGAGCAACGTGAGCGGTATCTTTTCTAAAATTTACCGTTTGCGTGTATTTGTCAAAATCGCGGGTGGTATAGGTACTGTCGTAACTTAAGTCGAGCAGCTCCCAATCCCTTTTTTCAATCTTCTCCTCAGTAGGTTCTAACGCTATCCGATTAGCATCAGGAGCCAATACCGTTATAGGGAAAATAATTCTTTCCAGCTGAAAAATCCTTTTTGAATTAAATTTATCAAGAAATTGATAAAAATCCTCCTGTCTCGTTTGTTTCCGATTTTTCTGAGCAAATGCTGTGTCTTTACCTTCCTGTTCACGATTACCTTTGCCATTACCGGAACAGTTTACAAACAAGAAAACAAAAAAAAGAAAGACAACAACAGGGTTTATTTTCATCTTGAGCGGTAAATTATGCGTTTGATGGTGCAAAGGTACTATAATTATGGGTTTTACACCATTAATCCTGCATAATTTTATCTTTCCACCATCAATTTTATGGTTGCATTAAATTCACTTTTCTTCAACAAGTCATCCAACGAAATATGCATCCTGTACCGCCAGTAATGCTCGGGATTAGCTGGCACATTTATACGTTCTTCTGCAGGATCCTTCCGCGAAAGCTCTCCGGAAAGCGATATCCAGTCCTGCCAGGGTAAAATCACCCACATGGCCGACGAATTCAAGTGTTGTTGTATAATCTGCCGGCACAATTCGGGAGAACATTCGTCTGGAGCCTCCCCTTCGTGGTTAAGAATCTCGTTGTAATATTTTTGGGTAATCTCCTTGTTCTCCTTCCACCACAACCTTATCGGTGACATATCGTGGGTTGACGTTGTGGCAACCGAAAGATAAGGCAATGAATGGAGATCGGAAAACGATACGTTCGGGTCTTTCGGCATCCGTTGAATTTCCAGACTGAGTATTTGGAGTTCGTTCATTACCGAATGCACACTATCGGGCACCATCCCCAAGTCTTCTCCGCAAACCAACATAGGGGTTGAAGAAATGAGTTGTGGCAATTTCCTCATGGCCTGTTCGCGCCAGAAATAGTTGTGACGCCGGTAATAAAAATCATCGTAAAGCCGGTTAAAAGCACTTTTCACATTATCGTCGAGATACCTATAAGAATAACTATGTTGCGCCGTAATACGCGGGTGGAACAGGTTATGATTCATCCGGTCTCTTACAAACAATACTTCGTTGCACAATGCATACAACCCATCACGGATTTTCAGATTTTTAACGTCTGCCTTACCCCCAAAAAAGTGTTGAATTTTTCGTTGTGTATCGTATTCTTTTTTAAGGTTGAAGCGCTGCCATCCGGAAACCTCGAGGTACTCCGCCATCACTTCGGGAGTATATTCACCAAATATTTCAGGCAAAAATGCTTCGTGTATAAATGGCTTTGTCATCCGTTCTTCATCGAAAGGAATGCCTGCCAGATTCAACTCTTCGGGCCAATAAGGCAAGGCCGGACTAAAATACCCCAATAATCCCTGGACAGAGTGCATGGGAATCTCCCAAATGCGGAAAAAGCCCAAAATATGGTCGATGCGGTAAGCATCAAAATAATCTGCCATTTTACAGAACCGGTTTTTCCACCATGCATAACCTTCCTGTTCCATCGCGCACCAGTTGTAAGTAGGAAATCCCCAATTTTGCCCGAAAAAGGAAAAATCATCGGGCGGTGCTCCTGTTTGCGTATCCATATTGAAAAGATAGCCCGTTGTCCAGGCATCAATGCTATCGCGATTTATTCCAATAGGTATGTCTCCCTTTAAAGCGACCCCTTTCCCGTGAGCATACTCCTGAACTTCACCCAACTGTTTGTCCAGCAAATACTGAGTAAAAGCATAAAAATCGGTCACAATTTTTGCCTCGGGGTCCTCCTCGATAAGTTGTTGCAACTTTTGTTCATTATAAACTGCAAACTCTCCCCAATCGGTAAACCGCGCCGTGCCTAACTTATCCCTCAAATAGCAATATGCCGCGTACGAAAAAAGCCAGAACCGGTTTTTTTCATAAAACACTTGATACGCCGCGGATGATAAAATTTCATCCTTTTCCTGTTCAAAAAGGTGTTCTGTATATCTTTTCTTCAAACTCAACACCTTTTCATAATCAAGATCAGCCAATTTATTCAATTTCCGGGCTTCTTCCAGGAAAGCATTCATCTTTGACTGATCCTTTAGCGGGAAAGCCGAAAGTCCCAAATAAATGGGATGCAATGCATAACACGAAATAGCACTGTAAGGATAAGAGTCTCTCCACGTTTGGGTAGTGATAGTATCGTTAATGGGCAGCATCTGGATAAGTTGCTGATGGGTCAGCGCAGCCCAGTCGATCATTTTTTTCAGATCGAGAAAATCCCCAATTCCGAAACTACTTTCACTTCGAAGCGAAAATACAGGAATAGCCGTTCCCGTACCTTTAAACAAAAAGTAGTTGTAATGAAATTGCAACCCCATTTCAACCCATACACTGTTTTGGTTTTTTGCTTTTTGCGTTGACAAAATCCTGTTTCCGCCATCTTCCCAATGTATGGACTGGCGGGTATCCTCATCTACGATAACAAACTTATAATAAAACTCATTGGGAAGGCTTTTAGCGTTCAGGAGTATTTGCCATTCTCCGTTTCCGACATAATCAAGTGGTTTGGCTTTATTTAAAGCCCAGTTTCCCAATTGGTCAATTTCACCGGAAACAACCAACTTCTGCCCTTTTTTCACAAAAGGGCATATCACATTCAATAAAATACTGTTGGAAAAATAGGATAAAGTTGAGTTGGCTTTTTCGTGGAAAAAGATACTTTCAGTAAAAGCCGATGAATACAGGTAACCGTGATAGGGTTTATTTTTCCACAAATCTTGAACAAAAAACATCTTCGATTTCTCAACCTGTAATCTACGATGGCTCCCCCACTCTTTTCGAATAGTTTTACCCTGCTCTTTCAAGAAATAATAATATTCGATTTGTCCGGTTGTTTTACTCTCTGTTTCGGCAGACCACACCTCCCCTTCGCAGGTTAATTTTAATGCACCGGTCTCATCAAGGTTGCCCAACTCGGGAATTGAACCACAAACATAGATTTCTTGACCAAAATTTGTGTGATAACTTATTTGGAATTTTATAAGGCTCATTCTAACTTATTTTCTTTAAACGTAACCGACCTTATCGCCCCTGCCGATTGAAAACAAAACTACAACTATTTCAAACGGATAGATAACCAGAATAAGTTTTTTTTAAACATTATCACGTGCAAACGATTGCAGACATCACACTTAGCTGAAGACCCTGTTCCCTGTTCGTCTGTTCCTGTTCTAGAAATCGATCAGAAGGAGTTTATAGAAACAGCAGAATCATCAATTGCGCCGTAATAACCCGCAGGAACATGGTAAGCGGATAGACAGTCGCATAGCTTACTGCTGGGAAATCGTTTCCTGCAGTCGCATTAGCGTATGAAAGAGCCGGGGGATCGGTCATACTTCCCGCAATCAATCCCATCAGCGTAAAGTAATTGATTTTATAAACTTTTCTTCCGATAGTACCCACAATTAAAAGTGGAACAACCGTGATAATGGCTCCGTATGCGATCCATTTGTATCCGTCATTTACCACGGTTTCAACAAAGCCTTCTCCTGCGCTTAATCCTACGCATGCAAGGAATAACGCTATACCTATTTCCCGAAGCATCAGGTTTGCGCTCATCGTTGTGTAGGTTACCAATCCGTATTTAGGTCCGAATTTACTGATAAGAATTGCAACAATAAGAGGGCCACCCGCCAGTCCTAGTTTTACGGGTTGGGGGATTCCAGGAAACATAAAGGGGATGCTTCCGATTAAAACTCCCAGGGCGATCCCGATAAAAATAGATATAAGGTTGGGTTCACGCAGCCTTTTCAACGAGTTTCCAAGGAATTTTTCAACATTAGCGATGGATGCTTCGGAACCCACAACGGTTACCCGGTCACCCAGCTGCAACTGTAGTCTCGGATCAGCAACCAGATCAACGCCGGCGCGGTTAACCCGGGTAATATTTACTCCGTACAAATTTCTTAACCGCAATTGTCCGATAGATTTTCCATTAATTCCCGCCTTGGTTACATTTATTCTTCGCGAAATCAATTGATTGTCAAGCTTATTCCACTCGTTTCTATCCATATCGATTTTTTGACCGATCAAAGCTTCAATAAGTTCAATATTTTGTAGGTTTGTAACCACCAGTATTTTATCGTTCTCATTCAATACGGTGTGCGGCAGAGGCACCGTTAATATTCCGGAATCGTTGTGCAGGACTCTGGAAATGACAAATTCCTTATCCATGAGGCTTTTTATCTCGTGGATGGTTTTGCCAAAAACAGCCGGATTATGTACCTGAAGTGAAAACATTTGTGCTTCGGTCATTTTAGAAGCATTTGTTATACTGATTGCTTCGTTCTCCCTGGCAAAATTTATCCTGAACAGCGACTTAAAGAGTATAAGACTAAGAATAATACCTACAACACCAAGGGGATAGGCTACTGCATATCCCATGGCTATAGAAGGATCCTGGGAGCCGGTTACGTCAAAGTAAGTTTGTTGCGCCGCACCCAGTCCCGGGGTATTAGTTACCGCTCCAGATAATATTCCCACCATGGTAGAAATGGGTAATCCGGTTATAACATGAATTACGTAAGTGGTGATAACGCCCAGAAATACTACCGATGAGGCCAATAAATTCAGGGTGATCCCGCCTTGCTTGAAGGAAGAAAAAAAACTGGGACCTACTTGCATCCCAATAGAATAGATAAAAAGGATGAGCCCAAATTCTTTTATAAAATGAAGAATATGTTCATCAATCCCTAAACCCAGATGACCCAAAAATATACCTACAAACAGAATCCACGTTATTCCGAGAGAAACACCGAAGACTTTAATTTTTCCCAGCAGGATTCCGGAAGAAATTACCAGCGCAAGTACAAAAATGGCGTGCGCAACACCCGATCCGAAGATCAAATCATTAATCCATTCCATAAAAAAAATAACCTAAACAAAAAATGTGAATACACGAAATAAGGTGCAAAGTTACAACTTATTTGGGGGTAAAACAAAAGATAATTCGCAGGAAAGCTCATTTTTCACATACAACAGCCACCCAGTTTTCCATTTCAGAGAAATCACGATACGTTAATCCATACTGCACACATTTTTCATGAATCACCGGAATATCTTCCCTGTAAAAACCACTCATGACAAGCTTTCCACCAGGATTTAGAACTTTCGTGTAAGCCGGAATGTCCTGCAACAAAATATTCCGGTTAATGTTGGCGAAAATCACATCAAACATATCGTTTCCTAACAGTCCGGAATCACCGCATAACACGCTGATATTATTAATACGGTTTAAGTGAACGTTTTCCAAAGCATTTTGGTATGCCCATTCATCAATATCAATTGCAATGATGGGATCAGCACCACACATTGAAGCCAGAATGGCAAGAATAGCTGTTCCGCAACCCATATCCAAAACAGATTTGTTTTGCAGGTCCATCGATAAAATTTCTTTCAATATCAACCCTGTGGTTTGATGATGGCCCGTTCCAAATGCCATTTTAGGATCGATAAGGATACGATAATTATAATCCCCGCCGGGTCGATGGAATGAACTGTGAATAATGCATTTGTTTTCAAATACAATGGGTTGAAAATAATGCTTTTCCCACTCCTCGTTCCAGTTTCTATCTTCAATCGTTTTAAACGAATAGCCAATCTCTGCATCTAAGAAGAAATTCTGGAGCAAGGTGTCAATCTTCTCTGTGGAGAACGTTGGCTCGGGAACATAGGCCAGCAGCCCCGTATTTGATTTAACAAAACTCTCAAAACCTATATCGGAGAGTTGAGCTGCCAACACATCGGTAATTATCTCAGAATCGGGATTACAAATTAAATTTACCTCAACGTATTTCATATGATTAAAACTAGTTATTTTAAAAGTGCCGTACTGAATTGAATGAAGCGAGATCGCCAACTTCCAGTGAGAACACCAACAAGTGGCAGTAGACTCCCATCCGGTTGTCGAACGTCGTTTCGCCTTTAACCCTGTTCTTGTTTGAAAACAGCTATCATGCTCGTTTAACAGGAATTTCAGGATACAAACATACAACATTATTCGACACACTGACTTCTAAAAAAATATTTAAATACAAGACAAATTGTTTACGATTGTTAGAATAAACCGCTTTTTTTAATGAAAAATTTAAATATCTCTTTTTTTGTCTTACATTTACCCCACAAAAAGTAATTTATGAAGAAAATTCTCATCATACTCTTTTTAATTTCCATCGTAATTTTAAATACAAACGGGCAAGGCAATAATGTGCAAACCCTTATTCATGAAGGAGTTGCGCTACACGATTCAGCAGAATACAAGAAGGCCATCGAAAAGTTTGAACAGGCATTGAAAATAAATCCAAAATCGACATTGGCGTTATACGAAATTTCACTTTCGTACCTTGAACTGAAAGATTATGAAAACGCTTCAAAATACAGCACACGTGTTATTAATTCAAACGATAAAAACCTTTCCGTTGGAGCTTATGCTGTTAAAAGTGAAGCAATGGCCGAGATGAAACAAATCGATAACGCAATTGCGATTCTGCAGGAGGGTTTGATAAAGAATGGCGATTCCTATTTATTGCATTTCAATATGGCATTGAATTATTACAAAAAAGGGGATATAGATAAGACCCTTGAACACGTAAGCCGTGCCATCGAGTTGGATAAAACCAACAGCGGTGCCTTTCTTTTGAATGCTTATGCACAAAGAGACAAGGGGCTTTGGGTAAGAAGCATTTATTCCTTTCAGTTGTTTTTATTATTGGAACCCGACAGTAAAAGGTCCAAGAATGCTTTCGAAGAGATGCTCCAGACAATGCTTGTGAAACCGGTGACGGAAAAACCGGTAGAGCGGTCATTTATTCAGCAACAATTGTTACGAAACATGCCTGAGAACAGTGTTCAGCAAGAAATGCCTCCTCTCTCAACCGAAGAAGGATTGAATCGAAAAATTATTTACAACGCCATAAAATTTTCGATGGACTCCCTAAAAGCAGCAAAAAAGGACACAGATGTCTATTTTGTTTTTACAGAAGTAAACAAAGCCATCCTCAGCGCACTCGAAAAAGAATCGGGAGCTCTAAAAAGCGAGAGTTTCTGGACCTTCCATTATCCCTTTTTTAAAAGCATCCTCAACTCCAATCATTACGATACTTTTTGCCGTTACATAAGCGTTTCTTACTTTCCGGAATCACTGGAATGGTGGGAAAACAACAAAACCGATGCTGAAAATTTCATCAACTGGTTCGAAAATGGAGAGGACAACGGGAAAAATTGAAAAAAAACGTTACCTTTGTGACTCAGCTTCAACCCTTTTATGGACAAATATAGCGAAGAACAGTTATTAGAAAAGTTACGCGACCCCAGAACCCAACGACAGGGCTTCGCCATACTTGTTTCAGAATACAGCGAAAGATTATACTGGCAAATTCGAAAAATGGTATTGTCGCACGAAGATACCAACGATATTCTACAAGACGTTTTCATTAAGGCCTGGATCAATATTGATAATTTTCGTGGAGAATCAAAATTAACGACGTGGCTTTACCGGATTGCCATTAACGAAAGCATCACATTTCTGAATAAAAAAAGGAACCAGAACAACGTATCGGTCGATGATGAGAATTCCTTCCTGTTAAACACACTCGAGGGAGATAAGTATTTTGATGGGGATGAAGCACAAAAGCTGCTTCAACAAGCTATTTTAACTTTACCGGATAAGCAACGGCTAGTGTTTCAAATGAAGTATTTCGATGAGATGAAATACGAAGATATGTCAGAGATACTTGGCACATCGGTGGGTGCACTAAAAGCATCGTATCATCATGCCGTTAAAAAGATAGAAAATTTTTTAACAGATTCCAATTAAACCTTTATATAGAGAGAAAGTCTACTCAACGTAGTACAGCGCAAAGAAAAATGGTATGGAAACAAAAATAAATAAATTGAGCGAGATCGAAAAAAGAAATCCATTTACTGTACCCGAGGATTATTTTTCGAGGTTTAACGAACACATAATGGCTCGTTTACCCGAGAAAGAGATAGTAGAACCAAAAAAGGTTTCCATGTGGGACAAAGCCAAACCCTGGGTTTATATGGCTGCTATGTTTATGGGTATCTTTTTTACTATCCAATTGCTAACAAGAAACACCACAAATCAGGTCGCTACAATATCATCTACGCAGTTTACCGATGATTACTGGTCGACCGTGCAGATAACAGAAGAGGAATTTTATCAATATTTAGAAGAACAATTGGTGAATGACGGTTACTACGATTATATGTACAACCAGGTTTATATGAACTAAGCAATGAGAGCGGGCAATTTCGCTTCGCTCAATTGCCATACGGCTACAAAGAAAAAAATAAATAACAATTGTATGAGAAAGAGCATCACACTTCTTTGTTTCACCCTCATAGTCAGCGCCTTCACGTTCGCATCCTTTGCCCAGGTCCGTAAAATGAATATGGCCGATTACGAAAAAAGGAAAATGGAATACATTCAGAAAGAAGCGGGATTAACCAAAGAGGAAGCTAACCGATATTTTCCGCTGTATAACGATTTGTCCAAGAAAAAATTCGAACTTCACAAACAACACCGGGATAAAGTGGAGAAGATGAAACAACGCAATAAAAACATGTCTAACGAAGAATACCGGCAGCTTCTGGAAAACGATGTAGATGTAAAACTAAAAGAAGCCGAGCTGGACAAGCAATATTCCGAAAAACTGGAAAAAATCCTCTCTCCCGAAAAACTCTATCGGGCACAACAAGCCGAGCGGAAATTTATGCAAAGGGAAGTGATGAAATTTAGAGGAAGCGAGTAAAAATTCAACGAGATTAATAACACCTGCAATGATGAAGCCACTTAAGCTCCATTACTTAGGCATATAGGCTTTGGTAACTCTCCCATTAAAAATTTTACCATTTAAAAAATCGCTTCTGATCCTTTTCATCGTGTAATGTTTTGCAACTTCCGGATACAATGCATAACGCAGTTCCTGGTGCGTTTTCATTTCTTCCTCTTCTTTGGTTAACAAACGATAAATACACCTATTTCCCAGGGATTGTACAGGCACACATCGACTGGACTATCCGTACCTGTAGGGGTTTCCCCGTAAAGCACTTGAACGAATTTTGTTGACACCGTATTAGAAAATTAGGACTGATGAGTCATAACATAGTTAATTTGTAAAAAAAACGGGATTAACCGTTACAAAATAAAAGGAATCCATCCAATTTTATTAACTTTGCACCTTGTTTAGCGGAAATCATTAGATTTTTTCCGTAATTAGTTGTAAGAATATGCCTCAGATTTCAGAGCGGGGCTTACAGATGCCCGCCTCTCCCATTAGAAAATTAGCTCCACTATCGGATGCAGCAAAAGCTCGCGGAGTAAAAGTATATCACCTGAATATCGGTCAGCCCGATTTGCCATCGCCTCAGGTAGCCCTGGACGCTATTCGAAGTATCGACAGGACCACGTTGGAATATAGTCCCAGTGACGGATTTCGTTTTTTTCGCGAAAATCTGGTGAACTATTATGCAAAATTCAACATCCATCTTTTACCTGAAGAAATTATCGTTACCGCAGGTGGTTCGGAAGCCGTGCTGTATGCCTTTATGGCTTGTCTAAATCCGGGCGATGAAATCATTGTCCCTGAGCCGGCATATGCCAATTACATGGCTTTTGCCGTATCTGCAGGTGCTATTATCAAAACCATTCCAACGAGTATCGATACCGGATTTAAGCTCCCGGAAATAGAAAAATTCGAAGCGCTCATCCATTCGAAAACTAAGGGTATCCTTATCTGCAACCCGAACAATCCCACCGGATATGTTTATACAGCAGAGGAGATGGAGCAAATCAGGCTGTTGGTAAAAAAACACAACCTTTACCTGTTTTCCGACGAAGTATACCGAGAGTTTATTTATAGCGACGCGCCTTACATCTCGGCTTGCCACTTGAAGGATATTGAAGAGAATGTCGTTCTTGTCGATTCTGTATCGAAACGATACAGTGAGTGTGGAATTCGTATAGGATGCTTGATTACCAAAAATAAAAAACTGCACGACACGGTGATGAAGTTCTGTCAGGCACGGTTGAGCCCTCCGTTGATTGGACAAATTGCCGCAAATGCTTCGTTACAGGAAAACGGAGCGTACATGCAGCAAAATTTTGATGAATACAAAAGTCGCCGTGATTTCCTGATCGAACGGCTCAACAAAATTCCCGGTGTTTATTCGCCTCAGCCCGAAGGCGCCTTCTATACATTAGCGAGCCTTCCCGTGGACGATACGGATGCATTTTGCGCATGGTGCCTTTCGGATTTCCGATACGAAAACCAAACCATCTTTATGGCTCCGGCATCGGGATTCTACGTCACTCCCGGATTAGGGAAAAACGAAGTCCGCATAGCTTATGTACTCAACAAAGAAGATTTAAACAACGCGTTGATTGTGTTGGAAAAAGCATTGGAAGCCTATAATAACAAACAGTAGTGCTCAACGCTCAAAACAAAAAATGAACACAGAGCTTTTTATCGCCAAACGGATCTACAGAGGTGACAAGAAAAACGAGAAACGTGTTTCATCGCCTGCTATAAAAATTGCTATCTCCGGCATAGCGTTAGGCTTAGCAATAATGTTAGCAGCTGTGTGCATTATTATTGGTTTTAAAAAGGAAATTCGTGAAAAGGTGATCGGTTTTGGTTCTCATATCCAGATTACCAGTTTTGACAGCAACAGTTCTTACGAACATCATCCTATCTCTTTTTCCGATACATTAAAAAACAGACTGTTAAGCAATCCAAAAATTGCCCGGGTACAAAAGTTCATAACTAAACCCGGTATTATCAAAACCGATGAAGATTTTTTAGGTATCGTGCTGAAAGGGATATCCGATGATTACGATTGGCAATTTTTTAAAAAAAACCTGATCGAAGGAGCCATTATAAACCCAAACGACACATCGGGTATCAACCGGGCCATAATTTCTCAAAACATTGCCAACAAACTTCACCTTAAATTAGGCGATCATTTTACTACTTACTTTGTTCAAGAGCCTGTTCGTGCCAGACGATTTACCGTTACGGGGATTTACGAAACCAATTTCGAGGACTACGACAAACTGTACGTCCTGACCGAAGCAAAAATCCTGTCCGGATTAAACGACTGGGAAGACGACATGGTAAGCGGTGTGGAAGTATTGGTAAAAGAGTATAACCAACTTGATCAAACGGCTCAGGATCTGTTTTTCGAAATGTCAAACTACCAAGACCGGTTTGGCAACAGGCTTTACACTCGCTCCATAAAAGACATCAATCCCATGATCTTTAATTGGTTGAACCTTCTGGATATGAATGTTTGGGTAATCCTGATATTGATGATTCTGGTGTCTGGTTTTACGATGATCTCGGGACTTCTCATCATCATCCTGGAGCGGACAAATATGATCGGCATGCTCAAATCGATGGGGGCACGTGATTTCAGTATCCGGAAAGTATTTCTTTACCTTTCGGCTTTTCTCATCGGACAAGGAATGCTCTGGGGTAACGTTATGGGACTAACCTTCTGTATTTTACAAAAAGAATTCAATATCCTAAGACTCGATCCTGCCACTTACTATCTCTCTGCCGTACCCATCGATCTGAACCCTTGGTATGTGATCTTGCTAAATGTGGGGACACTGATTGTTTCCTTGATAATGATGATTGCTCCCTCCTATCTTGTGGCAAAAATTACGCCCGCAAAATCAATCCGGTTCGAATAAATAACCTTACTGGCTGATTATAAACAATCAAACTACTGTTAACAACTTGTTGAAAACCTGTTTAGAAGTTGTTTATAATTATGAAGAAAAAAATTTGCACCGTATTTATGTAATATTGTATATTTGCGATACTCAACATTCAGGAAAATTTTAGTACGAAAATCGTACAAAAAAATATGAGGAGTTCTTTGGCATTTTGTACACAATAAAAAGATTAGGATCGGCAGGATGTGTAGCACCACAATTCGACGCAACTTGTAACATTTCCTTGATAAAGGCCTTCCAAAAGAATGCTTTTGCAACGAAATCCGGTCGTAATTCTCGTATTCCAACCCATTTACCGGGCTTTCTGCAGAGCATCCCGAAAGATTCACATCGAATCTGGACAGAATGTAAAGTAGAGCACAAGCGCGATAAATGATTTTGTAGAATTTTACGGACGATGCTCGGGATGAACTTCCCGGGTTTGCAATGTCAAGACGAGAAATGAACGTGTTTAACGAATCGGGAAAAATGATTTGAAAGAAATTTTGAAAAATTTGTTCCGGATTGGATGAGCATATTCTGTGGGTTTTTACCCATTCAACCGTTAAGTGTCTCCCACAAGATGGTTGTTAAAGAATTGAAGCATTCAGGCTACAACACAGGTTTGGAAACAAACCACTTCACCCTCGTTTGTTCCCGTTTCAAACCTTATGGATATTTACTTCCGTGAGGCAGAAAACAGAAAAAGTTGCACACAGGCATCGACGTGTTTTTCAGATCTTTCGGAATTACCGTTTTGAAAAAGACGGATCAAGAGATCGGTTTTTTGGTAATACCATTCCAAACTGACCGGTTTTCTTTTTGTGCTTCGAAGTTTGAAGACGCTATTTGTTGACTTTTGATACAACAATTTCAAAAAGAGGCTAATCAACAACTTAGGGTTGCATTTATGGTTTCACACTGTTTCTGACGCTTTAGGTTGTATTCATGTTTTGAAGTATAATCTACATTCCGAAATTAAACTTCCCGTTTGGACAGTCTGAAGACAGATTCTACAGGATAAGTTGAAGTACAGTTGTGTATAGGATACTTAGAACTCCTTCCTAAACAAAAAAGGCCGGCTTAAATACCGGTCTTTTTTTGTTTGTATACGTTTGTCCTGAAGACCTAGCTCATCGATAATATCATTCGGTTATCGTCTGCTATTTTACGCATATTCAAAATAGCATATCGCATTCTCCCCAATGCGGTGTTGATGCTCACACCGGTTTTATCGGCAATCTCTTTAAAACTCAGTTCCTGATAATAACGCATATTCAATACTTCACGTTGCGTGTCCGGCAGGTATTCAACCAGCCTCCTCACATCATCAAACACCTGCGCTTTTACCATAGTTACCTCAATGTTATCCTCACAGAGCCTGAAATTGTTGAACAGGTCAAACTCGTATTCATCGTTTGAGACCGTATTCTCGTTCCGTTCCTGACGAAAACAATCGACAATCAAGTTGTGTGCAATGCGTGTTATCCAGGCACGAAATTTACCGTTCTCGGTATACCTGCCCTGCTTTATCGTGAGAATAGCCTTGATGAACGTGTCCTGAAAAATATCGTCAGCCAGATCACGATTGCGAACCCTATAGAGGATGTAACTGAAAAGGGATTGTTTGTGACGGGAGAGAAGAATCTCAAATGCACAATTGTTACCTTCGGCGTAAGAAACGACCAACTCCTCGTCGGTCATCGACAAAAGAACCTCCATTACTAAAACTATTAAACGATTTATTTTTAAATTAGTTGAGTAATGTCACTCCGATAGGCAGATAATTTTAAAAAAAGAATTTGTTAATATGAGTTGAACAAAGAAAATTACAATTTTCATAATAAACAAAAATTGAATGTTAAAAAAAACGGAAAGGTTCAATTCTTTCCGTTTCGCAATTACCTGAAAAGTAACTTTTATTCGCTTAAAGCCGGTTTATAATAACCCAGGTCTTCGATTCGAGATTTGGTAACAAAGTTATAGTTCTTCACTACTTCAATTTGTCCGTAATGGATATAAACCTCGGCACTGCGACGGAACATTTCGGGTTCTTTGTTGGCATCCTGCAAGAGGAGGTGTCCCATAATCACGTGTCCGGCACTTTCAACCAAACGGCGCGCATGAAAATCGAGGTATTCTTCGTCCTTGGGAGCGGTAACAATTTCAACCAATTTTTCGTACATCTGCGCCATTTTCGATAATGTACGCTTTAACGGCTCCAATTCCGGCAATACGAGCATAGCCTCATATTCCCTGATCCGGTTCAGGTAAGTTCCTGTGGTGACGTGTCGAATGGCGGCAACGACCTGCAATTGCGTAGTACCCTCGTAAATATTGGTAATACGGGCATCACGATATAGCCGTTCACACTTATAGTCTTTCATGTACCCGGATCCACCGTGTATCTGAATGGCATCATAGGCATTCTGGTTCGCATATTCACTGGTCATTCCTTTTCCAAGCGGCGTGAAAGCATCCGCCAGCCGCGAATAGTACTTCATTTCGTCACGTTCTTCAGGAGTAAGTTTGCGCTCTCTGGAAATATCTTCCAATATCTTATACATATCCACAAAACGACAGGTTTCGTAAAGTATGGTACGTGACGCATCGGTTTTAGCGCGCATGTTGGCTAGCATCTCGAAAACAGGTGGCATCTCGATAATGGCTTTCCCAAACTGACGGCGTTCCAGTGCGTAGTTGTACGCTTCGCGACAAGCAGCTTCGGATATTCCTACCGATTGAGCCATGATACCCAGGCGGGCACCGTTCATCAACGACATGACGTACTTGATCAGTCCCATCCGGCGCGAACCCACTAACTCGGCTTTGGCATTTTTAAAAACCAGCTCGCAGGTTGGCGCCCCTTTTATACCCATTTTATTTTCAATACGGCGTACGGTTACGCCTCCGCTGTTTTTGTCGTAAACATACATCGATAAACCGCGTGCATCTTTTGTTCCCTCTTCCGAACGGGCCAGCACCAGATGAATATCGGCATCCCCGTTGGTAATAAATCGTTTCACTCCGTTCAGGTACCACTGTCCTTCCTTTTCGTTATACGATGCTTTCAGCATCACGGCTTGCAAATCCGAACCGGCATCGGGTTCGGTCAGGTCCATCGACATGGTCTCCCCTTTGGCAACCCTCGGCAGGTATTCGTTTTTTTGCTCGTCCGAAGCAAACTCGTAAATTGTTTCGCCACAGTCTTGCAACATCCAGATATTTTGGAAACTGGCATCCGCCCTGCTCACGATATCGGCTGAAATCATGTAAGGCACCATAGGAAAATTCAATCCTCCAAAACGTCTTGGAAAAGCCATCCCCATCAGTTCGGCCTTGTTCAGGGCCTCCAGGTTCTCTTGGGTAGGTGTAGCATACGTTACTCGTCCGTCGGCCACTGTTGGTCCGCTGTGGTCTACCGTTTCGGCATTCGGTTCGATAATATCACCGCAAATCTCGCCCACTACTTCCAGAATTTTGTCGTAGCTGTCCATAGCGTCTTCAAAATCCATCGGAGCGTAATCGTAAGTATATTTATCTGCGTAATTTCTTTCTTTGAGTTCCACAATTCGTTTCATCAGTGGATGGTTCAGATAGTGTCTGAATTGCGGCGTGTCGGTATAAAAGTTTGCCATTTCTTCTTATTTTGAATTTTTCTTATAATACTTGATCAATTTCGGAATTACCTTTTCGATATCGCCGGTAATGACGTAATCAGCAATAGCATTAATGGGGGCACTAGGGTCGTTATTGATGGAAATGATCAGCGAACTCTCTTGCATTCCGGCAATGTGTTGAATCTGTCCCGAAATACCGCAAGCGATATACAGTTTAGGGCGTACGGTAACACCGGTCTGTCCGATTTGACGTTCGTGTTCGGCATATCCGGCATCAACGGCGGCACGTGATGCCCCTACTTCAGCTCCCAAAACATTTGCCAAATCATACAACAACTGAAAATTTTCTTTCGAACCTACACCGTATCCCCCGGATATAATGATGGGCGAATTTTTGATATTGACTTTCGATTTTTCCACGTGACGGTCGATGATGGAAACCACAAAATCATCCGGAGAAACATAGTCTTTCACATCGTGCTCTACCACCGTCCCTTTGTAATTCGGATCGGCAATTTCCTTTTTCATCACACCTTCGCGAACAGTCGCCATTTGCGGACGATGGTCGGGATTGATGATCCACGCTACAATATTTCCACCGAAAGCTGGACGAATCTGATAAAGCAGGTTTTCGTAAACTTTGCCCACTTTTTTCTCTTCGTGATCGCCAATTTCAAGCGATGTGCAATCGGCCGTTAAGCCGCTTCCTAATGCCGATGATACGCGCGGGCCCAAATCACGCCCGATGATGGTAGCCCCCATCAGGCAAATTTGCGGTTTTTCTTTTTTGAACAGATTCACCAGGATGGATGTGTGCGGCAAGGTAGTATATGGCGACAAGCGTTTGTCTTTAAAAATATGGAGAACATCTGCACCGTATGGAAAAACCTGTTTCTCAATGGTGTCGAGCTTGTCTCCTGCGGCAATAGCTTCGAGTCTGCAACCCAGCTGGCTGGCCAGAGTGCGTCCCTTGGTAAGTAGTTCCAGGCTCACTTCTGCAACCGTGCCGTCTTCTATTTCGAGGTATACGAATACGTTATTCATTGTTTTAACCAATTGTGTGATTAGCTATTAATTCTTTTATCAAGTCTTCCAGTTCGGTATCGTCATCGGTCAGTCGTTTGCTTTCCTTTGCCTGAAATACAACGTTCTCTATTTTCTTTACTTTGGTTGGAGAACCCGATAATCCGCATTGAACCGGATCAGCATTTACATCAGCGACACTCCATTCCGTTAAATTGAGGTATGGGCGTGCATTGTACAAATCGATATAATCGATATTTTCAGTTTGACGTTCGGTAACGGTTTTAGCGTGTTTGTATTTTTGCAGAAATTTTGCGTTACGCGGACGGCAAATCCTGGCCGATCCGTTTACAGTGACCAATAACGGCAGGGGGGCTTCCACTACCTCTACCCCATTTTCGAGACGACGTTTCACGCGGATTTTCTTCTTATCGATGCTCTCGATTGCCTCAGCATACGTAATTTGAGGAATGCCCAGCTTTTCTGCCACCTGTGGCCCAACCTGCGCAGTATCGCCATCTATAGCTTGCCGGCCGGAGATAATCATATCAAAATTACCCATCTGCTTAACGGCCATCGACAAGGCATAAGATGTAGCCAAAGTGTCAGCGCCGGCAAAAGCACGATCCGTTAGAAGCACACCGTCGTCAGCACCTCTGAATAATCCTTCCCGAAGGATTTCTGCAGCGCGGGCAGGCCCCATGGTTAGTACGGTAATCTTTGTCCCGGGATATTGATCTTTGATTCCAAGAGCTTGCTCCAACGCATTCAAATCTTCCGGATTAAAAATAGCCGGCAGCGCTCCTCTGTTAACTGTTCCGTCGGCTTTCATCGCATCTTTCCCAACGTTGCGCGTATCGGGAACCTGCTTTGCCAACACAATAATGTTAAATGCCATTTCCTATATGTTTATTTATGTTCTTTTGGAGACGGCAAATTTACAGAAAGAATTCAGCTTCACCAACAAAATTTGAAACAACTATCGAAAAAATTGCACAAAAAAGTGTTTTTTGTGTAAAAATTAAATCCAATACAAACATCATTAAACCTATTTCTTTCTTTTGTATCCAATAATCGCAGCCGTTGAATTCTTGAATCGGTTTAAAATAAGCTATTTGATCTTTCATGTCATTTTTTTAATGGTGTTTAATTTTTATTTCGCATCGTAATGGAAAGTGGTTTAAAAAAAATGAAAGTTCAGCGGTATAAAAAAGTAAAAAACAACATAAAAGAATAAAACAAAATCATATCATTCGTAAAATACAAAACAATTTCTAAATAAATTTGTAATTTTGACTCATAAAATCTCAACCTATTCAGACCAAATTTGTCTATGAAACATTTAGTTTTCTCTGGTATATTGTTTTTTTCCATCCTGTTTTTCAGTAATTGTGCCGGTATTCAGTACATGTCTATCGAGACGCGCGAACCGGCGCAGGTTACTCTTCCAACGGAAGTGAAGTCGGTATTGGTGGTAAACAACGTGGTTCAGCAGCCTGATGAAATTGGACATAACATCAAAAGACTGGGAAAAAAGCAATCCGACAGAATAAAAGTATCTGCGGACAGTGTGGCTATTTTTTATACGGAAGCATTGTCTCAATTTTTGGGTGAAGAAGAGTATTTTAATGCTGTTAAATATTACCAGAAACCGCTGAGAAGTGATAATGATTTCTGGCAGGAAGTTCCCATAACGCCCGAAACGATGCATGAACTGCGGAATGCAACTACCACTGACGCAATCATATCGCTGGACAAACTGATTTTACAAACCGACAGAACCGACTTTTTCCGACAGGAAGGGTACAATTATGCTGGTTTAACCGGGAGAATACAATCGGTAATTCGTGTGTATCTCCCATCGATGGAAGGTAAAATCCCGGTGGTTCAGTTTACCGACAGCATGAAATGGGAAGGATATGATATTCATGACGGCCGTGCTTACGCCGACTTGATTGTCCCTTCACAAGAAGAAGCAATGAAACAGCTTGCCGTGTTTGCAGCGGAAAAAATGACGAAAGTATTTTCGCCGCACTGGGAGAATCAAGACCGCTGGTACTACACACAAATGAGTTCCAGGATGCGTGAAGGAGAAGTCTTTGCCAAGAATAATCAGTGGTTCAATGCCATTGAAAAATGGAACGAATTTTACACAAAGGAAAAAAACAAGCTAAACCAGGCAAAAGCTGCACACAATATAGCACTGGGTTACGAAATGCTTGATGATATGGACAGCGCGTATAAGTGGGCCGTCTTAGCAGTCGACCTCTTTCTGCAATCAACCACAAGCGGTTCGTTGGAAAGACGGCGGTCGCTCCTGTTTAAAAATGAAATAGAACGTCGAAGAAACACATCCAATAAGTTGAACATGCAGATAAAATGAAAAAAATTCCTGTTGGCGAACTGCTTAATGGGAATTTTTAGTAAAAATATATCTTCCTTTTTCCTTTGTTTTCAAAAAAAACATTACCTTTGCACCAGAATCTTCAAAGATAAGTGAATATATTCTACGGATATTCACTCAACAATTCAAAATAAAACCATATTGAGTTTTTTAATCATTGTTCGGAATAGCCTTGTTTCCTTCAAACATTATATATAAAAACTCAGTTTCAATCATTAAAATATAAAACCTAAACGTTTTTTTAACAAATAATTAAATGGCTTATAACATTATTGAGCTTAACGAAAAGCTAACCACAGAATTACGAGCTCTTGCCAAAGAAATGGGTATACGAAGACCCGATGCGTATAAAAAAGAAGAGTTAATCTACAAAATCCTTGATGAGCAAGCTATCGCCGGAACAAAAAATCTGAGCCCAGCCCCGCATCCCAGACCAAATAACGGGAGAAAAACAATTGAGAACAAAAACAACACGCAGAAGCAAGAAGTCAAAGCAGAGACAGGCCGCCCAGCAGAGAAAGATAGAAAGCCTGTAACAGAAGTAGAAGTAAAGGAAAAGGAAAAGGAAAAGGAGAAGGAGAAGGAGAAGGAGAAGGAACAAGAAAAGCCAAAACCGGAGGTAAAAACTCTAACCCGGGTTCCAAAAGAAAACCCTGTCCAAAACAACAAGCAAGTTCAAAGTACAAACAAACCGCATGAAGTTAAAAAACAGGAACCAAAACAGCACGCTGTCGTAGTTTCCGCACATCCTGCAATCATTCCGGATGCGGTTGTAACGGATAGTGCTCCGGTGGATCAGCCAAAAGCTGAAGCGACACCTACTCCTCCCGTAAAACCGACACAGCTTGTCTTTCGTTCATCCAAACACCGTGAAAGAGAACGAATCTCACAGGTTCCACCGGTAACTTTACCACCGGTCGTTCCTGAGGAACCCATAGAAGATGCTCTCAAAACAGAAGTGATGGAAAAACCGGTTGTTATTGAAAAGAAAGCATCTCTTTTGCAAGAACTTATTACTCCAGCACCTATCCAGCCCCGCCAGCAGCAACCGCAACAAAGCAAGAATATAAATCAGCAACAAACCGTTGTACAGCAAAAGGAACCTGCTTACGAATTCGAAGGAATTTTGAATGCATCGGGTGTATTGGAGATCATGAGTGACGGCTATGGCTTCTTGCGTTCTTCGGACTATAACTACATGTCTTCACCGGACGACATTTATGTTTCCCAATCTCAGATCCGCCTGTTTGGCCTGAAGACAGGGGATGTGGTAGAGGGTCCGATCCGTCCGCCAAAAGAAGGAGAAAAATTCTTTCCTCTGGTAAAAGTAGACAAGATAAACGGAAGAAAGCCTGAGGAAGTACGCGACCGTGTACCTTTCGACCACCTGAAACCGTTGTTTCCGGATCAGAAATTCAACCTCACCAAGGGGTATAATGATAATCTGTCGTGCAGGGTAGTCGACATGTTTTCGCCCATCGGCAAGGGACAACGAGGCCTGATTGTCGCTCAGCCCAAAACGGGTAAGACCATGTTGCTCAAGGATATTGCCAATGCTATTGCAGCCAATCATCCCGAAGTATATATGATTATTCTGCTCATTGACGAGCGCCCCGAAGAAGTTACCGATATGGAGCGCAGCGTTAACGCAGAAGTAATTGCGTCTACATTTGATGAACCGGCAGAACGACATGTAAAAATTGCCGACATTGTTCTCAACAAAGCACGCCGCTTAGTAGAATGCGGACACGATGTTGTTATTCTGCTCGATTCCATCACACGCCTCGCACGGGCATATAACACGGTTCAGCCGGCATCAGGGAAAGTGTTGTCGGGAGGAGTGGATGCCAACGCATTACAAAAGCCCAAACGTTTTTTTGGAGCGGCAAGAAACATTGAGAATGGCGGATCACTGACCATCATCGCTACTGCTCTTACCGAAACCGGTTCAAAAATGGACGATGTTATTTTTGAGGAATTTAAGGGTACGGGCAATATGGAACTCCAACTCGATAGAAAACTATCCAACAAACGAGTTTTCCCGGCGGTGGACATCATTGCATCCAGCACCCGTCGTGACGACCTGTTACTTTCCGAAGAAACGCTTAACCGGATGTGGGTATTGCGCAATTTCTTGTCGGACATGAACTCGACAGAAGCAATGGAATTCCTGCTCAACCGGCTGAAAAGAACATCAAACAACGAAGAATTCCTGATTTCGATGAACGATTAATACAAGAAATAAACCAATCTCAAGAGGGTGTATCACAATGTGGTTTCACCCTCTTTCTATTCGGATACCTATCTGGGAACAAATTCAGATATTCATTTCTTGGGAGATTGATGTTTATTTTGAGACGATCTCTTTGTTTTATGGGTTAAATTTGCAAAAAAAGGATTACGTGACATTCACTGAAAAAGATTACGAAAAAGTTCTGAGAACCATCAGCATTGAAAAAGCCAATAAATTGGGAATTATAGTCCTGATTCCCGTTTTTGTTGTCTTCACAGGCATTCATTCTTTTTTTTGGGGAAACCATTTGCTGGATTATTTCCGTACGGATTTTTCTCCGATAAAAATTCTACGGGACGGATCCCTGTTTTTCATCGCTTGCCTTATTGGAATAGTCCTTCACGAACTCATCCACGGCATTTCGTTCGCTCTGTTTGCCAAGCGGGGATTTCGCGCCATCCGTTTCGGCATAATGGCGCCATTTCTTACCCCCTATTGCCATTGCACAGAGCCGCTTAAAATAAGGCACTACCTTTTCGGAGCGCTCACTCCCGCTGTTATTCTTGGATTGGGCCCTGCCATCACAGGCTTATTTATTGGTAAATATTTAGTAACATTTTTGGGCATTGTTTTTATCGTATCTGCTATTGGTGATCTTATGATTGCCCACCTGCTGTGGGAAGAAAAGCCTACCGATTATGCCCAAGACCATCCGTCAGAAGCAGGATGTTTCGTTTTCAGAAAAAGATAATACCCTACAAAAAAATCAATTTACGATTGAATTTTGAATATATAAACCTATGCATTAAATTATTACTGAATGAGAAAATTAATCTTCCCTCTTGTATTAATCCTATTATTTGGTTTTATTGCCTGCAAAGGCAGATCGGATTCATCCGCTAAAAGTGCTGATACCCCTCCGTTTTCTACTTTGGAAAACATCGAAAAAGAAGATATAAAAAATCAAAAGCCGGTGGATCAAGCCGAATACAATGATTTACTTAACTACATCGCCAACGGCGACACAACCGGCTTATGGCCTGTACAAAACCAACCGTTGCCTCTTGAAGGAGCTGTTTTACCTTATCACCGGGTAGTGGCTTACTACGGAAACCTCTATTCGAAAAATATGGGTGTTTTGGGAGAATATCCTCCTGAAGAAATGTGGAGTCGACTGCTTAAGGAAACGGAAGCATGGGAACAAGCTGATCCGAAAACACCTGTCGTACCTGCCATTCATTACATTGCCGTAGTTGCACAAGGAACGCCCTGGAGTGACGGAAAATACCGTTACCGGATGCCGCAACAGCAGATCGATTCTGCGCTCGCTATTGCCAAAATGCACGATGCGCTGGTTTTTCTCGATGTCCAGGTGGGATTAAGCACGGTGGAGCTGGAAATTCCGCAATTGGAAAAGTATCTGCTGATGCCGCACGTGCATTTGGGAATTGATCCCGAATTTTCGATGAAAGACGGCACGCCTCCCGGCAAAAAAATTGGCACTTTAGATGCCGAAGACATTAATTTTTGCTCTGCATACCTGGCTGAACTTGTGCAGGACTACAACCTTCCACCCAAAATATTGATCGTCCATCGCTTCACGAAAGGGATGGTAACCCATTACAAAAACATCAAGCTTAGTCCCGAAGTACAGATCGTAATCAATATGGACGGGTTCGGCCGCCCCGAACTTAAATACAGTACGTATAACCGGTTTATCCACCCTGAACCTATACAGTTCACCGGTTTTAAACTTTTCTATAAAAACGACACCAAAGAATCACCGAATCACCTGCTAACACCGGAGGAATTGATGAAGTTACAACCAAGGCCGGTATATCTCCAGTTTCAGTAAAGTGATTTACGACATGTATGTTTCATGTCCTGTTGAACAACCTCTTGTTGCTATTGTCAAACGCAATAATGAACATTGAACGTTAAACCCTAAAATTAACCGTTAATATGAATTACTCAAAAACATTCCAGGAAATCTACAACGAACTTCAACGTGTTGAAGACATTGGCCAGGTGGCTAATTACATTCCCGAACTGGCTCACGTTAACCCAAATCAATTTGGTGTACACCTGATTACGGTCAATGGTGAATATTTCGCTTTCGGTGATGCCGATGTCAAGTTTTCCATTCAGAGCATTGCCAAAGTATTCTCATTCGTACTTGCCTACTCCCGGGTGAAAAGCAATATCTGGGAACGGATGGACCTGGAACCTGCAGGAACACCTTTCAACTCACTCGTACAACTGGAATACGACAAAGGAATTCCGCGAAACCCGTTCATTAATGCAGGAGCCATTGTGGTGTGTGATATTTTAGTCGACGAGCTTGCTTCTCCTCGGGAGAATGTGCTTTCATTTATCCGTAGCCTAACAAAAAGCAGCACCATCGATTACAACCCCCTTGTTGCACATTCCGAAAAAAAATCCGGATTTCGCAACTACGCACTCGTTAACCTGATGAAAGCTTTTGGAAACATCAAAAACGACATAGAAAAAGTGATGGATCTCTATTTCAGCATCTGCTCCCTCGAAATGAACTGTAAAGAGTTATCGGAATCTTTTCTGTTTCTTGCCAATAATGGCATTGTGCCGCACACGGGAGAAAAAATTTTGTCGCCCAGTCGTACCAAACGTACCAATGCACTCATGCAAACCTGCGGCTTCTACGACGAAGCCGGCCAGTTTACTTTCAAAGTAGGACTGCCCGGAAAAAGCGGCGTTGGAGGTGGCATCGTAGCCGTGCATCCCGAAAAATATGCAATCGCCGTTTGGAGTCCGCGCCTCAACAAAAAAGGAAACTCCTACAAAGGAATGCTTTTTCTGGAAGAATTTACAACAAAAACTAAACTGTCAATTTTTTAATAACACAAAGAAGCCTAAAGGGCAACAGCCAACAATAAATCTTAAATTTATAAAAATCATCTTTTAACAATTGTCTTTTTATATGAAAAACCTTATTTTTGTGCACAAATACAGAATTTTCATTTTTTTATGAAGCAAGCATGTAAATTGAACATCTCCCGTATAAATGGATCCACGCTTATCGGGATGCGAGGCACACACGACTTTCATGAAAAAATAAAAGAACAAGTGCATGAAAATAGATTTTAAAGAACGTACCCCGCAATTAATTGCCATCATCGGGGTCTTATCACTGATATTAGCCATTGCCGTTATCTACATTGTCAGTAAAAACAGGCAGATAAATACAATGGAACAACAATTCACCGTTGACAAACAGGAACTTGAAGATGAGTACGAAGCTATTTCCATGCAATACGAAGGATTCAAGTTCAGTGTTCAAAACGATTCACTGCTTTACAAGCTGGAAAACGAACAGGCTAAAGTACAACGGCTACAGGAACAACTGCGCATGACCGATGCAGCCAACAAAGCCGAGATAAAACGACTGAAAGACGAACTGGCAACCTTGCGCAAAGTGCTCAAGTCCTATGTCCAGCAAATTGATTCACTACACAGGTTAAATACTGAACTGCAGGCCAAAAACGAACAAATCACAAAACAATATCAGCAAACCAGCCGCACCTTGAATCAAGTGTCGCAAGAAAAAGAACAATTAAGTGAAAAAGTCACCCTCGCTTCCAAGCTCGATGCTACGGGAGTAAGCGTAAAAGCAGTGAATGACCGCGGCAGGGAGCAAAAACGGTTGAGCCGCAGCTCGCAGTTCGTTGTTTCGTTTCTTATTACCAAAAATATTACTGCCGAGCCCGGCGAAAGGATCATCTATGTTCGCATAATGTCGCCCGATGGCGGTGTGTTGACAAAAAACCCGGGCAGTACCTTCCCTTACGAAAACGGCAACCTCCAGTACTCCATGAAACGGATCGTGGAATATGGCGGTGAAGAGATTCCCGTTTCCATGTATTGGGATATCGAAGAGTTCCTCATGCCCGGAACTTACAAAGCCGATATCTTTGCTGACGGTAGCCTCATCGGTTCCCGGAGCTTTTCTATGGAGAAATAATTACAACAGAAAAGTCCTGAGGAACAGGAGGATAAGCAAGACAACGGATCAGAACTTTGTGAAACTTAACTTTTTACGGCAAATATTTAACAATCTTTTGTGCAGCGTTTTTCGCTAAAATGCGTCTTACTGTTGTGTAGAACCGTAATTAACGCTTTAGCATCGGGCAAACGACAAAAATAACGTTCCTCTTTTCTTTGTGCATTATTGCCGCGACAGCAGCATCAAAACTCAACGCGCAGGAATTTAACGACGAAATGAAGAAAAAACTTCGTCAATCGCTAACTGTGCCCGAACAGAAACCGATACAATATCAACCCAAACGCGCGAACATTCAGGTATTGCCGCAAGATAACCAGGAAGTACTAAAAGTTTCTCCTGCCACAAAATTACCCACCCAATACGATAAGATTCAAGTACTGCATCCGCCGGAAGAATACGAAGTTCATCTCAACTTGAATGTTACAAACATCGGTACCCGTCAATTAAACCGTGCAAAAATTGATTATTCCAATGGGAAATTCAATGCCGTTCCAGATACGCGCAGCATTACGCAATGGGTACAATATACCCGTGGAGATTACGGTACCGGAATTTCTATCGGCGAAGGTTCTGCCGAATGGCTGTATAAACTCAGAAAAATCATTCCTCCCTACTCCGGGTTCGATGCTGATCCCATACGCACCATCCAGAACTATAAAGCCCGCAAGCGAAAAGAGAAAGTGGACAGAATAAAGAAAGCGTACGGGCAGGAATGATCCATTTTTTATTATCCTCCTCCTTGCCACCTTAAAATAAATGATTAATTTTGGAAAATTAAATCTCTTTTATGAGATTGACTGTGTACGTAAACAAATAATATATCGCCGTATGAAAAGATTTATCCATAAAAATTTTCTCCTGCAAACGGATACCGCCAGGGAATTGTACCACGAACACGCAAAAAAACAACCGATCATCGATTATCACTGTCACCTGGATCCCGCGCATATTGCCGCTGACCGGAAATTCGACAACCTAGGGCAAATCTGGCTTGAGGGCGATCATTATAAATGGCGTGCCATGAGGACCAACGGAATTGACGAACGCTATTGTACAGGTAAAGACACGTCGGATTGGGAAAAATTTGAAAAATGGGCTGAAACCGTACCCTACACCATGCGCAACCCACTCTATCACTGGACCCACTTGGAGTTGAAAACGGCTTTTGGTGTGGAAGAATTACTTAACCCGGAATCGGCCAGAAGAATCTACGATACGTGTACGGAAAAACTCAGAACCCCTGAATTCTCTGCTCGAGGGCTAATGAAAAGATACGACGTCGAGGTGGTTTGCACAACCGATGACCCCGCCGATACGCTGGAACATCACATAGCTTTAAAGAACGAGGGTTTTGAAATTAAGGTCCTGCCTACCTGGCGACCGGACAAAGCCATGGCCGTAGAAAAGCCGACTGAATACAGGGCTTATGTTGAAAAATTATCCGAAATATCGGGGATCAACATTATCAATTTCAACGACTTAATTGAAGCACTAAGAAATCGTCACGATTTCTTTGCTTCTGCCGGCTGTAAGTTATCCGACCACGGAGTAGAGGAGTTTTATGCCGAGCCTTACACGACGGCAGAAATAGAAAACATTTTCGATAAAGTGTATGGAGGAAGTGAATTATCAAAGGAAGAAGTTCTTAAATTCAAATCGGCTATGCTCTACGAAGGGGCTGTTATGGATTGGGAAAAAGGCTGGACACAGCAGTTCCATTATGGAGCTATCCGCAACAATAACACCCGATTATTTAATCAATTAGGACCTGACACAGGATTCGACTCCATTGGTGATTTCAATGTAGCAAAAGCCATGAGTCGCTTTTTTGACCAGCTGGATAAAAACAATAAATTGGCCAAAACCATTATTTACAATCTCAACCCGAAGGATAACGACATGCTGGCGACCATGATAGGGAATTTTCAGGACGGCTCCGTGGCAGGAAAGATGCAGTTTGGCTCAGGGTGGTGGTTCCTGGACCAAAAAACGGGCATGGAAGCACAAATAAATTCATTATCCAACTTGGGGCTGTTAAGCAGGTTTGTAGGGATGCTTACCGATTCGCGCAGTTTCCTCTCCTATCCCCGGCACGAATATTTCCGCCGTATATTGTGCAACCTTATCGGAAATGACATCGAAAACGGTTTATTGCCCAGATCAGAAATGGATCTTTTTGGACAAATGGTAGAAAACATCTCTTATTACAACGCAAAAAAATTCTTTGACTTTTAATAAAAACATGAACATATAACCGCATGAAACTAGAAAAATTCAGTATCGGAACCGGTGACCGGTTTTCTCATCAGGGAGAAGCACAGTTGAGAGCCATAATAAAGGCAAACAGCAAAGGAGTTAACATTAGTCCCGTATGGAATAAATCGAACAGGGAGCACATTTACGTACATTCAAAGCCGGAAGACGTTAGAAAAGAAGCCGATTCCGCCGCGCAAAACCTTAATTTTACAGGTAAATACTTTGTCGATGCCGATCATATTAACCTCAACACAGTAGGGCCTTTTGTTGCATCTGCTGATTTTTTCACACTGGATGTCGCATCGTTTATCGGTAAACAAAGTTCTGAAGAAGAAGTGAACCGATTTTTATCTTCCTGCAAAAAATACCTGGGGAAATTAAGCATACCGGGTATGAGTATGCCCCTTCAGATAACCGAAGATTTACTGAGAAATATTGCCTGTAAATTTTTAGCTGCCACTCAGCAGGCAGCCGACATTTACACTTTCCTGAAAAACGAAAAGGGTGCAAACAATTTTATCACGGAAGTATCGATGGATGAAGTGGAATCGCCACAAACCCCTGTCGAAATGCTTTTTATTCTTAAGATGCTGGCAGACAAGGGTGTTCCTGCTCAGACCATTGCGCCAAAATTTACCGGACGTTTCAATAAAGGTGTTGATTATGTGGGAGATTTGACTCAATTTGAAAAGGAATTCGAAGAAGATGTGCTGGTAATTGATTTTGCAGTAAAAGAATTCGGGCTTCCCGAAGAACTGAAATTGAGCGTTCACTCCGGCAGTGATAAATTCTCCATTTATCCGATAATGGCAAAAATAATACGCAAGTACGATAAGGGATTACACCTGAAGACGGCCGGGACCACGTGGCTCGAAGAAGTCATAGGCCTGGCAGTGGCTGGAGGTGAAGCATTGGCGCTGGCCAAAAAGATTTATGCCGGTTCATACAACCGGAAAGACGAACTGTGTGCGCCTTACGCTGATGTCATTGATATAGACTCCACTAAACTTCCTTCTGTGGAGGAAGTTAACCGATGGTCGAGTGAAAAATTCGCGAACACATTGCGCCATATCCCTGGACATCCCGACTACAATTCCAACTTCCGACAACTCATTCACGTAGCTTATAAAGTAGCTGCAGAATTGGAAAATGAATACACCGATGCACTTAAACAATATGCAGACATAATCGGATCCTGCGTGGAAGAAAACATTTATGACAGGCACCTGAAAAGGCTTTTCAATTTATAAACGTAATTAACGTCACATAAATACTTAAAATTTCATGCAAAAAGTCGTAACCTCCAGGGAAGATCATGTTGCGGTTAGCCACCCCCGGATACCGGCGATTTATTCAATCGAATAACCTCATCGTCTGGTCCAAGGCCAGTGTCACCGCCGTGGAAATGGGTTCCAACCTCTTCCCGGAAGAAGTGATCGAAGCAGGCGAGTGGGGAAAAATCTCCGTATTATGCCGCCAGGGACTGGCCATCATTCGGAACAACAGATAATCATTCATTAACTTAATAACAGAAATAAATCATGAGTAATCTACAAACAGGAAAGATGACCAATCACCGGTGGACCATCGTTGTGATGCTGTTTATGGCCACCACAGTGAACTACCTCGACAGGCAGGTACTGTCACTGACTTGGGCCGACTTTATCGCACCGGAGTTCCACTGGACCAACAGTGACTACGGTACCATCACGGGGCTCTTCTCCATTTTTTATGCCGTATCGATGCTCTTCGCCGGTAAATTTATCGACTGGATGGATACCAAGAAGGGTTTTCTCTGGGCCATCGGTGTATGGTCGTTCGGTGCGGTGATGCACGCTTTCTGCGGCCTCTTGACTGCCGGTATTACTGCAGGCGAGTGGACCATGAGCTTCCACGGTGCACGTCAGGCTATCGGCACAGTAGGAGACGTATCGCTGGTGGTTTCCGTGAGTGTCACCCTCTTCGTGTTTGCGCGACTGGTACTGGCCATCGGCGAGGCAGGCAACTTCCCCGCCGCCATCAAGGCCACCGCCGAGTACTTCCCCAAGAAAGACAGGGCTTATGCCACCAGTATCTTCAACTCGGGTGCACAGATAGGTGCTCTGTTGGCCCCCCTCACCATTCCTTTCATTGCAAAAGCATGGGGCTGGGAAATGGCCTTCATCGTGATCGGTGCCCTTGGCTTCATATGGATGGGCTTCTGGGTATTTATTTACCACAAACCGGAAAAGAGTAAAAAAGTGAATACCCTCGAGTTGGCCTATATCAACCAGGATGATGCGACCGACGCTACAGAAGGAAGGGTGAAGGCCGATGAGAATGCCGGCAAGAAAGTCTCCTTCAACAAAGCATTCAAATACAAACAAACCTGGTCGTTCGCTGTGGGTAAATTCCTTACTGATGGAGTATGGTGGTTCCTGCTGTTCTGGATACCGGCATACCTCAGTTCAGTTTACGGTCTTGACTCCACTCAGAGCGCACCCCACGTATTTGTGGTGTATGCCATCTCCATGATATCGGTTTTTGCAGCCGGCTATTTCCCGGCCTATTTCATGGAAAAGAAAAAGCTGGACCCTTATCAGGGGCGCATGCGTGCCATGTTGCTCTTCGCCTTTTTCCCCCTGCTGATCCTGCTGGCACAGCCACTGGGAGGTTTCTCGGTCTGGCTGCCGGTAATCATTATCGGTATCGCTGCTGCCGCACACCAGTCCTGGTCGGCCAACATCTTCACCACCGTGAGTGACATGTTTCCGAAACATGCGGTGGGAACCATCACCGGTATCGGTGGTATGGCAGGAGGTGTGGGTTCCTTCTTCATCAACAAGAGCTCCGGCGTACTGTTCGATCATGCAGCCAACACCAACTTGAAATTCTTGGGTTATGAAGGAATTGAATCGGGATATTTCATCATCTTCATCTTCTGTGCCGTAGCCTATCTCTTAGGATGGACCATCATGAAGTCATTGGTTCCGAAGTATCAACTGATCACAGATATGTAACAAAAGGGGTTATTGTCTCTCCACATTGCCTCGTGTAAATGAAAAATAAATTCCCACCAGGCTGATCAGAGTAAAGGTTATGAAACCCCATTTCATGGCAGTAAGAAAAACAGTGTCGGTAACCTCTGTCACGGTGTTGCTTCCAAAATAGAAAGCAAAAAAGAACGTGACGATAGTCATTCCTGCAATTTGTCCAAAAATACGCATCGAAGATGCTGTCCCTGATGCCTGACCGTAACGGCTCTTATCCACTGAACTCATAATGGTATTCATATTGGGCGATGAGAAAAAGGCAAAGCCAAGCCCTTCCCAAATCAATATCGAAACAATTAACCATAACGGAGTTGCAGCAGTGAAAAAAGACATGGCGAATAATCCAGCCGAACACATTGCCATCCCTAGCGTTGCAAAGTAACGCGGCTGGATTTTGTCGGAAAGGCGGCCCACTACGGGCGAGAACAGTGCCATCATAACCGGTTGGGCTATAATGACCGCACCCGCATCACGGGGTGACAGCCCCTGGATTTTTTGCAGATAGAGGCTCAGGAAAAACACAATGGCAGAGGTAGCCGTATAATTGATTAGAGCCGCCAGGTTAGAAAAGCCAAAAAGCTTATTGTGCGTAAAAAGACGTGTCTCAAACATAGGGTAAACCACCCGGCTCTCAATTATCCAGAACAGGGCCAACAGGATGATACCAAAAGCCATAAGAGCCCAACCGGAACTGGAGGGGATATGCGATGAACCGTAAACTAACGCTATTAAACCCGGCATAAACACAAACGTCCCCCGTAAATCAATTTTCTTTTCGCCTCCATGAACAGCCACATCTTTTTCCAGAAAAGAAAAAGCTATGGCCGTAGACAATATTCCCAGAACAGCTGCCACATAGAACAACGAATGCCAGCCCAAGGCCTGTGTTAAAAATCCTCCGATAAACGGACCTGTTGCCAACCCGGTGTAAACCGACGCCACTGAAATACCTATCACCTGTCCACGGTTACGAGCAGGGAAATTAGCTACCAGGATAGCCTGTCCGGTGGTACTGGTAAAAGCCGACCCTACACCTTGTACAAAACGGGCAGCGATAAGCCAGATGCCTGAAGGCGAAATTGCGCATAACATCGACGCAAGCGTAAAAACGATCAGTCCCAACTTAAAGAGTCGTACATTGCCCGAAATATCGCCCAGCTTACCTACTGGCAGAAGAAACATACCGGTGGCCACTAAAAAGCCGGTAATGATCCAGCTGAGTGAAACGGCATTAAGCGCGAAACTTTTTTCAATAGCAGGCAAGGCAATATTAATGGATGATATCAGAAACGTTCCCATGAACGAGGTAATGGAAACGGTAATCAACGTGGACAATTGTTTTTTTGACCAGGACATGTGTTTATAACTCTTTATACCACCCCGAATACATCAAGTAATTAGCTGCTATTTTTTGATTCATCTCTTTCGATTGTCCGGGATCTACTTTCTTTACAAATTTTGCCGGGACACCCGCATAAATGCTTCCGGGCTCCACTTGCGTGCCGCTCAAGACAAGTGCGCCGGCTGCTATAATGGCACCCTCACCCACCACGGCATGATCAAGGATAATAGCTCCCATCCCGATTAGTGCACCGTTTTCGATTGTTGCGCCGTGAATGATAGCGTTATGTCCAACCGACACATCGCTGCCAAGGATAGAAACCGATTTTTCATAAAGCGTATGAATAACCGCTCCATCCTGTACATTCACACGATCCCCCAGGCGAATGGAATTGACATCGCCCCGTAACACGGCTCCGTACCAGATACTACAATCCTTGCCCATCACAACGTCACCGATAACAACCGCCGTTTCTGCTAAAAAAGTATTATCGCCAATTTCCGGGGTGAGTCCGCGAACTGATTTTATTATTGCCATATTAAATGTATGGGTTATTAACTTTCAACTTCCGATCTTAACTTTCAAACCACCAACCCCAATTTAAATAGGCCGTGTCTTTTCCTTCAACCACTCTTTTTCTGTTTTATTCAAGTGTTTCTTTAACTTACTGTATACCATTTCGTGGTATGAGTTGAGCCACTTGATCTCTTTTTTTGTCAGTAATTTCTTCACTATGGGTTTGGTGTCAATCGGGCAAAGCGTGATGGTTTCAAAATTATAGAATGTACCGAAATCTTCTGTTTTATTATATTCTTGTGTAACAATAAGGTTCTCGATCCGGATCCCGTATTCGTTGGTGCGATAAATGCCCGGTTCATTGGAGGTGACCATACCCACCTTCAAAACCGTTGGGTTTTCCTCGAGACGAATGTTCTGGGGCCCTTCGTGCACATTGAGAAAATGTCCGATGCCATGTCCTGTTCCGTGCCAGTAGGTCTGGCAATTATCCCACAACGCTTTACGAGCGAGAACGTCGAGTTGCGAACCCCGCGTTCCTTCGGGGTAAACTACCGTTGCAATACCGATATGTCCTTTCAGTACGTTGGTGTAATCCTCCCTCATTTGTTTAGTAAGTTTACCCACGGCTACCGTACGGGTGATATCGGTGGTACCGTCCTTGTATTGGCCACCGGAATCGATCAGCAACAAACCTTTTGGCTCTATTTTAAGGCAAGTGTCGGGTTGGGCGCGATAATGGATAACGGCTCCGTTCCGGGCATATCCCGCTATGGTTGAAAAGCTCTCACCCACAAACAATTCCTGTTGTGAACGAAATTCACGTAACTTTTCATCTACCGTAATTTCCGTTACGCTTCCTTCGGGCACCGCTTTTTCGAGCCACATAAAGAACTTCACCAAAGCCACCCCGTCTTTAACCATGGCATGGCGGAATCCGTTGAGTTCAGTTTCATTCTTAACGGCTTTCATCAAGTCCACCGGCGAGGGAACGTCGATGATCCTGCACGTTGCCGAAAGGGTCTGGTACAACTTGTAATTGATTTTATGGCCAGTAAGGCAAACGGCAGTGTTTTCGGGTAAATTGGCGACATAGCTGAAAACCCGGTCGTAATCGTCAATTTTCACTCCTTGTTTCAAGAGAGTATTTTTGGTAAGGTCGTCCAGTTTTTCTTCATCTACAAAAAGTACGCTTTCTTTTTTTGATACGTAGCCATAGGCAACAGCCACCGGATTAAAATCAACATCGCTGCCGCGCATATTAAAAATCCAGGCTACGGCATCCAGGGTAACAGCAATTAACCCGTCGGCACCCAATCTGTCGAGTTCGTCATGGATTCTCTCGATCTTGCTTTTAGTGGATTCTCCGGTGATCTCTTCAGACAAAAGAAAAACCTTGTTCCCGGGAATTTCCGGACGGTCTTTCCACACTTCAGCGAACGGGTCGAGTGTGGTCTCCAGCCGTATATCTTTAGCTTCCAACGCGGATCTCAATGCTTTGGCATCGGATGCGGCATAAACAAGCCCATCGATTCCTACTGTTCCACCCTTACCTACCTGTTCAACGATCCATGCGGTCATTTCAGGTGTGCCGGGTTGTCCCATTTTAAACAAGTCAAAACCCGTCCCCTCCAACTCGTCAGCTGCCTGAAGAAAATACCTCGAATCTGTCCAGACACCGGCTCTTTTCTTGGTCACAACAGCTGTTCCGGCAGAACCGGTAAATCCGCTTATCCACTTGCGTGACTCCCACCTTTTCGGCGGGTACTCGCTCAAATGCGCATCGGTACTGGGAATTATAAATGCATCCAGCTTGGCTGCTTCCATAAAATTTCTTATGGCGATTAATCGTTCAGAAATGGTTGATGTACTCATGTTGGGTATTTTTTTCATTTTATAAACCACAAATTTAACAAATTGTTCTTACATTTGGCGCTATTAACAAGATGAATCATTTATGCAAACCTCCTTCAACCTAAAAAACATGCGGTTTTACGCCTACCATGGCGTACTCCCGCAAGAGAAAATTATCGGGAATAATTTTGTGGTTAACGTAACGTTCACTGCCGAGGTTTCCAGGTCTTTTGAGACCGATAACGTGGCTGATACGGTCAATTATGCGGCGGTTTATGATCTGGTGAAAGCAGAAATGGCTGTGCCCAGTAAATTGCTGGAACATGTTGCTGGACGAATATTCTCGGAAATAAAAAGATCATTTCCCCGAATTAACTCCCTCGAAGTACGCCTGGCCAAACTAAATCCGCCCGTAAGCGGAGAGATGGAAGCTTCGGAAATAATTATCACGGACAACGAATAGGCTATAGATGTAAAAAAGGCATAAATCCCCCATCCGAAATTCCAAATCGTAAATGATTTATTATCTTTGCATAAATTTACGATAAGTAATGAACGACGAGACGAGACAAGCCGAAGTACCTGACGGGCAGTTAGTGCTACGTACCGAAAACCTGGTAAAAAAATATGGTAAAAGGACAGTAGTAAGCCACGTTTCCATCCATTTGAAACAAGGCGAAATTGTCGGCTTGCTGGGTCCTAACGGGGCCGGAAAAACCACCACGTTTTACATGACTGTGGGACTGATTGTTCCTAACGAAGGAAGCATATACCTGGGCGATCAGAACATTACCAAATATCCGGTTTACAAACGGGCACAGTACGGGATAGGTTACCTGGCCCAGGAAGCCTCTATTTTCAGGAAAATGACGGTGGAAGACAACATCAAGTCGGTGTTGGAATTTACCAACAAAACCCCTGAAGAAAGAAAGAAAAAACTGGAAGAGTTGATTACCGAATTCGGATTGGAAAAAGTACGGAAAAACCTGGGCGACCGTTTGTCGGGAGGAGAACGCCGTCGTTCTGAAATTGCCCGGTGCCTGGCTATTGATCCCAAGTTCATTATGCTCGACGAACCTTTTGCAGGGGTCGATCCAATTGCCGTTCAAGACATTCAGTCGATTGTGGCACAACTTAAATACAGAAACATCGGCATCCTGATCACCGACCACAACGTCGATGAAACGCTGAGCATAACCGACCGGGCTTACCTGCTTTTCGAGGGCAGGGTGTTGTTTCAGGGGACGGCGGAAGAACTGGCGGAGAACCCGGTCGTAAGGGAGAAATACCTGGGTCGGGATTTTGAATTGCGCCGCAAAAATTTTGAAATGTTGCCATGAGCAGGCTCCTCGCTATCGATTACGGGAAAAAAAGAACAGGTATTGCGGTCAGTGACCCGTTACAACTCATAGCCAACGGACTGACAACGGTGGATACCGCCGGGATTTTCGACTTTCTGCGGTCTTATTTTGAAAAAGAGAAAGTTGAAAAAGTAATTATTGGATTACCCAGGCAAATGAACTACGAAGCGTCGGAAAACCTGCCGAAAATAGAGCAGTTTGCCGATCAGCTCAGAAAATTATACCCTCATCTGGATGTTGTCTGTTTTGATGAACGGTTTACATCGAAAATGGCTCAACAAACAATGATTGACGGCGGTTTAAAGAAAAAAGACAGAAGAAACAAAGCTTTGATCGATGAAATCAGTGCCACCATAATCCTGCAGGGATATATGGAAAGCTTGATTTATAAAAAAGAAAGAAGGCAATAACTCATAAACTCAAACAATGATTTTACCCATATACGTGTACGGACACCCCCTTTTAAGAAAAACAGCCAAAGAGATTGATGCGGCAACGTATCCCAACCTGAAGGAGTTGATTGACAATATGTATGAAACAATGTACAGTGCCGACGGCGTTGGGCTTGCCGCCCCCCAGGTAGGCTTGGAAGACCGTATTTTTGTCGTTGACCTGGAGCCGCTGGCAGATAATGAACATCCTGAATTCAAAAGTTTCAAGAAGGTGTTTATCAATGCAGAGATAACCGAAAAAACCGGTGAGTTGGAATGGGTGGAAGAAGGATGCCTGAGCATTCCGGGTATCCATGAAAAAGTGCCGCGTGAAGAAAGAATCCGCATTCAATATCTCGATGAAGATCTGCAGCCGCACGATGAAGAATACACCGGTTATATGGCTCGTGTTATCCAGCACGAATACGATCATCTCGACGGAATCATGTTTACCGACCGTATTTCCCCGTTGCGCAAACGAATGATAAAAAGCAAGTTATCAAACATGGAGAAAGGAAAGGTAAGCTGCCACTACCGAGTAAAAACGGTGTAATAACGTTACTTTCCCAATAACCTTGCCGCTTCTTTGTCCAAAAACCATACCAGGTTGTTGGTCAGGGGTTTTACCTTGGCAGCCGGATAAGCTGCGGCTACTTCTTTTCCCGATTCAATGATCTGTTTCACTTTTTCAGCTTTGCCATCTCCCGTAACTAAAAACGCCACTCGCTGAGCATGATTAATTACTTTTCCCGACAAACTTATCCGTTTTTGTCCGCTGTCGGGATGTGTTCCCACCACACATAAATCTGCACTTTCCCATAAGTCGATTTCGTGCGGAAAAATGGAGGCCGTGTGTCCATCATCGCCTAACCCCAGAATAACCAGGTCAAACGAAGGAACGGTATCCACCGTTTCTACTTCCATTTGCAGTAAGGTAGAATATCTTTGTGCTTCGGCAGCAGGGTCATTTTCCCCCTTGATACGAAAAATATTTCTTTCCGGGATGGCCACATGATCGAGTAAATGATCCCGGGTCATCCTGTAATTGCTTTGCTCATCGGTGGGCGGCACGCAACGTTCGTCTCCCCAAAACAGGAAAACACTTTTCCAGTCGATATCGGTTGCATGGCGTTGAGCCCAGTAATCAAACAGTGATTTCGGAGTGGAGCCTCCCGATAATGCTACTGTAACCCTTTCCCGGTCTTTTAGTATCTCCTTCAGGTAATCCGTAAACGCACGGTTCAGTTCTTCTTTTGTATTGAATATTTTTGTTTGCATATATTTGACGATTGAAGTGGAATTACGATTTACAATTCACAATAAACCCCATCATCCGCCAGGTTTTTACACGGATAGCGCCAGGTCTGCGCACCTTCGATCAGCTTATCCGCGCTATCCGGACCCCAAGACCCAGAAGGATAACCGTACAAAGGTGCATCCGGATCACTTTCCCAATAATCGAGAATGGGTTGCACAAATCTCCACGTCAATTCGGCCCCTTCCCCCGACATATACAGGGTGTTGTCACCCGTCATGCAATCCAGGATCAACCGTTCGTATGCTTCAGGGATATAATGGTCTTTCAGGTCGGAATAATGAAAATCCACATTTACCGATTTCACCTCGTAACCGTTTCCCGGGACCTTCATACCTGTTTTTAATAAAATTCCCTCATCGGGCTGAATACGCAGGATCAGCTGGTTGCCTGCTTCAATAGCTCCGTCAACCGATTTAAAAAGTTGTGTGGGCGACGGTTTGAAATGGATTACAATTTCTGAAACTCTTGTAGGTAAACGCTTTCCCGACCGGATATAAAACGGCACCCCGCTCCAGCGCCAGTTATCGATAAAAAACTTCATCGCAAAATAAGTTTCCGTCCGCGAATTTTTATCTACACCTTCTTCGTCGCGGTATCCGGTAAGGTATTTTCCTTTCACATGCGACTCGGTATATTGTCCCCGGATTACATTGTTTCGCAAATCCTCTTCGTTCAACGGACGCAACGAACGGAAAACTTTTAGTTTCTCGTGCCGGATCTCTTCAGAAGTCACTTTTGCCGGCGGCTCCATGGCTACCAGTGATGCCACCTGAAGCAAGTGATTCTGAACCATATCACGCATAGCGCCAGCAGTTTCGTAATATCCACCGCGCCCCTCCACTCCGATGCTTTCGGAAGCCGTAATTTCCACGTGCTGCACATAGTTTCTGTTCCACAACGGTTCAAAAATCCCGTTTGAAAAACGAGTAACCAGCAGGTTTTGAACGGTTTCCTTTCCCAGATAATGATCAATACGATAAATTTGTTCCTCGCTGAAAAAATCGGTCAGCGACTTATTCAACTCCATAGCTGACTTTAAATCGTGTCCGAAAGGTTTTTCAATAATAATCCGTCGGAATCCCTTTTGTTGTAACGTAAGCCCTTGCCCGTAAAGATATTTTGGAATAACCGGATAAAGTTGCGGAGGTGTGGAAAGGTAAAAAATATAGTTGTGGCGGAGATCCAATTTCTTATTCAACTCCCTCAGTTTACTTTTCACCAGTTCATAATCTTCACTCTTTTGTGTGTCGATGCTGATGTAAAAAACTTTCTTTAAAAAGTGGTTTATCTTCTCCGCACCTGCATTTTTGAAGTGTGAAAACTCCTTGATCCCCTCCTTCATTTTTTTTCGAAACTCGGAATCGGTAAATTTTGAGCGACTAACGCCCAAAACGGCATAACCATCTGGAAGTGAATTATTCATATACAGATCGAAAACCGAAGGCATCAGTTTCCGATAGGTAAGATCGCCGGAGGCACCAAAAATAACCAGTGCCTGATTGTCCATCTTTTTCATTGTTAAATACTATTTTCTACAGAGTGTAAACAAACGACCGGCGGAAAAGTTGCTTTTTCAAAAGAGTCAATCTTCACTTTCTTTTACTGAAAAGCCATGCCATGAAATCATCTTCGTTGAATGCAGGAGTCCAACTGTCATGATTTACACCCGGATATTCAATATATTCAACGCTAGCCCTGTTTTGCTTGAGAGTCTTATATGCCTCACGGGAATAGGTAACCGGGACAACTGTATCGGCATCACCGTGAAAAATTCGAATATTTGTTTTGGTTTTAATTTTCCTCAGCCTTTCGGTGCTTACTCCCCCGCAGATAGGGATTGCGGCAGCAAAAAGATCAGGGTATCGGCACAACATATCAAATGTTCCCATCCCTCCCATCGAAAGTCCGGCTACGTAAATTCTGTTTCTATCCACAGGATATTTCTCAATCGCTTCATCCAGAATTTTTTTTACCAGGCTCAACGCCTTAGACACAGGAGGATTCTGATTAAAAGGGTTTTCTCCTGCGGCCGCCGAACGGTTTCTTGGTGCCCAAAAGTCTTCTTGGGGACATTGAGGAAAGATCACAAAAGCGGGATATTTTTCCCGATTCACCGGATTTGTAAACATATTTCCACCGTGACGCAGTTGTGCTTCGTTATCGTTTCCACGTTCTCCCGCACCATGAAGAAAAATCACCAAAGGATAGCTTTGGTTCAGTATCAATTTTTCAGGCACTAACTCCCTGTAGAGCAACGTATCGTTTTCGGAAGAAACATACGTCTTCTTCTGATACTCTTCTTGCTGCGCAAAAGCAGCGGAAGAGACCAATGTGAATACGAGAATAATAAGTAATTGTTTCATATTGACATTTAAATAATTTAAAACAAGCGCTGCAAGGCTATCCTGTCTTTTATCAGGATTTTTCGTCTATCCACGCCGATGAGCCCTTCATCCGCCATCTGCATCATAACATTTACCAATGCCGGCCGTGAAACACCCAACAAGCGCGACAACTCTTCTTTCGACATCTTCAATTGAAACTCCTGTTCACCCCTCGATTCTTTCAAAAGGTAATACCCCAGCTTGGCACGTATAGTCCGCAACGATGCAAGCCTTAACTTTTCCGATAAAAAAGCTACCTTGTTCGAAATATACGCTAAAAACGCTTTCATAAAATCCCGGTACTTGCTCATCAAAAGAAACACATTATCTTTGGGAATAAGAATTACCACACAATCGGTTTTCGCCAATGCTGTAACCGGTGAAATATTGTCGGTAGCAAACAAAAAACCGGTTACCAGGGGATTGGGGGCCCTGATCAGTTCCATTTTTACGAACTCCCCTTTCTCATCAGACATCTCTGTGACGACTTCACCTTTTACAACGATGTAAAGCATCTCATAAACTGATCCTTGCGCTACCAGCATATCTCCTTTCCCGTATCGTTTTATGCTATAACGTACGTCGCGTAAAAAGTCGGCTCTTTCTTCCACAGGAATAGAATTGCACAGCGGGCATTGAAAAATAGTTTGAAAAAACTCTGAATGTTGAGGGTTCATAGGATTAATTGTAATTAGCGAATATAACTATTTTTTCTCAATTCGTAATAAATATTACATTCTTTTACAGTTAAATTCGCTTTTTTTGTATTGAAGTGGAGAAACTCTAGTTTCAAGCTAAATTATCATGGGAAAACTAACGCACATTTGGAACGAGATAAAACCCAGAGGAGGCTGGAAATACCCGGCAATCATCATCGTGGGAGCGTTTGCAGGGTTGTTTATCTATACTTTTTTCACCTCTCGCGCCTACAGTTATTTATCCGACAACCCCAGAACCTGTGTTAACTGCCACGTGATGAGTCCTTATTACGCCACTTGGACCCACAGTTCACACGCCCGGAACACCACCTGTAACGACTGCCATGTTCCGCACAACAATATCGTGAATAAGTATTTTTTTAAAGCCAAGGATGGGCTTCGTCACTCCGCCGTTTTTACACTGAGAGGCGAGAAGACAGCCCTGCAAACCATAGAAGCCAGTTCTGAGGTCATCATGGACAATTGCATCCGTTGTCACACACAGCTTAATCAGGAGTTTGTAAATACCGGAAGAATGGGCTATAAAGAGATGAAGGAAATGGGAGGAAATGCCTGCTGGGATTGCCACAGGGATGTTCCTCACACGAGAAGCCGCTCGGAAGTGTCCACTCCCCATTCACATGTACCGATGCCAGACACCCATGTGCCAGACTGGCTAAGTACAGCCATGAAAAGAAATCAGATAAAATAAAATAAATAACCCGCAAATTTATCCCTATGAGTAGTAATGATAACAGAAAGATGAAACCCTGGGTAGCCTGGCTTTTATTCTTCGTTACGGTTGGAATAGTCTTTTTATTGGGAATGCTTGCCGCATCCATCACTCAACGCAGGGCTGAAGTGGTAAGTATCCTAAACAACAAAAAAGTGAATATCACCGGCATTGAGTCGAGAAACGAAATTTTCGCAGAAAACTACCCGCGTGAATACGAATCCTGGATAAAAACCGCTGACACCACCTTTCAAAGTGAATTTAACGGAAGCAGCGTGGTGGACGTACTGGCGCAACGTCCCGAAATGGTGATTCTTTGGGCGGGGTATGCTTTCTCGAAAGATTATGGAACTCCCAGGGGACACATGCATGCGGTAGAAGATATCCACCACACGTTACGGACAGGTGCACCCATGTCTTCCGATGAAGGTCCGCAGCCGGCAACCTGCTGGACTTGTAAAAGTCCCGATGTTCCCCGCCTGATGGATTCGCTAGGAATTGCCGAATATTACAAAGGCACGTGGGCCTCGTTGGGACAAGAAGTGGTAAACCCCATCGGTTGTGCCGATTGTCACGAGGCTGAAACCATGAACCTTAAAATCAGCCGTCCGGGACTGATCGAAGGATTCAGAAACAGTGGCCAGGACATCCACAAGGTTTCGCAACAGGAAATGCGTTCGCTGGCTTGCGCCCAATGCCACGTGGAGTATTATTTCTCTCCCGAAGGGAAATACCTTATTTTCCCCTGGCACAATGGGTTGACCGTGGAAGGTGGTGAACAATATTACGACAGCATCCGGTTTGCCGACTATACCCATAAGCTCAGCCGCGCCCCCATCATTAAAGCACAACATCCCGATTACGAAATATACAAAACCGGCATTCATGCCCAACGGGGTGTTTCGTGTGCCGATTGCCACATGCCTTACGTATCGGAAGGCGGCGTTAAATACACCAGTCACCACGTAAGAAGTCCGTTGGCAAGCATCAACAACACTTGCCAGGTTTGCCACCGTGAAAGCGAAGAGACCTTACGTACCGCAGTCTTCGAGCGTCAGCGCAGCGCTAACGAAATCCGAAACCGGGTTGAAAAGGAACTGGCAACCGCCCACATCGAAGCAAAATTTGCCTGGGAGAAAGGGGCTACAGAAGCACAAATGGAAGAGGTGCTGCAACTTCTTCGTCAATCGCAATGGCGTTGGGATTATGCCGTAGCCTCGCATGGCGGTTCTTTTCACTCTCCGGTTGAATTCCAGCGGATTCTCTCCATGAGTCTCGACCGTGCCCACAAAGCCCGTTTCGTCCTCTCTAAAGTATTGGCACAACTCGGCTACATCGGCGATGTCCCCATGCCCGACATCTCCACCAAAGAAAAAGCACAAGCTTATATCGGTCTGGACATGCGGCAGGAAAGAGAAGCAAAAAAGCAATTCATGGAAACGGTTGTCCCCAAATGGCTGGAAACAGCTAAAGCCAATAACCGGTTGGTGAGCAGAAGATAAAACGGCATCGTCACGGGTAATTATGAACAAAGACGCTCGAAGAATATGGGAGAAACCGTGGAGCTACACCGAAGGATTTATAGTTGCCGGAGGCATTGCACTGACAGGACTCCTGCTGCAGCTCCTGCTCGGCAATATTCGCCCCGCTGATTTCCGTTCCCCTGTAAATACCACCGTCGGGGCCCTGCTGGTTGCAGGGCTTCTTTGTTGCCACTTTCTGCTGAGAGACAATCACGTTGTCCGCTGGTTGTCGGGCGCAAGGTCAACCGTTCCGGCTATGCTTGTGGTGCTGTTGTCTATCGTCATTCTGGGGCTGACACCTCAGTTCACTATACACGAACCGCAGGAACATCTGCCGAACAACATTTTCAGCCGGATGGGATGGTACCGGATGACAACTTCATGGGCATTCGTGCTTCTCTGTTTTTACATCCTGGTAATTCTAGGACTCACAGTGCTGAGAAAAACCCGCAAATCTCAATCGTGGAGGCTGATCGGATTCTACCTCAACCACCTAGGATTGTTTTTTGCTCTGGGGGGCGGCCTGTTGGGAAGCGGCGACATGCAACGGTACACCATGACGGTTGTGGAAGGGAACACAGAATGGCGTGCACACGATGCTCTGGGTAACCTCAAGGAGCTTCCTGTAGCTATTGAACTGGATACGTTTATAATAGAAGAATATCCACCAAAACTGGTTGTCATTGATAATCGCACGGGAAAAATCCTGCCCGTAAACCGTCCCGGATCGTACATGTTTGAAGGGTTGGGCAAACCAACTCAACTAAACGGAAATACTATCGAAGTGCTCGAATATATTCCGCAAGCGGCTGTAGTAAGGGACTCTGTCTTTACAAGTGTTGTACCCATGCTTATGGACGGAGCAGCCACTGCCTTGAAAGTACGGGTAACCAACCCGTCTTTAAAAGCACCTGTTGAAGGCTGGGTAAGCAACGGAAGTTATTTGTTTCCCTATCAGGTATTGTACATCGATGAAACCTCCAGTGTAGCAATGCCTGTGCAGGAAGTGAAGAAATACACTTCACAAGTCACTGTTTTCACGGAAGCCGGACACAGGAAAAAAGCGAATATCGAAGTGAACAAACCTTTGTCAATAGAAGACTGGATTATCTACCAGTACAGTTACGACGAAAAAATGGGCAAATATTCCAAAACCAGTGTTTTCGAACTCGTTCGAGACCCCTGGTTACCGGTAGTTTACACCGGTATTTTCATGTTGCTGGCCGGAGCACTGTTCCTGTTTATTGCAGGGCCTAAAAAAAATCGTAAATCATAAATTGAACATGACCTGGGACCATTTTATCTTTTTTGCCATACCATCAGTTTTGCTTTGGACAGTAGCGTCGGCATGGGCACTAAGAAGACCTAAAAAAACGCTACCGACTTTGTTTACGGTTTTAGGCCAGGGAGTGTTCTTCTCGTTTATCCTCGGTATGTGGATATCCCTGGAACGGCCGCCGTTGCGCACGATGGGTGAAACCCGGTTGTGGTATTCCTTTTTTCTGCCGGTTGCCGGACTGATAACTTACCAGCGTTGGGGATACAAATGGATATTATCGTTCAGCACCATCCTTTCGGCGGTTTTTATCGTTGTGAACATCGCTAAACCCGATATCCACAATAAGGTGTTGATGCCTGCCCTGCAAAGTCCGTGGTTTGCCCCACACGTTATTATCTATATGTTTTCTTACGCCATTCTGGGAGCGGTAACATTGGTAGCCCTGTACTACCTGTTCCGGGAGGAAAAACTCCAGGACAAAGAACGTATCATGGATATGACCGACAACCTGGTGTATGTGGGTATTGCTTTTGTTACGATGGGCATGCTAATGGGGGCGATCTGGGCAAAAGAAGCCTGGGGACATTACTGGAGCTGGGATCCGAAAGAGACGTGGGCAGCCGCTACGTGGCTCGGATACCTGGTCTACATCCATTACCGGCTCCTGAAAACATCGAAAAACAAGACATCGATGACTATTCTCCTTTTGGCCTTTATGCTGCTTCAGGTATGCTGGTACGGAGTCAATTACCTGCCATCTGCCCGGGGGAGAAGCGTGCATACCTACTCTGTAAGATAAGTGGGAGTTAATTGACTCTTCCTGCACGACGTGCCCGTTGTTGTTCTTCTTCGGGCAAATGAAACTCTTCCTTACATTCATCACTGCAACAGCCGTCGTACTTGTTTTTACACTCATCGCACTGAATAAACAACAGGTGGCATCCGTCGTTGTTACAATTGGTATGGTTGTCGCAAGGCTTACCACATTGATGGCATTGAGCGATAATATCATCGGTAATCCGCTCTCCCAAACGCTCATCAAACACGAAGTTTTTTCCGATAAATTTCAACGGCAAACATTGTTCCCTGGCTTTACGGGCATATTCTATCACACCGCCTTCTACGTGAAATACGTGGGGAAAGCCTTTGTAACGCAGGTAAGCGCTGGCTTTCTCACACCGTATGCCTCCGGTACAGTACATCACGATATTTTTATCCTTGTTCTCTTTCAACATTTCCACAGCCATCGGCAATTGTTCGCGAAAAGTATTGGAAGGGACTTTACACCGTAACACCCAGAATGATTTACCGTCATCGTCAATAGCAATGTTCAAACGAAGGCCATCAAGCTCAGGCGAAAGCTGATAAAGGGTTTCCCTAAAGGCGTTAAAATTACTTTCAGGCACACTTATTTATTATCACCCTCACATTTATTTTAAAACATAATATATAGTTCTATCAATTACATTAGGATTACTCATTATATAGTGTTCAATATTGCGAACAGTGCCCAGATTATATGAAGTTGCACCGGCGGGTACTAATATATTTCTATATGTTCTGGATACATTTATATCATCCCCGTATCTATTGCATGTGTGTCTTTCTTCAATATAAGTTATATTCCGAGGATATACTAATGATGACCGTTGCACGCAATTTATGTCGTTATAAAAATAAATTGTGTAATCTACATCGTATTCGCTGTAGTCATCCAAGCCTGATACATATTCATTAATTACAGTAACTGTCTCTTTTTCATTATGAAAAGGAGGTCCATATGCTGACTTTACCCCCTCCACATCCCCTGCTGATAGAAATGCCCGTTGTCCGATAAAGAAAAAACCATCTGTTGTTGTCATTGTTGGATTTCCGTTTTCAGAAAAAGCATCAGAAGAGTATAGCATTACAGAAGAAAAATCAAAGGGTCCTATATCTCTGATTGCTCCGGCAGGATATAAATTAAACTGACTAGTATACTTAGGATCAATATTTTGCCATAATATAGTAACAAAATCATCCCTGTCATTTTTGCACTATTCATGAATAAGTCCAACAGCGTGACCAATTTCATGTATAGCTGTCCCTGTGTTAGAGCCTGTTTCTGAAAGGCTTATTACTTGTTTTCCATCTTTCCGTCCTATTGAATTTGAATAATTTCCATCACCATGAAAAAATTCAATATAATCACCATATCCCGTGCCTTCAATAAATCTTAAACTAGTTTTTGTCTCCCATTCCTGAATAGCATCATATACATTTTGTTTAAGAATAAATCCTGAAGCAAAAGTATAATATACTCAATGGCTATGCCAATACTTTACAGAACTTGTAGAGATACCGGAACGTGTATCAGAACTACTGTTGAATAAAGTATTAACCTGTTCTTCATTCAGGACTATATCTCCCTGATAAATATAAAAAGAATCTACCTTTTCAAATTGCGTCCCGTCTGGTAAAGTCACAACTTCTCAGATGGCATTCGGGAAAGCAGTCTCATTCCGACTTTTAAGATCAGCGAAATCTGTTGTAAAAAGGGGAACTTCTGAATCCTTCTTCTCTTTTGATATGATTTTTATAAGCGTATACTTGTGACTTGATTGATCTGGTCCTGGATCCTTAATTTTTTTTACGCTCACTTCAACTACATATTCGTACCCTCTTTCATGGTTGAAATTTGCAATCTGTGTATGCATCATTTTCCATGTGTCACTTCCATTTACTTTTACCCAATATGCAATTCCCTCATTTGTTTTAACTGTTTCAGATGCAATCACCAGTACTTCCTTGAAAGGTTCGTATTCACTATCTGTACAAGACGTGAGGAAAGCATATGCTACACATACACTTAAAAAAATTTCTAATAATAATTTAGTTGTTTTCATCGTTCAATGGTTTTAATTCATAACTTGGTTTCATTATGTGTTTAAAATACCAAAAAACTCAAATATACCTTATCAATCCCAATGAATATTGCATAACCTATGAAATGTGCCATAATTTCTTATCCCTTTTATAAGAAACTTCATGCTCCCGCATGACTACATCATAAATGTATTTACAAAGCAATATCAACAGGAATTATGACAAGAATGAATCCCTCTACTTCATGTGCTACCAAATTCCCGCTATACAGCATTTCCGTCAACCTACGGGCATGCTTTTCTTTATCAAAAACTTGCTGGGGGTTATGATAATCCGGGAAAATTTCCTCCATGGTATAAACGCGAATATCTTTCCCATTATACCGGCAGTTGTGCCACCCGCAGGGAAATCCGTGGTTTTCTTTGAGCGTGACCCTTAATTCTTCCACTGAATCTCCGGTAATAAGCGGAATTTTGTATTTAACGACATAACCGTATTCGCTTTTTCGCCCATCATTCATGCGAAATCTGAACAAATGACCTACCTGGTAATCTAATTTATATTCCACGGGGATACCCCTTTCATTCGTAAAGGATATGATCTCCATCGGGCAGGTCGTCAAAAAGTCTTCCTCGTTCAATTTCCGCGAAAAATAGTCAACCTTGTCAAAACAGGAGATATTCCCGTCCTTATCGAAATATAAAATATTCCCCTGTTTATCAACATATTGAATTTCTATTTCTTTTGAATAGGCATACACGCCTTCATTCTTGTCGCATCCGGACAGGAAAGGGAGCAGTCCGGCCAAAAATAAAATATGAATCCGTTTCATTGTCTCATTCTTTTAAGTTATCGGGATAGCACGGCATATTGCTTTTTATACCTATAATTATACGGTTCGGTTCCCGGGTCATCGTCGATCGGGTCTAAGAATGCGGGAGGCGCTTGCGTGTTAAAACTGCCGCTCACAAAGTATCCGTCGCATTTGCCGCCCCATCCCCAGTTGCAATGCACGTAGTCCGTCGACCCTATTATTCTTATTCCATCAATGATCCAGGCATGCCCGTCTTTGTACGTATATATCATACCTAAGAATTTATTCGTTCTATTGCCATTACCTCTTGCCCAGACAAGAGAGTTTGGATTATGTTGGAGTGCGACGCGAACGCCATCAGCATTATAGTCTCTTAAAGAGGTTGAAGATGAAAGGCCGCACCAATTTTTTAAATGTTTTATGGCATCACCTGAATCTGCGCTTGTGCTAGGGCCTTCTTTCTTATTCCCCTTGTTGTAAGTAGCTTTAAGGGTTACACCCAGATAGCGCATCAGGTGAGAAACCTGGTCTGCTGATTGAGCATGTTCTAGAGCTGTACGATGAAGCCTTCCATACCCTCCGAGATAATCCTCGCTGTCGGCAATAATTTGACTCCAATTCAATGGACTTGCACCGTATGTGTTCTGATATTGCCATTGGACATGCCCTATTGTTTGAAAATAGCTTAACGCCTGTGCCGCGGCTGTTATTACACACCCGGTAACACCATTAGGAGCAAATTTATTATAAGGTGCGCCCTGGCTCCATTTTGTTTGTAATCGCGGCGACACATCACCCGGAGTAGCCCTGGTCTCCGGAGAAACGGGTAAAGGACGGGCTCCTGTCTGCGAGTCATATTCGGCTATTTCATTCAATTGCATCACCACAACTTGATCCAAAAACATCAGAAATCCCGGATTATCAACTCTCGAAAGAGTATCCAAAGACAATCCTCCTTCATCGATAATAGCAAGGACAGGCGTGGTCCGTTTATCTCCGGACACAATCCCGAATCCCTGGTTATCATTGAAATTAATCAGGTATAACAGTGTCTCCAGATCTTCAGGCAATTCATAGCCATCATCGGATGAAGCCCTTGTCATTGGATTGACATTGAAAGCCTGGATATCCTTGATTGTCCTTTGGGATGTGCTCCGAGCCCCGCCTGAAGAACTTGTATCAAACCTGTCCAAAAAAGACATTAACGTTTCCCTGGCTTCGTTTTCCGAAACTTTGAACGTGTTTACGACAGTGCCATCTTCTGTGAAGACACTCATTTCATCAACTGCATCATGGCTACACGCAATAAAGTGAGCAATAAAAAGGAGGATGCATAGCTTGTTGAATAGATTTTTCATACGTATCTTTTTTAAAGCGTTTACTATATAGATGCAATGAATGCCGCTTCCGTTGCATCAATACGCTTTAAATAACGTCAATTTATTATAAATACTGTAAATCATCGGTTACCTGACAACCACCCAGACCTCCTCGGGATAGGTCACTTCGTGAAGGAACAACGCATGTCCGGGAGCAGAATCACCGGCAACCTGACGGTTCCTGGCTTCTATAATCCGCTGAAACCCACGCTCGTCCAGTTTTCCCCGGCCGGCTTCGAGCAATGTTCCCACGATGGCGCGGACCATATTGCGCAGGAATCGGTCGGCGGTGATGGTAAAAGTAAAACGGGTGGTATCTTCCTGTTCCCAGTAAGCTTCGCTTATACGGCAGTTGTTGGTTTTCACATCGCTATGCAGCCGGCTGAAGCTGGTAAAGTCTTCGTATCCTTTCAACACCTCACACAAGGCATTCATGGTGTCTATATCGGGTTGGAAAAACACCCGGTAAGTAAGATCGTACAGAAACGGGTTCTTTTCCGTCGTGAGGTAATATTTATACGTCCGGGATATGGCTGAAAAGCGGGCATGTGCGTCGGGGCTCACTTCCCGGATTTCGCGAATGGATATATCGTGGGGCAGAAAGCTGTTGAGGTTTTTCACCAACCTCATTGAATCGAAACGCTCATCCGAAAAATCAACATGCGCCACCATCTTCCGGGCATGCACACCCGCATCGGTTCTGCCCGCTCCCACCACTTCCACCGGTTCACGTAAAACGGTAGAAAGGGCATCCTGTAGCACCTGCTGCACACTGACTCCGTTGGGTTGTATTTGCCAGCCCACATAGTTTTTCCCGTTATACGAAAGTGTAATAAAAAAGCGCTTCATCTTACTTTCCCCTTGCCGTTATATGGAAACAAGCCTGCTTCCGCTCGTGTTTCACGTAACACCGTTGTTGATTTTTTAAGTCGAAAAGTACCTGCGCCAACACAAGCTTCAACCGTTCCGGCGGGACCTGGCGAATGGAATCGGGTATCACCGGGTCGAAACGTTTCCACGATATGTCGAAGGTAGTTCCGTAACGATGTGTGGAGTTTTCACTGGCGTTGATATTCCTTTTTGTCAATATTGAAAGGTCTTCATCGGTGCGGAGGATACTGGTCAGGTAAAGCCGGTAAAGAGGTAGATCTTTGCTGTAAAGCGAATCCCTGAAATTCCGCGTAATATCAACAAACAACTGCGCTGCTGAAGGAACCAGAAACGGAATAGAATGGGTTAAATCGTACATTTTGTAAAGTTCCAGTTCATCCGGCAATCGGACAAGCTCATCTTTCAGCTTCAACGTATCGTTGCGTAAAGCCATCGGTGAAATACCCAAGGCAGTAGCAGCCGACAAGTGAGCATCCTGTAAATCGTTGAACTCCTTGTTGTAATTCCCCGAAAACCGTTGTTTCCGCTCCAACGGAATCCCACGTGCCGTCTTGACGGTTTCGGCAGTTTCGGTGGTCTCCGCTTTACCTTTTCCACAGCACAAGATCAGAAAAGGAAGTGAAACTAAGAGCATCCATCGGAAATAAATCATAACAGCCGTTTTAACCGTTCATTTCCCGAAGCCTTATTTTCGTAAGCACCTGCTTGGTGTTTAATGGAAAGTCGCCATCCATCATCCACGAGTAATAACTGGGCTCGTTGCGTAAGACCTGTGCCACCGGCTTACCCTTGTGTTTACCGAAATTAAATACCTCAACTCCTTTATCATCGAAAATAATCCGTCCGGCAAAATCCACGTTATTGTTAAAGCTGGAATACTCTTTGGATAAGAATGCAACATCGTTTTCCAAGTCGGGATAACGGTCGAGTTGTGATTTCAATACCTCGTAAGTAGCAATGGTGTCTGCCTCTGCGGAGTGTGCGTTTTGCAACTCTTTGTCGCAATAAAATTTATAAGCTGCCTCCAGCGTTCGTTGTTCCTTTTTGTGGAAGATAATCTGAACATCCACAAACTTCCGTTTGCTCATGTCGAAATCCACTCCTGCCCGAAGAAATTCTTCAGAAAGCATCGGGACGTCGAAGCGGCTGGAATTGAAGCCCGCTAAATCGCAACCTTCCAACATATCGGCCAACGATTTTGCCACTTGTTTAAAGGTCGGACTATCTTTCACATCATCATCGGTGATACCGTGAATGGCTGTCGACTGGGCAGGAATAGGCATCTCGGGGTTGATAAGCCGGGATTTTATTTCTTCTTTCCCGTTCGGATGGACTTTCAGTAACGATATTTCTACAATCCTGTCTTTTGTAATATTTATCCCCGTGGTTTCCAAGTCAAAGAAAACCAGCGGGTTTTTGAGGTTTAGTTTCATTTATCAATCATTTAACATCATCGGCATCAGCAGTGTGAGCATGTCTTCGTTTTCTTCGTTTTCGGCAGGAAGAATAATTCCGGCACGCGAAGGATCAGAAAGTTCGAGCTTCACATCGGTGGATGGAATATTGTTCAGTATATCAATCAGGAAAACAGCTTTAAAACCAATATTCATTACGTTTCCGTTATACTGGCAAGGAATCATTTCTTCTGCTGAAGTCAGAAAATCAATATCCTGCGCCGAAACAACAATTTTGTCTTCCGACAGTTGCAGCTTTACCAGACTGCTTGCCGGATTTGAAAATACGCTCACGCGTTTTAAAGCATTCAGCAACGCAAGCCTGTCGAGCGTAACGTTGTTGGGATTATTTTGTGGAATTACCGAATTGTAATTGGGATAGCGTCCTTCCACGAAACGACAGATCATCACAAAGTTCGACATCGTTATGTACGCATTGTTTTCGTCAAATTTCACATCCACCGTTCCGTTTTCCTTCGGAAGGAGCGACCTCAGCAAGTTAGCCGGTTTTTTCGGCAGAATAAACGACGATCTTCCATCCCCTTTCACGTCTTTATGAATTACACGCACAAGCTTGTGTCCGTCTGAAGCAACGAAAGTCAGGTCATCTGTAGTGATATCGAAATAGATACCGTTCATCACCGGGCGCAATTCATCGTCAGCCGTAGCGAAAACAGTTCTGTTGATGCCGTTGAAAAGTGTTTCGGCAGGAATATTGAGTCCTATTGCCGATTCTTTCAACTCTTTGGGTCTTGGATATTCATCGCCTTTTAAACCTACAAAATTGTACTTCCCGTTGTGGTAGTATATGTAAATTTCAAGCGTTTCGTCGTTTACATCGAAAGTGAGCGGCTGGTCGGGAAGCTCTCTCAGCGGATCCAACAGGTTTTTTGAATTAATGGCCAAACTGCCTGTTCCTTCCGAGCTGTTCACTTCGACTTTGGTTTCCAATCGGGTTTCGTTGTCGGCGGCTGTAATGGTCAACACATTTCCGTCCAGTTCCAAGAGAAAACAATCCAAAATAGGTAACGAATTTTTTGAATTGATAACTCTGCTGATCGCTTGCAGATGGCTCAACAATGTGGCGCTTGATACTACAAATTTCATAGGGAGTGAATTTATTTAATGTTTGATGTTTTGATATAATTTAGCAAATATACAAAATTATCCGTTTTGAAAAGATTTGTCTGTCCAATTTTTCCAAGATTTGTCGATAAGAGCATTTGGTCATTTCTTATTCCGGGGATGATGTTCAATAATCTCTTGCCTCAGAAAACTTCGGTCCATGTGAGTATATATTTCGGTAGTTGTGATTTTTTCATGCCCCAGCATTTCCTGAATTACACGGATGTTCGCTCCTCTTTCCAACAGGTGTGTAGCAAATGAATGACGAAAAACATGTGGACTGATCTCCTTGCTGATTCCAGCTGCCTCAGCGTATTGCCTGATATAATAAAAAACCGTGACACGCGAGATAGCTGTTCCTCTTGAACTTAAAAAAACAACATCTTCACTTCCTTTTTTCACCCTTTGTTGATTGCGGTGCAAAAGATAATTTTTTATTTTTTGGATAGCTGTTTCCGATATGGGAACCAGCCGTTGCTTGCTACCCTTCCCCTGTACGCGTATAAACCCTTCATCGAAGAACAAATCGGAGAACCTGAGGTTAGTCAGTTCAGACACACGCAGTCCACAACTGTATAGTGTTTCGATAATCGCATAGTTTCGGGCACCTTCGGCAGTGGAGACATCTATTCTGTCTAACAAGCAATCGATTTCCTCAACAGACAGCACTACCGGCAGCTTCAACCCAATTTTGGGAGCTTCCAACAACAGGCCGGGGTTTTCCTCGATAAATCCGTCAAGGACAAGATAATGAAAAAAAGACTTAATCCCCGATATTATCCGTGCCACCGAACGAGCTTTTATACCGTTGTCGTGCAATTCAGCAAGAAACTCCTCCAAGTGTTGAAGCTTCATTTCAGTGAAGGAAAGGTTCCGGGTCTCTGCAAAATCAATCAGTTTTTGCAGATCGGTCATATAAGCGTCAATGGTGTTTGACGATAGCCCTCTTTCCAAGAGCAGGTAGCGTTTGTATTTTTCGACAGGTGAGTTTCGTTGCATCGGTTAGCGTTTGTCCATTTCCGATATCCGATTTTTTGCTTCGTCAATATACCGGCATATTGCTTCGATTATCTTACTCTTCTCATCTTCCCGAACGTTTTTTTCATGGTCTAATTTCAGCAAAACATCCGATAATTCCTCGTCTCCCATCATCTTGAAAAGCGGCAATATTTTGTGCGCAACCTGTGCGGCGTTTTCCATGTCGTTTTTCTCAAAACAGGTCTTGAGGTCATTGTTGTTCTTCCCGGTATCGAGCACGAACGCCCTCAGTATTTCCAACGAACTTTCCCGGTCGTCTTTAACAACGTCAATCAATGCAGAAACTCCTTTACTGTTTTCAACCGCTCCCATCTCCTCAGCCAATGTGATCCTCACGTATTTATTAATCATCGTGAAAAGTTGTGCGGAAGTGAAAGGCTTGTTTAGAAAATCAGTAAAACCCAACTGTTTGAAATCAGCAGAAGACAAATCCGATTTCGCCGACAAGGCAATAACCGGCGTTGATTTCGATTGAAAGATGTCAGAGTCTAACATGCTTTTTACAAGTGTGAAACCATTTGTCCTTGGCATTTGAATATCCAGAAATATTAAATCGAAAATCTTGTTTTTTAAAATATTCAACACATTATCAGGATCGACTTCGGTAACAACATTTATCTTTTTCAATTTGAGCATTTCAGCCAGCATTGTCAGCTGAATCGGATCATCATCTACAGCTAGCACCGAAATATTTTCACAATCAAAATCGGGACAACCTTCACCTGAACTCCATGTTTCTGTCAACCGCGATGTTTCAAGCGGAAGATCAACAAAAAACTCGGAACCTTTGCCTCTCTCGGATCGCAGGTGAATTTTTCCACCCAACTCATCTACCAACCCTTTTGTTATAGCCAGTCCGAGACCGCTTCCTTCTTCCTGCTGCCCTATTTTGTCGGGTTTTATCTGGGTAAACTCCTGAAAAATATACTCCTGATATTCTTCACTGATTCCTAATCCGGTGTCTCTTACCGAGAATTTCAAAATCGTTTTGCCTATATCATTTACCGGCTCAACAAAAACCTCAACCGTCCCTTGTAACGTGTACTTTATCGCGTTTGAAATCAAGTTGGAATAAATCTCCCGGATCATAAACGGATCCCCAAAAACAAGTAAATCTCCGGGGACTTTATTGACCACATTGTATTCCAGTTGTTTTTTTTCAGCAAGGGGTTTAAAGCTGTTCACTGTATTTTCGACCAGTTCATGCAAATTAAAATTCATCTCCTTGCGCAACCACGTACCTGATTCTATTTTCTGATAATCGAGAAGGTTTGTGACCAGTTGCAACACATGATTTCCCGATTTTTTCATGTTTTTCAAGTATGTTTTCCGGGTGTTTTCATCGGCTCCCGACTCCATCAATTCCACATATCCCAGAATTGAACTCATCGGCGCCTTTATATCGTGTGAAATGGATAACATCAGCTTTTCGCGTGACCGCAGCAATTGGTTGATGCGGACGTTGGATTCTTCCAATCTTCTTCGATACTTCTGGCTTCGGTTGATATCCATCAAAAACAACAATCCAAAAACAAGCGCTATCAATATGGCCAGAGAAGTGACACCCAACACCGTTTTTGAAGACCGGTTGAGTGTGGCCTCTTTTTCTTCAATAAGCCGGATTGACTTGTTGATTTCCTCCTGTTCGATAGATTTTAATAAATCATCGATTCGTGCGGTCAGCAAATGATTAGTGTTAGTCATTGAGGATTGTCTTAGAAGTAACGCGGCCTGAAATTTTCGCTGACTATCCAGATTCAACCTTTCGGAATACCTCACCATATTGACCACCGTGTCGATTGCCAGCCTGATGTTATCGCGGGAAATATCAGCAGCAGAAGGACGGTTTTGAATGATCAGGGTTGAGTCCTGCTTACCCCTTATGGCATCCCCGATTCTTTTAAAAAGTCCTTTTTGCTCACTTTTCACAACCGTGGTATCGCTCTCTTCGACCGATTTGCGGACAACGTTTTTCCGCTCCATGTATTGCTTAATTTGATCATTAAGGTTTCTGGGAACAAATGTACTGACTGTCTCACGGATTATCCCCGGAGTTTTGTTGATGGAGTCCAACAAGACAGCTATGGCACGAAGGTTTTCTTCTTTTTCATCCAGCAACACTTCAATACTGTCGAGTTTAATTACCCGCAACGTATCTTTTGAAAGTTGTTTCAACGAGTTAATCTTAGCATTAATTTCTGGCCTTAGTGAATGGTATCGGGCAAAGTAATCTGCCGCACTTTCGGGAGTGTACAGGTTTTGTGTGCTTTCAATTTCGTATAATTGATTGATAACATTACCTACAATAATCAGTTCAGACATATCTTCGTTCCGGACCCTTGTCTCTGAAAATCTGACAAGATTCTGGTAAACGGCCAACAACCCCACAATCATGATTGCTACGACCAGGACATACCCGATAATTACCTCATATTTTATGGAAGAACGTGATCCGGATGATTCCATTCAATTGATTCAGGTGATTAATTTAATTCTACGTTGTAAAGTTTTATCTTGTTGTACAAGGTTTTTCTGTCAATATTAAGTATTGATGCCGCCACGGTTTTATTTCCTTTGGCAATTCCAAGTGCTTCGATTATTTTTTCCTTTTCGTAATTTTCTTTCTTCAATCCTTCAATGACTTGCTTCTGCGGCTGAACAGACTCCGTTCCTTCCCCTGCAAGGTTTTTAAAAAGAACAGGCAGAATCGTTTCGGGAACTGTATTTCCTTCTGTCAACAGGCAAGCTTTAAAAATTAAGTTTTTCAGCTCTTTAATGTTCTCCTCCCAAGAGTGCTTAAAAAACGCTTCAAGAACTTCGGGGGCAATATTTTTCACCTTCCTGTCCAACTGTCTGTTTGCCACACCCAAAAAATGTTCAGCGTAAAACAAAATGGCCTCCTCGTTTCCCCGCAAAGTGGGGAGTTCAATGTATGACCTCAGGAGTGAGTCGACTAGTTTCGGGAGCAATACCGAAGTTAGCTGTTCCTTTTTTTCTCCAGTCGTTATGATAATTTGGACAAAATTATCATCTTTCTTCTGAGAGGAGAGGGCTTTCAACAACAATGTCTGAAAATTGATACCGGTCTTCTGAAGATTTTTAACAAGCAGTAAGCCCCCTTTTGCTTTATCAAGCGCCTGCAAAAACAACTCTTCATAATCTCTCCGCTCACCGTTCCTGTTCAGTACTTGCGAATCCAGATCGAAAGTTACAAACGGACCCGAATCTATTCTGCTCCTGCTGTAAATATAGTGCGCAACGGAAGTTTTTCCGGTTCCCTTATCCCCGATAACCAACAGGTGGGAATCGTCGTGTACAACTTCACTCAGCTTATCGAAAACCCTCGTGTAAATCTCCCCTCCCGGCCGAATCAATGGATCCCGAAACTGTTCCGTAATTTTTTGATTCTCCTGGTATTTTAGGGCATCGTCAATCTTTTTGTACAAGACTTCCGCTTCAATGGGCTTTGCGATATAATCCACCGCTCCCAGTTTCATAGACTCTACTGCCGTTTCAATATCAGCATAGCCGGTCATCATAATTACCAAAATATCTGAGTCGAACTTTTTAATCCATGACAGGAAAGAAAAGCCATCAGCTTCGGGCATCCTGATATCTGAAAGGATCAAATCGTAAGCTTCATTTTTTACTTTTTGTTGGGCCTCCTGAACACTTATGGCCGTATCTGCCTGGTAGTGCTGCTTCACCAACCAGGATTTCAGCATCAGGCAAATAGTCAAATTATCGTCTAGGATTAGGATTCTTTTCATGTTATAAGCTGAAGGTTATTCATTTCCTCCCATTGATCTCTCTTTATGAAGTTCCCTGGAAATCATGACTCCCGAATAAAGCAAGAAAACGGCCCCGATCATCATCGACAACGCCCACAAATTGTTCTTCCTAAACATCAGGTAGGTGCCAACAATCATCAACACACACGCAATCACCTGAAAATTGAATAATCGCTTTCCGCGAACACTCTTACCCGGATAAGGTGAAAGAGCCGTAACCCCACTGAAAATCAGCACTGAAACTGCCATAATCCACGGGGCAACCAATGGGGCAAAAAGATACAATACAGCAGATATTAAGATGACAATGCCGGAAATCTGATAAATGGTTTCTTTTGATTTATGCATTAATTTTCACTTTAAACTTCAGAACAATGATTTCTAATGTATTTAACATAAAATGTCCAATTCAACGGTACCACAAATTTAATAAAATAAACTTATCAGGTACTTCCTTTTCAGAAAACTTTCGCCACCTCCAGGGTTTACTATTCAATCACGAAGATCTCTTCGTTTTCTTTCTTCATCAAATAGTTTTCCCGGGCATATTTTTCGAGATTCTCCAGACTTGACTGAAGTTCATTTAACTTGGCCTTATCTGTTTCTGTTTGTTTGCGGTAATATTCGATTTGTGTTTTCAGGTCACGGATTTCGTTTTCGTATTTGATTCGCTTCAGCAGGCTACTATCACTGAAAAAGAACAACATAGCTATAAGAGCTACCAAAATTATCAATTGATAGACCGATAAGCTTAATACCCTTTTTTTCATAATTTTTCTGAAATCCATAAAGTTCAGCTAATCTTGAGAAACTGTTTGAATTTTATACTACAAAATTAAACGAAATTTCATACTAATTCAAACGATTTCGTGGAATTAAGTGAAATATAACAGAGACAGCGCGGGTTTTTCCCGGTTTTTGAAGTATCTTTACGCTTTGTAAACTTTAAAATTCACTATAAAATATGAAAAGATTCTTCTCCATCACCGTTGTTTTTTTCTTTGCAGTATATGCAACTTATCCCTGCACAAATCTACTCGTAGGCAAAAAAGCATCGGTTGACGGTTCAACCCTTATTTCCTATTCTGCCGATTCTTACAATCTTTACGGTGAACTTTATCATTGGGAAGCTGCACAATACAATCCCGGTACGATGCTGAAAGTATATGAATGGGATACGGGAAAATACCTGGGTGAAATACCGCAGGCACTCAAGACCTACAACGTTATCGGCAACATGAACGAACATCAGGTAGCCATCGGGGAAACCACCTTTGGCGGACGTCCCGAGTTAAGCGACTCCACCGGAATCATGGATTACGGAAGCTTGATTTATATTACCCTGCAACGGGCAAAAACTGCACGTGAAGCCATAAAAGTCATGACCGGCCTGGTAGCTGAACACGGGTATTACAGTTCCGGCGAATCTTTCTCCATTGCTGATCCAAACGAAGTTTGGGTAATGGAAATGATTAGCAAAGGCGTTGGCAACAAAGGGGCTGTATGGGTGGCTGTCCGCATTCCCGATGATTGTGTATCGGCACATGCCAACCAGGCACGTATCCAGCAGTTTCCTTTAAACGATCCCGAAAACTGCCTCTACTCTCCCGATGTTATTTCTTTTGCCAGACAACAAGGATATTTCTCGGGCAAAGATGCCGATTTTAGTTTTGCTCAGGCTTATGCACCCCTCGATTTTGGAGCGCTACGTTTTTGTGAGGCGCGTGTATGGTCGTTTTTTAATCGCGTAAATAAAGATATGGGAAAATATGTAACGTATGCACAGGGTAAAACTATCGATCCGATGCCGTTATATATCAAGCCGGATAAAAAACTCAGTGTCCACGATATCCAGGGTATGATGCGCGACCATTATGAAGGAACCGAACTCGACTGGCGTTTTGATGTCGGTGCCGGCCCGTTCAACTCTCCCTATCGCTGGTCTCCACTCACCTTCCAAGTAGATTCAGTTGAGTACTGCAACGAGCGTCCAATTGCTACTCAACAGACCGGATTCTCTTTTGTCGCTCAAATGCGTTCCTGGCTGCCTGAAACGATTGGAGGTATTCTGTGGTTCGGTGTTGACGACGCTGCTCAAACAGTTTATTATCCGGTTTACTGCGGACATGCCCATGTACCGGAAGAGATGGCGGTTGGCAACGGCGATTTACTCACCTACTCCGAAACATCGGCTTTCTGGACGCACAATTGGGTGTCGAACATGGTTTACACACGATACAGCGATATGAACATAGACATGCAAAAAGTGCAGCAGAAACTGGAAAACAATTTCAGGGAAACACAGCCCGAAATTGAAAAGAAAGCATTAAATTTGTACAGGAAATCCCCGCCAGAAGCTGTTCGTTTTCTCACCAACCACACCAATTCTTTGATTAGAGATGGTCTACAGGAGTGGAAGAAGCTCGGACAATACTTAATGGTGAAATATGTGGATGGTGTGGTAAAGAAAGAAGAAAACGGGAAATTCAAAAGAAACCCGCACGGACAACCCGCGTCACCGGAACGTCCTGGTTATTCAAATGAATTTTATAAAAAGGTTATCGACCAAACCGGAGAAAAATATAAGGTTCAAAAAGTAGAACCAACGGTGGATTAATTATATATTTTGTTATTCTATGGACAACGAAACATTATTAGCTCAAGTAACCGATAAGGCTCAATTATGGCTTAGCGGCAACTACGACGAAGAAACAAAAAAAGAAGTAAGGCAGATGCTGCAAAACGAAGACAAGCGTCAACTGATTGATGCGTTCTACAGAGATCTAGAGTTTGGCACAGGAGGTCTTCGTGGCATTATGGGGGCAGGCAGCAACCGAATGAATATTTACACCGTTGGTGCGGCTACGCAAGGATTATCCAACTACTTGTTACAGGAGTTTGCCGAGTTGGAACAGATCAAAGTAGTCATCGGGCACGATTGCCGGAACAACAGTCGTAAATTTGCCGAGATATCTGCCGATATTTTCACCGCAAACGGAATTAAAGTGTTTCTTTTCGAAGACTTACGTCCGACACCGGAAGTTTCATACGCCATTAGAAAACTCGGTTGTCAGAGTGGAATTATGCTTACAGCATCACACAATCCCAAGGAATACAACGGATATAAGGCCTATTGGGAGGATGGAGCACAAGTACTTGGGCCGCACGACAAAAACATTATTGCTGAAGTAAACAGAATCTCATCGATAGAAGAAATTAAGTTCAACGGCAACAAGGAATTGATCGAGATTATCGGGAAAGACATGGACAAGGCCTTTATCGACAAGGTTAAAAGTTTTGTTCTTTCTCCCCAAGCTATTGAAAATCAAAAAGAATTAAAGATTGTTTATACACCCATCCATGGAACCGGCATCAAGCTTATCCCCGATGCGCTGAAAGCCATTGGATTCACGAATGTTATCAACGTACCCGAGCAGGACGTAATAAGTGGAGATTTTCCGACAGTCATCTCTCCCAATCCCGAGGAGCCGGCAGCATTGGACTTAGCTATAAAAAGAGGTATCGAAACAGAAGCTGATGTTGTTTTAGCCACTGATCCCGATGCCGACAGAATCGGAGCAGCCATCCGTGACGACGAAGGCAATTTTAGGCTGGTCAATGGTAACCAGACCATGCTTATCCTTATTTATTACCTGATGACACGCCGCAAAGAGTATGGGCTGCTAAAAGGTAAGGAATTTATCGTAAAAACGATTGTCACCTCCGAGTTGGTGAAAAAAATCGCAGACAAGATGGGCATCGAAATGTTCGACTGTTACACCGGATTCAAATGGATTGCCGACGTTATCCGCAAGAACGAAGGGGTAAAAAAATACATCGGTGGAGGAGAAGAAAGCTACGGATTCCTCGCCGACGATTTTGTGCGCGACAAAGATTCGGTATCAGCCTGCACGCTGTTTGCAGAAGTTGCAGCCTGGGCAAAAGATAATGGAAAGACACTGTACCAACTGCTTCAGGATATCTATGTAGAATATGGGTATTCCAAAGAGGCAGGTATTTCATTGGTGCGCAAAGGGAAAGAGGGTGCCGACGAAATTGAAGCCATGATGAAAAACTTCAGGGCGAACCCCATGAAAGAATTAGCAGGCTCACCCGTTATTTTATCGAAGGATTTTGTGAAACTGGAAAGTGTGGATTATGTCAAAGAAGAGGTGACCACACTCGAGATGCCCACAACATCTAACGTGTTACAATACTTTACAGAAGATGGCACAAAAGTATCTATTCGCCCTTCCGGAACTGAACCCAAGATAAAATTCTATATTGAGGTACAAAGCTCTCCCATATCTTCGCGCGAAGAAATTCTACAAGCGGAGGCTCAGGCAGATGAAAAAATTAATGCTATCAAAGAATTCTTCGGAATCTAATCATCGAATAATTATTAAAATGAGAAAAAAACTGACCATTGCCCTGGTGGCCCATGATCATCGAAAAGCCGACATGGTCGACTGGGTTATCTTTAATTCAGATTTCCTATCCCACCATCATCTGGTCTGCACGGGCACAACCGGCGGACTGGTTCGTGATGCACTGAACGAAGAAGGAGTATTTCCCGAAATTACCTGCATGAATTCCGGCCCTATGGGTGGGGATGCTGAGATCGCAGCCATGGTGGTACGCAAAGAAATCGATCTCGCCGTGTTCCTGATCGACGACCTGAACGCACAGCCGCACGAGGCAGACATCATGATGCTGCTGCGCCAGTGCCGTATACATAACGTACCTATAGCCTGTAACCGTTACAGCGCCGACCTGATGATTACCAGCAGTCTGTGGGACGACCTGTCTTATGTCCCCATGCCGCCGCGATACGAAAAATTTGAACGAAATTAATGAGACGGGAAACAAGAGACTGTCTCAAAATAAAAAACAACCCTACTGATACAATGAATATTCGGATTTGTTCTCGGATAGGTGAATAAAAAGAAGAAAGAGGGTGAAATCACACATTGAGATTCACCCTCTTTCTTGTATGTTTTTTAATAACAAAGATTACTTTACAATCTTTAGCTCACTGACGATATGAGGTGCGTTCATGATTTTATCGATTGTGTAAAGCACGTAACGGACATCCACGCTGATCGTACGTTGCATCTCGGGTTCAAAGACAATGTCTCCGCTCAACGCCTCCCAGTTTCCGTCGAACGCCAATCCGATAAGTTCCGCTTTCCCGTTAAAAACAGGGCTTCCCGAATTACCTCCGGTAATGTCGTTATCGGAAAGGAAATTCACTCGCATAGTCCCATCCTTAGCTGCATATCTTCCAAAATCTCTTTTTTGGAGAGCATCAACGATGTAAGGTTGTAAATGAAATTCCGGATCGTTTTCCTTATATTTTTCCAACACTCCTTTTTCGGTCGTATAATAATCATACCAGACCCCGTCGCGCGGCTTATATCCTTTCACCGATCCATAACTCATTCTTTGGGTAAACGTTGCATCGGGATAAAAATTCTTTCGAGAGTCCATCTCCATCAATGCAGCCATCAGTTCTCGCTCACCCCTCATCATGTTTTCATATGCCGACATCATTTGCCCCGAGAGTTCGTAGCCCATATCTTTAGTCGATAATGCCAGCTCCATAGCCGGGTCTTTGGTCAGCATTTCCGTATTTGCATCTTTCAACAAATTCATCAAATCAGTAAGGTTGGTAAATTGAGAATTGGCAAACAACCAATCGGCATACTTGTCGTAATCCCCATCAAATTGGGTTTTAATTTTTTTGTAAATATCGGGAAGGTACTTTTCCGGAACTCGCTGTTCGTAGAGCCGCATTAATACAGGAAGGACTTTCCGGTCAAGTTTTGACTCATAATTTTTATACGACTCAATGATCCTGTCGTTGATAAATTCAGCCTTGTCTTCTTCCGTCCCGTCCATATCAAACTGAAGGATGGTATTGGCAAAGCGGATCAATTCGATTCCGTTGTTAAACGTTTCGAGAAAATAGGTCGTGTAACGAGCCATATCAGTAGAACCGGCATACGCTTCTTCCAGCGTTTTTAGCAGATGACCGTATTTTGCCTTGTTTCTTTCGCTTTTGTTGATCCAGCTTGTCAACCGGCTTTCCAACAAGCGCTTTTCCGCCAATACGTCAAGTTTAACAAGGGCTTCGTTCATACCCATGGAGTTTTTCCAGTAGTTTGAGCTTCCGGCATACTTGTTAGCATATTTCAACCGGATAGTATCGTTTTTAGTCATGGCATCCCACCAGATATCCTGTTTGGCTCCACGTACCTCAACACGCGGCTTGTTCTCCGATTCCATTTGCTGCGCAATTCCAAACGACGAAAGATAGCGTTGTGTGCTTCCCGGATAACCGATGGTCATGGCATAGTCGCCGTCTCTCACTCCTCCCAAGGAAACCGGAACCACATATTTAGGCTTGTATGGCACATTATCGGCGTTGTGTTTAGCCGGTTTATTGTTCCTGTCCGCATACACGCGGAAAACCGAAAAATCACCCGTGTGGCGGGGCCACATCCAGTTATCCGTATCACCTCCGTATTTTCCTATCGACGATGGTGGAGTTACCACCAAACGGATATCACGAAAAACATCATAAACTACTTTGTAGTATTTATTCCCTGAATAAAAAGGGATAATCCGCACAGAGGTAAAGGGATCGTCGTCGTATTGCTTGAGCAGTTCATCCGAGATAGAGTCGATGGCCAATTCGCGTTGTACTTCGCTTAACACGGAAGGCACCTTAGGCAAAATCTGCTGGGTAACTTCCTCCATACTGCGGAGAAAAGAAATAGTCAACCCATCAGCATATAATTCCTGTTGCAAATTATCGGCTTTGAAGCCATTTTTCAGGTAATCCGCTTCAACCGAACTTAGTTTTTGAATAGCACCGTACCCGCAATGGTGGTTGGTAAAAATCAACCCTTTGTCGGATACGGCAACACCGGAACAACCGCCGCCGAAAATGACCACTGCATCTTTCAGCGAAGCGTTTTTCTCATCGTATAGTTTGTTTACTGGAAAAGTGAATCCCAGTTCTTTCATTCGCTCCACACTCTCCCGATTAAGTTCTTTCAAAAGCCACATTCCTTCGTCGGCTTTGGTTGCAAGTGCCACAAGCAATATGGCAGTAATCAATAGTATCTTTCTCATTTATTTCAAATTAAGTATATTATTTCCTGAAATATTTATTTATAATGGGTATCTGCTGCAAAGGTAAGTCCTTTTTTAAAACTATAAGCAGGTAAATTCCTATTAAAACAGTGTTTACAAGTAACCTTAATCCGGCACAACCAATATTTCCGTGAGTAAACATTATTCCCGCAAACAGGAACGAGGCTATGACAACATAAAATCCTGCCGATTTTAAATCGTATTGAATGGGATAGTTTTTCTGACCGAGAAAATAAGAAACCACCATCATGACAAGGTTAGCAAAAAATGCTGTCCAGGCACAAGCCATGTAACCGTATTCCGGGACAAATAAGATATTTCCCAACACCGTTACAACGAGTCCGATTAAGGATAAATAAGCGCCCCACCGGGTCTGATCGGTCAGTTTATACCACAACGACAGATTGAAGTAGATACCAAAAAACAACTCTGCTGCCATCACGATTGGAACTATAGCAAGCCCCTCCTGATAGTTAACCTCCAGCAAATATTTTACGATATCGAGATACCCCATGACAGCCAGGAAAATAAACAGCCCAAAAATAATGAAATACTTGGTTGCCTGGGAATAGGCCAACTTATTGTCACCTGATTCTTTATTTTTAGCAAAGATAAACGGTTCGAAAGCGTATCGGAAAGCTTGAGTGAACATGACCATAATCACCGCAACCTTAAACGAAGCCGTGTAAATGCCCAACTGCCCCATCTTATCTACTTCGGTAGAAAGGTGCGGATAAAGCATTTTATCCAGGTTCTGATTCATTATTCCGGCAACACCCAGCACAAGCAACGGCAGGGAATAGACCAACATTTTCTTCAGCAAAACTCCGTCGAAAGTATATTTCACCCTCAATTGCGGTGAAAGCAGCAGTAACCGGATAAACGACGCCATCAGGTTGGATATCAAAATATAGTCGACTCCCTTGCCTATATCGAACCAGAAAAAAGCTCCGGGGAATTTTACGGCAAGCCAAGGACAGGCCAGGAAGAAAAAAAGATTGAACGCGATGGTTATCACAACATTCAGGACCTGTATGGTTGCAAACCGGATGGGACGTTTTTGATACCTCAAAAAAGCGAAGGGAATTGCACTGAGCGTATCTAATCCGAGTATGATAATCAGCAGCAGAACATAGTGTGGTTTTATAGCCTCACTTCCAAAAATGGTTGTTATAGGATTTAAAAATAAGATTGCTAGGAGAATGAACAAAAACGTCGTAAAAGCAATACTGATAAGCGTTGTTGTATAAACCTTGAGTGGATCTTCATCGCTTTTATTCGCAAACCGGAACAATCCGGTTTCCATCCCATACGTAAGAATTACAACGGTGAGTGCAGTCCAGCTGTACAGATTGCCCACCACTCCCATTTGGGCAGTATTCATCAAAACATAAGTCCAAAAGGGGGTAAGCAACCAGTTTAGAAATCTGCCCAATATACTGCTTACTCCGTAAATTGCTGTTTCCTTTGCAAGGGTTTTCATTCCTCCTGCCATACATCCAAATCTTTGAAATTAACGGCAAAAGTACATAAAATAGGCTTTTGTTTGCCAATTTGAGGCATAATTATACATCTTTTAAATAGCGTTAGGATGGAACTTTCGAAAAAAACCGTTTACTTTGTAGCTTTATTGAGGAATCGTGATTTATGGCACAAGAAGACGTTTTTAAAAAGATTGTATCGCACTGTAAAGAGTACGGATTTGTTTTTCCATCGAGCGAGATTTACGATGGGTTAGGCGCCGTTTACGACTACGGGCAAATGGGTGTTGAACTGAAAAACAACATCAAAAAATATTGGTGGGACAGCATGACCTTACTGCACGAGAACGTGGTGGGGATTGATTCTGCCATTTTTATGCATCCAACTATATGGAAAGCTTCGGGGCACGTGGATGCTTTTAACGATCCGCTGATAGACAATAAAGACAGCAAAAAACGTTATCGGGCCGATGTATTGATTGAAGAATACCTGGCAAAGATTGACGAGAAAATAGAGAAGGAAGTTGAAAAGGCAGCCAAACGGTTCGGGGACAGCTTTGATGAAAAGATGTATCGCGAAACCAATCCGCGCGTATTGGAGAATCAACAAAAACGCGACGAGGTCCATGCCCGGTTTGCAAAAGCATTGAATGACAGTAATCTTGATGACCTGCGTCAACTCATTGTTGATTGTGAAATAGCCTGTCCGGTAAGCGGATCCAGGAACTGGACAGAAGTACGCCAGTTCAACCTGATGTTTGCCACGGAAATGGGCTCTACTGCTGAGGGTGCCATGAAGGTATACCTCCGGCCAGAAACGGCGCAGGGCATTTTCGTCAACTTCCTTAATGTGCAAAAAACCGGTCGGATGAAAGTTCCTTTCGGCATCGCACAGATTGGCAAGGCTTTTCGTAACGAAATCGTTGCCCGTCAGTTTATTTTCCGCATGCGCGAGTTCGAACAGATGGAGATGCAGTTTTTTGTAGCGCCGGGCACAGAACTCGACTGGTTTGAATATTGGAAAAAGGAGCGATTAAAATGGCATCAGGCTCTCGGTTTCGGCAATGAAAATTATCAATTTCACGACCACGACAAGTTGGCCCATTACGCCAATGCCGCTACAGACATTGAGTTTCGCATGCCTTTCGGCTTTAAGGAAGTGGAAGGAATTCACTCCCGCACCGATTTTGATTTGTCCCAACACGAAAAATACTCGGGCAAGAAGATGCAGTATTTCGATCCGGAACTCAACAGTTCCTACGTTCCTTACGTAGTGGAAACTTCTATCGGGGTAGATCGGATGTTTCTTTCAGTCCTCACCAGCTCCTATTGCGAAGAGAAACTGGAAGGCGGGGAAATTCGCGTAGTGCTGAAAATTCCTGCAGCCATAGCTCCCGTGAAACTAGCTGTCCTTCCCTTGGTAAAAAAAGACGGATTGCCCGAAAAAGCAACTGAAATAATGGATGCATTAAAATTCAGTTTTGCTTGTCAGTACGACGAAAAAGACAGCATTGGCAGGCGCTATCGTCGCCAGGATGCTATTGGCACGCCTTACTGCGTCACCGTTGACCACCAGACATTAAAAGACAACACCGTGACGGTTCGTGACCGGGACACGATGGAGCAAAAACGGGTTACCATCAACGAAATTGAGAAAGAAATTTCATTCAACACCGACATAAAACAGTTGCTTAAAAAACTTAATAAATAAAAAGACATCAGAAGTCAGAACACAATCTTTGCAATTGGGTCCTGGTTCTAAAAATCTTTAAAGAATATGAAAACAACATTATACTCCTTCGTCGTTGCCTGCTTGTCCCTGTTTCTTGTTTCCTGCGAGAAGACAGTCAGTTTTGATGATGAGTTCAAGATGGATAACGAGAAGCAATTTGCGAAAATTACTGCAAGCTCAGAATACACAAAAATTGAATCCCAATCGGGAAACGGACACATCATGTACAAAGAGATCACCGACGGTGATACCGGGGAAACGCCTTATTTTACGGATCAAGTCAGTGTGTTGTACACCGGTTGGTTCAAAAGGTATTGGACCAAGGAGGATACATTTACCGGCGATGACGGGAATCTTTTTAAGAACAAAGTGATTTTTGACTCAACCGCCGACAGGAATAATGTTCCCAGTAAATTTACCGTGGGCAGCGAATTAATTGACGGATTCAGCACTGCCTTACAACACATGGAGGTAGGAGATAGATGGGAGGTATGGATTCCCTGGCAATTGGGTTATGGAGCCACAGGTAGAGGTGATATAAAAGGCTACTCCACCCTGGTTTTCGAAATTGAGTTGTTGGAAATTGTGAAATAAAAACCTCCATAGTACTACAACGTCGATAAAAATTTCTCAATGGCACTCCTCACTTGTGGGCGGGTGCCATTAAATTTATTAATCATCACCGTGAAGGCATATTGCTTGTTTCCATCAATAAGATAGCCTGAATAGCACTGCACTCCGCCAATACTTCCGCTTTTTGCTGATATTTTGCCCTCGTATTTCGTGTTGCGCATAAAACTGCGTAATGTACCGTCTTTTCCGGCTTTGGGTAGCGAATCGAAAAAAACTTTCGAATTTTTGCTTTTCGTGTACATATATGCCAGAATTTCGGTCAGGAATGCCGGGCTGAACGCATTCTGAGGTGCAAGTCCGGACCCGTCATGCAACGTAAGCGACGAGATAGAAATCCCTTGTTGTTCCCAAAATTTCTTTACATAATCGATCCCTGCCTGAAGCGCATCGCTGTATATATCGGTATTTTGTGTTCTTCCGATTATCCTGAGCAAATGCTCTGCGTAATGGTTATTGCTCTTTACATTCACCTCCTGCACGATATCTTTCATCGGCCGTGAAGTTTGCGTGTGAACGATCTTTCCCGGTTTATACTGTACCTGTTTTTTTGCCAGATAATCTGTCCTTGCAGTTTCTACTTGACTTATTTTTATCCCCGAACGGACAAGATAATCAGCCAGCGTTTCACCTAAAAAAAGACCCGGATCAGGGATATCGCCCTTGATGCTGAACTCGGCCTTTCCAGCAGGAATATTCCCTTTCACTGTTCTCTCGTATGAAAACGGAATACCATAGATGTAACCATTATCACTTCCCGTCGTATTTAGTGTAAGAAAATTGGTGAACCGGATCTTTTTCATATCCGGCTCCGTCCGAAGAATCCGGGGCGGGGCGATCTTGGCAGAAGTATTAAAAAAAAGTTTATATGTATTATCAAAAATACTTATCCCGTAACTTCCCGAGGCGTAGTAATTTCCGATATCAATCCAAGTCCATTCGGGCGAAATACCGTCGTATCCGAACAGGTTATCGACTACGTAAATGCTGTATTCTCGATCCGGCTGCAATTCTTTCTTCAGCGCATCGGTGATATTGATGAAAAATGCGGTCGTGTTGTCGCCAAAGACATCACTGCCAAGCGTGGGATCACCCGAGCCAAGCACCAGGATCCTTGTAGGATCACTCTCATCCAAAGTCACCTGTGTAACGTATCTATACTCGCTACCCAACAGCTCCAGGGCCGTTGCGGAAGTAATAACCTTTGTTATCGATGCCGGCGTAAGCGATTTTTGCGGATCGTGCGAAACAATTGTTTTCCCGGTATTCAGGTCCGTGACCTGAATACCTACCGAGGCATGCTTCAAGGCGGCATTATTGAGGAGTTGTTGCAGCCCAACCTGCGAATAGGATAACCAAACGGAACACAGTGAAAGATATAAAAGAAGAAATCGTTTCATTCGTTTTTTTTAGTACGGACAAAAATAAGAAAAAAAAGACAAACTGGTTTATCTCTACAACAATTCATCCTTAATCGTCAAAAATAATTAATTGTCGTGCACAGCGCAAAAAAGACACCGCCTTACTGAAAGCGGTGTCTTTGTAATCACTATTTAAACAGGTCTTCTTAAAATTTGAAACCTACTGCAAGGTGCGCATTTTGACTTTTTACGTTAACTTCTTTATTTCTAGAAATATTGAGCAAGCCCATATCCCATCCCAAATCGACAAGGAAAGAACCGAATTCGGCACCAACACCTATACCGACACCAGCGTCGAAAGGCTTATACCCCATTCTCTTATCAAAAGTATTAACACTGTTTGTAGAAGCATTTATCTGTTTAAGGGCAGCGTCGACTGCTGCTTTTTGATCTGCCGGCACATTGCCTGAAACTTTTACAGTTGACTTACCGCTTATTTTGCCTCCAACTCCATAGGCCGCATAGGGACCGGCATGCAACACAACACGCGCCCCGGGGGTTACATCTATTTTATAGGCAAGGTGCAGAGGGATCTGCAAATACATGGCATTGGCTGTTTTATCCACCGTACCCGAAAGCTTAATGTCTCCTACTTTCTGGTCTATTTTTGTGGAAGATAGTTTTGCTCCTTTCGTAATAAAATATAATCCGGACTGAATAGCCACATTGGATTCAAATTCATAATCAGCTGCTATACCCACGTTAAAACCTAATTTCATCTTGGTGTCTTTTACCTCTTTTCCGTAAAAATTCGACATGTTTACTCCGCCTTTAATTCCTAGAGACAATCCCTGAGCGCTCACAGCTCCAACCATGGCCACCATGGCCAATGCCAATACAATCTTTTTCATAACTTTTTTAAATTAATAGTTAGTTTGTTTAAAAATTCAACGAAGTGATGTTGTTTCTCACTTCCGATAATAAGACGCAGGGAAACAAAAAACCCTCACTATTCGGTTGAAAAAATTCACAAAAGATTACTGCTTACAATAAAAAAACACCGCCCAAAAAGCGGTGTTTCCAACGTTTATAATTCTGAAAAATTAGAATTTGTAACCTACGGAGAGGTAGGCGTTTTGATTTTTTACGTTTCCACTACTTGAATTGGATATATTAACCAGACCCATATCCCATCCGACATCAACCAGAAAGCGACTGAATTCTGCACCAACGCCAAGTCCTAAACCGGCATCAAACGGTTTAAGCATTTTGTTTTCTCCAAAAACATTAACGCCCTCACTTTCTGTTGAACTACTACCGGACGATACTTTAAGTTTCGATTTTCCCCCAACCCCGTATGCGACATAAGGACCTGCGTGAAATACAATACGGGTACCCGGAGTCACCTCCTGTTTATAAGCGAAGTGAACGGGGAGTTGTAAGTACATCGGATTTACAGTAATGTCTCCTGAAACGGTTCCCAGAGAGCCACTGTATTTAGCCCCTTTCGTCGTGAAAAATAATCCGGTTTGAATAGCCATGCTCGGGGCAAAGTCATAATCTGCAGCTAGACCGACATGAAAACCAATTTTCATATTTTTGTCGGTCAATTCATCACCGTAAAAATTCGACATATTAACGCCGCCTTTAATCCCCAGATTCAATTGTGCACTTGCTGCCGTTACTATAGCCAGCATGGCAACCACTAACGATAATCTTAATTTTTTCATAATTTAATTGTTTAATTAATAAATATAGCCTGTTCAAAAACAATGTTCATTACACTTCTGATACGCTTAATAAACAACCGTTTTGTTTTTTTTGTTCGGTTTTGAATTTTTCAACGGATGCTTAACAAAAAGCATGCATCAAATGTAATCCAGATTAAAACAGCCACAAAATGAGAATGGGAACTGTGTGGAATTTCTCAACAGGTTTTTAACAAAAATTCTGCCTATTGATGCTTTTTTGATGTTTGTTAGGGATAAAGACTACTTAAATCACACGTATTTCAACTGATACAGTTGTTCCGGGAAGAACAATTTCTCTGCCAATTCCTGCAGTTGCACTGCACTTATGGCATCTATTTGGGAAAAAACCTCTTCCAAAGGAAGGTAATGATTAAAATGAAGATAGCTTTTAGCCATTCTCAGGGAGATACTTTCATTGTTTTCAGAAGCGATGCCCAGCTGTCCTTTATATTGTCTTTTTGCAGTTGCCAGTTGACCTGAGGACAAAGGAATCTCTATAATCCTTCTTAACTCTTTATTGATAAGCTTTAAACACCGTTCCACTTGTCTTTTATCGCAGGCAAAATAGACGGAAAACAGCCCCGTATCGGTGTACAACGTTACGTTCGATTCCACGTTATAGACCAATCCGTTTTTTTCACGCAACGAATTGTTAAGCCGGCTGTTGGTAGCTCCCCCGGCAACAATATGATTCAACAAATAAAGAGCGTACCTGTCCGGTTGAAACATATCAAAAGTGCGGGCTCCGAGGATAACATGCGTTTGGGCGGTACCTTTTCCAATCCGGCTCTTTTTTGCTGTTTCGCTCAGGGGACGTTCGCGCTTTTTGGATAATAAATACCGGGTATCGGGGAAACCGAAGTATTGTTCAGTCAAGCGTACCACTTTGGAAAAAGGAGTTTTTCCGAATGAAAACAAAACCATATTCGCAGGGGAGTACTGCCTGTTTACAAAATCGTCCACTTTTTTCTTATCCAAAGCAAGTAACGACTCAGATGTTCCCAGTATGTAATGCCCTATCTCGTGATTAGGAAACAAGAGATTTTCAAAATCATCAAATATCAACTCAGACGGTGAGTCGGCATAACTATTCATTTCATCTAAAATAACGTCTCTTTCTTTTTCTATCTGATGTTCGGGAAAAGTGGAATGAAAAACCATATCGCTTAACAACTCCACTGCTCTCTCAAAATATTCGGATAAAAACGTAGCGTAAATAAACGTTTCTTCCTTTGTGGTATAAGCGTTAAGTTCGCCGCCCACGTTCTCCATGCGGTTAATGACATGATGTGCCTGGCGCTTTTCAGTTCCTTTAAACAACATATGCTCCACAAAATGTGCCATCCCCTGTTCGTCCGGAAATTCGTCACGGGAACCCGTATTAATGGCTATTCCACAGTAGGATATTTCCGAGGGGAAAGGGTGATGAATAATGCGTAAGCCGTTGGTTAAGTGATGGGTTTGAAACATGTTCGATAATGGGTGTTAATTCTGGACTTCTTTCATCATGTACTTTTTTTTCTGCTCCGGCGTTAACTTCTCGATGGCGTATCGCAGCATTGTCCGGGGCATTTCCGTATAATGTGCGTCCAGAAAACAGGTTAATGTTTTTTCATCGCGTTTACCGGCTTCACGCAACATCCAGCCACAGGCTTTGTGCATTAAATCGTGACGATGGGTAAGAAACTTTTCAGCAAGTTTCAACGTATCTGTAAAATCTTTTTTTCGGATAAAGGCCAATGTGGAAATAATGGCTATCCGTTGTTCCCAGAGGTTTTCACTGCTGGCCAGTTGATACAGGACCGACCTGTCTTTGTCCAGAAGCCACTCCCCTACAATATGGTAAGCCGACACGTCCACCAGGTCCCAATTATTGATACCGTGAGTATGGGCAAGGTAAAATTCAAAAATTTCTTTACGCCCCGTGTCGCAGGCTTTTTCAAATTGCTCAGACAGAATGACCAAAGCACAAAAACGACATTCGTGATACTCGTCATTCAACAGTTTCCCGAGTTCGTCAAACGAAAGGTTTTTGTTAGCTTTAGCCACCTTTCTCGTTTCGGGGACAGTACTTCCTATAAACCGGTCGCCTTCACCGTACTGACCTTTTCCGGTCTTGAAAAAATACTTGGAATGTTCTGCTTTTTGGGGATTTCCAAAAGAGAACACCTGTTGTTTTACACTTTCTGCTGTCATGCTAATTAGAATTTAGCGTAGGGTATTGTGTTCAAAACTCTACGTCCATCAATTTACCCGGGACACCTCGTATTTGCCTTCGTAAAAACCAATAATATTATGTACCATTTCCTCCGCCATCCGATGACGGTCTTCAATGGTTCTGGTTCCGGCATGAGGCGAAAGTACCACATTATCCAACACCAGTAACTCGGAAGAGATTTTTGGTTCATTTTCATATACATCAAGCCCGGCAGCCCATATTTTTTTTTCTTTCAGCGCTTGAGCCAATGCTTTTTCATCGACCATATTTCCTCGGGCTGTATTAATAAATACCGCTGTAGGTTTCATTACGGAAAACTCTTTTTCTCCGATCAACTTTAAGGTTTGAGAAGTGGAAGGTGCATTCAGTGAAATAAAATCTGCCATTCGCAGTAACTCATCAAAAGAGACGTATGAAGCACCATAACGTTCTTCAATTTCCGGACTTAACCGGTTCCGGTTATGATAGATTATATTCATCCCTGAAGCTACTGCACGTCGCGCCAGGGCTTGTCCGATTCTTCCCATTCCGATTATACCCAAGGTTTTTCCAAAAATAGGCAATCCGGCATCTCCGTACACACCCCAGTCAACCGCCCGGTGTTCGCGTAGCTTCCGGTCATAATACCCAATTCGCCTTCCTGCGGCAAGCAACAAGGCAAATGCCAATTCAGCCGTAGGTTCACACGTCGTTTTGGGAATATTGGTTACCACAATTCCTTTCTGGGTTGCGTATTCCACATCAATATTATTGTAACCGACACCGTAGTTAGCAATCACCTCCAACCTCACTCCCCTGTCCATTATTTCCTTATCGGTAAAAAAACTGAAGTTAGGTATTACAACCTCATAATCAGAAATCATTTCCAGTACCTGGTCGCGTTTCATGTCTTTATCCTGTGGCATAAAAACTTCAAACTTCTCAAAAAGTTCTGCTAAAGATTCTCTGTGCAGGGCAGTTGTTATAAGAATTTTCTTCATGATCGGATTGTTTTTCATTAAACGAGCGTTGCGCAAAATTGTTTACGAGGGACATTCTGAAAATATCATACACGCTAAAAGAAAAAAGAGTGAGCATTACTACCCACTCTCTTTTCGCTCTTCAGGCTGGACTTGAACCAGCGACCCTCTGATTAACAGTCAGATGCTCTAACCGACTGAGCTACTGAAGAATTTCACTTCTCTTTTTTTAACGTTATTTTTCGCTCTTCAGGCTGGACTTGAACCAGCGACCCTCTGATTAACAGTCAGATGCTCTAACCGACTGAGCTACTGAAGAATTTTATATTTCTTTTCAGAAAAGTGATGCAAAAGTACTACAAATTTTCAAATATTCCAACAGCTTTGTCATAAAATTATCGGAGATGTTTTCAACACAAGTTTTTGTAGATAAATCATCTTTTATTTAAAAAAGTTTTTATTACCTTTGAAATCAAATAAACGAGTATTAAAACGCTTTTTTATGATTTTCAGATTCGCAATTATATCGGATGAAGTAGAAAACTTCAAAAGAGAAATAAAAATAGATGCCGACAATACTTTCTTGGATTTATTCAAAGCGATTGTCGACTGCACCGGTTTCAATGAAAGCGAGATGGCTTCTTTCTTTCTTTGTGACGACAACTGGCGTAAAGAGCAGGAAATCACTCTTGTGGAAATGGACACTTATTCCGATGAAGACCCTTATACGATGGCTGAATGCGTGCTGAACGACTACTTGGAAGATGAAAAACAAAAATTGCTTTTCGTATTTGACTACCTTACCGAGAGAGCATTGTTTATTGAGCTCTCGGAGATTATTACCGGTAAAAGCTTGAAAAAACCGATATGTACACTCTCCGTAGGAGAAGCGCCTAAACAATTCCTTAATTTCGATGAGATCGCAAGCACCTCGGCATCGCTGGACGTAGATGAGTCCTTTTTCGGAGATGAAAGTTTCGATTTGAACGAACTCGACAAAGAGGGCTTCGACGGGTTAGACGATATTGAGATATCAGCAGAAGAAAGCGACCTCTATTGACTTCACTTGTTTTGACGAAATAATCATCTTCCTGAACCGCAACAAACTACCTGTTTTATGAACACTTTGCTCGTGCTTCTGGGACCTACAGGCGTGGGCAAAACTGAAGTAAGCCTTCAGATAGCTGAACGGTTGAATAGCCCCGTAATATCCTCAGATTCCAGGCAAATATACAAACAAATGGTCATCGGTACGGCGGCGCCTACCAACGATCAACTAGGACGTATTCCCCACTACTTTGTAGGAACTCTTGAACCTGAAGATTATTACAGTGCCAGCCAGTTTGAGGAAGATGCTGTTCCGCTTATCGAAAACCTTCTGCAAACCCATTCGTTTGTGGTGATGTCTGGTGGCTCAATGATGTACATCGATGCTGTTTGTCAAGGGATTGACGAAATCCCGACCATCGACGAAAAATTACGAAAAGAAATTCATGACCTTTACCTGAAAGAAGGGTTGGATGCTATTCGTTCCCGTCTGAAAATCTTGGATCCGGTTTTTTACAACCAGGTCGACTTGAAAAATCCCAAGCGGGTAATTCATGCGCTCGAAGTATGCCTTATGGCAGGAAGGCCATATTCATCACTGCGAACGAATCCGAGAAAAGAAAGGAATTTTAACATTGTAAAAATCGGATTTATGCGCCCGCGGGAAGAATTATATGAACGTATCAACCGTCGCGTTGACCAAATGATTGAGGACGGCTTAGTGAAAGAAGCCTGGGAACTTTATCCGAAACGACACCTGAATTCTTTAAATACCGTGGGTTACAAAGAACTTTTCGATTATTTCGACGGGAATTGCACCCTTGATTTTGCCATCGGGAAAATAAAACAACATTCTCGAAACTATGCCCGCAAACAAATGACGTGGTTCAAAAGGGACAAGGAGATTAACTGGATCGACCTTTCCAATAATAAATTGGATGCAGTAGAAAAAAGCATTCACCTGATTTCCCAATGCAATCGGATGGGGAAAAAAACCGACGGTTAACTTCCCTGTTTCTTTTTGGTCTGCGGTACAATTTTCTCGGCTTTCAGCCTCATAACCCCCATGGAAGTATCTACCTTACCCTCCATTTCATTGCCTTTGACCTTCGAAACTACAGTAACATACTCCGATTCAACATAAACACCCAATTTTAATGTGTCGGATTTGAGAAAAACATCGGATAACTTCACCTTAAGACCTGAATCGAAAACGAGATTGCCCGATAATGACTTATCCTTTTCTTCAAGGAAAATCACCCCTTTTTCGTATCCGAAAGGTGCTTCCGGCACACTGTACTTCCACTCTCCCAGTACGATTTTATTACTTTGTGCATTTACAATAAAAAAGACTCCTGTTGTCAAAAACAACCCCAAAACGATAAATAATCTTCTCATAACTATTGATTTTTGAAAGAAAGATTTTTGAATTTATATGACCAAAGATATAAATTTTTCGCACAAGAAAACTCTTAAAATAAAAATATATAAAGCATACATAAAGAACTGAATGAACTCAAACCCATATTGCACTGTTTAATCCATGAAAGGAGAATAAAGAAATGAAACTGTCTGCATACACCCCCATTGATCCCGATTTTTTTGATCTGTTTCAACAAGAAATCAAAAAAGGTTCGGTCAAGGTGATCTATTTTGACGCGAATCAGTTTCCGCATCTGAAAGAATCGAACGGAAAAGTAACAGCAATCGTTAGTAAACAAGAATCGGGACAATTTATGGTTTTCGAAAACGGTGATGAGGTGAGGACCGACCGGATCATTGTTTACAACGGTAAACCCGGTCCGGCCTATGATGAGTACGACGCTTACGCACTCGCTCCGCTTACCTGTAAAGCAGGATATGACGATGACGATTGTTAGTTCTACGCTTGGCAGGCCGATTCCTCTCAACGGTATTGACAAAAAAATAGTTAAGTTGAATAACAAAAAAGGTTATTTAGCTATCTTTGTTTTCTCAAAATAGGATTAGAAGTCATTTATGGCACTTAGGCAACAACAGGAACTCAAACAAACTCAAAAGTTATCGCCTCTACAGATGCAGGTGATAAAACTGGTTGAATTGAATTCTGTAGAGCTGGAAGACAAAATAAAGCAGGAGCTGGAAGATAATCCTGCGTTGGAAGAAGGAAATGAAGAGCTTAATCCGGAAAGTTCCGATGAGTTTCCGGAAAGTGAAGATAACTTGTCGGAAGAGGATATTGTGTTGGGTGATTATTTTTCCGAAGAAGATATCCCGGATTACCAGTTAAACAAATCCCACAGAAAAAGCGAACCCGATTTTATCGAAGCAACTTACTCGGATGATAAAAGCCTCAATGAAATTCTGCTGGAACAGATTGGTTTACGCCAACTGAATGCCCGGGATCAGAAAATTGCCGAGTACATTATCGGTAACCTTGATGAGAACGGGTATCTGCAACGAAGCCTGCAAGCCATATCCGATGACCTGTTGTTTCAACAAAACCTGGATGTTCCGGAAACGAATTTACAATCCATCCTGGAAATAATCCAGGATCTCGACCCCGCAGGTGTTGGAGCAAGTGATTTGCAGGAATGCCTCAGGCTTCAGTTGCAACGGAACGAGCCTACAAAGGGAAATAGGTTGGCGCTGGAAATTATTTCCAATTATTTCGAAGAGTTTTCGCGTAAACACTACGAGAAAATCATGCGTCAACTAAATATTTCACAAGACGACTTACGCGATGCCATCCATGAGATAGTTTCACTCAACCCCAAGCCCGGCAGTGCTTTGGGTGATTCAATAGAAGTGGCCATGAGCAACATTACCCCTGACTTTATCGTGGAGTCTTACAACGGTGAAATCAGCATGTACCTGAACAACAAAAATATCCCGGAGTTAAAAATAAACCGCGATTTTTCCGAAATGCTGCAAGGATACGCTCAAAACAAAGAGAGTATGAGCAACGATGCCAAGCAAGCCGTTTTGTTTATGAAACAAAAGGTAGATTCGGCAAAATGGTTTATCGATGCAGTCCGACAACGGCAAAACACGCTGCAGAGAACCATGGAGGCCATTGTAAATTTTCAATACGATTTTTTCGTCACAGAAGACGAGACAATGCTCAAACCCATGATCCTTAAAGACATTGCCCAAAAAACAGGGTTCGACATATCCACCATATCCCGGGTAAGCAACAGTAAATACGTACAAACCAATAACGGCGTTTATCCACTGAAGTTTTTCTTTTCCGAAGCGATGCAAAACGAAGCAGGAGAAGATGTATCGTCTCGCGAAGTAAAATCTCTCCTGAAGGAGTGCATTGAAAACGAGAATCCCTCCAAACCGCTTACCGACGAGCAGCTGACCGCACTGTTGAACAATAAAGGGTACATCATTGCCCGTCGAACAGTCGCAAAATATCGCGAACAGTTGAATATTCCTGTGGCACGTTTAAGAAAAAAAATTTAACTTTGCCGTTTCAAAAGCATAACCCAGCAATGAATCAATTTGCCCGAATTATATCGTCAGTTTTCCAGCCGTTATTAATGCCTGTATACAGTATTTTACTGCTTTTTGTTTACACGCATTTCAAATTATTGTTTGCCAATCAGTTTTGGACAATAATGGCACCTGTGATTCTTTTTTCATTTGCGGTTCCCGGTATCCTTATCTACGCGGTATACAAATTGAAATTAATTTCCGACCTGTCACTCAAGATCCGAAAGGAACGTTTTATCCCCTATTCCATTGTGTTGGTTTCTTACCTCGTTATGATATTTTACTATTACCGGATTGGAATGCCTGGATGGTTTCTTATGCTTGTTGCTTCTTCCATTGCGGTTATCCTCATCGCTATATTCATTACCATTTGGTGGAAAATTAGCGCTCATATGTTCGGTATCGGCGGTTTGCTGGGGGGGGTAATGTCGGTAAGTTATTTCATTGAAAAATCCAATCCCTTTTACCTGTTCATGGCACTTTTCACCGTAGCTGGATTGGTTGGCGTATCGAGATTAATATTACGAAGACATACTTTCGGACAGGTTGTCGGAGGGTTTTTCCTCGGATTTATCATTTCTTTTCTCTTTGTATGGATCGGAACGCATATTTAGTGCTGTATCCCTTTACTTAAAAAGATTTTGCAGTAAAGAAAATATATAGTATTTTTACCCTACAATTAAAACCACTCACATTAAAAAAATAACTTCTATGAATTTTCCTGAAAATTTAAAGTATTCAAGCGACCATGAATGGGTGAAAGTTGACGGAAACGAGGCTTACATCGGCATTTCCGATTTCGCACAAAGCGAACTGGGAGAAATTGTTTTTGTTGATATCACAACAGAAGGAGAAAAGGTTGACAAAGGAGCCGTTTTTGGCAGTATTGAGGCAGTAAAAACCGTTTCTGATCTTTTGATGCCCATAACCGGCGAGGTACTTGAAGTCAATCCCAAGCTGGATGACCAACCTGAACTGGTAAACCAAGATCCCTACGGAGAAGGATGGATCGTAAAAGTAACTATCGAAGAGGAAGCCGATCTCAATGAGCTTCTCTCAAGTGATGCGTACAAAGCCCTCATAGGACAGTAAACAGATGGATCCAATAATAAGTATAATAATGGGCAGTACTTCCGACTTACCCGTCATGGAAAAGGCTGCCTGTTTTTTTGACGAAATGGAAGTTCCGTTCGAAATAAACGCACTTTCTGCACATCGCACACCCGAAGCTGTTGAGCAATTTGCCAGGAATGCCGAAAAACGGGGAATAAAGGTTATAATAGCAGCAGCTGGGATGGCGGCCCATTTGCCGGGTGTAATTGCGTCAATGACCACACTTCCCGTTATCGGCGTCCCTATAAAAGCTTCACTGGACGGTATGGACGCACTGCTTGCCATCGTGCAAATGCCTCCGGGAATCCCGGTTGCCACTGTTGGCATTAACGGATCACTTAACGCCGCTATTCTTGCGTTGCAGATGATCGCAACTGGAGATGAATCACTCCGGCAAAAATTGGCAACCTACAAAGAGGACCTGAAGAGTAAAATCACTCAAGCTAACGAAGAACTGGCAGGCATCAAATTTAAATTCAAAACAAATTAAATAAACTGTCAGCAGAAAACTATTCCAACAACCTCACGATTTGTTGGTATTTTTTATTCTTTCGCCTGAATTCTTAAAACAAAGAAGTGGAAATTGATTTTGTAATAACCTGGGTAGATATGAATGACCCGAGATGGCAAAAAGATTTTGCCATCTATTCGGGGAAAATAGACAACACGGTAAATGAGTTGTCAGAAGCTAGATTCAGAGACTATGGGCTACTAAAATACTGGTTCAGGGGAATAGAAAAATTTACCCCTTGGGTACGAAAAATTCATTTTGTCACCTGCGGACAAAAACCAGAATGGCTAAATGAGAATCATTCAAAGCTGCATATAGTTAATCACGAAGATTTTATTCCTGAACAATATCTACCTGTATTCAATTCAAATTTGATAGAAATTTATTTGCATAAAATCCCCGATTTAGCGGAACAATTTGTCTATTTTAACGATGATTTTTTTGTAACAGACCATACCCCTGCAACTCGTTTCTTCGAAAATGGACTTCCTAAAGACATTGCCACTTTTCGCACTAACTTTGGACGTTCTCAGTTTGGTAAGATGCTGAAGAATAACATCAGACTGATCAATAAGTTTTTTGATAAAAAAGAGGTTTTAAAAAGGGATTACGATAAATGGTTTCATGAATCGTACGGCAAAAGGAGAAGGTTAGCATATCTGCTAAAACCATACAATAAGTTTGTGACACTGCGAACCCCGCACAATGCGCAGCCTTTTCTAAAATCTACGTTTCATGAAGTTTGGGATAATTGTGGAAAGGAATTGACCGAAATGTCGAAAAACAGGTTCAGAAGTTCTTCCGACCTTACACCTGAATTATTCAAGACCTGGCAAATTTGCACTTCAAAATTCCTACCCTACAACACCTATCAAGACACAAAGATGTTCCCTCTTATTTTGAAATCTAAAAAAGCAATCCGTGCTGTCCGCGAACAAAAATACAAACTTGTCTGCTTAAATGACAACATACATATTCGGAACTACGATAAAAAGCTCAAAGAATTAAAAGCATCTTTTGAAAGTATTCTCCCAGAAAAGTCGAGCTTTGAATTGTAATATTGTCTCTATCCTACAGTTCATAACCCGATTTTTCAGGAAAGAGAGCTTCTAAAAAGGGCTTCACCCTCTCACGATCTTTATCTGTTGCCCGATGAGTATCGTTCAGACAGAAAAGCACTGGATTATACGACATGATATAATCCATAAAATCAGGTTTTTGCAGCCGGATACGACAAGATTCTTTTCGGCTCACGTAACGGAGCACTCCCCTTTTTTTTACCAAGGCATAGTATGAGTAAATGATCCGTTGGATGTCGTGTTCACTTCTCAGGTGATTGATCAGGGTCGATAAAATTTCATCCTTGAAATCTTTTTCTACCACGTTTCTGTAATCTGTTTTCAGATACGAATCTATATTATGGTGCGGAGTGCCGGAATAATATTTCCCAAATTTCTCTTTGATTAATCGGGCTGCTCTGTCAATGGTTTTTCGATAGATATTGGTAGGAATATTGAATATCCCCCTTATTCGACTCATCCAATTTCCTAAAAATGCACGCTGCAAGCGCACAATCGGCATTCCTTCAGAATTGAAAAAGAATTCAGGACCTATTTTAGCATTGAAAAACATATCGTCGTTAGCGTAAAGAAAATGTTCCGATAAGCCGGGAATTTTATATAAATAATGTTCAATGATTACCGAGTTGTAACATGGCAAGGCTTCGGGCGGAATAAGCGCACGGATATCTATAACTTCCACCTTTTCGTTTTTCAGATTCAGCCATTTAGGCTTTTGCTCATCGGTAACGATAAAAACTTTCCGGATCCAGGGAACATATTTCTCTGCAGAACGTAGTGAATATCTTAATTCATCATTGTCGGCGACACGCGCCTTTGAAGTGGCCTCGATATTCAAGCTGGTTTTATTCTCTAAATATTCTCTTTTCTTGGCCAACCATTCCGGGTCGCCACCATCGACCCACAGATAAACCAGATCAATTTCATATGGACTCATATAGCTTTTCATACTCTTCGAAATGGTTGTTAGTCGAAAATGATTCCGCATATTGTTTTTCTTTCCGTATCCATTCTCTGTCGTTATAAAATTCCTCCAAGTTATTATCTATTAGAGATTTCATGGAGTATGCATCAAAATGATCCCAGAAATAAGCAAACTTTCCACCTATTTCTTTCAGGCTTGTTTCCGCTGAAGAGAACACCGGTTTTCCAAACTGCATGGCTTCAATTACTGGCAACCCAAAGCCTTCAAACAACGAAGGAAAAAGAAAAGCCTCGCAGTTCTTATACATCCATATTTTTTCCTTATGCAGAATTCCACCAAGCAAGGTAACATTCGTTATCCCCTCATTTTTGATGCGTTCTTTCATCATTAGGGCATATGCATTTTTTTTCTTTTTTTTGGCTTCCGTACCCGCGATATAAAGATGTTTTCCAGGATATAACTTCATTAAATCAAGCAAGACGTGGAAGTTTTTCTTTTTCCGCAAAGCGCCAATAGAGAAGAAAAAAGGCATTTTAATATCGATACTGGGTTTAGAGGCCATACTTTCATTAAAAGGCTCTACGTAATTGTAAATCACGCTGCATTTCTTTCCGTTAAGGTTCAGATTTCTCTCTACTTCTTCTTTGGTAAAGTGAGAAATACAAACCAGTTGATTTGCCCGGTCTATTTTCCCCTGGATTTGACGGTGTTTTCTGTATCGGCTAAATCCTTTTCTTTCGTACAGATAGTTCAGATCATGGAATGTCAGTATCTGTTTTGTACCAGAATAGAAAGGTCTGAACTTGCTTAACTGATGTGTCGAATGCCAAACATCAAACTTTGGAAATAAAAATGGGAATCGTCTTTTGAGTCGTTTGGATGATGAGAGGTAGTTGACCTCGTTGCCAAACTTGCCCATCATATCGTCAGGAACCAGCAATGTAAGAGAATAACGAGCAGTTCCTTTTTTATAATTATTCTCAAAATATTTGCCGTAAGTCAACGCTATCTGTCCAAACCCACTGTATATATTATTCAGGGCTGATAAATCAACCAATACCTTTCTCATTAGCTTTTTTTAAAATTTATATCCGCCCCCCACAACCGATTAAAAGGATGTATATGCAACGCAACAACCCTATCCTGTCAGGCAGAAAGGCAAGATGCATCTATTTAATACCATCCACTTGAAAATATTGATCCAAAGATAATAAAAAAAGTAGCGATAATACCGGCCATTGTCCGATAACTATAAAATGTGCAACACTATTTTTTTATTAAAATAAAAAAAGAAAAAATTGATATTGTCCACAATTAATCTTGCAAGAATTTTACTATTTTTGTCAGATACTACAAAACATGTATGCTATGAAAGAAAATGACGGAAAACAAAAAATTTCGCGAAGAACAGCTTTGAAATACATGGGATTGGGTGCTGCGGTTATTCCGGCAAGCCTATATTTGGGCGGCTGCACAAAAAAAACCGACAAGAGCCAACCCGTTCCGGATTTGACCAATATTCCTACCGACAAAATGACATATACAGCCTTGTCTAAAACGGGTGACAAGATTTCGCTTCTCGGTTTTGGTACGATGCGTTATCCTACCGTGGAACGAGAAACACCCGAAGGGATAAGAAAATTCATCGATGAAGAAAAAGCAGGACAATTGGTGGATTACGCCATAGCACATGGCATAAACTATTTTGACACCGCATGGATGTATCATCAGGGAGAATCGGAAATTGTTACCGGTAAACTCCTGAAAAAATACCCCCGCAACAGCTTTTACCTGGCAACAAAATTGCCGGGCAGTGTGAAATCGAGAGAGGATGCCATTGCCACGTATCACAAACAATTGGAGAAACTTCAGGTAGATTATTTTGATTACTATCACCTGCACAGCTTAAGCAGCGATGTCATGTACGAACGTATTTACAAAGAATGGGGGATGCTGGACTTTCTGCTGAATGAAAAGAAAGAAGGACGCATCCGGAATCTGGGATGGTCTTTTCACGGTGATCAGCCTCTTTTTGACAAGGTGCTTGCAGAGCCTGTGGACTGGGATTTCGTGATGATCCAGATGAATTACTTCGACTGGAAATACGGCCGTGTTCCTGCGGAATACATGTACAACAGGCTGGTGGAACGAAATATTCCTGTTATGATCATGGAGCCGTTACTGGGAAGCCGTTTGGCAAAAGTAAGCCGTGCCGTATCGGAAATGATGCAGGAAGAACGTCCTGGCGATACGCCTGCACAGTGGGCTTTCCGGTTTGTGGGTTCACATCCACAGGTAATGGTAGTGTTAAGCGGTATGACGTTAATGGAACATTTACAGGAAAACATAAAAACCTATTCTCCCCTTGTTCCGGTCACCGATAAGCAGAAAGACATGTTGGCAAAAGCAGCGGAAATTATCCGCACCTACAAAATCATACCGTGTACGGATTGCAAATATTGCGTTCCTTGTCCGTATGGGGTTGATATTCCCGGAATCTTGCTTTATTACAACAAGGCGACCTGGGACAGTAACCTTCCTGATCTCGAAGGGCAACGTGATGCTGAATTCGAACGTGCTTCCAGGGCATTCCTGGTAGATTACAACCGCACTATTCCCGAACTGGAACAGGCAAACCATTGTATCAATTGCGGTGAATGTGAACCTACTTGTCCACAGAACATAAAAATCCCCACCGATTTATTGAAAATCGATAATCTTGTTCAACAACTAAAAACTACCTGATACCATGTTAAAGAAAATGAGAATTGCTTTGGCAATAGCCTGTTTTATTGTTATTTCCCTGCTGTTTCTCGATATCTCGGGCGTATTGCACAAGAATTTTGCTTTTTTAGCCGAATTTCAATTTATCCCGGCCCTGTTAGCACTCAATGTAGTTGTACTGGTCGTGCTTGCTGTGCTCACTCTGGTTTTCGGACGTATTTACTGCTCAGTTATTTGTCCTACAGGAGTATATCAGGATATTGTTTCTTACTTCGCCAGAAGAATAAAGTCGAAAAAAACACGCCGCTACAGTTTTTCCGCTGCAAAAACGGTGCTGAGAATAGTAGTTCTCGCCGTTTTTATTGTAGGGGTTGTTGCCGGAATCGGTATTGTTTCGGCTATTCTGGATCCTTACGGAGCATACGGCCGGATGGTTACCGAATTAGTTAGTCCGGTTTACGGAGCTGTTAACAATCTTTTTGCAAAGGTGTTGGGAGTTCAGCATTATACATTTGCCCCTACCGAAATCTGGATAAAGAGCATTTTCTCGTTGGTGCTGGCCTCACTCACGCTATTGATCATCGGATTTCTGGCATGGAGAAGCGGACGAACTTACTGCAATACCTTCTGTCCGGTAGGTACTATTCTCGGTTACCTCAGTAAGTGCTCCATCCTGAAACTCCGCATCGATAAAACCTCCTGCACCATGTGCGGCAGGTGCTCCAGAGATTGCAAAGCATCGTGCATCGACTTTAAAAATCACACCATCGATTACACGCGTTGTGTTACTTGCTTCAACTGTATTGAATCGTGCAAAGACGGCAGCATGACCTATTCAATAAAAAAGGCGGCTAAAAAACAGCCGTTGGAGATTGTCGGTGTCTCTTCGGAGAACAATTCCCGCAGACAGTTTTTCATAACTTCACTTCTGATGGTCGCTAGCGCAACCGGGCTAAAGGCTCAAGAAAAAAAGAGAAGCATGATTAAATTTCCTGCCGTTCGTAAAGACCGGTATAAACGCTCCATACCTGTTTCTCCTCCCGGGTCGTTAAGTCACGACAACCTCAACGATAAATGTACGGCTTGTCTGCTGTGCGTCAATCAATGTCCCGATAAGATTATCCGTCCATCGGTTAATGAATATGGATGGACGGCGGTTATGCAGCCTACTCTCTCTTTTGAACGCGGTTATTGCCGTACCGACTGCACTGTTTGTTCAGATGTTTGCCCTACCGACGCCATCACAAAACTTTCAAAAGGAGATAAGACCAAAGTGGCAATGGGACACGCCGTTTATGTACGCGAGAACTGCATCGTGGTGAAGGATGATGTAAACTGCGACGGGTGCTGGCGTATCTGCCCTACCGATGCCATTACCCGTGAGTACCGCGATAGCGGCGCAAGCTATCTTTCGCCGGCCGGTCAGCCGGACGCAAATACGGTTGATTTGCGGCTTGTACCCGTAGTGAACAAAGACAAGTGCATCGGATGCGGTGCCTGCGAATATATTTGCCCGGCAAGGCCGCTATCTGCTATATTTGTGGAAGGGTATAAAAAACATTTGGCGTTGAATTGACAAGGCCACAGCTTTTTAAATCAATGAAAAAAAGACAATTATTCTTATCTCTAACTGTAATTGGCATTATGTCCGCATTTTTTTCCTGTTCCACCCTCCCTAAGGGAGCTGTTGCCGTCAGACCTTTTGACAAAGAGAAATATCTTGGTAAATGGTACGAGATTGCCAGGCTGGATTTTAAATACGAGAAAGACCTGGACAACACCACTGCTGAATATTCTTTGAATGCCGACGGAACCATTAAAGTTGACAATAAAGGGTACCACACAAAAAAAGAAGAATGGAAACAAGCGGTGGGAAAAGCAAAATTTGTAGCAACCGAGGATGTGGCAATGCTGAAGGTGTCGTTCTTTGGCCCATTTTACTCGGGTTACAACGTCATTGCCATTGATCCGGACTATACCTACGCATTGGTCGCCGGAGCTAGTTTAAAGTATCTGTGGATCCTGTCCCGGGAAACAAGCATCCCGGATGATATAAAAAGCAAATACTTAAAGATAGCTCAGGATATCGGGTATAATGTAGCGGACCTTTTGTGGATTGAACACAATAAACGTCCGTGAATTATTTCTGCTTGTTGCCATCGTACCCCCATTTCAGGTAGACACTTCCCCAAGAGAAGCCTGCTCCGAACGCGGTGAGGATAATGTTGTCGCCCTTGCGGAGGTTGCGCTCCCATTCCCATAAGCAAAGCGGAATGGTTCCGGCACTGGTATTGCCATAACGTTCGATATTTATCATTACTTTTTCGGGGGCAACTCCGGCGCGAGCCACGGCGGCATCGATAATGCGGATATTGGCCTGGTGAGGCACAAACCAATCCAGATCTTCGTGAGTGAGGTTATTACGCTCCATAATGTCGAGCGAGACCTGTGCCATGTTGGATACGGCATACTTAAATACGACTTTTCCTTCCTGATATACGGTATGTTCATTGTTATCCACTGTTTCGTGAGTGGCGGGATACTTACTTCCACCGGCTTTCATTTGTAGCGGGGCGTAACCTGCACCATCGGAACGAAGAATTGTATCGACAATACCCAAGTTTTCTTCCGTTGGTTCAATCATAACGGCTCCGGCAGCATCCCCAAAAAGGGGACAAGTAGCCCTGTCGGTATAGTTTGTTACAGCCGACATTTTATCACCGGCAATCAGGATAACTTTTTTGTATTTCCCGGTCTTGATAAATCCGTTACATACTTCAAGGCCATATACAAACCCCGAGCAAGCCACTTCCATATCGAAACAAAAAGCGTTTTTTATCCCGTTGTTTTCAGCAACGATAGATGCCGCGGATGGGAAGGGATGGTCAGGCGTTGTTGTAGCAAAAATCACACCATCAACCTCTTCGGGTTTGGTGTGGGTTTTCTCAAGCAGTTCCTTTACTGCTTTTGTCCCTAAAACAGATATTCCCTGTTCTTCTCCTTTTAAAATTCTTCTCTCTTTAATTCCCACACGAGTCATGATCCACTCGTCGGAAGTATCTACCATTCTCGATAGCTCCTCATTGGTAAGTATATAATCGGGGACAGCTGCTGCAACTCCTGTAATAACCGCGTTTAAGTTCTTCATTATCCTGATTTTATTGTAAAAAAACCCCGAAAAACAAGGTTATTCAGGGTTTTGCTTATTACGAATGAATGAGTTTATACCGCAACTTCTTTTTCAATTGCCAATTTTCCTCTGTAGTACCCGCACTCACCACAAACAGTGTGATAGATATGCCATGCTCCGCAATTAGGGCAGATGGCCATAGTTGGCATTTTGGCATGGTCGTGCGATCTTCTTTTTCCTTGTCTTGCAGACGACTGTCTTCGTTTTGGATGTGCCATTTTGTATATTTATTTATTAACGTTTATATTTTAAGTTATTCCAAATTCAATCCTTTTAGGCCTTCCCATCTTGGATCGATGTTTTCTGTTATTTCTTCTTCATCGGCAAACTCAGTTTCTTCGTCCGGAATATCACCACCGTCATCTTCGTCATCTCTGCTTACTGCCCGGTGCTTACGAAGTTTGGTGGACATGGTCTTGTTGCATTTACCCGGTTCGTGAACATGCTTTATCGGAATATTCAACGCCACAAACTCATACAGAAACCACGCTATATTGATCTCCCCTTCATCTTCAGGAATAATAACCACCTCATCACTCTCTTCCGAATATTCTTTCCCGAGTTTCACCACTAAGCGGTTTTGAGAATCAATCTCCTGGTCCAGGTCATCCAGACAACGGTTACAAGGCACTTGAACAATACCTTTTAAATCGAAATTAAACTCATACGTGGATGAAGTTTTTTTGACAGTCAACACCACATTGACATTGCCTTTTTTTACCTCATCACCGTCAATCGCCTCAAAAAACTTTCTATCTAACTCATACTCATAAGTATGTTTTCCCTGAGAAAGATTCTTTAAAGGAATATTGTATAAGCTGAACTTTGCCACTTTTTTTACCTAAAAATAAAGCGGTGCAAAGATAGTGATTTTTTCTTCACACTGCTCTTTTTTTACATTATTTATTTTCCCGTATAAACCGTGCTGTTTTTTATCTATATTTTTCCGCCGTACTTAACACAATCTCCTGCATCATATCGAAATTCTGTTCAAGGCTCTGTAAAAACTTAAACTGAGCTTTTGAACGCACCAGGTTGTGGTTTCCGTAAGCAATTTTGTAATAAGTATCGCCATCGATATAGTCGGTCAGAAAACGTACAGTTTGCATATAGGTCAATAACTTGGCGCCGAAAGCAAGGTTTTCTATTTCCACCTCAGTAAGGAAAGAAGCAGCATTCTCCAGATAACCTTTAGTATATCCTTCAAAGATGGCCAGATCAAGCGAAACATTGTCTAAATCCTGATCATCTTCAGCACCTTTATTTGCCCCTGTACGGATAAAATCTCCAAAATCGGACAATACATAGCCCGGCATAACCGTATCTAAATCCACCACACACAACACCTGGTCGTTCTTATCGAAAAGGATATTGTTCACTTTGGTATCACAATGGTTGGTACGCTTGATCAATTTCCCTTCCCGGTGCATTCTTTCTGCTTTGCACATTTCATCGGCACGGGCCTCCAGTTCACTAACAAGATCCTGTACCTCTACCAAACGGCCCACTTTATTTGCTCTAACCGAATCCCTGAACGTTTCCAGTCTCGATTCAATGTTGTGAAAATTCGGAATGGTTTCAAACAATGGATCACCCGGCAGGTCAGCCAGCATTTTCTGAAATTCGCCAAAAGCGAGTCCGGCCCTGTAAGCCAATTCAGGATTTATCTCATCGTAACTTTTGCTATCCCGGATAAAATCCATCATCCGCCAGTAAGAACCCTCTGCATCTTGGTAAAAAAGTTTTCCGCCGGGTGTGGGAACGAGAGTCAACACCTTACGGTCGATATCGTTCACCCCGGCATCCATCAGTTTCTGGCGGATATGCATCGTTACGCGCAGAATATTGCTTTGCAGTTTCGGTACGTTCTTAAAAATAGAATGATTAATACGCTGTAGCACATACTCTTTCTCGCCAGCTTTCACCTTGTATGAATCGTTAATGTGACCTGCTCCTAACGGTTTTACGTCGATCTCTTCACTGTCGCCGACAAACTGGGCTACGATCTCTTTCAATTTACTAATTTCCTGC